>NZ_QJKI01000052.1 GCF_003201855.1 Rivihabitans pingtungensis | reverse complement strand
CCTATTGGCTTTGTGTTTCAGCAGTTCAATTTGATTCCATCACTGTCCGTGCTGGATAACGTGGCCCTGCCCTTGCTGTATCAGGGGCTGGCGCCGGCTGCGCGGGCGGCGCAAAGCCTGGCCGTGCTGGAGACGCTGGGCATTGCCGACAAGGCGGGGCAACGGCCGGATGATTTATCTGGCGGGCAAAAACAGGATGAATTTAGGGAGAATATCATGACCACCAGCGTAAGTAGCAGTTTAGCAACGACTTCCATCGCCACCTTAACTGCCACGGTAGCCACATCCAGCAGCCAGACCGCCAGTCAATCCAGAGGGCATGCCCTGATGCTGGAACGTTTGTGGCGGATCAAAGACCCTTCCACGCCTGAGCCAAAAATCTTGTATACCGTCACAACAGACATGTTGTCTGGCAATTCGTTTGATTTTTTGACTTACTCTGACCGGCGACTATTGGAGAAAGTCTACTCCTACGCAGAAGAAAATAATATTGACTTGGAACAAGTGGACTTACTGGCTTTTGATATGGCAGGTTACCGCATGGCTGGCCCAGGTGGATATCTTCCTAATAAGCCAGGAAATTCTTACACGCCAGATGGCAAGTGGATAATTAATGCATTTGATGAGCGTGACACTAAGCTCGCTTATCAAATCCAAAACGGGAAAGCCATGTTGAGTACTGAATTTGACAGAGGCTTTTTGAATGAGGAGTTGGATCCGGAGAAAATGCCTACACACGGCGTTGATTTTGCTTTTTTGGCAAAGATGGTTAAACAATTTTCTGACCAAGCCGGGCAGCCGGATGAAAATATCCAGATGCCGGATGATCCCAATCGGCGTTATGCCGATCCAGGGCACGGGTCGTATCTGGTCGAAACCCTAAATGGCAAAAAACCGCCCACCCATCCAGACAATCTGGCCAAAGGCGGCGATGACAGCACCAATGTGCTGACTTACCTCACCAAGCAGGATCGTAAAAAGCTGTTGGCGGCTTATCAGTTATTGATGTCACTGGGCATGAGCACCGAGCAACTGGATCAAACCGCCACCCGGCTGGGCGCCACGCGCATGCGCGAAGCCACTGGCGTGGTTGCCCCC
>NZ_QJKI01000051.1 GCF_003201855.1 Rivihabitans pingtungensis | reverse complement strand
GCATCCTGAGTGGAGAACTTCCACTTGATGGGGATGGCTTTGGCGTTGCGTTCACGCACATTGGCCTCAACCTCGCGTCGCAACGTTTCTTCATCGGCGATACGTTGCGACAAACACATGTTCGACAGCACCGCCAGCTCAAGCTCGGCAATGTTGAGCCAACTGCCATGCTTGGGGGTGTAGTGAAACTCCAGCTTCCGGGCAATGGCCCGGGCTTCTTCTGGCGGAAACGCTTCGTAGAGGGAGGCTGTTTTGTGGGTGTTCAGGTTGTCCAGAACAACCCGAATCACTTCGGCGTCCGGGTAGCATTCAACGATGTGCCGCATGGCGTGAGCAAAATCGATTTTGGTGCGGCGCTGCATGATCAGCACATCCCGCCAGCCCCGCTTCGGTTCGCAGATCATCATCAGATTGCGCACGCCGTTGCGCTTGTATTCAGTATCCTGACGAGCGGGGGCGCCGGGTTGTGGCGGCATGGGCTCACGCACCTCGCCAATCAGCTGCTTCGGGCTTTCGTCGAAGCAGATAACCGGGCGCACTGGATCGTAGGGTTCTGCGTACAAATCAAGCAGATCCTCCATCGGCGCAACAAATTCGGCGCTGACCTCAGGAATGCACCACTCCTGCACCTGCCACGGTTTTAAGGTGTTTTTTTAACAGCCGACGCACCGTTTCGTGGCTGAACGAATCGGCGAATCCCAGTTGCACGACCTGGTCGGCCAACAGACGCAAGGTCCAGTGGTCATGTCCAGCGGGAGGTGGGGTGCAGGCGGTGGCAATCAGATGGGCGCATTGCTTGTCCGTCAATTTCGGCGCTTTTCCAGGACGCGGTCTATCGCTCAACGCGGCTTCGACGCCTTCTTCGACACATCGTTGCCGGGTGTGGTGGATCATGGTGGCGGACACGGCCAGGGCTTCGATAATCTCCGCATCCTTACAGCCCGCAGCCGCCTTCAGCAGTATTCTGGCCCGAGTTTGCTTGCGCGCTGCGCACTTGCCCTTGCGCAGCATGGCTTCCAGCATTTCGACTTCGTCATCTGTCAGCGTGACACGATACTTGATGGCGGGCATGGTGATTTCCTCAGCGGGGTTGTGCTGTCCTGTATGCAGCGGCTGTGCCTATTATCTGTTCAGATCATGGTGACTGGCTACTAG
>NZ_QJKI01000050.1 GCF_003201855.1 Rivihabitans pingtungensis | reverse complement strand
CATCCCCTTACACACATCGTGCTACAACAGCTCACGAGCGAAACGCATCCCCTCAACGCACACAGCAATGTCACGTAGCCCAAGCCACAACGTCTTGGCCCCCGGTTCGCCATCTCCTTTTCGCCCAAGGAAGCCGCCCAGTTGTGCAATTAGCCTCACCACCGCATTCAGTGACGGCGTTTCCTTCGGCGGACGTTTCTTATTCAAGATATACGCCGCACGCCATTCGTCCGCTTCAAACAGCAGGTCCGCCGGCAAGTCTGGCAAACTCCGGCCAAGCCGCATTAACCTGTTGATTCTCCAGCTCACCACCAGGTAGAGCGCCAAGGCGTTTTCAATCCGCTCCACCTCCCCAAGCTGCAGGGCTTCGATTCGGCAGCCTTCTTTCAGAATCAGGAAGAACAGTTCAATCTCCCAGCGCGCCCGATACCAGTCAATCAGCTCGACTGCCTGTTCCAGGTTTTCTGCCGCACGGTTGCTGAGCAATCTCCACACGACAGGTTTGACGCCTGCGGGTGGGTTAATTTCTTCCGCCAGCAGGAAGGTGACGGGCAGATTGTCTGCTGTGCCTTTCAGTTCAATGCGTTCTGCTCGCAGCCGCTGAGTGACTGTGCGTGCTTTGCGTCCTCGTCCTGCCGGTAGCGAGAAGGTGATGTTTCCCAACGGTTGCGCCTGTTCCAGCCGAGTCCAGAGCTTGCCGCCGCCAGGCAATGCCCGGTTATGCTGGCAGCGAATCAGGTAGTCGGCTGCGTGTCCAAGATCACGGGCTTTGATGAGTAAAGCCAGGATATCTGCTTCGCGATCTGCGACATAGACTTGCCGAGTTTGCGGCAGTGCGCTGGCCCGTTCAGCCACCCGCTCATAGCCTTCGATCCAGCGTGTGCTTTCCTTGACGTCATCACGCACGCCATCGGCGTTTTTGGGTTCGCGCGCCCATATCCAGGCGTCGAGCACGCCCAGAGGTTCGCGGGCAGGGGTGATGACGTAGGAGGGGTGCAGATAGAGGCCTCGTTGTGCGTCATAGCTCAGCGGCCCCAGGCCGGCAGTCTGCCGGCCATTGAAGTTAAGCTCAGTGGTGTCCTGGATGTTGAGCACCACCGGGTGGTGGCGCATGCGTTCGATGCTGTTTGCCCAATGTGGCTCAAGCAGTGCTTGCCATGAGGTTTTGGCGTTGGACAGCAGGCGATAAGCTGCTTGTGTTTCGGCCCAGCCGTGACAGGCGCCAGGGATGCTTTCGGTGGGTTTATTACTCAGGCGTTCGGCCAGCAGCACGGCGCGAGCATTGAGTCTGGCATCATCCAGGTTCAGGGTTTTGAATTCTTCAGCTGCCCAGTTCATGATGGCGCTCGTCGGTGAGAAAGGCTTGCATCTTACGGTGACTGGCTACTTGTGTGTAATGGGATG
>NZ_QJKI01000049.1 GCF_003201855.1 Rivihabitans pingtungensis | reverse complement strand
GCCCATTCTTCGTCGCTGACATCGGATGGGTAAGGTTTGCGGTTTTCCATGGGGCTTGGATTTTACCGCTATGGGATAGTTCAGAACAGGCTCTAGAGGATGTGGAGCCAGAGCTGCAGGGGGTATGCGCAAGAATAATAGAAGTAATCAAGTCTACTGAAGATTGCTCTATTACACCTAATGATGTCTATTGTAGATTTATTCTTTTTGAACTAATGCTAACTTGGACTTTTTTTCATGAGGTGGCGCATGCTTTACAAAGGCATTATGTTTTCCGTCATGAGGAAAGCCATGCAAATTTACTGCCGGATTATATGGACTGGGAGTTGGATTTTAGCAATTCAGATGATGCCAGCAAAAAAGCCATCTTCAACGAAGAGAGTTGTAGCAATACAACTGAGCCAACAATAGCTGCGCAAGCCCGTGAGTTAATGGCTGATGCCGAAGGCGTGGGAATGGCTTTATCTTATATTGTCCAAAACAGCCGATTCAGTAAAAACATGGCTTATTTGCTCTTTTGCTCATTAGGCTGCATGTTTCAACGATTTTACAATAAATATGATGGAGATGGTTTGGGGGTTGGCACTTCACGTCATCCACATCCAGCGGTTAGGGATAAAATTTTAAATCTATTTTTAATAAAAATTATTGACGATCGGTTGGTGCATGAAAAAGATGGAGAGTACTCAGTAGATAAGAAACATGAGCTTTTTTATTTAAGCGTTCGGGCAAATATCTTTGTGGGCTTGTTTAGATCTTGGCGAATCGAGGCGCGAGAGGACGAAAGTATTCTGCCTTCATACATGAGGCTTCGGGGAAAAGAATATTCAGAGGAAATGAGATTTTATATTGACCAACTATTTCCAAGCATTCAAACCCAAACAACAAGAGTCATAAAAGAGCTTCATTTTTTTCCAGGAGAATCACTATTGCCAACTTTAATAAAAGTAACGCAAACATTAATTAAGAAAGACGATCTTAAATGCCAAAGCCAACGCGCATCCTAGAGTATATCTCGAATATTGCAAACAACATAAATCGGGTTCAACAGCATCAACATGGAAAACGCCACGTAATGTAGTCCGGCCAGCGTCTGCGGCCGCTTCTCGTAGGCTCTGGCCAAACGCCGGAAGCGAGCGGCCCAGCCAAAGCTGCGCTCCACTACCCAGCGACGCGGCGGCAGCACAAAGCCCCGCTTGGCTTCTGGCAGCTTCACCACGTGAGCTCTACGCCATGTTCACCAGCTTCATTGGCGACAGTTTCACCGGTATAGCCTTGATCAACAAAGGCGATTTTGACTAAAAAACTGGTTTCTTCCTGCGCCGCCTGCACCAGCTTGCCCACCTGGCTGCGGTCTTGTTCGTCTGCCGGCGTGACATGAAGGGTCAGCAAGTGGCCGAGGGCATCCACCGCCATATGCACCTTGACGCCCTTTTTACGCTTGGCGCCAAGCGTAGCTCGTGCCTGTGCTGCTGACGTGGACTGATATAGTGCGGTTATTGATGATGATGGCGAAATGAATGCACTTTGCGGCCGCTAGAGCATGTTCTGAACCATCCCAACAACATCAGGAAGGTGCGGCAGCATCAACATGGCAAACGCCACGTAATGTAATCCAGCCAGCGTCTGCGGCAGCTTCTCGTAAGCTCTGGCCAAACGCCGGAAGCG
>NZ_QJKI01000048.1 GCF_003201855.1 Rivihabitans pingtungensis | reverse complement strand
CGCTTCCGGCGTTTGGCCAGAGCTTACGAGAAGCTGCCGCAGACGCTGGCTGGATTACATTACGTGGCGTTTGCCATGTTGATGCTGCCGCACCTTCCTGATGTTGTTGGGATGGTTCAGAACATGCTCTAGCCTTACTTGCGGAAGGCCTGTTTCAAAAGTATATGGGCTGCTTAAATGTGCATGTAAGTCTTGAAGTGTTTTGGTGTTTTTGACTAGCAGGTCACTAAAAAATGTAAACGTAAATGCATCTTGATAAATCTCTTCAAGAAACCTTGATCTAATTTCCATCTTGGGTTTATTTGGGTTTGACGGATTTTGACTAATGCCTGCATTTGGTGGCCCTAGCGGGATATCACATGTTAACTCGCCACCCAATCGGCTAAAGTAGGCCGCATTAGTTGATTGCAATAATCTACCTATTATTTTTTTGGAGAACTGTTCTATTGCTCCAGAATTCATAAATTCAAACTCTTCTGCCAGTCGGAGTTTTTTGATTTCATCTTTAACATTCATTTTCTAATCTTTAAAAAATTGAAGTATATTAGCAATCTCAAGCGCCAGGGTTTTTAACGGCAAGGCCGCGCAACTTATCCAAATTTGTTCTGCAAAAGCTCTTGTTATGGTGTTTCAAAATAAACATCTTTCATATGAAAATTTTAAATAGCTAAGCACAAAATTTACTCAGGTGAACCATGGCATCCTCCAGCCAAAAGCATTAGATATGACCTTCCTTGGCGCTCCGTCATAACACCCCCTGACGGTTTGCTTCACCCCAGATAAAAGGTGACAATTTCCTCAGGTAGTCTGAGGGAAGCTGATACTCCAGATACTCCTGGTACAAGCGCGCCCGCAGTTCCCGACATGCAGGATCATCCAGGCCAAGCCGTTCAATGGTTTGCTCAACAATACGTCTTGGCTGTGCGGCCAAGTGCGGATTTGGATAAATATGCCCAGTAGACAGTTGCAGCCAGAATGAATTGGGCGCAAGAAAGAATGGGTCCAGTACATCGTTGTATTCACGTTTCCGGCTGTTCATGGTCGAGCAGGCTAAGCGATAGTTGCTCCATTCGTAGGCCTGCCCCGCAAGGCTGGATTTGGCGATGAAGTGATCCACACTGCCAGCGCCCATCACGCGCTCGAAAAACACCCCGATGTATGCACACACTCCGCCATATGCTTGGTGTAGGTCGGTCAAGCAGTCGCGCCAATACGGCGCTATTTCTGCGCTGGCAGGCAGAGGTTGGTTGAGTAAAAATCCGTGCTTGTTAAGATAAGCCAGGCCTTTTTTGCGAACCTTGGCATCAAAATCAGCGGGTTCGGGTTGTGCTGTCACGGGGATCATTTTAGCCACCCTTGTTTTTCGCCAACGTAGCGCCAGCGAATCCAGAAGGGGTCTGTATCGCCTAACACGGTGCGCAATGCTGCATCCAGGGCTTTTGCCTGTGCGGCGTCAATCACTTCTTCAGACAGGATTTTTCCTGCTTGCTGTAACAATACTTCAGCTTCCAGAGAGCGTGCGCTAGCCATGTCAAAAGCGTCGCTGACCAGCCAGCGGGAAACGTCGCCCAGGCGCACAAATTGGCGTTTGGTGAACGTGACTGAGGCTTCGCGATGTGCGGAGCAAATTAAATCAAGATCCCACCAAGCGTCTTTTTGCGGGTCGAATTGGGGTTCGACGGAGGCCATCACCAGTGGGGAATGGGTTACGGCAATCAGCTGGACTTCTGCCGACGTGGTGAGTTTGGCCATCACCTGCATCAGCGCAGGGATGACGGTTCGCTGCCATCTTGGGTGAAGATGTGATTCCACTTCATCAATCAAAAAGGTGGCTTTTGTTTCTGGCTCTTCGCCCAGCAGTTCTTTGGCTTTCAGGTGTTCTTCCCAACACCACACCAAAAAATAGGCCAGTGCAATCACGCGGCGCATGCCAGAGGATGCATGCACCACCGCCACATCTTGCCCGTAAGGCATTTTCAGTGTGGGCATGTCGCGCACGTCATCCAGGCTGATGCGCGTCAATGCGCCTGCTTGCAGTGGCTCAGCAGGGGATGGCGACAATGCAGACAACACGGCAAGCAGATACTCAAAGGCGCGGCCTTTTTCTTTTTGCCAGCCTGCCCAGTCGCGGATCAGGCCGTTGCACAGCCAGGCGCCATCATCACGTTGCAAGCCATCCCATACTTCTTTTGGGCTGAATACATAGGCGGGCGGGCGGTCTGAGCGTTCTTCTGTTTTGTTTTTCCAGTAGTTGCGCGCAGGGTCCCACACGGCAAAGCTGCCATCGGCCATGGCATAAAAGACCATGCCAGGGTTGGCAGGCCGACCACGAGGAATGCTCCAGTTTTGCAAGCGAGGGTCAAAGTCAATCGCGTGCGCCTTGGTTTTTGACGCGCCAGTAAACGAGAAACCAATTTCAGCTTTTTGTTTTTTATCCGTCGGGAGCGCCACTTTGCCGGCGGTCAGTTTCGGGTTGACTTCTGCCGGCCACTTTCGGGTCATCGCCCACCAAGCGATATCCAGCAAAAAACTTTTGCCCAATCCGTTGTCGCCAGTAATTAAATTCAGTCGATCAGCAAATTCCAGCTCAATATTGGCCGGGCCGACATTGGTGATTTTTAATTGTTTGAGCACTTGCTGGTTCCTTCTGTGCTAGAGCCTGTTCTGAACTATCCCATAGCGGTAAAATCCAAGCCCCATGGAAAACCGCAAACCTTACCCATCCGATGTCAGCGACGAAGAATGGGC
>NZ_QJKI01000047.1 GCF_003201855.1 Rivihabitans pingtungensis | reverse complement strand
GCCCATTCTTCGTCGCTGACATCGGATGGGTAAGGTTTGCGGTTTTCCATGGGGCTTGGATTTTACCGCTATGGGATAGTTCAGAACAGGCTCTAGGCGCTGATGCGCATATCTCAAAAAGGAGCTGTCATGTCTGCTGATTTCCCTTCCAACTTGTCCAATCCCTTTAGCCAAAGTGGCACAACGGGCATCACTCATCTGATGGTGACCTCTGCGGCGGTGAAAATAAATCATGGAGCTATCATCCTTATTTCAAAGCATATAGTCATGCTGAGAAAAGTGATGCTGGCTGAAAAAGGGCCTTCACTTGTCGTCATCCTGATCATGACAATTCTGGGCTTGGCCGGATTGTTTACGCTTTCCATGGCCGGGCTCGTCATCGGGTTGGTACTTCTTGGGCTCGCCGGCCTGGCGATCTGGTCACGTATGAATTCCCGGACTTTTGCATTGGAGCTGGAAATGAGCTCTGGCAACAAGTTTTACATGTATTCAAAAGATGAGCGTTTTATTGAGCAGGTGATAGAAAAAATAACTGCCCAGATTGAAGATGGCACATGTGGCAAACTGGAGGTGGATGTGTTGGCAAAAAGTCAGCATGAATTGCCCTGATAGATGCGATTGATCTGACTGGATGCCTGGACCTGTGTCTTCTCGATTTTCTGTTCGCCACCTGTGTGCCGCTTCTGAAAGTATAATCTGAGGTCAGGAACATCCACCGCCCGACCCCGGTCTAGCCAGGGGCTGCGTGGGCGGCATGATTTGCAGGAAAGAAGACAATGAAAAAATGGCTGATGATCGCCGTCGCGCTGGTGGCGGCCGTGGGCGCCGGGTTGTGGTTGCGCGGTGGCGGCAATGAGCAGGCGCCGCAGGTGGCGTTCAGTTCGCTGGCTGGCCAGGCCAGCTCGATGGAGCAGTTGCGCGGCAAGGTGGTGTTGGTGAATTTCTGGGCGACCAGTTGTTCGGGTTGCATCAAGGAGATGCCGCAGTTGGTCAGCACCCATCATAAATACGCCAGCCAAGGTTATGAAACGGTGGCGGTGGCGATGAGTTATGACCCGCCGGATTATGTGCGTGAGTACGCCAGCGCGCATAAATTGCCGTTTTTTGTGACCTTGGACAGCACGGGCGGCGTGGCCAAGGCGTTTGGCGAAATTCGTCTGACGCCGACTTCGGTGTTGATCGACAAGAATGGCAATGTGGTGAAGCGTTATCTGGGCGAGCCGGATTTTAATGAGCTGCATGCGCAGATTGAGAAGTTGTTGAAGGCGTAGGGGGTATGGCGCCGCGCTCTACGCGCGGGGTTGATTTTGGGCGGGGCTTCGCCCCGCACCCGACCCCTTTTCTTTGTCTCGCCAAAGAAAAGGGGGAAAAGAAAGGCGACCCGGGTGGCGCGCCCTTCGGGTGCCCTGTGCTTCTCGAAAGTCAGGGCCGTCCCGGAATGGCGCGTCGGCTGCGCCGCCGCTTAGCCGGGCCGGACTGCCCCCTGACTTCCTGCGATGCTCGGCGCGCCACACGGGGGAAACGGCGGGCTAAGCGCAACGCGCGATGCAATAAACCCACTGATGGTGAGCATCACGTCCCCAGGCCATCTTGTTTTACCCGGCATTGAGCGCGGCGCGCTTCCGGGGGCTTTTCCCTCGCCTCCTTCACCGATCCACTACTCCCTCACACTGCGCTCTGGCGGGTTGCTCTACCCACGCAAGCCGCATTCAGCAGCACTCTTCCTCCAGCTGCAACAGCCATTCCAGCGCTTGCTGGTCGTCCCAGGTTTCGAACAGTTCGCGCACTTGATTGATGTTGCTGTGGATCAGGAACAAATCATCCGGGCGGGGGCCGGAGCCGCCTTCGCGTTTTTTCATGAAGTATTCCCAAAAGGCGTTGTTGCGTTCGGGCAGGGCGATGTGCTGGGCGATGCAGTCCATGATGCGGCGGGCGTTGCCGTCGCAGTCGATGTCCTTAAAGCTGATATAGCGGTCGGGGGCGGCGGCCTGGCGGCAGCCGCAGGGCAGCGGCGAGTTCATCGGGCGTCTCCTCTGGCAAAAAAGGGGGATGCCCGCACTGTAGCGCCGGGGCGCGCTGGGCGTCTGTCAGCTGGCTGACAGATTTTCCAGCGCCTGGCGCGAGCGCACCAGCAGTTGCCGCCGACCGGGACGGGCCAGGATGCCGTCGCGCGCCCATTGGTTGAGCAGTTGCGACACGGTTTGCCGGGTGCTGCCCAGCAGGCTGGCGATGTCTTCGGTGCCCAGCTCCAGCGGAATCAGCCAGCCATCCGCCTGCGGCTGGCCGCGCCGTTCGACCAGGCCCAATAAAAACCGCGCCAATCGGGCCGGCACTTCACGAAACGCCAGGTCGTCGATCAGGGTCACCGCATTGCGCAGCAAGCGGCCGAGCACGCGCATCATCGCCGGGGTGATGGTCGGGTCGCTGGCCAGCCGGCGGGCAAAGTCGGCGGTGTGGATGCACCACAGCGTGCATGGGCTGACGGTTTGCACATAGGTTGGGGTGTGGGTGGTGTAGATATCGCCCGGTTCGAGAAAGCTCAGGCTGAGTTCGCGGGTTTCCCCGGCCAGATACACGCGCAGGCGGCCGGATTTGACCACAAACACCTGGTCGCGGGCGTCGCCGGGGCTGGCCAGCAGATAGCCCTTGGGGTAATCGCGCGCGACAAAACCGGCCAGCCAGCCGCTGGGCTGTTCGGCCTGGGCCAGGGTGGCCAGGTCAAGGGCGTGAGGGGAGGGCGGGTGCATGCCCTTGGCTGAGCAAAAGCCGCGCCAAGGGCGATGGGCCGGCCATGCAAGGCCAGCCACCGTGTGCGGGGGCAAAGCTGACAAAGCGGGCCGACAGCCAAGCGACGGCTTGTCGGCCTGATGACATTTAAGAGTCGCTCACAAAACCCCGCGCGGTGAACCTGGTCAGGCATGTGCAGATGCGGCAAGGCCACTCTATCACGCCGGGCGGGATGAATCAGCGGCTCAAATGCCCTTGTCGTTCGGGTGCTTGATGGCTTCCTGCAGCTGCGCGTTCATCGGCAGGTTCAGGTTGACGTTCTTCGGCGGGATCGGGCTGGTGAACCACTTGGCGTAGATCTTGTTGATCTCGCCCGACTTCATCAGGCCGCTCAGGGTTTTGTCCACCAGCGCCTT
>NZ_QJKI01000046.1 GCF_003201855.1 Rivihabitans pingtungensis | reverse complement strand
GCCCATTCTTCGTCGCTGACATCGGATGGGTAAGGTTTGCGGTTTTCCATGGGGCTTGGATTTTACCGCTATGGGATAGTTCAGAACAGGCTCTAGCAATTGGCAGACCCGCCTGCCGCACAACAGCTCGCCCTACACCTCGACCATTGTGTTTCTGGTGCGCAAAGGCAACCCCAAGGCCATTAAAGACTGGGGCGATCTGGTGAAACCGGGCGTGCAAGTGATCACCCCCAACCCGAAAACCTCGGGCGGCGCGCGCTGGAACTACCTGGCGGCTTGGGGCTATGCGCTGAAACAACCGGGCGGCAACGAAGCCAAGGCGCGTGACTTTGTCAAAGCGCTGTTCAAAAACGTGCCGGTGCTGGACACCGGCGCCCGCGGCTCGACCATGACCTTTGTCGAACGCGGCATCGGCGACGTGCTGCTGGCCTGGGAAAACGAAGCCCTGCTGGCCAAAAAAGAACTTGGCCCGGAAAAATTCGACATCATCGCCCCGCCGCTGTCCATCCTGGCTGAACCGCCAGTGGCCGTGGTGGACAAAAACGCCGAGAAAAAAGGCACGCTCAAACAAGCCAATGCCTACGTGAAGTTCCTGTACACCCCAGAAGCGCAAACCATCATCGCCGAAAACTACTTCCGCCCGATCGACCCGACCGTGGCCAGCAAATACGCCGCGCAATACCCCAAGCTGAAACTGTTCACCATTCAAGACCTGGGTGGCTGGCGCAAAGCGCAAACCACGCACTTCAGCGATGGCGGCGTGTTTGACCAGATCAACGCCCGCTGAGCGCCGCTTCAAGCGCAACACCCTGAATGCCCGCCTGCGCGGGCATGACGGAGAAGTAGGGTTCAGGGCGGGTGTAAGTAAGCGCTGGATACATCTTCTGCCCGCACCACACCCACAGCCCGCCGTGCTTAGCCGCCGTTCACCCCCGTGTGGCGCGCCGAGCATCGCAGAAAGTCAGGGAGGTTTCCGCCACGGCTAAGCGGCGGCGCAGCCGACGCGCCATTCCGTGGCGGCCCTGACTTTCGAGAAGCGCAGGGCAGTCAGCCCGCAGGGCTGACCGCGCCACCCGGGTCGCCTTTCTTTGCCTACTTTCTTTGGCGAAGCAAAGAAAGTAGGGCGGGCACGGGGTGCAACCCCGTCTTAATCACCCCCAGCAACCCTGCGCGCAGCGCAGCCCATCCCCCACCAGGAGCCCACCATGCCCACCCGTCTGCCCCACCTGCTCGCCACCCTGTGTCTGACCATCGGCCTGGCCGCGCCCAGCTGGGCCGACGCCACCCTGCTGAATGTCAGCTATGATGTCACACGGGATTTTTATAAGGATTACAATCCTGCCTTTCAGCAATACTGGAAAGCCAAGACCGGCGAAACCGTCACCCTGCAACAATCGCATGGCGGCTCCAGCAAACAGGCCATGAGCGTGGTGGCCGGCCTGGAAGCGGATGTCATCACCATGAACCAGGCCCCGGACATCGACATCCTGGCCGAACGCGGCGGGCTGGTGCCGGCCGAATGGCAAAAGCGCCTGCCAGACCGCAGCTCGCCGTTTGTCTCGACCATTGTGTTCATCGTCCGCCAGGGCAACCCCAAGGCCATTCAAGACTGGGCCGACCTGGCCAAGCCGGGTGTGCAGGTGATCGTGCCCAACCCGAAAACCAGCGGCAACGGCCGTTACACCTATCTGGCGGCCTGGGGCCAGGCGCAGCAGGCCGGCAATGCCGAGCAGGCGCGCGCCTATGTGCAAAAGCTGTTCGCCAATGTGCCGGTGCTGGATGCTGGCGGGCGGGCCGCCACCACCACCTTCATGCAGCGCCAGATTGGCGACGTGCTGGTGACGTTTGAAAACGAAGCCGAAATGGTCGCCCGCGAGTTTGGCCGCGGCAGCTTTACCGTGGTCTACCCCAAGCGCTCGATCCTGGCGGAAAACCCGGTCAGCGTGGTGGACAAGGTGGTGGACAAGAAAGGCACGCGCAAGGTGGCGCAAGCCTATCTGGAATATCTGTGGAGCCCGGCTGGCCAGGAACTGGCTGCGCAGAACTATTTGCGCCCGCGCAACTCGGAGACTCTGAAAAAATATGCGGCGCAATTCCCGCCGATCCAGACCTTCACCGTCGAGCAGGTGTTTGGCGGCTGGCGCAAGGCGATGGACACCCATTTCCGCGATGGCGGGGTGTTTGACCAAATTTACAGTAAAAAATAAATTTAAGGATGTAGTCATGACGAATCGCGCGGCGCACTTTGTGGACTGGCTGAACCAGCGCTTTATCCAGCAAGGCGCGCCCGTGCAATTCAGCCACGAAGGCCCACGCGTGGCCGCGCACGGCTTTGGCGTGGCGCTGGAGTCTGCGTTCCAGCCCATCATCGGCGCAGTGTCCGGGCGCACGCTGGGCTGGGAAGGCCTGGTGCGCCCGCACAGCCTGGCCGGCGAATCGCTGCCGGTGGTGGAGTTTCTCGACCGCTTCGCCACCGGCGACGACATGGCGCGGGTGGACCGCATCTGCCGCAGCCTGCACCTGGCCAACTTTGTGCGCGCCACCCCGGCGGATGGCTATCTGTTTCTCAACCTGCACCCACGCCACCTGCTGAGCACCCGCCGCCATGGCGAAGTGTTCTCGCACATCGCCGACGCAGCCGGCGTGCCGCCGCAGCGCATCGTCATGGAAATTCTGGAGCACAAAACCTCAGACGAAGCGCAACTGGCGGATGCGGTGAAGGCGCTGAAGGCGCGCGGCTTTTTGATTGCGCTGGATGACTTTGGCCAGGAAGGCCATAGCGTGCACTACGACCGCCTGACCGCGCTCAAGCCAAACATCGTCAAATTTGACCGCAGCCTGATTGCCGGCGGCAGCGAGGCGCGCCGCTATCTGCTCGGCCGCTTGGTCAGCGCCGTGCACGCGCTGGGCGCCACCGTGGTGGCCGAAGGGGTGGAAACCGAAGACGAAGCGCAGATCGCCCGCGATGCCGGCGTGGACATGCTGCAAGGCTATCTGATCGGCCGCCCGCACGGAGAGCTGAGCGAAGGGCGACTGCCGCTGGCGGCCAACGCCTGACACCAAGCCCGGTGCTAGAGCATGTTCTGAACCATCCCAACAACATCAGGAAGGTGCGGCAGCATCAACATGGCAAACGCCACGTAATGTAATCCAGCCAGCGTCTGCGGCAGCTTCTCGTAAGCTCTGGCCAAACGCCGGAAGCG
>NZ_QJKI01000045.1 GCF_003201855.1 Rivihabitans pingtungensis | reverse complement strand
CGCTTCCGGCGTTTGGCCAGAGCTTACGAGAAGCTGCCGCAGACGCTGGCTGGATTACATTACGTGGCGTTTGCCATGTTGATGCTGCCGCACCTTCCTGATGTTGTTGGGATGGTTCAGAACATGCTCTAGACTTATCTACACAGGAGAATAAAGATGGCAATCAGTTTGCAAAAAGGCGGAAACGTCAATCTTAGCAAGGAAGCCCCAGGCATGACCAAAATGCTGCTCGGTCTAGGCTGGGATGCTCGAGCAACCGATGGCGCTGAATTCGACCTTGATGCCAGCGCCTTCATGCTGAGTAGTACGGGCAAAGTAAGAAGTGACGCTGATTTCATTTTTTATAACCAGCCAAAATCTGCTGATCATAGCGTCGAGTATGGAGGTGATAATAAAACTGGCGCTGGCTCAGGGGATGATGAAACTATTACAGTGGATCTCACCAAGGTCCCTGCAGACATCGAGAGAATTGCCATCAGCGTCACCATTCACCAAGCAGATGAGCGCCGACAAAATTTTGGCATGGTATCAAATGCGTATATTCGTTGTGTCAACAGCACAGGAAATGTAGAAGTCGCCAAATACGATCTTTCAGAAGATGCCAGCATTGAAACAGCGATGATTTTCGGTGAATTGTACCGTCATAACGGTGAATGGAAATTCAAAGCGATTGGGCAAGGTTTTGCTGGAGGTCTTGGGCCACTGGCAAGAAACTACGGTGTAAATATCTAAAGCCCCGCTAAAAAAGTCTTCTTGGCGTTGCTGCTGGCCTTGCGGTACTCCCTCCGCAGTATCTGCGGCCATAAGCTTGGCCAAGAGCACCGCACTACGTGTTGCTAGCAGCGCCAAGACTGACCACGATCCGGGGACAGGAAAGCGCAATCATGTTTCCGGATCTTATCCGAGTGGATTCATATGCAAATACTTGCGCGCGGCCAGCGAATTGGCCTGAGTGACCTTGGCATTCTAACGGGCTGCTTTACCTTAAAACTGGCCTGTCAAGCTGACAAACACAACCTGGATATTGCCTGCTTTGGTCTGGATGCTCGGCATCAGTTGAGTGATGAGCGCTACATGACTTTTTTCAATCAGCCAAGTACGCCATGTCAAGGCGTACGGCTGACAGCAGCAGATGCGTTTACGTTCGATCTTCAACGCTTGCCACCCAGTATTGAAGCCCTGACATTAACGCTGGCCCTTGACCACCCAGATCCTAAGCTGACGCTCAACACACTGGGGCACAGCAGCCTTCAACTGCTCGCCCCAGATGGACGCCAGCTGGCCAGTTTGCCCTTTGACGGAACTTGGTTCATACAAGAGCGGGCCATCATGCTGGTCGAAATCTATCGTAAGAACCAGCAATGGCGACTTAAGCTGGTCGCCCAGGGATTCAATGGTGGCCTGGCTGCATTGGTCAGCCATTTTGGAGGTGTTGTCGCGGCTCCTCCAGCCGTTGAACCGCCCCCAGCCACACGTGTCTCTCTCGAAAAACGCATTGAGAAAGAAGCACCACAACTTGTCTCTCTGGTGAAGAAAGCAGCAGTCAGCCTTGAAAAAGCAGGTCTGAGCAATCACCGCGCCCGTGTATGCCTTTGTCTGGACATATCGGGCTCCATGAGCCAGCTGTACGCCAGCGGAGCCATCCAGCGTTTTGCCGAACGCATCCTGGCACTGGCATGTCGTTTTGATGACGATGGCGAGATTGATGTATTTCTCTTTGGCCAGGACGTCCACCACCCCAAACCAATGACTTTGGCAAACTGCTCGCAATACATACCCTTGTTACTGCGGCACTTCCCACTGGAAGGAGACACCCGCTACGGACGAGCCATGAAAGCCATTACCGAATTTTATCTTGGCACGGTCCCCCAACTCTCCGACCAAGCCGTATACGCACAAGCTACGCCCATTTATGTGATGTTTGTCACTGACGGCGGCACTTCTGACAAATCACAGACGGAGAGTTTACTTCGCGCTACCAGCCATGCCCCCATTTTCTGGCAGTACATGGGGATCGGCAAGGGACGCAAATCAAAATCTAAGAAATTGGCCCGATTTATAGACTCTGATTTTCCTTTTCTTGAAAACCTGGATGAGCTGAGTGGCCGCTTGATCGACAATGCAAATTTTTTCTCAGTGCTTACTCCAGAAGAATATTCTGATGAAGCATTGTATAGTCTACTCATGGAAGAATACCCACACTGGCTGAAACTTGCTCAAGCACACCACATGCTGCCCTGAATCTAGAAAGACTCTTAATAAAGTGCCTGAATTTACAATTACCGGAGATGAAAATCCTTTTTTGCATGTTTCCCTACGGCAAGGAGAGTCAATTTCTTGCGAAAGTGACGCCATGGTCATGATGGAAGACTCGCTGGATCTGGCTGGCCAGATTCAGGGAGGTATCGGACAGGCCCTTATGCGTCGCCTAGCCAATGGCGAAAGTTTTTTTCAACAAAACATCAAAGCTGTGCGAGGGGATGGAGACTGCCTGCTGTCGCCCCAGTTGCCAGGCGCCATGGAGGTGCTGGAGGTTGGACGCACACAGTACAACCTGGCAGATGGTGCCTATGTAGCAGCCAGTTCCGACGTAGAAATCACCGCGCAGATGCAAAGCCTGGGTACGGCATTGTTTGCCGGTAGTGGTGGATTCTTTATTGGACGCACTCGTGGTACAGGCAAGGTGGTTGTCTCGGGATTCGGATCACTTTTCACCCTGCAAGTAACACCAGACAAAGAGATTGTGATCGACAACGGCCATGTAGTGGCATGGGATACCCAACTGAATTACCGAATCTCTGCCTCCACCAATCGCAGCCAGGGTCTACTAAACAACTTGATGCACAGTGTGACCAGCGGTGAAGGCGTGGTATTGCGATTTTCTGGCAGAGGTCGTGTGATCGTATGTTCACGCAATCGGACCAATTTCATTGCCTGGCTAATCGACCAACTTCCAGCTTCGCGCAAGTGAGCATTTCCTCTTACCCAATAAGGAGCTATATATGGCAGTCAATCTGCAAAAAGGCCAGAAAATCAGCCTCAACAAAGAAGCTGGCCGCGAACTCTCCACTATTTTTATGGGATTGGGCTGGGACCCAGTCAAATCCAAAGGGATTTTTGGCTTTGGTGGCAACTCCCCCTCTATTGACCTGGATGCATCCTGCGTGATGTTCGATGAAAACAAACAGTTGGTTGACACGATCTGGTTCCGCCAGTTGCATAGCCAAGATGGCAGCGTACAGCACTCCGGAGACAATCTCACAGGCAATGGCGATGGTGACGATGAGCGCATCACCGTAGCACTGAACCGAGTACCAGCACAGGTAAAATCCCTGGTATTCACCGTCAACTCATTCACGGGTCAGAATTTCTCCCAGGTTGCAAACGCTGTTTGCCGGCTAGTAGATGCCCAGACTCAACAAGAAGTGGCCTGTTATAATCTCAGCGTACAAGGTACGCATACTGCCCAGATCATGGCAAAAGTCTATCGGCATAACGGCGAATGGAAAATGCACGCGATTGGCGAAAACGGTCAAGGACGCACTTTCCAGGATTTGCTGCCGCAAATTCTGCCACATCTGTAAGCCATATCTGCTGATGAACATCTGGTTTAATCGGACATTCTCGTCCATTCATGCGGCCTTGCGCCTTATCCGGGAAGCAGATACGCAGGGGCGCTTCACCCTGATTGCCTCAGGTCGCAATCCCCATGCCTTGGCACGCCTGCATGCGCACCACTACATGATTGAACCCGAAGGATTAAGCGATAACCATTATGTGGACTGGTGCCTGGATTTTTGTGTCGAACACGCTATTGGCGTACTTGTGCCCGGCCGGGAAGCACGCAATATTGCAGCACGCCAAGCAGAATTTGCTGCATATGGCATCCGTGTGCTGAGTGCAGCCAGTCCGGATTCACTTGATGTATTGAATGACAAAGCAGCATTCTAGAGCCTGTTCTGAACTATCCCATAGCGGTAAAATCCAAGCCCCATGGAAAACCGCAAACCTTACCCATCCGATGTCAGCGACGAAGAATGGGC
>NZ_QJKI01000044.1 GCF_003201855.1 Rivihabitans pingtungensis | reverse complement strand
GGGTATCCGGAATCCACTGTTGAACGATATTTGCGAGGCGCGCCTATACTCTGGGCGTACTTCGGAATTGACTGTTGAAACGTCGTACGCTACCATCATTTTCAAAATCGGAATGGAGTGTTGAATGGCGAACGAACGGAAAACAGAGGCCTTGGTACGCGACAAGCTGCGTGCCTTGGGCTACAACCAACCGGACAACGGAATCACTGTCGAAGAACAGAAGTCTGAGATTGCCAAGGTCAAGACCTTGCTGTCCAAGGCAAGCAAGAATTCCAAGGGCAACGCAGGCTACCCTGAGTTCATTATCTCGAACCTCAAGGACACGGCTTTCCTGATTGTGTTCGAGTGCAAGCCAGATGTGAAAAAACACGAAAGCCCGGCTCGGGACAAGCCTATTGAGTATGCGGTGGACGGGGCTTTGCACTATGCCAAACATCTGGCCAAGCACTACACCGTTCTGGCCGTGGCCGTCAGCGGGGCTACAGCCAGTGCCCTGAAGGTGTCCAATTTTCTGATTCCTGCTGGAAATACAGAAGCCAAGGAGCTTGCTAACGAAAGCGGTGTTCCGGTTACCGACATCATCTCCTACGACGACTACTACCGACTGGCGTCTTTCGACCCCGACGTTGCAAAGAAGCGCCACTCTGATTTGCTGGCATTCTCCAAGGAACTCCATGAGTTGATTTGGACGAAGGCCAAAATCTCCGAAGAAGACAAACCTCTTCTGGTCAGTGGCACCCTGATTGCTTTGATGAATGCACCATTCATGAAGACTTTTGGCGCTCTGCCCGCCGAAGATGTGCAGGAAGCTTGGCTTGGTGCAATCAAGAAGGAGCTCGACAAGGCCGACATTCCGCAGGCCAAGAAGGACACTATGCTGCAACCGTATTCCACGATTGCCGTGCATCCCAATCTTGGGAAGCCTGACAGCAAGACCGCTAAAGAGTATCCGGATGGTGTGTTCAAGGAAATCATCAGCCGCATCTGCGATAACGTCTGGCCTTATATCAATGTCTATCACGACTTCGATGTCGTGGGGCAGTTCTACGGCGAGTTCCTGAAATACACGGCCGGCGACAAAAAGGCTCTCGGCATCGTCCTGACCCCTCGGCATGTTGCCGAACTGTTCTCGCTGATTGCAAATGTTGGCCCTGAATCTAAGGTTCTCGACATCTGCGCAGGAACGGGGGGCTTCCTTATCTCCGCCATGCAGCACATGCTCAAGAAGGCAGTCACAGAGGAAGAGCGGACTGACATCAAGAAGAATCGTCTGATTGGCATCGAGAACAACCCCAAAATGTTCGCGCTGGCTGCCAGCAACATGATTCTACGAGGCGATGGTAAGGCAAACCTGCATCAGGCCAGTTGCTTTGATGACGCTGTAATCAATTCCATCAAGCAGCTGAAGCCAAATGTCGGGATGCTCAATCCTCCTTATGCTCAGTCGAAAAGCGATGCGGAGCTGCACGAGCTGTACTTTGTGAAGCAGATGCTGGAGTGCCTTGAGCCCGGTGCAATGGGCATTGCGATTGTTCCTATGTCATGTGCAATTGCGCCTAACCCGGTGCGCGAAGAATTGATGAAGCACCACACTTTGGATGCTGTGATGTCGATGCCGCAGGAGTTGTTTTACCCTGTTGGCACGGTTACTTGCATCATGGTGTGGATTGCTCGCAAACCACATGCGAAGTCAGACCGTAAGACTTGGTTTGGTTACTGGCGCGATGACGGCTTTGTGAAAACGAAACACAAAGGGCGCATCGACCAGAATGACGTGTGGCCTGCTATCCGTGACCGTTGGGTAGAGATGTACCGAAACAGGGAGGTTCACGCGGGGGAGAGCGCCACCTTCAAAGTAACCGCCAGCGATGAGTGGTGTGCGGAAGCCTATATTGAAACGGACTATTCCTCGCTAACCAAGGAAAGCTTCGAGGCTGACCTGAAGAAATTCATGCTGTTTAATCTGATGCTCGACATTCAGGGTGGAGCTTCTGAAGAGGAGGCCCCTGATGAAACTTGAAGATTTGTTTGAAGTGAAAAATGGTCTGGCAAGTTCAGCGGTCGAGGTACTTAGGGCTCCTGTTGGTGATGTGGTGCCCTACATTCGTCCTGCCAGTACGCAGCAAAGGACTATTGCTGGATGGGTAGCCAAGAATAGTGTTGTAGCTAACCATCTATATCCTGCCGGAACAATATTCGTATCGACAGACGGAGAAGGAAGCCACACCTATTCCTACGTTTCAAAGTTCAATTTTGTGCCTAACAGCAACGTATCGGTTTTACTACCAAAACGCGAGATGGCTCTCAATGAGAAGGTCTATTACGCTCGCTGCATTACGATGAACCGATATAAGTTCTCGTATGGCCGAAAGCCGAAAGGTGACCGGCTAAAGCAGATTGAGCTGCCCGATACTGCGCCAAGTTGGGTGCATTCCGCTGAAGCGGAAGATTTGTGGGCTGAACTTACGCGCATCAAGACATTGAGCTCTGGTATTTATGACCCTGCTGAACATAGCGCAAAGAGTGAGCTTGTTCGTGTTCAAGATATTTTTGAAGTCAGATACGGCCACTCACTTGAACTGAACCGGCTCAGACTTCTGTCCAAGGAGTCGGGCGGCATTCCGTTTGTTTCTCGCAAAATGCGTGAAAACGGTATTGCTGCGTATGTAGCTCCTATTCCAGGGGTGGAGCCGGCCCCGGCGGGCGAGCTTAGCTGCGCTCTTAGTGGCAACGGTGTTCTTTCCACTTTCTATCAAGAACAACCGTTCTACACGGCCTTCCATGTGGCATGTCTTCGTCCATTGGAAAAAATGTCAATTGACGAGCTCTTGTATTATTGCTCTTGCATCTGGCAAAACAGGTTTCGATTCAGTTATGGGCGGCAAGCAAATCGCACCCTGAAAGACTTGCTTATCCCGGCCAGAGAGTCGGTTCCTTGCTGGATTAATGGGGCACTTGCTCGCGTTGCTGACGACCTGATTAACGTCGCACATGGTTGATTTCCTTAATCTGTTGCCGCATCTGCGAACATTGCATGTTCAGGACTGCGGTGACCATTACGAGGTGGAGGCGGAAGGCGGCGTTTTGCCGACCGCTTGCCCGGCCTGTGGTGAGAACCTTTACCGCCACGGCAGCCAGCGACAGACCTACCTCGACACTCCGATGCATGGTAAGCGTGTTCTGATTGAGCTTGACCGCAAGCGCTACCGCTGCAAGTCCTGCGGAAAAACGCTCTTCGAGCCCTTAGCGGTCATGGATGGCAAGCGGCTGGCAACTGCTCGCCTGGTTCAGCACATCGAGCGCCATTGCCTACGCAAGACCTTTTCAGAGCTATCGCGGGAAGTCGGCGTTGACGACAAAACCATCCGGCACATCTTCGATGACTACGTTTCCAAGCTGAAGGAAACCGTGGTCTTTGAAGCACCTGAGGTATTGGGTATCGACGAACTGAAAATCATTGGTCGGTATCGTTGCATGCTCACGAATGTCGAAAAGCTGTCGCTGTTCGATATGTTGCCAACCAGGAACAAGGCAGACCTACTCACCTACTTCAAGACCATGCCCTCCAAGGAAAAGGTCAAGGTGCTGACGATGGACCTCTGGAATGTTTATCGTCAGGTAGCACAAGACCAGTTCCCCGGCAGAATGATTGTGGCCGACCGCTTCCATGTGGTCCGGATGGCCAATGACAGCATTGAACGAGTCCGCAAAGCAATCCGTAAGGAGTTGGAAACCAAGGCGCGACTCAAACTGAAAGATGACCGGTTCGTGCTGCTTTCTCGAAAACACAATCTGGATGAGAAAGGGCTAGAGAAGCTTGCGGCATGGTCAGAGCAATACCCGGCCTTGGGTGCTGCCTACGAGGTCAAGGAGCGATTCCACGACATCTACCGTCATACCTCCAAGGCTGATGCCATGCGGGCGGCTGAAGAATGGGATGCCTCCATTCCAAGCAACGTGGCCGGCGCCTTTAGAGAGGTGCGAGGAGCGCTACGTAGCTGGTGGACTGAAATCTTCAACCACTATGATTGCCCTGTGTCCAACGCCTATACTGAGTCAATCAACAACTTGGCGAAAGGGATGAATCGTATGGGCAGAGGTTATAGCTTCGACGTCATCCGCGCTCGTTTGCTGTTTGATGATGAGGCCCGGGCTGACACGCGAACAACCATTCGCAAGAAACCAAGGAAAGCAGTTCCTTCTACACCGTCTATGGGGATGGGGAGAATGGTTCCGAGTTACAACCACCTCTTCGACTTGGAAGTAGAGGAAAACGTTATCGAATACGGGCCGTACATTCCAACATTGGTGAGAAAACTAGAAGCGGGCGACTTTGCCTAAGTTTCAACATCAGGGGCCTTCGCGGTCCCTGATGCTTTCCACACTGCATTCCGGATACCC
>NZ_QJKI01000043.1 GCF_003201855.1 Rivihabitans pingtungensis | reverse complement strand
ACGAAACGAAGCGAAACAAACCGCTGACGTTACCGGGTTCTGATTCAGAAAGCAACTGATCTTTAACAGAAAAGACAACCGATAAGTGTAGGCGCTTGTTCCGAGGAACAAGAGCTTGCACTAAAGTAATCAAGAATCGTTAGATTCTTTGAGAACTTGCGTCAAGCGATGTAATTTGCAGAGATTGAACTGAAGAGTTTGATCCTGGCTCAGATTGAACGCTGGCGGCATGCTTTACACATGCAAGTCGAACGGCAGCGGGGACTTCGGTCCGCCGGCGAGTGGCGAACGGGTGAGTAATGCATCGGAACGTGCCTATCAGTGGGGGATAACGCTTCGAAAGGAGTGCTAATACCGCATATTCTCCGAGGAGGAAAGCAGGGGACCTTAGGGCCTTGCGCTGATAGAGCGGCCGATGTCGGATTAGCTAGTTGGTGAGGTAAAGGCTCACCAAGGCGACGATCCGTAGCGGGTCTGAGAGGATGATCCGCCACACTGGGACTGAGACACGGCCCAGACTCCTACGGGAGGCAGCAGTGGGGAATTTTGGACAATGGGCGAAAGCCTGATCCAGCCATGCCGCGTGAGTGAAGAAGGCCTTCGGGTTGTAAAGCTCTTTTGTCCGGGAGGAAATCCTGGCCTCTAATACAGGTCGGGGATGACAGTACTGGAAGAATAAGCACCGGCTAACTACGTGCCAGCAGCCGCGGTAATACGTAGGGTGCAAGCGTTAATCGGAATTACTGGGCGTAAAGCGTGCGCAGGCGGTTTTGTAAGCCAGATGTGAAATCCCCGAGCTTAACTTGGGAACTGCGTTTGGAACTACAAGACTAGAGTGTGTCAGAGGGGGGTAGAATTCCACGTGTAGCAGTGAAATGCGTAGAGATGTGGAGGAATACCGATGGCGAAGGCAGCCCCCTGGGATAACACTGACGCTCATGCACGAAAGCGTGGGGAGCAAACAGGATTAGATACCCTGGTAGTCCACGCCCTAAACGATGTCTACTAGTTGTCGGGAGAGGAATCTCTTGGTAACGCAGCTAACGCGTGAAGTAGACCGCCTGGGGAGTACGGTCGCAAGATTAAAACTCAAAGGAATTGACGGGGGCCCGCACAAGCGGTGGATGATGTGGATTAATTCGATGCAACGCGAAAAACCTTACCTGGTCTTGACATGTAGCGAATCCTGCAGAGACGCAGGAGTGCCCGAAAGGGAGCGCTAACACAGGTGCTGCATGGCTGTCGTCAGCTCGTGTCGTGAGATGTTGGGTTAAGTCCCGCAACGAGCGCAACCCTTGCCATTAGTTGCCATCATTAAGTTGGGCACTTTAATGGGACTGCCGGTGACAAACCGGAGGAAGGTGGGGATGACGTCAAGTCCTCATGGCCCTTATGACCAGGGCTTCACACGTCATACAATGGTCGGTACAGAGGGTTGCCAAGCCGCGAGGTGGAGCTAATCTCATAAAACCGATCGTAGTCCGGATCGCAGTCTGCAACTCGACTGCGTGAAGTCGGAATCGCTAGTAATCGCGGATCAGCATGTCGCGGTGAATACGTTCCCGGGCCTTGTACACACCGCCCGTCACACCATGGGAGTGGGGGATACCAGAAGTGGGTAGGCTAACCGCAAGGAGGCCGCTTACCACGGTATGCTTCATGACTGGGGTGAAGTCGTAACAAGGTAGCCGTAGGGGAACCTGCGGCTGGATCACCTCCTTTCTAGAGAAACCTCTGGAATAAGCGTCTACAACTTATCGGTTGTCAGTAAAGAGCAGTGAGAGGAATCGGGGAAATCCCTGAACAGACTCCGGTTCCGCGGGAACTTGGGTTTGTAGCTCAGCTGGTTAGAGCACCGTCTTGATAAGGCGGGGGTCGTTGGTTCGAGTCCAACCAGACCCACCAGATTTTCCATGACTGCGTTGCAAGATTTCTCGTGTACTCATGTACACGTCGAAACCTTGACGCCTTGTCCTGAAAAATCTGGTGCTGATTGATCACGTTTTATTTGCGCGATTGATATCAGTGTGATAAAGTTCTCTGTTCCTTCTGTCGAAACCTAATGGGCTAGGTGGTCGGAGCAAACACGATAAAGCTTTCATGCAAGGCGAGAGGAAGCGACGTGTACTTATGTACACGAGCGACCGAACAACGAAGCATGAAAGGTTTAGCGGGGGATTAGCTCAGCTGGGAGAGCATCTGCTTTGCAAGCAGAGGGTCGTCGGTTCGATCCCGTCATCCTCCACCAACCTCACTAGAGCGCTCAAAAGAGAAGATTGTTCTTGTCTTTTGCGTGTTCAACGCATCGATCTTTAACAAAACGGAAGAGTAACGACACAAAAAACAGCTAGCGCTGTAGGGTAAAACCTCAGCACTAGCCAAGTAATTGGGTCAGATTGTAATCGCACAAACACCTGTGAGTCTCTCGACTTATAGGATCAAGCGAATAAGTGCATCTGGTGGATGCCTTGGCGATGATAGGCGACGAAGGACGTGTAAGCCTGCGAAAAGCTTCGGGGAGCTGGCAATAAAGCTTTGATCCGAAGATGTCCGAATGGGGAAACCCACTCCGCAAGGAGTACTCCGACCTGAACACATAGGGTCGGTAGAGCGAACCGGGAGAACTGAAACATCTAAGTACCCCGAGGAAAAGAAATCAACCGAGATTCCGTAAGTAGTGGCGAGCGAACACGGAACAGCCTGCATGTGATAACAGTCGTGTTAGGAGAACAACCTGGAAAGGTTGGCCATAGTGGGTGATAGCCCCGTATCCGAAAACACAATTGTGGTACTAAGCATGCGACAAGTAAGGCGGGACACGTGAAATCCTGTCCGAAGATGGGGGGACCATCCTCCAAGGCTAAATACTCATCATCGACCGATAGTGAACCAGTACCGTGAGGGAAAGGCGAAAAGAACCCCGGGAGGGGAGTGAAATAGAACCTGAAACCGGATGCATACAAACAGTGGGAGCCTCGAAAGGGGTGACTGCGTACCTTTTGTATAATGGGTCAGCGACTTACGTTCAGTAGCAAGCTTAACCGAATAGGGGAGGCGTAGGGAAACCGAGTCCGAATAGGGCGTTCAGTTGCTGGGCGTAGACCCGAAACCAAGTGATCTATCCATGGCCAGGTTGAAGGTGCGGTAACACGCACTGGAGGACCGAACCCACTAATGTTGCAAAATTAGGGGATGAGCTGTGGATAGGGGTGAAAGGCTAAACAAACTTGGAAATAGCTGGTTCTCTCCGAAAACTATTTAGGTAGTGCCTCAGGTATTACTGACGGGGGTAGAGCACTGTTATGGCTAGGGGGTCATCGCGACTTACCAACCCATGGCAAACTCCGAATACCGTCAAGTACGAGCCTGGGAGACAGACATCGGGTGCTAACGTCCGGTGTCAAGAGGGAAACAACCCAGACCGCCAGCTAAGGTCCCAAATGACATGCTAAGTGGTAAACGAGGTGGGAAGGCATAGACAGCCAGGATGTTGGCTTAGAAGCAGCCATCATTTAAAGAAAGCGTAATAGCTCACTGGTCGAGTCGTCCTGCGCGGAAGATGTAACGGGGCTCAAGCATGTAACCGAAGCTGCGGATATGACTTAGGTCATATGGTAGGAGAGCGTTCTGTAGGCCTGCGAAGGTGGTGGTGTAAACCCTGCTGGAGGTATCAGAAGTGCGAATGCTGACATGAGTAGCGATAATGCGGGTGAAAGTCCCGCACGCCGAAAACCCAAGGTTTCCTACGCAACGTTCATCGGCGTAGGGTGAGTCGGCCCCTAAGGCGAGGCAGAAATGCGTAGTCGATGGGAAACAGGTTAAAATTCCTGTACCGATTATGAGTGCGATGGGGGGACGGAGAAGGGTAGCTCAGCGGCCTGTTGGAATAGGTCGTTTAAGCCGGTAGGCAGATCAACCAGGCAAATCCGGTTGGTCAATGCCGAGACGTGATGACGAGGGTCTACGGACCTGAAGTGAGTAATCCCATGCTTCCAGGAAAAGCCTCTAAGCTTCAGCTCATAATCGACCGTACCGCAAACCGACACAGGTGGGTAGGATGAGAATTCTAAGGCGCTTGAGAGAACTCGGGTTAAGGAACTCGGCAAATTGACACCGTAACTTCGGGAGAAGGTGTGCCCCGGTAGGTTGTAGTCCCTCGCGGACGAAGGCCGATGGGGTTGCAGTGAAAAGGTGGCTGCGACTGTTTAATAAAAACACAGCACTCTGCAAACACGAAAGTGGACGTATAGGGTGTGACGCCTGCCCGGTGCCGGAAGGTTAAGTGATGGGGTGCAAGCTCTTGATCGAAGCCCCGGTAAACGGCGGCCGTAACTATAACGGTCCTAAGGTAGCGAAATTCCTTGTCGGGTAAGTTCCGACCCGCACGAATGGCGTAACGATGGCCACACTGTCTCAACCCGAGACTCAGCGAAGTTGAAATGTTTGTGAAGATGCAATCTCCCCGCTGCTAGACGGAAAGACCCCGTGAACCTTTACTGTAGCTTTGCATTGGACTTTGAACAGACTTGTGTAGGATAGGTGGGAGGCTTTGAAGCAGAGACGCCAGTCTCTGTGGAGCCGTCCTTGAAATACCACCCTGGTGTGTTTGAGGTTCTAACCTTGGTCCGTCATCCGGATCGGGGACCGTGCATGGTAGGCAGTTTGACTGGGGCGGTCTCCTCCCAAAGTGTAACGGAGGAGTTCGAAGGTTACCTAGGTACGGTCGGACATCGTACTGATAGTGCAATGGCAAAAGGTAGCTTAACTGCGAGACCCACAAGTCGAGCAGGTGCGAAAGCAGGACATAGTGATCCGGTGGTTCTGAATGGAAGGGCCATCGCTCAACGGATAAAAGGTACTCCGGGGATAACAGGCTGATTCCGCCCAAGAGTTCATATCGACGGCGGAGTTTGGCACCTCGATGTCGGCTCATCACATCCTGGGGCTGTAGCCGGTCCCAAGGGTATGGCTGTTCGCCATTTAAAGTGGTACGTGAGCTGGGTTTAAAACGTCGTGAGACAGTTTGGTCCCTATCTGCAGTGGGCGTTGGAAGTTTGAAGGGGGCTGCTCCTAGTACGAGAGGACCGGAGTGGACGAACCTCTGGTGTACCGGTTATGACGCCAGTCGTATCGCCGGGTAGCTAAGTTCGGAAGAGATAAGCGCTGAAAGCATCTAAGCGCGAAACTCGCCTTAAGATGAGACTTCCCTGGCACCTAGAGTGCCCTGAAGGGTCGTTCGAGACCAGGACGTTGATAGGTTGGGTGTGGAAGCGCAGTAATGCGTTAAGCTAACCAATACTAATTGCCCGTGCGGCTTGATCCTATAAGCCGCGATGCTTCAGGTGTTAACGCGAATACAATTGATCGGTTCTAAGAACCTGTTGTTACTCTTCCAGTTTTGGTGTGCCTAACCGCACACAACAGCTTATGCCTGGTGTCAATAGCAAGTGGGCCCCACTCCTTCCCATCCCGAACAGGACAGTGAAACCACTTCGCGCCGATGATAGTGCGGATTACCCGTGTGAAAGTAGGTCAACGCCAGGCTCC
>NZ_QJKI01000042.1 GCF_003201855.1 Rivihabitans pingtungensis | reverse complement strand
CGCTTCCGGCGTTTGGCCAGAGCTTACGAGAAGCTGCCGCAGACGCTGGCTGGATTACATTACGTGGCGTTTGCCATGTTGATGCTGCCGCACCTTCCTGATGTTGTTGGGATGGTTCAGAACATGCTCTAGCCAGACTGAATAGTGTGATCCCCATTTTTACAATCTATATGTTGTAAACACAAAATACAGCTTTTATGTTGTATCTGGCGTTTACAACACATAGGATGTTAGGTGTGTTCAATGCGAAAGCACACAGCATGCACTACCCCATCCTCATGCCAGAACAATTGCCCGCCATGCTGCGCAGCCTGCGCCAGCGCGCCGGGCTGACCCAGGCGCAGCTGGCCGAACGGCTGGGCATCAGCCAACAAAGCTATGCGCGACTGGAAGCCAGGCCTGCCGCCACCAGCGTAGCGCGGTTGAGCAAGCTCTTACGGGTGCTGAATGCCGAGCTGGTGATTCACACCCGTGATGACCAACCCACCGCAGTCAGCGACGAGGCATGGTGAAATGGGCCGCAAAAGCCACCGACAACAGCTGAATGTGTGGATGAATGGCCTGCTGGTGGGGGAATGGACACTCACTCACGGTGAAGAAATCTTTGCCTACCACGCAAGCTGGCTCAATCACCCGCAAACACGGCCCCTCTCGCTGTCACTGCCGTTTTTGCCCAACAATGCCGCACACCGTGGCGCTGTGGTGAATGCCTATTTCGACAACCTGCTGCCAGATAGCGACATCATCCGCCGCCGTCTGGCGCAGCATCACCGGCTGAGCGACAGTGCGCCGTTTACCCTGCTGGCCGCACTGGGGCGCGATTGTGTGGGTGCGCTGCAACTGCTGCCAGAAGACGAAACACCGCAAAACCTGCAATGTATCATCGGCGAACCCCTGGACGATGCCGCCATTGCCGCCCTGCTGCAACAAACAGTGCAACCGGGCTTGCCAGGCCAGAGAAATTCCGATGCCGACTTGCGATTGTCCATCGCCGGCGCGCAAGAAAAAACCGCACTGCTCCAGCATGCTGGCCGCTGGCAACGCCCGCTGGGCAGCACACCTACCACGCATATTTTTAAATTGCCGCTAGGGTTAGTGGGCGGCATGCAAGCCGATATGCGCAGCTCGGTCGAGAACGAATGGCTCTGTGCGCAACTGGTGGCTGCATTTGGTCTACCAGTAGCCCGGTGCGATATCGCCCACTTTGAAGCACAGAAAGTGCTGGTCGTCGAACGCTTTGACCGCCGCCTGTCCAGCGATGGCCGCTGGTTGATGCGTCTGCCGCAAGAAGACCTGTGCCAAGCCACCGCCACGCCCCCCTACCTCAAATACCAAGCCGATGGAGGCCCCGGCATCGCGCGCATTCTCGATATTCTGGCCGGATCAGAAAATAGCGAAACCGACCGCCGTCAGTTCTTCAAGGCGCAAGTGGTGTTCTGGTTGCTGGCCGCCACCGACGGCCACGCCAAAAACTTCAGCCTGTTTCATCTGCCGGGCGGCCGTTACCGTGCTACGCCGCTGTATGACATTCTGTCCGCCCATCCGGTGATTGGCCACGGCGCCGGCAAAGTGGCGCCGCAAAAAGCCAAACTGGCGATGGCGGTGCGCGGGCAAAGCAATCACTACCTGATTGAGCGCATCCAGCCACGCCACTGGCTGGCGCAAGCGCGCAGCAGCGGTCTGACTGAAGCGTGGGCCGATGAGCTATTGAACGAATTGGCTGACAACACCGGTGAGATTTTGCAAAAGATAGAGGGAGAATTACCGCCAGACTTTCCGGCCGATGTGGCCGAGACCATTTTTCACGGCATACGACGTCAGCGCGAAAAATTAACGGCACGGCTTCGCTGAGCAACACAAGCCCCTGAGACAAGCTCGGTGATGCGCACAGAACGTTAGCGCCGCCAACAAACCCCTCCGGAGTTGTTGCATGCCCGTACAGCCTGTGGTCGTGCCCCTAGGGTTTTGTGAGCGATGCGACGCAGGCGCTTGTGCAGGCTGGAAGCCGGGGATGCGGAAAACACCATAACTCACCCCGGCGAAAGCCCTGGAGACAAGCTTTGGCGCGAGCGCGGCAGCTTGGCCGTGTGCCCTGATGAAATTGCGGGATACAGATATGCGGGCAGCGCCACTGGTGCTTGTGGGCTGCCCCTCTCCGAATGTGCAACAGGTGAACAGCAAGCGTCAGCCACGGCTATAAAAAATGCGCTCTTCTTCGTGAATTTCTCTCATGGTCGGCGCCGGCTTGTTATAGTCGTAATAACTGGCCACCGCGCGGCTGCCCAAGGCAGCAGCAATGCCATTGCGCATGGCGGCACGGTATTCATGCTCACTCAGGCCTTTGGCGGATTGAGACAGTGCATCAAAATCAATGCGCTTCCCCTCGCCTTGCGTGTGAATCGTCCCATCTTTATACACCACAGCCAGGATTTCACCTGCCGGGCTGCGGAAAATACTATCCGCTTGTTTCTTCATTTGTTTTTCATAGTTTACAGGATCATATTCTTCTGGCGAAAGCTTATCTCGCCCTGTTGCTACATCGTCCAACATCCTTTTAACACCAGCCCAAGCCTCTGGGCTAAGATGTTTTTTCAATAAAGTTTCTGCATCTCCTTTTTCTACGAGATGCGATGGCGGCATAAAATAACGAACTCCGTTATGTACGGTATCTGCCAACTCAGGATCAAAAGTGAATGCCATACCAAATTCACCACGAGAATTGGCGACAAGTTTGCCATCATCCTCTGCATGAGTGGCTTTTTTGATGGTAGGCAGCATGGCCGAAGCGCTGGTATTGACTTGCATATGACCTCCATGAACGATGTATGCAGCTATGCGGGCAGCGCCACTGGTGCTTGTGGGCTGCCCCTCTCCGGATGTGCAACAGGTGAGCAGCAAGCGTCAGCCACGGCTATAAAAAATGCGCTCTTCTTCGTGAATTTCTCTCATGGTCGGCGCCGGCTTGTTATAGTCGTAATAACTGGCCACCGCGCGGCTGCCCAAGGCAGCAGCAATGCCATTGCGCATGGCAGCACGGTATTCATGCTCGCTCAGGCCTTTGGCAAATTGAGACAGTGCATCAAAGTCAATGCGCTTCCCCTCGCCTTGCGTGTGAATCGTCCCATCTTTATACACCACAGCCAGGATTTCACCTGCCGGGCTGCGGAAAATACTATCCGCCTGCTTTTTCATTTGCTTCTCAAGCTCGGCAGGAGAGGCGTAGTGCTCTCTGGTTTCCGGGCCCATTAATGCCATGGTTTTTTCCATATCTTTCTTATGCTTACTCAGCGCCTCCTCGCCTTTTAGCCCTGTCATAATTTCAGCATAGCGCAGCTCGAGTTCACGACTTTTTTCTGCACTGGTCGTAAATGCGGTCCAGGTAACAGATGTACATTCTTGTCTTTCTGGCGTGCTGATCGATTTGCCGCTTGACTTACTGTTGAGGGGCAAAGTAGTCGAAGCATTGGTATTGATTTGCATATTACCTCCATGGGGTCAGGGTAAACAGGCAGCTCCAAATAAAATGCTGCCTGCTGACGGTTACACTACGCCAAAATAATCAGATAGGCTGAGAATATAATCTTGGGTTTCCAAATATTCAATAGTGTAAATTCCACCCAGGAAAAAGTTGGAGATGACCACCCCCTCGGTGATCTGACCATCACTGGCATCGGCCATGCTGCTGATCCACAGATCATTTGCTTGCCGTAAAGGAATCAGTTGGTCAAGTGTCGCATTGGGGATATACAGCTTATCGATTCCGCCACCATAACCAGGGGTGTAGCTGGCAGTCACACCATCATTGATGGTGTCCCGGCCATTGCCATAGCCGATATATTGCACATAAAGATCATCACCAAAGCCGCCCAGCAGGGCATCGGAGCCGCCTTCGCCAATCAGCACGTCGTTGCCATCACCGCCATGCAACAGGTCGTTGCCAACGCCACCTTTTAGCGTGTCGTTACCGGACCAACCCAACAACGCATCGTCGCCGCCATTGCCAAACAACTGATCATTGCCCGCACCGCCATGGATGAAGTCCACATAGCTGCTGCCGTACACGATGTCGTCGCCACCGAGGGCGTCGTAGCTGTGTGCGGTTTCTCCAACCTTCATCGGCAGAGAGCTCATGTTAAAAACATCATTGCCTTCTGAACCCCGTTCGCTTGCGATGTTATTTTCTGATTGAGCTTGATCTGAGTGGATTATGCTAACCACCTTGCCAATCCCAATCAATTCGTGAAAATACCATGGTAATAATACGCAATATCCGTGCTGAGACAGCAGCGGGGTGCTGCGGGAGAAGAAGCGGGCCTCACTGACCCTGATGGAAGGCGGCGGAGCGGGAGTTTGTGCGGGCTGGCAGCCATGGCGGGGATGCGGACCACACCATGACTCACCCCGGCGAAAGCCCTGGAGACAAGGTTTGGCGCGGGCGCGGCAGTTTGGCCGTGCCCGCACTGACAGAAATCTAAAAGCGGGGGGTCAAGAAATCGTTTTTTCGCGCAGATTGAAACACAAATATTTGATTTTTAAGTCTTTACCTCTTGTCAGGCCGGTTTTTGCAAAGCAATCAACACACCCAGCTCAGGGCCACGCTCAATCCTCATCCCCCAGCATCACCACCACATTCCCCTTCTTGCGCCCGCTATCCACATAGCGATGCGCCTCGACCATCTGCTCGAACCGATAGCGCCGGTCAATCACCGCTTTGAACACCCCAGTCGCCGCCAGCTCGGCCAGCAGGGGCAAATCTTCCGCGCGCACCGAAACCGGGCCGGCAATCACCTTCTTGCCGCTGCTCAGCGACGCCCATGGCGCGTGCAGCATATCGGCCAGCCCCGCCAGCACCAGCAATAAACGCCCGCCGTCTCGCAACGACGCTTGGCAGCGGGAAAACGGCGCCGTGCCCACGGTGTCCATGATCACATGGTAAGTCTCGCCATTCTGGGTGAAATCCTCTTGCGTGTAGTCGATCACCTGGCTGGCGCCCAGCGCCCTGACCCAGGCCATATTCGCCGTGCCGCACACCGCCGTGACATGCGCGCCAAAATGCCTGGCCAACTGAACCGCCGCCGCGCCCACCGCGCCGGACGCGCCATTGATCAGCACGCTTTCCCCACGCTGAAGCTTGGCCCGACGCAGAAAATCCAGCGCCGTCGTGCCGCCAAAAGACAAAGCGGCCGCTTCGCCGTAAGACAAACCAGGCGGTTTACACGCCACCGCGCCATCCTGCGGCATGCATTTATACTCGGCGTAACAGCCCATACGGGCGTCGCTGAACGCAAACACCGCATCCCCCACCTTGAATCGGCTGACCGCCTCCCCCACCGACTCCACCACCCCGGCCAGCTCGGAACCCAAAATCTGCTGCCTGGGCCGGGACACGCCAAACACCAAGCGGGTCATCCAGCCAAAACCGGCCGGCACTGTCAGACTGCGCACCCGCCAATCCCCGGACGTGACCGTGGTGGCATAGGTTTTGATCAGGATTTCATTGGGTTTGGGGATGGGCTTGGCGATGTCCGCCATCTGGAGCACATCAGGCGGGCCGTATTGTTGGTAGAGGATGGCTTTCATGGGGAAAAATTAATTTATGAAAAGTTAAATTTCATTCCAGTTTAGGGCGAACATTTTTTATAATGCGCCCAAGAAATACAATTTTGATTTATTTTGATTTATGGCATTACGAAACCATATAATAAACAACACCACCACAGATGGCCGTTACCACCAACCAGTAAAATAACGCCATGGAAAGCAATGATAACGTATGCAAGTAGGATAGTCGAGCTTTGTACTTATCAATCACATGCGAATAAGCATAGCAAATTCAATCAACTAGCTATGTGAAAGATACAAAGCACCAAAATTTCCAAAGCAGAAAACCACATATTCAAGTACGACAACAGCAGCCTCGACAAATGACTCTGAGGCCTTATCGCCTGCCACAGAGAAGCCAAGAACTGCACGAGCAACTCTGGAGAAATAGGACCACAACTAGAGCATGTTCTGAACCATGCCAATAACATCAGGCAGGTGCGGCAGCATCAACATGGCAAACGCCACGTAATGTAATCCAGCCAGCGTCTGCGGCAGCTTCTCGTAAGCTCTGGCCAAACGCCGGAAGCG
>NZ_QJKI01000041.1 GCF_003201855.1 Rivihabitans pingtungensis | reverse complement strand
ATGTTTTCGCTGCCTGCGCGCGTGGCGTTCTCCAGCCATTGCTGGCCGTTTTCCTGCATCAGGCGCTGCAGGCGCAGTTGCAGTTCCAGGTTCGCCTTGAACAGGTTGAGAGGGATGGTTTCATTGCTCATGGTCAAACTCCTTACTGGGTTGAGTGCCCAATCGGGCGGTCAGACGATCAGGCCATCTGGCCGATCGTTTTGCGAAAGCGTGCTAACGACAGGAAAAACAGCACCGTGCCGATCAGGGCCAGCGCCAGGAAGGGCTGCCACACCGTCTCCAGCCCCGCGCCCCGATAAAGGATGGCCTGGCTCAGTTCCACGAAATGGGTGGTGGGTGCGACCAGCATGATGTTCTGCACGATCTCGGGCATGCTTTCGCGTGGCGTAGTGCCACCCGACAGCATCTGCAGCGGCATGATGGTGAGCATCATCAACATGCCAAACTGCGGCATGTTGCGCGCCAGCGTGGCGATGAAGATGCCCATCGAGGTGGTGGCGAACAGGCTGAGCGCCGCGCCGGCGAAGAACAGCGCAATGGAACCCTCGACGGGAACGCCCAGGACGCCGCGCACCATGAGATTGAGGGACAGGAAGGAGGCGATCAGCACGACCAGGGCCATCGACCAGACCTTGGAGAGCATGATCTGCGCGGGCGTGACCGGCATCACCAGCAGGTGCTCGATGGTGCCGTGCTCGCGCTCCCGGATCAGCGCCGCGCCGGTCAGGATGATGGACAACAGCGTGATGTGGTTGATGATCTGCACCACCGAGCCGAACCAGGCCTTGTCCAGTGCGGGGTTGAAGCGGGCGCGCAATGCCAGATCCACGGGTGGCGCGTCGGTGCCGCGGTAACGCTTGACGAACTCATTGACTTCGCCGGTGAAGATCTGCTGGATGTAACCACTGCCGGTGAAGGCCTGGCTCATGCGGGTGGCGTCGACATTGAGCTGCACGGCAGGCGATCGCCCCGCCAGCACGTCGCGCTGGAAGTTGGGCGGAATGACCAGAGCGAAGGTGTACAGCCCCGCGTCCATGCCCGGGTCCACGTCCCCATAGTCGATCATGGCCGGTGGCGTGAACTGCGGGGGGTAGAAGGCCGAGGCAACCCGCTGGGACAGCGCCGAATTATCCTCGTCGACGATGGCGATGGGCGCGTTGTGCAGCGTCTCCGGCATGGACGTGGCCTTGGTGTAGACCGACGCGGTGAACACATAGACGATGAGCACAAGCATCATCGGATCGCGCCAAAGACTCCACAGCTCCTTGACACCAAGGTCGTAGATGTTGGCCAGGTTTCTTCTGCCCATGTCAGCGCTCCTGCTTCTTGAGTAGCAAAACGGCTGCGCCGAGAATCACCGGGACCGACAAAAGCATCGACCACAGCGGCCCTGTCAGGTCGGCCAGGCCGAGCGCTTTGCTGAATACGCCACGGCTGATGGAAATCATGTGCGTGGCGGGGTAGATCTCGCCGATGAACTTGCTGGAGCCTTCGAGCGAGGACACCGGATCGATCAGGCCGGCGAACTGGGTGGCCGGTATGAGGGTGCCGATCATGGCGAAGAACATGGCCGCGATCTGGCTGCGTGTAACGGCCGAGGCCAGCAGCCCCATGCCTGTCGCGGCGAAGGAGAAGATCAGCGCGGCCAGCGCCAGGGTGAAGAAGCTGCCCTTGACCGGCACACCGAAGATGGTCACAGCGAGCAGGCTCATCAGCAGGAAGTTCACCATGGCCAGGCCGACATAGGGCAACTGCTTGCCAAGCAGGAACTCGATGCGCGTGACCGGTGTCACGTAGAGATTGGTGATCGACCCCGTCTCTTTCTCGCGCACCACTGCCAGCGCGGTCAGCATGGCCGGCAGCATGAGCAGCAGCAGAGGGATCACCGCCGGCACCATGGCCGGCAGACTCTTGACATCGGGGTTGTAGCGAAAGCGCGTCTCGACGCTCGCATTGCCTGCTGCGCTGGCGCCGCCGCGCTCGCTGGCCTGTACCAGCAGCCAGTGCTGGTGCATGCCCTGAACGTAGCCCTGCACGGTTTCGGCGCGCTGCGGCATGGCGCCGTCGAGCCACGCACCGATCTGCACGTTCTGGCCCCGCAACACATCGCGGGCAAAGCCAGCGGGGATTTCGATGGCCAATGACAGTTCGCCGCTGCGCATGCGCCGGTCGAGATCCTCGTAATCGACGATAGGCGGGTGCTCTGTGAAGTAGCGCGAGCCGGCCAGGTTCAGCGTGTAGCTTTGGCTGAGCGTGGTTTGGTCGCGATCGAGCACCGCATAGCTCAGGTCCTCGACGTCCAAGGTGATGCCGAAGCCGATCGCGAACATCAGGAGCAGCGAACCGCCCAGCGCCAGGGTGGCGCGCACCGGATCGCGCTGCAGTTCCAGTGCTTCGCGCCACAGATAGCTGAGCATGCGGCGCAGGCTGAAGCCTTCAGCGTTGTGCCCGATGTGCTCAGTGTGTGTCGCTGGCGTCTGAATCGCCGTATTGGCGGCCTCGGTGGGGCCGGCGGGAGCGACCGTGCCACCCTCCGCCTCGATGAGGTAGCCGATGAAGGCCTCTTCGAGGGTTTTAGCGCCGCGCTTCTCGACCAGCTTGGCGGGCACGTCGCTGTCGAGCACCTTGCCCGCATGCATCATTGACATGCGGTCGCAGCGTTCGGCCTCGTTCATGAAGTGGGTGGAAATGAAGACCGTCACCCGGTCGCGACGTGACAGCTCGATGAGCAGCCGCCAGAATGCATCGCGCGCTACTGGATCGACCCCGGAGGTCGGCTCGTCCAGAATCAACAGTTCGGGCTTGTGCACCATGGCGACTGCCAGCGACAGGCGCTGGCGTATGCCCAGAGGCAGGCTGGCCGGCAAGCTGTCGATGACTTCCACCAGGCCGAAGCGCTCCACCATCTCTTCGACGCGGCCCGGAATGTCCTTCGGGGGCACGCTGAACAGCTTGGCGTGCAACTCCAGGTTCTGGCGTACCGTGATTTCGCTGTAGAGCGAGAATGCCTGCGACATGTAGCCGACGCGGCGGCGGGTGTCCAAGTCATGCGGGTCCACCTCATGACCGAACAGCCAGGCCCGCCCCTCACTCGCCGGCAACAGGCCGGTGAGCATCTTCATGGTCGTGGACTTGCCGCAACCATTGGAGCCGAGGAAGCCGAAGATTTCACCGCGGCGGATGCGGAAGGAGACACTGTCGACGGCAACGAAGTCGCCAAAGCGCATGGTCAGCCCCTGGGCCTCGATGGCGATATCGTCCGCGCCGCCATCCGGCAAGGGGGGAATGACTACCGCTTGGTGTCCGCGCTTTTTCTCTTCCGGCAGCAGGCGGATGAACGCCTCTTCCAGATTCGGGCTGCCTGTTCTTTCCAGCAACTCCTGCGGTGTGCCGGTGGCGAGAACCTTGCCGTCGTCGATGGCGGCGAGCCAGTCGAAGCGCTGCGCCTCGTCCATGTAGGCGGTGGCCACGATCACGCTCATGCCCGGGCGGTCGGCGCGGATGCGTTCGATCAGATCCCAGAACTGTGCGCGCGCCAGCGGATCCACGCCGGTCGTCGGTTCATCGAGAATCAGGAAATCCGGGTCGTGAATCAGGGCGCAGCACAAGCCCAGCTTCTGCTTCATGCCCCCGGAGAGCTTGCCTGCCGGACGTGCTAGGAATTTGAACAGGCCGGTGGCCTGGGTCAGCTCATCGATGCGCTGGCGGCGCTCGGGCGCGTCATGGCCGAACAGCCGCGCGAAGAATTGCAGATTCTCCTCGACCGAGAGCGTCGGATACAGGTTCTTGCCCAACCCCTGCGGCATGTAGGCGATGCGCGGGCACACCAGCTTGCGGTGGGCCTTGCTGGCCATGTCGCCACCGAGCACCTCGACCGTGCCTTCCTGGATGATGCGCACACCGGCCAGCAACGAGAGCAGACTGGATTTGCCCACGCCGTCGGGGCCAATCAGGCCGACCATCCGCCCGGCGGGAATGTCCAGGTCGATGCCATCCAGGGCAATGACGTCGCCGTAGCGCAGGCTTACCTGATGGACACTGGCAACGGTCGCGAGCTGCGCGCTGTGGCTCATACCTTACTCCGGCACACGAACGGAGAGGTTCTGAGGCCACTCGGCCTTGGCGTCGAGCTTGACCCAGGCTACGCCGGGCAGACCGGTCTTGACCTGGTTCAGGTGCTCACGCAGCAGCTCCTGCGAGATCTGTGCGCGCACGCGAAACATCAGCTTTTGTCGCTCACTGGCGGTTTCCACCGTCTTGGGGGTGAACTGCGCTGCGCTGGCGACGAAGGAAACGGTGGCTGGAATCACATACTCGGGCGCGGCATCCAGAATGATGCGAACCTCCGAACCCAGCGCAACGCGGCCGGCCACGGTTTCGGGCAGGAAGAAGGTGATGTACACGTCCGACAGATCAAGGAGGTTCAAGACACGTCCGCCCGCTCCAAGCACCTCGCCGGGTTGCGCGACACGCACCTGAACCCGTCCGTCGCGCGGAGACCGCAGTTCGCTGTCGCGGATGTCGGCTTCGATGCGGCTGATACTGGCCGTAGCGGCGGACACGCTGGACTGCGCGCCGACAAGCTGCGCCCTGGCGGCTTCGACCGCGGCGCGGGCAGCGGCGGCCTGTGCCTTGCTGGCCGCGAGGGTCGCCTGGGTGCCCCGTACGCGCGCCCGGTCATCGTCCAGTTCCTGGATCGAGGCGGCTCCCTCACTCGACAGCGTGCTGGAGCGTGTCAGGCGCCGTTGCGCGGCGTCCAGTTCGGACTCGCGCTGACCAACCAGAGCCAAGGCGGCAGTCACGTCGGCTTCACGCAGCGCCACCTGTGCCTGCGCCGCGGTCACCGAATGCTCAGCCTGCTGACGCATGGCCAGGGCCTCGTCGCGCTGCGCTTCCAGCGTTTCCAGCCGCATCTTGGCCAGTGGCTGGCCGGCTGTGACGAAATCGCCTTCACGCACCAGGATGTCTTCGATGCGGCCGGGAAGTTTGGTGGCCACGTCGATCTCGGTGGCTTCGATGCGGCCATTGCCGTTGACGAATCCTTCGCCCGGGCCGCTGTCGGTAAACCTCGTCCAGCTCCACCAGGCCAGCGCGGCAACAACCGCTGCAGCGAAAGCGACCAGGAGTTTTTTCTTGAGAGAGGGGGAGACAGTCATGGGTTCGGCGTGCCTTAACGGGTTGATGGGGTGGAAGCGGGAGTCGAGGCCGCACCCTGTGCCTCGCCGGCTGCGGCGAGGGTGCCGCCGCCGAGCGCGGCATACAGCGCCACCTGGCTGGACAGCAGCGCGCGGCGCGCCTGTACCAGTTGTTGCTGTGCTCCCAGCAGATCGCGTTGGGCATCCAGCACTTCCAAGAAGGCGGCCGAGCCGTTGTCGTAGCGCAACTTGGCCAGGCGTGCGCGTTCGCTTTGCGCTTCCAGGTTGGCTCTCTGGATCGTCAACTGCTCAGCCAGCCAGTGCTTTGCGCTCAGCGCATCGGCCACCTCGCGGAAGGCCGATTGAATGGTTTTTTCGTATCCGGCGACGGCGATGTCGCGGCGCACTTCGCTCAGCTCCAGATTGGCGCGGCGGCGCCCGCCATCGAAGATGGGCAGCGACAGGGTGGGCATGAAGGTCCAGGCGCGACTGCCGGAATCGAACAAGCCATTCAAGTCGGAGCTGGCCGTGCCGAAGCTGCCGGTCAGCGCAATGCGCGGCAAGAACGCCGCGCGGGCCGCGCCGATGTGGGCATTGCTGGCACGCAATTGGTGTTCGGCGGAAATGATGTCCGGGCGACTGACCAGCAGCTCCGAAGGCAGACCGGCCCGCAGCTCAGCCAGAACCGTCGTTTCATCGAAGGGTGCCTTGGCGGGCAGCGGGCCGGGATCAGCGCCTACCAGCAGTGCCAGGGCGTGCAGTTGCGTGGTGCGAGCTTGCTCAAGCTGGGCGAGCAGCGCCTGAGCCTGGTTCAGCAAAGTCTGGACTTGTGTGAGGTCCAGCTTCGAGGTCGCGCCGACTTCGACGCGGCGCCGGAAGATACGATAAGACTCCTCGCGGGTTGTCACGGTTTGCCGAGCGATAGCCACGCGTTCGTCGATCTCGCGCAGGCCAAGATAGCCGTCTGCCACCTGGGCGATCAGCGCCAGATGGACGGCCTGGCGCGCCGCATCGGAGGCCAGCCAGCTTTGCAGGGCGGCGTCCTCCAGGTTGCGAACCCGGCCCCACAGATCCAACTCCCAGGTGCTCAAACCCACCTCGGCCCGATACTCGCCGCCCACCTGCGATCGGCCCGACATGTTCAGATCGCCAGGGACGCGGGCGCGTCCACCTTGGGCGCCCACGCCCACGGCAGGAAAACGATCCGAGCGCTGAATGCGGAATGTGGCGCTGGCTTCCTCGACGCGCAGCGCGGCCACGCGCAGGTCGCGGTTGTTCTCCAGCGCGGTCTCGATGAGGCGTTGCAGCAGGGGGTCGGTGAAGTACGCCTGCCAGGCAAGCTCTCCCGCGTGGGCGCCGTCGGTGCCTGATCCAAGATGCGCGGGCCAGGCTTCGGGCACGGGCAATGGCGGGGTGTCTGGCGCCGGAGCGAGCGACATGCAGCCGGTCAAGACGACGGCGCTCAGGGCCAACGAGGCAGCGCGCAATCTGAACGCGGGAAACAACGGGGAAGTTGGGAGCATGGTCACGTTCCGTACAGGTATCGGGCTGAAGAGGGTCTGGTCGCAGAGGAGGGAATGGCTGCCACCCCCGCAATGCGGGGTTCGTGGCTGGTGTCCGCAGGCCCTACTTTCTTGCTTGCAAGTGCTGTCAAGCCCACTTCATCTCCTTGTTGATATGTGCATCCCCGTGTTCCCCGGCTGGTTGATAGGGCGCTCTTCCTGTGTCGTAACCCGATGTGCCGGGTTCACTCGCGCCCTGTGTTGATCTGCATTGTGAAATCTGAAAACAAACGACTGGACGGTTGCTTTCAATTATACGTTACAATCCAAGAAACGCAATCAGCGGGCTCGTCGGTCATTGACGCAGGTCAATTCGAGCTGCCGGCTTGGGTTCAAGGAAGGCCCTGATTCTTGGTAGAGCCGGTGACAGTCCCAAAGGAACACCCCTCAGATCTTTGAACAGAGCCTTTGAATGCCACCTAAGAAAGATGACGCGCCAGACAACACGCGCCGCTACCTGTCATCTGCCGCCAGGAAAGAGGAA
>NZ_QJKI01000040.1 GCF_003201855.1 Rivihabitans pingtungensis | reverse complement strand
GATGAAGAAACGTTGCGACGCGAGGTTGAGGCCAATGTGCGTGAACGCAACGCCAAAGCCATCCCCATCAAGTGGAAGTTCTCCACTCAGGATGCCCGACGTAAGCTTGCTCGTCTTTATCCTCGCGTTTCAACGTGACTGGCTACTAGGCGTGTGCAGACAGTGCGACAAGTACGGCAAGGTCGGGCAACAGTTAGCCGCTCTTAGCGCAGGCGATTGCTCGGGCGCGCCAGATAAAACCACTCCTGCCCCACTTGGGCGTTCGGGTTGGGGAAGACAATGCAGCCATCCTCCGCCGCCAGCACCGGCACGCCATCGTGGCGCACGCCAATCTGCTCACCCTGCTTGACCGCGTCAAAACTGGCGAACGGCCGCACAAAGCGGTCATCGGCGTGCATTTTGTCGATCACTTCATACAGCGCCAGCATTTCGCAGTCGCTGGCAGGCCGAGCCTCGGGGGCCGGCGCGTCGCTCAGGCCCAGATGCGCCAGGGTGTTGCAAATGGCGGTGTAGGCCACGTCCGGCGCCTGTGGGTCGGCGTGCTGGCCGCACTCCAGCGTCAACGCCCAGCCGCCGTGCGCACGCATGTATTCGGTGGTGCCCACGCCGTAGCGGGTGTCGGTGTTCAGTTGGGTGGCGCGGTCGGTCTGGTGGCCAAACACCTTCACCCGCCGCTCGACGCCCAGCGCATAGGTGGACAGCCAGCCTTCGATAAAGCGGTTCACCCCCAGCCGCACCGCCAGCGCCTGCTCTTGCTCGGCAAAGGCAAACGGCTCCAGCGGGCCGTCGTTATTGCGCGGCCCCATAAAGGCAAACGGCACGCCCGGCGCCAGAAACGAATGCAAATCCAGCAGCACATCATGCGCAGCCAGCTGCGGGCACAGCCAGTTGGCGATGTGGTCTTCAAACTCTTGCGGCGCATCGGTCGGCGCCAGATTGCGGTTCAGGTTGCGGTCGCCAGCGCGCTGCACCTTGTTGTAAGCCAGCGGATTGGTGACCGGCACAAAGGTGACACTGCCGCGCAGCAAACGGGTGCGACCGCTGTTGAGGTCGTCGATCACCCGCAAAATGCCCAGCCGGCCGCACACCTCGTTGCCGTGCACCGCGCCCAGCACAATCAGCCGAGGGCCGGGTTCGATGGCGGAAAAGTGAACAGACTGGAAATGCATGGGAACGGTCATGACGCGCCTCGGCAGAGCAGGGAATAAAAAATGGAAAATGCACAGAAAAGGCCACGTGTATGTGGCCATGTGTCACGCCTGAATTAGCGTGACAGTTGTGTTAATTTAGTTTGATAGTGTAGTACATTATCAAACTGTAATGCAGATTCAAGTTCAGCGCGATTGTGTGACACACCATCGGTCATTTTTACCGCGCATGCTGGCCAGCAGAATGGGGCAATATCCGCACATGGCAGCCAAGACAGCTGGCCTGTGCACCACCACCAAGCCCGGCATTGTTCTGCTACGATGCCATTCTTTGCACTGGGCCGTGCATGGCCCGCCTGGCACATTCAGCATATAAGGAACTCACATGAAAGTCGGTTACATCGGCCTGGGCATCATGGGGCGCGCTTGCGCGGCCAATCTGCTGCGCGCCGGCCATACGCTGTCGGTTTATGCCCGTCGCCCGGAAAGCGCCGCCGAACTGGTCACCCAGGGTGCGCGGGTGTATGCCAGCCCGGCCGAACTGGCACGCGAGGTGGAGATTGTCATCAGCAATGTCTCGGATACGCCGGACGTGGAAGAAGTCATGCTGGGTGAACACGGCGTGATCCACGGCGCCCACCCAGGGCTGATTGCCATCGACATGAGCACCATCAAGCCGCTGGCGGCGCGCGACATCGCCGCCAAACTGGCCGCCGCCGGGGTGGATTTTCTTGATGCGCCGGTGTCGGGCGGCGAGATTGGCGCCATCAACGGCACACTGACCATCATGGTGGGCGGCAAGGCCGCGGCGCTGGATACCGCCCGCCCGGTGCTGGAAGCCATGGGCAAGACTATCACCCGCATTGGGGACTCCGGCGCTGGCCAGGTGGCCAAGGCCTGCAATCAGATTGTGGTGGCGGTCACCATCGAGGCGGTGGCCGAGGCGATGGCGCTGGCGCGCGCCTGCGGGGTGGATCCGGCTCCGGTGCGCGAAGCGCTGCTGGGCGGTTTTGCCGGCAGCCGCGTGCTGGATGTGCACGGCCAACGCATCATCGACGACAACTACGCCCCTGGCTTCAAGGCCAGGCTGCACCAAAAAGACATGGGGATTGTCGCCGACACCGCCGCCGCGCTGGGCATCCGCCTGGATGCCGCCAGCCACGCCGCCGAGTTGATTCAGCAATTGGTGGCCCAAGGCGATGGCGAGCTGGATTCTTCGGCAATTGCCCGGCTGATTGCCAGCCGACGCGCCTGAGCGTGAACAGGCGCCCACCCGAAGCCAGCATGGGGTGGGTGCCTCAGCCTGATGCCGCTGTATGCGAAACACAGCCCATTAGACAGTAAAAAACTGCAAAATCAACAATCTGAATAACAGCCAGCGCGAACAGAACGGGCTTCAACAGGCGTCTAGTAGCCAGTCACGTTGAAACACAAGGGCTTGTGCGCCACGAAGAACCCCACGTCGCATCACACCGAGTCATTCCCGCGCAGGCGGGAATCCAGGCGTGTCCACAGCGTACTGCGGTCTAAGCGCCAGCCAGTCGGTTCAAATCATGGTGACTGGCTACTAGTTTTTTACCATCCCGCGCAACACCTTCAGCACACTGTCCCGCATCTGCCCCTGCGCGCTGGCGTTGGGATGAATGCCATCCGCCTGAAACCGCGTGCGGTCGGTGGCAAAGCCTTCCACCAAGAGCGGCACAAACGGCAACTTTCGCTGTTTGGCCAAGTCGGAATACACCATCTGGAAAGCCCGGCCATACGCCTGGCCGTAGTTGGGCGGCAGCGCCATGCCCACCAGCAACACGCGGGCCTTGCTTTGTGCCGACATGGCCACCATCTGCTCCAGATTGGCGCGCATATCATCCGGCGGCAGGCCGCGCAGGCCGTCGTTGCCGCCCAGCTCCAGAATGACGATATCGGGCTTGTGCCGCGCCAGCGCCGCCGGCAGGCGCGACAGGCCGCCGGCCGTGGTTTCGCCCGACTGGCTGGCGTTGACCACCTGATGGGCGGGCAGCGCCTGGCGCAGCAAATCCACCCAGCCTTCGCCGGGGCGCAAGCCATAGCCGGCGGACAACGAGTCGCCAAACACCATGATGGTGGCCGCCCAGCCGGGCGCGCTCAACAGCATGGCCATACACAACAGGATCATTCTTTTCATGTCTGCACCTTCTTTGACGCCGATTTTGCAAGCCGTCGATGTCGCCCGGCAAGTGGTCTATGGCGGCGATACGCTCACCATTCTGCGCGGAGTCAATATGACCGTCGCCACCGGCGAGACGGTGGCGATTGTGGGAAGTTCCGGCTCGGGCAAATCCACCCTGCTGGGCATTCTGGCCGGGCTGGACCACGCCAGCAATGGCCAGGTGCTGCTGTTTGGCAAAAGCCTGTCGCACCTGAGCGAGGACGAGCGCGCCAAGCTGCGCCAGCGGCTGGTGGGTTTTGTGTTTCAGTCGTTTCAGCTGCTGCCGGCGCTGACCGCGCTGGAAAACGTCATGCTGCCGCTGGAGCTGGCCGGGCTGCGCGGCGCGCGCGAGCAGGCCGCCGCCATGCTGGCGCGGGTGGGCCTGGCGCACCGGCTGGGGCATTATCCGCGCCATTTGTCTGGCGGCGAACAGCAGCGGGTGGCGCTGGCGCGGGCTTTTGTCGGCGAACCCAAGCTGCTGTTTGCCGACGAGCCCACCGGCAATCTGGACGCCGACACCGGCGCGCAGGTGATCGAACTCTTGTTCACCCTCAACCGCGAACAAGACACCACCCTGGTGCTAGTCACCCACGACGCCAGCCTGGCGGCGCGCTGCGAGCGGGTGCTGCGGCTGGAGCAAGGCAAACTGACGGAGGCGCGCCATGCCGGGGTTTGAACGCATGCGGCTGGCGCTGCGCATGATGCGCCGCGAACTGCGCGCGGGCGAGCTCACCGTGCTGCTGGCCGCCCTGCTGGTGGCGGTGGCGGCGATGAGCAGCGTGGGGTTTTTCACCAATCGGGTGGATCGCGCCCTGCATCTGCAAGCCAGCCAGCTGCTGGCGGCGGATGTGGTGATCAATAGCGACCAGGACAATCTGGCCCGCTGGCAAGGCCAGCTGGGCGGGCTGCGCCACACGCAGACGCTGACCTTTCCCAGCATGACCCTGGCCAATGGCCAAAGCCAGCTGGCCACCTTCAAGGCGGTTAGCCCCGGTTATCCGCTGCGCGGCGAAGTCACCGTCAGCCAGCACGGGCAAACGCGCAGCGGCCAACTGATTCCGGCGCCGGGCACGGTGTGGGCCGACGCCCGCTTGCTGAACAAGCTCAAGCTGCGCGAAGGCGACTGGCTGGAAGTCGGCGCCAGCCGGCTGCAAGTGGCCGGCGTGCTGGTGCGCGAGCCAGACGCGGCGATGGATATTTATAACTTTATTCCCCGGCTGATGCTGCACGCCAACGACGTAGCCGCCACTGGCCTGATCCAGACCGGCAGCCGCGCGCGCTGGCGGCTGCTGCTGGCCGGCGCGCCGGCCGAGGTCGAGGCGTTTCGTCAGCAGGCCAGCGCCCAGTTGGCGCGCGGCGAGCGCATCGAAAACGTGGAAGAAGCCCGCCCGGAAATCCGCACCGCGCTGGAGCGCGCCAAGCGCGTGCTGGGCCTGACCGCGCTGCTGGCGGTGGCGCTGTCCGCCGTGGCGGTGGCGCTGGCCTGCCGGCGGTATGTTAATCGCCATCGGCAGGCGGTGGCGGTGATGCGCTGCCTGGGCGCCAGCCAGGGCGATATGCTGTGGCTGCACCTCAGCCAGTTTTTTGCCCTGGCGCTGCTGGCCGGGCTGGCCGGCTGCGCGCTGGGCTGGCTGACGCAAGAGCTTGTGCTGGCCCAACTGGCCAGCCTGCTGGGGCAAAGCCTGCCGCCGGCCGGCTGGCAGCCGTGGGCGCAAGGTCTGGCGGTGGGCGCCACCTTGCTGTTTGGCTTTGCCGTGCCGCCGCTGCTGGCGCTGCGCCGCGCGCCCACGCTGGCCGTGCTGCGCGACGCCCCGCCGGACGACGCCGCCGCGCGCGGCAGCTATCTGCTGGGCGGCGCCACGCTGTTGGCGCTGATGGGCTGGCAAGCCGGCGAATGGCCGCTGGCGCTTGCGGTGGCGCTGGGCTTTGCCGGCTTTGCCGCGCTGGCGGCGCTGCTGGCCTGGCTGCTGTTGGCCCTGCTGCGCCGGCTGCCCGGATCGGGCCAGGTGGGCTGGCGCTATGGCCTGGCCAACCTGGCCCGGCGGCGCGCGCTGTCCATCACCCAGATGGTGGCGCTGGCCAGCGGGCTGATGGCCTTGCTGATTCTCACCGTGGTGCACGGCGACCTGCTGGCCGCCTGGCAGCGCAATGTGCCGGCCGATGCCCCCAACCGCTTTGTCATCAATATCCAGCCGCCGCAACGCGAGCCAGTGCGCGAGCTGCTGCGCAGCCAGGGCCTGCCGGCGCCCGAGCTGGCGCCGATGGTGCGCGCGCGGCTGCTGTCGATCAACGACCGCCAGGTGCGCCCCGAGCAATACCCGGACGAACGCGCCCAGCGCCTGGCCGAACGCGAATTCAATCTGTCCTGGGCCGAGCAACTGCCGGCAGATAACCGCATCAGCGCCGGTGCGGCGTGGGAGCCCAGCAAGCCGGGGTTTTCTGTCGAAGAAGGCATTGCCGACACCCTGGGCATTCGCGTGGGCGACGTGCTGCGCTTTGACCTGGCCGGCAACGAGCTGCACGCGCCGGTCACCAGCCTGCGCAAGGTGCAGTGGGACACCTTCAAGGTGAATTTCTTTGTTTACGCCAGCCCGGCGATGCTGGCCAATCAACCGGCCAGCTATATCACCAGTTTTCATCTGCCGCCCACCCAGGCGGCCGTGGTGGACTTGCTGGTGGCGAAATTCCCCAACCTCACCGTGCTGGACGTCGGCCTGATTCTGGCGGAAGTGCGCAATATGGTCGGCCGCCTGGTGGAAGCCATGCGCGGAGTGTTTGGCTTTAGCCTGCTGGCCGGGCTGGTGGTGCTGTGGACCGCCACCGTCTCGACCCAGGACGAGCGCGCCCGCGACGTGGCGCTGTTGCGCACCCTGGGCGCTTCGCGCCGGCAGGTGGTGGGCGTGGTGTTGGGCGAATTGCTCTGGCTGGGCGGCCTGGCCGGCCTGCTGGCGGCGCTGGGCGCGCTGGCGCTGTCCGCCATCGTCAGCGCCCGGCTGCTGAACCTGCCAGTAGAAGCCAACCCCTGGCTGCTGCTGTGGGGCCCGCTGGCCGGCGCCGTGGCCGTCACCCTGGCCGGCTGGCCCACCGGCCGCCAGATTGTGCGCACCCCGCCGCTGGATACCCTGCGGCGGCTGGGCTGACAGGGCGCCCGCGCCTGGGGCCGGCGGTGAAGATGCGCGCTAAGCGGCGTGAGCGCAAACGCGCCACGCCGCCATGGCAGCGCAGACTTCTGGCATAATTTTTCAGCATCCGCCCCGCCATTCTCCAGACCGGATTCCTGATGTTGCCGCTGAATCACTATATCGAGCACGAAGCCGAACGCCTGATCGCCGAAGCCGTCGCCAACCACGCCACCGAACTGGTGTTCGACTCGCTGCGCCTTGAAATACTGCCGGCCAGCCTGCGCCAACTGCCCCGACTCGAAAAACTATCATTGAAAAGATGCCGGCAACTGCGCGACATCACCCAGATTGCCGCCTTGACTCAGTTGGAAGAGTTGGAATTGGCCGGCTGCGAGGCGCTGGCGGATTTTCGGCCTATTGAGGGGCTGAAAGCGTTGCGGGGTTTGGACCTCAGTCATTGTCGTCAGTTGACTAAACTGACAGGGCTGGCTCAATTGACCGGGCTTCGGCGGCTGGATTTGAGTGGGTGTGAGCAAGTCAGTGACCTGGTCCCGCTCGCTCAGCTCACCCGCCTCCAGCAACTGGGTTTGAGCGGGTGCGAAATCAGCGACCTGACCCCGCTCGCTCAGTTCTCCAACCTCCAGCAACTGGACTTGAGCAGATGCGAGCAAATCAGCGACCTGACCGCGCTCGCTCAACTCACCAGCCTCCAGCAACTGGACTTGCGCGGGTGCAAGCAAGTCAGCGACCTGACCCTGTTCGCTCAGCTCTCCGGCCTCCAGCAACTTGGCTTGAGCGAGTGCCGGCAAATCAGCGACCTGACCCCACTCGCTCAGCTCTCCGGCCTACAGCAACTTAACTTGAGCGGGTGCGAGCAAATCAGCGACCTGACCGCGCTCGCTCAGCTCTCCAGCCTCCAGCAACTGGATTTGAGCAGGTGCGAGCAAATCAGCGACCTGACCTCGCTCGCCCAGCTCTCCAGACTTCAGCAACTAAATGTGAGTGAGTGCGAGCAAATCAGTGACCTGACCCCACTTGCTCAGCTCTCCAGCCTCCAGCAACTGGATTTGAGTAAGTGCGAGCAAATCAGCGACCTGACCCCGCTCGCTCAGATCTCCAGCCTCCAGCAACTGAACTTGAGCTGGGGCGAACAAATCAGTGACCTGATCCCGCTCGCTCAGCTTTCCAGCCTCCAGCAACTTAATTTGAGCTGGTTCAGGCAAACCAACGACCTAACGCTCCCCCGCCTACAGCAGCTAAATTTGCGTGGCTCAGGAGTCCATCTCAGCGACCTGGCCGCACTACAGTCTGTCCCCAAGCTCAACACACTTGCATGCAGCTTTCCCTTTACTTGCTTTCCCGGCCATAGCCCCATCAATCAGCTCGTCTATTTGCAAAGCCTGCAAGCAGACACCCTGCTTGATGCGCCTCAGGAGCTGGCCCATGATCATAATCGTGACGACGACTCAGGCACCGCATGCCTAGACCGCATCCTAGCCTGGCAGCAAGACATCGTGGCCACTGGCGAGGCCAGTAATCGCGAAGTGAAGATTTTTGTCCTGGGCAATGGCCGCGTCGGTAAAACCCAAATCTGCCGACGATTGCAAGGCTTGTCATTTGATGAAGGGGTAGCCAGCACGCATGGCATCCATCTGGGGCGCTTTCCCCTGTTGTTTGACAATGCCGGGCAACCCACGCTGTTTGGCAATCTGTGGGATTTTGGCGGTCAGGATATTTATCTGGGCATGCACAGCCTGTTTCTGGATGAACGGGCGGTGTATGTGATTGTGTGGACGCCCGAGCATGAAAACCCCGATGCGTTTGAAGAAAATGGCGTGCCCATGCAAAACCGGCCGCTGGTGTACTGGCTGGAATATGTGCGCTCACTGGCCGGGGCCCATGCGCCGGTGATGGTGGTGCAATCGCAATGCGACCGAGTCTGCGACGAGCAGGAAGCCCCGATTCCTGGCTCGCATGGTTTTACTCGCCTGCAACGCACGGCGTGCAGCGCCAAACAACGTGATGGCCTGGAGCGCTTTCTCCCGATGCTCAAGGCAGCCGCCCGCTTGCTGCAAGAGCGCTATGGCGCCGTCCGGCTGCCACAAAGTTGGGTGGATATTGCCGACCAGCTGCGCGCGCAGCGCGATGTCGGGTACAAAACCCTCAGTTGGCCGGACTACGTCGAGTTATGCCAGGCTGCCCATTCGCAGGCGATTCCCCAGGTGTCGATTGAGTATCTGCACCGCGCCGGGCAGGTTTTTTGGCGCGCTGAGCTGTTTGATCAGCAGGTGGTGTTGGATCAGGCCTGGGCGTTGAGCGGCATCTATGCGGTATTGGATCGCGCCAGCACTTTGCCGATGATCCGAGAGCGGGATGGTAAATTTACCCAAGACCTCTTGAATGCTTTGGTTTGGCGCGAGTATTCAAGCGAAGAGCAAGTACTATTCCTGTCGATGATGCAGCAGTGCGGCGTTTTTTTTCACGTTAGTGACGGCGTGTATATTTCCCCCGGCCTATTGCCGGAATATGCAAAAGTATTGGAACAAGTCGAAAAAATCTGGTGCGAGCAAGCCGCAGAGGCGCGCGCCTGTCTGGAATACCACTTTTTGCACGAAGGCGTGCTGCGCGCCGTGCTGTGCGCTATCGGTGAAAAGGCCGGAGAACATGCCGCATATTGGAAGACCGGGGTCGCCTATTACGATGGCCAAGCCAAAGGCCCGGTGCGCATCTCGGTAGAGCCGCTGGGCGTGGACGCCAGCTCCGCCAGGGGGCGCATTGTGGTGGAGGCCGGGGGCCGTGGCGCGGCTGGGGTGGTGGCGCATTTGACTGAGTCGATTCAGCAAATCCGCATTGGCCAAGCGCCCACCGTGCAATGGGAAATTGGTGAAGCATGCCATGACAGTGAGGATATAGACTTCGGCGATATCCTAGATCAACACGAACACCAAGCCTTTGCTGAGATACAGCCTCGCGCTATGCCTTCGGTTTATGTGTCGTATGCCTGGGGTGGCGAGAGCGACGCCACAGTGGCCGCGCTACAGGATGCGCTGGCCCCTTGGGTCAAGGTGCACCGCGACAAAGACGTGATGCGCACGGGCGATAGCATTCGCCAGTTTGAGGAGGAAATCGGCCATGGCTTGTGCGTGATTGTCGTGCTGAGCGCCAAATACACCCAATCGGTGGATTGCATGCGTGAGCTGGGGTTTATCTGGGAGCGCGCACAACGCCAGGCCGAGCAGTTTGCCAAGCGGATTATTCCGGTGGTGCTGGAGGATGCCGGGATTAACGACCTGGAAGACCGCTTGGCACGCGTTCAGTATTGGCAAGATAAGCTGGCAAGATTAGAAAATTCAGCCCGTAAGGTTGGCCCAACGGATTGCGGGCAAAGCACCACGCAGCAGCTGCAAGACATCAAAACCTTTACCGTGCACCTTGCCGATGCGCTGTATACATTTGCCGACCGGGTGATGCCGCGCGCGGCGGCCTTGTCTGCGGCAGAGTTTGAGCCGGTGGTTGAGTTGGTAAAAAAGCGCTGCGGGCTTTAGAGCATGTTCTGAACCATCCCAACAACATCAGGAAGGTGCGGCAGCATCAACATGGCAAACGCCACGTAATGTAATCCAGCCAGCGTCTGCGGCAGCTTCTCGTAAGCTCTGGCCAAACGCCGGAAGCG
>NZ_QJKI01000039.1 GCF_003201855.1 Rivihabitans pingtungensis | reverse complement strand
AGTGCGGCCACATCTCGCGGGCAGTTCGACAGCCAGCAGGCTGGCGGCATTTTAAGGGGAGGGGGGGCCGCCGAAGGTGGGGGAACCCCGTAGGGGTGCCCCGGCCTTTGGGCCGTTTGCTGACTTTTCCACAGCGCGAGAGGGTTCAATTATCGGTTTGAAAATTAACGGCATAATGTTAACGGCTAAACCTTAACGGTTTAGGGGGGGTCTGATTCAGCGTGCTAGGGGGGGTCTGATTCAGCGTGAAAATCCGGTATAGGGGGGGTCTGATTCAGCGTAGTGGGGGGGTCTGATTCAGCGTGGACAACTCGCACCGTCCACAAACTTACCAACATGCGCCAAGTCCTTATCAGAGCTTGAGTGGGGGGTCTGATTCAGCGTGCCGCCGACCCTCAAAACACAATAAGTCCGGCAGGGTCGGCGAGTAGGCAGGGTAGAGCGTGCCCGGCGCGGTAGCGGCGGGCCAGGGAGGTTACGCGCCCTTGAACGGGATCGGCGGCGGCGAGGGCAGCAACATCACACCGCCCATAACCTGCTTGACCTTGGCTGTCGGATAGACCGCCTGGGCAGCTTTCAGCGCCGGAACAAATTTCTTCTTGAAGTCTTTATCTGCGTCCTTGCCTTGGTACTCCTGGGCAAACTGCTCGCGTAACGACTTCCAATGCAAGATCACGGGGCGGCTCTCGATGCGGTACAGCCGGTGGGCCAGCCAGGCATAAACGTCCAGTGCCAGGGCGGAACCCTTGAGCGCGTGCAAGGCCCGGTTATCCAGCGGCACGCCGTTGGCAATCAGCTCGGAAAAATATCCATCGGACAACAGCATCACGCCAGGCCAAAGGGCCTTTTGCTGCGTGTTTTTGTTGGCCTGCCAAGCGTCGAATTGCTCAATTGGCTGGCCGTTGTACGTGCGCCCCTTGTAACCCAACTGCAAGCGGCACGCGGCCAGGGCGTGCATTTGGGTGCGCAACGTGCGAAAAGATCCGCGCTCGCCACCCGTAGTCGGCTGGCCAAGCAAGCGCAGGAACTCGCTTGCACTGTCTCCTATCGGAATTTCTCGCGTGTGGTTCCGCTTGGCATAGGTCGAAACCCAAGCCAGCGCCAGGCGCGGCATGGCGCCATAGGGGATAGGCTGCATAACAGGGCCGTTGCCCTCATCCAGATAGCCCGCCTGAACATTGACCCATGCGGAACCGGATTGGCGCATGAACTTCTCGCCCGCCACTTTCGAGCGCGGTAAACCGACTTGGCACAGCACGGCATGATTAAAGGCCATGTCGTTGCCGTTCGGAGGTTCAGAGGCAATCAAGGCGCTTGCCTCGATCAGTTTCAAGTCACGGCGCGTTGTCGGGCTAGTCTTAGTCTTGGGCGCGGCTTCGCCTGCTGGCGGGTTGCGTCCAAATTCGTCAAGCGATTCGTCAAGCGTTTTTGCTTTACATGCGGTATGATGAGACATAGCTATGTGGTGCCTTTCGTTCAAAGGGTTGCTACTCCGCAAGCTTGGCGGGCGTGTGTCCAGACACGCCCGCTTTCCTTTCTGCTTACTGCATCCGCAACACGGCCACCGAGCCGGGCACAAAGGCCCATGGCAGCGCCTTGCGGGTCGTTCCATCACCGAGCGCCACCGTGTAAGCGTGGCCGTCGCCTGGCTTCACTGCGTGGGTGTCACCGTGGCCGGTCACAAGTTCGTAATTCGTGACGATGAGGTCACGGCCAACGTACACGCCGAATTCTTTTCGGGTGACACCATCGGCATAGGTTACGACCACGTCAACCATGCAGCTATCGCGCTGGCCTTGATCTGCGGTGCAGATCTTGTTGCCCTTGCTCGGCATATAGATCATGTCCAGATTCACGCCCTCGGGTCTAGCGTTGACCGTTTTCGCAGCGGCCTTACCTGCGTTCGCAGCCTGCGGCGTGCCAGCGACCGACGGGCTAACAGGAAAAAACACCATCGCGGTGATAACTGCGGCGATAGTCTTCTTGAGGATGGTTTTGCTCATAGTTACTACTCCTGAAAAATGGCCGGTTCCAGCGGCCTGGGGTTATGAGCCTTACGGCTCGAAAATCGTCTAGCGGTACACTTCGCGGCGGTTGCCGATCCGCACAATGAGTATGCGCAAAGCGCCGTCCTCAATGCTCGCAATCACCCGGTAATCCCCCACCCGGTACTTCCAAAACTCGCCAAGGCGCGAACCCTTGAGGGCTTCGCCAATACTGCGCGGGTCATCCAATACGGCGACACGCTCACGCAAAAATGCCGTGATGCGCTTGGCTATCTGCCTGTCTAGCGCTGCCAATTCCTTCTGAGAAGCATCATCAAATTCAATCTGCCAAGCCAAGGGTTTTCTCCACTTCTTCTAAACTGAATGTCCTGCTGCGGCCCGCTCGAATATCAATCAAGCGTTGTTCGGCCAGGTACAAATCTTCGAGATCGTCAAGATGGGCGCAAATCGCCTGGGTGATGTAAAAGCTCTTGGTGCGCCCGGTCTGGGCAGCCAGGTTCTTGAGCCGGTTTTCCACGTCGATAGGGAGTCGGATTGACAAGGCCATTTCTGCATTATTCCTTTGCCAGTTAAAGTGATACTAGTATCACAAAAAATTGCAAAGGGTGCAAGCCATACAATCCGAAAAACGAGTGTTTTTCATACAAAAGCATACAGCTAGGGAAAAAAGGCCATAGCCGCCTATTGACCGCCTTTAAAGTCGTCTGTAAAACAAAATACGCAAACAATTAACCAGACACGTTTAACGGACACTCTATGAAAATCGGCTATGCGCGCGTTTCAACCGAAGACCAGAATCTAGCCTTGCAACGCGATGCCCTGGGCGCGGCGGACTGCGGGCGGGTCTTTGAGGACAAGGAAAGCGGGGCCAAGGCCGATAGGCCCGGCTTGGCCGAAGCCCTCGCCTTCGTGCGACCTGGTGATGTGCTGGTGGTGTGGCGGCTTGATCGCCTGGGCCGGTCACTGCCCGACCTGGTGCAAATCGTCGGGGAGTTGGAGCAAGCCGGGGTTGGCTTCGAGAGTTTGACTGAACGAATAGAGACAGCCACGGCGGCGGGCCGCCTGGTTTTTCATGTCTTCGCCGCGCTGGCAGAGTTTGAGCGCAACATTACGAGGGAAAGAACGCTGGCCGGGCTTGCTGCGGCTCGTGCGCGTGGGCGCTTTGGCGGGCGCCCTGGCATCGCACCGGAAAAACTCGCAGCGCTGGAAGCCTTGGCCGCTGACCCAGCAAAAAAACCGGGGGACATTTGCAAGGCGCTGGGCATCAGCCGGGCCACGTTCTATAAGTACGCGCCCGGCAAGGTCAGCCGCTGAGGAGGTCAGCGCCCATAGCCGTATGCCTCCGTTGTCTCAAAGCCATCATTGGTGCGCATGACCGTGATTTCGTCACCCTCCTGAAATTCCGGGCTGTCGCCGGCGGGCACGGCCAGGCGTTCGCCTTCCTGCTCCATCACGTAATAGCTCTGCTCGCCGACTTGCCGCACTTCCATTACTTCGCCTTCGACTTCCTGCCCTTCCTCCAAGGGCTTGGCGTTCAATTCCTCGGCGGCCTGAGCATAGAAGTCGGGGGCGTCGCCTTCAATGCCCGGAGTGGCGGGGTCTTGGCGGGCCTCATGCTCGGCTTGATGGGCGCGGCTTTGCTCCTGGGCTTCATAGGCTTCCATGCGATAATGATTGCTCAAGCCTTGGGACATGGCCGCCTGTTCTTTGGCGACTTGCTCACGCTGCCGCGCCAGGGTTGCTTCATACTCAGGCATGGCCTTGATGTAGTGCGGCACCTCAATAACCCGCTCTCGCACCAGCTCTTTGCTGCCGCTGTCTGCGGCCTGCTCAGCGGGCTTAGATTGGCCCTTGATATAGTCGGCTGCGGCGGCCAGCACCTGGCGTTTGTCTTCGCCGGTTTCCAGCTCGCTCCAGGTGTTCACCTTGGCCAAGGCTTCGCCCTTCTCATCCCGCTGGGTGTCCTTGTCCTTGTCCTTGTCCTTGTCCTTGTCCTTGTCCTTGTCCTTGCCGTAGCCAGACAATTCATTGAGGTAGTCCACCAGTCCGCTGCCGAGATCCCCGAAAATTTCGCCGAGGCCCTTGGTGATGTTGTCTAAGCTGCTGGCCGCTGCATCGGTGAGATTGTCCAGGGCGTGCCGGGTTTGATTGGTCATTTCGCGTTCTCCTTACGCAGATTTTCGCGGGCGCGAATATCACGCGCCCAGGTCGGTTATTGAAAAGCGGGGTTCTGGTCTGGCATGGATACATAGTCCACGCTGATACGCGCGATTTCATCGCCGGGGAGCTTCAAGAAGCCTTGCAAATCGGGCAGGCCCATGATTTCCGAAGCCAGCACGGTGGATTGCCGCACCACTTGGATAGATGTATTTTGGCTCTCGCTCTGGCCATCGTCGGTCGTGGTAAACGAGTCGCTCACTTGCACACGTTCAATTTCCTGCTCGCCCAGCTCGTTTTCCATGCTCTTCGCGGTTTCAGAGTCACCGGCTCGAAGAATGCATTTCACCGACGTGTTAGCAATCAGGGTTTGCGCTTCATCGCGCCCATATGTGGTGCGCAGTTGGGCAACAGTTTGCAGACCCAAGACGCAGCGACCGCCATATTTGCGCAGTTTGGTGAGGCCGGCCCTTAAACTGGTCACTTTGCCCAGCGAATCAACTTCATCCATCACGTACCACAAGCCGCGGTTCTGGTTCTCGGACAGGCTCAAACCCTCCACAATGGCCATTTCCAAAGCAGTGGCCACAATGTTACGCAGCATGCCCATCTGGTCATCGCGGTAGGTGATGAAAAGCCAGTTATCGCGTGATTCATCCTGAATGAACTGGCGAATAGAGAAGCGGCCTTCGTCGGGCAGGTACTCAAACACGCTGAGATACGGCAGCATGGTGGCGCGGGTGTTGTTCAGCATTTTGTCGTTGCCACGTTGGCACATCACCGCAGCGGCGGTGCCGGCTAACAGGGGTTCTAGCTGCTTCTGGTCGGCGCTGGCCATCCAATACATGAGGCGCTTCATTGAGCGCTCGCCGTTGCGGTGCATGGCAAGCATCGCTTTGGCGAGTAGTGTTTGCGCGAACAGTTGCCATTGCGCACCTTCTCCGCCGTCCACGTCGGGAATGATCGCCTTGGCGATGCGCTCGCAATCGTAGTCGGCGCGGATTTCAGCGAACGGCGACCAATCGACAGTACGGCCGTCGAAGGGGTTAAAAAGCAAGTCGCCAGCCTGGCCAAATCGGGCATAAAAGCCGCCAGCGGGATCAGCGATAACTGCCCGGTTTCTGCGCGTGCGGATGCTGCGAAGCATCCCATTGATGACCTGGGTTTTCCCTGCCCCAGTGGTGCCGGAAATCAGGAAGTGCTGAGCTTCAAGCATGCGCGGAATAGTCACGCCGCCAATGGTCACGTCGCCGTCATCATGGGCCTTGCGCGATGTGCGAGCGTTCATTTCGGCAGCATCCACCAGCACCGACCCTCGGCGCACAGACTCATCTCCCCCATTTGCCCCGGACAGCTTGAGGCTTGCAAATATCGCAAGCCACGCGTTTGTAGCCAGCGCGCCATAGAACAACAGCGCGCCCAGCCCCCACAACTGGTGATCGTTGCGCATCCAGTAAACCGCCAACACGGCGGGAACAACGATCAACACATGGCGTAATGCCCATGTCCAATTCTCTGGCAACAGCGCGTCACGGCCTACTTTGCGTAGCTCGTTGAGGTGCCACAGAACTGGCCCGGCGATAATGATCAATGTCACCAAGCTTGCCAGCGTTTTGGAAAATGCCCCCAGGGTGAGATTAACCAACAGCACAAACAAAAGGGGTGCAATAAATAGCATATGTGTTTCTCCTTTATCGTTCATAGTCATGCCCGCGCGACCTTCTTGGCTGCTCGGGCTCGGGTTGCGTCGTGTGCTCCGGCTCCGGGGTTCTCTCCGGGGCCGGCTGCTTGGGTGCCTTCGCCTGCTCTGCCCTCTCTCTCTCGCCAGCAATGAAAGCCTTTCCACGGGCTTGCAATTCGTCGCGCTCCGCTCGCCGGCGCGCTAACTCCTCGTTCATGGCTTTGCTGTCGAACTCAACGCGCAAGCCGGTTTTAAGCGCCGCGTCGATCACTTGGCGCTTGAATTCGTCGCTGCCCTCGATCTTCAAATCAGGGCCAAACTTCTGCACAGCCAGGCGCAAGCCGGTTTCCACGGCCTGGGTGTCTTTGGCTGCGGCCACGGTCACGCGCTGGCCCGAGTCGATGACAAGGGCGCGGCTCCTGGTCTGGTCGGCGTAATAGGTGACATTGCCGGCGCGGTCAATGTCGTAGGCCAGCGAGCGGGCCAGGTGTGCGGCTGTGTCCTTCTCGTCGCGGTCGCGCTTGTGGCCGGCGCTTTCGATGGCGTTCGGCCCGGTCGGCGCTGGGCTTGTGTCGCGCTGCCGGCGAAGCTCGGCCAGGGCGTTTTCGTCGCCCTTGTTCGCACGCTCGGCCAGGAAGGCGCGGTAACGCTCCTGGTAGGGCTGGCGGTGTTTCTCCCTGAGCTGCTGCCGTTCCTCCCTCACGGCCTCACGCAAGGCCATGTCCCGAGTCACGCGCTCCATGCGGGCGATAGACAAGGCGGCTTTGCGCTCGGCGGCGGGCTTGCAGCGGTCGTTCTGAATGGCTCGGCGCTCGGCTTGGTAGTCGTCGCGGATGGTCGCGCGGCGCGCCTTCTCGCTCTGACGCTGCGCGTCCCACTCCCTGGCCTTCTGCTTGGCCTGGTCGGGCTGCGCCTTGCGGAAGGCTTCCCAAAGCTCGCGGCGCGGCTCTGTCTTCGCCTCGATCACTTCCCGGCCCTGCTGTGCTGCATACACCTGGCGCAGGATCGGCGCGGCCTCGTTGAAGTTCAGGCGCATTTCCTGGGTGAGGAAGTCGGACACGTTGAGATTGCGGGAACCCGCATTGATGCGGTCGCCGCCGTCCTTGGCCTTCGTCACCTGGTACTTGTCGGGAATCACGCCGTGCGTCTTGCTGAGGTGAGCCAGCAAGCGGCGCGCGTCAAGCTCTCGCTTGATCTGCGCGAACTCGGCCAGGTTCGCGGCCTTGGCCTGGGTTGCGCGCTCTTGCTGGTCGGCAAGAAGCTGGCCGGTCACGCTGTCGGTGCTGCGCTTCCCGGCTCCTCGCTCTTGGCCCCCTTGAGCGCGAGAATCGCCAGTTCGCGCCCGTCGCATTTCAGAATCGGCGGTTCGCTCTCGTCCCACACGATCAGGTGCATTTGGCTGCAAAAGCATTTGAGCTGGTCGCTCGTGCTGAACCATACCGACGCCGGACAGGTTTCGCACGCTGGAGAGGGGTCGGGGCGCTGCTGCACGTCCAGTTTTAGCAATGTCGGACTGATATAAAGCGGCGGCGCGCTGCCCTGGCCTGGCTCGGTCTGGGGTGATTCGGTCATATTCTGGTCGTGCATTGCGTGATTCCTTGTCATTGAAGGTTTTTAAGGTGCCTGCACCAAGGGCGCGGCTCGCTTGGTGCTTGGTGTAGAAGCGTTCGGCCCTGTCGGCCAGAATGGCGCGCTTTTCGTCATGGTTGGCAGCACGATAAGCGGCATATAGGTTGCGGTTTCCGCTGTTGATATATTTCAGTTCAGGGGCGCGGATTTCGTGCCATTCCTGCAACCTGGCGGCAAGCTCTGGCGCCAGTGGCTTGGCGGGCTGCTGGCTCTCGTATTTCCTGCGCCCTTCATTGGCCAGAAATTGCCGCTTCTCGGCCTCTGGCTTCTCGATGAATTCGCGGCTGAAGACATAATCTTTTAGATTGATGCCTTTGGCCTGGTCGGCTGGCTTCACGTTTTGATATTCTGAATCCTTGCCAGCGTTGCGAGTGCGCCTTGCGCCATGCTCCGCCAGCAGGGATTTAAAGCTGGCGTAATCGGATATGTTGCGGTCTAGCACGTCCGACAAAATTCGCTCTTTCACGTCCTTTGCACTACCCTGGAACAAGTCACCCTTATATCGACTGATAATCTCGCTCTCACTGGTGAACGCTAGGCGGCGGTTATCCTTCGGGCTGGCAAGGCCATATTTCGCATTGGCATGTTCTTGGAACGCTTCAAGAAATTTAACTTGCTGCTCAACCTTGCCAAACGGGTTAAGGTTTTGCCCGCTCAATAGGTTTTGCTCTGGAATAACGATGTGAATATGCGGCTTGCGCTCGATTAACTCGCCGGTCTGCCTATTGGCGTAACTCTTTACTTTTGGCAAATGAGCCTCAGCATAAAAATTAAATTCGTCCGCATCGTATGCACTCATAGCGAACTGTTTAAAATCGCTGGTAATGCCTTTCAATATCTCCGGGTCTAGCGCATCCTCTTTGAAAGCGATAGTGATATGCAAATAACGCTCACCCTCTTTTTCCATGCCTTTAATGATGGCATCAGTAAATTCTAAATCGCCGTCCAAAATCACCCGCTCGTCCAATTCATCGCGGGTCAACTCTCGGTCTTGCTTCTGACCATTAACCAGATATTCGGCAATGCCGTGGCTGCCGCCTGTAACCCTAATCAGCATCTTTAACCGCCGATTTCATGTAACGGGCCAGCATTTCAAGTTGGGCCAGGATGCGGGTATAGGTTGCCTCGGACACAAACCCGGCCAGGTGGTCGGCATTGGCCCGATGTGCGAGCTGGTTAATGTTGTTGCCGGCTTTGTTCATCAAATAGACCAATTGGCTACGCTCAGGACTGGGCTTCGGTCTGGCAACAATCTGCGTCCGGTTCTGCAAAACGCACTCGCGGAAAAACTCGGACGGCTTGAGGCCCGACGCCCGCACCTTCGCCAGGTAGGCGGCATGGTCGGCGGCGGTCAGCCGGAAGCTAACCGGCTTGGTCAGCTTCTCGCCCTCGGCTTTGGTCTTGGTCTTGCTGGTCATCATGCCTCCGTAGGTGGCGCGGCCATGTGGCCGCTCTGGCGCGTCAGCGCCGGGTTTCCAAAGGGGGCACCCTTTGGGCACGGGATATGTTACGGCCCGCGTAGCGGGATGTAAACATATCCGACGTGCCTATGAATCACATCCAGCATAGCAAGAATGTTAAAAACTTGTCAAGCAAAGTCAAAAAGATGTATAAATATTGGCGACATAGGTTAACAGATGTTAAATATCTATTGAATCGCAGTTGACAACAAAGCAAATCGTGTTTAAACTGGTTGAAAATAAGTTAAGGAAGCCCATTAGATGGATGCCCACGAGTTTTTGAAGAAGGTGGCGCCAGCCGCGCAGCGATCCCGGCTAGCCCCCTTCTGGAACGATATCGCCACCCTCAGGGAAAACGACTGCACCCTGGAGCAAGTGCGCGCGTTCTTAGCAGCAAACGGGGTGCAAATCTCAATTGCCGGCCTCTCGAAATACATTAAGAGACGAGAGGAGGGAAAAGCGCAGCCCAGCAGATCAACACCAGCGGCGGCGGCGGCACCGCAGGTGCAGGCACCAACAGAAAGCGGCCAAACAGCAGAAACGCGCAGGATCACAAACCCGGCGGATATTAGGAAAGCCCGGAACCGCGAAATTAATTTAGAAGATTTTTCTAACCCAGAAAAGGAATAGCAACAATGAAAACAGCAATCCTGAATTACAGCGGCACTGTCGGCAAGACCACAATTGCGGCACATCTGCTTTCACCTCGTATGAATAATGCGCCGATTTTTGCCATTGAAACCATTAACGAAACTGCCGAAGGCTTGGGCGTTGACGTTGAAAAAATCCGTGGTGAGAAATTCCGCGACTTGTTCAAAAAGCTGATGATGCTGGATGATGCAATTATCGACGTGGGCGCATCTAACGTCGAAGCCTTCTTAGATGGCATGGTGAAATTTGAGGATTCACACGCAGAATTTGACTTCTTTATTGTGCCAGTTACTGCCGGCTCAAAAGAACAAAAAGAAACCATTGGCATTATTACTGTGCTGGCAGATTTTGGGATTCCTGCCGAAAAAATCCGCGTCGTGTTTAATCGCGTTGAAGCCGATGTGCCTGATGAGTTTGGGCCTATCCTAAATTTTGCCAAGAAACAGAAAAATTGTATCGCCAACCCTGATGCAGCCATTTTCGAAAATGAATTGTTCGATTTGCTGGCAGTAAAAAAGGTAACTATCGGCGACGTGCTGGCCGATGATACCGACTATAAGGCCAAGGCGCGCGAGCTGGGCAAAGATGGGGACGCCAAGTTGAAAACCCATTACAGTGATATGCACGTTATCAAGTCGTTGGCAAAAAGCGTGAATCGCAATCTGGACGGCGTATTTTCGGCCCTGTTCGGTTAAAAAAAGGGGATGGATTATGGGCAATGACGCGCGCTCTAAACTCGACATTCTTTATCAGGATGCGCTAGGTGATATCGCTGAAATCATTCAGCGAATTGAAGACCTACAGAAAGACGTCGGGCAAATTTTGCCAGGCCAATTCAACACGATTAAAACCGAAATTACTGACCTTATCGGTCTACTGTCGAAAGCGGGTGACATCTACCGCGCCAAAATCCATGAATATTCCGTTACCTGGGGAGAGACAGCACGACAGCAAATTGAAGCCGACGTGCTGGCCGCCAAGACCCAGTTTAACCGGGAAACAGCCGATTCCATTAAGCGGGCGCTCTCTGAAGTTTCAGCAGCAATGCGGGAAACGGTTCAACGGGAAGTGACAGAACCAGCGCGGGAGGTAATCCAAGCACAAAAAAATTCGATCAGAGGTACCATTATTTTATGTTTGGTTGCTGGGATTTGGGGCGGCATGATGGCACTCGCTGGATACTCGTACCTCACCCGCAATGATGCCTCATTGGAAAATGAGGCTAAATTCGGGCGAGCTGTGGCTGCGGTATGGGAAAAGCTCGATAAAAAATCCCAGGCAGCCATTAATCAGGAGCAAGCCAAAAAATAAGAATGTGGCCTTTCAAATTTCAAACCGGGATGCGTCCCGGTTTTTTTTCGTGTCCGCGAAAATTTCAGTTCGCGCCCTGCGGGCTGCGGGGCTTCTTGGGCTTCGGTTCACCCTTCGGTGGTTG
>NZ_QJKI01000038.1 GCF_003201855.1 Rivihabitans pingtungensis | reverse complement strand
ATGGCGGGCATGGTGATTTCCTCAGCGGGGTTGTGCTGTCCTGTATGCAGCGGCTGTGCCTATTATCTGTTCAGATCATGGTGACTGGCTACTAGGGGTACTCTGTCGCATCCCTAGCTCAATTTAGTGCGTTACGAACACGGCGAGAAGCCAAGCCCATCAACCAAGAACGAAAAAATTGAAAATTTCACGTTTAAAATCAGATGGACGAGCAAGATCTTCTCGGCACGTTTTCATTTCTTAACTCGGAAGGCTACGGTAGTGGGTACATACCTGTTCCCACTTACCAAAGCGATACCGAGGATAAGAATTCACGCGAACAATTTTTGGTCCCATGGTTCAAACCCTTTGCAGATGGTTGTCAACGCTTACGGATATGGACGCTTGCTAAGTTCGATGGTAAATTCAGTGTTCTCAATACATGAATTACCCGTCTCAACGTACGTTGCCGGCGGTTGAAGTACCAGCACAGGCTACATTTCTGATGCCTACCTGAAAATGGCCTTAACGTTGGCGCGCTAAGGTCATTTTTTTTAGCACGGCAGCTCTCCACGCTTTTTAAGTTGATTGATACGACGAACAGCGGCTTGATGTGACACCCTAAAGTGCTTCTCGATCTTAGTAGCTGTATCTAGCTGCTCACTACAGATCACATCTAAGGGCATCAACAGTTCCGCAGCGAACTGATTAGCCTGCCATTCAGAGTCTTCGTAGATCTGCGGTTGACAGTCTGCTCTGGAACGGTTGATCGTTCTACGATGACCAAGGAGCACATGCCCCAACTCATGCATGATCGTAAAACGAGCACGGGAATCATTGCTACATGCCTTTCGGAATACATCAGAGCGGATGTACATAGTCATGCTGTCAGGATCCCAGCACGCCTCAATGTCTCTATGTGGCATGTCAGCAGACTCAAGAACGTCGTACGTGATACTGTACTTGACGCTTAATTGATCAAGCAAAAGTCCAACATTGATGTCTTGTGGAGTCCCTCCTATCCCAAGAATGCGCCGAACGTTGTTTGCGGAAACCCGAATTTCCGCAACCCTTCGCCCGGCAACACGAAATCCGCCAAGCGGTCCATTGCCGATCATGCAATCTTCTCCTCTCTTGCATTAGCCGCAGCTAATAGTTCTTTAAGATTTTCCATTTGCTCGGCACTCAGCGACGTTCTTGCAAACCCAGCAATGAGCATTTGATGAGCTGGATTCAGCCCTTCTAGGCTTACAGATTTATTGGATACATCAGCAGCCTCAGCCAACTTTGGAATGTCAATGCCGTAGCTCTCCGCAAAATACTCCTTGACTCTATGAACCCAGACATCTGTAATTTTTTTGCGGCCTGTTTCCATGCCACTCAAAAAGGCAGAAGAAACATCTAGGTCATTTGCCATTTGTAGGAGCGGAATCTCAGCATCAAGACGGGCTTTCCGAACAAGCTTGCCAAACTCAGTGATTTTCATGGGGGGGAGCTCTCTCGTATACTTTTTATGGGCTAAAATTTACCAAAAAAAGAAATCCTCTGCAACCAAAAAAACATCAACCAACAAAAATAGTTGCTAAACAAGCCAAGTAGCTTGTTGACCTCAGTCTACAGACTGTAGGCACAGCCCTATATGATCATGATTTTTATATGTTTTCCTATTGACTTAAGCTGGTTTTAACCAACATAGCAGAGCCACTTAAACGCCAATAGGCTATGCAGCCACTCATGAAGCTCCCTTAGTGGTGTTGTGCGATCTTGCCAAAATCACTTCATCGCGTCTTGTTGGCACTTCTTAGCCAAGACAAGCCTTCTGCGACACTCAGCGGTTGCCCAGCTCTGGCTTAATACAACAGGCTGCGCACCGAATACAGGCAACAGACGATGGAAAAAACCTGCGGCTTTCCGTGCTGAATGCCCATAAACTCCATCGATCTAGCCAAGAAAAACCCCGCCGAAGCGGGGTTGCCAAGTGGCGCACGGATGCTTGGAGTCAGGCCGGAATCGGGGCGCTGCCTTTGTCTTTGGCGTTGCTTTCCTTGGCCGCGAACTCCAGTTTCACCTTGTCGTGCTCGTCCATGTCCACCGTCACTTCGCCGCCGTCGGCCAGACGGCCGAACAGCAGTTCGTCGGCCAGGGCTTTGCGGATGGTGTCCTGGATCAGCCGCGCCATCGGCCGCGCGCCCATTTGCGGGTCGAAGCCGTGTTTGGCCAGGTGCGACTTGAGCGCGTCGGTGAAGTGGATTTCGACCTTTTTCTCGTTCAGCTGTGCTTCCAGCTGCATCAGGAACTTGTCCACCACGCGCAGGATAATCGCCTCGTCCAGCATCTTGAACGAGATGATGGCGTCCAGCCGGTTGCGGAATTCCGGGGTGAACAGGCGCTTAATGTCGGCCATCTCGTCGCCGCTGGCCTTGCTGCTGGTAAAGCCGATGCTGGACTTGGACAGGCTTTCCGCGCCGGCATTGGTGGTCATGATGATCACCACATTGCGAAAATCCGCCTTGCGGCCGTTGTTGTCGGTCAGCGTGCCGTGGTCCATCACCTGCAACAGCACATTGAAGATGTCCGGGTGGGCTTTTTCGATTTCGTCCAGCAGCAACACCGCGTACGGGTGCTTGGTGACTTGCTCGGTGAGCAGGCCGCCCTGTTCAAAACCCACATAGCCCGGCGGCGCGCCAATCAGCCGCGATACGGCGTGGCGCTCCATGTATTCGGACATATCAAAGCGCAGCAGCTCCACGCCCAGCGTGTAGGCCAGCTGCTTGGCCACTTCGGTCTTACCCACCCCGGTGGGGCCGGAGAACAGAAAGGAGCCAATCGGCTTGGCCGGGTTGCCCAGGCCAGAGCGCGACATCTTGATGGCGGCGGCCAGCGCGTCGATGGCGGCGTCCTGGCCAAACACCACGTTTTTCAGGTCGCGGTCCAGGGTCTTGAGCGCGCTGCGGTCGTCGTTGGACACCGTCTTGGCCGGGATGCGGGCAATCTTGGTGATGATGTCCTCGATCTCGGTCTTGTTGATCACCTTCTTCTGCCGCGACTTGGGCAAAATCTTTTGCGCAGCGCCGGCTTCGTCGATCACGTCAATCGCCTTGTCCGGCAAGTGACGGTCGTTGATGTAGCGCGCGGCCAGCTCGGCGGCGGTGGTCAGCGCGGCGGCGGTGTACTTGACGCCGTGGTGGGCCTCAAAGCGCGATTTCAGCCCCTTGAGGATTTCCACCGTCTGCTCGACCGTCGGTTCGGCCACGTCGATCTTCTGGAAGCGGCGCGACAGCGCGTTGTCCTTTTCGAAGATGCCGCGGAACTCGTTGTAGGTGGTGGCGCCAATGCAGCGCAGCGAGCCATTGGACAAGGCCGGCTTGAGCAGGTTGGAGGCATCCAGCGTGCCGCCCGACGCCGCCCCCGCCCCGATCAGGGTGTGGATTTCGTCGATGAACAGGATGGCGTGCTTGTCCTCGGTCAGCTGCTTGATCACGCTCTTGAGCCGTTGCTCAAAGTCGCCGCGATACTTGGTGCCGGCCAGCAGCGAGCCCATGTCCAGCGAATAGACGGTGGCGTCGGCCAGCACGTCCGGCACTTCGCCGCGCACGATGCGCCGCGCCAGGCCTTCGGCAATGGCGGTTTTGCCCACGCCGGCCTCGCCGACCAGCAGCGGGTTGTTTTTGCGCCGACGGCAGAGGATCTGGATCACCCGCTCCAGCTCGTGGTCACGGCCGATCAGCGGATCGATCTTGCCGGCGGTGGCTTGCTGGTTGAGGTTTTGCGTGTAGTTCTCCAGCGCGCCACCATGGCCGGCGGTTTCCTGCTCGTCGCCGCTCTCCTCGCCCGAGCTGCGCGGCGGTTGCTCGCCGCTCTTTTGCTTGGAGATGCCGTGCGAGATGTAGTTGACCACATCCAGGCGGCTGATGTTCTGCTGGTGCAGGTAGTACACCGCGTGCGAGTCCTTTTCGCCAAAGATGGCGACCAGGATATTCGCGCCGGTGACTTCTTTTTTGCCGGACGATTGCACATGCAGGATGGCGCGCTGGATCACGCGCTGAAAGCCCAGCGTGGGCTGGGTTTCCACTTCATCGGTGCCCGATACCAGCGGCGTGTGCTGTTCGATGAATTCGGACAGGTTCTTGCGCAACTGATCCAGGTTGGCGCCGCAGGCGCGCAACACATCGGCGGCAGAGGGGTTGTCGAGCATGGCCAGCAACAGGTGTTCAACGCTGATGAACTCATGGCGTTTTTGACGTGCGTCCATGAAGGCCATGTGCAGGCTCACTTCAAGTTCTTGGGCGATCATCCGTTTTCCTCCATTACGCACTGCAAGGGGTGCTGGTGAACCCTGGCCATATCGAGCACCTGATCCACCTTGGTGGCAGCGATGTCTTTGGTGTAAACCCCACAGACGCCGCGCCCTTCGGTGTGGACGGTGAGCATGACTCGGGTTGCTTGTTCCTGATCCATCCGGAAGATGCGTTGCAAAACTTGCACCACAAACTCCATCGGCGTGAAATCATCGTTCAAAAGTAAAACTTTGTACAAAGGCGGCGGCGCCGTCCGTGTTTTCATCGGGACGAGTGCAACATCGTCCTGTGTGCGTCTAGGCATAGCGGTGGAACTCGCTCTTTGGTTACTTTCATTTTGGCGTCAGCCAAAGCTTTTTCAAGTGAAGAATCCTAACGGATTCAGCCCGCTGACGCTTGCTCCAATGGCGGCCGCGTGTGCCAGACCATGCTGGAGCCCGCTCCGGCGGGGATTAATGACAATGACTTGTTTTGTTTTCATGCAACGAACAAGCCCGCTGTGCTGTCCACGACAGCGATTGTCACAAGTCAGACACAGGCCGTTCAGCCGTGTGCACACGCATCGGCATGGCGTACGACAGAAAAACCACACCGTGCCATCTCCTGGCCTGACACATGCAAATCGCTGGCCAGTTTTGCATCGACGTGGCGCATAACCATGGCGCACACGCCCGGCAACAGTGCACGCCAGACATGCCAGTGTGCAAAAACGTCCCAGCCCGAGCAGGCCGATAGTAAAACCAGCGAAAACGCTTGACGGCGTGTGCCGGCTCACGTAAAACCTTACTTCGGGTTGCGAGCTTGACCTCGTTTTGCAGTACCGGATTGCCTCCGCGATGCTCGCTAAAACACACCACAGTGAAAGCTTCGTAGTATCGGGGTTCCCACCCCTGTTTTTTGTTTAGGGATGTAACACATATGGCAACTGGTACCGTCAAGTGGTTCAATGACGCTAAAGGCTTCGGCTTCATCACCCCGGACGATGGTGGCGAAGACCTGTTCGCGCACTTCTCCGCAATCAATATGAACGGCTTCAAAACCCTGAAAGAAGGCCAACGCGTGACCTTCGAAGTGACCCAAGGTCCGAAGGGTAAGCAAGCCTCCAACATTCAGTCCCAGTAATTGAACTGAGACGGTTTGCGTGAGCACAACCCGCTAAAGCGGGTTTTTTCATGCATATTTCGCCAGCGCAGTGGCAGCCCATGCTGAATAATTCAGGGTTTCTACCTAGTTTCATACCAGATTCAGGGGAAATTCGTCATCAGTACAAATACTGATCTTGTCATCAAGGGCTTCCGCGGGCATGAATATATGATATAAATGCCCATGCGCTTTCGGGGGATGGCCCCGTTTTTTTAAGGAAACAAGCAAGATGGCAACTGGTATCGTGAAATGGTTTAACGACGCAAAAGGTTTTGGCTTCATCACTCCGGATGATGGTGGCGAAGACCTGTTTGCGCACTTCTCCGCAATCAACATGAATGGCTTCAAAACCCTGAAGGAAGGCGAGCGCGTCAGCTTTGACGTCGCCCAAGGCCCGAAGGGCAAGCAAGCCGCCAACATCCAGTCGGCTAGCTAATAGCCCATGGAATGCAGTGCCCGGCGCGTTTGGCGCGCAGGGCACAGGCAACAAAAAACCCGCCTTCCGGCGGGTTTTTTGTTGCTGGCGCAGAGATTACATGCGCTCGATCATGGCATCGCCAAAGGCCGAGCAGCTGACTTCGGTAGCGCCGTCCATCAGACGGGCAAAGTCATACGTCACCACCTTGTCGCCGATGGCTTTTTCCATCGAGCTGATGATCAGGTCGGCGGCTTCGGTCCAGCCCATGTGGCGCAGCATCATTTCGGCCGACAGGATCAGCGAACCCGGGTTCACCTTGTCCAGACCAGCGTACTTCGGCGCGGTGCCGTGGGTGGCTTCAAACATCGCCACGCTGTCAGACAGGTTCGCGCCCGGGGCGATGCCGATGCCGCCCACTTGCGCGGCCAGCGCGTCAGAGATGTAGTCGCCGTTCAGGTTGCAAGTGGCGATCACATCGTATTCGGCCGGACGCAGCAGGATTTGTTGCAGGAAGGCGTCAGCAATGGCGTCTTTGACGATGACGTCCTTGCCGGTCTTCGGGTTGGTGAACTTGCACCACGGGCCGCCATCCACCAGCTGGGCGCCAAATTCGTTCTTGGCCAGGTCGTAGGCCCAGTCACGGAAGCCACCTTCGGTGAACTTCATGATGTTGCCCTTGTGCACGATGGTCACCGACTTGCGATCGTTGTCGATGGCGTACTGGATGGCCTTGCGCACCAGGCGCTCGGTACCTTGCTTGGACACCGGCTTGATGCCGATGCCGGAGGTTTCCGGGAAGCGGATCTTCTTCACGCCCATTTCGGTTTGCAGGAAGTTGATCAGCTTCTTGGCGCCGTCGGTTTCGGCTTGCCATTCGATGCCGGCGTAGATGTCTTCGGTGTTTTCACGGAAGATCACCATGTCGGTCAGGTCCGGGCGCTTCAGCGGCGAGGGCACGCCAGTGAAGTAGCGCACCGGGCGCAGGCAGACGTACAGATCCAGCTCCTGGCGCAGGGCCACGTTCAGCGAACGGATACCGCCGCCCACCGGGGTGGTCATCGGGCCCTTGATCGACACCACGTAGTCTTTCAGGGCAGCCATGGTTTCTTCCGGCAGCCACACATCGCCGCCGTACACGCGGGTGGATTTTTCACCGGCGTAGATTTCCATCCAGTGAATTTTCTTGCTGTTGTTGTAGGCCTTGGACACTGCGGCGTCCACCACCTTGATCATCACCGGGGTGATGTCGATGCCGATGCCGTCGCCTTCGATGAACGGGATGATCGGATTGTCGGGGATAGCCTGACCCGGAACGATTTTCTGGCCGCCTTGGGGTACGGTAATGTGGGAAGTCGTCATGCCTGCTCCATCATGGATTGTAGGGTGGGAGTGCGCGCGCATGTTGCAAAGCACCCGGACGCCGGCTTGTGGCCGACAGCAGAATGACGGCTGCCTGTGGCGGGGCAGAGGTCGGACGGGTTCTCGACATGCGCATGAACAGATCGTGTTGGAATCAAATTCGGGCGGGGAGAGTGCGAGCCGGTCGCGGCAGAGCGTGCGACGGACAAGTTATAGGTATCGAAATTTTTCGCGTCTCCTCAGCCTGATATTATCGCGTAAAACCGTTGCCTAAGCTAGAGGATGTTCGATTTCGCGCATCCATGCGCTGTTTCGCATCCGCCGCACCGCCTATTCATGCTGTCCCGCAACATGAACAAGGCATCAAATCGTCAGCATTCACCAGAAAGCCGCAAATGTCGGAACTGATCCTGTTCAACAAACCTTATGGCGTGATCTGCCAGTTTTCCGCGCACCCCAAGCATCCCAGCCTGGCGGACTATGTCCGCATCCCCGACGTTTATCCCGCCGGCCGGCTGGACACCGACAGCGAGGGGCTGTTGCTGCTCACTGCCGATGGCGCACTGCAACACCAGATCAGCCATCCGGGATGCAAACTGCCAAAAACCTACTGGGCCCAGGTAGAGGGCATTCCCGACGACGCCGCGCTGGCCCAGCTGCGCGCCGGGGTGGATTTAGGCGACTTTGTCACCCAGCCCGCCCAGGTGCGGCGCATCGACCCGCCCAGCCTGTGGCCGCGCACGCCCCCCATCCGCGTGCGCCAGAGCGTGCCGGACAGCTGGCTGGAAATCATCATCCACGAAGGCAAAAACCGCCAGGTGCGGCGCATGACCGCCAAGGTGGGCCACCCCACGCTGCGCCTGGTGCGCGCCGCCATTGGCCCCTGGTCTTTGGGCGACTTGCTGCCGGGCGAGCTGCGCCAGCTGACCGTCAGCGCGCCGCCTCTTGCCAATGGCGGCAAACCAGCGCACCATGACCGTGCCATGTCGCGAGCTGACCGCCCGGCCCCACCCCGGCCCGGCGTGCGCGCCCGTCATGCCGGTCGACGCCGCTGATCCACGTTGACCCCGGCGCCCGCATGGGCGCCGCGCCGGCAAGCCCTCACCCGCGCCCTTGCCTTGTCACGCCGGCCAACTCGCCCGCGCATCAGGCGTCCGTTCGGCCGGAACTTTGTCCATCCTCCGACCGCCGCCGATGAACACACCGTCCGAACTCAACGCCGTAGCCTGGGACATTGCCCAGACCCTGATCAAAGGCTTTAACAAGCACTATTTTCTGTTTCGCGAATGCTCGCGCAACGCCAAGGAATACTTCGACCAAGGCGACTGGCACGCCATGCAGCGCGCCATCACCGAGCGCATCCAGTTTTACACCGAACGGGTGATGGAAACCGTCGAGCAGCTGCAATGCCGCTTCCATGCCGACGCGCTGGACGACAGCACCTGGCAGCAGGTCAAGCTGTACTTCATCGGCATGCTGATGAACCACAAACAGCCAGAGCTGGCCGAGACGTTTTTCAACTCGGTGTTCTGTCGTATTCTGGACCGCGATTATTTCAACAGTGATTTCATTTTCACCCGCCCGGTGATTTCTACGGAATATATCGAGTCTGACCCGCCGATTTACCGCAGCTATTACCCCGGCCCCAAGGGTCTGTGCCAGACGCTGGAACAGATTGTGGCCGATTTTGGCTGGAACCGTCCCTTTGCCCACCTCAGACGCGACATCGTCAAGGTAATGCGCGCCGCGCGCGAGCATCTGGGCGGCCAGTGGGCCACACCGGACGTCAATTACCAGATCCAGGTGCTGTATTCTGGTTTTTACCGCAATAAATCCGCCTACATCATGGGCAAGGTGATCAACGGCAATCAAAGCTACCCGTTTGCGCTGTGCATCATGCACAACGACGACGGCGAGCTGGAAATCGACACCGTGCTCTTGGAGCCATGGCGCATTGGCGTGCTGTTCTCGTTCAGCCGCGCCTACTTCCTGGTGGACATGGAAGTCCCCTCGGGCTATGTGCAGTTTTTGCGCGGCATGCTGCCCTGGAAAACCAAGGCCGAGATCTACACCATGCTTGGCCTGCAAAAACAGGGCAAGAACACCTTCTACCGCGACTTCATGCACCACTTGCAGCACTCCAACGATGATTTCATCATCGCGCCGGGCATTCGCGGCCTGGTGATGCTGGTGTTCACCCTGCCGTCTTACCCCTTTGTGTTCAAGCTGATCAAAGATGTGTTTGGCAGCTCGAAAGAAGTGGACCGCCCCACCGTCAAGGCCAAATACCTGCTGGTGAAGCGCCACGACCGGGTGGGCCGCATGGCCGACACGCTGGAATACTCCAACGTCGCCTTCCCGAAAAAGCGCTTTACCGAAGAGCTGCTCACCGAGCTGCGCACCCTGGCGCCGTCGCTGCTGGAAGAAACCGACGACACGCTGGTGATCAAGCACTTGTACATCGAACGGCGGATGAAGCCGCTGAACATCTATCTGGACAACGCCACCCCGGAAGAAAAAGAACACGCCGTGCGCGAATACGGCGACGCCATCAAAGACCTGGCCCAGGCCAATATCTTCTCTGGCGACATGCTGTTCAAAAACTTTGGCGTGACGCGCTATGGCCGGGTGATTTTCTACGACTACGACGAAATCGAGTACATGACCGACTGCAACTTCCGGGACATCCCCGAGCCGCCGTCGCCCGAGTACGAAATGGCGTCCGAGCCGTGGTATCCAGTGGCCAAGAACGATATCTTCCCGGAAGAATTCGCCTCTTTCCTGCTGGGCGACCCGCTGGTGCGCAAGTTCTTCATCAAGTATCACCGCGACCTGCTGTCGCCTGCCTTCTGGCGCACCCAGCAGGCCAATATCCGCGCCGGCAAGATGGACAACTTCTATCCCTATCCGCAGGCGTTGCGCCTGTGCCATCGCTACCCGGACAAAGCCGCCAGCAAGTAAGCGCGGTGTGTTGATGTCAGCCTGAACGCGGGCGGGAGGCAACTCCCGCCCGCGTTTGCATCTGGCCCCCTGTCTGCCGGCAGCGCTACACTGCGGGTTTTCTTTCTCTGTCGCTGTTTTTCACCATGAGCCAGAAACCCCCTGTCACCCAGGCCATCCGCATGCTGCGCGCCCACCATGTGGCGTGGACGGATCACCTGTACGCCTACGAAGAAAAAGGCGGCACCCGCGTCTCGGCCCGCGAACTGGGCGTGGACGAACACGCCGTGATCAAAACCCTGATCATGCACGACGAACAAAAACGCCCGCTGGTGGTGCTGATGCACGGCGATTGCGAAGTCTCCACCAAGAACCTGGCCCGCCAATTGGCGGTAAAAAGCATCGAGCCCTGCCCGCCGGCGATTGCCGACAAACACTCCGGCTATCAAGTGGGCGGCACCAGCCCATTTGGCACGCGCCAGGCCATGCCGGTGTATATGGAAGCCAGCATCGCCGAGCTGCCGCGCATCTATCTGAATGGCGGCAAACGCGGCTATTTGATTGGGGTTGATCCGGCTGACGTGGTGCGGGTATTGCAGCCCACGCTGGTGAATGTGGCGGTGGCGGGCTGAGAAACCGCCTGCGTGCATCACTACGCGCGGCGCGGTCTGACCCCATACTGCGCACACGAAAAAACCGGGTAAACGGCATGGCCGCACCCGGTTTTTTGTTTCATCAAGTCTCTTAGCCGATGGTCTGGGCGCTGCTCGTGCGCGCCAATTGACAGACAATCCAGGCTTTTTGCGCCGCTTCGCGGCGTTTGTCGTTCATATGGCTGAGGATTTTCTCCCGCGCCTGGGTAAAGCTCACCGTCTCGCCGCTCTGGATGGCGTCGCAGCGCAGAATGTGCAGGCCAATCGGCGATTCGATCGGGTCGGACACTTCGCCGGCATCCATGCCAAATGCCGAGGGCTCCAGTTCGGGAAACAGCTGGCCGCGCTTGAGCGTGCCCAGCGCGCCGCCCTGCATGGCGGTGGGGCAGTGCGAATAGCGCAGCGCCGCCTTGGCGAAGCTGTCTTCGTCCACCAGGGTGCGGCGCACCTTGTCCAAGAGCGCCAAGGCCTTGACCTGCTCGCGCGAGTTATTGAAGGTCACCAGAATATGGCGCATGGTGCGGGTTTCCGGCCGGCTGAACGCCTGCGGATGCTCGCGGTAGTAACGCTCGGCGTCTTCGTCGCTGGCCAGTTCGGTTTTGCTGGCCACATGCTCCAGCAGCGCCTCCACCCGCAAATCGCGCAACACCGCCTCGGCCAGGCTGGCTTGGTTCAGCCCGACGGCGTTCAACTCGGTGGTCAATTCTTCGGGGCTGGCGTAACGCGCGGCGAGCGTGTCCAGCCGCGCGTGCAGCTCGGCGTCGCCCACCCGCACGTCTTCTGCTTCGCGGCTGGATAAAATCGCCGCCTCCAGCTGTTGCTGGCGGCGGGCGATTTTGTCCAGTTTGGCGCGTTCTTCGGCGTTCAGCGCCTGCGGCGCGCGCTGGAACAGCTCCCAGGAGAGTTTCAGTTCAAGATAGGCTGGCATCGTGCTCCACCTCTTCTTCTCCGGCCGGAATCCAGCCGGCGGCTGGGTCCAGCAGGGTTTCCGCCACCTGAAACACCCGGCCGGGCAGTTGCTCGGCAAAGTGCAGGTGATAGGCCACGCCGCCCGGCGCATCGCGGATCACCCGCAGCACCTCGCCCACCGCGCCGGCCGGGGTCAACGTTTCGCCGCCCAGGGTCAGCGGCACGCGCGGACAGACTTTGTCGCGAAACTCAAAGCGCGAGGGCGTCCATGGGTCGTTGATGTCGATCAGCTCTTCTTCGCGACAGCCGACAATGCGGCCGTCTTCCAGAAAATGCACCGAATAAATCACCTGATCCTGCAAAAAGGTGCCGATATCGACCACATGGCCAATGCTGCCGCGCCGCACCAGCGGCGCGCCCACCGCCATTCCGGGGTAGGTGCCGTCGTTTTTGACGTTGCGCACCAAGCGGACCCCGTCGCCGTACTCCCAGCGCGCGTTCATCATGACGAGAACACCCGATCCAGCGACACAAACGAGGTGTGGCCGCCGCCCGGCAGGTCATGCTGCTGGAACACGCGGAACACTTTTTCGGTCAGCGCGTCGGATTCGACAAAATCCAGGTAGGCGCGCTCCAGCCACAGCCGGTAGATGCTGCGCTGGGCGGATTCTTCCGGCGGCATATTGGCGGCGTAGCGGCCCAGGTAGTCGTGAAAGCGCTGCAGGATGTGCAGGCGGTTCACCTGCACCACCGACGGGGTGTAGGGCACGCTGAAGTAATCCAGAAAATCCTCGGCGCTGGAGAGTTCGTCCAGTGCTTCCAGTAAAGACAGATCGGTATCCATGGGGCTCTCCTTCAGGCAGCGGAAACGTCGGGAACGGGGTCGATGATGTCCAGCAAGGCGCTGGCGCCAAGTTGGTCGCGCTGATCCAGCGCGGCCAGTTTGCTCAAGTGGTCGCGGGCGTTGTCGATGTCGCCCAACCGCAGCAGCACCACGCCGGCAGCTTTCAGCGCCAGCAAATAAAAACGCAGCAAACCAAACGATTGCGCGGCGGCCACCGCCAGGCCGTGCTCGTCCAGCCGCCGCCAGTCGTCCGATATGCCCAGCCGCGCGCTGGCCAGGCGCATGGCGCGGTAAGCCACGTCCAGCGCTTCGGCCAGGCGGTGCTGATAAAAGTAATAGCGGTACAGCCCCACCAGCACGGTCAGGCTGTCCGGGGCGTGCAAAAAGGCGCGCAGCAGGGCCAGCTCGGCTTCGGGTTCGCCGTAGCACTCTGCGGCGCGATGCATCAGCTGTTCCACTTCGGGCGAGAGCTCCGCCTCGAAGTACAGCGCACAGTCGGTAAAATCCAGCAAGTCCATGGTTCAGGCCTTTGTCACTTCAATCACCTGCGGCGCGGCAGCATCCACCTGCTCGCAGCACAGGTCGCCGGCCGAACAGGTGCGACAGTGGCCGTCGTCAGAATGGGGCGGCGTTTGCCCGCGCAACAGCGCCAGCTCACGCTCCAGTTGGTCGATGCGATCGACCAGGCAGCTGATCGAGCGCGCCACCGGGTCGGGCAGCAGGTGATGATCCAGCCGCGCCTGCACATCTTCCTGGCCCTGGCGGCGACTGGTCACCACCCGACCGGGCACGCCCACCACGGTGGCGTCTTCCGGCACATCCTTGATCACCACCGAATTGGCCCCCACCCGCACGCGCGGGCCAACCACAATCGGCCCAAGAATCTTGGCGCCGGCGCCCACCACCACGCCATCCGACAAGGTGGGGTGGCGCTTGCCCTGCTTCCAGGAGGTGCCGCCCAGCGTCACGCCGTGATACAGCGTCACGTCGTCGCCCACCTCGGCGGTTTCGCCAATCACCACGCAGGCGCCGTGGTCGATAAAAAAGCGGCGGCCAATCACTGCGCCAGGGTGGATGTCCACATTGGTGAACAGCCGCACGGCAAAGCTCAACAGCCGCGCCGGGTAGCGCCAGCCGCGCGTCCACAGCCGGTGGGCGAGACGGTGGCCCAGAATGGCGTGCACGCCGGGGTAGGTGGTCAGCACCTCAAAACGGGTGCGCGCGGCCGGGTCGCGCTGAAACACGCAGTGCAAATCCTCGCGCAGTTGCGCGGCCAGGCCCAGCGGGCGGGAAGCGTCATCAGTCATCGGCGGACTCAGGGTGCAGGCATCAGACATGGCGGGCCATCTCCTCATCGCTCAGCAAATTCAACAGTTCGGGGTTTTCCGGCGGGCGCTTGCGCGCCAGCACAAAGGCGCGCACCCGCGCCAGCAGGCGCTCGGCCATCGCCATATCCAGATGCACGCCCAAGCCGGCGTACACCGTCATCACCGCGCGCGGGCCAGAATGCTTGCCCAGCACAATGCGGTGGCTGCGGCCCACCTCGCTGGGGTCAAAGCCCTGGTAGTTGTCCGGGTGTTTCAGCAGGCCATCGACATGGATGCCCGCCTCATGGGTGAACACCCCTTGCCCGACCAGGCTTTTTTGCCAGGACACCGTGCGCCCGGACGCCGTCGCCACCTGCTGCGACAGCGCCAGAAAATGCTTTAAATCCACCCCGGTGGCGATGCCGTGCAGCTTGGCCAGCCCCAGCACCACTTCTTCCAGCGGCGCATTGCCGGCGCGCTCGCCCAGGCCGTTCACCGTGGTGTTGGCGTGGGTGGCGCCGCCGCGACAGGCGGCCAGGGTGTTGGCGGTGGCCAGGCCCAGGTCGTCGTGGGCGTGGATTTCAATCTCCAGCCCGCTGGCCGCGCGCAAGGCGGCAATCCGCTCGTAGGTGGTGAACGGCTCCAGAATGCCCAGCGTGTCGGCAAAGCGCAGCCGGCGCGCGCCGGCCTTGGCCGCCACCTCGGCCAGCTGGCACAAAAACCCCAGGTCAGCGCGCGAGGCGTCTTCACAGCCCACGCACACCTCCATGCCCAAATCGCCCGCGCGCGCCAGCGTGTCCGGCAAGGTGCGCAGCAGCCAGTCGCGGTTCTGACGCAATTTGTAGGCCAGGTGTTGGTCCGACGCCGGAATCGACACATCAATCAGATGCGCGCCCAAATCGGCGCAGGCGTCGATGTCGTCCGGGTGCATGCGGCTCCACACCATCAGCCGCGCCGGCAGGCCCAGCGCCGCCACCGCGCGGATGCTGTCGCGCTCTTCCTCGCCCATCGCCGGGATGCCGATTTCCAGCTCTGGCACGCCGATGGCGACCAACTGGCGGGCAATGCTCAATTTTTCGCTCAGCGAAAACGCCACCCCGGCGGACTGCTCGCCATCGCGCAAGGTGGTGTCGTTGATGGTGACCCAAGATGGGGATTGCATGGCTGGCCTCCTGGAAACCAAGGGCGACGCCGCGCGCCGCCGGATTGAACTCTGGATTAGCAAGTCCGGGGCCAGAAGAAAAACCATTTAAAACCAAATATTTGCTTGATGCTGTGCGTGCATGGCGGGCGAAAATTGTCAGGAAGGTGACAGGGGCCACATGGGCTCACGTGGGCTTTCAGGTAAAAATCGCTTGCAATTACATCGCGCACAATATAAATTGCCGACATGGCAGACACACCACCCCTCTCCACCACCGGCAACCCGGCGCTGAAACTGGACGCCCAGCTGTGCTTTGCACTGTATTCGACCCTGTTGGGGGTCAATAAGGTGTATCGCACCCTGCTGCGCGAGCTGGACCTCACCTACCCGCAATACCTGGTGATGCTGGTGCTGTGGGAGCGCGACGAGCGCAATGTGTCGGACATTTGCAGCCAGCTCTACCTGGAAACCGCCACGCTGACGCCGCTGCTGAAACGGCTGGAAGCGCGCGGGCTGGTCAACCGCCGCCGCTCACCCAGCGACGAGCGTCAGGTGATTGTCAGCCTGAGCGAGGCCGGGCGCGCGCTGTACGCCCAGGTGCAGCATATTCCTGGCTGCATGAGCGAGGCGCTGTCTTGTTCGCAGGACGACATTGTCGCCCTGCGCAAACAACTGCTGACCTTACGCGACGCCTTGTTTCAGCACGTCTGAGCACGGCAACACCCCGGCTGGCCCGCCCATGTGGGCCGATTTTTTAAACAAACATATCGCACACGATATATTAGCAAGCAATACTAATCCCTCAAGGAGCTCAGCATGTCGATCGAAAAAGTTCTCTACCGCGCCCAAGCCACCGCCACCGGCGGCCGTGACGGCCGCGCCGTGTCCAGCGACAACCAACTGGATGTGCAACTGAGCACCCCGCGCGAGCTGGGCGGCGCTGGCGGCGTCGGCACCAACCCCGAGCAACTGTTTGCCGCAGGCTATAGCGCCTGCTTTTTGGGCGCCATGAAGTTTGTCGCCGCCCGCGACAAGCTGCCGCTGCCGGCCGACGTCAGCGTCAGCGGCGACGTGGGCATCGGCGCCATCCCCAACGGCTTTGGCATTGAAGTGGACCTGCGCATCAGCCTGCCGGGCATGGACCGCGAACTGGCGCAGACGCTGATCGAACGCGCGCATATCGTCTGCCCGTATTCCAACGCCACCCGCAACAATATCGACGTGCGGCTGAACCTGGTGTAAACCCTGTCTGGGCGGCCGGGGTAGGCAGGTTTATGGTCTGGCGTAAGGTATTGGGTTTACCTATCGCCAAGGAACCCCGCCATATTCACCCGCGCGCTGCTGGCCCTGACCGCCGCCTCGTTGGGCTGTGTGGGTCAGCAAAGTACACTCAAACGCCCGTGCGCTCGGTCAGCTCTTTGTGCCGGCTCATCTCCCGGCCCTGGTCATACGTCAGGGTTTGCCGCAATGACGGCTCCGGAATGCGGTAGCAGAGTGTTGCACTTGGTTCTTGAGAGCGTCAGGTCTAACGTAGAGCTAACCGGCGCTGCGCGGCTTTATCGCGCAGCGTCCAGCGACCGAAGGGAGCGGGGTTGAGCGCCTTGTTATGCATGGATCAACACAGGGATGCTGCCAGTAGAGTTCATCTTCTTTTACTGCCAGCAAAATTTGTTACTGCTGCAATGGTGAATGCAAATAATACAAAGCTCAATATGTTTTCGATAGCCACTGCCAGCTTGGTAACTACAGCGACTGGAGTGATATCGCCGTAGCCTAGAGCATGTTCTGAACCATCCCAACAACATCAGGAAGGTGCGGCAGCATCAACATGGCAAACGCCACGTAATGTAATCCAGCCAGCGTCTGCGGCAGCTTCTCGTAAGCTCTGGCCAAACGCCGGAAGCG
>NZ_QJKI01000037.1 GCF_003201855.1 Rivihabitans pingtungensis | reverse complement strand
TGGTAGCGTACGACGTTTCAACAGTCAATTCCGAAGTACGCCCAGAGTATAGGCGCGCCTCGCAAATATCGTTCAACAGTGGATTCCGGATACCCGAAAATAATAGCTGCCGCTGTTCCAGGCGGTGAGGCCAAATCCGCGCCAGTCGGGGGCGATGATGTGCCAGTCACGTTCCAGCGCATCAACGACAAACTGAAAGGTGGGCGAGGCATCCATCCAGCCGTGCAGCATCCACAGCTTGGGCGCGCCTTCTCTCCCCCAGTGGCGCACATGAAAGGCATGGCCGCGCACGGTCAGCCATTCAGAACGTGATACGTATTTTGGTGTATACATAGGCGGCATTGTAATACATGGTGGATGCTGCTGCCGAACCATGCAGGGCGATCCCACCGGCACGACTTACACGCCCTTGGAATCGCCCTGCATGGTCTGATGCCTGCTGGCTACGCCAGGCCATCTGCAAAGATGACATGGCAACAGTGTGGTGACTGAATCAGTTAAACCACAGTTTTACACTGTCCACCAAGCGACCAAGCACACCGGCCTCGCCCACTGCATTCAGCGCCAGCACCGGCTGTTCGGCCAGCACCTTGCCATCCAGCGTCACCGTCAGCTTGCCCACCGGCTGGCCGGCCTTGATCGGTGCAATCAGCTTGGCCGGGGCATCCAGTTTGGCCTGAATGCGTGCGGCGCTGCCCTTGGGCACGGTGGCGTAAATATCGCGGGTAAAGCCCAGGTTCACTTCGCTGGCCTCGCCCTTGAACACCTTGAGTTTGCCCACTGGCTTGTTGGCGGCGTACAGGCGCGGTGAATCAAAAAATTGCAGGCCGTAGTTCAGCAGCTTGCTGCTTTCGTTGGCGCGCGCTTCCGGGCTGGCCGTGCCCACTACCACCGACACCACGCGGCGGCCATCGGCGCGGGCCGAGGCAATCAGGTTGTAGCCGGCGGCGTCAGTAAAGCCGGTTTTCATGCCGTCCACGCGCGGGTCGCGGTACAGCAGCAGGTTGCGGTTGGGCTGGGTGATGTTGTTGTAGCGGAATTCTTTCATCGAATAAATCGGATAGAACTCCGGGAAATCCCGAATCACCGCATTGGCCAGAATGCTCAAATCGCGCACCGTGGTGTAGTGGTCGCGCGCTGGCAGGCCGGTGGCGTTGACAAAGTGGGTGCCGTTCATGCCCAGGCGGCGCGCTTCGCGGGTCATCACCTGGCCAAACACCTCTTCGCTGCCGGCAATCGCCTCGGCCAGCGTCACGCAGGCGTCATTGCCAGATTGCACGATCATGCCGCGAATCAGATCAGACACCGTCACCGGGGTTTTCGGATCCAGAAACATCCGCGAGCCCTCGGTTTTCCAGCCCTTGGCCGACACCAGCAGGGTTTGCTCCAGGCTCAGGCGTTTTTCGCGCAGCGCCTTGAAGGTGAGGTAGGCGGTCATCAGCTTGGTCAGCGAGGCCGGGTCCACCCGCAAATCCGGGTCGCGCACGGCAATCGGCAGCTGGCTGTTGAAATCATTCAGAAAATACGCCTTGCCGGCAATCTCGGGCGGCGGCGGCACAAAGCTGGCCGGGGCGGCGGCGGGCACGGCAATCGGCGCTGCAACGGTGTTGGCAAAAGTCAGCGTCGGCGCCAGCAGGGTGGCGGCAAGCAAAAAAGAGAGCGGAGTTTTCATGCAGAAATCGGGCGCGGCGGGCGCGCCATCCGTTGAGGGGACGAGAGCGTCAGGATTATACACCGCTGAATCCGGTGCGGGGCTTGTGTTGGCGCGCCAGCAGAATTTACCCTTGCGCCTTTCTGCCTTCTGGCGATGTGCCCATGCCCTTCACCCTGGCCGCCCCGGCCCACCATCAGCTGATCATCAAAAAAAGCCAGTTCATCGCCTGCGTCGAACCGATGGCCGACCGCGCCAGCGCACAAGCGCGGGTGGCGGCCTTGCGCGCCGAACACCCTGGCGCCGCCCATGTGTGCTGGGCCTTGCTGGCCGGCGGCCAATCTGCTGCGGTGGACGACGGCGAGCCCAGCGGCACGGCCGGGCGGCCGATGCTGGAAGTGCTGCGCCATCAGCAGCTGGAAGGCGTGCTGGCCAGCGTGGTGCGTTATTTTGGCGGGGTGAAACTGGGCGCCGGCGGCCTGGTGCGCGCCTATACCGACAGCGTGGCGCAAGCGCTGCAGAGCGCCGACAAGATTGCCCAGGTGGCCCTGTGCGAAGGCAGCGCCACCGCAGCGTATCCGCTGGAAGGGGTATTACGCCGCGAGCTGGCGCAGGCCGGCGCACAGCTGCTGGCCGTCAGCCACGCCAGCGAGGTATGTTTGCGCTGGCGTCTGCCGGCAGATCAAATGCCGGCCCTGAGTGTGCGCTTGCGCGAGGTGTGCGCCGGCCGGGTGCAGCTGACGCTGGACTAGGCGTCGCTCACCAAACCCCGTGCAGCGATCCTGGCCAGGCGTGCAGCCGCAGACCGTAAAGCCGTACAGCCAGGTCGGGCAACGACGCCAAGAGGGGTTAGTTAGCGGCGCCAAGTGCGCGGTGACTCAGCGTGGCGGCGCCTGTCGGGCTTTTTCCAGCAGCGGGGCAAACTGACGTTGGGTATTTTGGTATATCGGCTGCTTTTGCGCGCAAAACGCCTTCTGGCCTTGCTGGCCGACTTGGCCATTCAGATCAGCCGACACCCGTTTGCTCAGTTGCAGCCCTTCTTGCTCGGGGACATGCTGCTGGCAGCCCAGCATGGCAAACCCTTGGTGCAGTTGGCTACTGAGTGTGCGCTGTGGCAGCTGGCACACTTGCTCGATCCCACTGGCCGCCAGTGCGCCATTGAGCAAGGCCAAACAGACTTCACGCGGTTTGGGCTGGGCGGGCGCTTCTGCCGCCTGGGCGCAGGGCAGGGCCAGCAAGGCGGCCCAGGCCAACAAATCAGAAATTTTCATCAAGATATCCACAAAGCAATGTGGTCGGCATGCTACACAGCCATCGCCATGCGGGCAATGCGGCGTGCATCCCTACACCACTCACCCCAGGCAAGACAGCGGCCCTGGCCAGGCGTGCAGCCAACACACGGCAACAACGCAGGGTTTTGTTAGCCGCGCTTAGCCTTGCTGGCTGCGCTGGGCGCGTTCTTCGCGCGGAGTAATGCCAAAGTGATTGCGGTAGGTGCTGGAAAAATGCGGCCCGGACGAAAACCCGCACGACAGGCCGATTTGCACAATGGATTTGCTGGTTTGCTGCAAGAGCTGGCGGGCGCGGTTCAGGCGCAGTTCCAGATAGTATTTGGACGGCACGGTGTTCAGGTGTTGTTTGAACAGTCGTTCCAGCTGGCGGCGCGACACGCCGACATAAAAGGCAATATCGTCGGTGGTCAGCGGCTCTTCGATATTGGCTTCCATCAGGCTGACGGCTTCGGTCAGCTTGGGCTGGCTGCCGCCAATGCGGGTTTGCAGCGGAATGCGCTGGCGCTCGTTGCCGGGGCGGATGCGCTCGATGCTGAACACTTCGGACAATTGCGCGGCAAAGTCGGCGCCCATGTGCTGGCCAATCAGCGCCAGCATGAAATCCAGCGTGGCCGCCCCGCCGGCGCACGAGCCGCGATTGCGGTCGATCTCGTAGAGATTGGACGACACGATCACATCGGGGAATTCTTCGGTAAAGCGGTTGATTTCCTGCCAGTGCAGGGTGGCGCGATAGCCACTTAACAGCCCGGCGCGCGCCATCCAGTAACTGCCGGTGTCCAGGCCAGCGATAAACAGCTTGTCTGGCGACAGCAGCGCCAGATGGCGTTGCAACAGCTCGACATCCACCGGCAGCTGGGCGTCTTCGGCCACGATGAACAGCGCATCCAGCCGGGGCGCGTAGCTGAGCGTCAAATCGGTGGTGATGTCCACGCCGCAGCCGGCGCGCACCCGTTCGCCTTCCAGGCTGAGCGTCAGCGTTTCGAACACCCGCCGTTCGGCCAGCCCATTGGCGCGTGTCAGCGCATCCGCCGCCAAGGCCCAGGCGGACAGGGAAAACTGCGGCAACAGCAAAAAGCCGTAGCGCAGGGGTTTCTGGATGGGCGGGGTGGGTTCCGGCATGGAAGAGCGGCGGGCAGGCAGGATCGGTTGAACGGGCACGTCAGAACTCACACTAGGGTAAATCGGCAAGGATGGCAAGCGCGCCGTGGAAAGGCGCGGGCGGCAGGTAAAATGGCGGAATGCGCCCGGCGCAGGCAGGTTTCACCAAACCCGGCAGGGTAGCGGCGAGCATCACCGCTGCGCAAGGGTTGTGTCGGGCATTTTGTGCTTTTATCTGGCTGTGTCTGGGCAAAATCTGCCCATTGCCCTCGCTGCGATGCCGCCAGAATCCGCTCGCCCGGCGCCCGCATGCCTGCGGAATGGCCGCCGGGCCAGGTGGGCGCGCCGATCGCCCGGCTGTCATGGCGACAGCCTGAACGCCAGCTATAAACAGAGTGTCAGCATACACGGTGCTGAACAAATGTCGCTTTCAACGGCCCGTCTCGTCTTGATGTTGTATCTCCATGTCGCAAAACCGAAGGTGGCAGGCTTGAGCCATGCCTAGAATCGGCGCATGCCCATCTCCTGTCCGGAGTGGCGCATGCCAAGACACACTCTGCCCCAGCTTGTTGCCTAGCACTGAAAAGAGCCCAACACATGTCCTTGTCCAGCCAGATTGAACTGAACGCGCTGATTGCCGATGTCGCCGCGATTGCCGCCGAGCGTCTGCCCGCCGCCGACCACGCCCGGCTTGCCCCGTATTTCACCGCCTATTTTGAAGAAGCCGAGGCGGCCGACCTCAAGCGCGCCGCGCCGCTCGACCTCTACGGCGCTGCCATGGCCCACCTGGACTTTGCCGGCGAACGCCTGCCCGGCCAGCACAAGGTGCGCGCCTACAACCCGGATTTTGAGCGCCACGGTTGGCAATCCACCCACACCGCCATCGAAATCGTCAACGACGACATGCCGTTCTTGATTGATTCGGTGGCCATGCTGCTGGCCCGCCACAACCTCACCCTGCATCTGTTGGTGCATCCGGTGCTGGAAGTCGAACGCGACGCCGACGGCTGCCTGCTGGACGCCCGTCGCACCGGCGAGCGCAATCTGCCGCTGGAATCGCTGATTCATCTGCAAATCGACCGCATCAGCGACGCCGCCCAGCTGGCGACGGTGGTGGCCGAGCTGGAGCAGGTGCTGACCGACATCCGCCTGGCGGTGGAAGACGAGCCGGCCATGCGCCGCGAGCTGCAAGACATTCAAGCTGAACTGCAACAAGCGCCGCTGCCGGACGGCAAGCTGGACGTGAACGAGATTTCCGCGTTTCTGGACTGGGTGAACGCCCGCCACTTCTTGCTGCTGGGCTATTGCGCCTACGACCTGGTGCGCACCGACGACGGCGACGCGCTGCGCATTGTGCCGGGCAGCGGCCACGGCATTTTGCGCAATCAGGGCGACAAGACCTATTCGGCCAGTTTTGCCGTGCTGCCGGCGCACCTGCGCGAGCTGGCTTACGACCCGGCCTGCCCGATCATGCTGAACAAATCGCAGACCCGCTCGACCATCCACCGCTCGGCGCATCTGGACTTTATTGGCATCAAGCGCTACGACGCCCAGGGCCATGTGATTGGCGAATGCCGTTTTCTGGGGCTATACACCGCCGCCGCCTACCACGAATCGCCGCGCAATATCCCGATTTTGCGCCGCAAGATGGACGCGGTGATGGCGGAGTGTGATTACGTCGAAAACAGCTACAAAGAAAAAACCCTGCAATTTGTGCTGGAAAGCTACCCGCGCGACGAGCTGTTTGAAATCCCGGTGGACGTCTTGCAGCCGATTGCCGAAGGCCTGGTCAATCTGCTGGAGCGCCCGCGCGTGCGCCTGTTCCTGCGCACCGACCTGTATCAGCGCTATGTCAGCGCGCTGGTATTTGTGCCGCGCGACAGCTTCAGCACCGAAGTGCGGCTGAAAATCGAAAAAATCCTGATGCAGGCGCTGAACGGCAGCGCCGCCGAATACAGTGTGTCGATTTCTGACACCCACCTGGCCCGTGTGCACTACATCATCCGCACCCCTGGCCCGCTGCCGGCGTTTGACGCGCTGGGCATCGAGCAGGACATCGCCCGCATTGTGCGCGGCTGGGGCGACGAGCTGCGCCAGCAGCTGATCGACAGCCATGGCGAGGCGCGCGGCAATACTTTGTATTCGCAATACCAGCATGCCTTCCCGGTGGCCTACCGCGAAGACTTTTCGCCGCGCCACGCCGTGCTGGACATCAGCCTGATCGAAGAAGCGCTGGCTGGTGCGCCGCTGGCGCTCAAGCTGTACAAGCCGCTGCGCAAGGGCAGCGCCGGGCAAAACCTGAAAGTGTTCCGCGCCGGCCAGCCGGTCAGCCTGTCGGCCAGCCTGCCGGTGCTGGAGAATATGGGCGTGCGCGTGCAGGACGAACGCCCCTACGCGGTGGAGCGCGCCGACGGCGCCACGGTGTGGATCAACGATTTTGGCCTGGAAGTGGCCAATGTCGCCCATATCGAGCAAGACGATGTGCGCGAGCGCTTTCAGCAGCTGCTGCGCCGCGTGGCGGCCGGCCAGTGCGAGAACGACGGCTTTAACAAGCTGGCGCTGCTGGCCGACCTGGACTGGCGCGAAGTGATTCTGGTGCGCGCGCTGGCCAAATACCTGCGCCAGGCCGGGCTGACCTTCAGCCAGAGCTACGTCGAGCAATGCCTGGGCAATTACCCGGCCATCACCGGCGGCCTGGTGCGCCTGTTCCTGGCCCGCCTCGACCCGACGCACGACGACGCTGGCGCCAGCACCCGGCTGGAAGCCGAAGTGCGTGAGCAATTCGAGCAAGTCGCCAATCTGGACGAAGACCGCATCCTCAACGGCCTGCTGACCATCATCCTGGCCATCCGCCGCACCAACTACTGGCAGCGCGACGCCGCCGGTCAGCCCAAGCCGTATCTGTCGTTCAAGCTGGAATCCGGGGCGATTCCCTTCCTGCCGCAACCGCGCCCGCTGTTTGAAATCTGGGTGTACGGCGCGCGGGTGGAAGGCGTGCATCTGCGCGGCAGCAAGGTGGCGCGCGGCGGCCTGCGCTGGTCCGACCGCATGGAAGACTTCCGCACCGAAGTGCTGGGCCTGGTGAAGGCGCAGATGGTGAAAAACTCGGTGATTGTGCCGATGGGCTCCAAGGGCGGTTTTGTCTGCAAGCAACTGCCGCCGGCCAGCGAGCGCGAAGCCTGGCTGGCCGAAGGCGTGGCCTGCTACAAGATGTTTATCTCCGGCCTGCTCGACCTGACCGACAATCTGGTCAACGGCCAGATCGCCCCGCCGGTGGCGGTGCGCCGCCTGGACGAAGACGACCCCTATCTGGTGGTGGCCGCCGACAAGGGCACGGCGACGTTCTCCGACATCGCCAACAGCGTGTCTGAAGCATATGGCTTCTGGCTGGGCGACGCGTTTGCCTCGGGCGGCTCGGCCGGCTATGACCACAAAAAAATGGGCATCACCGCGCGCGGCGCCTGGGAATCGGTCAAGCGCCACTTCCGCCACCTGGGCGTCAACACCCAGACGCAGGACTTTACCGTGATCGGCATTGGCGACATGGCCGGCGACGTGTTTGGCAACGGCATGCTGCTGTCCGAGCATATCCGCCTGCTGGCGGCGTTCAATCACCAGCACATCTTCCTTGACCCCAACCCGGACGCGGCGGTGAGCTTTGCCGAGCGCGCGCGGCTGTTCAACCTGCCGCGCTCCAGCTGGGCCGACTACGACAGCAGCCTGATTTCTGACGGCGGCGGGGTCTTCGAGCGCCGCGCCAAATCCATCCCGCTGTCGCCGGCCGTGCGCGCCTGGCTGGGCGTGGAGCGCGACAGCATGGCGCCGACCGAGCTGATTCACGCCATCCTGCAAGCGCCGGCCGACCTGCTGTACAACGGCGGCATCGGCACCTATATCAAGGCCAGCACGCAAAGCCACGCCGAAGCCAACGACCGCGCCAACGACGGCCTGCGCGTCAACGGCAATGAGCTGCGGGTGAAGGTGATTGGCGAAGGCGGCAACCTGGGCATCACCCAGTTGGGCCGCATCGAATGCGCGCGCCACGGCGTGGCGCTGTCCAGCGACGCCATCGACAACTCGGCCGGGGTGGATTGCTCTGACCACGAAGTCAACATCAAAATCCTGCTGGGCGGGGTGATGCAGGCCGGCGACATGACGCTCAAGCAGCGCAACGAGCTGCTGGCGGAAATGACCGACGAAGTCGGCCATCTGGTGCTGCGCAACAACTACCTGCAAACCCAGATTCTGGCGGTGAACAAAGCCCACGCGGCACAAATGCTGTCTGCCCAGCAGCGCATGATCAGCCATATGGAAAAAACCGGCGAGCTCAACCGCGCGCTGGAATTCTTGCCCGACGACAGCGCCATCGCCGAACGCCGCGCCAGCCGCCAGGGCCTGACCAGCCCGGAAGTGGCCGTGCTGCTGGCCTACAGCAAGATTTCGCTGGACCGCGCGCTGCAAGCCTCGGCCCTGCCCGATCACCCCGATCTGGACAGCGTGCTGGTGAACTACTTCCCGTCGGCGCTGCAAACCCGCTTTGCCGACGCCATGCGCCGCCACCCGCTCAAGCGCGAAATCATCGCCAACCAGCTGGCCAACCAGGTGGTCAACCGCATGGGCACCACGTTTATCTTCCGCATGCAGGAAGAATCCGCCTGGCCGGCCGCCGACATTGTGCAAGCCTGGGTGACGGTCAATCGCATCTTTGACGGCGAAGCGCTGTGGAACGCCATCGAAGCGCTGGACAACCGCGTGCCGGCCGATGTGCAAGTGAGCATGCTGGTGCAAGTGCGCACGCTGATCGAACGCGCCACCCGCTGGCTGCTGCGCAGCGGCCGCCCGCTGGGCGACATCGCCGCCGCCGTGGCCCGCTGCCGCGCGCCGATGGCCGAACTGCTGGCCGGCCTGCCCGGCTGGATCGACGCCGCCCATTACCCGGCGGTGGCCGACTGGGAGCAACGCCTGCACGCCGCCCACACCCCGGCCGAACTGGCCGGCGTGGTGGCCCGCCTGGACTTTGCCGTGGCTGGCTTTGACATCCTGGAACTGGCGCAAGCGCAAAACCTGCCGCTGGCCGTGGTGGCGGCCAACTACTTCGAGCTGGGCCGCGTGCTGGAGCTGGACTGGCTGCGCGACGCCATCACCCGCCTGCCGCGCGACAACCGCTGGCAAGCCCTCACCCGCTCGGCGCTGCGCGACGACCTGTATCGCCTGCACCGCGAACTCACCGCCAGCGCCCTGGCCTGCCCGGCCTGCGGCGAAGCGCAGTACGCCAAGCACTGGCTGGCCGGCAAAGGCGGCGAACTGGAAGTCTGCCAGCAAATGCTGAGCGAACTGCAAGGCTACGACACGCTGGACCTGGCCATGCTGTCGGCCGGCATGCGCGAAGTGGGCAACCACCTGATGCGTTGATGGTCTATAGTGAAAATCTAGAGGGCAACCCGGATGTGAATCCGGGTGAAGGTGAAACCGCGCGGGAGACCGCGCGGTTTTTTTGTGTTTTGGTAAAAGTGCACGGTAGCTATTACTAAATCTAAGGATGCACTAATTTATTCAGAAATATCGTGTTTGCCAAAAACCAAAGCCAGTAGAATCAAATTTCTGGACTCCTGCCTTCGAAGCAATGACGATTTTTTTCAGTTTTATTTCACCACTTAGCCCAGTCGTCTTCTGGCTTTTTATGAACCCAACAACCAGGACTTTCGCTGTCAAAGAAATCAATATCGACTGCGCCCAAGTAACTTTGAATGGTTCGGAATGCATGGTTACAGTAGTCCTGATCTTTACGGAACACAGAAACTGCTACGCGCCGAATTCCAGCTTTAGACATTTGCTTCAATAAATGCTGGTCATGCTCTCCAATGCTCCAGCCAAATATCGTCAACGTTGTTTGCTTCGATGCAAGAACCTCGTGGTACACTGTAGATAGGTAGTGGCTATTATGTATTGATGTAATTTTCTGCTGCCTCATTCCCTCGCTAACGAATAGTGGAATAAGGTTTTCTTCTTCCCAGCTATTAAGAATTACATCTAGCAAGCCATCTTCCTTGCGACTATGAATTTTATATTCTTGCCCTCTGATATCCTGGCCTAACGCCAAGCTTCCATGCGGATAAAAGACTAAGGTATTAGCTTGCTCTTTATAAGTATTGCGAAATCTTATCCAGTCGCCGTCAAACACGCCACATATAAAACAGTCCTTAAATTGATGTTCTTTCGAATAATCAAATCCATACGCCATTGCCCAGTATGTAAGTAGATCATAATTCAATGAAAACACTGTATTAAATTTCCTGAGGAAATAATACATATCTGGTAGCTTGTGTTTTATTGATTCATATTTTGGGTGTACGTTGCGCACAGCTTGAATTAGGCCTCTTTTAATATTTTCATATGCTCTAAGAGTGCGAAGATCGAATATCTGCAGCAATTCATTAACTTCAAAAGCTTGCCAAACACATCGAAGTACAAACTCAAAATCAGTAGTATCGAAAGAGCGGAACAGTTCTTCAATATCCCCTGAGAACAAGCCCATTTGCATGGCATTACCCAGCAGTGAACTGTAGTTAAAGTTTGGAGAGACGGCAATGCTCGCCCCATTTCCTAACAAAATAGTGCCTCCATGATAATGGTGCCCGATATCCATCCACTGACTGATCTTATATAACATATACTGTCTACGCCTTTTCGTTCACTGCAAGAAGTAGCTTTATTGCATTAATACAATTTAATGTCAAGCCCATGTAGGCAGCCGCTTAAATTCTGCTTTATTACTTCTTTACGCCTATGGATTTAGTTGTATTTTCTCATACTGGCATCTCATCCCGCCAACACCCCCAGCAACCCGGCCCCCGGCGGGCGGTCCCGTCGATGAATCCGCCATAGCGTGCGCGTCAGCACCGGCAGGTCGGCGCGCAGTTCCACCAGCGCGCCGCTGGTCAGCAGCTCGGCGGCGACGCGGCGTGACAGGCAGCTGACGCCCAGGCCGGCGGCGACGGCGCGTTTGATGGCTTCGGAGTCGCCCAGCTCCATTTCCACTCGCAAGCGGCCCAGGCTGGGCAGCAGGGCGCGCTCCACCGCTTCGCGGGTGCCGGAGCCGGGTTCGCGCAGCAGCCAGGGGGCGTCGGCCAGTTCGGCGGCGCTGAGCGGGCGGTGGGCCAGTGGGTGGTCGGGGGCGGCGATCAGCGTCAGTTCATCGTCCAGCCAGGGGATGACTTCCAGTTCCGGGTGCTGGCATGGCCCTTCCACCAGGCCAAAATCCACGGTGCAGGCCAGCACGGCGGCGACGATGTCGCGGGTGTTGGCCACGTGCAGGCTCAGCCGGCAATCCGGTTGCTGGCGGCGCAGCGCCGCCAGGCGTTGCGGCAGCAGGTAATTGGCGATGGTGGTGCTGGCGCCCAGCCGCAGCGACAGCGCGCCGCCCAGCAGCGCGTCTTGCAGGGCTTGCGCGTCGTCCAGCAGGGCGCGGGCGCGCGGCAAGGCGGCGCGGCCGTGGGCGTTCAGCTGCAAGCCGCGCCCCACCCGGTCAAACAAACTCACCCCCACCGCGCTTTCCAGCTGGGCCAGCGCCTGGCTGGCCGCCGATTGCGACAGCGCCACCGCGCGGGCGGCGCGGGTGACGGAGTGTTGTTCGGCGATGGCGACAAAGACTTCCAGTTCGCGCAGGGTCAGGCGCAGGGGCATGTGGGGCTCCACGGTGGGCGCGGCGTGGCGCCGCCATTGATCGGTTATATCAATTGATTCTATCTATATTATCTGTTTTATCAATTGACTGCGCCCGCGTAGGCTGCATGGCTGTCACTGTTTGCGAGGATGTCGCCATGTTTGCCTGGATTGCCGGTCGCGCCGGCTTGCTGATTGCCCTGCTGCTGGGGGGCGCGGCGCTGTGCTTGGCGCCTGTGCCGTGGCTGGCCGCGCATGGGGTGTCGGCCTTGATGCTGGCGATGTTGCTGGGCATGGCGCTGGCCGGCGTGCGCCGGCCTGGCTGGCAGCCTGGCCTGAACCTGGCCAAGGGCCCGCTGTTGCGGCTGGGGGTGGCGCTGTTTGGTTTGCGGCTGACGCTGGCGGACATTGCCGGGCTGGGCGTGCGGGTGTGGGTGATCGACGCGGCGGTGTTGGTCAGCACTTTTGCCCTGGCGCAATGGCTGGGCCGCCGCCTGCGGCTGGATGCGCCCACCCGCACGCTGATTGGCGCGGGCAGCGCCATTTGCGGCGCGGCGGCGGTGCTGGCCACCCAGCCGGTGGTGCGCGCCGACGCCCAGCGCGCTGGCGTGGCGGTAGCCGGGGTGACGCTGTTTGGCGCGGCGGCCATGGTGCTCTACCCCTGGCTGTATCACTGCTTGGCGCCGCTGGGGCTGAGCGAACGCGCCTATGGCGTGCTGGCTGGCTCCACTTTGCACGAAGTGGCGCATGTGGTGGCGGCCGGCCAGGCGGTGGGCGCCGAGGCTGCCGCCAGCGCGGTGGTGGCCAAAATGCTGCGGGTGCTGTTGCTTGCGCCGTTTTTGCTGTGGCTAGCGCACGCCTGGCGTCGCAACGGGCAACTGAGCGCCGATGGCGCGCCGACGCCGCGCCCGCCCCGGCCGTGGTTTGTGCTGGGTTTTGTCGCCGCCGCCGCGCTGGCCGGCAGCGGCTGGCTGCCCGAGGCGCTGCGCCAGCTGTTATGGCAGGTGGACGCCTGGCTGCTGGCCGCCGCCATGGCCGCGCTGGGCCTGGATATTCGCCCGGCCATGCTGCGCGCCGCCGGCTGGCGGCCGCTGGCGCTGGCCGGCGCGCTGTGGCTGTGGTTGATGCTGGGCGGCGGCGGGATTAACTGGCTGTTGAGCCGCTAAGCGCGACTCACCACACTGAGCACTGTGCCACCAGCCAGACGCGCGGCGGCAGGCTGAACAAGAAATATGAGCAAACCGAACAACACCAGGAGGGTGTGGAGAGTAACGCTCACCCCATCCGCAGGCCGGTAAAGTACACGAGATGATCCACAGCCCGCTGCACTGACCCAACCTGGACGGTCGATTCATCACCGGCCGCTTGGCGCCAACAGTGGCTTGTGTCTGTCGGGTCGCAAGAAAACCACATCTTGTGTTTCAGGATTGCGACATTCTGCATCGGACGCATTTTATACCGGGCGCATAGCAGGCGCACGCAAGTCCTTGCCAGCGCTGGATTTGCCGTCTGGCCATGCCTGTCCGGCCGGGGCAAAACCGCATTTTTTGCCGGCTGTCAATTCTTGTCGAACGCCCGACTAACCACTAGCATTTGTGGCTATCCAACCCTCGCAACAACTATATCTTGTGGTTACACACAAGGTGCACACATGTCTTCCACAAGGTTATCCACAGGTGGGCGGCAGGCTGTGCCATTGATGAATCACACGAAGGAATTCTCCACCCATGTACAGCACCAGCGACGCGCCGGCCCCTGACTCTGTTTACGCCAACTTCAAGACCATCCGCCGCAATGGCAGCGTGGTGGCTTTTGAGCCGGGCAAAATCTCTGTCGCCATGAGCAAGGCCTTTTTGGCCGTGGCCGGCAGCCAGGGCGCCACGTCGGCGCGCATCCGCGACCAGGTGGCGCACCTGACCGAACAAGTGGTCAACGCGCTGATGCGTCGCAAGCCGGAAGGCGGCGCCATCCACATCGAAGAAATCCAGGATCAGGTGGAACTGGCGCTGATGCGCTCGGGCGAACATGATGTGGCCCGCGCCTATGTGCTGTACCGGGAAGAACGCTCGCGCCAGCGCGCCCTGCGCGGCGAGGCCGACGTCGCCCATGTGATCAATGTGGTGAAAGCCAACGGCGAGCGCCAGCTGCTGGACGTGGCGGCGCTCAAGGCGCTGATCAAATCCGCCTGCGCCGGCCTGGAAGCCGATACCGATGCTGAACACATCCTGTCGGAAACCCTGAAAAACCTGTACGACGGCGTAGCCGAAGACGAAGTCAACAAATCCGCCATCATGGCCGCCCGCGCCATGATCGAAAAAGACCCGTCTTACAATCTGGTTACCTCGCGCCTGCTGCTCAACAGCATCCGCCTGGAAATCCTCGGCGAAGCTGTCAGCCAGGAAGACATGGCCGAGCGTTACGCCGAATACTTCCCCGGCTATATCAAGCGCGGCGTTGCCGCTGAGTTGCTGGACGAAAAACTGGGCGAATTTGACCTGGAGCGCCTGGGCCGTGCGCTGGTGGCCAGCCGCGACACCCAGTTTGGCTACCTGGGCCTGCAAACCCTGTACGACCGCTACTTTTTGCACATCGACGGCCAGCGCATCGAGCTGCCGCAGGCGTTTTACATGCGCGTGGCCATGGGTCTGGCGCTGAACGAAATCGACCGCGAAGCGCGCGCGATTGAGTTTTACAATGTGCTGTCCACTTTTGACTTCATGTCGTCCACCCCGACGCTGTTCAACGCCGGCACCCGCCGCAGCCAGCTGTCGTCGTGCTACCTGACCACCATCGCCGATGATCTGGACGGCATTTACGAAGGCATCAAGGAAAACGCCCTGCTGTCCAAATTTGCCGGCGGCCTGGGCAATGACTGGACCCCGGTGCGCGCCATGGGCAGCCACATCAAAGGCACCAATGGCAAATCGCAAGGCGTGGTGCCCTTCCTGAAGGTAGTGAACGACACGGCGGTAGCAGTCAATCAAGGCGGCAAGCGCAAGGGCGCAGTGTGCGCCTACCTGGAAACCTGGCACGCCGACATCGAAGAATTCCTCGAGCTGCGCAAGAACACCGGCGACGACCGCCGCCGCACGCACGACATGAACACCGCCAACTGGATTCCTGACCTGTTCATGAAGCGGGTGATGGAAGGCGCCGACTGGACGCTGTTCTCGCCGTCCGAAGTGCCCGACCTGCACGACCTGTACGGCCGCGCCTTTGAAGAAGCCTATGTGCGCTACGAAGCCCAGGCCGAGCGCGGTGAGCTGCGCGTGGCCAAAAAGCTCCCGGCGCTCAGCCTGTGGCGCAAGATCCTCACCATGCTGTTTGAAACCGGCCACCCGTGGATCACCTTCAAGGACCCGTGCAATATCCGCAGCCCGCAGCAACACGTCGGCGTGGTGCACAGCTCCAACCTGTGCACGGAAATCACCCTGAACACCAACGACAACGAGATTGCCGTGTGCAATCTGGGCTCGGTGAACCTGGTGAACCACCTGCACAACGGCCAGCTGGACCAAAACAAACTGGCCCGCACCGTGCGCACCGCCATGCGCATGCTGGACAACGTCATCGACATCAACTTCTACCCGGTGAAAAAAGCCCGCAACGCCAACCTGAAACACCGTCCGGTGGGCATGGGCGTGATGGGCTTCCAGGATTGCCTGCACACCCTGCGCATCCCTTACGCCTCGCCGGCCGCGGTGGAATTTGCCGACCGTTCGATGGAAGCCGTGTGCTATCAGGCTTACTGGGCGTCCACCGAGCTGGCCGAAGAACGCGGCCGCTACCCGTCGTACAAGGGCAGCCTGTGGGATCGCGGCATCCTGCCGCAAGACAGCATCGACCTGCTGGCGGCCGAGCGCGGCGGCTATCTGGACGTGGACCGCTCGGAAAGCATGGACTGGCCGGCGCTGCGCAGCCGCATTGCCACCCACGGCATGCGCAACTCCAACTGCGTGGCCATCGCCCCCACCGCCACCATCGCCAACATCATTGGCGTGTCGGCCAGCATCGAGCCGAACTACCAGAACCTGTTCGTCAAATCCAATTTGTCGGGCGAGTTCACCGTGGTCAACGACTACCTGGTGCGCGACCTCAAGGCCGCCGGCCTGTGGGATGAAGTGATGATCGCCGACCTGAAATACTTTGAAGGCAACGTCAGCCGCATCGACCGCATCCCGGCCGAGCTGCGCGACATCTACGCCACCGCCTTTGAAATCGACCCGCGCTGGCTGGTGGAAGCCGCCAGCCGCCGGCAAAAGTGGATTGACCAAGCGCAAAGCCTGAACCTGTACATGGCCGGCGCCTCGGGCAAAAAGCTGGACGAGCTGTACAAGCACGCCTGGGTGCGTGGCCTGAAAACCACCTACTACCTGCGCACCCTGTCCGCCTCCAGCGCCGAGAAATCCACCGGTCGCGGCGGCGAGCTGAACGCCGTGCCAGTGGCCGGCGGCGTGGCCGCCCCGGCCCAGGCCGCCGCCCCGCAGGAAGAAACCCTGCCGGCCACCGACGCCAAGTTCTGCAGCATCGACAACCCGGATTGCGAAGCCTGCCAGTAATCCACCCCGCCTGCCGGCCCACGCCGGCAGGCTGGCGCGCCCAACCAGCGCGCCGCCAATCGGCCAGCAGGTTGACCCCAGCCTGCTGCCCCATTGGCCTATACCGTAGAGAGCCGCGCACACCTGCGCCTGCAGCCACGGCCCTGCCTGAATTCACCGATTGTACTGACTGACCTACCTGGAGCCACACCCACCATGAATCTGCGCTTTGATGACGCTTTCGCCACCTCCGCCACCGCCACCCCCAACGGATTAACCGCCCACGGCACAGGCCGGGTGAACGCCGTGGACAAGCGCATCATCAACGGCCAAACCGACGTCAACCAGCTGGTGCCGTTCAAATACAAATGGGCCTGGGAAAAATACCTGGCCACCTGCGCCAACCACTGGATGCCGCAAGAAGTGAATATGCAGCGCGACATCGAACTGTGGAAAAGCCCCAACGGCCTGACCGACGACGAGCGCCGCATTGTCACCCGCAACCTGGGCTTTTTTGTCACCGCCGACAGCTTGGCCGCCAACAATATCGTGCTGGGCACCTACCGCCAGATCACCGCGCCAGAATGCCGCCAGTTTCTGCTGCGCCAGGCATTTGAAGAAGCCATCCACACCCACGCCTATCAATACATCGTGGAAAGCCTGGGTCTGGACGAAAGCGAAGTGTTCAATGCCTACCACGAAATCCAGTCCATCCGTAACAAGGATGAATTTCTGATTCCGTTCATCGACGCGCTGACCAACCCGGAATTCAAGACCGGCACGCTGGAAACCGACCAACAGCTGCTCAAATCGCTGATCGTGTTTGCCTGCATCATGGAAGGCCTGTTCTTCTACGTCGGCTTCGTGCAAATCCTCGCCCTGGGCCGCCAGAACAAAATGACCGGCGCCGCCGAGCAATACCAGTACATCCTGCGTGACGAATCCATGCACTGCAATTTCGGCATCGACCTGATCAACACCATCAAGCTGGAAAACCCGCAACTGTGGACCGACAGCTTCGCCGCCGAAATCACCGAGCTGTTCCGCCACGCCGTCGATCTGGAATACGCCTACGCCGAAGACACCATGCCGCGCGGCGTGCTGGGCCTGAACGCGCCGATGTTCAAAGAATACCTGCGCTTTATCTGCAACCGCCGCATGACCCAGATCGGCCTGCCGGAACTCTTCCCCGGCGCCAATAATCCCTTCCCGTGGATGAGCGAAATGATCGACTTGAAGAAAGAAAAGAATTTCTTTGAGACGCGAGTGACGGAATACCAGAGTGGTGGGGCGTTGAGCTGGGATTGAGTGCTGCCGCCTTGGGCGACAGATAATTTTGTTCTGAGGGAGTCAGTCGCTCAAGCCTGCACAGGCGCAGGCTTGAGCGGGCTTTGTCGTGCAAACTCGGCCGGGCTCAATTGCCCAGCGCCGAGTTCAAGCGTTTCTGCTGGTAAAACGTCAGCAGGCAGTGCCGTCCGCCACATCCCGACGGGCTTCTGCCTGGCTGGCGTAGTCTTTACGCCATCCCTGCTTTAGGCAGCAGCGCGCCATCGGGGCGTTATGCTGGGCTGCGCCCTCTCGCCTACGGCTCGCAACACCTGCGCACTCACGGCAATCACGCCAGTAATGATTGGTGTGAGCCGCTCCTGGCACTCAGCCATCGGCGTATACGCTCAGTTGGTCACGGCCTTCGGCCTTGCTGTGGTAAAGCGCCAGATCCGCGCGCGCCATCAGCTCAGCCAATGAATCAACCGGTGGCGTGCCCATCGCCATGCCGATGCTCAGCGTGCAGCCTTCTGCCTGACTAAGCAGGCCGGTTTTACGCTGAAAACGCTGGCGGATGCGCTCGCCAATCGCCTCGGCATTGCGCTCGTCAAGCTCGCCCAGCACCACACAAAATTCCTCGCCGCCCAGCCGGGCAAAGATATCGCTGGCGAGCAATGCATCGCGCAGCGCATCGCCCATGCAACGCAACACCTGATCGCCCGCCGCATGGCCATAGTTGTCGTTGATGCGCTTGAAGTGATCCACATCCAGCATCAGCACCGCCACCCGACCCGGTTGATTGGCCAGCATGCGCGCAGTGGCGCGCTGAAAACCCCGGCGGTTGAGCACGCCGGTAAGCGGGTCTTCTTCGGCCATGCGCCGCAGGGTGTGCAGCATGCGATCAGAAATCAGCAACCAAAAGCTCATGGCCATGCTGATGCCGCCAATCATCGCCACCATCAAACCCAGCACATCAGACAATTGCCGCCACTGCAGACCTTGCTCACCCAGGAAAATACTGTACACCAGCAGGCTTAGCCGGCCACACAGGCCCAGGGTCATGCCCCCCAGTGAGGCCAGACAAGCCAGCAGGACAATGGGCCGCAAGTGGCCGCGCTGCCGCCACAACACATGCCCACAGCCCAGGAGCAGAACAATCAAGACGCTGGCCTGCCATACGCCAGCCAGCGGCACATCCGGCGACCATTGCATCAGGCCGGCCAGGCCAAGCAGGGCCAGCACATAGCCCACACGCAAGGCCAGCGGCAAGGGGCGCAGGCCAAAAAAATGACGCAGCCCGGCCAGCATCAGCAACAGCGCTGACATCAACAATCCGCCAATCAACAGCTTGAGCGGCGGTCTGGCCTCGGGCGACAGCAGCGCCATCACCGCCATCAGCACAATAGCCAGCGCCATCAGGCCATGGCCGCGCATCCACAAGCGGATAGCCAGGATGTCGGGCGCCAGCCGGCTGATGATGGCCAGCGCCAGCATCAGGGCCAGGTGCAGCAAGGCATTGCTGATAAATAAGGTAAAAGGGTCTAGTAAGAGCACGGGTTTCCTGTGCCGACACGCGGCCCGGCCGTCAAAAGGCCAATCATAAAGAAGAGCCGTGCCGTTATAAATCAAAAACGTGTCCACTGAAAGCCCGCGCCGCGTGTTCACGGGCCTGTCGCGCCATCTCCTGGCCTCAGGCTGCGCTGCCGGGAGGACAAATTCAGGCCAATCCGCGCGCCATGCACCGTGCCCCCGATGCCAGCCGGCCGGGGCTTTGCTACACTTGCGGTTTACCGGCCGCGCCCTCGCGCGGTTTCGCGCCGAACGCGCCCGCGCGTTCACCCCGGCGCCTTTACACACCAACGGATTCCAGACCACATCATGGCCCAATACGTAATGTCCATGCTGCGGGTGAGCAAAATTGTGCCGCCCAAGCGCCAGATCATCAAAAACATCTCGCTGTCGTTCTTCCCCGGCGCCAAGATTGGCCTGTTGGGCCTGAACGGCGCCGGTAAATCCACCGTGCTGAAAATCATGGCCGGCGTCGAAAAAGAATACGACGGCGAAGTGCAATGGCAGCCCAACCTGAACATCGGCTACCTGCCGCAGGAGCCGCAGCTCGACCCGGAAAAAACCGTGCGCGAAGAAGTGGAAAGCGGCATGGGCGAGGTGATGGGCGCGCAAAAACGCCTGGAAGAAGTCTACGCCGCCTACGCCGAGCCGGACGCCGACTTTGACGCCCTGGCCGAAGAACAAGCCCGCCTGGAGGCCATCATCTCGGCCGGCGCCGGCGACAATGTGGAACACCAGCTGGAGCTGGCCGCCGATGCACTGCGCCTGCCGCCGTGGGACGCCAAGATCGGCCCCTTGTCCGGCGGTGAAAAGCGCCGCGTGGCGCTGTGCAAGCTGCTGCTGTCCAAACCCGACATGCTGCTGCTGGACGAACCGACCAACCACCTGGACGCCGAATCGGTGGAATGGCTGGAGCAGTTCCTCTGCCGCTTCCCTGGCACCGTGGTGGCCGTCACTCACGATCGTTACTTCCTGGACAACGCCGCCGAATGGATTCTGGAGCTCGACCGTGGCGAAGGCATCCCCTGGAAGGGTAATTACTCCAGCTGGCTGGAGCAAAAAGAAGCCCGTCTGGAGCAAGAAGCCAAGTCGGAAGTGGCCCGCATGAAGGCGATGAAGCAAGAGCTGGAATGGGTGCGGCAAAACCCGAAAGGCCGTCAGGCCAAATCCAAGGCGCGGATTGCCCGCTTTGAAGAACTGTCCAGCTTCGAGCACCAAAAGCGCAACGAAACCCAGGAAATCTTCATTCCGGTGGCCGAGCGTCTGGGCAATGAAGTCATCGAGTTCGAGAACGTCAGCAAGGGCTTTGGCGACCGCCTGCTGATCGACAATCTCAGCTTCAAGGCCCCGCCGGGCGCCATCGTCGGCATCATCGGCCCCAACGGCGCCGGTAAATCCACCCTGTTCAAGATGATTGCCGGCAAAGAGCAGCCGGACAGCGGCGCGGTGAAAATCGGCCAGACCGTGCAAATGGCCTTCGTCGAACAAAGCCGCGAAGGCCTGGAAGGCGACAAAACCGTCTTTGAAGACGTGGCCAACGGCGCCGACATCCTCACCGTCGGCAAGTTCGAAATGCCCAGCCGCGCCTATCTGGGCCGCTTCAACTTCAAGGGCGGCGACCAGCAAAAGAAAGTTGGCATGCTCTCCGGCGGCGAACGCGGCCGCCTGCACCTGGCCAAAACCCTGCTCAAGGGCGGCAATGTGCTGCTGCTGGATGAACCGTCCAACGACCTGGACGTGGAAACCCTGCGCGCGCTGGAAGACGCCCTGCTGGAATTCGCCGGCACGGTGTTCGTGATCAGCCATGACCGCTGGTTCCTCGACCGCATCGCTACCCACATCCTGGCGGCGGAAGGCGAATCGCAATGGACCTTCTTTGACGGCAACTATCAGGAATACGAAGCCGACAAGAAAAAACGCCTGGGCGAAGAAGGCGCCAAACCCAAGCGGATCCGCTACAAGCCGATCACCCGCTAAGCGTCGCTCAGAAAACGCTTTCTAGCGTGCTTGTGTGACCTTGCGGCACTTGTTTTAGGATGCGCTGAGAAAATCGTCATTCCCGCGCAGGCGGGAATCCAGGGTTTGGCTGTTGCAAACACGATTTTTCTGATGCAATCAGCGCATCTCTAAGAGCGGCTAACAAAACCCAGCGAAGCGATCCTGGCTAGGCGCACGACCGTAGACAGCAAGGTCGTGCAACAACGCCAGGAGGGTTTTGTTAGCCGCTCTAAATGTGCCACCCCGCCGCCTCAGCGGCGGACAGATTACCGGGCAGCCCACGGGCTGCCCGTCCATGTTTTTGGAACCCACCATGTCCATCCCCGACATCCGCCCCGGCCAATCCATCGAGCTGTTGAAAGAACTGCACATCCTCACCCGCGATGGCAAGCTCAACCAGGACAGCCGGCGCAAGCTCAAGCAGGTGTACCACCTGCACCAATTTATCGAACCCCTGCTGCAAGAAGTGCTGGACGCCCACGGCGACGTCACCCTGGCCGACCACGGCGCCGGCAAATCCTATCTGGGCTTTATCCTGTACGATCTGTTCTTCAAATCACGCGGCATCGGCCATATCTACGGCATCGAAACCCGCGAAGAACTGGTCAGCCGCTCGGTGGAGCTGGCCCAGCGCCTGGATTTTCCGCGCATGCACTTTTTGAATATGTCGGTCGATCAATCCCGGCGCATGGCCGAACTGCCCGAACGCTTTGACGTGGTCACCGCCCTGCACGCCTGCAACACCGCCACCGACGACGCCATCAACTTTGCCCTGGACAAACGCGCCCGCTTTATCGTGCTGGCCCCCTGCTGCCAGGCCGAAGTGGCCGCCACCCTGCGCCAGCACAAAAACCAGGCGCTGGCAAAAAGCCCGATGGCGGAAATCTACCGCCACCCCATCCACACCCGCGAATTTGGCAGCCAACTCACCAATGTGCTGCGCTGCCTGCGCCTGGAAGCTCACGGCTACCAACTCACCGTCACCGAACTGGTGGGCTGGGAACACTCGATGAAAAACGAACTGATCATCGCCCGCCACACCGGCCAACGCCGTGGCAACGCCCGTGAACGCCTGAACACCCTGCTAGAAGAATTCCACCTGCAAAGCCTGGCCGAACGCTTTGCCTGAAAGCCCACCATGACCACCATCCACACCCCCGACGACCAAACCGTAATCGACGCCACCCGCATCTGGCTGGAAAAAGCCGTGATCGGCCTCAACCTCTGCCCATTCGCCAAAGCGGTGTACGTCAAAAACCAAATCCGCTACGTGGTCAGCCACGCCCGCCATACCGACCAGTTTCTGGAAGAACTGGACAGCGAACTCGAACGCCTGGCCAACACCGACCCGGAAGAAATCGACACCACCCTGCTGATCCACCCCACTTTGTTTCCGGAATTCAGCGTATTCAACGACCTGCTCGACCTGGCCGAAACCGCCCCGGAAGCCCTCGGCCTGGAAGGCGTGCTGCAAGTGGCCAGCTTTCACCCGGATTTTCAGTTCGCCGACACCCAGCCGGACGACATGAGCAACTACACCAACCGCTCCCCCTACCCCACCCTGCACCTGATCCGCGAAAGCAGCATCGCCCGCGCGGCGGAAAGCTTTCCTGATCCGTCGGTGATTTTTGAGCGGAATATCGAAGTGGTGAACGAGCTCGGGCCGGAGGGGTGGAAGGGCTTGGGGATTCCGTATCCACAACAGGGGCAAGAAGGGTAAGATCAGCAAAAAACCTTCCTGGCATTTTCTTGTGCAGCCTTGCGCCTGCACGCCTAACCAGGATCGCTTCGCTAAGAGCGGCTAACAAAACTCAGCGCAGCGCTCCTGGCTAGGCGTGCGGCCGCAGACAGTACAAATCGTACGGCAAGGCTGCGCAACGACGCCAGGAGGGTTTTGTTAGCCGCTCTAAGTGTTGTTAGCGGCGCTAGAGCATGTTCTGAACCATCCCAACAACATCAGGAAGGTGCGGCAGCATCAACATGGCAAACGCCACGTAATGTAATCCAGCCAGCGTCTGCGGCAGCTTCTCGTAAGCTCTGGCCAAACGCCGGAAGCG
>NZ_QJKI01000036.1 GCF_003201855.1 Rivihabitans pingtungensis | reverse complement strand
CGCTTCCGGCGTTTGGCCAGAGCTTACGAGAAGCTGCCGCAGACGCTGGCTGGATTACATTACGTGGCGTTTGCCATGTTGATGCTGCCGCACCTTCCTGATGTTGTTGGGATGGTTCAGAACATGCTCTACGCTGCACTGGATTGCCCGGCGGCACCAGCACCTGAACAACGGGCATTTGACACATGCCAGCACTTTGATGCAGCTTATGTCGAGCTGTCTGCCAAATACCCGGCATTGTGCATCAAACCGGCCATTTCGGTATATGGGATTGGTTTTCGCCGCATTCGCACTGATCGAGACGCATATGACATTCTAAGTAGTGGCATGGACCACCAAATTAATTTGGATAGTCTACGCACACTGTTGGCGGCGCGCCCGCGTATTGCCCCGATGCTATTGATGGAATACCTGGATGGACAAGAATACAGCGTGGACTGCCTGGCGGAACATGGCACCTTACACTGTGCCATTGCCCGCAGAAAACCTTTAAGCCCAGGGGAAGGCCAAATTATTGATGGGCAAGAGAACATCCAATTGGCGTGCAGAAAAATCACATCGCAATTTGGCCTGAATGGCTATGTCAATATTCAATTCCGCCAGGGCAGCACCGGCTTGCGCACACTGGAGGTCAACCCCCGTTTGTCTGGTGGAGTAGCCATGGCATGTCTGGCGGGGCCGAACCTTCCTTACTTGGGCTTGTGTGGGTTCCTGGATGGCTATGCTGCACTGAAAATCCCACCTATTGTTGAGGGCTTGCGTGTGGGTGAAATCAACCAGGCAATTATTTTGCCATGAGCCAAACTTGTGCTGGTTATCCTGCATCGCTGGGCGCCCATCTGCCGGGCGGACGGCTTGATGTCAATATCGAAACAGCCGACCTGCCTGCCGAAGCACTGTTCACGTTTGCTGCGCGCGAAAACCCCAAACGGGCATTCCTCTTTCTTAGCCATGTGCTTGGCAAACACCTGCCGGTTCGACCGTTATGCATGCATGACACACATCAACGGCTGGCAGCGCGCATTCCCTCCGGACTCCCCGGCCCCGTCGTGTTCATCAGCATGGCAGAAACTGCTACGGCTTTAGGCCAGGGGGTATTTGAAGCCTGGCAAGCACAGCATCCCTCCACGCCCTCTGTCTATCTACACACCACCCGCTATCGGGTGCTTGGCCATACCCCGATTTCATTTGCAGAACCCCACAGCCACGCACCGCGTCAGCTGTTTTTCCTGCCAGAACATCCGGACTTGCACGCACGCTTTACTACCGCACGCTCGCTGGTCATGATCGACGACGAGATCAGCACAGGGCAAACCTTCGTCAATCTGGCCACAGCATGCCGCAGGTATGCGCCCCATCTGGACTCGATCCACTTGAGCACACTGACTGACTTTGCCGGCACAGAAACACGGCAAGTGCTACCGGCACGCATGCAGGCAACGCTTTCGACAGGCTCCCTGCTCACCGGGGACTGGCGCTTCTCTCCCAATGCAGACTATCACTGCGCGCCACTACAAGCACAGGCCCATCCTGGCAAGGAAGCCTATGTTGCAAGTTCAAGCTTCGGTCGACTGGGTCGTGATACACCTCTCTGTCTGACAGAGGCACCGCTAAAAGCTCTCGCTTCTTCGATTTCCACACAAGACCGGGTGCTGGTACTTGGCACCGGAGAATTCATGTATCCGGCCTATATCTTGGCCAGAGAACTTAATTGCCAGTTTGGCATCGAAACGCTCACCCACGCCACCACCCGCTCTCCCATTCTGGCCTGGGGGCCCATTACTCATGTAGAAACCTTTGCTGACAACTATGGCGAAGGAATTGCCAACTATCTGTATAACTGCACGGCAAATGACTACGACCAGATTTTGCTATGCCATGAAACAGGCCCCCATCCGGCACTACGCGACCTGGCCACACGGCTGCGCGCGCGCTTGATTCACTTTCGCTCGGAGTCAGACTTTGCTGAAGATTTTATTCACTGACCTGGATGACACACTGTTTCAAAGCCATCGCAAACAGCCCCCAGAGCCCGGTTGGCGGCCAGTTGCCCTTTTAAGTGATGGCACACCAATCAGCTACCAGTCGCCTATGCAACAACACGCACTGGATTTTCTCAAACAAGACATGCACGTCATTCCTGTCACGGCACGCAATCATGATGCATACCGCAGGGTGAATATTCCCTTTACCGCTGAAGCCATCCTCAACTATGGCGGCATCATTCTTCAAGCCAATGGACAGCCAGATGACTGCTGGCTAACACGCTCCCGACACGAGGCACAGCACTCCACTACCCTGCTGGCCAATTGGCAACACGCCTTGCAACAAGAAGCCAAGCACCTTGAACGGGATGCATCCATACGACTGATCGTTGACTTTGGCATCCCGTTCTACCTGGTTGTCAAAATGCATGACCAGAACGATCCAGAGACAGGTATCCAGACACTACAGCAGGCAGCCAAGCGCATCCGCCAGCACCCGGCATTTTCGAACGTCAGGATTCACGCTAATGGCAATAATCTGGCCATTATTCCATCCTGGCTGGATAAACGTCATGCAGTAGAGCATCTGATCAAACAATACCGTGCACGCACCAATGCCCTGATCACTTTTGGTATGGGAGACAGCTTGATCGACTTGGGTTTCATGGGAAGCTGCGATTATATACTCACCCCCGGCACAAGCCAGATTGCCGCCACCCTGCAGCAGGCTCAACCATGAGCTTTCACGGCAGCTACCGACCTCAGGATGTCGAATTTCTGCTTAAACCCATTCAGGTCGAGCACATTGAAAACACTCGGCAAAAAGAGCAACTGATTCAAACTGGTGCCCGGCATTACAGCGAAATGCTCAGCCCGGAAACCCTGCCCTCTGAACGCTATCTTCAACTGTTCGCTCAAGCCCATGCCATGAATCGCAGCCGGATGGCGCGCGACTGCCTGACCCTGGCCGAATTGATTCGACGCAACGTCGGACCAAACCCCACACTGGTGTCCCTGGCACGTGCAGGCACACCAGTGGGCGCCATACTGACCCACCTGCTGCGTGAACTCACGGGTAAGCCCATCGCACACTACTCGGTGTCAATCATCCGGGACCGCGGCATCGACGCCAATGCACTGGATGAAATCCTGCGGCGCGGCACAGACCCAAGCACCATCGTGTTCATTGACGGCTGGACAGGCAAGGGAGTCATCACCGATGAATTGACTGACGCCATCGAAATATACAATACACGTCGCGGCACCCATATCCGGGCGCATTTGTATGTACTGGCAGATCTGGCTGGCAAGGCGTTTTGTGCTGCCAGCGCTGAAGACTATCTCATCCCCTCTTCCATCCTCAACGCCACCATTTCCGGACTGATCAGTCGATCCGTGCTGAACCATGCCATTGGCCCACAGGACTATCATGGCTGCGTGTACTTCAGCCAATTTTCCGCACATGACCGCTCAATCTGGTTCGTCGAGGATATGGTTAGTGAAGCCAGACAACAGATGAACACCCACTGGCAGGACAATGTCCAGCCAGCAGACACAGCCCACGCGGCTGACTGTGCGCAGGTTTTTCTGGACGAAGAAATGCAACGCCATGGCATACAGGATCGCAACCTGATCAAACCTGGGATCGGTGAAGCCACCCGGGTCCTGCTGCGCCGGCTACCTGAACGCCTGATCGTCCGTAACCCCGAGGCCGCATGTGTACAACATCTGCTGACCCTGGCCCATGAAAAACATGTGCGGGTAGAACACCGGGCACAGATGCCTTTTCAGGCGGTTTCCATCATTCGGAGTGCACTTGATGCTTGATGCCATCCACCTGGGCGCCAGCCTGTATATCCCGAGCACTCACCCGACACTGTCCGACATTGCCTCGGGCACACGACTCAGCCATATCCGCTCGTTGATTTTCTGTACTGAAGACGCAGTCAATCATCAGCAATTGCCCGCGGCCATGCACAATCTGGCCAAAGCCCTTGCACAATTACAGCGTCGTGACGGACAGCATCGCTTTGTTCGGGTGCGCAATCCAGACACCCTTCGTCAAGTACTGAGCATGCCAAACTCGGAAGCGCTGGACGGCTTTGTTCTGCCCAAAGTCACCGCTGCCAACCTGGACAACTATCTTGACTGGGTGGATCCGTCCCAACATAAGGTGATGCCAACGCTGGAAACCCGTGAATGCTTTTGTGAAGCAGACATACGCCAGTTACTGGCGCTGATTGATCAACCGGCACGGCGTGAAAAAATTCTCTGTCTGCGCATCGGTGGCAATGACCTGCTATCACTGCTGCGGCTGCGTCGCCCGCGAGGCCGCACCCTGTATGAAACGCCATTGGGCGTTACCATCTCGCAGTTGGCCACAACATTCATCCCGTACGGGTTCTCTCTGTCCGCGCCGGTGTTCGAATATCTTGATGATCCGCACACTCTCGCGCGAGAAATCGAACAAGACCTCAATCACGGCCTGACCGGAAAAACTGCCATACACCCAGACCAGGTTGCACAGATTGAACGGCACTACCCCGTCAGACAACAAGACATGGAAGCCGCACAACGAATCCTGGCAGCAGACGCACCTGGCGTATTCTGCTTTCATCAATCGATGTGCGAGCCCGCCACACACCAACGCTGGGCCCAATCCATACTGCGTACTGCCACCTGTTATGGTAGCCATGCAGAAACACCAGATGGCCAGCACGAACTCGGCAGGAGCACACCCGCACCGCTCTCACACACTTGCACGGGGTGATGAAGCCAAACCACTGGTCATTCGCGCAACCAGCGCATCGGCACATACGCTACCCCCATGCGCTGCTGCGGCGCACTCATCGCCACAAAGCCCCAGTGCGCATACACCGGCGCCGCACACAACGAAGCATTCACTGTCAGCACAAGCGCCGAAGTGCGCCCAAGCAAGGTGCGCCACAAGCGCCCGGCAATCCCTTGGCGCTGGCATGCCTCAGCCACAAACAGATGGTGAACATGACAACCATCGCGCAAGGCCGCAGCCCCAACCAAGGTTTCGCCGTGCCAGGCCAGCCAGTAATCCTGCCGCACATCCGCCACACAAGCCGCCAGCGCATCCACACTCAGGCTGGCCAAAAACCCCTCCGCCCCGGCGCCATCCGGCTCGGCCAAAAAATACCCGCTCAGCCCGGCAATCAGCGCCGCCAGCGCTGGCGCATCAGCAGGCCCGGCCTGGCGCAATACCACTTCATCGGCCTGCATGCTGCTCCCCGGCCTCATCATAAAATACCGCCAACCACACAGTATCCTGATCCGGCGCCGTCCACGCCACCCGATGCCGGCAATGCGCCGGAATGGTCAACCAATCCCCCGCCGCCAGCGCCACCTCGCCATCGGCAAACGCCAGGCGCGCCGCCCCTTGCACCACCATCACCCACTCCGCCTGCGCCTGGTCATACCAAAAATCCTCCGGCGAGGCCTGGCCATGCGAAACAATGCGCTCAATCCGCACTGGGCCAGCGGCCGCCAGTGTGTCGAACACCTCGGCCAGGCGGGCATCGGGCAGGGCGTGCAGCAAGGTGCGAGCAGTGGGAAACATGGTCGGTCTTTCCAAAACATCCGGCCGGGCGCCGCCGGCCGAGAGGTCTAAAAGTTGAATGCCAGCCGGCGGCGCCATCGCCACACCACGCCAGCGAATCCACAACGCCAACGCCAGCAAGCGCTGGCGCGCCAGCTGCAATTTATGCACAGAAGCACGCTTGTTGGCACGATCAATTTCAATCGCCAGCACGCTGCCATCCTCAAAACTCGCCAGCACATCCAGCCGCCCCTGCCGTGCGCCAGCCCGTGACACATAGGGCATGGGCCATTCCCGCTGCACATCGCCAGCACAAGCAGAGGCCAGCAAGCACACCGCCCAGGTCAAACGGCGGGTAAACACCGTCGCCGCCGGCGCATCACCAGACAATATACGGGCCAAGCCAGGCAGATGCCGGCTCAGGATGGCCAGACAATCCATCGCCTGTGTCATTGGCATGATCAAACACCACTTCACCAAACTCAGCGCCGCGCACCTGGCCAGGCGCGCGCTGCAAACAGTACAAGGCGTACGGCCAGGCCGCGCAACCCCGCCAAGAGGGTTTGGTGAGCGGCGCTAATCCAGCGCAGCCAAAAACGCCGCAGCCTCTGGCACCCCCTCATCACGCGCCTGACGCAACCAACGCAAACCCTCCACCGGCTGCCGCGCCACCCCACGACCATGATACAAAGCCATCCCCCAGTGATAACGCGCCAACGCCCCATAGCCTGCCGCATCCTGCGTCAGCGCGCCACGCTGCATCAGCTCGGCGGATTTCTCCAGGCTCAGCGGCAAACCCTGGCCGTTTTCATACAACATCGCCTTCCAGATCATCGCCCAGACATTGCCAGCAGCGATGCAGCCATCCAGAATCTTCAACGCCATCTCATGGTCGCCGGTCTTGTCCGCCGCATAAGCATACAAACAGGCAAACTTCTGATCAGGAATCGCCGCGTAATTGTGATAGCTCAGATCATCCGCCCCCGCCGACGCCGCCGCCAGCCCAAACGCCAGCCAATACAAACCAGGAACCCGCATTGCCGCCTCCGTATGATTTACCCCCGGACGCACGCCAGAGTCAGGCCATCATCCGTCAACCCTGAGCGCAGGCATACTGGCAAAAGGTGCTAGAAAGCACAGCCAGCCATCGCCACCAAACACCGTATTCCTCCGTATGGCTTACGCCCTTATCCGGTCATACACTGACGGCTTCGCCACCGCCGAAAGCCCAGTATGGATAGCCCCGACGACTACGACAGCCCGTGGAAAGAGGCTGTGGAAAGCTACTTTCCTGAGTTTATTGAGTTCTACTTTCCCGACGCTCACCGGCAAATAGACTGGGCGCGTGGTTACCAATTTCTTGATCAGGAACTGCGCGCCGTGGTGCAGGATGCCGAGTTGGGCAAGCGCTTTGTCGATAAATTGGCCAAAGTGGCGCTACGTGACGGCAGCGAACGTTGGGTGTATGTGCATCTGGAAGTACAAGGCAGCGCCCAGGCGGAATTTGCCGAGCGGATGTTTGTCTACAATTACCGCTTGTACGACCGTTACCGGCAACCGGTGGCCAGCTTGGCGGTGTTAGCTGACGCCACGCTGCACTGGCGGCCAAACCATTTTGGATTTGCGGTCTTGGGCTGCGAACATGAACTGCGCTTTCCGGCGGTGAAGCTGTTGGACTATGCCACCCATCAAGACCAGCTTTACAGCAACCCCAATCCATTTGCTTTGGTCACCTTGGCCCATTTGCTGACCCAAGCCACCCGGCAAGACATGAACGCCCGCTTCGCCGCCAAGTGGAAATTAGTGCAGTTGTTGTATCAGCGTGGCTGGGATAAACAACAGGTGATTGATTTGTTCAGCGTGCTGGACTGGATGATGCGCTTGCCAGAGCAGCTGAAACGTTCGCTGTGGCACAATATCGAAGTGCTTGAGGAGCAAGAGAAAATGCGTTACGTGACTTCTGTGGAGCAAATCGGGATTGAAAAGGGCTTGTTGCAAGGCCTGATGCAAGGCCGCCTTGAAGGCGAGCAAAGCGGCGAGGCGAAAGCACTGCGCCGTCTGTTGCAAAAGCGCTTTGGCCCGCTGTCCGACGACGTGCTCACCCGCCTGCAAGCTGCCAGCATCGACGAGCTGGAATTATGGCTGGATCGCGCGCTGGACGCCGACAGCCTGGCCGGGGTGTTCAGCCAGTAAGCGCGGCTCACCACACTCAGCGCCGCAACCCTGGCCCGGCGCGCAGACACCACAGCGACCACAGCACAGCGTCAGGCGGGTTTGCCCAGCAGCGCTCAACCCGCCCGCCGCCAACTGCCCCCGGCCTACTCACTTCACCCGATAAATCGCACACAGCTTATTGCCATCCGGGTCGCGCACATAGGCCAGATACAGCGGCCCGATGCTGCTTTCGCGCAGGCCGGGCGGCGCCTCGATCGACTGGCCGCCGTGCGCCACCGCCACATCGTGAAACGCCTGCACCTGCTCAGGCGAATGGCACTTGAAGCCAATCGTGCCGCCATTGGCAAACGTGGCCAGCTCGCCATTAATCGGCTCGGTCACACAAAACATCCCGCCATCGTGCAGATAAAACAGCCGGGCATGGCCCGACGGCGCCTGATTGCGCATCGGCTCGCCCGCGCCCAACACGCCAAGCACCGCGTCGTAAAACTGCTTGGCGTGTTCGATGTTGTTGGTTCCGATCATGACGTGGCTGAGCATCGGCTGTCTCCTGTGGAAAATAACGGAAAAAATCAGGGTTAAGGCAGCGCGCAAGGCAGCGCCGCCCGGCCAAGCGTGCTCACGCGGGGTTTTGTGCGCCACTCGTAGCCAGTTTACAGATACCCAAGTGCCAATCACAACCGGGCGACAAGCGGAAATGCCTCAGGTTGCCGGATAGACTGCACGGTAAGGTCGATATCCAGCCCGGGCCAGTAAAGATGCTCTGGTGAAGGCCGCTCTACCGTGGTGATCTGGTCGATGGTGGCAGACCTGAACCACGGAAATTTCTCAAAGGGCAGGAGAAGCTCTTCTTCATCAAGGAGAAGCCAGAACCCGTGCTTGGAGATGTTGGTGACCTCAGCCACCGAAGTGATGGTGCCATGCATCTTGAATCTCCTTGAGGTGATTGGTGACAACACGCTGCGCGTCAGCAAGCTGACGTGAAGTTAGTCCGGTGGACGTGGCAAGGTGAACGGTGGGCGTGAGCCAAAACTTTGCCTCACCGTCAGGATGGGCGACGTGAAGAGGGGAAATGGGGTCTGCCCTCGATGGTTAGGTTTGCCACCGATTTTAATATAAATTTAAGATAATTGCACCGCGATGAATTGAGCAAGAAACCCAAGAAACACTAACAAAAGGCCTAGCCCAGAAATAATCTTGTGTTGATAGCGGCGACGCTTCACAATCTGGTTATTTTCGGCCACAGTTAAGCCATTTTTCAAAGGTGTACCGTCTTCCAGACTTAGACCAACACCTCCATTAAGCTGAGGTTGCGGCGGCCCCCAAATGAATATTAATACGACGCCAATCATGCCAAGCACGAGGCCCGTACTATTGAGAATTTTAACACAATCCATAATTTATAGACAATCTTACCGCTAAAGTGAAAATAAGAAATACTGGCCTAAATATGTTATTTACATACATTTACTTATAAGCAGGTAATTCTACTTCTCTTCTCCAGCTTAAAATTTCATAGCCATCATTAGTGGTGGTTATAGCTAAATACTTTCCATTTCCAGATGTAAGCCAGAATGCACATCTCCCAATGCCATTCTGACAATACTCCATCTCTTGGAGATCTAAGCCTTCACGATCTTTAAATTGAACAGGAATCCATCCAGAACTCAAGAGAGAAGGTTTCACCTTTTCATACAACCGCCCCTTTTTCAAGAGAATTTTCAACTCATCCGCCAAGGACAAGGTTGACAACAGCAAGATGAATAAAGCCATAAATATTCTCATAACGTCATCCTAAACTATAACCAAAGTTAGTTAATAGAGAAATAGGGACTAACCCAGACTACTACCCCACGTGTTACTCCTGCACATAACGTGGAGCTAACCGGCCTGTGTGGCTTTTCGCATAAAGCCGGTTGAGCACAGGGTTAGATCGCAATTTTTACAGCCCCAACATTCGGCACCAACTTACCTGCCTGGAGCTGTTCAAGCGCCGTGAGCCGATTTTCCAGTTCGGTTTGGGACAGAATGCCCTTGCGATAAAGCGAGCGCAGAAAATCAACCGCCGCTTGGGCCTGCTTGGTTGTGTTGCACTCATGGCAAGAGCAAACGACATTGCGGTAAGAGTTATTTTTACCGTTCGCCTGAGCAATGGTGTGGTCAAGCTCGCAGGATTCTGCGCGAATGCTCTTTAGGCAGTAGAAGCAGCGCTGGCCTTCCCGGGCAAGCAATGACGAAACAAACTGGCGGTTTGAATAGAAATCGAGGGTTTCAATATCGACTTCAGGAACCAATTGTTCCGCTGGTAATACTCCCGCAATTTCCTCTGGGAGAAAAACTCGAACAAGGTGGCCATTGCGTGAGCGGTCTTCAATCTTGATGCAACCGCGCTCGTTCAAACTTCGGATGTCTTCCCGCGAAGAACTCTCTGAAACGCCCGTAGCGTTGGCAAGTGGCAACAACGTGAACAGAGCAGATGACTTGCCCTCCAGGTGTGTGCATCGGATCAAGTGATAGTAGAGAACTCGCTCCCGCACGCTGAATTTCAGCGTTGGGAAGAGGTAGTCTTCACACTGTATGATAATCGTGGCTACGTCCATTGTGATGTGTACTCTAACCTAAATTAGACGACAACTGTCGCCTTAATTGGGTTAGGCGACTATCGCATAACCCAGAAACCACATGGTAACCTACTGTTTTTGCGCAATAGATCTCGAGGAAATATACTATGGTGTCGTCTAACTCTCCCACACCTCCAGCTTCACCACTCAAACTATTTGATGTGGCTCGCTGACACTTGAAGCATCGGCCAAGCTTCAGAGTAATATGCCCATCAATTAATACACATCTCCAACGCTTATGACAAGCCCCCGCCATGCACTTCCCCGCAAAAAACTTCAACCACCCAGCCACTCACCATGGTGAACCCCAGATTCCCGCCTACACAGAAATGCCCAAAAAATCCAAAAAGACAGCACATCCAAGAAAACTCTACCAAAATACATAAAACTTATTTCATCAAAACCCCATTCTCCGCTATCTCCCACCCAGCAAGCGTCAATAGCCAGCCCTCCCCACCCCCCCAAAAAAAACGCCGGCATCAACTCGATCCCGGCGCTTCTCAGTCCTCCTCACAGGCAAGTGATCCATCAACCCCTCACCACACCAACCACATCCCCACCATCACGCGCTATACCCCAAATTCGGCGCCAAGTCCCGCTCCGCCTGTTCCACACTCACGCCACGGCGTTGTGCATAACTTTCCACCTGATCCTTGCTGATCTTGCCCACGCCAAAGTAGCGGCTGTCGGGGTGGCTGAAGTAGAAGCCGGATACCGCTGCGGTGGGCAGCATGGCGTAGCCTTCGGTGAGGGTCATGCCGATGCCTGGGGCGTCGAGCAGGGTGAAAAGTTCGCGTTTCACGGTGTGGTCGGGGCAGGCCGGGTAGCCGGGGGCGGGGCGGATGCCTTGGTATTTTTCGTCAATCAGTGCGTCGTTATCCAGGGTTTCGCTGTGGGCGTAGCCCCAGAATTCGGTGCGCACGCGGTGGTGCATCAGTTCGGCAAAGGCTTCGGCCAGGCGGTCGGCCAGGGCTTTGAGCAGGATGGCGCTGTAGTCGTCGTTGGCGGCTTCAAAGCGGGCCACGTGCGGGTCGATGCCCAGGCCGGCGGTGACGGCAAAGGCGCCGATATAGTCTTGTGCGCCGCTGTCTTTGGGGGCGATAAAGTCGGCCAGCGCCCAGTCGGGGTTGGCGTTGCCGTCTTTGTCGGTTTTCACCAGTTGCTGGCGCAGGCCCACCCAGGTCATGCGTGCGGCGCCGGTGTCGGGGTCGCGGATTTCGATGTCGTCGTGGTTGACGCTGTGGGCGGGGAAGAGGCCAATCACCGCGCTGGCTTGCAGCCAGTTTTCGTCGATGATCTGCTTGAGCATGGTTTGGGCGTCGGCCCACAGCGCGCGGGCGGATTCGCCCACCACGTCATCTTGCAGGATGGCCGGGTAGCGGCCGTACAGTTCCCAGCTCTGGAAGAACGGCGTCCAGTCGATATAGCGGGCGATGTCGGCCAGCGGGTAGTGTTCAAAGCGGCGCACGCCCAGCCATTGCGGGGTGGGCGGGGTGTAGCGGGCCCAGTCGATGCGGTGGCGTTGTTCGCGGGCGTCGGCAATCGGCAGCAGTTTGGCTTCGCCACGGCCTTCAAAGATGGCGCGGGCTTTGGCGTAGTCGTCGGCCACTTCTTGCACGTAGGCGTCGCGCAGGGTGTCGGACAGCAGGTTGGAGCATACACCCACGGCGCGGCTGGCGTCGGGCACGTAGATCACCGGGCCGTTGTAATGCGGGGCGATTTTGACGGCGGTGTGTACCCGGCTGGTGGTGGCGCCGCCAATCAGCAGCGGGATGTCAAAGCCCTGGCGCTGCATTTCTTTGGCGACGTGGCTCATTTCTTCCAGGCTGGGGGTAATCAGGCCGGACAGGCCGATGATGTCGGCCTTGTGTTCGATGGCGGCGTCGAGGATTTTCTGGCAGGGGACCATCACGCCCAGGTCGATGACTTTATAGTTATTGCAGCGCAGCACCACGCCGACAATATTCTTGCCGATGTCGTGCACATCGCCCTTGACGGTGGCCATGATGATCACGCCCTTGGCCGGCGCGTCTTGCAGGCCCAGGCGGATTTTTTCTTCTTCGATAAACGGCTCAAGGTAGGCGACGGCGGCTTTCATCACCCGCGCCGATTTCACCACTTGCGGCAAAAACATTTTGCCGGCGCCAAACAAATCGCCCACCACATTCATGCCGTCCATCAGCGGGCCTTCAATCACATGGATGGGCCGGGCGCTGTTGGCGCGCACTTCTTCGGTGTCTTGTTCGATATAGGTGGTGATGCCTTTCACCAGCGCGTGTTCCAGGCGCTTGGCCACCGGCAGTTCGCGCCAGGCCAGGTCTTCGCCTTGCTTGCCGGCCACGGCGTCGCCCTTGAATTTTTCGGCGAGGGCAATCAGGTTTTCGGTGGCGTCGCTGCCGTCGGCCGGGGCGCGCATCAGCACCACGTCTTCAATGCGCGCGCGCAGCTCGGCGTCCACTTCGTCGTAGACTTCCAGCGCGCCGGCATTGACGATGCCCATGGTCATGCCGCGCTTGATGGCGTGATACAGGAACACGGCGTGAATCGCCTCGCGCACCTTGTTATTGCCCCGGAAGGAGAACGACACATTGGATACCCCGCCAGAAATCTTGGCGTGCGGCAGGTGGTCTTTAATCCAGCCGGTGGCTTCGATAAAGTCCAGGCCGTAGCGGGCGTGTTCATCGATGCCGGTGGCCACGGCAAACACATTGGGGTCAAAGATGATGTCTTCTGGCGGAAAGCCTACTTCATCCACCAGGATGCGATAGCTTTTTTCGCAGATTTCAATTTTGCGCGCGTAGGTGTCGGCCTGGCCGGCTTCGTCAAAGGCCATCACAATCACCGCCGCGCCATAGCGGCGCAGCAGGCGAGCCTGTTCAACAAACTTGTCTTTGCCTTCTTTCAGCGAGATCGAGTTGACAATGCCCTTGCCCTGAATGCATTTCAGGCCGGCTTCGATCACATCCCACTTGGAGCTGTCGATCATGATCGGCACGCGGGCGATGTCCGGCTCGGCGGCAATCAGGTTCAAAAAGCGCACCATGGCGGCGTGGGCGTCGAGCATGCCCTCGTCCATATTGATGTCGATCACCTGCGCGCCGTTTTCCACCTGCTGGCGGGCCACGTCCAGCGCGGTGGCGTAGTCGCCATTCAGGATCAGCTTGGCAAAGGCGCGGCTGCCGGTGACGTTGGTGCGCTCGCCGACGTTCACAAACAGGTCTTTGTCACCAATATTGAATGGCTCCAGGCCAGACAGCCGGCATTTGGCTTCAATCTGCGGCAGCGGGCGCGGCGGCAGGTCTTTGACGGCCTGATAAATGGCGGCGATGTGGTCCGGCGTGGTGCCGCAACAGCCGCCGACAATATTCACCAGCCCCGATTCCGCCCACTCGCGCACCTGCGGGGCCATGGCCGCCGGGGTGAGGTCGTAGCCGCCAAAGGCATTGGGCAGGCCGGCATTGGCGTGCACCGACACATAGGTGGCCGACACCCGCGACATTTCTTCTACATAGGGGCGCAGCAGGTCGGGGCCGAGCGCACAGTTCAGGCCAAAGCTCACCGCATTGGCGTGGCTGAGGCTGTTGTAAAACGCCTCGGTGGTTTGCCCGGTCAGCGTGCGGCCGGATTGGTCGGTGATGGTGCCGGAAATCATGATCGGCAGCCGTTCGGCATCCGGGCGCAGGTCAAAATACTGGTGGATGGCAAACACCGCCGCCTTGGCGTTGAGGGTGTCGAAAATGGTTTCCACCAGCAACAGATCAGCGCCGCCCTTCACCAGGCCGTCGATGGCCTCGGTGTAGCTTTCCACCAGCGCATCAAAGGTGATGTTGCGATAGCCGGGGTCGTTGACGTCCGGGCTGATCGAGCAGGTGCGGTTGGTCGGGCCGAGCACGCCAGCGCAAAAGCGCGGTTTCTCTGGGGTGCGCGCGGTTTGCGCCACGCACAGGTCTTTCACCAGCTTGGCGGCGGCGTGGTTGATCTCCCACACCAGGCTTTCCATCTCGTAATCGGCCATCGCCACCGAGGTGGCGTTGAAGGTGTTGGTTTCGATGATGTCGGCGCCGGCATCCAGATAGGCTTGATGAATGCCGCCAATCACGTCCGGCCGGGTCAGCGCCAGCAGGTCGTTATTGCCCTTCACATCGCATGGCCAGTCCTGAAAACGCTCACCCCGGTAGTCGGCTTCTTCCAGCTGGTGGCGCTGAATCATGGTGCCCATGCCGCCATCCAGAATCAGGATGCGCGAGTCGAGCAGGGAACGGATGCGTTGGGCAGTGGGTGTGGACATGGCGGCAGGGGCTTGAGCAGGATGGAAATAGCCCGGATTTTATCACGCGCCCCGCCCCGCCTCAGACGCATTCGCCATATGTTCAGAAGGTGGCTGGCGGGCGTTGCGCGGCGGGCCACGCTCAGGTGAGCGCCGGGAGATAACACCCCCGCCGCGCAACGACGCCAGGAGGGTTTGGTGAGCGACTCTTAGCCATGCGCGCCGTGCACATGGCCGCTGCCGCCCTCCCCCACTGCGGGCAAGGCCTCCAGCGTGTGGGTCAGTTCGTGCAAAATGCCGCACTGCGCCGCCGCCCCGGCGCTGGCGCAGCGTTGCCGCAGGCTGACCAGCGCGCCTTCCAGCGCCTGCAATTCGCGCAGCCGCGCGCGCACATGGCCCAGGTGCGCGTCCAGCAGGGCGTTCACCGCGCTGCAATCGGCCTGCGGCTGGTCGTGCACCGCCAGCAGGCTGCGGATTTCGTCCAGGCTCATGTCCAGCGCCCGGCAATGGCGAATCAAGCGCAGTCGCTCGACATGGCTGTCGGCGTAATCGCGGAAATTCCCCGCCGAGCGCGCTGGCGGCGGCAGCAGCGCTTGTTTTTCGTAATAGCGGATGGTGTCCACCGCGCACCCGGTCAGCCGGGCGAGTTCGCCAATTTGCATCGGGGCTCCTGAGCAGGTTCAGTAGCGTTTGAACGCGGGCGCCACAGCCGGGCGTGGCGCGGGCGCGGTGGTCTGGGCCGGCGGTGGCGGCGTCCAGCCGGGCGCCGTGGCCGCGCCTTCGCCGGCTGGCTTGGCGGCCAGCGCCTCCACCCAAGCCATCTGCCGGGGCAGGCAGACCTGTTTCAGGTCGTAATTCTCACGGGCAAAGACGCGAGCGGCCGCCCCCAGGCGTGCGCGCCGGGCTGGGTCGTCCAGCAGTTGGCAGGTGGCTTCGGCCAGCGCGGCCGGGTCGAAAAAGTCCACCAGCACGCCGGTTTCGTCGTGGCGGATGGCCTCGCGCAAGGGCGCGGTGTCGCTGGCCACAATGGCGCAACCGGCGCTCATGGCTTCCAGCAGGCTCCAGCTGAGCACAAAGGGGTAGGTCAGATACAGGTGGACACGGCTCAGTTGCAGCATGGCCACAAACTGGGCATAAGGGATCTGCCCCAGAAAATGCACGCGCGACCAGTCCATGTCCGGGTGCTGGGCATGTGCTTCGTCGATATAGATTTGCTTCCAGGTTTGGCCATTGGTCGGCGCAGCGCCATAGCTGACGCCATCACCGCCGGTAATCAACACACGGGCATGCGGCCGGCGGCGCAGCAGCTCGGGCAGCGCGCGCATGAACACATGGTAGCCCCGGCAGGGTTCCAGATTGCGGTTGACGAAGGTAATCACTTCATCCTGGCGGCTGAGCTTGAGCTCGCCCAGTTGCAGCGCCACGCTGTCATCCGGAGCCACCAGTTCGGTGTCGATGCCATCGTGAATCACCGAGATGCGCGAGCGGAATGGCTCGGGAAAGGTGCTGGCTTGCCAGTGGGTGGGCGAGATGGCGGCGTCGGCCAGCGGCATGTGCACCGCATTGTTGAGGTTGCGCATCTCCACCCGACACGCCTCGCCGTCGGCGTCGCGGGTGGGGAACTCCGGGTCAAAGCCGATATCGCCGCCCTGCAACAGGTAATAAAACTCGCAGTACAGCCCCAGCCGCGCCTGCGGCCAGACTTGCTTGAGAAACAGGCTTTCGCCCCAGCCGGGATGGGCGATGATCACATCGGGCTGAAAACCCTGTTCGCGCAGTTGCAGCGCCGCCCGAAAACACGCCTCACCGCGAATCACCTTGGTGTCAAAGTCACGCAGCCAGGGGTGTACGCCCGGCTGGCTGCCGGTTTTTGGCGTATAGCGCACGATGTGCACACCCTGCCATTGCCGGCTGTCGATCTGGCGCATGGTCAGCGCCACCACGGTGTGCTCCGGCTTGGCGGCCAGCGCGGGCGCCAGATGCTTGAACTGGCCGGGAAAGTTCTGGTGAACAAACAGGATCTGCATAAGTGGGCTTCGCGCGTGGCTGGAACAAAGCGGTATGGTACAACGCCTATTCCATGCAAAACAGATGGCCCAATGGCCGATGCCGGCAGCGCGGTGAATCAAACCCGGTACGGCCACACCGACCAGACGCACGGTCGCAGAGACAACAAGGCCGCACCACAAGGCCAGTGGGCTTGGTGAGCCGCGCTCAGGACGACGCAAGCCCCGGCGCTTGCGCTATGCTTGGTTTTTTTATGTTCCTCAGGCCCCCATCATGAAAGTGCTTGTCATCCCGGTTACCAGCTACCAGCAAAACTGCTCCCTGATCTGGTGTGAACACACCCACCGCGCCGCGCTGGTGGATCCGGGCGGTGATGTCGATCGCCTGCTGGCCGAAGTAGAAAAACGCGGGCTGACGCTGGAGCGCCTGCTGATCACCCACGGTCATCTGGATCACGCGGGTGGCGTTGCCGAGCTGACCGCACGACTGGGCCTGCCGGTGGAAGGCCCGCATCAGGCAGATCAATTCTGGCTGGATGGCATGCAAAAACAGGCGCAGATGTTCGGTTTTCCGCCTACCGAGGGCTTTACCCCGACACGCTGGCTGAACGATGGCGATGTGGTGACGGTGGGCGAAGCAAGCCTGGAGGTGCTGCACTGCCCCGGCCACACCCCTGGCCATGTGGTGTTTTTCCATCGGGGCGAACAGCTGGCCTTTGTCGGCGATGTGCTGTTTCAGGGCTCGATTGGCCGTACCGACTTCCCCCAGGGCGATTACGACACGCTGATTAACGCCATCAAGGGCAAGCTGCTGCCGCTGGGCGACGAAGTCAGCTTTGTGCCGGGCCATGGCCCGGCTTCCACCTTCGGCCACGAACGCCGCCACAATCCGTATCTGCGCGGGTAAACCCGACTCAGCCCCCCAGCCAGGCCGGCCTACGCCGTGGCCGGGGCGCAGACAACACCGGATCAGCTGCTTGCACCAGTGATTCAATCAGCGCCGGATTGGCGCGCGGCTGGCGCGCCAGCGCCGGCAGCTGTCGGCCGGTGGGGCGCAGGCTGCGGCGGCCCTGGTGCAGGGAGAGCTGAAACTCACTGGCGCAGGAGGGGCACAGCACACTGTCGCCGTCCTGTTGCTCACGCAACACGGCAATGATCGGCCCACAGCCGGGGCAGCTTTGCAGCGGCAAGCCCGGCTCGCTGTGGCCCACAATCGCCTCCAGCTGGCCGGCCCGGCCCAGTGCGATAAAATGCTGGCCAAATGCCCGGTCGAACTGGCTGCCCAGATTGTCTTGAATAATGTCCAGCGCGCGGGCAATCGGCATGCCGGCGCGGTAGGGCCGGCTGCTGGTCATGGCGTCGAAGGCATCGGCAATGCCCACCATGCGCGCCACTGGCGGAATCGCCTCACCGCTCAAGCCCTGTGGATAACCCCGCCCATCCGGGGTTTCGTGGTGCAGCAGCACGGCATCCATGGCCAGCGCCGCCAGCGGGTGGCCGGCCAGCAAGTCGGCACCCACCCGTGGATGGGTTTTGATGATGTCGTATTCTTCATCGGTGAGCTTGCCCGGCTTGTTCAGCACCGCATCCGGCACACCCACCTTGCCCAGATCATGCAAAAACCCACCCAGCGCCACCTGCTCCACCTCACGCGCTGACAGCCCGCAGGCCTGGGCCAGCAAGCGGCTGAACTGCGCCACCCGCCACAAATGGCCGCCGGTATAGGCATCCCGCGCTTCGACCATCATGGCCATGGTGTACAGGGTGCGCAGTAAATCGTGTGGGGTGACGGTGGACATGGCAGGCTCCGGCTGGGTCAGTGAATACCGTTTAGTCGCCGCTGGCGCAGCAACCTGACAGCCCACCATGAAAAAACCCTGAACGCATGGCGTTCAGGGTTTTTTCATGGCAAGACCATCGGCGCGGCGCTTACAGTGATTTATCCATCATCCAGTACGGATAATTCCCCAACATCGAGCGGTTAAAACCGGCTTTTTTATACAGCGCCAGGCCCGGTTCGTTGTCCGGGCGCACTTCCAGCGTCATCTTGCAGCAGCCCAACTCGCGGCCGCGCACCGCCACGGCGTCGATCAGCCGGTGGCCAATGCCCTGGCCACGGTGGTTGGGCAGCACGGCCAGGTCGTGGATATTGATCAGCGGCTTGGCCTGAAAGCTGGAAAAACCAATAAAGCACAGCGCCAAGCCGACGGATTCTTCGCCTTGGTAGGCCAAAAAAATCAGCTTGGACGGGTGGGCGATCAGCGCCGGGATCAGGCGCTCGCGCGCTTCTGGCGTCAGGCTTTTGCCGCCGCCGATGATGTCGCTGGCGTAGCTGTCCACCAGTTTGACCACGCTTTCGGCGTCGCGGGGATCGTCCAGGCGGGCTTCACGAATCAGCAAGGAAGAATTAGGCATGGTTAGCGGGGTTCCAGCAAATTGAGTTCATTGGCCACCATCTGCGCAAAGCTGTCGCGCTCGCGGATCAGGCGCGGCTGGCCGTTTTCCACCAGCACTTCCGCCGCGCGGGCGCGGGTGTTGTAGTTGGAGCTCATGGTCGAACCATAGGCGCCGGCCGACAATACCGCCAGCAGCGCGCCTTCTTCCACCGCCAGCTGGCGGTCTTTGCCCAGAAAATCGCTGGATTCGCACACCGGGCCGACCACGTCCACCAGCTGCGCCGGGCCGTCGGTCTGGCTCACCGGCACGATGTCGTGCCAGGCGTCGTACAGCGACGGGCGCATCAGGTCGTTCATCGCCGCATCGACGATGGCAAAGTGCTTGGTTTCGCCCAGCTTGAGGTATTCCACCCGGGTCAGCAGCACGCCGGCATTGCCCACCAGCGAGCGGCCTGGCTCCATCAGCACTTTCAGCTTGCGGCCGGCCAGTTTCTCGCGCACGGCCTGGGCGTAGCGGTTCAGGTCGGGCGGGGTTTCGTCGCGGTAGCGAATGCCCACGCCGCCGCCGATGTCCAGGTGGTGCAGGGTGATGCCGTCTTCGGCCAGTTGATCCACCAGCAGCAGCAGGCGATCCAGCGCGTCCAGCAGCGGGGTGAGGTCGGTCAGTTGCGAACCGATATGGCAGTCGATGCCCACCACGTCCAGATTGGCCAGCGCCGCCGCGCGGCGATACACCGCGCGCGCTTCAGCGTAGGCGATGCCGAATTTATTGTCTTTCAGGCCGGTGGAGATATACGGGTGGGTTTTGGCGTCCACATCCGGGTTCACGCGCAGGCTGACCGGCGCGCGCCGGCCCATGGCGCCGGCGACTTGGTTCAGCCGCTCCAGCTCGTTGACCGATTCGACGTTAAAGCACAGCACGCCGGCTTCCAGCGCCAGGCGCATTTCGGCCTCGCTCTTGCCCACGCCGGAGAACACCACGCGGCCCGCGTCGCCGCCGGCCGCCAGCACGCGTTGCAGCTCACCGCCGGACACGATGTCAAAGCCCGCGCCCAGACGGGCAAAGTGGCGGATGATCGACAGATTGGAATTGGCTTTCAGCGCAAAGCACACCAGGTGATCCTGGCCGGCAAAGGCGTTGGCGTAGCTGGCAAAGCTTTCGCTCAGCGCGTCGGCGGAGTAAACAAAGCACGGCGTGCCAAATTGTTCGGCAATGGCGGTCAGCGGCGTGTGGTCGGCGCACAGCGTGCGGTCGTGGTAGTCAAAATGCGAAGTCACGGGGCATCCTGGGGCATCAAGGTTGGGAGGGCTTGGCTGTCTGGTCGGGCGCGGGCTTGATCAGCGGGCCTTTGTAGCCACAGGCCCCCAGGGCCAGACTCAGGGCAATGGCGAGACAGAGCGTTCGCATGGCGGTCTCCGGGCAGTAGCGCCTTCTGTGGCACAATCAGGTAAAAACGTGATGATACCGTGATTCGGGTTGCGGTTCATGCCGCGGCGCGGCATGAAATGGGGCGCGCCGGCTTTGTGCCCGGCCGGCGTCGGTGGTTTGGCCCCGCTGCCGTGGCGCTTGCGCGTCTTGCCCGCCCGGCGTCATCACGCGACACGATTGCTGATTTTGCCCCAGGCCCGGCCTGATTCTGGAGAACTGCCCCGATGACCGAAAGTGAATTTCTCGACCTGTCCGACGCTGTGTTCGAACGCATCCAGACCGCGCTGGACGAGGCCGGCTCGGATGTGGAAGCCTTGCTACAAGGCAATGTGCTGACGCTGGATTGCGAGTCGGGCGGGCAGGTGATCGTCAACCGGCATGTGCCCAATGCCGAGATCTGGCTGGCGGGCAAGGCTGGCGGTTTTCACTTTCGGCTGGCCGACGACGGCCGCTGGGTGGACACCCGCGATGGCGGCGAATTGTTTGCCCGGCTGGCCGAGCTGATCCAGGCGCAAGCGGGCGAGACGATTGCTTTCTGACGGCTGGGCGCTGGCCGGGCTGGCGCTGTCGGCGTTCACCTCCGCCACCATCCTGCCCGGCAGCTCAGAAGCCGCCCTGCTGGCGCTGCTGTACGCCCAGCCCACCCTGCTGTGGCCGGCGCTGCTCACCGCCAGCCTGGCCAACACTGCCGGCGGGCTCACCAGCCTATGGCTGGGCCAACGCGCCCCCACCCCGCCCAAACCCGGCCGCGCGCTGAGCTGGCTGCACCGCCACGGCGCCCCGGTGCTGGCGCTATCCTGGGTGCCGCTGCTGGGCGACGCGCTGTGCGTCGCCGCCGGCTGGCTGCGCCTGCCGTGGTGGCCCTGCCTGCTGTGGCTGGCGCTGGGCAAAACCGCCCGCTACGCCGTGCTGGTCTGGCTGGCCAAGGGGGTATAATGGGCGAAAATGGCTATATTGAGGATGCGAGATCGCGGCCCAAGTCTGTCCGGTGTGCTGTGTTGTCTGTGGCAGTTGGATGAGTGAGCGACGATGCCTTACGCACCACGCCCCGCCGATCAGCGCCTGTGGATAACTTCTCCCTGTGGATAAGTCTGCTGCCCGTCGTGCTTAGCCGGTGTTCCATCCCGTAAAGCGCGCCGAGCATCGCAGCCAGCCCGGGGGAAGTCCGGCCCGGTTGTTTGAGCGGCAGCGCAGCTGACGCGAGTTTCCGGGACGGCCTGGGCTGGCGAGAAGCACAGGGGACCACCGGCGCCGAAGGCGGCGGACAGGCGCGCGTCCCGGGTCGCCTTTCTTTGCCTACTTTCTTTGGCGAAGCAAAGAAAGTAGGTCGGCTGCGGGCCGAAATCCCGCTCAATCATTCAGGCTCTGCGCGCCAGCGCAGTCTCCAATCACGCCCCGACTCGACACGCAAGCACAAACACCCCATGTCCCGACACATTCCCCGCAAACGCTTCGGCCAGAACTTCCTGCAAGACCCGCGCACCATCCAGGACATCGTGGACGCCGTTCACCCGGCCCCCGACGAACGCGTGGTCGAAATCGGCCCCGGCCTGGGCGCCATCACCCGCCCGCTGCTGGCGCGGCTCAAGCACCTGCATGTGGTGGAAATCGACCGCGACATCATCTCCCGCCTGCGCGGCCAATTCAGCCCGGCCCAACTCACCATCCACGAAGGCGACGCCCTGGCTTTCGACTTTGCCTCGGTTGGCACGCCGATGAAAATCGTCGGCAACCTGCCCTATAACATCTCCACCCCGCTGCTGTTCCACCTGGCTGAATACGGCAATCAAGTCACCGACATGCACTTCATGCTGCAAAAAGAAGTGGTGGACCGCATGGTGGCCGAGCCGGGCACCGCCGATTACGGCCGGCTGTCGGTGATGCTGCAATACCGTTTTTCCATGGAACGCATCCTGGATGTGCCGCCGGAATCATTCAACCCGCCGCCCAAGGTGGATTCCGCCGTGGTGCGCATGATCCCCTACGACACCCTGCCGCACCGCGCCCAGGACGAAGCGCTGCTGGCACATATCGTGCAAGTGGCCTTCGCCCAACGGCGCAAAACCCTGCGCAACAACCTCAAGGGCGTGCTGGACGACGACGGCTTTACCGCGCTGGACATCGACCCCGGCATTCGCCCAGAAAACCTGTCGGTGGGCGGTTTTGTCGCCATCGCCAACTATTTGAGCAAAAAGGTTTAGAGGACACGCGCGGCCCACAAAACCCAGCGCAGCGGTCCTGGCCAGGCGCGCGGCCGCAGACAGTACAAACAGTACGGCAAGGCCGCGCAACACCGCCAGGAGGGTTTTGTGGGCCGCGCTATTGCGGTGCAGCTTGCCAAGCCAACTGCTTAGCCGCAGAATCCGAGCGTTTTTTTGCCAGGGGACGATCCCCCCGGCAAATCGCTTCTAAACTCCAAGATACGGCGCGCGCCTAACAACCCCGCGCAGCGCGGACGGTGCCGCGCCAGCACGCCAAGCAGGCGTGGCAAGCGGCGCTCAGCAAGGGAAAACCATGATTCGTTTCGTAAATGTGCATAAGTGGTTTCATAAACTGCATGTGCTCAATGAGGTCAACCTCCAGGTGCAGGCGGGTGAGGTGGTGGTGGTGTGCGGGCCGTCCGGCTCGGGCAAATCCACGCTGATTCGCACCGTCAATCAGCTGGAGCCGATTTCCTCTGGGGAAATCTGGGTCAACGGCGTCAATGTGAGCGACCCGAAAACCAATCTGAACGCCCTGCGCGCCGAAGTCGGTTTTGTGTTTCAGCATTTCAATCTGTATCCGCATCTGTCGGTGCTGGACAACATCACCCTGGCGCCGGTGCAGGTGAAAAAAATGGACCGCGCCGCCGCCAACAAGCTGGGCGTGCAGCTCCTGGAGCGCGTCGGCCTGGCGCACAAGCAGGATACTTTTCCGGCTCAATTGTCTGGCGGCCAGCAGCAGCGCGTGGCAATTGCCCGCGGCCTGGCCATGCAGCCCAAGGTGATGCTGTTTGACGAGCCCACCAGCGCGCTGGACCCGGAAATGATCGGCGAAGTGCTGAAAGTGATGAAAGACCTGGCTGAATCCGGCATGACCATGATGGTGGTCACCCACGAAATGGGCTTTGCCCGCGAAGTGGCCGACCGGGTGGTGTTTGTCGACCACGGCCAGATTATTGAAGAAGCCCCACCGGGCGAGTTTTTCACCCGGCCGCAGCACGAGCGCGCCAAGCAGTTTTTGAAGCAGGTGCTCTCGCCGATGCACCAGCCAGAGTAAGCGCGGCTCACAAAACCCTCCTGGCGGTGTTGCGCGGCCTTGCCGTACTGTTTGTACTGTCTACGGCCGCCCGCCTAGCCAGGAACGCTGCGCTGAGTTTTGTGAGCCACGCTAATCACCGCCACTCCCGCCGCCGATTGCCGGCGGCGGCTGTTGCCGTACCCGTCCAGAAGAAGGAGAACCCGCATGCGCACCCTCACCCGCTTTGCCCCCCTGGCGATTGCCGCCGCCCTCTGTGCTGCGCCGGCCCTGGCCGACGATCTGCCGACCCTGCAAAAGATCAAGAGCAGCGGCACGATTGTCGTGGGCCACCGCGAATCGTCGATTCCGTTCTCCTACCTGGACGGCAACCAAAAGCCAGTGGGTTATTCGATGGATCTGTGCAACAAGATCGTCGAAGAAGTGAAAAAAGAACTGAAAATGCCGGCGCTGGTGACCAAGCTCACCCCGGTGACCTCGCAAACCCGCATCCCGCTGATGACCAACGGCACCATCGACCTGGAATGTGGCTCCAC
>NZ_QJKI01000035.1 GCF_003201855.1 Rivihabitans pingtungensis | reverse complement strand
CGCTTCCGGCGTTTGGCCAGAGCTTACGAGAAGCTGCCGCAGACGCTGGCTGGATTACATTACGTGGCGTTTGCCATGTTGATGCTGCCGCACCTTCCTGATGTTGTTGGGATGGTTCAGAACATGCTCTAGCCCGCCGCCACCTGGCGCTGGCGGCGCGATTCGGCCAGCACCATGCCGGAGGCCACCGACACATTCAGGCTTTCCACCGTGCCGAACATCGGGATATTCACCAGCACATCGCACAGCTCGCGGGTGAGCCGGCGCATGCCTTCGCCTTCCGAGCCCATCACCCAGGCCAGCGGGCCGGCGGCGTCGCAGTGGAACAAATCGGTGCTGGCGTCCATCGCCGTGCCGGCAATCCACACGCCGGCGTCTTTCAGGTCACGCAGGGTGCGCGCCAGATTGGTGACGGTGACGTAGGGCACCACTTCCGCCGCGCCGCAGGCCACCTTGCTCACCGTGGCGTTCAGCCCGGCCGAGCGGTCTTTCGGGGCAATCACCGCGTGCGCGCCCATGGCGTCGGCCACGCGCAGGCAGGCGCCCAGATTGTGCGGGTCGGTCACCCCATCCAGCACCAGGAGCAGCGGCGGCTCGGTGAGGTTTTCCAGCACGTCGTCCAGGGTGACAAAGCTCTTGTTGGTGTCGATCAGCGCGGCAATGCCCTGATGGCGGGCGTGGCCGCTCATGCCGTCCAGGCGGGCGCTGTCCACGCTCAGGATGCGGATGCCTTCGCTCTCGGCTTTCAGGATGGCGTCGCGCATGCGCGCGTCCTGGCGGCCGGTGGCGATGTACAGCTCAAGCAGGCTTTTCGGGTTTTGAAACAGGCGGGCGTTAACGGCGTGGAAGCCGTAAATCAGTTTTTTGTTGGACACGGCCAGGCTTTCATTTGCAAATTAAGCGCTATTTTAAGCCAGCCAAGGCGTGGCGCACGGGGCGCGCGCAGGAATATTTTGCGAGCAGGCGCCGCCGGCTTGGCGGCGCCTGCTCGGGACGCTCACAAAACCCGGCGCAGCAATCCTGGCTGGGCGCGCGCAGACAGTGCAAGCAGTACGGCAAGGCCGGGCAACCACGCCAGGAGGGTTTGGTGAGTGATTCTCAAGGCAGGCTGAGTCGCACCTGATCCACCGGCAAGCCAGGCTGGGTGACGCGCACCAAGGCTTTGGCGCCGGGCTGCGGCTTGAGCGCGGCGGTGAGCTTATTGTCGCCGGCCGGGGTCAGCGCAGCAGTTTGCTTGCCTTGTGCGCCCAGCAGCACCACATCGCCGCTGACGCCCTGGCTGGCCAGCAGCTTGTCTGAATGCGAGCGCAGATACACCGCCAGGCCGGCCGGGTCGGCGGCCAGTTCAATGCGCAGGCCGGACGGCGCTTCCGCCATCACTCCGCCGTGCATGGGCTTGAGCACGCCATCCGCCCAGGCGGCGGCGCTGACAGACAACAGGGACAACACAATCAAACTGGATTTCATGGCAAAGGCCTTTTTCAAAAAGAGAAACAGATCAAAATACGGTGTCGTTGGCCTGCGCCAGCAGTTTTTCCAGCGGCGCGCGGCCCAGTCGGGCAAACAGCAAGGGGGTGAGCAGGGTGTCCAGCACGGTGGCGCTGAGCAGGCCGCCAAAAATCACCACCGCCACCGGGTGCAGGATTTCCTTGCCGGGCGCATCGGCGGCCAGCAGCAGCGGGGTCAGCGCCAGTGCGGCGGTCAGCGCGGTCATCAGCACTGGCGTCAGCCGCTCCAGCGTGCCGCGCACAATCATCGCCTGGCCAAAGCTTTCGCCCTCAAATTTGCACAGGTTCAAATAGTGGCTGATTTTCAGGATGCCATTGCGGGTGGCGATGCCGGTCAGGGTGATCAGCCCCACCAGCGAGGCCACCGACAGCGTCAGCCCGGCCAGCCACATCGCCGCCACGCTGCCCACCCAGGCCATGGGGATGCTGCCCATGATCAGCGCCGCCAGCCGTGCTGAGCGGTAACGGCTGTACAGCACCATAAAAATCAGCGTCAGCGAGATCAGCGCCAGCCCGGCAATGCGCCAGGCGGCTTCTTCCTGCGCCTTGAACTGGCCTTCCAGGCTGACAAAATACCCGGCCGGCAGCGGCGTGGCGGCCAGCGCGGCGCGGATGTCGGCAATCACCGCTGCCATATCGCGGCCATCGGTGTTGGCGGCAATCACCATGCGTCGGCGGCCGTTTTCCCGGCCGATCTGGTTGGGGCCGTCGCTTTCTTCAAGCTGCGCCAGCTGCGCCAGCGGGATGGCGCCATGCGGGGTGTCGATCAGCAGGCGGCCCAGCCCGGTCAGGTCGCGCTCGGCGTCGGGCAGGCGGATCACCAGCTGAAAGCGGCGCGCGCCGTCGGCAATCTGGCTGACCACCCGGCCTTCGGTCAGCGCTTCCAGCCGGGCCAGCAGCGCGCCGGGCGCCACGCCGTATTGCGCGGCCTGGGCGTAGTCCACCCGCACCTTGATTTGCGGAATCAACACCTGTTTTTCCACTTGCAGGTCGGCCAGCCCGGCCACGCCAGCCAGTCTATCCCTCAGTTGCGCCGCCTGGCCGCGCAGGGTGTCCAGGTCGTCGCCGTACAGCTTGATGGCGATTTGCGCGCGCACGCCAGACAGTAGATGGTCAAGCCGGTGCGAAATCGGCTGGCCCACCGCCACCGCCGCCGGCAGGCTGGACAGGCGCTGGCGAATGTCCAGCAATACCGCCTCACGCGGCCGCGCCGACGGGCGCAGGTCCACATCCAGCTCGCTGGAGTGCACGCCCTCGGCGTGTTCGTCCAACTCAGCGCGGCCGGTGCGCCGACCCACGCTTTTGACTTCGGGCACGGTCAGCAGCAATTGCTCGGCCAGTTGCCCCACCCGGTTGGATTCGCTGAGCGCGGCGCCGGGGTTGAGCAACAGCGACACGGTCAGCGTGCCCTCGTTAAATGCCGGCAAAAACGCGCGCGGCAGCCAGGCGGCGCTGAGCAGCACCAGCGCGCCCAGCACGGCGGCGCTCAGGCACAGCGCGCGCCAGCGGGCAAAGCCCCAATCCAGCGCGCGCGCCACCAGGCGCTTGAGCTGGCGCACCAGCCAGCTGTCAGCGTGCTGGCGCGCCGCCAGGGTGGGCAGCAGCCAGTAGCACAGCACTGGCGTCACCGTCAGCGCCACCAACAGGCTGGACAGAATCGAGGTGATGTACGCCACGCCCAGCGGGGCGAACAGCCGGCCTTCGATGCCGGGCAGGGCAAACAGCGGCACAAACACCAGCACCACCACCAGGGTGGCCACCACCACGCCGGAGCGCACCTCGTTGCAGGCGGCGATAATCACCCGCAGGATGTCCGCTGCCGAGCGTTCGGCCGGCAGCGCCTTCAGCCGGCGCAGCACGTTTTCCACGTCCACCAGCGCGTCGTCCACCAGCTCGCCAATGGCGATGGCCAGCCCGCCCAGGGTCATGACATTGATCGATTGGTCCAAAGCGTGAAACACCGCCAGGGTGACGGCCAGCGACAGCGGGATGGCGGTCAGCGAGATCAGCGTGGTGCGCACATTCAGCAAAAACAAAAACAGAATCAGCGCCACCATGATGGCGCCATCGCGCAGCGCTTCGGCCACATTGGCCACCGAGGCCTGAATAAAGTCCGCCTGGCGGAACGACACCTGCGGCGCTTGCACCCCGGCCGGCAGGCGTTGGCTCAGGCTGGCCAGCGCGGCTTCGATGTCGGCGGTGAGCCGGGTGGAATCTGCCTGCGGTTGTTTTTGCACGCTGACCACCACGGCGGGCTTGCCGTTGTAGCCGGCGTCGCCGCGCTTGGCGGCGGCGGCAAATTTGACTTGCGCCAGCTGACGCAGCAGCACCGGCTGGCCATTGCGCTCGGCTACCGCCAGGTTTTCCAGGTCGGACAGCACCAGGGTCTGGCCAATATGGCGAATCAGGTATTCGCGGGCGTGCTGCTCTAAAAAACCGCCGCTGGCGTTGCCGGCAAAGCCGCGCAAGGCGTCTTCCAGCTGGCTGAGGTTGACGCCCAGCCGCGCCATGGCGGCGCTGTCTGGCTCTACCCGAAACTGGCGCACTTCGCCGCCAATCGGAATCACCTGCGCCACGCCCGGAATCGACAGCAGGCGCGGGCGCAGCACAAAGTCGGCAAATTCGCGCACCTGCATCGGGCTGACCTGCTGAGGGTCGGCCGGCAGGGCAATCAGCATGATTTCGCCCATCACCGAGGCAATCGGCCCCAGCGTCGGGCTGACGCCCGGCGGCAGTTGCTCGCGGATTTCCGCCAGCCGTTCGGCCAGCATCTGCCGGTTGCGGTAAATATCCGAGCCCCAGGCAAACTCGGCGTACACCACGGATAAACCGGCGCCAGACACCGAGCGCACGCGCTGCACGCCGGCAATGCCATTCAGCGCGGCTTCCAGCGGCTGGGTGACGCGCAGCTCGACATCTTCCGGGGCCATGCCGCCGGCTTCGGTCATCACCGTCACCATGGGTTTGTTCAGGTCAGGAAAAACATCCACCGCCATGCGGCCGGCGTTCATGCCGCCCCAGGCCATCATCAACAAGGCAAACACCAGCACAAACAAGCGATTGCGCAGGCTATGCTCCACCATCCAGCTCAACATTGGGCGCGTCCTTTAGCGAATCTGGTTCAGCAGCGCGGCGCCGGCGCTCACCACCCGGCGGCCGGCGGGCAGGTCGCGCACCAGCACATCCTGGCCATTCAGCGGGGCAATTTGCACCGGCCAGGGGCGAAACAGCTCGGCGCTGTCGTGCAGCCACACCACGGGCTGGTTGGCGCTATTGCGCTGCACGCTGGCCGCCGGCAGCGCCACGCCCGAGACAGGCGCGCCGTACGCCACGCGCAGCTTCACCGATTGCCCCAGCGCCAGCGGCACATCCTGACGGCCTTGCGGGGCAAACAGCAGCGGCAGCGCGCCATCACGAAACGCGGTGGCGCTGCCCACCAGCTGCCAGGGGGTGGCGCTGCCGGGCAGGCTGGCGCGGCCCAGTTGCTGGGCCATGGCCGGGTCGTGGGCCAGCGCTTCCACCCGCAGCTTTTGTGGGTCCACCACTTCAAACAGCAATGCGCCGGCCTCCACTTGCTGGCCATTCAGCGCATTGGCCTGGCTGAGCACGCCGCTGGCTGGCGCGCGCAAGGCCAGCCGCCCGCCGGCTGCGGCCAAGGCGGCGGCGCGCTGGCGCAGGCTGGCGGCTTCGGCGCGCTGGGCGTCGATGTCGCGCGCGGCCACTGTCTCGCGCAGGCTTTCCAGCCGCGCCAGCTGGCGCGCCGCCTGGGCGGCCTTGATGTGCAGTTCGGCCAGCTCTGCCTGCTGGCTGGCGCGCTCGCCAGCGCTCAGGCTGGGGCGCAGATAGGCCAGCAACTGGCCTTGGCGCACGCGCTGGCCGGCGCTGGGCAGGCCATCCGGCCCGGCCTCCAGCGCGCCGCTGAGGCTGGCTTGCACGCGTCCGCCAGCGTTTGGATCCATCACCACATGGCCGTTCAGCTCTACGCTGGGGCGGTGTTCGCCCAGCATGCTCAGTTGGGTGCGAATGCCCAACTGGCGTTGGCTGGCTTTATCCAGCCACACCCGGCCATCGGGCAGGCGTTGTGGCCGCAAGGCCAGTGATGCGGCAGCCGGGTTGCGCGGGGCGCTGGGCGCAGCGACGGGCGCCGGGGATGGGCTGTCGTGCACTTCGTCACCGTGGGCGTGCGCCCATGGCGCCGTCAGGCACAGCGCCAGCGCCAGGAGGGTGTGTCGTGGGTTTAAGCGGGTCATGGCGCAGTCCTTGTGGCCTTGTGCCGGCGACGCCAGGCCCAGACGGCGGCCAGGGTCAGCGCGATGACGGCAACCGCGCCGCCTGCCATGCTCGGCGTGAGGGAGGCCGCGCTGGCGGCGGGGGCGGCCGTCGCGGGCAAGGTCAGCGTGGCGGCCAGCAAGTCGGCTTGCTGGCCGGCTTCAAGGGTGAAACTCAGCGGGTGGGCGCCGGGCTGGTTGAGCCAGGGGGCCTGGAGCAGGTATTCGCCGGGCGCGTGTTCGCGCGCCTGGGCTTTCCAGGTGGTTCCGCGCTCAACTTCAATGCGCGCGCCGCTGATGGGCGCATTGCTGGCAAAGTCGTCCAGATACAGGCGCAGTTGCTCGCCTTCGGCGACAATCAGCAGCTCGAACACTTCGCTATGGGCGTCGGCGCGCGGCGCCACGGCTTGGCTCAGCGCGGGCGGGGCGGTGTCGTGTGATTCGTCGCCATGCGCCCAGGCGGCGGTGGACAGCAGCCAGGCGGTTAAAACAAACAGCGTGCGCCAGATCATGGCAGGGCTCCAATGGCTTGCAGATAACGGGAGTGCGCGCGCCCGGCTTCCAGTTGGGCGCGCTGGGCTTGGCTGCGGGCTTCGTGCAGTTCGCTTTGCGCGCGCCATTGTTCGGGCGCGCTTAATTGGCCGGCGCGCACGGCGCGTTGAATCCAGCCTAGCCGCTGTTCGGCCAGTTGCAAGGCTTCGGCCTGGGCGCGGGCTTGTTGCTGGCCCAATTCGCGCGCCAGACGCGCGCTGTCGATGTCTTGCGCCAGTTGCTCGCGGCCGGCGTGCAGCTCGGCCAGCGCTTCGCTCAGTTCAACATTGGCCTGCGCCATGCGCGGGCCATTGCGCGCCTGGCCGCCAAACGGGATTTTCAGCGAGAGTTTGGCCAGGTTTTGGTAGGGTTCGCTGCGCGCGCCGCGCTCGCGGGTGAGGGTGAGCGCCAGCTCGGGGGCGTCGCGGCTGTCGCCATTGGCCTGCGCCAGCCGCGCCTGGGCGGCGGCAACGCGCGCATCCAGGCTGGCCAGCAGCGGATGGGCGTCGGGCAGGGCGCTGGGGTGCGCCGGCTCGGCCTGCTGCGGCAACGCCGCGCCGCGCGCGGCGGCGGTGAATTGATTGAGCGCGCGGCGCGCCTGCGCCTGCGCGCGCAGCCAGTCGGTTTCGGCCTGCGCGCGCGCGCCGGCGGCCTGGTTGTGCGCCAGCGGCGCTTCCTGGCCGGCGTTCACCCGCCGCATGGCGTCGGCTTCCAGCGCGCGCTGGGTGTGCAGACGCTGCTGGGCGGCGGCGGCGTCCAGCTCAGCCAGCCGCGCCTCCCACCAGGCTTCGCGCAGCGCGCCCGCCAACTGCCAGCGCGCCAGCGCGCGAGCGTGCTGCTCGGCGTCCTGTTCGCGCTCGGCCAGGCGGCGGGCCAGCTCGCGCTGCCCCCACAGCCACAAGGGCGCGCTGAGCTCGACTTCCCATTCACGCAGGCCGGCGTTGCGGTCCAGGCGGTCGCTGCGTTGCGAGAGGGTCAGCGCCGGCGGGCCGGGCAGCCAGGCGTCGCTGGCCTCCCGCTGGCTATCCCGCAGCTGCTGACGCGCCTCGCTCACCGCTTGGCGCGCCGCCCAGGCGCGGTCAAACGCCTCAGCCAGGCTGGCGGCCTGTGCGGGCGCGGCCAGACCCAGCCATACGGCCAGGGCCAGGCGGCAAAAAGAAGACGCTTGCATGGAAATTCCACTCAAAAATGGCTTGGCGTGCAGTATTGGCGGCGCAGGCCGTCGGCAAGCTGACGATAAAATGACATTTTTGTCATCTGCGCCCACGCGGGCCTCAGGCAGGGTATAAGCAGCACAGACAAGGAGGCTGAATGCGAATCTTGATTGTGGAAGACGAAGTGCGCGCCGCCGCCTATTTGCGCCAGGGCTTGAGCGAAGCTGGCTTTAGCGTGGAGGTGGCGCACGATGGCGTGGAGGGCGAGCACCTGGCGCTGACGCAGGCGTTTGACCTGCTGATTCTGGATGTGATGCTGCCCGGGCGCAGCGGCTGGGAGATTCTGGCCAGCGTGCGCCGGATGAGCCAGACGCCCGTGTTGTTTTTGACCGCGCGCGACCGGGTGGAAGACCGCGTGCGCGGGCTGGAAGCCGGCGCCGATGATTATTTGGTCAAGCCGTTTGCTTTTTCCGAGTTGCTGGCGCGGGTGCGCACCCTGTTGCGCCGTCGCCCGCAGGCCGAGCCGGATGTGTTGCGCGTGGCCGATCTGGAGCTGGATTTGGCCCGGCATAAAGCCTGGCGCGGCGGCGTGCGGGTGACGCTGACCGCCAAGGAAATGGCCTTGCTGGCGCTGTTCATGCGTCGGCGCGGCGAGGTGCTGTCGCGCACGCTGATTGCCGAGCAGGTGTGGGACATGCACTTTGACAGCGACACCAATGTGGTGGATGTGGCGGTGCGCCGGCTGCGCGCCAAGATTGACGAGCCGTTCGAGCTTAAGCTGATTCACACCTTGCGCGGCGTGGGCTATGTGCTGGAGGCTGGACGTGAAAACTGATTGGCGGCGCGCCTGGCGTGGGCTGACGCCGCGCGTGGTGCTGGGTTTTGCCGCGCTGACAGCGGCGCTGATGGTGGCGTGCGGGGTGTATTTGTATCAGGCGCTGCGGCTGGAGCTGGGCGCGCGCGACCGCGACGAGCAGCGCGGCAAGATCGTGTTGTTTCGCCAGGCGCTGGCCGGCGTGTCGGACGCGGGCATGCTGCGGCGCAACCCGGACTGGCTGACGCATTTTATGGTGGGGCATGACGGCCTGGCGCTGCGCGTGCTGGATGCGCGCGCAGCGGTGTTGGTAGACAGCCCGGCCGCCTTGCCGCCCGGCCTGTGGCGCGGGCTGGATGAAACGCCGGCCCGCCTGAGCGGCCACGATGCCCACGGCCACCCCTGGCAGGGGCTGGCGGCGCGCGCCACGCTGGCCGATGGCCAAGCGGTGCAGCTGGAAATCTGGCGCGATGGCCACGATCAAGAAGCGCTGCTGGCGCAATACCGCAACCATTTGCTGTGGGCCGGCGCGCTGGCCACGCTGGTGGCGGCGGCGCTGGGCGGCGCGCTGGTGCGCCATAGCCTGCGCCCACTGGCGGCGCTCACCGCCGCCGCCATGGCCATTCGCCCGGACACCTTGAACCAACGGCTGGATGCCAGCCTGGCGCCCGCCGAGCTCTTGGGCCTGGTGAATGCCTTCAATGATGCGCTGGCTCGGCTGGATGCGGCGTTTGCCCGCCTGTCCGACTATGCCGCAGATCTGGCGCATGAAATGCGCACGCCCCTGGGCATTTTGCTCGGGCAAACTCAGGTGGCCTTGTCGCGCGGACGCAGCCTGGCCGAATACCAGCAAGTGCTGGCCGACAATGCCGAAGAATTGGAACGGCTGGCGCGCACGGTGAACGACTTGCTGTTTTTGGCCAAAACCGAACACAGCGAAGCCGCGCTGGCTTGCGAGTGGCTGGATGTGCGTCAGGAGGTGGACGAGGTGTGCGAGTTTTTTGCCCTGCTGGCGGAAGAGCGCGACATTCAGCTGCAGGTGGAGGGCGCGCTGCGCCTGCCGGTGGCGCGTGCCGCCTTGCGCCGGCTGTTGAACAATCTGCTCAGCAACGCCATCCGCTACAGCCCGCCGGGCAGTGTGGTGCGGGTGGCGCTGGACGCCCGTCTGCCTGGCGTGGTGGTGAATAACCCGCCCGCCGCCCCCCTGCCCGAGCCGCTGACGGTGTTGTTTGAGCGTTTTTACAGCCAGAGCGGTGGCGATGGTCATGGTCTAGGGCTGCCAATTGCCCGCGCCATTGCCCGTCAGCATGGCGGAGAACTGCGTGCCAGCCTGGGTGGTGATGGCCGGCTGACGCTGGCGGCGCAGTTGGCCCCCAGCGCCAGCCTGGTTCAGGCGCGCCGATGCAGCTGAAACGCCCGGTTCAGGGTTTGCAGCTGGCGGGCTGTACCCAACAAATCCTGGGCGGTGCGGGTGGCACTGTGCGCCAGCTCGGTGTTGCGCTCCACCAACTGGGTAACTTGCTGCATATTGCCGGCCACCTCGGCGCTGGCGGCGCCTTGCTGGGCGGCGGCGACAGAAATATGCGCCGCCATGCCGGCCACTTCTTCGCTGGCGCGCTCGATGGCGTCCAGCCCGGCCACGCTGGCGTCCAGCGCGCTGACGCTGTGCTCCACCGCCTGGGCGGCGCCGGCCATGCTGCTGACCGCGCTGGCGGTGGTGGCGCGCACTTCGTTGACGGTGGCGGCGATGTCCACCGTGGCGGCGGTGGTGCGCTCGGCCAGCTTGCGCACCTCATCGGCCACCACGGCAAAGCCCCGGCCGGTTTCGCCGGCGCGGGCGGCCTCGATGGCGGCGTTCAGCGCCAGGAGATTGGTCTGGTCGGCGATGTCGGCAATGGTGCGCGTCATGTCGCCAATCTGGCTGATGGATTGATTCAGCCGCTCGATGGTGTGGTTGGCGTCTTCGACGGTGCGCACCACGGCCTGGGTGGCGCGCATGCTGGTCTGGATATCAGCATTGCTGGCATGCACCTGCTGGCGCGAGGCGTCGGCGGCGTCGGCGGTTTGCCGGGCGCTGTCGGCCACTTCCTGCACCGACTGGCTGAACTCCTCAGTGGCGGCGGCCACGCTGGCGGCGTGGGTTTGCTGCGCGTCAGATTGCGCGCTGACCTGGGCCATGTGCTCGGCCAGCTCGGTACCGCGCGCATCGATGGCTTGTGAGGCCCGCTGGATATTGTCCAGCATGGCTTTCAGCGTCACCTGCATGCTGGCCAGATTGCACAGCAGCATGCCGGCTTCGTCGCGGCCGCCCACATCAATCTGCGCGGTGAGGTCGCCTTCGCTGATGCGCGCAAAGTGGGCGATGGCGTGCTGAATCGGCCGCACCACGGCGCGGCGCAGCAGCAGGCCGCCCACGCCGGCAATCAGCAGCGCCAGCGCCGCCAGCCCGATGCCCAGCCAGCGAAAGCGGTCAAATTCGGCGCTGCGTTCGGCGTGGCTGCGCGCGGCGCTGTCGGCCAGCGACTGAATCAGCGCCTCGCCATCGCGGCGCATATCGGCGTAGAGCGGGTTGATGCGGGTCAGCAGGGTGAGCGTGGCCGGGTGGTATTGGCCGTTTTTCAGCTGCTCGCGCGCCACATTCACCCCCTCCTGCGAAAAGCGCTCGCGCGTTTGGGCAAAGTGCGCCAGCAGGGTTTGCTGCTCGGCCGTCAGCGGCAGTTGGCGCAGCTGCGCCAGCAGGGCGTTGATTTCTTCACGGTTTTTCAGCGTGGCTTGCACATGCATGTCCAGCGGATGGTCGTGCAGGCTGACCACTGGGCTGCCGGGGTCGTGTTGCAGGCTGAGCATGATCTGCGAGCGGTTGTCGGCCAGCAGGAACATCACCCGGTTGATGACATTGGAGGGTTGCAAGTGATGCTGATACATGGTATGCAGCGCTTCGACGCCGTTGTTGAGGGTTTGCACGCCAAAAAAGCCCAAGAGCGCGCACAGCACGCCCAGCGTGGCCATCGCCGCCCAGAGCCGCGCGCCCAGCGACACGCTGCGCCGGCCACTGGCCGGCAGCCGGCCTTGCACGCCTGCGGCGCGGTAGCGCGCTTCGGCCTCAGCGCGCGCCTGCGGATCTGGCGGGGTGCGCACCGACATATAGCCAATGATCTGGCCGTTTTTTTTCAGCGGGGTGACCAGCGCCTCCACCCAGTAAAAATCCCCATTCTTGCAGCGGTTTTTCACCAGCCCCCGCCAGGGCAGCCCCGCCTGCACCGTGCGCCACAAATCCTTGAAAGCCGCCATCGGCATATCCGGGTGGCGCACGATATTGTGGCTTTTGCCCAATAATTCTTCGCGGGTGAAGCCGGAAATCTGCACAAAAGCGTCGTTGCAGTCGGTGATCTGGCCTTTGAGGTCGGTTTTGGACACCAGATAGACATTGGGCGGAAACGCCACTTCGTTTTGGGTGACGGGCTGGTTATTTTTCAATGGGGGGACTCCTGAAATCATGGCTGCAATATGACATGCACATTTCTCCAGAAATACCGGTTTGAGCACAGGGTGAAATGCGCAGAGTGGTACCTTGGCTGCAATATGGCCTGCGGAAAATTCATGAGTCAGTATATTTACTCGACATGGGGCGAATCAAGCGTTTTATCGAGTTTCTCCTTATTGCCTGCGTTGTTCCTAGTCGCTCGGCCCTCGTCCAAACTGACCAGCGCGGTTGTCCTGCCCAGCGCAGGCGAGGCACGCACGCTGTCCAGGATGAATTCGCGCAGATTGTCCGCCGACAGCGGCTTGGCAAAGAAATACCCCTGCAGCAGTTTGCAGCCGCAGGCGCGCAAGAAGCGGCACTGGTCGCTGGTTTCCACCCCTTCGGCCACCACATTCAACCCCAGCTTGCGGCCCATGGCCACCACGGTTTCCGCAATGGCCGAACTGTCGCTGTCGTCGGGCACGCCAATCACGAACGAGCGGTCGATCTTCAGGCTGTCCAGCGGAAAGCGCTTGAGGTAGGACAGCGACGAATAGCCGGTGCCAAAGTCGTCGATGGCAATCTGCACGCCCAGCGCCTTGAGTTCGCGCAGAATATCCACCGATTCCGCCGGGTTTTGCATCAGCATGCCTTCGGTGACTTCCAGCTCCAGCCGGCCTGGTGCCAGGCCGGTGTTTTCCAGCACTTCCACCACGGTGGCGGTGAGCGTGCCGCGCAGGAACTGGCGCGGCGACAGATTGACCGCCACCCGTGGCACATGAACGCCGTCGTCGTCCCAGGCCTTGAGCTGCGAGCAGGCGGTGCGCAGCACCCAGTCGCCAATCTGGCGGATCATGCCGTTTTCTTCGGTGATGGGGATAAAGCGCGCCGGCGACACCATGCCCAGGTCGGGGTGGCGCCAGCGGATCAGCGCTTCCACGGCTTCCACCTGGTGGGTAAACGGGTTGATCTGCGGCTGGTAGTGCAGCTCGAATTCCTGGCGCTCCAGTGCCAGGCGCAGGCCGTTTTCCATCAGCAGGCGCTCAAACGCTTCGTCGTTCATGTCGCCAGCAAAGAAGGTGCAGGTGTTCTTGCCGGCGTCTTTCGAGCGGTACATGGCCATGTCGGCATTGCGCAGCAGGCTGGCGGCGTCGTCGCCGTCGGACGGGAAGATCGATACGCCAATCGAGGCGGTGACAAACAGCTCGTGGTCTTCCAGATGCAGCGGCTTGGACAGCTCGGCCAGCAGCCGGCGGGTGACGTCTTCCAGGTGGGCGCGGGATTGCACGCGCTCGAACAGCACGGTGAATTCATCGCCACCCAGCCGTGCCAGCAGGCCTTCTTCGCCCAGCGAGCAAGACAGCCGCGCTGCTAACAGCCGCAGCAGGTCATCGCCGGCGTGGTGACCAAACGAGTCGTTGATCAGCTTGAAGCGATCCAGATCGATAAACAGTACGGCCAGTTCGCTTTGGGTGTTGCGCGCCTCGGCCACGGCCAGCTCAAGACGCTGGATAAAGTGGGTGCGGTTGGGCAGTGCGGTAAGCGGGTCGTGGTTGGCCAGAAATTGCAGGCGGTCTTCGGCTTCCTTGCGCACGGTGATGTCGGAGAACACCGCCACATAATGGGTAACCAATTGATGATCGTGCTGGTCGCGCACCGAGGACAGCGACAGCCACACCGGGAACCACTCGCCATTTTTGCGCCGGTCGAGAAATTCTCCCTGCCAGTGGCCTTCGGCATCCAGCGCCGCCAGCATGCGCGCGTGGTGGCTTTGCCCGGTTTGATCAACGCGGAACATGCGCGAGCGTTTGCCTACTGCTTCGGCTTCGTGATAGCCGGTGATGCGGGTGAAGGCCTGATTGACGGCAATGATGCGCGCGTCGGCGTCGGCAATCAGAATCCCCTCGCTGGTGTTCTCGAACACCGTGGCCGACAGCCGTTGCTTGGCGTCAGCAATGCGGCGCTCGCTGATGTCCACCGCCACGCCGATGATGGCCGGCCGGCCCTGGTATTCAAACAGCCGGCTGTAGACTTCCACCTCGATCACATGGCCATCGCGGTGGCGCACCGGCAAGGTGTATTGCATGTTTTCGATATGATGCTGATAGCGGTCGCCGATCTGGCTGCGCACCCGTGCGGTTTCTTTGGGGTCCAGCAGTTCAGTCAGCGAACGTCCGAGCAGTTCTTCCTGGGTATAGCCCAGCGTGCTGGCTACCTTGGGATTGACGTAGACCAGTTTTTCATCCTGCTGGATGTAGATGCCCACCAGGGATTGCTCCACCAGCACCTGATAGCGTTCTTCTGCCTCGCGGCGGCGGCGTTCTTCCTCACGCTGGGCGGTGATGTCCACGGCAATGCCACCCATGCCGGACAGCTCGCCACGCTCGTCAAACAGCGGAAAGCAGATGTTCAGCAGGATATGGGAGTGTCCGTTCACCACCAGCACTTCTTCGCTTTGCCTGGGCTGGCGGCGCAGCATCACTTCGGCGTCGATGGCCGTCAGCCGTGCCACCGTGCCGGCATCGTCTACCCAGCGTTCCAGGCGCGAGCCCACCATGTCGGCGGGCTCGCCGCCCAGCAAGGCGGCATAGCTGTGGCTGACCTGCAAATAGCGTCCGGCGGTATCCTTGATGAAAATCATCGAGGCGCTGTTGGCCATCAGCGCAGCAAATTGATTGCGCGCCAGATTCAGCGCAATCAGGCTGGCGCGATGGGCTTCGATCAGGGCAGCAATCGCCAGCCCCGCCGCCTGCACCAGCCCCAGCACGCAGGCCACATACGCCAGCATCACCAGCATGGATGCCGGCCAGGCTGGGTGAGCAATCACCGACAGCGTGGTCAGGGCGCTGGCCACCATGCCGGTTACGGATACGCCAAACACCCCGGTGCGCAAGGCGGCCCAGCCAATCAGCGGCGCCCAGACAAACTGGCAGGGAAAAAAGCACGACGAAGCCATCAGCCGGTCCCACAGGCCCAGCCACCAGACCACTGCGCCAGTCAGCAGCAGTGCCAGCAGTTCCCACGGCCGCACGCTGCCGCGCCAGTCCGACACCGCCAGCACCAGCGGCACATACAAGGCCAGCGACCAGCCATGCACGGCCAGCTGTTGCAGGATGAAAATATCCGGGTCGCAGAATTCCGGGCATAGCCACCACAGGCTGACCGCCAGCGCCAGCGCACCAATGACGGCCGCCAGCACAAAGCCGGCAATCACGCGCATGCGCGCGCGCCAGGCGCCGGTATCCAGCAGGGCGGGCAGGTGGCGGGTGGTGGACAGGCTGGCCGCGCACACCAGCCAGGCGGCCAGCGATTGCGCCACCGCCTCGGCGGCAAAGCCGCCCAGCGCGGTATTCAACAAGGCCAGCCCGGTGATGCCCCACAGGCAACGCAGGCCATGGCGGGCTGTCAGGCCGGCCAGCAGCCCCACCGGCATGGCCAGCAGGGCGCGGGCGAGTTCCGGGTCGCCCGCCAGAATGGGCAGGCGCGCGCCGGCCAGGTATACGGCGGCGATTCCTAAAGCAGTCCAGCCATGGCGCGTCACGATGATGTCAACCTTAACTTGTTCTTGGCGCCTTCACGCCCTACTGCATCGCCATCCTGGCGGATAGGGGTGAGCGGTGTTTATTTGGCAGCCTGCCCTACGGATGTGCGGGCGTGGCGCGATGATGCTGCATGTGTTGTCCTGGTGGCAGGTTTGCGCGCCAGGGCATCCAATCATACCGATATGCGCCGATTGTATGAACAAGCTGAGAAAAACACCCGTGATTTATACGTATGGCATGACATGGATCAAGGTGAGCCGATGTCTGGTACTCGAAGCACATTGCCTGGCTGGGCTACAATCGCGTCTTTCTTGTTGTTGTGGCCCAGCCCATGTCTGCTGCCTTGTTTGCCTCTCTTCGTCCCGGCCAGAAACACCGTCTGGGCGCGCTCGGCCCCGGCGCCGACGCCCGCCTGCTGGCCGCCCAGATCGAACCCGGCCTGCCGCTGCTGGTGTTGACCGCCGACGCCCAGGCGGCGCAACGGCTGAAAGAAGAAATCCCGGTGTTTGCCCCCACCGCGCGCGTGCTGTTGCTGCCCGACTGGGAAACCCTGCCCTACGACCATTTTTCGCCGCACGCCGACCTGGTGTCCGAGCGGCTGGCCACGCTATGGCAAATCCGCCAGGGTCAGGCCGACATCATTCTGGCCCCGGTCAGCACGGCAATGACCCGGCTGGCGCCGGTGAGCTTTCTGGCCGGGCGCACCTTTATGCTCAGCCAGGGGCAAAAGCTCAACGCCGACGCCCTGCGCGCCGACCTGGCGCTGGCCGGCTACACCCATGTCACCCAGGTGTACAGCCCCGGTGAATTCTCGGTGCGCGGCGGCTTGATTGATCTGTTTCCCACCGGCTCGGCGCTGCCCTACCGCATTGATTTGTTCGACGACGAAATCGACAATCTGCGCACCTTCGACGTGGACACCCAGCGCACGCTCTACCCAGTGAAAGACGTGCGTCTGCTGCCGGCGCGGGAATTCCCCACCGATGAAAGCGGCGTCACCACCTTCCGCCAGCAGTTTCGTGAGCGCATGGAAGGCGACCCGTCGCGCGCGCAAATCTACAAAGACGTGTCCAGCCAGTGCTGGCCGGCCGGCATCGAATACTATCTGCCGCTGTTTTTCAGCGAAACCGCCACCCTGTTCGACTACCTGGGCGAACACGCCCGGCTGGCGCTGCATCACGACGTGCTGGCGGCGGCGGAAGGCTTCTGGCACGAAATCGGCTCGCGCTACACCCTATTGCGCGGCGACCCGGCGCGGCCGCTGCTGCCGCCTGGCGAGGTGTTTATCTACCCGGACGCGCTGATGGCGGCGCTGAAAACCTACCCGCGCCTGGAGCTGCCCGCCGATGGTGAAGCAGACGCCAGCGTGGCGGCGCTGCCGGCGCTGGCGGTGGACCGCCGCGCCGACGACCCGCTGGCCGCCCTGCGTCAGTTTGTCGCCGGTTTTGCCGGCCGCGCGCTGATCGTGGCGGAAAGCCTGGGCCGGCGGGAAACCCTGCAACATTTTCTCGCCGAGCACGGCCTGCGCCCGCAGCCGGTGGCTGACTTTGCCGGCTTTGTTGACGGGCAGACGCCGCTGGCGCTGCTGGCCGCGCCGCTGAGCGCCGGTTTTATCGACCCGGCCGCCCAACTGGCGGTGATCACCGAAAGCGAGCTCTACCAGCACAGCCCGCGCCTGCGCCGCCGTCAGCGCAGCCGCGCCAGCCAGGACGCCATGCTCAAAGACCTGGCCGAGGTCAAGATTGGCGACCCGGTGGTGCACGAAACCCACGGCATCGGCCGCTATCAGGGCCTGGTGTCGATGGACCTGGGCGAGGGCGAATCCGAGATGATGATGCTGGAGTACGCCGACCAGGCGCGGCTGTATGTGCCGGTGAGCCAGCTGCATCTGATTTCACGCTGGGCCGGCGGCGCGCAGGAAAACGCCCCGCTGACCAAACTGGGCTCGCCGCAATGGGACAAGGCCAAACAGCGCGCCGCCGAAAAAGCCCGCGACACCGCCGCCGAGCTGCTGAACCTGTACGCCCAGCGCGCCGCCCGCGAAGGCCATGCCTTTGCCTTGTCCGAAGACGACTACGCCGCCTTTGCCGACGGCTTTGCCTTTGACGAAACCCCCGACCAGCAAGCCGCCATCGACGCGGTGATTGCCGACATGACCTCGGGCAAGCCGATGGACCGGCTGGTGTGCGGCGATGTGGGCTTTGGCAAAACCGAAGTGGCCCTGCGCGCGGCGTTTGTGGCGGTGCTGGGCGGCAAACAGGTGGCGGTGCTGGCGCCGACCACCCTGCTGACCGAACAGCACTTTCAGAATTTCGCCGACCGCTTTGCCGACTGGCCGGTGAAAATCGCCGAGCTGTCGCGCTTCAAGAGCGGCAAAGAGCTCAAGGCCGCCATGGCCGGCCTGGCCGACGGCAGCGTGGACATTGTGATCGGCACCCACCGGCTGACCCAGCCCGATGTGGAATTTGCCCGGCTGGGCCTGGTGATCATCGACGAGGAACACCGCTTTGGCGTGCGCCAGAAAGAACAGCTCAAGCGCCTGCGCGCCAATGTGGACGTGCTGACGCTGACCGCCACGCCGATTCCGCGCACCCTGGCGATGAGCCTGGAAGGCCTGCGTGACTTCTCGGTGATCGCCACCGCCCCCAACCGCCGGCTGGCGGTGAAAACCTTTGTCACCCCGCACAGCCATGGCGTGGTGCGCGAGGCGGCGCTGCGCGAGCTCAAGCGCGGCGGCCAGGTGTTTTATCTGTATAACGAAGTGGACACCATCGAAAACATGCGCGAACGGCTGGCCGAGCTGCTGCCGGAAGCGCGCATCGGCGTGGCGCACGGCCAACTGCGCGAACGCGAGCTGGAGCAGGTGATGCGCGATTTTCACCAGCAGCGCTTCAATGTGCTGCTGTGCTCGACCATCATCGAAACCGGCATCGACATCCCCAACGCCAACACCATCCTGATCCACCGCGCCGACAAATTTGGCCTGGCCCAGCTGCACCAGCTGCGCGGCCGCGTCGGCCGCAGCCACCACCAAGCCTACGCCTACCTGCTGACCGGCGAAGGGCTGAGCCGCGACGCGCAAAAACGGCTGGAAGCGATTCAGTCGATGGAAGAACTCGGCAGTGGTTTTTATCTGGCCATGCACGACCTGGAAATCCGTGGCGCCGGCGAAGTGCTGGGCGAGGGCCAATCCGGCGAAATGCACGAGGTGGGCTTCTCGCTGTACACCGAAATGCTCAAGCAGGCGGTCAAGGCGCTGAAAAAAGGCCACGAACCCGACCTGGACGCCCCGCTGGGCGTCACCACCGAAATCAATCTGCACAGCCCGGCGCTGCTGCCGGAAGACTACTGCCCGGACGTGCACGAACGGCTGGTGCTGTACAAGCGCCTGGCCAGCTGCGACAGCGACGGCGACATCGACGCCATCCACGAAGAACTGATCGACCGCTTCGGCCTGCCGCCGCAACCCGTCAAAACCCTGATCGACTGCCACCGCCTGCGCCTGGCCGCCCGCGAACTGGGCATCCAGAAAATCGATGCCAGCGAAGTGGCTATTCAACTCACCTTTATCAAAAACCCGCCGATTGACCCGATGAAAATCATCGGGCTGATCCAGAACAAGCGCAATTACAAACTGGCCGGGCAAGACAAACTGCGGGTGGAAAGCGCCCTGCCGGATGTGGCGCTGCGTTGTGCGCGGGTGAAGGAGTTGCTGCGGGAGTTGAGTTGAGCGCCGCGCACAAAACCCTCCTGGCCTCGTTGCTCGATTTTGCATGTCTGCGGTCGTGCGCCTCGCCAGGGCCGCTGCGCTGAGTTGTGTGAGCGACGCTAAATATATGCTGGATTTTCCCCATCGACCTGACCCACACAGAAAGCCCTGAATGTCTGATGCCCCGATTTACTTCACCAGCGACAACGCCGCCGGCATGTGCCCGGAGGTGCTGCAGGCGCTGATTGCCGCCAACGATGGGCCGGCGGCGGCGTATGGTCATGACCCCTTGACCCAGGCGCTGGAGGCGCAGTTTGCCGAGCTGTTCGAGTATCCGGTGACGGTGTTGCTGGTGAGCACCGGCACCGCCGCCAATGCGCTGAGCCTGGCGGCGTTGACGCCGCCGTGGGGCTGTGTGCTGTGTCATGCCGACAGCCATATCCAGCATGATGAATGCGGCGCGCCGGAGTTTTTTACCGCCGGGGCCAAATTGCAGCCGCTGGCTGGCGCGCGGGGCAAGCTCTGCCCGGATGCGCTGGCGGCGGCCTTGCGGCAGAAAAAAGGCGATGTGCACAGCGTGCAGCCATCCGCCGTCAGCCTGACCCAGGCCACCGAGGTGGGCAGTGTTTACACGCTGGACGAGCTGGAGGCGATTGGCGCAGTGTGTCGGCAGGCTGGGGTGGGGCTGCATATGGATGGCGCGCGGTTCGCCAATGCGCTGGCGCGGCTGGATTGCTCGCCAGCAGAAATGACCTGGCAGCGCGGGGTGGATGTGCTGTCGTTTGGCGCCAGCAAGAACGGCGCGATGGCGGCCGAGGCGATTGTGGTGTTCGACCCTGGCCTGGCGCGCGAGCTGGCTTTCCGCCGCAAGCGCGCCGGCCATTTGCTGTCAAAAACCCGCTTTTGCGCCGCCCAGCTGCAAGGCTATCTGCACGACGACGCCTGGCTGCGTCACGCCCGCCACGCCAACGCCATGGCCGCGCGGCTGGCGCACGGCCTGGCTGCGGTGCCGGGGGTGACGCTGAGCGCGCCGGTCGAGGCCAATATTGTGTTTTGCCAACTGCCCGAGGCGGTGCTGAGCGGTTTGCAGGCGGCGGGCTTCATGTTTTACACCGGCCGCTGGGCGCCAGGCGTGGCGCGGCTGGTGACTTCGTTCGCCACCCGCGAGGATGAGGTGGATGCGTTGTTGGCGGAAGCAACCCGACTGGCAGGCTAAGCGGCGCCCACCAAACCCGCCTGGCGTTGCGGCCGTGTACTTGGCCAGGCGCGCTGTGCTGGGTTGGTGAGCGACGCTCAGCGCGGGAGGTCAGGGGGCAAAGCCGTAGCGGGTGAGGTGAAAGAAAATCGGCGCGGCAAAGGCCACCGAATCCAGCCGGTCCAGCATGCCGCCGTGGCCGGGCAGGCTTTGCCCCCAGTCTTTGACGCCCAGCGAGCGTTTCACCGCGGACAACACCAGCCCGCCAAAAAAGCCGGCGCCCACCACGGCCGCCGACAGCAAGGCCGCTTGCCAGGGCGTGAACGGGGTAAAGCCATACAAGGCCGCGCCCGCCGCGCTGGCCAGGCCGCCGCCGCCCAGCAGGCCCTCCCAGGTTTTGTTCGGGCTGAGCACCGGGGCCACCTTGCGCCGGCCAAACAGCTTGCCGCACACATACTGCAAGATATCCGACAGCTGCACCACCAGCAAAAAGAACAACAGCAGCACGGCGTGATCTTGCGGATAGCCGGGCAAATCCAGAAACAGCAGCGCCGGCGCATGGCTGATGCCGTACACGCACACCATCACCGCCCACTGAATGCGCGCGCTGCGCTCCAGAAAATGCTCGGCATCCTGCGCCAGGGTGGCCACCGCCGACAGCAGAAAAAACCCATACACTGGAATCAGCACGGCAAACAGCCCATACCAGCCCATCGCCACCAGCGCATACTGAAACGGAATCGACACAAAAAACGCCAGAAACAGCACCGGCCGGTCACCTGGGCGGGTGGGGGTGAGCGAGAGAAACTCGCGCAAGGTCATGAACGACAGCAAGGCAAACAGGGCGATGGTCAGCGCTTTGCCCAGCGCCAGCACTGGCAGCGCCACGCCAATCAGCGCCCACCAGGCGTGGATGCGCTCATTGAGGTTGCGCACGGTGGGGCTGTCGCCGTGCCGCCAGGCAATCAGCCGGCCGATCAGGGTGGCCAGCAGCAAACACGCCAGAATGCCGCCGGCCAATTGCCAGAAATTTTGATGCACCATCGTCTCCGTGTAGATGAATTATCGTCGCTGGCCACGCGCAGTGACTTTGCGGCAAGGCAGGGGCGTCGCCGGGCCGGTATTTAGCGCCGCTCACAAAACCCCCTACTTGTACTGTCTGCGGTCACTCGCTTAGCCAGGGCCGCTTCGCTGGGTTTGGTGGGCGACTCTTAGCCAACTGGCAGGCCCGAGTCCGCTAATGGCCGGGCGACAGCGCGCACACTGCGGCATGCGCATGCGCCAGAAAAGCCGTTTTGTCGTCGCCAGCCGGCGCCAGCGGTGCGCCAAACCAGACTTTGTTGATCAGTGGCAAAGGCAGCCGCGCGCCCTTGGGCAGGATGCGGTGCAGGTTTTCCAGGTATACCGGCGTCAGCTGCGCGCGCGGGTGGGCGCGCGCCAGGTGGTAAAGCCCGCTTTTGAAAGGGCCGGGCAGCTCGGTGTCGCGGCGGGTGCCCTCCGGGAACAAAATCAGCGAAAACCCCGCTGCCAAAGCCTCGTGCACCGGGGCCAGTGGGTCGCCGCTGCCGCCGCAGCGGTCGATCAACACCACATTCAGCAGATTTTCTGCCACCCAGCGCCGCCAGGGCTTGGCGCCCCAGTAATCCAGCGCCGCCACTGGCCGGGTGCGCGAGCGGGCGCGCAAGGACAGCGCGGATAATAAAGTCAGGGTGTCCAGATGGCTGGTGTGGTTGGCAAAGTACACCACCTGGCCGCTGGCGGGCGGTTGACCACAGGGGTAGGCCCCCACCAGCAGACGCACCAGCGAACACAGCAATTCGCGCAGCACCCGGTAAGGGCGTGCGGGCAGGCGGCGAGAGGCAAGGTTGAGTTGGGCGTCCATAAGCGCTCGCTGTCGGTTAGAGGGGCGGCTGGGCGCTACGCCGCCGCCTTGCGTCGCCAGTGTCATTCATCAGGCATGATTTGTCGAGATAGCCATGCCAGTTGTTCGGCCAGGGGCGGTGCGACATAAACTCAAAAAAATGGGCAAAATTTTTTGTATGCTGCGTAAGGATGCCTGTTGCTGCGCCGACCAAGGGGCAGAAAACGGCGCATCACCGCCGTTCAACCGGTGGCATTGGCCACTTTACTCATTTGATTGACAAGGAGTTTCACCATGCAAGCATCCCGCGCTCTGATCGCTTCCGCCCTGGCTGGCCTGGTGGCCGCTGGCTCGCTGGCCGCCGCCCCGGCCATGGCCGCCGACAAAGAAAAATGCTACGGCATCGCCACCGCCGGCAAAAACGACTGCGCCAACGCCCTGGGCACCCACAGCTGCGCCGGTCAGGCCACCAAGGACAAAGATCCGGGTGACTGGAAATTTGTCGCCAAGGGCAGCTGCGAAAAAATGGGCGGCTCGCTGACCGCAGGCAAGTAAGCACCGCTTTGCTTTGGGCCCGGCAGCCAGTTGCGCCGGGCCTGGGGCGGCAAGGCAAAGCGTCGGCGGCGATGTTTTGCCCTGCAGCTCCCGCCAGATTTTTCTCTTTAATTTCCTGCCTCTGGAGTTTTCCATGCTGCCTTGTTCCGCCGGCATCGGCCTGCGCGCGCCGCATGTGCGCGCCGCGCTGGACGGCCACCCGGCCATCCGCTGGATTGAAATCCACAGCGAAAACGTGTTTGGCGGCGGCCCGGCTGGCCAGCTGGCGCGTGAGCTGGCCGCGCGCTATCCGCTCAGCCTGCACGGCGTGGGCATGGGTCTGGGCGCGGTCGAGCCGCTGGACGCCGAGCATCTGCGCGCGCTGACCACGCTGGTGCGGGCGGTGCGGCCGGCGGCGGTGTCCGAGCATCTGTCGTTCAACCGCGCGCACGGCAAGGTGGTGAATGATCTCTTGCCGCTGCCCTACACCGAAGAATGCCTGGCGCACGTCGCCCAGCGCGTGCAGCAGGTGCAGGATGCGTTGGGCCAGCGCCTGCTGGTGGAGAATGTCTCGGCCTGTCTGGCCTGCCCGGATGATGATATTGGCGAGGGCGAGTTTTTGGCCGAGCTGGCCGCGCGCACTGGCTGCGGCGTGCTGCTGGACGTCAATAATCTGTACGTCAACCAACTGAACCTGGGCCGCGACGCCCGCGCCGCCATGCAGGCGCTGCCCGCGCGCGGCGTGGTGGCGGAAATCCACCTGGCCGGGTTTATCCGCCGCGACGGCCTGGTGATTGATTCGCACAGCCAGCCGGTGTGCGAAGCGGTATGGGGCCTGTACCAAGAAGCGCTGACGCGCTTTGGCCCGACGCCGACGCTGATTGAATGGGATTTGGATATCCCCCCGCTGGATACCCTGCTGGCCGAAGCCGCCCGCGCCCAGCGCGTGCTGGACGCCTGTGTGGTCAAGGAGGCGGCATGAGCGCGCTGCTGGGCTGGCAAAGCCAGCTGATTGACGCCATCACCGCGCCCGAAGCGCCGTCGCCCTTGCCGGCCGGGCTGAGCCAGCCGGGGCTGGACGCCTATCGCGGCAATGCCCGGCTGGTGCGGGTGGAAGCGCTGCTGGCGGCGTTTCCGGTGTGCGGGCAGCTGGTTGGCGCGGAATTCATGCGCGGGGTGTGCCGTCACTATGTCAGCGCCGAGCCGGCGGCCAGCGCCAATCTGTGCGATGACGGCGCGCGCATGGGCGATTTTCTGGCGCAGTTTGCCCCGGCCGCCGAGCTGCCTTATCTGGCCGATGTGGCGCGCTTTGAATGGGCCTGGCATCGCGCCGCCTGGGCAGCGGCTGCCGACTGCTGGCGTCCGGCGCAGCTGGCGGCGCTGCCGCCCGAGGCCTGGGCCGATGTGCGGCTGAGCCGCCACCCGGCCGCCAGCTGCGTGGCCTCGCCCTGGCCACTGGGTGAGATTTTTGCTTGCCATCAGGATAATCCGCACGGCGACTTCTATATTGACTTGAACAGCGGCGGCGGCGTGTGGCTGCTTAGCCGGCCTGCGCTCGCCCCGCAATGGCTGGCGCTCAGCCCCGGCCAGGCTGCGCTGCTGGAAGCACTGTGGCTGAATGCCCCCCTGGGCGACGCCGCACAGGCGGCGCTGGCGGTGGAGTCCAGCTTGAATCTGGCTGATAGCCTGGGCTGGCTGGCTGCCGCTGGCGCCTGGGCGGATACATAAAATCGCTGAGCCAGCCCGGCGCAATGACGCCAGGCGCGGCTTGTGAGCGGCGCTGAGGAGAAAACATGATGGAACTGCGTTTGCGCGCCTGGTTGGCGCGCTGCCTGCCGTGGTCGCGCGCGGCCAATGCCCTGCGCGCGCCCTTGACCCTGGGTGTGCGCTTATTTTTGGCCGATGTGTTTTTTCGCGCCGGCATGACCAAGCTGGCCGACTGGGACGTGACGTTGGCCTTGTTCACCGACGAATACCAGGTGCCCGTGCTGCCGCCGATGCTGGCGGCGCTGCTGGCCACCGCGTGCGAAATTCTGCTGCCCATGCTGCTGTCGCTGGGACTGGCCACCCGGCTGGCGGCGCTGGGTTTGTTTGCGCTGAACCTGATGGCGGTGATTTCCTACCCAGCCATGCCAGAGATTGCCCGCCAGTTTCATGTCTATTGGGGCATGCTGCTGGCCCTGCTGCTGGCCTATGGCGGTGGCGGCTGGTCGGTGGATCGCTTTTTGCTGCGGCGTTTGCATCCGTAAAATAGCCCGCCATGGCCCGCCCGCACCCGTGGGCCGCTGTTGTCGCCGCGCATGCGCCAGATTGTGGTGCAGCGCGGCGATACCCGTTAGAATCCAAGGTTTTCCAGCGATTTTCAGCCATGCAGGTTCATTTTGGCGCCTCAGCCGCCCGGCCTTCGGCCTGCGCGCTGACCATTGGCAATTTTGACGGCGTGCACCGTGGCCACCAGGCCATGCTGGCCTGTTTGCGCGAGCGCGCCAGCGCGCGCGGCTTGCCCACGGCGCTGCTCACCTTCGAGCCGCACCCGCGTGAGGTGTTTGCCCGTGGCAATCCGCCGGCGCGGCTGGCCACGCTGCGCGACAAAGTGCTGTCGCTCAAGGCCACCGGCTTACTTGATCATCTTTATGTGCATCGCTTCACCCCGGCGTTTGCCGCGCTGAGCGCGCAGGATTTTATTGATCAGGTTCTGGTGGCTGGCCTGGGCGCGCAATACGTGCTGATTGGCGATGATTTCCAGTTTGGCGCCCGCCGGCTGGGGAACTTTTCCACCCTGCAAGCCTGTCCGCACTTTGTCACCGAGGCGATGCCCACCATCAGCGTGCACGGTGAGCGCGCCTCCAGCTCGCGCATCCGCGAGGCGCTGGCCGCAGGCGACTTTGCCCACGCCGAGGCGCTGCTGGGCCGGCATTACCAGCTCACCGGCCGGGTGATGCACGGCAAAAAGCTGGGCCGCACTCTGGGCTATCCCACTGCCAATGTGCACCTGCCGCACCGCAAGCCGGCGCTGGCCGGGATTTTTGTGGTGGAAGTGGACACCGCCGCCGGCCGCTTTGGCGGCGTGGCCAGCCTGGGCAAAAACCCCACGGTCGATCAGGGGGACGATTACAAGCTGGAAGTCCATCTGTTCGACTTTGCCGGCAATCTCTACGGCCAATTGATTTGCGTGCGCTTTCTGGCCAAGCTGCGCGATGAACAACGCTTTGACTCGCTGGCGGCGCTGACGGCGCAGATTGATGCCGACGCCGCCGCCGCCCGCCACCATCTATCGACTTTGCAGAGAGTTTCCGCATGAGCACCGACTCCAAGAAATACGCCGTCAACCTGCTGGACACCGCCTTTCCCATGCGCGGCGATCTGGCCAAGCGCGAACCCGGCTGGGTGGCGCAGTGGCAAGCCGGCCAGCGCTATCAGGCGCTGCGCCAGCGCACCGCCGGCCGGCCCAAGTTTGTGCTGCACGACGGCCCGCCCTACGCCAACGGCGACATTCACATCGGCCATGCGGTCAACAAGATTCTCAAAGACATCATCATCCGCTCGAAAACCCTGGCCGGCTTTGACGCGCCCTATGTGCCGGGCTGGGATTGCCACGGCCTGCCGATCGAGCACCAGATCGAAAAACTGATCAAGGGCGACAAAAAAGCCATCGAAGCCGCGCCCGGCATTCATCAGCTGATCGTCGCCTATCGCCAGCAAAACGGCCTGGACCCGAAAGCAACCCGCCTGCCGGCCTCGGTGGTGCGCAAGCTGTGCCGTTCTTACGCCATGGTGCAGATCGAGCGGCAAAAAGCCGACTTTATCCGCCTGGGCGTGCTGGGCGATTGGGATAACCCCTACCTGACCATGAACTACCGCACCGAAGCGGACATCGTGCGCACGCTGGGCAAAATCCACCAGAACGGCTATCTGGTGCAGGGCAAGAAGCCGGTGCACTGGTGTATCGACTGCGGCTCGGCCCTGGCCGAAGCCGAGGTGGAGTACGAAGACAAAACCTCGCCGGCGATTGATGTCGGCTTTCTGGTGGCCGACACCGCCCGCCTGGCCACCGCCTTTGGCCTGGCGTCGCTGGACGGCCAGGCGCGCGCGGTGATCTGGACTACCACGCCGTGGACGCTGCCGGCCAACCAGGCGGTGGCGGTGCACCCGAATCTGGATTATCAACTGTGGGCCACCGCGCGCGGCGCGCTGATTCTGGCCGCTGAGCTGGCCGAAGGCGCGCTCAAGCGCTACAACTTGGCCGACGGCGCCCAACTGCTGGGCCAGGCCAAGGGCGCCGCGCTGGACCTGCTGCCCTTGCAGCATCCCTTCCAGCCGCGCCAGGTGCCGGTGATTCTGGGCGAGCACGTCGGCGCCGACGCCGGCACCGGCCTGGTGCACACTGCCCCGGCGCATGGTCTGGAAGACTTCCAGGCCGGCCTGAAGTATCAGCTGGCGGTGGACAACCCAGTGGGCGACGACGGCCGCTTTATCCCCGGCACGCCGCTGTTTGCCGGCCTGAGCGTGTGGGAAGCCAACCCGAAAGTGCTGGAAACCCTCACCGAGCACGACGCCCTGCTGGCCAGCGAGGCGCTCAAGCACAGCTACCCGCACTGCTGGCGGCATAAAACCCCGATTATCTTCCGCGCCACCAGCCAGTGGTTTATCGGCATGGACACCGTCGGCCAGGACGGCGTGGCGCTGCGCGCCAACGCCATGCGCGCGGTGGAGCACACCCAGTTCTTCCCGGCCTGGGGCCGCGCCCGGCTGGAAGCGATGATCGGCAACCGCCCGGACTGGTGCGTGTCGCGCCAGCGCAACTGGGGCGTGCCGATGACTTTCTTTGTGCACAAAGAAACCGGCGCCCTGCACCCGCGCTCGGCCGAGCTGCTGGAACAGGTGGCGCTGCGCATCGAGCAAGAAGGCATCGAGGCCTGGTTCCAGCTGGACGCCGCCGAGCTGCTGGGCGACGAGGCCAGCCAATACCGCAAGCTGACCGACACCCTGGACGTGTGGTTTGACTCCGGCTCCACCCACTACGCCGTGCTGCGCCAGCGCGACGAGCTGAAATGGCCGGCGGATTTGTATCTGGAAGGCTCGGACCAGCATCGCGGCTGGTTCCAGAGCTCGATGCTCACCGGCTGCGCCACCACCGGCCGCGCCCCGTACGACCAGTTGCTGACCCACGGCTTTGTGGTGGACGGCCAGGGCCGCAAGATGTCCAAATCGCTGGGCAATGTCATCGCCCCGCAAAAAATCAACGACACCCTGGGCGCCGACATCCTGCGTCTGTGGGTGGCCGCGACGGATTACTCGGGCGAGCTGGCGATTTCTGACACCATCCTGAAGGGCGTCACCGAAAGCTATCGCCGCCTGCGCAACACCATCCGCTTCCTGCTGGCCAATCTGACCGATTTCGACCTGGCCCGCGACGGCGTGGCGGTGGACAATCTGCTGGAAATCGACCGCTACGCGCTGGCGCAAACCCGCGCGCTGCAAAGCCGGCTGACGGGCGATCTGTACCCGCGCTACGCCTTCCATCACGCCATGCAGGACATCGTCACCTTCTGCTCGGACGACCTGGGCGCGTTTTACCTGGACATCCTCAAAGACCGCCTGTACACCACCGCCGCCGATTCGTCGGCGCGCCGCTCGGCGCAAACCGCGCTGTGGCACATCACCCGCGCCTTGCTGCTGTGGCTGCAACCGGTGCTGTGCTTCACCAGCGACGAAGCCTGGGCGGTGTTCAGCGGCGACGCCGAAGACAGCGCGCTGTTCCACACCTGGCACGCGCTGCCGGAGGTGGCCGGCGAGGCCGAGCTGCTGGCGCGCTGGAGCGCGCTGCGCGCCGTGCGCGCCAACGTCAACAAGCTGATCGAAGACCAGCGCGTGGCCAATGTGCTGGGCTCGTCGCTGCAAGCCGAAGTGGACATCGTCGCCGACGCCGAGCTCTACCCGCTGCTGGCCTCGCTGGGCGATGACCTGAAATTTGTGCTGATCGTCTCCAAGGTGACGCTGAGCGCGGGCGAGCACACCGCCATCAGCGTGCGCGCCGCCGAAGCGCAAAAGTGCGAGCGCTGCTGGCACTGGCGCGACGACGTGGGCGCCCACGCCGAGCACCCCACCCTGTGCGGCCGCTGCGTGAGCAATCTGTTTGGCGACGGCGAGGCGCGCGCCCATGCCTGAGGCTGTTCGCTGGTTTGTGCTGTCGGTGCTGGTGATCGTGCTGGATCAACTGAGCAAGGTGTATTTCAACGGCGCCTATCAGTATGGCGAAGTGCGTGAGGTGATCCCCGGCCTGTTCAACTTTGTGCTGGTGTATAACCCTGGCGCGGCGTTCAGCTTTTTGGCCGACGCCGGCGGCTGGCAGAAGTTTTTCTTTACCGCGCTGGCGTTTGCCGTGTCCGGCTGGCTGGGCTGGCAGATGCTGCGCGGCGGCCAGAGCCGGATGATGAACCTGGCCAGCGCGCTGATCATCGGCGGCGCGCTGGGCAATGTCATTGACCGGCTGATTCACGGTCATGTGATTGATTTTATCCAGGTTTATTATCAGCATTACTATTGGCCGGCGTTCAATCTGGCCGACAGCGCCATCTGCCTGGGCGCCGCGCTGATGGTGCTGGACAGTTTTCGTCAACCCGCCACAAGGAAACCGGCATGAGCCAGCCCATTCAGGTGTTGCTTGCCAACCCGCGCGGCTTTTGCGCCGGGGTGGACCGCGCCATCGCCATTGTCGAACGCGCCCTGGCGCAGTTTGGCGCGCCGATTTATGTGCGTCACGAAGTGGTGCACAATAAATTCGTCGTCAACAATCTGCGTGAGCAAGGGGCGATCTTTATCGAAGACCTGGCCGACGTGCCGCCGGGCAGCACGCTGATTTATTCCGCCCACGGCGTGCCGCTGTCGGTGCGCGCTGAAGCGGAACAGCGCGGCCTGCGCGTGTTCGACGCCACCTGCCCGCTGGTCACCAAGGTGCATGTGGAAGTGCGCCGCATGCGCGACGCCGGCCAGGAAATCGTCATGATCGGCCACGCCGGCCACCCCGAGGTGGAAGGCACCATGGGCCAGTCGCCCGACGGCATGTATCTGGTGGAAACCGTCGCCGACGTGGCCACGCTGAGCGTGCGCAACCCGCAGGCGCTGGCCTATGTGTCGCAAACCACGCTGTCGGTGGACGAAACCCGCGACATCATCGACGCCCTGCGCGCGCGCTTTCCTGATATCCACGGCCCGAAAAAAGACGATATCTGCTACGCCACGCAAAACCGTCAGGACGCCGTCAAGGCGCTCACCGCCCAGTGTGACCTGGTGATTGTGGTCGGCTCGCCCAATAGCTCCAACTCCAACCGCCTGCGCGAAGTGGCCGCGCTGCGCGGCGTAACCGCCTATATGGTAGACAACGCCAGCGAGCTCAAGCCGGAATGGTTCGCCCAGGCCAGTCAGGTGGGCGTCACCGCCGGCGCCTCGGCCCCGGACGTGCTGGTGCGCTCGGTGATCGAACGCATCCGCGAACTCGGCGCCGACAACGTGGCCGAACTGCCCGGCGTGGAAGAGCGCGTGCGCTTCTCACTGCCGCCAGGGCTGCGCGAGCGGGACGAGGGGTAAGTTTTTCGTTTGCTGGCGTGTGTTGACGCACCCCATACTATATTGGCATGGGGTGCGCCGCGATGCATGGCTTTGGGAGAATGACAATGAAAGTGGTGTTCAGCGATAAATTGCGCCGGGTGCTGCAAGACCCGCAGGCCAGCGCGCAACTGCGTCAGTTCATGGCCACCGCATCGGTCAACCAGCCCAGTCAGGTCAAGATCAAGCTGCATGACGCGCAGCGCCAGGGCGTCAGCTATGAGCCCAGGTTGTTGTCTAGTAGTCAGTCACGTTGAAACACGAGGGTAGATGCGAGTGAGCTGACGCCTGACGTCTTGTGCTATTTGCGTCAAAACAAGACCTTAACGTGACACAGCGACCGCGCATTGCGCCCCGCCGCGTCATCCCCGCGAAGGCGGGAATCCAGGTGCATCCACAGCGCGCTGACCTCCTGCAATGCCAACTGCGCACGCTGTGGCAGTCTGGGTTTCCACTTTCGCGAGAACGATATTTGGCAGAGATTCATGCCGAAAATGGCCGAGTCGCGCTCCGTTGAAATACCCGCGTACAGGCGAGTGCGCTGACGTAGGGCCTTCGCGCCAATTATCGGTTTATTTCATCTGGCTACAGCGAAATCAAAACACTCAACGACTCAACGTATCGTATTTGTCTTTGCCAGAATCCTGAGAACGTGTTTAAAGTCTAGCGAACGACGGGTCAGCCAAGGCGAAATGCCCCCAAAAAGCGCAATTGACACACGGTCAATGCGCATTTTTGGGGGCATTTCAACGCAGGATCATCCGAGTTTCGCAGATTTTGCACACGCTCTGCGCCTCAGCCACACCCAAACGCCCGCACCTTGTCCAGATCCAGCAGGGTGATGTCGCGGCCGTTGACTGCCAGCAGGCCGGCGTCGCTGAGTTGGTGCAGCACGCGCGAGAAGGTTTCCGGGGTGAGGTTCAGCCGTGAGGCGATCAGGTTTTTGTTGACCGGCAGGGTGACCACTTGTTGCGCGCCCTGTTCCGGGTCGGCGTATTGCAACAGATAGCCCAGCACGCGCTGGGTGGAGCTTTCGATCGAATAGCGCTCAACGTCGCGGATCAGGCTGTGCAGGCGCATCGACAGCCCGGCCAGCAGGCGGCGGGCAAAAGCGGGGTCGTCGGTCATGGCGCGGTCGATGGCGCTGGCTTCCACCTGCAAGAGCAGGCCGTCTTCCAGAAACTGCGCCGTCACCGGGCAGGGCGTGCCCAAAAACATCACCGCCTCGGCAAAGCTCTGGCCGGGCTGGATGATCTCGATGACTTTCTCTACCCCCTGCGCCGAGCTGATGGACAGTTTCACCCGCCCGTACACCACCAGATACAGCCCTTCGCACACATCGCCGCGATGAAACACCACCTGGCTTTTTTGCCCGCGCACCTCGCGCACGCCGGGCGCCAGCGCGTCGATTTGCGCGTCGCTGAGTTGGTGAAACATCGGTTGATGGCGCAATAGCGCCCGCACGTCGATCTGGCTCATGGCGACAATCCTGAAACAAGCGCCTGTTGGGCGCGATGCGCCATGGTAGCGTGTGACTGGTCAGGCGTCACTCGGTCAGATGGGCTAGTAGCCAGTCACGTTGAAACGCGAGGATAAAGACGAGCAAGCTTACGTCGGGCATCCTGAGTGGAGAACTTCCACTTGATGGGGATGGCTTTGGCGTTGCGTTCACGCACATTGGCCTCAACCTCGCGTCGCAACGTTTCTTCATC
>NZ_QJKI01000034.1 GCF_003201855.1 Rivihabitans pingtungensis | reverse complement strand
TGGTAGCGTACGACGTTTCAACAGTCAATTCCGAAGTACGCCCAGAGTATAGGCGCGCCTCGCAAATATCGTTCAACAGTGGATTCCGGATACCCTTTTTTATTGCCTGTGCTCACCAGTCGGCCTCCCAGCCATCGGGCACGCCCATGCCTTTCAGGTTCAATCCAAGGTGAGACAGATCGGGAAAGGCATGCAGATGTGCCTTGAGCCGGCCAGGCCAACTCGACCGTGGATTGATGACCTCTAACAAATGTCGGGTGATGCGCAAGAGCAAGAAACAGCGTGCCCGTGCGTGCGTATCGCTCTCAAACGGAGTCATCCAGGCCAGTTCAGCAGATGACGGCAAGCGCGGCTGGTCAACGATATTCCGATTCCAAAGACGACTGTGGTGTGCGCAGACATTGCGCAGGTAGTTGAGGCTACGCAGCCATGTCGCGAACACCCGGCCATCACTGATGCCGTATTGGCTGGCAATCGCATCTTGCTCCGTCGTGCGCATTCCGTTGAACAACGTCGAAAGCGTGCCGAAATCCCACACCTCGCAGGCCACCCAGATCGCCAGCGGTAGGCCATATTTCGTCCGATTGTGCCGAACGAATTCTTCTTTGGAGCGGCCGATCAACTGCGCGTGCTTGCTCAGCCACTCGTGGTGCCGGGTGACGCCGGAATCCTTGTCCAGCTTGACGCTGAACTCGTCGTGAAACAGCTCGGGCTTGAGGTAGGCAAAGCGGTCCAGCTGACCCAAAGTGTGGGACACATCCACACGCAACGCCACTTCGATGCGTTCCAGGGCATCCATCACCAGTAGCCGAAGCTGCTTGTCGAACACGTATAGGTCCACCGCATTTTGAAAGGTGGTCCCAGCCCGAAAGAGATCAAGGGCGATGCGTTCTTCGCGCACCTTCTTCGGCTTGCGGCCCTGTCCATCCAACAGACACAAGGGGGCGCTGCGTTCACGGAACGCAAACCAGTAGCCGCTCAGGCGGTAGTAGCCTATGCGCTTCAAGTAATCCAGCGCACGATCTCGGTCGGTGACGACCATGCCCCGGTCGATCAATTGATTCAGTTGATCAGCGTAGCTTTTCCAGGGTTTGGCATAGCTCATGAGTCATATCCTTCGCGGTGTACGGTTTAATCCACCTCAACAATGCCCATTCTGACAAATAACCCACACACCCAACAAAAAGCGCGACGAAATCCTTCGTCGCGCTTTTTTTATTGCCGTAGCCAGTCACCATGATTCAGAACCGACTGGCGGGTGCTTAGACCGCTGTACGCGGTGGGCACGCCTGGATTCCCGCCTGCGCGGGAATGACTCGGTGTAATGCGGCGAGAGACTCTTCGTGGCGCATGAGCCTTGTGCTTCAACGTGACTGGCGGCTAGGGCTTACTTCACGATCTGCGCCAATTGGCCCTTCAGGTACAGATTGGCCATGGCGTCCAGGCTCACCGGCTTGATCTTGGCGGCTTGGCCACATGCGCCAAACGCTTCGTAGCGGGCGATGCAGATGTCGCGCATGGCGTCGGTGGAGACTTTCAGGTATTTGCGCGGGTCGAATTCTTTCGGGTTTTGCGCCAGAAAGCGACGGATGGCGCCGGTGCTGGCCAGGCGCAGGTCGGTGTCGATGTTCACCTTGCGCACGCCGTGCTTGATGCCTTCGACGATTTCTTCCACCGGCACGCCGTAGGTTTCGCCCAGGTCGCCGCCAAATTCATTGATGATGGCCAGCCATTCTTGCGGCACGCTGGAGCTGCCGTGCATCACCAGGTGGGTGTTGGGGATGCGGGCGTGGATTTCCTTGATGCGGTCGATGCGCAGCACGTCGCCAGTGGGCTTTTTGGTGAATTTGTACGCGCCGTGGCTGGTGCCGATGGCGATGGCCAGCGCGTCCACGCCAGTGTCTTTGACAAACTGGGCGGCTTCTTCCGGGTCGGTCAGCAGTTGGCTGTGGTCCAGCACGCCTTCGGCGCCCACGCCGTCTTCTTCGCCGGCCATGCCGGTTTCCAGGCTGCCCAGGCAGCCGATTTCGCCTTCCACCGACACGCCGCAGGCGTGGGAGAAGTTCACCACGGTGCGGGTGACTTCGGCGTTATAGGCGTAGTCGGCCGGGGTTTTGCCGTCGGATTTCAGCGAGCCGTCCATCATCACCGAGCTAAAGCCCAGCTGGATCGAGCGTTGGCACACGTCCGGGCTGGTGCCGTGGTCCTGGTGCATCACCACCGGGATGTGCGGAAATTCTTCCACGGCGGCCAGGATCAGGTGGCGCAGAAAGGGCGCGCCAGCGTATTTGCGCGCGCCGGCAGAGGCTTGCACGATCACCGGGGCGTCGCACTTGTCGGCTGCTTCCATGATGGCGCGCATTTGCTCCAGGTTGTTGACGTTGAAGGCCGGCAGGCCGTAGCTGAATTCTGCCGCGTGGTCGAGCAGTTGGCGCATGGAAACGAGTGCCATGGATGTCTCTCCAAAAAATCAAATGGCGCGGCGAGGGGGCCGCGCGGTTAAAACAGGTGCGCCGCTCTGGCGAGGCGGGTTGGCCTCTGGGCGGCTTGTTGAATCCATTTCGCTGAGTGTGGTGAGTGGCGAAAACAGCGTCAGGCGTGGGCCTGGCTGCTGGCGCGGGTCAGCGCCACGCCAGCGGCGATAAACGAACCGCCGGCCACCCGGTTCATCAGCTTGAGTCGGCGCGGGCTGTTCAGCCAGGCTTTCAGCCGGGCGCCGCCTGCGGCGTAGGCGCATTGCCAGCTGGTTTCAATCACAAAAAACGTCGCCGCCAAAATCAGCAGTTGCGGGCCTTGCGGCTGGGCCGGGTCCATGAACTGCGGAAACAGCGCGGTAAAAAACACAATGGCTTTCGGGTTGCTCATCGCCACCAGAAAGCCGGTGCGAAACCCGGCCCAGCCGCTGCCGGCCTGTGCTTCCGCTTCACCTTCGGCCAGCGCCTGCGGCTGGCTGCGCCAGGTTTTGATCCCCAGCCACAGCAGATAGGCGGCGCCAGCATACTTGACCAGGCCAAACAGCCATTCTGATGTCACCAGCAGCGCGCCCAGCCCGGCGGCGGACAAGCCCATGATCAGCGCCAGCGCCAATAGCAGACCCAGCAGGGTGGGCGTGGTGCGGCGCAGGCCAAAGCGGATGCCGTGGGTCATGGCCAGCAGCATGTTCGGGCCGGGGGTGGCGGACACCACCAGCACGGTGGCGAAGTAAATCAGCCAGGTGGACAAGGGCATGGGCAGGGCTTTCGTGGTTCAGCAATAATCAGTGCGCCTTGGCGCCTGGTTTTTCCGGCATGGCCGACGAGTGATGCTCGGCAATCAGCCAGGTTCCGCCGACTTTGCGGTAAACAAAGGTGTAGCGCGCCGGCACCTGACCGCCGGTGGTGTCGAACACGTACAAGCCCGAGTCAATCGCCACATTCGGCGCCGGGAAGCGGATATTGCGCTCGACAATCTTGCCCTTGGGTTTTTTCTCCAGGAAGTGGACAAAATAATCGCGAATTTCGGCGTGGTTGTGGCGCACCTTATTGGACACGGTGGGCAGCAGGATGGCGTCCGCCGCGTAGTTGGCGGCGACGTCGTCCGGGTTGCCGGTGGCCAGCGAGGCGTTCCAGCGATCGAACAGGGCGGCGATCTCGGCTTCGTTGCCGGCGTGTTTGCCCTGCATCGCGGGCATATGGCCCTGGCCAGAATGCACGGTCACATTCACGCAGGCTGTGCTGAGCAAGGCGGCAGCGGCGGCAGCGGCAAGGGTGCGGGTGAAGCGAATCATCGGCGTCTCCTGTTCGGTGTTTGCGGGTGGGGTGAAACCAGCTTGCCTGATGTCCGCGCGGCTGGCGCGGGGCGGACATCAGGCAAGCTGGCCGGGCCAAAGCCCGGCCAACACGCGCAGGCTTAACTGTCGGCGCGTTCCGCCAGAATCGCCACGGCGGGCAGTTCTTTGCCTTCCAGGAATTCCAGGAAGGCGCCGCCGCCGGTGGAGATGTAGCTGATTTTGTCGGTCACGCCAAACTTGGCGATGGCGGCCAGGGTGTCGCCGCCGCCGGCAATCGAAAACGCCGGGCTGTCGGCAATCGCCTTGGCCAGTGTTTGCGTGCCGCTGGCAAACTGATCAAACTCGAACACGCCCACCGGGCCGTTCCACACCACGGTGCCGGCCTTGGCGACGATGTCGGCCAGTTCTTGTGCCGATTGCGGGCCGATGTCGAGGATCATGTCTTCCTTGGTGACATCGCTCACCGATTTCAGGGTGTCGTCGGCGTTTTCCGAGAATTCCGGGGCCACCACCACATCGCTGGGCAGCGGCACGGCGCCGCCGTGGGCCTTGATCTTGGCGATGACTTTTTGCGCCTCGCCCACCAGTTCGGCTTCGGCCAGGCTCTTGCCGATGGCCTTGCCTTCGGCCAGCAGGAAGGTGTTGGCGATGCCGCCGCCGACGATCAGTTGATCCACCTTGTCGGCCAGGGCTTCCAGGATGGTCAGCTTGGTGGACACCTTGGAGCCGGCGACAATCGCCACCAGCGGGCGAGCCGGGGCTTCCAGCGCCTTGCCCAGCGCGTCCAGCTCGGCGGCCAGCAGAATGCCGGCGCAGGCCAGCGGGGCAAACTTGGCCACGGCGTGGGTGGAGGCTTCGGCGCGGTGGGCGGTGCCAAAGGCGTCGTTGACGAACACATCGCACAGCGCGGCGTAGGCGCGGCCGAGGTCTTCGTTGTTTTTCTTTTCGCCCTTGTTCAGGCGCACGTTTTCCAGCATCACCACATCGCCAGCATTCAGGCTGAGGCCAGCTTGCCAGTCGGCCACCACCGGCACCGGCTTGTTCAGCAGCTCGCCCAGGCGGGCGGCCACCGGAGCCAGGCTGTCTTCCGGCTTGGGTTCGCCTTCGGTCGGGCGGCCCAGGTGGGTCATCAGGATCACGGCGGCGCCGTTGTACAGGGCGTGCTGGATCGAGGCCAGCGAGGCGCGGATGCGGGTGTCGTCGCCGATCACGCCGTTTTTCACCGGCACGTTCATGTCCACGCGGATCAGCACGCGCTTGCCGGCCAGCGCCTGGTCAGTGAGTTTCTTGAATTTCATCATGCATTCCGTGGCAACGCCGTTGCCGGGTCCACCCGGCAACGGCGAAGAGAAAACCGCGCCACCCGCTCACAGGTGGCGCGCCGGGCCGGATTCTCAGGCGGCGAACATCGCGCGGGCGGTGTTCAGCATCTGGCAGGAGAAGCCCCATTCGTTGTCGTACCAGGCCAGCACCTTGACCATATTGCCGTTGGAGACCTTGGTCAGGGTGGAGTCAAAGTGCGAGGCTTCCGAGGTGTGGTTGAAGTCCATCGACACCAGCGGCAGCACGTTGTAGCCCAGCACGCCCTTCATCGGGCCTTCGGCGGCGGCTTTGACGATCTGGTTCACTTCGGCCACGGTGGTGGCGCGGCCGGCTTCGAAGGTCAGGTCAACCAGCGAGACATTGATGGTCGGCACGCGCACGGCAAAGCCATCCAGCTTGCCGTTCATTTCCGGCAGCACCAGGCCGACGGCCTTGGCGGCGCCGGTTTTGGTCGGGATCATGTTCTGGGTGGCGCTGCGGGCGCGACGCAGATCCTTGTGGCGCACGTCGGTCAGCACCTGGTCGTTGGTGAAGGCGTGGATGGTGGTCATCAGGCCCTTGACGATGCCCAGGCCATCGTTCAGCGCCTTGGCCACCGGAGCCAGGCAATTGGTGGTGCAGGAGGCGTTGGAGACCACGGTCATGTCGGCGGTCAGCACATTGTGGTTGACGCCGTAAACAATGGTGGCGTCCACATCATCGCCGCCCGGCGCGGAGATCAGCACCTTCTTGGCGCCGGCGGTGATGTGGGCCTGGCATTTTTCCTTGCTGGTGAAGGCGCCGGTGCATTCCAGCACCAGATCCACCTTCAGCTCGCCCCACGGCAGTTCGGCCGGGTTGCGGGTGGAGAAGAACGGAATCACATCGCCATTGATCACCAGGCTTTTCTCGTCGTGGCTGACCTGGGCGTTAAAGCGGCCGTGCACGGTGTCGAATTGGGTCAGGTGGGCGTTGGTGGCCAGGTCGCCGGAGGCGTTGACCGCCACCACTTCGAATTCATTGCGCAGATTGTTTTCGTAGATGGCGCGCAGCACTTGACGACCAATGCGACCGTAACCGTTGATGGCGATGCGGATGGACATGAAACTATTCTCCTGTGAATCGGGATGGCGCGGCCCGCGTCCTGCGCGGGCCATCAGGGGATCAGGTAAAACTCAGAGCACGGACTTCACGGTCTGGGCGACATTGGCCGCGGTGAAGCCAAAGGCTTCGAACAACTGCTTGGCCGGGGCGGATTCGCCAAAGTGGTCCAGACCAACCACGCCGCCTTCCAGGCCGACATACTTGCGCCAGAAGTCGGACACGCCGGCTTCCACCGCCACGCGCGGCAGGCCCGCCGGCAGCACCGAGGCGATATAGGCCTTGTCCTGGCGGTCGAACACATTGGTGGACGGCATGGAAACCACGCGCACGGCAATGCCTTCTTCGGCCAGCAGGGCCTGGGCTTTCAGCGCCAGCTCGACTTCCGAGCCGGTGGCGATCAGCACGGCGCGGGCCTTGTCCGCCTCGCGCAGCACATAGCCGCCGCGACGGATGGCGGCGATTTGCTCGGCGTCGCGGCTGAGGAAGGGCAGGTTTTGCCGGCTGAAAATCAGCGTGGACGGGCCATCCTGACGTTCGATGGCGGCCTGCCAGGCCACGGCGGATTCCACCGTGTCAGCCGGACGCCAGGTGTCCATGTTCGGGATCAGACGCAGGGTGGCGGTTTGCTCGACCGGCTGGTGGGTCGGGCCGTCTTCGCCCAGACCGATCGAGTCGTGGGTAAAGACAAAAATCGGGTTGATCTTCATCAGCGCCGCCATGCGCAGGGCATTGCGGGCGTATTCGCTGAACATCAGGAAGGTGGCGCCGTAGGGCTTGAAGCCGCCGTGCAGGGTGGCGCCGTTCATGATGGCGGCCATGCCGAATTCGCGCACGCCGTAATACACATAGTTGCCGCCTTGCTCGCGGCTGACGCCCTTGGAGCCGCTCCACAGGGTCAGGTTGGAGCTGGCCAGGTCGGCCGAGCCGCCCAGCAGTTCGGGCAGCGCCGGGGCAAAGGCTTCGATGGCGTTCTGCGAGGCCTTGCGGGTGGCGATGGTTTCGCCCTTGGCGTTGATTTTTTCAATCGCGGCGGCGGCGTGTGCAGCCCAGTTGGCCGGCAGTTCGCCGCGCATGCGGCGCTCGAACTCGGCGGCTTCGGCCGGGAAGGCGGCGCGGTAGGCGGCAAAGCGCTCAGTCCATGCGGCTTCGCTCGCGGCGCCGGCTTCGCGGGCGTTCCAGGCGCTGGCGATGTCGGCCGGAATCTCGAACGGCGCGTGCGGCCAGTTCAGATGGGCGCGGGTGGCGGCGATTTCGGCGTCGCCCAGCGGCGCGCCGTGCACATCGTGGCCGCCTTCTTTATTGGGCGCACCCTTGCCGATTTTGGTGCGGCAGCAGATCAGCGTCGGGCGGGCAGTATCGGCCTTGGCGGCGGCGATGGCGGTGTCCAGCGCGGCAAAGTCGTGGCCGTCGATGGCCGGAATCACTTGCCAGCCATAGGCCTCAAAGCGCTTGACGGTGTCGTCGGTGAACCAGCCTTCCACATCGCCATCAATCGAGATGCCGTTGTCGTCGTAGAAGGCAATCAGCTTGCCCAGGCCCCAGGTGCCGGCCAGCGAGCAGGCTTCGTGCGAGATGCCTTCCATCAGGCAGCCATCACCCAGGAACACCCAGGTGTGGTGATCGACAATGGCGTGGCCGTCGCGGTTGAATTCAGCCGCCAGGACTTTTTCCGCCAGCGCCATGCCCACCGCGTTGGTGATGCCCTGGCCCAGCGGGCCGGTGGTGGTTTCCACGCCCGGCGCGTAGCGGTATTCCGGATGGCCAGGAGTTTTGCTGTGCCACTGACGGAAGGCTTTCAGGTCGTCAATCGACAGGTCGTAGCCGGACAGGTGCAAGAGGCTGTACAGCAGCATCGAGCCATGGCCGTTGGACAGCACAAAGCGGTCGCGGTCAAACCAGCCGGGGTTGGCCGGGCTGTGCTTCAGGTGGTGGCGCCAGAGGGCTTCGGCAATATCAGCCATGCCCATCGGCATGCCGGGGTGACCGGAGTTGGCTTTCTGCACGGCATCCATGGAGAGGACACGGATGGCGTTGGCAAGATCGCTGCGGGAGACCATGAAATACGAACCTCGTGTGCTTGAGTGGCGGCTGGCAAAGCCGGTAACAAAATCATGCGATTATCGCCGATAGCGGCCATGGGCGGCAACTTTGCTGCATAGGCCAATGCGCCATGGCCGGCCCAAAAACACACATGGCGCCCACCCAAAGGGCGGACGCCATGGCAAAACCAGCCAAAAAACCGGGCAAGGCGGGCTATTTGCTGCCCCACAGGGTCACGCCGCTGGCCACGGTGTTGGCGTCCAGCCGCGACTGGAAGGTATAGCCGGCAAACACCTTGCCCAGCGCGCCATTGGCCATGACCCCCTGCACCACCATATTGTTGCCATCCAGATACTGAGACGGGTTGCTGAAGGTGCCGTCGCTGCCGACATTGCCCTGCGCCTGCAAGCCCACGCGCAGATTGGCGGCGGTCAGGTCAAAGCGGGTGCCAAACCGGCTGCGCTCGAAATCCACCCACAACCGGGCGTTTTCCACATTGGCCAGCTGGCTGACGCCATCGCGCTGCACCTGGGCCATCGACCCCTGCAAGCCAAACTCGGCCCCACCGTACGGCACCTGCCAAGTGGCGCTTTGATGGCGCAGCAACGCATAGTCGCCGGTCAGCACGCTGACGCGGTAATCCTTGCTCATCAAATCGGCCAGATTCAGGTTGGCGCCCTGCTCAGCCACGCCTTGCCAGCGCCCCCAGGCAATGGCGGCTGGGCCCTGCGGCGTCGCAACCGGCGTCGGTGTCACCATCAGGCTGGAGGCTTTGTCCAGCTCGGCCAGCTTCAGCGGCGCCAAGCTGGTGGTGTCCGGGTTGGCGTCCGAGGTGTTGTGGCGACTACCGGCCTTGATCTTGCCGGATTCATCCGGCAGTGGCGGCGTGGTGGCATCCGGCGACAGCGCCTTGCCGCGCAGCAGCTCTGGCGCCAGTTGGCCACGGCTGACCTGCAAGACGCCATCACGTTGCTGGTTGGCAAACAGCTCGCGGCTGTACGGCGTTTCGCACGGTCCGCCGCCTTCCGGCGCACAACCCTGGCCAAAACCGCTGACCACCACGCCGCCGGACAGTACGGCAATGCGAGTGGTCTGCGCATCGGTAAATACGGTAAAGTCGGTGCCCCGCACACCAATGGCGGCCACCGGGGTGTTGAAGCGGAAGTTCTGCCGGGCGTTTTTCACCGCCTGACCGGAGATGCTGCGCGCCACCCCCTCACGCAATTCAAATTTGAAGCGGCTATTGGCCGGGGTGTGTGAATCCGCCTGATAGGCGATAATGCTGGCGTCGCTATTGGGCCGCAGGATCAAAAAACCGTTGTCCACGGTCTTGATGTAGACATAGCCATCGGCGCCCGTGCTGAGGCGGTCGCCAGCCTGCACGCTGTGGCCGGCCTTGACCGCCTGACCCTGCACGCGCACCTCGCCCACGCTGAGCACCACCTTGCCGGCTTCATCTGCCCAGGCAGATGCCGCCAGACCCCACAGGGCCAAGGCACACAGATTGCGGACATGGGTTTGCTTGAACATGCTGAATCTCCCTGGACATCACGCTGTCGGTGTGGCCGGGCCCAGAACCGGCAACGCGCAATACATATACATTTGACAGGATAGCATTTTGGGTGTGACCCGACACGGAAAACTTGCCTGCCGCATCATGGGCTTAGCGCTATTGGCGCTGGCCGCTGGCATGGTGCGCGCCGATGACGGGGCTGGCAGCGACAATCCCTATCTCGACGCCATGCAGCCGCTGATCGACGGTCGCTACGAAGAGGCCGGCGAGGCCTTGCGCCGCCTGGTGGCGCGCGAACCCGAACATGCCGGCGCCTGGCTGGATCTGGCCATTCTGCAATGTGGCCTGGGCAATGCCAGCGAGGCCGAATTGCTGTTTGATGCCATTGAGGCGCGTTTTGATCCGCCGCCCGGCATCCGCGAAATCATCGCCCTGCAACGCGCCAAGGGCTGCCATGGGCCATCGGCGCGCTGGGAAGGCCGGCTCAAGCTGGGGCGTGGCAGCGACAGCAACGCCAACCAGGGCGCCAGCAACCCCAATTTCTCTATCGGCCAGGGCAGCAGTGTGTTGAATCTGGTGCTGTCGCCTGAGTTCACCCCGCACCGCGACCGCTTTAACCAGATCACCCTGGACGGCGCGGTCAGCGGCCTGAGCAATGGCTGGCAAGGCTATGCCCAACTGCAAAGCCGCCGCTACGACACCCAGCGCCGTTACGACAGCGAATCCGCCCTGCTGGGCGCCGAGCGCCCCTGGCGGCTGGGCCGTTGGGACGCACGGCTGGGCGCCAGCGTTGGCCTCACCCGCCTGGGCGGCGAAAGCTATCAACGTTACGCCACCATCAGCGGCTGGCTGGCCCCGCCGCTGGCGCTGCCAACCGGTTGGCAGCTGGGCTGGCTGAACAGCTTCAGCCATGTGGTTTATCCGTCGCGCTCGCATTTTGATGCCAGCCTGTGGGAAAGCCGCGCCGTGCTCTCCCTCCAGCATGGGCCATTGTGGGTGCAAGGCAGCGCTGGCTACGGCCTGGACGTGGGCAGCCACGAACGCGCTGGCGGTGACCGTCATGGGGTGTTTGCCAGCCTGAACGCCCGCGCCCTGCTGGGAGGGGGCTGGCTGGGCGAGTTGAGCTGGCAGTATCAAAACTGGGCCGGTGCACAAGCCTATTCACCCGGCCTGATCGACGTGGCGCGCCGCCAGTACACCCAACTCACCCGCGCCACCCTGTGGTATGAGCTGACCAAACAGCAGGCGCTGTATCTGGAATACCGGGGCGTGCGCAACCGCGAGAATATCTCGCTGTTTGAATATCAAAGCCGCGCCTGGCAGTTGGGCTGGCAATGGCAGTTTGGCCGCTAAACGCGGCTCACAAAACCCTCCTGGCGTTGTTATGCGAGCTTGCCGTGCGACGTGCACTGTCTGCGCTCGCATGCCTAGCCAGGAACGCTGCGCTGCATTTTGTGCGCGCTTCTTGCGTCACTGACCAAACCCGCCTGATGCAGTGCACACGCCTGCTTTGTTCAGCGTCAGGAGATATCCGGGTTTGTTGTGCGGGTTTGGCGGCGAAACCGCGCGCCCTGGCCCGGTTTCGGCTACAATCCGGCTGATTCAACATCCCCGCCGCCACGCGTTGCCGTGGCGGTTTTCACATCATGCAAACCATCCAGACCCTCGCCGCCCATATTCTCGACACCGTGCTGTCGGGCAAGAACCTGACCGACACGCTGGCCACTGCCTGGCGTCAGCATCCTGCGCTGGCCCCGGCCGAGCGGGCGGCGGTGATGGACATCACCCATGGCGCGCTGCGTCACTACGGCTGGCTGCGCGGCGCGCTGGACAAGCTGCTGAGCCGACCGCTGACCGACAGCCACATCGACCGTCTGCTGATTGTTGCCCTGTATCAGCTGGAGCACACCCAGGCCGCGCCCTACGCCATTGTCGACCACGCCGTGCGCGTGGCCACCGCCCACGAAGGTGGTCGGCTCAAGGGGCTGACCAATGCCGTGCTGCGCAACTTCCAGCGCCGTCACGACGAACTGGCCGCCGCGCTGCGCCGCGAGCCGACGGCCTTCTGGAATCACCCGGATTGGTGGGTGGGCGCAGTGCAGCAGGCTTATCCAAAAGACTGGAAAGCCATTCTCACCGCCAGCAATCAGCACCCGCCGATGACCGTGCGCGTCAATCGCCGCCGCCTCAGCGTGGCCGACTGGCTGACTCGCCTGCAAGAGGCCGGCCTGGAAGGTGTGGTGCTGGAGGGCGATGCCGTGCGTCTGGTCAAGCCGGTGCCGGTGGATAAATTGCCCGGTTTTGCCGAGGGCGATGTGTCGGTGCAGGATGCCGGCGCACAACTGGCCGCCGACTGGCTGGAAGTGGCCGACGGCATGCGCGTGCTGGACGCCTGCGCCGCACCGGGGGGCAAAACCTGCCATCTGCTGGAGCGCGCCCAACTGGATCTGACCGCGGTGGATAACGACGCCCACCGCCTGCAACGGGTGCAAAGCAACCTCACCCGTCTGGGCCTGAGCGCGCGCTGTCTGACCGGCGACGCCAGCCGGCCCAAGGCCTGGTGGGATGGCCAGATGTTCGACCGCGTGCTGGCCGATGTGCCGTGCTCGGCCTCGGGCGTGGCGCGCCGCCACCCGGACATCAAATGGACGCGCCGGCCGACTGACATTCCCTCGCTGGGCCGCCAGCAGGGCGCGCTGGCCGATGCGCTGTGGGCGCTGGTGGCGCCGGGCGGCAAGATGCTGTACGCCACCTGCTCGATCTTTCCGACTGAAAACCGCCGTCAGATCGACGCCTTTCTGACTCGGCACGTCAATGCCGAGCTGGAACGCGACATTCAGCTGTTGCCCGACGAAAACCATGATGGCTTTTATTACGCGCTCATCCGCAAAACCTGAGCCCGCCCGCTGGCTGGTTTGGTTGGCGCTGGCCATCAGCCTGTGGCTGGTGGCGCTGCCCAGTCGCGCCGAGGGCATTAATCCCCGGCTGGCCAGCCTGGCCTTGCAGGATGGCTATCTGGTGGCCAATACCCGCTTTGCCATCCAGCTCAACCCCACCCTCAGCGACGCGCTGGACGAAGGCGTGCCGCTGGCGTTTCGCTTGCAGTTTCGCCTGAACCGCCCCCGCCTGTATGCCTGGTGGCAGCAGTTGAGCGGCGGTTTTGAGCCCACCGCCGAGCAGCAATACAAATTGTCGTTTCACAGCTTGACGCAAACCTGGCGGGTGTCGGTGGGCGGCGCGCTGTACAAAAGTTATCCCACTTTGAACGATGCCCTGGCTGCCATTGGCGCCATCCGCGGCTGGCGGGTGCTGGGCAAGGCCGCGGTGGGCAAAAGCCGGCTGAGCGAGTTTGCTGGCGAAGTGCGGCTGAGTCTGGACATCAGCCAGTTGCCACGTCCGTTTCAGCTGTCGGCGCTGGGCGCCACCGACTGGAAACTGGAATCCGACTGGACGCCGATGGCGCTGGAAGGAGAGCACTGATGCGCGTCTGGCTGGCTTCTACCGCCCTGTTGGGGCTGATTCTGCTGTATCTGCTGGCGATATCCACCGGCAACACCTCGCGCCTGGCCGAGTATTACTGGGAAATCTTTTCGCTGACCAGCTTGCTGACCGTGGGCCTGATTGGCTTTATCGGCCGTCAGCTGTGGCAAATCCGCCAGAAAATCCAGGCCAAGGTGTTTGGCGCCAAGCTCACCCTGCGTATGGTGGCGATGTTTGCCCTGGTGGCCATTTTGCCCGGTATTTTGATGTTCACCGTGTCGGTGCAGTTTCTCACCAAGAGCATCGAGAGCTGGTTTGATGTGCGCGTGGAGGCCGGGCTGGATCGCGGCCTGAGCTTGGGGCGCAATGCGCTGGATTATCTGCTGACCGATCTGGATTACAAAGCCCAGCAAGTGGCGCGCGAGCTGAACGGGGCGCCGGCGCTGAGCGCCACGCTCAAGCTGCCGGCCTTGCGCAATCAGCTGGGCGTGCATGAAATCGCCGTGTTCGACCGTCACGGCCAGCTGATCGCCGCTGCGGGCGAGCCAGGCGCGGGCGCCGAACCGCCGCAAGCGCCCTCGCGTGAAGTGCTGGAGCGCATTGCCAATGGCCAGCCGTTTCGCACCACCGAAACCCTGGCCGGACGCGGCATGGTGCTGCGCGTGGCCTTGCCGGCCTACCCGCTGGGCTTTAACAATGAGCGGTTGACCGTACAACTGAGCCAGCCCGCGCCCCGGCAGATTGCCGAAGACGCCGAGCTGGTGGACGCCACCCGCAGCGAATACCGCCAGTTGGCCTTGTCGCGCGAGGGGCTCAAGCGCTTTTACCGGCTGACCCTGGCCCTGACCCTGGTAGTGACCCTGCTGGGGGCGGTGAGTTTAGGGTTTTATCTGTCTGACCGCCTGTCTGCCCCACTGGGCGCGCTGGCCGACGGCACGCGCGCGGTGACCCAGGGCGATTATTCGCGTCAGCATCCGATTTACAGCCGCGACGAGCTGGGTGTGCTCACCGCCATGTTCAACCGCATGACCAAGCAACTGGCCGAGGCGCGCGCGCAAACCGACGCCAGCCGCGCCGAGCTGGAAGCCAACAACGCCTACCTGGAGAGCATCCTGGTCAACCTCAGCGCCGGCGTGGTGGCGTTTGACGGCCACTGGCGGCTGACTGCGGCCAATGTCTCGGCCGAGCGCATTCTGGGCGTGGGCATCGACGAACTGGCCGAACACCCGCTGCCCGACTGGCCACGGCTGGCGCCACGGCTGAGCCCGCTGGTGGACGCCACGCTGGCGCACGCGGACGATGCGCCGGGCGACGACTGGCAGGCCGAAGTCGCCATGGAAGGCGAGCGGCTGGGGCAAACCCTGCTGGCGCGCGGCGTGCGCCTGCCAGAAAAAACCGGCCATGGCTTTGTGATGGTGTTTGACGACATCACCGACCTGTCGCGCGCCCAGCGCGACGCCGCCTGGGGCGAGGTGGCCAAGCGGCTGGCGCATGAAATCCGCAACCCGCTGACGCCGATTCAGCTGTCGGCCGAGCGGCTGCAAATGAAGCTGGCCGACAAGCTGGCGCCCAACGATGCTGATATGCTGGCGCGCGCCACCCGCACCATTGTCGAGCAGGTGAACGCGCTCAAGGGCATGGTCGAGGCGTTCCGCGATTATGCCCGCGCGCCCAAAACCCAACTGGCGCGACTGGACCTGGCGCACCTGATGCGCGAGGTGCTGGCGCTGTACGAGTCCAACCCGGCGGTGCGCGCCAGCCTGCCGGCGCAGCCCTTGTGGATTGCCGGCGACGCCACGTTATTGCGGCAGGTGTTGCACAATCTGCTGGTCAATGCCCAGGACGCGGTGCTTGACGCTGAACAGCCGATGATTCACATTAGCGCCCAGCAAGAAAATGATGCGGTCGTCATCTCTCTGGAGGACAATGGCCCAGGGTTTGCTGCAGAGATCCTGCCGCGTGCCTTCGAGCCCTACGTCACCAGCAAGGCCAAGGGCACCGGCCTAGGCCTGGCGGTTGTAAAGAAGATCATTGAGGAACACCATGGCAGCATTACCGTTGGCAACGTCACCCCGCACGGCGCCCGCATTTGCGTTACGCTGCCTTGCCCGGAGGCATGATGCGAAGTAGCGATATTCTGATCGTCGATGATGAAGTCGGCATTCGCGAGCTGCTGTCGGAAATCCTTCAGGACGAAGGCTACACCGTGGCGCTGGCGGAAAACGCCGAAGTGGCGCGCCAGCTGCGCAACCAAACCCGCCCAGCGCTGGTATTGCTGGACATCTGGATGCCCGATTGCGATGGGGTGACCTTGCTCAAGGAATGGGCCAAGGCCGGGCAGCTGAACATGCCGGTGGTGATGATGTCCGGCCACGCCAGCATCGACACCGCCGTCGAAGCCACCCGCATCGGCGCGTTTGATTTTCTGGAAAAACCCATCGCCCTGCAAAAACTGCTCACCACGGTGCAGCGGGCGATGAAATACGCCGATATGCAGGGCAATCAGGCGCTGAATCTGGATCGTCTGGGCAAAAGCCCGGTGGTGCACGAGCTCAAGCGCGCGCTGGAGCGCGTGGTGCCGGTCAAGTCGCCGATTTTGCTCACTGGCGAACCAGGCGTAGGGTTTGAGCTGGTTGCCCGCTTTTTTCATCAGGCCAACACCCCATGGGTGACGCCGAACAAGCCTGAGCAACTGGCCGACGCGCCGCTGGAACTGCTGCAAAAGGCCAATAACGGCGTGCTGTATCTGCCCGACATCGGCAGCCAGCCGCGCCGCGCCCAACAGGGCTTGTTGTTCCTGCTGTCCAAGCTGGAGCGCTACAACGTGCGCCTGGTGTGTTCGTGCAGCCGGCCGCTGCAAGAGCTGCTGGTCGATCCCGCCTGTGACAACCGCCTGCTGACCGCGCTATCCAGCGTGATTGTGCCCATCCCCAGCCTGCGCGAGCACGCCGACGACATCGTCGAGCTGGCCCAGCAGCTTTTGGCCGAGCTGATCGACAATAAACAGGTGCCGGCGCACCGGCTGACCACTGCCGCGCTGAATGCCCTGCGCCAGTACGACTGGCCGGGCAATCTGGAGCAACTGCGCAGCATCATCAAAAGCCTGGCGCTCACCGCCGACAGCGACGACATCGACGCGCCCGAAGTCAACAAAGTGCTGGCGCAGTTCCGTCAGGAAAAACCACCAGAAGAATCCGGCTTTGACTTTAATCTGCCGCTGCGCGAGCTGCGCGAGCAACTGGAGCGGCGCTACTTTGAGTATCACATTGGCCTGGAAAACGGCAATATGAGCCGGGTGGCGCAAAAAGTCGGCCTGGAGCGCACCCATTTGTATCGCAAGCTCAAGCAATTGGGCGTCAAATTCAGCCGGCGTGGCGCCGAAGACTGATTCCCTACCCGGCGTGCGTTCTGCGCGCCGGGCACATCACTGTGGCAAATTTGCCCATCTGCAAAAAAAATTGGCCAAAAGCCGGCTAACGTCGTATTTCTACGCTGGTTTTTCTGGTCTGCTCTCTCTACACTAGCTCATGACAAATCCATCGGCCAATGGCATGTCCGATGCTTCGGCTTGGCTGCAGCCGTGCCCCGGGTTTGTCCGGTTTTACCGTCATGTGTCCGCAATTGCTCCGTGGGCCTGGCGTTCAGTCACGAGGGAAAGTCGCTAATCCGGGGCGCTTTCCCTCTTTTTTTGCCTGCCGCTCGAAATCCCGCCCCACCCGCGCTACAGTGCCGGTTTTACCTGCCGCTTTCTCCGCCATGAACGACCAACAACTGCTGCGCTACAGCCGCCACATCCTGCTGCCCCAAGTAGACATCACCGGCCAGACCACCCTGCTGGACAGCCACGCCCTGGTGATTGGCGTGGGCGGCCTGGGCTCGCCAGTGGCCATGTATCTGGCCTCGGCCGGCGTGGGCACGCTCACCCTGTGCGACAACGACGTGGTCGAGCTGACCAATCTGCAACGCCAGATCGTCCACGACATCGACAGCCTGGGTCAGCTCAAGGTGGAATCCGCCGCGCGCCGGCTGGGCAAGCTCAACCCGGACGTGCGGGTGCAGGCGCTGGCCCAGCGCATGGACGCCGCCGCGCTGGCCGAGGCGGTGGCCAAGGCCGATGTGGTGCTGGATTGCTCCGACAATTTTGTCACCCGCCACGCCGTCAACGCCGCCTGCGTGGCGGCGCGCACGCCGCTGGTGTCGGGCGCGGCGGTGCGCTTTGATGGCCAACTGGCGGTGTTCGACCCGCGCCAGCACGATGCGCCGTGTTATCACTGCCTGTTTCCCGACACTGGCGACGGCAGCGACGGCCCATGCGCTACCTTTGGCGTGTTTGCCCCGCTGGTGGGCATCATCGGCTGCATGCAGGCGGCGGAGGCGCTCAAGCTGCTGCTGGGCATCGCCTCGCACGCGGTCAACCGCCTGTCGATTTACGACGGCCTCAGCGGCGACTGGCGGCATATGCAACTGGCGCGCGATCCGGCCTGCCCGGTGTGTGGCGGCGCGCACTGACCCTGCCCAGGCGTGTGAGCGCAGACAGGGCGGGCAGTACGGCAAGCGCACACCACAACGCCAGAGGGTTTTGCGCTCGACACGGACGCAGCCATTGCCGGATTGCCCGCAAGCGACTAGGCTGCATGCCTTTGTGCTTCGCGCGTTGACCACAGGCTGCCCCGATGGATCTGAAATGGCTGGAAGACTTCATCAGTCTGGCCGAAACCCATAGTTTTTCCCGCTCGGCCGAGTTGCGCCATGTCACCCAGCCGGCGTTCTCCCGCCGCATCCGCTCGCTGGAAAGCTGGCTGGGCGTGGACTTGATCGACCGCACCGCCTACCCCACCCGGCTGACCCCGGCCGGCGAGCTGTTTCATGGCCAGGCGCTGGAAATCATCGCCCAGCTCAACCACGCCCGCGCCCTGCTGCGTGGCCAGCAATCCGCCCCGCCAGACACGCTGAACATCGCCGTGCCGCATAATCTGGCGCTGACCTTCTTTCCCAAGTGGCTGACCGAGGTCAAGCGCGGCTGCGGCGAATTCAGCACCCGGCTGACCGCCGGCAATGTGCACGACGCGGTGATGGCGCTGGAAAGCGGCAGCTGCGATGTGCTGCTGTGCTACCACCACCCGCACCAGCCGGTGCTGCTCGACCCCGCGCGCTACGATATGCTAGCCCTGGGCGAAGAAACCCTGCGCCCCTACGCCCGCCGCACCGCCAGCGGCCAGCCGGCCTTCAGCCTGCCCGGCAGCCCGCAACAGCCCATCCCGTTTCTGGCCTACGCCGCCGGCGCCTACCTGGAGCGCATGGTGGCGCTGATGGTGGCCAATGGCGAAGAAATCCTCCACCTCACCCCCTGCTACGAAACCGATATGGCCGAAGGCCTGAAAAGCATGGTGCTGGAAGGCCACGGCCTGGCGTTCTTGCCCGACAGCGCAGTGTGCGGCGAAGTGGAGCGCGGCCAGCTGGCGGTGGCCGGCGACGCCCGCTGGCAACTGAATATGGAAATCCGCCTGTACCGCGAACACCGCAGCAGCAAACCACTGGTGAATATGCTGTGGCAGCACCTGCGGGAAAGCACCGTGCGTCGTCGCCGGCCGTAATGGGCGACGGGCGCGACAGTACAAAGCAATACGGCCAGGCCGCGTCACCACGCCGAGAGGGGCATGTGAGCGGCGCTTATCTACGCCCACAGAAAGGCAGCGTTCCGATGTATCGACTCAGCGGCCAGTGCCATTGCCAGGCCATTCAACTGGAACTTCAACTACCCCAACCACCGGCCAGCTATCAGCCGCGTGCCTGTGACTGTGATTTTTGCCGCAAGCATGCCGCCGCCTATGTGTCCGACCCGGACGGCGCGCTGCGCATCCGTGCCCGCCCTGGCGCGCTGGGTTTGTATCGTCAGGGCAGCGCCAAGGCGCAGTGTGTGTATTGCACCCATTGCGGGGTACTGATTGGGGTGATGTACGAGGCCGTGGGCCACCGTTACGCCACGGTGAATGTGCGCGTGCTGGATGGCGAGCCAGGCTTTGCCGACAGCGTGGTGGTGTCGCCAAAAACCCTGTCGGCTGCCGAGAAGGTATCGCGCTGGAAGCAGCTGTGGTGTCGCGGGGTGGAGGTGAAAGAGCGGTAGCGGTGAGGCGTGGGCCTCCCCGCTGCGCTGAGTTTGGGGGGCAACCCTTGGAGTCGCTCACAAAACCCGGTGCAGCGGTCCTGACCAAGCGCGCGGCCGCACACCATACAAAGCAGTACGGCAAGGCCGCGCAATAACGCCAGGCGGGTTTTGTGAGCCGCGCTTAATGATCCGCCCCCGGCCCCACTGCCACCCTGGCCTGCGGCCGCGCCAGCCACACCAGCGCCAGCAGGGTAAGAAACAAAAACCCCGACAGCCAAAAATACTCATTGGCCGCCAGCACCCCGGCCTGGCCGGTGACCAGCCGGTCCAGCGTGGCCAGGCTTTGCTCCGGGCTGAGCCCCGCGCCCATCAAGCCGTCGCGCGCTTGCGTGGCCGCCGGATGAAACGGCGTGATCTGCTCGACCAATTGCGCGTGGTGCAGGGTGGTGCGGTCTTCCCATACCGTGGTGGCGATTGAGGCGCCAAAGGCGCCGGCGGTGATCCGGCAGAAGTTGGACAAGCCAGACGCCGCCGGGATGCGGCTGGGGTGCAGGCCGGACAATAAAATCGCCGTCAGCGGCAAAAACAGCGTGGCCATGCCGGCGCCCAGCACGATTTGCGGCAGCATCACGGTGAAGTTGTCTGCGCCAGTGGTGAAGCCGGCGCGCATGAACGACACCGTGGCCAGCACCACAAACGACACGCTGGCAATCGCCCGCGCATCCAGCCGGGGCAAAAGCTTGCCAATCACTGGCGAGAGCAGCAGGGCCAAAATGCCTACTGGCGCGGCGGTAAGGCCGGCCAGGGTGGCGGTGTAGCCCATTTGCGTTTGCAGCCACAGCGGAATAATCAGAATGCCGCCAAAAAACAGCGAATACGCCACCGACAGCGTCAGCGTGCCGGTGACAAAATTGCGCCGGGTGAACAAAGATAAATCCACCACCGGGTGCGCCTCGGTCAGCTCCCACACCAAAAACAGCACAAAGCTCACCAGCGCCACCAGGCCCAGCGCGACAATCTCGCCGGAGTTAAACCAATCCAGCTCCTTGCCCTTGTCCAGCATGATCTGCAAAGCGCCCACCCACAGCACCAGCAGCACCAGGCCAATCTTGTCGATGGGCAGCTGGCGGGTGGGGCTGTCGCGGTCTTGGTAAATCCGCCAGGTGGCCCAGGCGGCCAGCAGGCCAAACGGCACATTGATATAAAAAATCCACGGCCAGGACACATTATCCGACAGCCAGCCGCCCAGAATCGGCCCGATCACTGGCGCCACCATGGTGGTCATCGACCACATGGCCAGCGCCATGCCGCTTTTGGCCGGCGGATACGAGCTGAGCAACAGCGCCTGCGACAGCGGAATCATCGGCCCGGCCACCGCGCCTTGCAGCACCCGAAAAGCAATCAGCATTTCCAGATTGGGGGCCAGCCCGCACAGCAGCGAGGCCAGCACAAACAACAGCACCGAGGTGATGAACAAACGCACCTGGCCAAAACGCTGGGTCAGCCAGCCGGTCAGCGGCACGGCGATGGCGTTGGCCACGGCAAACGAGGTAATCACCCAGGTGCCCTGCGAGGAGGACACGCCCAGGTCGCCAGAAATCGCCGGAATCGACACATTGGCGATGGTGGTGTCCAGCACATTCATAAAGGTGGCCAGCGACAGCGCCACCGTGCCCAGCAGCAGTTTTGTGCCGCTCAACGGCGGATGGGACGCCGGGGCGTTCATGAGCGGTCCTTGCCCAGATTGTCGGCAATGATGCGGGCAATGCGCGCCTGCGCGGCCTGATCGGCGCCGGCAAAGGCGGTGGTGCTTTGCGCCGGGGCCTGGCGCGGTGCGGTGGCCAGCGCCGGGCCGGATTGGTCATGTTGGTCTACTTCGGCCAGCATCGACAGCCCCACCCGCAACGGGTGTTCGCTCAGTTCTTTCGGGTCGAGGGTGATGCGCACCGGCACGCGCTGCACCACCTTGATCCAGTTGCCGGTGGCGTTTTGCGCCGGCAACAGCGAGAACACCCCGCCAGTGCCCGCGCCCAGGCCGGCCACCTTGCCGTGGTAGGTGACGCTGCCGCCATAAATATCGGCGTGCAGGGTGACGGGCTGGCCAATGCGCATGCCGGCCAGCTGGCTTTCTTTGAAGTTGGCGTCCACCCACAGCGAATTCAGTGGCACGATGGCCATCAGCGGCGCGCCCGGCTGCACGCGCTGGCCCACCTGCACGCCGCGCTTGGCCACATAGCCGGCCACTGGCGCCGGCAGGGTGGCGCGGCTGAGCGCCAGATAGGCCTCGCGCACCCGTGCGGCGGCGCGCGCCACCGCCGGGTGATTTTCCGGGCTGGCATTTTCGGTTTGCGCCGCGCTGGCGGCCAGTTGTTCTTTGGCGGCGCTGAGCGCGGCGCGGGCATTGGCCACGGCGGCGCTGGCGTGGGCCAGCTCTTCGCCGGCCACCGCCTCGCCGCCAGCGGCTTGCCGGCGCTTGAGGTCGTCTTCGGCGCGGCTCAGCTCGCTTTGCCGTTGCGCCAGCAGCGCGGCGCTGGCGGCGCGGTTGGCAAACAGCGCGCGGCTTTGCCGCACCTGCTGGGCCAGGTCGGCCTCGGCCTGCGCCAGCGCCACCTCGGCATCGGCCGGGTCGAGCTTGACCAGCGGCTGGCCGGCGGCAACAAAATCCGTGTCGTCGGCCAGGATGCTGAGCACCGTGCCGCTGGTTTGCGGGGTGATCTGCACCAGATTGCCGCCGACATAGGCGTTGTCGGTGTGTTGGTAATGGCGGGCAACCAGGCCCCACCAGGCGCCATAGGCGGCGCCGGCCAGCGCCAGGCCGGCGACAATGCGCAGCAGCAGGGTTTTGCGGCGGCCGGGCGCAGCCGGGGAGGAAGAAACAGCAGAAGCAGCGTCGGTCATTGGGCGTTCTCGGCAAAATCAGATGAGGCATAACCGCCGCCCAGGGCCTTGATCAGGCCGACGCGGGCTTGTTGGCGGCGGGTGTTGAGCTCCACCGCCTGGCGGCGCTGGGCCAGCCACGGGGCGTCCAGCGCCAGTGCGTCCAGCTCGCTGGCCAGGCCGGCGCGGGCGCGCATTTGCGCGCTGTGGCGGGCGGCGGCGGCCTGGGTCTGGGCGGTGTCGGTTTGGCGGGATTGCGCGGCCAGCGCGCGCAGGCTGGCGGCCTGGTCGGCTACCTCGCGCACCGCGTCCAGCACGGTCTGGTTGTATTGGGCGATCTGGGCGTCGCGGCCAGCTTCGGCGCCGGCCAACGCGGCGCGGCGGGCGCCGCCGTCAAACAGCGGCAGGCTCAGCGCCGGGCCCAGTCCGGCCACCCGGCTGGCTGATTGCAAGAGCTGGCTCATGCCAATGGCGGAATAGCCAATAAAGCTCAGCAGATTGATATTGGGGTAAAACGCCGCGCGCGCGCTGTCCACCTCGCGCCCGCCGGCCTCCACCCGCCAACGGGCGGCGACAATATCCGGACGGCGGCCCAGCAGCGCGGCCGGCAGCACGGTGGGCAAGTCATCACCCGCCGGTGCGCGCAGCTGCGGGCGGTGCAGGGTGTTCGCCAAGGCCGGGCCCTGGCCGGCCAGGGCGGCAATGGCGTGGCGTTGCAGGGTGATTTGCTCGGCCAGCGCCAGCGCCTCTTGCCGGGCGGCGGCGGCCTGGCTTTGCGCGGCGGCCAGCTCGCCAGCATGGGCCAGACCCGCGCGCTGGCGTTGGCCCAGCAGCGCGGCGGCGCGCTCGGCGCTGGCCTGGCTTTCGCCAGCCAGATTGGCCAGCGCGTGCAGCCGCTCCAACCCCCAATAAGCGTGGGTCAGCGCGGCGGACAGCAATAAGCGCGCGCCGGCTTCATCGGCGCCAGCGGCTTGGGCGCGGTCTTGCGCGGCGTCGCGACGGGCGTGTTCGCCGCCGGCCAAATCCAGGTCATAGGCAAAATCCAGGCTGAGCTGGCCCGAGGTGCGCCAGCTGCCAGCCATCGGCGGCGGAACCATGCCGTGCTCGCTGTAGCGCTGGCGGGTGACGTCGGCGTTCAGCGCTGCGCCAGGCAGCAAGGCGGCGCCGGCTTGCTCGCCCACCGCCACCGCCTGACGCAGCCGCGCCCGCGCCAACTGCATCGACGGCGCATCGGCCAGCGCGCGCTCGATCAAGGCGTCCAGCTGCGGGTCGGCAAACGCGCGCCACCACGCGCCTTGCGGCCACGCCGCCTGACCCTGGGCCAAGGGCCCGGACAGGCTGGCCGGCGGGGTCAGCGGCAAGGCCGGCGCGCCCGGCCCGGCGCACGCCGTCAGGCACAGCGCGCCAGCGGCGGCAAGACAAGAAAACACATAGCGCATGATAGCCAAGCATCCAAAACAGGAAGCCCACACTCTACGCCGCTGGCTATGGCGGGATAAGCCGGCAAAAATGGGAAACATTGTCCTGTTGATGGGATAATCACCGTGTTTTCTTTGCCGGGGTGGGCTGATGTCGCAAGCAGATCTCAACCAATTGCTGGTGTTCGCCAAAGTGGTGGAACACGGCAGCTTTATCGCCGCCTCGCGCGCGCTGGGCCTGCCGAAAACCACGGTCAGCCGCAAGGTGCAAGAGCTGGAAGAACGCCTGGGCGCGCGGCTATTGCAGCGCACCACCCGACGGGTGGCGCTGACCGAGGCCGGGGCGATTTATCACGAGTATTGCAGCCGCATCGTGCAGGACATCGCCGACGCTGACCTGGCTGTGGGCCGCGTGCACTCCGCCCCGCGCGGCGAGCTGCGCGTGTCGGCGTCGTTTTCGTTTGGCATGGGTGCGCTGGTGCCCATCGTGCCGGATTTCATGGCCCGCTACCCGGACATCCGCCTGCAACTGGAGCTGCGCAACGACGCGGTGGACCTGGTGGCCGAAGGCTTTGACCTGGCCATCCGCATCGGCCCGCTGGAGGATTCATCGTGCGCGGTGCGCTATCTGGCGGAAAGCCGCCTGGCGCTGTACGCCAGCCCGGACTACCTGGCTCGCGCCGGCATGCCGGCCACGCTGGACGAAGTGGCGCGCCGACCCACGCTGACCTTGTCCCGGCTGGGCCGCCACGGCCGTTTTTACTGGCCGCTGGCCCGGCAAAACGGCGAAGCGCGCGAGCTGGCCATCACCCCGCAACTGGTGGCCAACGACCCCGGCGTGATCAAATTTGCCGCGCTGGCCGGCCTGGGCGTGGCGCTGCTGCCGGTGATCCTGATCCGCCCGGAAGTCGAATCCGGCCAACTGCTGCCGGTGCTGTCCGACTGGGAAGGCCCGCCCACCGAAATCGGCGCGGTCTACCCCAGCCGGCGCGGGCTGTCGCCCAAGGTGCGGGTGTTTATTGATTTTTTGAGCGAGCGGCTGGCGCATTTGAGCGGCAGCCGGCGTGGCTGAAACCGCGCTGCTGGTATATTCTGGAAACCTTAAACCCTACCACTGGAGCGGCTGATGTGCGCTTATGACTACGATGTGTATCACGACTGCTGTCCCACCCGGCTGGTGCTGGAGCGGCTGGCCGACAAATGGGCCTTGCTGATTCTGGACCGGCTGAAACACGGCCCGCAGCGCTTTAACAGCCTCAAGCGCGACATCAAGCGCGTCACGCAAAAAGTGCTGACGCAAACCCTGCGCAAGCTGGAGCGCGACGGCCTGGTCAGCCGCACGGTGCACGCCACCGCGCCGGTGACGGTGGAATACGCGCTGACCCCGCTGGGGCAAACGCTGACCGACACCGTCTCGGCGCTGACCCACTGGGCCGAACTGAATATGGACGCCGTGCTGGCGGCGCAAAACGCCTACGACAGCGCCGCCCAACAGGCAGCCGCGCAGGCCGCCAGCGTGCATCGCATGGGCGCGCGCCCGGCGCTGTCGCCCGCATCACCGGCCTGACCGTGCGGTGTGGGCCTGCGCGCGCGCCGGGTGGTTTCCTTGGGGAAACCTGAGCACCTGAAAGTGCCTCATTGAACACTTGGTTTCTGCTGGATACCATGGTTGCCACACCTCGCCTGCTGTCGGGCGCGGGTTTTTTCTCTCTCCGGGCGCAGTGGCCCGACCAGTCAAGGACAAGGCAATGAGCAAAACAGTCGTGGTGTATTTTTCCGGTTATGGCCACACCCAGCGCGTGGCGCAAGCCGTGGCAGAGGGCGCGGGCGCGCAACTGATTGCCGTGGACGGCGAAGGCAATGTGCCGGATTCGGCCTGGGATGATCTGGCCGCCGCCGACGCCATCATCTTTGGTGCGCCCACCTATATGGGCAGCGTGCCCTGGCAGTTCAAAAAGTTTGCCGACGCCAGCTCGAAAGCCTGGTTCACCCGCGCCTGGCAAGACAAGGTGTTTGGCGGTTTCACCGTCAGCGCCAGCCTGAACGGCGACAAGCAAGTCACCCTGATCAACCTGCAAACCCTGGCCTCGCAGCACGGCGGCATCTGGGTCAGCCTGGGCTTGATGCCCTCCAACACGCTGAACGCCAGCCGAAACGACGTGAACAACCTGGGCGGCTCGGTCGGCCTGCTGGTGCAAGCCCCGTCCGATGCTGGCGCCGAAGCGATTCCTGATGGCGACATCGACACCGCCAAGCGCTATGGCGCGCGGGTGACTGAGGTGGCTAAGCGTTTGAAGGGCTGAGGATTGTTCCGGGCGGCAGGTGTTCCTTCTTGCGCCTGCCGTTGGCTGTTGTTCACCTACTGCCCTCCCCACGCCCGCCGTCCACCTCCACCCATTCCCTATCCTGTGGCGCATCTATGATGCCAGACAGATTCACTGTGTTGTAGATGAATGTACTGTAACGCGAGGTGAACGCCACCCAGTACATGATCCATGGCCACAAAATCGCGTACAATCTGGCTCATAATCCGGAGGTATTGTTATGCTGAATTCTCTAAAAATTAAGCGATTTCGAGCGCTGGAAGACTTTGTTGTTCCAAAGTTAGGTCGTGTCAATTTAATTGTTGGCAAGAACAACGCTGGCAAGAGCACTGTATTAGAGGCATTGCAGATTTATGCAGGCAATGGGGACCCTCGTTTATTAGAGACGTTGGCAGAAAGTCATGACGAACCGTCCCGCCTTGATTGGGGTGCAACACCTCAACCCATTTATGAGTTGCCTTTTGCTAGCTTTTTTACCGGGCGAGTCTTTCCAATAGGGGATGAAGGCATTGAAATCGGTGAAATTGATTCAAATCAACGCCTAATAATTGAACATGGCTATTATGTTGAATGGGACGAAACGGCAACCGATGAGACTGGAGAATTTTTCTCTCGTCAGCGCTTAAAGCGCGTGCCTAAGTCGGAAGTTGAGAAAGCCGAAGAGGCTCCGTTGATTGATGCGCTTTTTATTAAAAAAGGAGAGCGCCTGCTTGGTTTTCGTCTAGATGAGAGAGCCCGTCTGTCTCGCTGGAGTAGGGGGGCTTTAAATACACCTTACGATCTCCCTTGTGTGGCTATCCCGACAGGATTTATCTCCATTAATGATTTGGCTGACGAATGGGATAAAATTGCGCTAACCGAAAAACAAGAGACAGTTAAAGAGGCACTGCGCCTGATAGATTCAAAATTTATGGACATTTCTTTTGTTCGAGATGAGCGCGAAGACTATCGCCGCTACCCCGATCGCTCTTTAACGCGCACAGCAAAGATTAAACTAGAGGGGCAGCCAATGCCAGTACCCTTAGGAAGCATGGGCGATGGCATGTTAAGAGTGTTGCAAATTGTACTGAAGGTATTTGCCGCTCAGGGTGGATTTTTATTGATTGATGAGTTTGAAAACGGCTTGCATTATAGTGTACAGGAAAAGATTTGGAATCTTATTTTTGAATTGGCTGAGCAATTAAACATTCAAGTATTCGCTACTACTCATAGCTGGGATTGCATTGAGAGCTTTAGTACGGTAGCAATTAAACACCAAAAAAGCGAGGGCGTATTGTTCCGCATGGGCCGCAGCGCCCGCACCAGCGATCACGGCAAGGTGATTGCTACGGTATTTGATGAGAACCAGTTGCTCAATATCACCCAAGCTGATGTTGAGGTGCGTTGATGAGCCAGAATATCCTGATCGTCGAAGGTGAAGCCGACCGAGGGTTTTTTGAGGCGCTATGCAACACGCTGCAATTGGAGGTGAGCGTCGAAGTGGCCCCGCCAAAGCAGTTGGGCGGTACGCACAACACCAAGGAGGGTGTATTCAATATCCTGTTGGATACTTATCTACAGCAACTGAACGATGGCGCGGTGTCACGGCTGGCAATCGTCGTGGATGCTGACGCTGCCGAGCACGGACAGGGCTTTGCTCGTACATTGCGCCGAGTTGAGAAAATTGTCAGCGAATATGGTTTTTCCACCCCGACTGCCGCCACAGCAGGCGGCTGCCTGTTCCAGCATTCAGACGGATTGAACCCCTTCGGGTTGTGGATCATGCCCAATCATGCCGACGATGGAATGTTGGAGCATTGGTTGAGCGAGTGCGTCAGTCAGGAACAAATAGCGCTGTTTCATCATGCTCAAGCCTGTGTAGATGCCTTGCCGACACAGCTGTTCAAACCCTTGCGCCGCGCCAAGGCAGATATCGCGACTTGGCTGGCCTGGCAGGAAAAACCTGGGGAAGGCTTGTATCACTGCGTTGAGGCAGGGTTGTTGGATGAAACAGCGCAACAGTATCAAGCATTGGTCAGTTGGCTGCGCGCAGTCTTCTCGCCTACCTGAAGTGCGGTAAACAGCGGTGGTTCAGCCCGCCGCTGTTTCTCTCTTTTACCCCTCCCCCACCCGCCGCACCACCCCGCGCCCGCCATCCACCTCCACCCATTCCCCGTCTTGCAGCGCGTCCATAATGCCCGGCAGGTTCACCACTGCCGGCAGGGCGAATTCGCGGGCGACGATGGCGGCGTGGGAGAGATAGCCGCCGGTTTCCACCACCAGGCCGCCAGCCTTGAGAAACAGCGGGGTCCAGCCGGGGTCGGTGGCGGGGGCCAGCAGGATTTCGCCGGCTTGCAGCGCCACGCCTTCTGCCGGGTGGCGGATGCGGCGCACGCGGCCGCGCGCCACGCCAGCGCCGGTGGCCAGGCCGCGCCAGCGCTGGCCGTCGGTGGGCGCGGTAGGGGTGGGCAGTGCGCCGGCAGTGTGTCGGCCGTCGGGCTGGATCAGCAGGTATTCCGGCGCGGTTTCGGTTTGCCAGCGAGCAAAGCGCGCCTGGCGATCCAGCAGCCTTGCGCGCAGGCTGGCGGCGGGCAGGCTGCCCTGACAGGCGCTGTCGATTTCCCACAGAAACAGATGTTGCAAGGCGTCGCGGCCTTCGTCGGCGTGCAGCACACCGCGCTGGCGCAGCAGGGCAATGGCGCCGTCGGCCAGGTGACGCACGGCGTCCAGGTTGTCGATCAGTGCGCTGCGCGCGGCTTCGCGCTGATTGCATTCGCGGTTGGCGGCGCGCGCCAGCCAGCGCAGCAACAGGCGGGTGGGCCACGGCGCGTGTTGGCGGATGCGCGCCCAGGCTTGCGCGGCGGCCTGTTGCTGGCGTTGGCGCAGCGCGTCGGCGTCGATGTCGGCCAGGCTGTCCAGCTGGGCCAGCAGGCTGTCGGGCTGTTCGCGCCAGCTGGCGCTGCGAAAATAGGTTTCGTAATGGCCGCGATGGCCATAGGCCTGCATAAAATCCGCCAGCGCGCGCTGAAACCCCGTTGACTCACGGCCTTCCTGCCGCGCCCGTTGTGCCAGCGCCAACAAGGCATAGTTTTGCTGCACGGTGACGCTGGCTTCGCCGCCGGCCAGCAGCGCCGCGCCCAGCGCGTCGCCCTCGCCGGGAAAGGCTTTTTCCAGGGTGTCGCGCAGCAATGACAGGCTGCCGCCGCCCGAGCCCTGCAAGAAAAACATGTCGAACTCACTGCGCGCCACCTGGCCAGCTTCCTGAATGGCGGCGCGCAACACGGCATGTTCTGCTGGCGGCGGCGCGGCGCGTAGGCGCTGGGCCATGGCGCGCACGCGGACAATGGCCGCCTCGCCGCGCTGGCGCACGGCGCCGGCCCGACGCAGATAACGCAGCATATTCAGCCCACGGCGCAGGCGCTCACGCCAGGTGGACGCCGGCACGGTAATTTCTGGCTGATGGCCGCCCATCATCACGTTCATCGACGTTGGCGGCACGTTCACCGCGTTCCACAACTCCCATTGCATGATGCTGGCTTCCAGATACAGGCGGCCATGAAACAGCCCGGCGCGCTGCACGCCGTCTTGCAGGGGGTAGCCGGCCAGCCGCGCGCCTTGCTCCAACAGGGCGTTGACCCCGCGCCGGGAGAAATTCCAGTCAAACGCCGCCAACGGGTCGGGCAGCAGCTCGCAGGTGTTGCCGCGCGTCCAGATCGCTGGCTGGTTTTGCAGCGCCGGGTAGGTGTAGTGCGGGCGGCGGGTAACCGGCCGGGCCTGGGTCAGCCAAAAGCGCGCGCCGTCCCATAGCCATTCCAGGTCGTAAAACGGCGCGACAAAATCCAGCGCGTAAGCGGCGTCGCGCAGCAGTGCGGCCAGGGCTTCAATCTGGGCGGCATCCAGCACCTGTCGGCTGGTCTGCACAACGGGTGTGGCGTGTAGTTCGGTGCCGCCGCCGTCGGCGCAGCGCCGTTGTTGCGCCTTGCCGCCCAGCCGACAGCTGAGCACGCGCCAGCTGTCGGTGGCGTCTTCCGCCAGCAGGTATTCGTCGCCGTCGGCCTCGCCGCCCACCAGCGCCTCGCCCAACCCCCAGTGGGCATGAATCAGCATGCGGTCTTCGCGGCCGTCGCGCGGGTCGCAGGTAAAGGCGATGCCAGCCGCGACTGCCGGCAGCAGCGGCATGATGATCACCGCCATGCGCGCTTGGCCGGCAATGCCCAGCCGCTGGCGGTAGGCGCGGGCGCTGTCGCTCAGCAAAGAGGCGCGCACGGCGGCAATTGCCTCGGCCAGTTGTGCGGCGCCGCAGACATTCAGGCAGCTGCGGTGAATGCCGGCAAACGAGGCGTGCGCGCCGTCTTCGCCGACGGCGGACGAGCGCACCGCCAGCGGCCTATCCGCCCAGCCGCGCGCCTGCACCGCCGCCCAGGCGTGTTCGGCTTCGTCGGCTGGCGCAGTGGCGGCAGCGGGCAGGACGATAAATTCGGCCACCGGCAGGCCATAGCGGCGCAGCTGCGCCAGTTGCCAGGCTTTGCCGCCCACCGCGTCGGCGCTGGCGTCCAGCACGGCGTGGTCGTCGATCATCCGATGGGATATGTCAGATATGGCGTTCATGCGCGCACCTCCAGTCCACCCAGAAACAACATCAGCATGGTGTCAAATTCGGCCTGTAGCGCGGGCGCCTGGCCGGTCAGCCAGCGCAGCAGCGCGGCCAGATAAAGAAACTCCAGATACACCGCCAGCGCGGGCGCGCCCATGTCGGCGCGAAACTGGCCGGCGGCCTGGCCTTCGGCAATCAGCGCGGTAAAGATGCGCTCCAGCCCGCTGCGCTGGGCTTCGTCGTCCGGGCAGCGCCGCTCGGCCAGCCGGTATTGCACATAGGGCAGCAGATAGGCGCGGTGCGCCTCGGACCACGCCGCGCTCAGGGCAAAAAACTTGGCCAGCCGCGCCGCGCCCACCGGCTCGGCCGCCATCACCGCGCCCATCTGGCTGACGCTGTCGCGCAGTTCGCGGTGAAAGCGGTGGCGCAGCAGGGCTTCTTTGACCGGAAAGTGTTTATACAGCGTGGCCTTGGCCACGTCGGCCTCGGCGGCGATGCGTTCCATGGTCACCGCCTCGTAGCCTTCGGCTTCGAATAGCGTCCAGGCGGTGTCGGCCAGGTGGTCGAGCTGTTGCAGGCGCTTGCGTTCGCGGCGGCCCAGCTCGGTGCTGATGTCATTCATGTGCGTAAGCTCTGTTGTTGCGCCAGGGCGGCGCGTTGCGGGTGGCGGCGGTAGCGGCGCGCGCCCCACCATTCGAATAGCGCAAACAAGCGGTAATCCAGCGGCGGGGCCACCAGCCACGGGCGGTGGCGCTGGTATGCCGCCGGCACGTGGCAGCGTTTGCGCGCCGGGTCGAGGGTGACTTGCGCCACGGCAAAGCCGGGCTGGGCACCCAGCGCCGCCACTTGCACACCATCGCTGTCGGCAATGCAGCTCAAACCCGGAAAATGCGAATCCGCCGCCGGCAGCCAGCCTGGCATCGGCGATTGCCAGCGCCCGCATTTATTGGCCATCGCCACCGGCAGGCCAAATAGTGCCGCCATGGCGGCGGGGCTGTCGCGCAGGATGGTCAGGTAGGCCTCCAGGCCGCGCTGGCCGCCCAGCGAGGCCGGTGGCATCGGCGCGCTCAGCGGCATCAGCCACACATCCGGCTCAGCAGCCAGCAGCGGGTCCACCACTTCGCGCAGGGCGTTGTCGTAGCAGATGGCCACGCCGATGCGCCCCAGCTCGGTGTCGATCACCTGCGCGCCAGGCGAGGGGGCAAACACCGCGCGCTCCAGCGAGCAGGGATGCGCCTTGCCCACCCGGCCGACAATCTGGCCGGCCGGCGAAGCCAGGGCAAAGGTGTTGTAAAAGTGCTCGCCGCGCGCTTCCAGATAACTGCCGCCCAGATACAGGCCGTTGGCGCGAGCGGTGTCCTGCAAAAAGCGCTCAACCAGCCCGCCCTGCGGCTGCGCCCAACGCCATACCTCGGCGGTAAACCAAAACGGGCTGGCGAACAGCTCGGGCAGCAGCGCCAGTTGCGCGCCGCAGGCGGCGGCTTGCTCGGCCTGCTTGGCCAGCCAATCCAGGCTGTCGGTCAGGGAATGGGAGATGGCTTCTGGCTGTAGCACTGCCAGGGTAAGCGTGCGTGACATGATGGGCTCACCAGTATGTATACGACGGATAAAAATATACGACGTATATTTATTTCCGGCAAGGGAAATCGTGGTGGTCATCTGGCCCTGCCAAGCGACGCGGGCGCGTGGGCCGTGATATGGTTTGTTCGGTTTTCCGAACGGCGAACAGGGGGCTGTTCGGGCTGCCGGACGGCGCGGGTGAGGTTGGTTGGTGAAACATCATGTCAATCATGTGTTTGCGTGTTTTTGCGGCGGGCGGCTTGCGCTGGCCCGCTTTCTGCTAATTCAGTGTGGCGAGATGGATAAGGCAGCCGCTGCCGCCCGATGCAACTTGGGCGTGCGGCATTGAGCTGCTACCTTGAATCATGGCGCCATCGCCTCTGAGCGATGGCCGCCGGAATTTGACGCATGGCGTGGGCCATGTGCATGCACAGGAGATTTAGATGCGCACTTCGATCCGTTTGATGGCTCTGGCTGTTTCTTCCGCGCTGTTGGCCGCCCCGGCCATGGCCGACACCCTGCAAAAGATCAAGGACACCGGCACGATCACCATCGGCCATCGTGAATCGTCGATTCCGTTCTCCTACCTGGACGGCAATCAAAAGCCGGTGGGCTACTCGATGGAGCTGTGCAACAAGATCGTCGATGCGGTGAAAAAAGAACTGAAGATGCCGGCGCTGGTGACCAAGCTCACCCCGGTGACCTCGCAAACCCGCATCCCGCTGATGACCAACGGCACCATCGACCTGGAATGTGGCTCCAC
>NZ_QJKI01000033.1 GCF_003201855.1 Rivihabitans pingtungensis | reverse complement strand
TGTCCAAGGCTGGCATCTATGCCCACTTCAAAAGCAAGGAAGAAATTTTTCACGCCTTGCTCGAACGTACGACGAAGCAGATTTGTGATTTCCAGGGCTGGCTCCCGGATGAGGATCTGACGTTGCCAGAGCTGGTAGATGTCTACCTGGATCGCCTGTACGCGACCTTCAGCTCCCCTGCCACGATGTCGATCTACCGGCTGCTTCTGGCCGAAAGCGCCAGAACACCAGAGCTGGTGCAGCGTTGGCACAACGAAGTTGCGCACGGACTGAAAGAGCGGGCGCAGCTCATCATCCAACGCAACATAGAACGGGGCATCATTCGTCCGGGCGTCTTGACCGAGCACTTTTTCCCGCTGGCGCTCGCTCCCGCACTGCTATGGCTGAGCTCGTCAATGCTATCCAGGGGCAACCCTTCCATAGCGCTGGTGCAGTTACAGGATGCGCATCGGCAACTGCTGCTTGAGCTTTTGGAGCCTCGATGAGCAAGGTGACGCAAAAAGTCAGGCACCTCCCCATGCGCCTGGTGATCGGCATTGCGGTGCTATTGCTGACTGCGTGGGGCGCGCTGGCCCTGTGGCACCAGATGCCGCAACATCCAGCGGCTCGCTGGATCGCCACTCTGGCGTGGTCTGCCTCGGGGCTGTCCGTCGCCGTGTCGCTGGCAGGCTTGCTTGAAAGACGGACACGCAGGATCGCCGGATTCGTGTTCGGGGCCGCAACGGCAGCCCTGCTCATGTGGTGGGGAACGCTGCAGCCATCACACCAACGCCCATGGGCTGACGATGTCGCCCAGTTGCTGGAGGCCGGAATCGACGGCAGCCACGTTCACCTGAAAAATGTACGCAACTTCGAGTGGCGCAGCGAAACCGACTACACCCCGCAGTGGGAGAACCGCACATACGATCTGGACCGCTTGCGCAGTGCCGACCTGGTACTTTCCTACTGGATGGGGCCGCACATTGCGCACACACTGGTGTCGTTCGGCTTCGACGGTGGCGAGCGGGTAGTGTTCTCACTGGAAATACGCAAGGAGCGCCACGAGTCCTTCTCGGCGATCGGCGGATTCTTCCGTCAGTTCGAGCAGATCCTGGTAGCCGCCGATGAGCGCGACATTGTGCGTACGCGCAGCAATGCGCGAGGCGAGGCCGTTTATCTCTATCGGTTGCAGATGAGTCAGGCGAATGTCCGCGCGTTGTTTCTGGAGTATCTGCACGCGGCCAATGAACTGCGGCGCACACCGCGCTTTTACAACACCTTGACCAGTAACTGCACGACCATTGTATTCGAGCTGGCTCGGCTCATTGCGCCAGCGTTGCCGGCGGACTATCGCCTGCTGCTGTCCGGACACTTTGCGGAATACATCCATGACCTGCACGGATTGACGCCCGGCCATCGCTACGCAGAACTGCAGGCACTGGGGCACATCAACGAACGCGCACTGGCCTCTGACGCATCAGGAGACGACTTCTCGATGTCGATTCGACAAGGTGTGCCCGGCGTGCCGGCCGACGAGGTATCTCCATGAGGTTCCAGCAGTCTTGCCGCATGGCAGTGTGGCTCGTCATTGCCCCGCTGTTGCTGGGGGGCTGCTCGATCCTGCGTGAGTTCGGCCCAGTGGTTGAGGTTCATACACTGGATGCGGGCGAGGCCATCGAACTCAAGCGCGGCGATATCCTGACACGCGGCAAACTCAGCGATGCGACGACCCAGACCATCAGGGTGGCGGCATTGGATGCGCAGGCTTGCGCAAAACCGATCTCAGCGGATTGCGTCGAGGCCCTGGCCGCCGTGACCGGCGTTGCCGCGGATCGACGCCTGGCTGCACTGTCCGAACTGTGGCTGGCGCAGGCTCAGGCCATGAAGCCCGGATCAGAGCAGCAAGCCGCCTGGCTTGAGACCATTCGTTATGCCTATGCCTACCTGTTCTTCGGTGACCATACGCCTGGGGAGCGAGCCTTCGAGGATCGCCAGACGCAAGTGCGGGATTGGTATAACTATGCGGTCGAACGTGCCGCCACCGGGATGTTCGAGGTTCGGCAACAAATGTCTACGCAGTTGCCAGCGCAGACCCGCTGGAACATTGCAGGCTGGGGGCTGCAGCTGGATATGCGCAGCGCGCGCTTGCCGGGCAGTACGGCGGTGCCAGCCGAACTCCTGCCAGCCTCGTCCCTGTCTTTCCGCGGACTGCGCAGCCTCTACCGGCGCGACGGTTTCGGCGCCGAGCTGGTGGCGGTCATGCCGGACGAACCCCTGACTTCCGCCCCCATCCGGGATGGCCGTCCAGCGGCCAAACGCAACCAGCAGCCTCTACCCTGGAGCGAGATGCCTGCGCCGTCCATGACGGTTTTGTTGCACCCGGATGGAGACGACCTGGACAGCGTGCTGCATACCCGCACTGTCCGTTTGACGGTGCATGACCCCTATGTGGAGTCGGCCATCATGCTGCGCGGGCAGCGCGTACCCCTGGCGGCCAATTTCACCGCTGGCTACGGCGTGTGGTTGGCTCGTGCCAAGTTCAACAAGCAGTCGCTTCGTAGCCTGCTTGGGCGCGAGGGCGGCATCGACCGCCCTCACGTCTACCTGATGCAGCCCTACGATCCGAACCGACGGATCATCGTCATGCTGCACGGACTGGCCAGCAGCCCGGAAGCCTGGGTAGAGCTCGCCAACGAAATCCTGGGCGATGAGGCGCTGCGCCAGCATTACCAGATCTGGCAGGTCTACTACCCGACCAACATGCCGATCGCATTGAACCACGCGATGATTCGCAGAGCGCTCGGGGATACGCTGGCGCATTTCGATCCTTCCGGCCAGGCGCCGGCATCGTCCGACCTTGTACTGGTGGGGCATAGCATGGGCGGGGTCATCGCACGGTTGATGGTGTCGTCAACCGATCAGTCGCTGGTGCAGTTGGCTGCTGATCACAGTCGGCTGACGCCGCAGCAGATCAAGCGCATAGATCCGATGTTGCGTTTCGAGCCCTTCCCGCATGTCAGCCGCGCCATCTTCATCGCAGCACCGCACCGGGGCACATCGGTCGCAGGTGGACGCCTGGGGCGCTGGATGGCGGGATTCATTCGCTTCCCGGTTACGGTGCTCGAAGAACTCGCCCACACACTGGCGCCCAATGCGGCGGCCAGCAGCCACGAAAGCCTGGGGCATATCCCCAATAGCGTCGACAACCTCGACGAGAACGATCCTTTCGTGCGCGCGGCGGCGGACTTTCCCATCTCTGCCCAGGTGCGCTATCACTCGATCGTGGCCCAGGCCAATGCCGACGTGGCCCTCGATGATTCCGATGACGGTCTTGTGCCCTACCGCAGCGCACATCTTCCCGGCGCACAGTCCGAGAAAGTCATCATTTCAGGACACAGCGTGCAACAGAACGCAGCCGCAATACTGGAGATCCAGCGCATTCTGAAAGACGACATGACCCAGCAGGAAGAGCAACAAGGCGGACGCTGACTTGGCTGACCCAGCCACGTAGATCAGTGTTATCCCATGTGTAGTAGACGCTGTTCATGATGGCGTTATTCGGCGGGTTTGCCCAGCCGAGGGAACAAGAACACTACCGCCTACCCATTCTCCATACAAGCTCAGCTATGCCCCTTGAGACTGCCTGGGGCTTAACAGCAGCAATTTGTTCATTTGCGGCGCTGCGCATAAGTTGGCTTGCTCACATCAGTACACAGCCGCACACCAAGCGCAGCCACCATCACTCCAGACCAAGCCAGCGCCGGCATTGCTTCACCCAGCAGGATGTTCATATGCGACGGTGATGCGTGATGAGCGTTCGCTTTGTCCAGCCTCGACCGGCCGCTTCGGGCACGAAGCACTCATTCGCAAACTCGGGAAGCGGTCACTGAAAAATCGGCCAGAACGCGCTGAGCAATACCAGCAGATTGCCAATGACCAGAATCGCAGAACCTCCGGCAGTGATGGATCAACCGCTGAATCTCCTAACCTGGCGCGCTCCGCTTGCCTCCTGGCTCGTTCGGCTTCGCCGATCCGAGCCCAGGCTTCGTTCTTTTTGCAAACCCAGTTAAGAAAAACTCATCAAAGCCAAAAGGCAGAAGACATTCTGTCACGATTCAGCCTGAAGTTCCTTTTGCAGTGGACATGTTGAAGCATTATCGCCGGCTAGTTTGCTAGCATTATTGGTGGCTAATTTCACCAGAATACGCAGAGAACCTGCGCATCCTGAAAAACGAACGCATCATCGAGCGCATGCGCGACGAGATGGCGCCGTATGTCCATCAGCTGTGGCAAGACGCCTTTGCCGATCATCCGCTGGTGGATGATGTGCGCTGCGTGGGCTATTTCTTTGCCCTCACCCTGGTGGATGACAAGGCCAGCCGCAAGCGCTTTGACAATGGCGACGCGCTGGCGCTGCGCGGCCGCGACATCTGCTTTGCCAATAATTTGATCATGCGCGCCGTGCACGACAGCCTGATTGCCGCGCCGCCGCTGGTGATGAGCCGCGCCGACGCCGAAAACTTTGTCGCCCTGGCCCGCCGTTGCGTGGATCAACTGGCCCGCGAACTGGGCCGCCTGCCCTGATTTTGCCCGGCCCGCCTGGCGGTTTGGCCGGGCGGGCCATCTGACGCTGCCTTGACTAAAGGAAACCCGCCATGCGCTCCCTGCTGTTGACCGCCTTGTCCGCCGCCCTGCTGGGCCTCTCCACTACGCCGGCGCTTGCCGCCGGCAAGGTGCTGAACATTTACAACTGGTCGGACTACATCGCCCCTGAGACGGTGAAGAACTTCGAGAAAGAAACCGGCATTCAAGTCCGTTACGATGTCTACGACTCGAACGAAGTGCTGCAAGCCAAGGTGCTGACCGGCCGCTCGGGCTACGATATCGTGGTGCCGACCAACGCCTTTTTGGCCAAGCAATTGCAGGCCAATATCTATCAGCCGATCGACAAGAACAAGCTGTCCAACTACAAAAACCTGGACGCCGCCGTGCTGACCCAGGCCAATAAATTCGACCCCGGCAATAAATACGCGGTGCCGTATTTTTATGGCATCAACACCCTGGCCATCAACGTCAAAAAAGTCAAAGCCGCATTGGGCAGCGAGCCGATGCCGGCCAATGAATGGGATTTGCTGTTTGACCAAAAATACGCCAGCAAGCTGAAAAACTGTGGGGTGTCGGTGCTGGACAGCCCATCGGAAGTGCTGCCGATTGCGCTGCACTACCTCGGCCGTGACCCCAACAGCCATCACGACGCCGACTGGCAAGCCGCCGCCGAGCTGATGAAAAAAGCCCGCCCGGCCATCACCCGCTTCAGCTCGTCCGGCTATATCAACGAACTGGCCAATGGCTCGATCTGTATGGCGCTGGGCTACGGCGGCGATTTGAACATCGCCAAGCGCCGCGCCGAAGAAGCCAAGGCCGGCCAGGAAATCAAAGTACTGGCGCCCAAGGACGGCGTGATGATGTGGATGGACAGCATGGTTATCCCCAAAGACGCGCAAAACGTCGATAACGCCCACGCCTTCATCAATTACATCCTGCGCCCGGAAGTGGCCGCCGCCAACGCCAAGGCGGTGACCTTTGCCAGCCCCAACGCCGCCGCGCGCAGCCACATTGACGACAAATTCCTGAAAGACCCGTCGATTTACCCGACCCCGGCCATCCAGGCAGTGAGCTTCTTGCAGCTGCCGGTGGAAGCCAAGACCCAGCGTTTGCAAACGCGCTTGTGGACGGAAATCAAAACCCGCAAGTAAGCCCACCCTGAAGCCGGCCCGGTTCTTGCCGGGCGCGTCGTCCCCCGGCGACGCGCCCAGGAATGACTGCCCGGACTTCTCCTGCGCGCCCCTCCATTTGGCGGCGCAGGCCCGGATTTTTCTTTCAGGAGCGTCACGGCATGAATATGACTCCTCCGCTGGCGGACAGCGGCAAACCGTATTTGCAGATCGTCGATGTGGTCAAACAGTTTGGCGAGCACACTGCCGTCAACGGCGTGAACCTGACCATCGGCAAAAATGAAATCTTCGCCCTGCTGGGCAGCTCGGGCTGCGGCAAATCCACCCTGCTGCGCATGCTGGCCGGCATGGAAACGCCCACCTCCGGGCGCATCCTGCTGGATGGCCAGGACGTGACCCGGCTGCCGCCGTATGAGCGGCCGATCAATATGATGTTCCAGAGCTATGCGCTGTTTCCGCACATGACCGTCGAGCAGAACATCGCCTTTGGCCTGCGCCAGGACAAGCTGTCCAAGGCGGACATCAATGAGCGGGTGGCGCGCATGCTGGAGCTGGTGCAGATGAGCAAGTACGCCCGGCGCAAGCCGTTTCAGCTCTCCGGCGGCCAGCAGCAGCGCGTGGCGCTGGCGCGCAGCCTGGCCAAGCGCCCCAAGCTCTTGCTGCTGGACGAGCCACTGGGCGCGCTGGACAAAAAACTGCGCCAGCAAACCCAGCTGGAGTTGGTGAACATGATCGAGCAAGTGGGCGTCACCTGCATCATGGTGACCCACGACCAGGAAGAGGCCATGACCATGGCCAGCCGGGTGGGCATCATGTCGGAAGGCCAGCTGCTGCAAGTGGCCAGCCCCAGCGAAATCTACGAGCGGCCCAACTGCCGCTTCACCGCCGAGTTTATTGGCGAAACCAATCTGTTCAGCGGCCAGGTGGCGGTGGACGAAGCCGACCATGTGCAGATCGACAGCGCCGAGCTGCGCCGGCCGATTTATGTTGGCCACGGCATCACCGGCACGCTGGGCATGCCGGTGTGGGTGTCGCTGCGCCCCGAGCGGGTGGGCCTGTCGCGCAGCGCGCCGGCCGGCGACTGCAACCACGACCAGGGCACGGTGCACGACATCGCCTATCTGGGCGGGTTTTCGATTTATCACATCCAGCTCGCCAGCGGAAAAATCGTCAAGGCCAGCGTGCCGGCCACCCGCTGGCGCGATGAGCCGGCGCCGACCTGGGGCGAAAGCGTGCATCTGAGCTGGGCCGACAACGACGCCGTGGTGCTGACGCTATGAACACGCCCTCCGCCTCCCCCCGCCCACGCCGCTGGCTGCCAGCCGGCCGCCATCTGGTGATTGCCGCGCCGTATGGCTGGCTGCTGCTGTTTTTTTTGCTGCCGTTCTTGTTTGTGCTGCAAATCAGCTTTTCCGAGGTGGAAATCGCCAGCCCGCCTTACCGACCGCTGTTAAGCCAAGCGGAAGACGTGCTTAATATTGCGCTGAACCTGGGTAATTACCGGTTTATCTTCACCGACCCGCTGTATTTCGATGCCTATCTGAGCTCGGTGAAAGTGGCGCTGTTCACCACGCTGTGGTGCCTGCTGCTGGGCTATCCGATGGCCTACGCCATCGCCCGCTCGGCCCCGGCGCAGCGCAACACCTGGCTGATGCTGGTGATGCTGCCGTTCTGGACCTCGTTTCTGGTGCGGGTGTACGCCTGGATGGGCCTGCTGGACAGCGAAGGGCTGATCAACCACGCCTTGCTTGGCCTGGGGCTGATCGACCAGCCGTTGCAACTGCTGCACACGGCGTTCTCGGTGCAGCTGGTGATGGTGTACACCTATCTGCCGTTCATGATCCTGCCTTTGTATTCCAATCTGGTGAAGCTGGACGGCCGCCTGCTGGAAGCCGCTGCCGATCTGGGCTGCAAGCCGTGGCGGGCGTTTGTCAGCGTCACCCTGCCCTTGTCGAAAAACGGCATCGTCGCCGGCGCCATGCTGGTGTTCATCCCGGCGGTGGGCGAGTTTGTCATCCCCGAGCTGGTGGGCACGCCGGAGTCCTTGATGATCGGCAAGGTGTTGTGGATGGAGTTTTTCGACAACAACAACTGGCCGATGGCGGCGGCGGTGACCACCACCATGCTGGCCTTGCTGATTGCGCCGATTGTGTATTTGCACCGACGCGAGGAGAAAGCGCTGGCGCGGGCGCAACGGTGATGGGTGGGTGGCGCTGGGTGGCGTGAAAGCAGAGAAACCCGCCCGATTCAGCCGTAGCAGGTCGCGCTTAGCCGCCGTTCATTCCCGTGTGGCGCGCTGAGCATCGCAGAAAGTCAGGGGACCCCCATCCGCCACGGTTAAGCAGCGGCGCAGCCGACGCGCCATTCCGTGGCGGCCCTGACTTTCGAGAAGCGCAAGGCACCCGCAGCCGCAGGCGTAGGGCGCGCCACCCGGGTCGCCTTTCTTTTCCCCCTTTTCTTTGGCGAGACAAAGAAAAGGGGTCGGGTGCGGGGGGAACCCCCGCCCTGATTCAGTCCCGCGCCAAGGCGCGGGGGCTGCTCCCGAATCTCAATGTTGGAGGGAATCATGCATTCCACATCTTCGATGTCTTGGTTTGGCCGCTTGTCGCTGGGCGGCGGGCTGGCTTTTCTCTACCTGCCCATCGTGGTGCTGGTGGTGTATTCATTCAATGCGTCCAAGCTGGTCAGCGTCTGGGCCGGGTTTTCGCTGGGCTGGTATCAAACCCTGTTCGACGACGAGGCGGTGATGGCGGCGTTTGGTCTGAGCCTGAAAGTCGCCGTGCTGGCCAGCGCCATGAGCGTGGTGCTGGGCACGCTGGCCGGTTTGGTGATGGCGCGCTTTGGCCCGTTTCGCGGCAAGAGCCTGTTTGCCGGCATGCTGACCGCGCCGATGGTGATGCCGGAAGTCATCACCGGTCTGTCGATGCTGCTGCTGTTTGTCAGCATGCAGCAGTGGCTGGGCTTTCCGGAGGAGCGCGGGGTGCTGACCATCTGGGTGGGCCATGTCACCCTGTGCACCGCCTATGTCACCGTGGTGATCCGCTCGCGGCTGGTGGAGATGGACCGCTCGCTGGAAGAAGCGGCGATGGATCTGGGCGCGCGGCCGCTGAAAATCTTTTTTGTCATCACCCTGCCCTTGATTCTGCCGGCGATTGCCTCGGGCTTTTTGCTGTCATTCACCCTGTCGCTGGACGATCTGGTGATGACGGCGTTTCTGTCCGGGCCGGGCTCGACCACGTTGCCGCAGTTGATTTTCTCGCGGGTACGGCTGGGCCTGAACCCGGAAATCAACGCGCTGGGCACCTTGACCGTGCTGGTGGTGGCGGTGCTGGTGATCAGTGCCAACCGCATCATGCTGCGCCAGGAAAAACGCCGCGCCGCGCTGGCGGCGGCCAGCTGAACGGGGGAGTCGGCCATGGGATTGCTGGATTTTGCCCATCAGGACTACACGCCCAGCTGGTATGCCGACAGCGCGCCGCGCCTGGCCCCGCAGCCGGCTTTGCGCGGTGAGGTGAGCGCCGAAGTATGCGTGATTGGCGGCGGCTACACCGGGCTGTCCACCGCGCTGGAGTTGGCCGAGCGCGGGGTCAGCGTGGTGTTGCTGGAAGGCGCGCGGCTGGGCTGGGCGGCGTCCGGGCGCAATGGCGGCCAGGTGTTGTCGGATCTGGCCTGCGGCATGGACGCGGTGCGCGCCGAGCTGGGCGCCGAGGCGGCGCGCGCCATCTGGGACATGACGCAAGAGGCGGCGCGCATGGTGGGCGAGCGCTGCCAGCGCTACGCCATCGACGCCGATTTGCACTGGGGGTATTTGCACGCGGCGGTCAAGCCGCGCCAGTTGCGCGAGCTGGCCGACTGGCAGGCGCGCGCCGCGCGCGAGTATGGCTACGAAGCACTGCGGCTGGTCGAGCAGGCGGGTTTGTCTGCGCTGGTGGATTCGCCGCGCTATGTCGGCGGGTTGTTCGACCCGAATTGCGGTCATCTGCATCCGCTGAAATACGCGCTGGGCCTGGCTCGCGCGGCGCTGGCTGCCGGGGTGCGCGTGTATGAGCACAGCCCGGCGCTGCGCATCAAGCCGGGGACGTCGGTGACGGTGGTGAGCGAACAGGGGCGGGTGCGCGCCGAGCAAGTGGTGCTGGCCGGCAATTGCCATCTGGGCGGGCTGGCGCCGACGCTGCGCACGCGCATCATGCCGGTGGGCACCTATATCATCGCCACCGCGCCGCTGGGCGAGGCGCGTGCGCGCCAGCTTTTGCCGGGCGACGATGCGGTGTCAGATTGTCATTTTGTGCTGGATTATTTCCGCCGCTCGGCCGACCATCGGCTGCTGTTTGGCGGCAAGGTCAGTTATTCCGGCTTGCCGCCGGCCAATCTGAAAGCCGCCATGCGCCGCGATATGCTCAGGGTGTTTCCGCAGCTGGCGGACGTGGCGATTGACAGCGGCTGGGGCGGTTTTGTGGACATCACCCGCAGCCGGGCGCCGGATTTTGGCCAGCTGGCGGACAATATCTGGTTTGCTCAGGGTTTTTCGGGCCATGGCGTGGCGCTGACCGGCCTGGCCGGGCGGCTGATTGCCGAGGCGATTGTCGGCCAGCCGCAGCGGCTGGCCTGGTTTCAGCGCTTTCGCCACGCCCATTTTCCTGGTGGGCGCTGGCTGCGCACGCCGGCCCTGGTGCTGGGCATGGCATATTACCGGCTGCGCGACTGGCTGTGAGCGCGGCGTGATGGTGTGTGCGCACTCAGCGCGGCGTGGGGGGAGTCGCCGGGGTGGCAGAATCCGCAGCAGCAGGCAGCGCCACCGGCAGAGGCAAGGTTAACGCCTGGCCCGCCTGGGCCAGCAGATCGTCCACATTCTGGCTGCTGCCCTTGGCCTGGCGCTCCAGGTAATACACAAATGCCAGGATCTCGGCCACTGCCTGGTACAGCTCGGCCGGAATGCTCTTGTCCAGGTCCACTTGCATCAGCAAGGACACCAGTTCCGGCGATTCGTGTACAAACAGGCCGGCTTCCTTGGCTTTTTCAATAATGGTTTCTGCCAGCAGGCCACGCCCCTTGGCGACGACATGCGGCGCTGCATGACCCGCTTTGTAGGCCAGCGCCACGGCGCTGCGGTTGGGTTTAGCCTGCATTGGGCTGCTCTCCCTGGCTCACGGCAAAATTCAGCAGGGACAGGCCGGCCCGTTGCAGATTTTCGCGCAGGCGCAGTTGATTGTCTTCAATGGCTTGTGCGGTATCGGCTGAATCGGTCTGAAAGCGCACAATCACCCCGGCGGGCGTCAGCGCAATCTTGGCGGCCAGCCCGCCCAGATTGGGCAGTTCCATCGACAGGCTGGTGCTCCAGCGGCTTTCTTCTTCACCGCCGCCATGGGCCTCGCGCTGATCAACTTGTTCTCGTTCGATGCGCCAATCCATGGCTTGTCCAGGCCAGGCAATGCCTTGCCAGCTGAATTGGTTTTGGTCCAGCACATCCAGTTGTTTGTGCACCAATTGCCCCAACTGCGTGGTGTTGCTGTCATTGCGCAGGCCCGCCAGTTCACGGTCGCGCAAACCGGTGGCCGAGCCGGTTTTCATGGCCTCTTGCACCGAGGCATTGTTCTGCCCGTCTGGCTTGCCCAGTTCAGCCAGTTTTTCCGGCAGCTTGAGGTTGGCTTGTGGCTCTTGGCGCAAGGCATGCAGGCTGCGCCCGCTTTGTGCCCAATCAGCCAGATGCGATTCATAAAACACACCGCTGCGCGTCACCGCTTGCTTGAGCAATTGTGCCATGCCGGTAGTGGGCAGAGCATCCATGTTTTCAAACAAGGGGCTCAGCGCCAGAACCTGGCCAGCATTGGCCTTGTCGCTGCCCAATAACAACGATAAACCCGGCGGAAAACGTGCAGCACTGGCACTTTGCGCCTTGCCGGCCGCTTCGCCAGCGGCAGCTTGGGCACCGCTACCTACGGCGGATGCCGCCACGGATTTAACGTTGGCAGTCAGCTCAGACAACAGGGAACTGACCGAGGCAATGCCAATACCGGGCTTGTTGCTGAACATCTGCGGCAGATTGCTCGGCTGGGCTGCATCTTCGGCAGAGCTGGCGACAAACAGTAGCGTGGACAGATAACGGGTGGCCGGGCTGAGCAAGACCTTGCTGGACGAGTCCGGCATGTGCATGGGCGCCTTGGCGTCCATGGCAAACGACAGCTTGGGCTCAACCGTGGCGACCACCAGCTTGATGGTACTGCCGGAGTCGCCGACAAAAGCATGGCGACGATCCAGGTTCAAGGTCATCAGTTTGTCTTTGACCAGCACGGTGAAACGGTTGCTGCCGTAAGTGTCAACAATCTTGGCGGTGACTTCCTCGCCGACCTCAAAAGAGGGCAGCGCCTTGGCTGCGGCGCTGGAAAGTTCAAGGGTGGGTTTGCCGCTTTCCCGCAGCAAACGTGCCAGTTGCTCGGGATTGGGCTGGAGGGAAGAAGAAACCGGGATCATGATCTGGCCCGCCGATACAGGGCCACAATCAGTTCGGCCTCGCTCCGGGAAATCCCGCAGCGGGTGGCTACTTCAGCAGCCGGCATACCCTGGCGGGCCAGTTCGATGGCCTGATTATATGGTGTCGTGCCAGGCACAGCTGCTCCCGTGGGCGTGAGCGCCGAGCTAGCATGGTTGGTTGTAGCAACCTGCTCGAGTTTCTCTAAGCGCGCCAATAAGGCCTTGACGTCACGCTGTAATGCGCTGAGCTGACTTTGCTGCAAATCGAAGTAGGTTTGCTCGATTTCCCGCGCCTGACTGGCCTGCTGCCGGCGCATATACCAGAACATCGCCCCCATCCCTGCCAGCGCCGCCACAGCCAGTCCCAGGGAAAGCCACGGAATCAACGGATCCATTGTCGTATGCACCTGTTTTTATTTGCAATATCATCTGGCAGTGGTTTTGCCCGATGCACCAAGAAAAAATGGCCTTGCGAGTGCAAAGCCATTTCATCACGTGGAGATACACCATGGCCGGACTCAAGAGTTTGCCACGCCCGGCCAATACGTTAGAATATCTGACCAATCAACCATACGCCTTGAGCACTTTGCTGTGCTTGTTAACCATGCCTAACTCAGTCGCGAGCGTATTACGATGCGCTTCGGCCCATTGCACGGTCTCCTGATGGAGTGCGATAACGCGCTTGACCAGCTCAGTGAATGCTGCACGGCGAGCTTCGTCCAGATTGGCAAGCTCGACAGGCTGTCGCTGGGTAGCCAGCAAAGCTTGCACATACTGGTCTTCCAGTTCCAGAAAACGTTCCCAGTTTGCCTGCGCTGCTGCTTGATGGGCTTCCTGGGCCAGCGTGAGAACCTTTAACCAATCACTGAACGTAACTTGATCAGACTCAGACATGGCCGTAGCTCAGCGGAGAATTGCGGTTTTCTGGCGGCGCAGCCTCTGCAGCAGGCTGAGCGGCAGGCTGTGGCGCTTCGCCTTGCAAGTAGCCTGGTTGACCGATGGTTTCCCACGCGTCGCGAATCGGGGTCAGCAGCTTGACCACTTCATCCAGCAGTTCAGGCTTGTTTTTCAGATTAGCTTCGATCAGGCGATCTGAGCAGTACTCATAGAGCGCATCGAGGTTTTCGGCAAGCTCACCGCCGACTTCTTTATCCAAGGAACTGCGCAACCCTTCTTCCAAAATGGCGACTGCCTTACTCAGCGCCATACCTTTTTCGGCAATGCGCCTGGCTTCCATATGGGTTTTCGCCTGTTTGATGGCACTAAGCAGGCCATCAAACAGCATCAGGATCAGCTTGTGTGGGCTGGCCTGGGCGACCTCAGACTCCAGAGAGGTCTTGCTATAGGCTTCATAAGGGTTGCGTTTCGTGGACATACCAGTTCCTGGATAATGATAAAACCTGCGAGCTTAACTTGATGATCCAGTCAGCGCTTTCAACTGGGAATCCAAGTAGGTCGACAGCTGATTGTACTTGCCAACGGTTGAGTCCATCGCCGTAAATTGTTTGCGCAGAGTAGTTTCCATACGCACCAGCTTATCGTTCAAGCGATCAACCTGATCATTGATACGTGAAATATCACTGTTCAGCGCACTCTTGCGCGTTTCGATCGGACCATTCAGCGACAGGACTCGGGACAGTGTATCCCCCAAATTGTATGCGAAGCCTCGCGCAAAGGAAACCGAACCACGCGAGCCCAATGTCGGCGTATCGACTCGAATCTTCAGGCCAGAAGCACCACTTCCGGTTGCACCGATCAGTGTCATGCTGTCATCGTCAGCCAATGCTGCAACGCCACCGATTTTACCCGCCAGTGAAGTACCCGAAACCGTCGAACCCACTGTCAAGCCAAAACTAGGAGACAACGTAGTGCCCGAGAGCACTTCCACCTTGGAGGTATTGCCCGTTTTGCCCGAGGTGATTTCAAACTTACCGGCATTGTACGCGACAGTCACTTGGCGGGCAGCAGGCAAACTAGTATTGATAGCGGTCTGCATGCCAGCGGCCATTGCCGCAGCAGAGCCATAGGAAGTCGCCAGATTAGCCGTGACCGGCGTACCATCAATGCTCAACTTCAGCACATTGGCGCCAGTAAGGTTGGCCGGAAAAGTTGCAGCTACAGCACCGCCCACCAGCTTGGCCTTGGTTGGCACACTGGTAACCTCAATCGTAGACGTGCCACTTTTGGTCAGCGAGTTAGAATTGATCGCGGTAAAACCCGATTGCGAAAACTGAGCCCGCCCCATCAGCAGCTGGCGAACGCCATCCGGATTGTTGGTCAGCGCCGTGCTCAGCTTAGTGCTATCCAGCGAGAGCTTGCCATCTTTGGCAAAGGTCACGCCAATGTCCACCATGCTTGAATAGCCTTTAGGGGCACCGGGGATCGCTTGGTTGAACATGGCACGCATTTCGGTCTGGATGGCACGAATAGTGGCATCGCCACTCAGTGCCCCGCCACCAGTCGGCGCCTGCCCTTTACCCGGAGACACACCATAAGCTGACAATGACCGCAATGTGGTATCCAGATCATTGTACGCTTTGACAAATGCCTCCAGTTGAGTTTTCACTCCACTGGTATCTGTGGCTACGGTAAGGTTGGCCTTTTTGCCCGCAGCTGATACGCCTTTGAGGGTAATGGTCGAACCGGACAAAGCATCGGTAATCGTGTTGGTTTTGGATGAAATAGGCACATCATCAATGGTGTACTGCGCATCTTGAGCATGCACCAAATCAGTGCCAACAGCACCGACAGAGGTTGGATCCACACCAAACGCATTGCTACCAGAATTGAGGATGCCTGTACCGGTGTTAATGCGCATATCGGTTTTACCCCCAGTACTTAAGGATTCCACCACAACTTTTAGCCCCGCCGGCGTTGAGACGGTACGTGCTGTCACCCCAACAGCAGCCTTATTGATATCCTCCACTGCTTGCTCTAGTGTGGCATTGGCACGAATATTGATCACCTTAGCCGTCACACTCGAATCAGGAGTGAAAGTAGCTGTAGGGCCAGAAGCGCCCGTGATAGTGCCAAATTGCAAAGTAATCGTCGAGGCAGTGGAAAGCGTATTAATTGTTTGGCCGGCCGTGAATGTTCCTGCCAGCATGGTTTTGCCCGCTTGAGCCAGCTGAGTCACCGCAATAGAGGCACTGCCCGCCTTGGACTGCGAGGTGGTTGTCACCGATGCGACAGTCTCGTCAGAAGAGGTGCCTTTGAGCGAATTGAATGCTGTGGCTGACTGCATGGCCTGGGTGGCAGTCTGAAATTCAGCAACAGCACTTTTTACCGTTCCCCACGCCGAAATTTTGGCTTGAGCCTTGACTTCTTTGCTTTCAAGTTGCGTCAAGGGAGCCGCTTCAATCGCCATCAGCTTGGTGATCATGCCCTCAGTGTCAAGCCCGGAGCCGAGCCCACCTACGGTTAGTCCCATAACAGTCTCCTAAAATATATGAATTCAGAGTAACTGGTAGCTTTTCAAAAGGCAAGCCACCCATCAAGTGATGACGCGCACAATGGGCGTCTCAGTCATAGACGTATGTCTTTATCGACACCGGCATCAACTGCTTGAGTAAAAGCGCGTAACATCTGCGCAAGACAGGCAAAGAAAAAGTGCTTGTCGACGAACGTTCGACAAGCACTTTTTCTTGAACTTGGCATCGATACACACAGCGACAGTCTCGATTCTACGCATAGACGCTGGTGCCGTCATCATCCTCCAACTCATCAAGCTCACGCATGATGTCTTTTTCTTCACGCTGGACATCACGTAGCTCTTGACGCAGACGTGCGGCCTTGAGTGCATCACCAGAAGATTCTTGCTGTTGGCTACTGGCCAGAGCCTGCACCGCTTGACTTGACACAGCCACGGTAGGCGCACTGGTCAACGAAGCGGACAAACTGCGAGGAAAATCAGTATTGGCCAGCGTGGAGGCGGCCGGAACAAAAGAAGAAGCAGGAATACTAGACATAGAAAACCTCCGTCAAGACAGGGTGTTCTCGCAGAAAAACCCAGCGGGCAAAGCCCGCCGGGTTTTTCAGTCAGCGACTGGCTAATCCAGTATAAGAAATTACTGGAGCAGTTGCAGGGCCGATTGCGGACGCTGGTTAGCTTGCGACAGCATCGCGGTGCCAGCTTGCTGCAGCACTTGCCAGCGCGACAGGTTGGAGGTTTCTTCTGCGAAGTCAGCATCCTTGATGCGGCTACGGGAAGCAGACAGGTTTTCTGCGGTGGTTTGCAGGTTTTCCACGGTCATCTGGAAGCGGTTTTGCAGTGCACCCAGCTTTGCACGTTCGCTGGAGATACGCGACAGGGCAGCATCCAGCACAGCCAAGGACTTGTTGGCGCCCAGAGCGGTAGAGATGCTGATACCAGACAACGGCTGATCCTTGGCGCCACCGATAACTTGACCAGTAGCCGAGACGTTCAGCAGGCCGTTAGTGGCTGATGCTGAACTCGTTTGCACGGTGAATGCCACGTCGTTGGTGAAGAACACGCGACCACCCACGGTCGTGGCTTGGCCCGTACCACCCAGCGTTGCACCGCCGGTAGCGGTGGTGCCAGCTGCAGCAGCGCCCACAGCAGTGATCGTGCCGTTGCTGTCATAAGCGCCTTGCACGGTCAGAATGTTCGAGGTGTTCCAGCTACCACCACCACTCTGCTGGGTGCTGACCGAAGCGTTGTTGATCTTGATGTCGCTACCGTCGGCAGCAAACAGCTCAACACGATAGGTGCCGGAGGAGCCCGGAAGGTCAACCTTCTTGGCAACCACGCCAGTTTTGCCAGAAGCATCGTTGATGGCAGTCACCAGGCCATCCACATCGCTACCTGCATTCGAGCTGTACGCCTGGATGCTCACGCCGTTCAGGGTAAAGTCAACAGTGGTGGTTTGGGTGCCAGTGCCCAGCGCCATGTAAGCGTAGGTTTCGCCACGAGCAGTCACACCACCGGTGTTGTTTTGCACGGCGTTGATGCGGGTAGCAATTTCCTTGGCCGACAAACCGTTGGCGCCCAGGTCAACGGTGCCTTCAACGCCACGCGAACGGATGGTGAGGGTTTGGCTGACAAAGCCGTTCTGGGTTGCGGTACCACCGGAGGCACTTTGAGTTTGTGCACGCATCATGGTGTTAGCCAAGGTGGTGCTCACCGTACCTGCGGTGTTGAAGTTCGACATATCAGCGGTTTTGGTCGAGTTGATACCAAAAGTGATAGTCTGGTTGGCGTTGGCACCCACTTGGAACTGGGTTTTGGAGAAGTCACCGTTCAGCAGATTCAGGCCGTTGAACTGGGTAGTGGTAGCCACGCGGTCGAATTCTTGCAGCAGCTGATCCACTTCAGCTTGCAGGGCTTTGCGGTCCGAGGTGCTGTTGGTGTCGTTGGCAGATTGCACGGCCAGAGTACGCACACGTTGCAGAATGTCGGTAGAAGTTTGCAGTGCGCCTTCTGCAGTTTGAGCAACCGAGATACCGTCGTTAGCGTTACGGCGAGCTTGGTTCAGGCCGTTGATCTGCGAAGTCATGCGGTCGCTGATAGCCAGACCAGCTGCATCATCCTTGGCGCTGTTGATGCGCAAGCCGGACGACAGGCGTTCCATGGTGGTGCTCAGGCCAACATTGGTGCTGGCCAGCTTGCGTTGGGTATTGAGCGAGGAAATGTTCGAATTGATGATCATGATGCAACTCCTTGAATAGAGCTTGAAATTGGGTAACGTTGATCGTGCGGATCTTCAGAGCGTTGACCGTCTCAAGAACGATTAACCCGCCGTCATCCTTGATTTCGACCCACTCGACGAGAACTTGAGCCGGTTTTCCAACTTTTTTACAACTTTTTCGTACGACACTAAAACGATACAGCAACCACGAAGCAAGCCGCTCCAGCACTAGCCACGCAACAACTCCAGCGCTCGCTGAGGCGCAGTGTTGGCCTGCGCCAGAATGGCCATACCAGCTTGTTGTGTGACTTGGATACGTGCCAAATTAGCCGTCTCTTGGGCAAAATCAGCATCATTGATTCGGCTTCGTGCACCGCTGATGCTTTCACCGCCCGAGGAGAGAAATTCTTGGGTAGCTCCCAAGCGGTTCTGCATGGCGCCCAATGATGCGCGATACATTGAAATTCGCCCCAGGATCGCGTCCACCAGGCCGATGGTTGTATTGCTGCCGTAGGTGGTAGAAATGTCGGCTTGAAGCAAGGTGGGGCCTTTGTCGCACGCAACAATTGATGTTGACGCGTAAGCCGAAAATCCCCCGGTAGAGCCTGCTGCCGAATGCACCAGACTGAAAGCAGCGTCACTGATCATCAGCACGCGCCCACCCACGGTGGTGTTTCGGTTCGAGGTGGCATTACCTGCGATCAAAGACACAGCAGCCCCCACATTGGCCAGGCCACTGGTCGAACCCGTATCGTACATTCCTTGTACGCCTACCGTTCCGATGGCCCCTGCGCTCCCCGTTCTTACTGTTACCTGCTGCAAGGAAATATCATCCCCTTCCGCAGCATGCAGCAACACGCCAAAACCGCCTCCAGCGAGCTGTTGCTTGCTGGCAACAACCCTGGTGGCGCTACTCGCGCTATTGATCGACAGCACCAAATCGTCGAGATCCATATCGGATCGGCTCGAATAAGACTGGATCGAGACACCATTGAGTTTGAAATCAATCGACGCAGTATCCGTACCAGATAGCGTCATCATGGCGTAAGTTTCTGCTCGAGCAGAAACCAAGCCTTGTTTATTCGTCAGGGCATTATTGATTCGGCTAGCCACCTCTTTGGCTGAGGTGCCTGCCTGCAACACAACGGTGCCAGTCATACCCTTGCTGGCCACGGTAAGATTTTGTGTCTGCAACCGGTTGCGTTGGCTGATGCTACCGTCAGAGGTAGCTGTCTGCGCCGCTTGCATGGAGTTAACTGAAGTCACTTCTGACCCCATGGTGTAGCTGTACAGGTCAGCTGCCCGAGTGGAGCGTACACCCAGCGTGATATTTTGGTTGCTGTTTGCCCCCACATGCAGATTGGTGTTCAGCGAGGAACCATCCAGCAGTTTGCGGGTATTGAATTCGGTATCTTTAGAGACACGATCAAACTCATAGACCAACTGATCGACTTCAGCCTGCAAAGACAAGCGATCTGAGTTGCTATTTGTGCCATTGGCTGATTGTACGGCTAGTTGACGAATGCGTTGCAGCAAATCAGAAGATTGCTGCAACGCACCTTCTGCCGTTTGCGCCATCGACACCCCGTCATTGGCATTGCGTTTGGCCTGAGCCAGGCCGTTTACTTGCGAAGTCATACGCCCGGCGATGGCTTGGCCTGCTACATCATCAGCAGCCACATTGATACGTAAACCAGAGGCCAGTCGCGCTGTGGCTACTTCAAGCGGACGGGCTGTTCCGTTGATCGCACGGCGAGAAAATAAAGAATTTGCATTTGAGTTAACAATCATGATCTTAGCTTCTCCATCGGATTCAACCGCCGGAACCGATCTGGACAACAAGGGGTTTGGCTACCAACGTGCAGCTAAGTGCCTTTGCAAAATAATCCTGAAAAGGCTGCGCGTCTTTGCTACGTAAAATCAACGTTTTATACTGGGCGCCTCTCTGGCGCTGACAGTGCGACACACTTAACTTGGTTGAAGCTGAGCGCCCACAACATACTACTGTATCGACCAATCAGCGCCGAACTTTAGCCCCGGGGTGCACCCAGGTTTGGCGGCTCAGTGCGTTTTTGGCTCGTTGCTGGCATTCGTGTAGTGATCCCTACGCCATGATGCATGATGTAAGTTACGACCTATTCAGATCGATGATGCAGCCCTTTACACAAACAGAACAAGTCAACATAGCTGTCAGCTGACCCAAGCCAGCAAGTGGCCGGTATCCTCGCTGGCCAATGAGTGTCGATCACCGCATCCCGCTCCGGATTTAGCACCACAGCCTCCAGCGGCGACTATTGCGTGTGTCTCTTGATCAAGGCGCTGGGTTGCGTTCTCCTGCCTGCTGATACACCGCATGGCTAAATCATCTGCAGGGCTTGGTCCTTGCACCGAAGCTCGCGCGACAGCGTCTTGATGCGTTGCCGGTCAGCTTTGGTGTCAGCGCGGGAGGCGCGAGCTTCTTCAGGGGCAGCCAGCACTTGTGTGGCAGACTGGCGGCATTGTTCGAGCTCTTGAGGAGCAAAGCCATGTTCGCGACACCAGGCGCTCTTGGCAGTTTCGTTCAGCTCGGCGGTCACCTGCATGGTCTCGAAACGGGCGTCGGTTGTCTAGCTGTGCTGATGGGTTGGCGTGTACAGTGCTTGCGCGCGGCAGTGCTCAAGTGTGGCGCTGGAGATGCTTGAATTCGCGTGCGACGACTTGGGTGGGGGTACTTTGTGGTGGCTGCAATCTTGCCTCTGCATTGTCTTTGAATGCTTGTCCGTTATTCTGGCTACGGTGGTGTTTCCTTATCGCGCCTGGGTTGAGGGTGTTGGGTTTGTTCTATGGAGGCGACAACTATTGTGACTGCAGGAGTGGGGCTGTCGTGGCGGTACAGCAGAAACGCAAAGGCTTGACGTCAAGTTAGCATTCTGACTAGCATGGAAGAATTTCTTATCACGCTCAGTGCTTCCTGATTTGGTGTATTCAGTAAAAAAGTGACTTAACACATCGAAAAAGACTCGCGAATTGTCTTTAGGCTCTTAAAAGCCGCTTCCATAAGCCTGCTTCCTCATAATACTAACTGCCTGCATGCAGTAAGGAAGCCCACTGTTTAATATTTCGGGGAAATTAATTCATGACAAACTCCAACTCCACCCTGATTTACCGAGGCAAGCGACTGAGTGTTGAGCAAGCTCTCCGTCAAGTAAGTGCATTGCTCGATAAAAATGAATTCATTGCAGCGGAGCCGCTAGCAAGAGAAATTGTTAAGGTAGAGCCCAAGCTGGATGCCGCCCTGCAAATGCTTGGGATTTCATTGAGCGAGCAGGCTGATCCTCATAAGCTGTCAGAGGCGCTGCAATACTGCCGGGCTGCTGTGGAAATCAACCCCAGTAGCCCACATTTGAAAAATGTATTGGCTAATGCATTAACGAGAGCGGGTCAGTTCACTGAGGCAGAGCAAATTTTTGCAGAGGCTCTGCAGTTATCCCCTGGCTTGCTGGATGCTCTGTACAATCAATCAAAACTGTATATCGCCATGAAGCGATATGATGAAGCAGAGGCTGGTTTTCAGAAGGCGCTCGTGAGTTCGCCCAACAATCCAAGTATTTGTCACAATCTTGGAATTTGTGCGTATAACAAAGAAAATTATAAACAAGCGATTTTGTGGTTCAAGCTGGCAATCCACCTGACTGAAGATGCTTACCGTAAAGGCGAATTGTGTTTTCATATGGGTTTGTGTAATGAGAAAACACATGCCTACGATGATGCAATTTATTGGTTTGAAAAATCGCTCGAATTCAATCCGATGAGCTTTCAGTCATTAATTCATATTAGCTACTCATTATTTTATAGCAATGAATTCATGCGGTCGGAGATGTATGCAGAAGCCTATCTTGAGCATTGCCCTCCCGCTGAAGTAGACGCACTCAATGCGCGTATGTTGTTGTGCAGCATCTATAAGGCGACAGGAAATAGCCTTAAAGCTATTCAGGAGTACAAGAAAATTGTTGCCGACTTTCCTGATATTGCGGCGGCATTTAGCAATATGCTGTTGGATATGGTGTACAGCGAAGAGGTTGAGCAGGATGAATTGTTCATGTGGTGCAAGAAATATGCTAGCCAATATGAAACACCTTACATCCCCTACTGGCCAAAGCACACCAATGTTGCAGATCCTGAGCGTAAACTCAGAATCGGCTATGTGTCTGCAGATTTCTTTAACCACTCGGTTTCATACTTTGCGCTTCCGCTGATTACTCGACATGATAAGCAACGGTTCGAGGTAATTACCTATGCCGTCAGAGACCTGCCTGGTGTGGTGAGTGATCAATACAAGAAAGAAACACGCTGGACTCCACTGAATCGGAGAACTACAGAAGAGTTTGTCCAAAAAATCATTGATGACAAGATTGATATCTTGATTGATCTTTCTGGGCATACGGGCGGCAATCAATTGGAAGTATTCGCACGCAAGCCAGCTCCGATTCAGGCTACTTGGCTTGGCTACCCATTTTCGACAGGGCTGACCAGCATTGACTACCGAATTGTAGATGCCATTGTCGAACCTAAAGGCACCACTGAGCATTTGAATACTGAGCGCTTGGTCAGAATTCCAGGCATGTTCTGCGCTTACCGGCCGTCTATTGCGGCACCTGAGCGTTTGGTTAATGGCGATCTGGATATTCGACCGACGCCAGCCAAGAAAAATGGCTATATCACGTTTGGTTGTTGCAACAATATTGCCAAAGTCACTGATTATACGCTGAGGTTGTGGGCCAAGGTGCTAGATAATTCACCGACGGCAATGCTATTGATTGAAGTCAGTGATGCGGACAGTGAGTTCACACGAAATCGACTGACCGAGCGATTTGAGTCCAATGGTGTGGCCATGCACCGAGTGATTCTGTCCAATAAAGCAAAAAATCGCCAATATTCGTTGTATCATGACATTGATATTGTGCTGGACCCATTCCCTTGCAATGGTGGCACCACAACATGTGATGCATTATTTATGAGCGTGCCAGTGGTTAGCCTGAACGGAGTTCGCTTCATGTCGCGTATTGGCGCGACTGCGCTGACGAACATCGGACACCCTGAATGGGCCACTGAATCACCGGATGAATATGTTCGTATTGCCACGGAGCTGGCATCTGATATTGAGGCGCTGGACCACATTCGGCAAACACTGCGTACAGAAGTAGAAAACTCTCCACTCATGGACGAAGTTGGGTTTACCCGCAAGGTTGAGCGTGCTTATCGAGAGATGTGGCGGGCTTGGTGCGCAACCCAGCATGGAGAGACTTATACGCCAGACTTGGACGGCGGAGAATCAGCAACTGATGGGTATGTTGTATCCGCTGCAGAGCCTGAAGTCCGGTCGGTTCAATGGCGTGAGTTAGACGCATTGTGCAAAGAGAAAAACTGGCTCGCTCTTCTGGAAAAAAGCCAGGCTATGCTGGCCGATGCGCCTGGTAGTCCTGAGTTGCATTATTTTAATGGTATTGCTTTATTGCATACGGCACAGCCAGAGATGGCGTTTGAAGCACTCGCCCAGGCATATCAGCAACAACCAGAGATTTGTGAGCATGCAACTGGCCTGGCAATGGTATTGAAGCAACTCGGACGTGACAGTGATGCCGAAGCTCTGCTACGTAAAACATGTGAACAATATCCCGATGCACTGGATGCATACTGCCTGCTTGCTGAATACCTGCAAGCACAAGGTCAGCGCCAAAGTTTAGCTTCAGAAGACACGAGCCAGAAGTTCAATGAAGCGATTTCGTTGATGCAACATGTTTTGGAAAAGGAACCTAAGCACCAGAATGCCTGGATTAAACTGGCGCAGCTTCAATATTACCGCAACCGCCCTTCTGAGGCGGAAGTGGCCGCGCGGCGTGTACTCAAGCTTGACCCCTTGAACTATGATGCCAATATCATTTTGGCGCAACTGTCGATGGCGCGTTTCAACTTTGTCCATGCAAATGAAATCTTGAGTAATTTGCTTGAGACGCATCCTGAGACAAACCTTAATCTTGCCGAGTTGACATTAGCCAAACTGAACATTCTGCGTGGAAATATTTCGAATGCAGTTCGCTATGATTTTATTGCGGTGCAAAAACAGCCGACTTCACCGGAAGCTTTAAGTCAGTTGTTTTGCCATCTGGACTACTATCAGATTGAATCGGCACAGTATAAAGCATTGCAAGCGCAGTTCTCGCAGGCGACTCAATCGGTTGACCCAGAGCATGTACAGCACCTGAACTTACCCGTGCCAGGGCGTAAATTGCGTATTGGCTTTGTATCAGCTTTTTCACATACCACAGCGACTGCCCATATGGCGCTTCCTGTTTTCGAGCTGATCAACCGAGGCGATTTCGACATTCTGGTTTACCACAATGGGGATCATTACGATCAGGTGGCACAGCATCTGCACCGGGTGGTGGGAACAGAAAATTGGCGCTTTACCCGAGGGATTGATGCAGAAGTAATGCATGCGTTGGTTATTGATGACCAAATTGATATCTTGATCGACATGGATGGGCACCAAAAACAAAACTTCCTGACCGCGTTTGCCCGTCAGGCAGCCCCTGTTCAGATCAAATGGTTGGGTAACCCCGGGAGTACTGGATTGCCCAATATGAACTACATTATTACTGACACGGTGCTAAGCACAGAGTCGTCGGATGTCTCGCTGTATACTGAAAAGCCGTTGTTCATGCAGGATCAGGCCTTTTGTGTATATCGTCCATTCGCCAGCAATCCAGAATGGCACAGTATGGCAATCTTTGCGCCACAGCCGGCACCTGCAGAAGAAAAGGGCTATTTTACCTTTGGCGCGATCTGCGACAATATTGCATTGACTCAGGAAAGCTTACGGTTGTGGGCAAAAGTACTGCTGGCTGTGCCAGAATCAAAGCTGCTGCTGACCAACCAGCATGTTCTTGAGCATGTGTGTCAGGTTCTCTCTGAGTATGGCGTAGAGGCCTCTCGTGTGATCACGCCTGGGGCAGCAGGCATCAACTCGATGTTACGTTTGTATCAGATTGTGGATATTGCACTGGATACACTCCCTTGTAATCAAGGGTTGAATTCACTGGATGCTTTGTGGATGGGGGTCCCATTGGTCACGCTAGCAGGTTCTAAACCTGCCCAGCGCATTGGGGCATCTATTCTGACCCAGTTAAAGTTAGACGAATGGATCGCTTCTTCCGAAGAAGAGTATGTGAATAAAATTATTGCGTTGGTGCAACAGTCTGCTGATGAGCGCCATGCTCAGCGCAAAAATCTTCGCGAAATGATGCGTCAGTCGACATTGATGAATGAAGTGGCTTATACCAAAGTCTTTGAGGCAAAACTGAAAGAGGCCTGGACAACTTGGTGCGATAGCCCGCAGTCGGCAGCAGCACATAGCCACATGAATGAACAAAACGCCTTGCAATTGTGCCATACGCTGATGGAGCAGGAGGCGTATGTTGAGGCATGGGAGGGTTACCGGGCTGTGCTGGCGAATTGGCCCAACTGTATGGAGGCTCTGTATGGCTTGGGCTTGAATGCTTTGCTGCGCGATCAACCCCAGTTGGCAGAGCAACTGCTCACTCGAGCACTCTCCGCCATGATGAAGAATGGGCACTCTTTGCTGGCAAATTGTTTAATCACACTTGGGCAAGCTTATTTGAGCCAAGGTAACTCAGAGCAAGCTCTGGCTTGCTGGCAACATGCACAGACATTGCAAGACTCAGAGCAAGTACGTGGCTGGATCACAGAACTGACAGGCGCTCTTCATTGATTGCTAGTCTACTGCTGATTCACGCACATACACTCACAGCTTCTTAGGCTATGCCAACTGCCGTCTGAGAAGCTGTGATCATCTGATGTCATGTGGCTGCTTGTTGCGCGGCCACATGACGTTAGCTCGAAAGCAGCCTATCCATGTTTGATGCCTCTTTGCTTCCTGATACTTTGCAGCATGCGCTACGCTCCCAACTGGACGAGATACATCTCAGCCCAAAGAACGCTAACGCGTGGTCTGCAGTGGCGGCATCTCTTGCTGAGTATGCCTATCAACATGTGTTTGCCTTATCGGAAACCGTTTGTGCCCTAGAGGCCGCAATCCAAAGCTATCACATGCTGGTGAGTTTACAACCAAGCAATGCCAACGCCTGGAATGAACTCGGTTGTCTGTATTTATATCGTAATCAACTGCCACAGGCCGAAGATGCATTTCGCCAGGCCTTATCTATTGATTCTCGATTGGCATGTGCGCACGGGAATCTTGGCTTGCTTTTTTCTCGGCAAAATAGAATTAGCGAAGCGATCGCTGCCAGCGAACAGGCTTTGTCGCTTGATTCTAGTAGTATGGCAGCCCTGAACCTTGCCCAGTTGTACGGTTTACGTGGTGATGCTGCCCAAGCGGTAAAAATTGCCCAGCATGCATTGCGTCACTCACCAGGACAAACCCTGGTGTATGGCCCATTGTTGATGTCCATGATTTATGCGGGCTCTCCTACCAAAGAGCGTCAGCAGATTTTAAAGCGCTATCGCCAGCAGATGGAGCGTGCCCAAGCTCGCCCTGCCCCCCATCTAAATAGTCCTGAGCCTGAACGCAAATTGCGCATTGCTTACCTATCAGGAGATTTCTGCCGCCATGCATCAAGCTATTTCACTGAAAGTCTGAGGCTTCATCAGGATCATGCGCAATTCGAAGTATACTGTTACTATAACGGTGACACGCATGATGCACTGACCCAGCGTTATATGAATCACTTCGCAGATCATTGGCGACACACCTATGGGGCCAGTGCCGATGCCGTCGTAGCGCAAATGCGCGCAGATTGTATCGATATTGCTATTGATCTGGCCGGACACACCAAAAATAATCTTTTGGAAGCGCTGGCTCGTAAACCAGCCCCAGTGCAATTGACCTGGCTGGGCTATCCAGATAGCACAGGGCTTTCGTGTATTGATTGGCGTATTACCGATTATATAGCTGATCCAGCGACACCGCAGCGCCAAAGCCTTTACACAGAACGGTTACGCTATCTCCCCGGCCCATTCTGCAGTTATACGCCCTTGGTGGATGCGCCAGAAAAGTATCACGACCCGGCGTATCAGCCAGGTCAGGCACCATGCTTGACACAAGGCTATATTACTTTTGGCTCAGCCAGTAATATTGTCCGTCTGACAGACGTTACCCTACAGCTATGGAGTCAGGTGGTGCTGGCCACCCCAGGAGCCATCTTGCTACTCGAATCCACTGGGCTGGAAGAGCCGGAGATTGCAGAGCGGCTCTATCAACGCTTTGCTTGCGCAGGCTTGCCTGCCGAACGGTTGCGCCTTATTCCACGCAAGCATAGTCCTCAGTATCAGATTTACCATCGTATCGACATTGCACTGGATCCATGGCCATGCAATGCTGGCACAACGACGCTGGATGCCTTGTGGATGGGGGTGCCAGTCGTCAGCCTAGCCGGAGATGCATTTTTCTCGAGAATTGGCGCATCAGTGCTCACTCACTTGGGACATCCTGAATGGGTTGCCCACGACGCTGAAGCTTTTGTCGATATCGCCCATCGTTTAGCCAGTGATCCACAACGCCTCAATGCCCAGCGCGCCGCGCTACGCACAGAAATGGAACACAGTCCGCTGATGGACACCATGGGATTTACCCGACACTTTGAAAGTGCCTTGCGTCAAAGCTGGCAAGCTTGGTGCGACAGTCCCGCCTCATCGGCAGCCAGAAAAAATGCCCAAGAAAAACACGAAGCGCTATCACTTTGCCAAATGTTGCTAGAAAAACAGTCGTATGCTGATGCCTTATCTGCTTATCAGATGGTGTGCGCACGCTGGCAGGAAAGTGGCGAAGCATGGTATGGAATCGGTCTATGCCTGCTGTTGGGAGAGCAACGTCTGGAACAGGCACACCATGCTCTAGAACAGGCCGTTCTGCGCTTACAGCAGGAAGAAAAGCACAGTGTTCTTGCTGACTGCTTGAGCGCATTAGGTAACCTATCTTTGCTACTCGGCAACCCCCAAGCCGCAGCTCACCAGTTTCAGCAAAGCCTGGAATTGAAGGAATCTCCAGACGTACGTGCTTGGCTGGCCACCATGCTTTCTTCTTGACACACAAGGTCTACCCAGGCATCACCCTCGTCGTATGCACAATCATGCCATGTATTACGTTCATTTTTTCAACACATGACCGATATACAAAAAGAGCGTAAAACACAAACACAATTGCATACCACTTGACGCTGGACCCGCTCATTCAGCGCCAGCATATGCTTGTGTTAGAGTGTAACCCCAATTCAACCATGTGATTTGTGATAGTAGACCCTTATGAAAGCCGTCATCCTCGCCGGGGGCTTTGGCACCCGCATCAGTGAAGAATCCCACCTGCGCCCCAAGCCGATGATCGAAATCGGCGGCAAGCCCATTCTGTGGCACATCATGAAGATCTATTCCCACTATGGAATCAATGACTTCGTGATCTGCCTGGGCTACAAGGGCTACATGATCAAAGAATATTTTGCCAATTATTTTCTGCACATGTCTGACGTCACCTTCGACATGAGCAGCAACCAGATGCATGTCCATCACAAGAGCGCCGAGCCCTGGAAGGTCACTCTGGTCAATACTGGTGAGAGCTCGATGACCGGTGGCCGTCTGCGTCGGGTGCGCGAATATCTGGATGACGACGACTTCTGCTTTACCTACGGTGATGGCGTGGCCGATATCGATATCGGCAAACTGGTGGAATTCCATCGCGCCCACGGCAAGCTGGCCACCGTCACCGCCATCCAGCCGCCGGGCCGCTATGGCGCGCTGGCCATGGACGGCGACGCCGTGCTGGGCTTTCAGGAAAAACCCAAAGGCGATGGCGGCTGGATCAATGGTGGCTTTTTTGTGCTCTCGCCCAAGGTGCTGAACTACATCGACAGCGATGACACCACCTGGGAACAAGAGCCGCTGATTACCCTGGCCGGTGAAGACCAGTTGCGTGCCTATCAGCACGACGGCTTCTGGCAAGCCATGGACACCCTGCGCGAGAAAAACCTGCTGGAAGATCTGTGGCAGAGCAAAACCGCGCCGTGGAAAGTCTGGAAATGACCGCGCCGGTGTTGCCCAACCCAGCCTTCTGGCGCGGCCGCAAGGTGTTCCTGACCGGCCACACCGGCTTCAAGGGCGGTTGGCTGGCGCTGTGGCTGCAACAGCTGGGCGCTGATGTCACCGGTTATGCGCTGGCGCCAGACACCGAACCGGCGCTGTTTGATTTGGCCGATGTCGCCCACGGCATGCGCTCGGTGATTGCCGACATCCGCGACGCCGACGCCGTGGCGCTGGCGCTGGCCAGCGCCCAGGCAGAAATCGTGCTGCATCTGGCCGCGCAACCGCTGGTGCGCGCCTCTTACGCCGACCCGCTGACCACTTACGCCACCAATGTGATGGGCACCGCCAATGTGCTGGAAGCTGCCCGCCACGTGCGCTCGGTGAAAGTCGTGCAGGTGATCACCACCGACAAATGCTACGACAACCGCGAGTGGGAATACCCCTATCGGGAAACCGACCGACTGGGCGGCCACGATCCGTACAGCAACAGCAAGGCTTGCGCCGAGTTGGTGGTGGACAGCTACCGCCGCTCGTTCATGCGCGAGGCCGGCATCCATCTGGCTTCGGCGCGCGCCGGCAATGTGATTGGCGGCGGCGACTGGGCTGTTGATCGCATCGTGCCGGACTGCATCCGCGCGCTGCTGGCCGAACAGCCCATCGACATCCGCTCACCCGGCGCCATCCGCCCCTGGCAGCATGTGCTGGAGCCCTTGTCCGGCTATCTGGTGCTGGCCGAGCAGCAATACGCCGATGCGGCAGGCGCACTGGCCAGCGGCTTTAACTTTGGCCCGGAATCCAGCGGCGCCGTGCCGGTGGGCGAACTGGCCGCCGGCATTGTCCGCCATTGGGGCCAGGGCCAGCTGAACATCAGCGGCGACCCGCACAAGCTGCACGAGGCCGGCACGCTGAAGCTGGACATCAGCAAGGCGCGCGTGCGCCTGGGCTGGCGTCCGCGCTGGGATTTCGACAAAACCCTGCACCACACGGTAGACTGGTATCGTCGAGTGCTTTGTCATGGCGAATCCGCCCGCCAGGTGTGCCTGGCGCAGATTGCCGACTACCAGACCCTCGCCCAACCTTAACTCCCAAGCGTGAATCACATGTCCCGTCACTGCCGCTTCTGTCATACGCCGCTGACCCACACTTTTGCCGACCTGGGCCTGTCGCCGCTGTCCAATTCTTATGTGAAAGCCGAGCGGCTGAATCAGGGGGAAATGTTCTACCCGCTGCACGCCTGGGTGTGCCCCAGCTGCAAACTGGTGCAACTGGAAGAATTCGAGCGCGCAGAAAATATTTTCAACGACGAATACGCCTATTTTTCCTCGTACTCCAGCAGCTGGCTGGCGCACGCCCGTCAGTACAGCGAGGTGATGACCGCCCGCTTTGGCCTGAACGCCGCCAGCCAGGTGGTGGAAATCGCCAGCAACGACGGCTATCTGCTGCAAAACTTTGTCGCCGCCGGCATCCCGGCGCTGGGCGTGGAGCCAACCGGCAACACCGCCGAAGTGGCCATCGGCAAGGGCATCCCCACCTGGGTGAAGTTCTTTGGCGTCGCCACCGCCCATGAGCTGGTCGCCGCCGGCCATGCCGCCGATTTGCTGCTGGGCAATAATGTGCTGGCCCACGTGCCGGACATCAATGATTTTGTCGGCGGCCTGAAAGTGGCGCTCAAGCCGGGCGGGGTGATCACCATGGAATTCCCCCATCTGCTTAACCTGATTCGCCACAATCAGTTCGACACCATCTACCACGAGCACTTCTCTTATTTGTCGCTGCTGGCGGTGGAGCGCATTTTTGCCCACCACGGCCTGGCGCTGTTCGACGTGCAAGAACTGCCCACCCATGGCGGCTCGCTGCGCATCTTTGCCCAGCACGCCAATGGCCCGCACGCCACTCAGCCCGGCCTGCAAGCGGTGCGCGACAAAGAAGCCGCAGACGGCCTGGACGAGCTGGACATCTACGCCCGCTTTGCCGCCCAGGTGGACGAAACCAAGCGCGCGCTGCTGCGCTTTTTGATCGACGCCAAAGAGCAAGGCCTGCGCGTGGCCGGCTACGGCGCGCCAGCCAAGGGCAACACCCTGCTGAACTACTGCGGCGTGCGCACCGACCTGATCGACTTCACCGTGGACGCCAGCCCGCACAAGCAAGGCACCTGGCTGCCCGGCACCCGCATTCCGGTGTACGCCCCGGAGAAACTGCGCGAAGCCAAGCCCGATATCGTGCTGATCCTGCCGTGGAACCTCAAGGACGAAATCGTCGCCGCACACAGCTATATCAGCGAATGGGGCGGGCGCTTTGCCGTGCCGATTCCGCGCGTGGAGTTTGTGGCGTGACGTTGACCGAAACGCCGATTGCCGGCGCCTGGCTGCTGGAAATTCAGCCCATCAGCGACGAGCGCGGCTTTTTTGCCCGCAGCCTGTGCGTGGACACCCTGGCCGCGCACGGCCTGGAAGGACGCATGCAGCAGCAAAGCGTGTCGTTCAACCAGCGGCGCGGCACGCTGCGCGGCATGCATTACCAAAGCGCCCCGCACGAAGAAATCAAGCTGGTGCGCGTCACCCAGGGCCGCATTTACGATGTGATCCTGGACTTGCGCCGCGACTCGCCCAGCTATCTGCGCTGGCACGCGGTGGAGCTATCGGCCGACAACCACCGCACGCTGTACATCCCCAAAGGCGTGGCGCACGGCTTTCAGACCCTGGAAGACCACTCGGAAGTGTTTTACCAGATGGCGCAGGCCTATGTGCCTGGCCACAGCTGCGGTGTGCGCTGGGATGACCCGGCGTTCGCCATCGACTGGCCGCTGGCGGCGCCGATTTTGTCGGAACGCGACGCCAGTTATCCGTCTTACCCAAGTGAATCTGCATGATTGAACTGCATCCTGATGCCCGCGTGTCGGCGCTCGCCGATATCGAAGACTCCACGCGCGGCACCCGCATCGTGCTGGGCGAACGCTCGGTGCTGGATTCCTTTGTCAAGATCAAGCCCGCTGGCGGCAGCGGCGACCTGATTATTGGCGCTCGCACGGTGATCAACTCCGGTTGTGTGCTGTACACCGGCAACGGCATCCAGATTGGTGACGATGTGGCGATTGCCGCCAACTGCACCTTTGCCCCGGTCAACCACGAATATCGCCGCCGCGACATCCCTATCCGCCAGCAAGGTTTTCGTCCGAGCAAGGGCGGCATTGTCATTGAAGATGACGTCTGGATTGGCGCCAACTGCGTGATTCTGGACGGCGCCATCCTGCGCCGTGGCTGTGTGATTGGCGCGGGCGCCGTGGTGCGCGGCGAGATCGCCCCCTACTCGATCAACGCCGGCCAGCCGCTGACCGTGATTGGATGGCGTGAATGAACACCCATGTCTTTACCGTGCTGGGCGCACAAGGTTTTGTCGGCCAGGCTTTAAGCCAATGGCTGCGCGCGCGCGGCCATGAGGTGCACTCCCCGGCGCGTCAGCTGCCGCCCGCTGAACTCAGCGCCAGCCTGCGCGGGCACGTGGTGTACTGCATCGGCCTGACAGCGGATTTTCGCAGCCGGCCGTGGGACACCGTGGACGCCCATGTGGGCGTGCTGCGCCAGCTACTGGCCGAAGGCCGGTTTGCGTCGCTGACCTATCTGTCCTCCACCCGCGTCTACCTGGGCGGCAACGCCGGCCATGAAGACGCGCCGTTGACCGTGCGGCCAGAAGCGCCAGACCAGCTGTACAACCTGTCCAAATTGATGGGTGAATCACTGTGTCACGCCGCCCATCGCCCGGAAAAACCGGTGCGGGTGGTGCGGCTGTCCAATGTCGTGGGCGGCGACCTGACATCAGATAATTTTATTTACGCCCTGCTGCGCGAAGCGCTGGCCACCGGCGCCATCCAGCTCAATAGCAGCCTGGATTCGGCCAAAGACTATATTGCCCTGGCCGACGTCACCCGCATGCTGGAATGCATCGCCAGCCATGGCCGGGCGCGCTGCTACAACCTGGCCAGCGGCCAGCAAACCCGCCACGGCGAGATTGTTCAGGCGATTGCCGCACTGACCGGCGCACGCATCAGCGTGACGCCGGATGCGCCGCGCATGGATTTTCCGGCCATCGACATCCGCCGCCTGCGCGAAGAATTCGGTTTTGCCCCCCAGCCGCCGCTTGACGGCCTGGCCGCGCTACTGCCGGCCACCCCGACGCCCGCCACGCCCGGCGCGGCCATCTCACCACTCTAGCAACACTTGAAGGACGACCATGATTCAGATCGATATGGAAAATGGCTGGGTCAGCGAAACCACCGCTGCCGGCGAACAGCGCTACCCGATCGGCACCGCCGAAGCGTTTTCGGTGATTTCCAAAGCCTGGCTGCGCAGCGGCTGGGACAATAAATACGTGTATTCCTTTGCCTGGATGGGCCGCCCGGTGATTCAGCTGCCGGAAGACATGCTGCGCATTCAAGAAGTGATTTATCAGGTCAAGCCCGATGTGCTGATCGAAACCGGCATCGCCCACGGCGGCTCGCTGATTTTCTACGCCAGTCTGTTCAAAGCCATGGGCAAGGGCCGGGTGGTCGGCGTGGACATCGAAATCCGCCCGCACAATCGCGCCGCCATCGAAGCGCACGAGCTGAGCAGCTATCTGACCCTGATCGAAGGCAGCTCCACCGCGCCGGACATCGTCGAGCAGGTCAAGGCCCAGATCAAGCCGGGCGACACAGTGATGGTGGTGCTGGATTCCTGCCACAGCAAAGAACACGTGCTGGGCGAACTGGAGGCCTATGCGCCGCTGGTCACTCAGGGTTCTTACATCGTGGCCACCGACGGCATCATGCACTGGCTGGGCAACGCCCCGCGCACTCAGGAAGACTGGAGCTGGAACAACCCGAAGAACGCCGCCGACGAATTTGTCGCCCAGCACCCGGAGTTCGACAACACCCAGCCGACCTTCCCGTTCAACGAAGGCAATATCACCGAGATGGTGACCTACTGGCCGGGCGCCTGGCTGAAACGCCGTTGATCTAAGAGATGGCGCAAACCGAATGACTTAAAAACGGCTTGCGCCATCCCAGTTTGTCAGCGCCGCAGACCAAATTCTCTTGGCGTTATTGCTCAACCTTGCCACGACTCGCGCTGTTTGCGCTCACTGCTCAGTCAGAGCCGCTGCACTGAATTTTATTTAGCTGTGCCAAGTCATCCCATTACACACAAGTAGCCAGTCACCGTAAGATGCAAGCCTTTCTCACCGACGAGCGCCATCATGAACTGGGCAGCTGAAGAATTCAAAAC
>NZ_QJKI01000032.1 GCF_003201855.1 Rivihabitans pingtungensis | reverse complement strand
GCCCATTCTTCGTCGCTGACATCGGATGGGTAAGGTTTGCGGTTTTCCATGGGGCTTGGATTTTACCGCTATGGGATAGTTCAGAACAGGCTCTAACAAACATCGATGCCGTATTGTGTACACAGTGCCAACAGCCCACCTGAATAACCCTGCCCAACAGCCCGAAACTTCCATTCACTGCCGCGTCGATATATTTCCCCAAAGATCAGCGCTGTCTCGGTAGAGTAATCTTCAGATAAATCAAATCGCAGGATTTCCTGATTATTGTCTGTATTGACCAAACGCACAAAAGCGTCTCTGACTTGACCAAAACTCTGCTGCCGCTGCTCTGCTTCATGAATGGTGACGGCAACCACTAGGCGTTCGATATCCACCGGCACTTTATTGAGTGTCACCCGGATAGCCTCGTCATCACCCTCTCCTGCGCCGGTTTTGTTGTCGCCCGTGTGTTCAATCGAGCCACAAGGAGAGGTTAGTTGCCCATAAAAAATGAAGTCGGTGTCGCCGCGAACCCTCCCATGGGCGGTCAGCATGAATAAGCTGGCATCTAGATCAAAATCACTACCATTGCTTGAGCGGGCTTCCCAGCCCAAGCCAATCAGTACGTGGCATAAGTCTGGTTCGTTTTTGGAAAGCGAAACATTCTCACCTTTGCGTAGGGAGACCGGCATGAAATCCTCCTGTAAGGATCTTTGGTCAAAACGGACACGGCACTCCTGGTGTGGCGCTCACTGTAGCTTTGCCATCTACCATGTGCGTGATCAGGCCTCATCATGCTATGGCAATGTGTCTGATGGGCTGAAGATAGCGGAACATCGGCTGGGCCTACAAGCACTTTTCATGCTATCAGTCTGTGTTCTTGCATCATTTTGGTTTTAGTCTGACAGCAAAGTGGCTTGTTGGGCTTGTTCTCAGATAATCTGCTAGCGATTCAGTCGTTTTTGCGCTATCGTACATGCGCTTGTCAGTAAATTGCCCTATTGGCATTTTATGCTTGGTGTGCTAGCCAAGAGGCCGCCTCGTCTGCCCTCAGTGCTTGCATGCCATGCTTAAGCTTGGGCGCAGTAAAGTTGATGGCAACAAATAGGATATGTCAGGCAATGCCAGTCTTTGTAAGACTGGCATCAGGGGTCATCACTGAAAAATGAAATGGTCTCACGTCGTTGTTTCATACTGAACAGAAAGGTTTTGTTATGCGCAGATTGCCCGTATATCTCTTGCTTGATACCAGTGGTTCCATGATGGGTGAGCCCATAGAGTCGGTTAAAGCTGGTGTCCACATGTTAGTTTCCAGCTTGCGTAGTGACCCGTATGCATTGGAAACAGCGTGGCTGAGCATCATCACTTTTGATAGTCAGGTGACCCAAACGGTACCATTGACCGAGTTGGCACAGTTTCAGGAGCCCGCTCTCAACGCCAGTGGCGTAACCTCCATGGGTGCTGCGCTGGCCTTGTTGGCTGGTGCCATTGAGCGCGAGGTCCAGAAAAGCACGCCCGAGCAGAAAGGTGACTGGAAACCTGTCGTATTTTTATTAAGTGATGGAATGCCGACAGATGATATTGATCGTGGCATTGCTGCCATGAAATCAGTCAAGACTGGTGCCTTTGTGGCATGTGCAGCTGGCGCCGGTTGTGATACCAGTGTACTCAAGCGCATCACCGAATCGGTAGTGCATCTGGATACGGCGGATAGTACGTCAATCAAAAGCTTTTTCAAATGGGTCTCCTCGTCGATTTCCGTTTCCAGCCAGAAAATCGAGCGCGGAGCCAAAGAAGTTTCCGGCTTGGCTGATCTGCCTCCCCCCCCTGCCGAAATCAATGTCGTTCTTTAAGTTCTATAAAGGAGAACACGCTCATGGCCATCAGTCTCAAAAAAGGTGAAGGCGTAAGCCTGCGCAAGGAAGGCCAATACGATCTGTCCAGTGTGACGATCGGACTGGGCTGGGATGTGGCGACGCCAAAAAAAGGCTTGCTGGGTTCGCTGTTTGGCAAGTCGGGAGAGGATTATGATCTGGATGCCGTTGCTTTCTTGCTCGGCGCTGACGGCAAGGTGGCAAGCCTTGGGCAACCTGGCGCAGATGGTGGTGTCACCCTCAACGGTGGGGATGTGGTTTTTTACAACTCCATGCGCCATCCGTCAGGCAAGATCTGGCTTACTGGTGATAACCGGACTGGCGCTGGCGATGGTGATGATGAACAGATTGTGGTCCGGCTGAATGAGCTACCTGAGCGGTATCAATCTATTGTCTTTGTGGTGGCAATTTATGAAGGTGAAAAAAGGCATCAGTCGTTTGGCGAGGTAGAAAACTGTTTCATTCGGGCCATTGATGCGCATGGGCAGGAAATCTGCCGCTTCAACCTGAGTGGCAACAGCAGCTATGAGCGTTTCCGCTCGTTGACCTTTGCCGAGATTACTCGGCAAGGCTCCGGCTGGGAGTTCCGGGCGATTGGGATACCCCATGAAACGGATCGTTTTGTTGATTTGCTGCGCACCTATATTTGACAGGTGGCGTTCGGAGAACGCTTGATGAGTAGACGCCTGATCACCTATTTATTGATCGATACGTCTGGTTCGATGCGTGGGGAGCCAATTGAGGCTGTGAATGCTGGCTTGCACGCCCTGCTGGCCTCCCTGCGTACCAATCCTTATGCGCTAGACAGCGTACATTTGTCGATTACAACATTTGATTCTGAAGTCAAGGAAGTTTTGGCGCTCACATCATTGCCAGATGTCATTCTTCCGGAGATTGTCTGCCCAGCTTCTGGTGCTACCTTTCTGGGCGCTGGTCTGGAGCAGATTTGCCTGCATGTGTCGCGCGATGTGCGCAAGTCCAGTTCGATGGAAAAAGGCGACTGGAAGCCTATGTTGATTATTTTAACTGATGGCAAACCAACAGACACCATGGCATTCAATGAAGTGATTCCACACATCAAAGCCTGTGACTTTGCCACGATTGTGGCCTGTGCGGCAGGTCCAAGAGCTGATTCTGTATCGCTCAAGCGCCTGACCGAGCATGTGATCAGCCTGGATACCATGGATGCTGCCAGCTTTGCGAGATTTTTTGCCTGGGTTTCGGCTGCCTGTGCCAAGGATAGCCAGAGTCGTGGTGCTGGCACGCAAATGGATTTACCTCCACCTCCACCAGAAATCAATATCGTCATTTAATTGCCATTTATTGCAGGGGGTTCTGTGCGTCGACTTCCCATCTACCTTGTGATTGATGTTTCCGAAAGCATGGCTGGTGACAACCTGCGTGGTTTGCAGGATGGCATGGAGCTTCTGTTGCGCACTTTGCGCACCGATCCCCATGCTCTGGAGACTGTATATCTTTCGGTGATTGCCTTTGCCGGCCGAGCTAAAACGCTGACTCCGCTGGTAGAGTTGCCTTCATTTTATCCTCCACGCTTGCCGCTAGGGTCAGGCACCTCCATTGGTGCTGCCTTGGAGCATCTGATGAATGAGATTGCCTCTCAGGTCAGACGCTCCGTTCCTGGGGGTGAAAAAGGGGACTGGAAGCCCCTGGTATTTTTCATGACGGATGGCAAAGCTACCGATGACACCGGCGCTGCGGTGAGGCGCTGGAAGCAGGATTTTGCCATGCGTGCACACTTGGTGGTGATTGGCATTGGAAAGTATGCCGCCTTGGAGGCGCTGGCTGTGCTGACGCCCGATGTGCTGCGGCTGGAGAACACAAATGAGACTGCGCTGAAAAAATACATTCAATGGATCAGTGCTTCTATCGGCGCACAAAGTCGCAGTGTCGGTATAGGCGAACCCGCCCGGGTCAGTCTTGCCAAGCTGGATGAGTCCTTTTTGAAAAAGATCGAAGGCATGGCGCAGGCCAATGCCGTGGATGAAGACTTTGTGGTGGTGACTGGTAAGTGCCAGAACACCAAACTGCCCTATTTGATGAAATACGAGCGGCAAAATCACAGCATAAGGGCACGCAGTTTCCACATCGACAGTGAAGGCTATCATCTGGTTGGGGTTTACCCGGCCGAGCGGGATTTTGATGCTTTGTCAGATCCTCGCGCCAATGTGCGCACGGTCAATTCTGACCTGCTGATTGGTACTCCGGGCTGCCCGCATTGCGGTAACCCGATCGCTTTTGCCATGTGCTCCTGTGGCACGGTGTTTTGCGTGCAAGGGGCGGGCACGGCCCAGTGCCCTGGTTGTGAGCGCGAGCTGGAAATGTCGGCTTCGGATGAAGCATTTGATGTGGTGCGTGGACGGGGGTGATTATGGACGAGAAGTCTTCAAAAAATTCTGAGAAGCCTATTAATTGGCAAGAGTTGAAGGAGCTCGCTATTTTGCTATATGACTATAGTGAAAAATTTTTTGCTATAGCCAGTGCTAGCGAGCAAGATGTGGAGAAACGACATATGGAATTTGTGAACAAGCATGGTAAGGTTATATCTGATCTGTATCAGCATCTGAAACAAGCTGCTGTAATTCCACCTGTTGTTGAGGAGGAGGTTCGGCCTTCGGTGATACCAGTTTTAGATCAGCCCTCTACTCGCAAGATTGAAAATGAATATTCCTCTAAGCAAAGGCTTCCCCCATCACCCTCAGAGATAAAGTCAACCGCTATGCCATCAAATGTGCCGCCAGCTAAAGAAATACTGCCTGATCAAAGTGCCATCCTCCCTGCTGCGAATTCTTCTGCTGGGCCGCCTGCCGTGGTGCCCAGGTTGATGACTCCGGTTATACTCTTTCAGCTTCGTAATGCCCGACAATCGCAACCGTTTGATGAAAAATTTATCGTTTCGCCGGTAGAACCGGAAGTTCATCTGGTTGCCGTGGATATTCCGGCTAACCTTGGTTTGAGGTGGGAGCCGGGCACATTGCGGGTACAGGGGGTCCCAATGGTCAGTGGAGAGCATCCCATTGATCTTAAATACCATGTGAGCAAAGATAAATCTGCTCCCATACAGCGGGCTCGGGTGACGCTGTTTGTCAATCCTGATCCCAAATTGCTGTGGGAAAACAAACCGTCGGATCGCACTCTGCCACATTGGAAGGTTGATGAGCTCTGCGAAGCCAGGCAAGTGACAAGCAAGTACATTGTGGCTGCCCGCAAGCGAGGTCGCTCGCATGCCCATGTGGGCAGTTGCTGTGATGACGATTTTTTTATTGAGACCTTAGTGCATGATGATGATGAGCAGCATATTGCCATTGTCGCGGATGGTGCGGGTAGCGCCAGCGAAGCACGCTTGGGATCAAAACTGGCGGTTGAGGCCGCAGGTGCCGAACTTAAAGCGCTTTTGACTGGGGCGGAGGATAGAACACGAAATATTCAACAGGCGGTTCAAACTCAATCTGCTGAGCAATTAACTAATGTGCTTAGGTTTTTGCTGGGCCGTGCCGCACATGCGGCGATGGTTGCTTTGAATAATGAAGCTCGAAAAAGGCCCGAGCCGGCGAAAGCATTAAAAGCACTATCCACGACCTTGCTGATTGGCCTTTCATGCAAGGTGGGGGCTCAGTGGTTGTGCGCTGCTTACTGGATTGGCGATGGTGCGGCTGGGGTGCTGCTGCCTGATGGCAAGGTGAAGTTGTTAGGAGAGCCAGATTCCGGAGAGTATTCTGGCCAAACTCGCTTTCTGGATAGCTCGGCGGTCACCCCGGATGAATTACACGGGCGAATTCGTCATTGTCTGGTCGAAGATTACAAGGCCTTTATCTTGATGACCGATGGCGTGTCAGACCCCAAATTTGAAACCGAGGCCTTGTTGGCACATGGTGAAGCTTGGCAGGCGCTGTGGGCTGAGCTTGAAGATCAGGTGCAGTTAGCGCAAAGGGATGCTGATGTGGCTAAACGGTTACTGGCATGGCTGGATTTCTGGTCACCAGGCAATCACGATGACCGGACGATCGCTCTGATTTATTGAGGACAATATGGCCAAGATCATTACCGTAACGGCAAGCGATGGGACTACCGTCCGTTTTTTTGATGAAGTAAAGGCTCAAGGCGGCGTCAAAGATGTGATGTTCAGCCCTGATAAAAGTTACGTGGTAGCATTTTATCGGGAAAAGGCCACGGCAGCCACACGTGAGCGGCTATTGGAAATTACCGGGCGCTATCGTGAGAATATCTTCAACAAAGAAGGGGGGAGCTATCTACAAAAGCTGTTTTGCTGGCCATCGGCCGTGGTAGAGCACAATCAGCGTTTAGGGGTGGTAGTGCCGTTTTATCGGGATATCTTTTTCTTCAAGCATGGCAGCCAGAATAATGATCAATTAGGTATCCGTCACAAAGAAAAAGTTGGCAAATGGTTTGCCACGCCTACCCATCGCGCCAAATATCTGGATTCGCGTGAATTGGGAGATTGGCGCTTGCATTTGCAAGTTTGCCTGATGCTAGCCCGGGCGGTGCGTCGCATGCATATGGCGGGTTTATCTCATTCTGATCTGGGATACAACAATTGTCTGGTGGATCCCACCACAGGACAGGCATGTCTAATTGATTTGGATGGTCTGGTCGTGCCTGGCAAACATCCTCCATCGGTGATTGGCACACCCGATTTCATCGCCCCCGAGGTAGTCAAAACCGCACATATGCCAATTGGTGATGCCGATCGAAAACTGCCATCCCGCGTCACTGATCTGCACGCCTTGGCAGTCATGATTTATATGTATCTGCTGTATCGCCATCCATTGCGTGGTGACAAATTTCACGATACAGATGCCAGTCGTGATGATGAGTTAATGATGGGAGAGCGCGCACTGTTTATTGAGCATCCACAAGATGCATCTAACCGGATCAAGCCTGCCAATCTTAAATCCAGCGAATTACCCTGGAAAGATACAGCCAAAATTCCTTATTCGGTGACCGGGCCCTACTTGAGTGAACTCTTCTCACGAGCGTTTGTGAATGGCCTGCACAACCCTTTGCAGCGCCCGGCAGCGGAGGAATGGGAAACAGCCTTGGTCAAGACGGTGGACTTGCTACAGCCATGCGCAAATAGTGCATGCGGGCAAAAGTGGTATCCGTTTGACAACACCTATGCGCCACGCTGCCCATTTTGTGGCACCCCGCATCAGGGCAAGCTTCCTGTATTGAATCTTTATTCGCCTGTCACGCAAGGGAAATTCATGCCAGATGGCCATCGGGTGATGGTATACAGTGGGCAGTCCTTGTTTCGCTGGCATGAGAATCGATTTATTTTTCCGAATGAAAAGCTGCAAGAGCAAGATGCCAAGCGAGTGGGGTATTTTCAACAGCATCATGGCAACTGGTATCTGGTGAACGAACGTCTGACCAGTATGCGCAATATGAGCACCAAAACCCCGATTGCTCCAGGAGAAAGCGTGCTGCTGGAGGAGGGCTTACAAATTTTGCTCTCAACAGACGCTGGAGGACGCTTAGTGGCTGTGCAAATGGCTGGGGCTGGCTAAGAACCGCTCACAAAACCCTCCTGGCGTTGTTGCGTGTGTCTATCCCGGTGCCTGTACTGGCTTTTGTAAGCTGCTCAAACTTGCTGGTGTGCTTGTGGTATTCCCCTGCGGTATCGACTGTTAGGGCGGGATGTGCTTTAACGGTTTTGCCATATTTCCAAGAGATTTCCATGTTCTCACATGTGTTTCTGGGTGTCAGCGATTTCGACCGCGCACTGGCGTTTTATGATGCGCTGATGGCCGTATTGGGCCATGCCCGGCGATTTTGTGAGCGCGAGCGGCCGTGGGCGGGCTGGCAACCGGCAGGCGGCGGTCGGCCATTATTGTTGATTGGCCGGCCATTTGATGGCGCGGCACATCAGCCAGGCAATGGCCAGATGCTGGCGCTGGATGCGGCCAGCCGTGCCCAGGTGGACGCTGCCTGGCGGGTGGCTTTGGCGCATGGCGGCATGGATGAAGGCGCTCCCGGACTGCGTGCCCAGTATCACCCGGACTATTACGGCGCCTACTTTCGGGACCCGGACGGCAACAAGCTGTGCGTGGTTTGTCATCTGCCTGTGGCGCCCGGTTTGTCCATTTCTGCTGACTAGACTGGACGATTCTGTCCACTTTGGCTTTCTGCGGGCAAAGGTGTGGCCAGTGTCACTGGCGCGCTTCTGCATAGCCGCATTTCTCCGTATTTCTCCGTATATTCTGTTCTGAATAGATCACAGCCGGACACGCAATGCTAGCCGATGGCATTGGTATGTCTGTGGGCTTGATGCCCCGGACGGATGGCATGCAGGTTGCTGTCGCTGGGCCGCCGCGCCGTTGAGTGGCGCTTAAATCGAATGCCAGTGGACCGCCACGCGCTGTGGTGATGGCGTGGCCCCGTCGCTGTGCTTCCGGAAAACTCTCCGCTGTTCCCATGTTGTCATGGCGCAAGCATGCGTCTGTGATGCTTGTTTCGCGAGTGATTGGTATTTCTGTCGTCGTGTTCACAGCGCACATCGCGCCACGTCCTCTGCATTCCCGCCAATTCATCTTGAATGGAGTGTGTGCCATGCCGCTCTCCCGCGCGGTTGCCACTGAGGGCGCCTGCAGTCAGGACAACACCATGATATCCCGGTTGGCTCATTTGCCCTGGTTTGCCGGGTTGCCGGCCGAATTGCTGACGCATATTGCCCGACACGGTACCGAGCTGTCGCTGGCCGACCAGCAAGTCTTGTTTCTCAAGGATTCCCCTGCGCAATACCTGGCCCTGGTGCTGTCCGGGCAGGTCTACCACCTGTTGCATAACCAGGATGGCCGTGAATTGATCATCGACCGCAGTCAGGTAGGGGACTGGGTGGGAGAAAGCGCGCTGCTGGAAGGTCATGACCGGCGTGACTGCACCGCCGTAGCGGATGGCGCCACGCGGGTGTGGCTGCTGCCGCGCGCCCAGTTTGGCCCCTTGACGGGCAATTCCGAGTTTTTGCGCCGCATGTTCGCATCGGTATGCCGACGCATGCGCACCCATACCGAGCATGTGGAAACCCTGTGTCTGCATCAGTTGGGCCCACGGCTGGCGCGCCATCTGCTGCGCATGGTGGACGAGCAGCCGCATGCGGCCAGCGTGCCCGGTGTATGGCTGCATCCGCCCAAGCAAAGCGTGCTGGCCTCCATGGTGAATGTCAGCCGTCCCAAGCTGAATGCCCAGTTGCGCAGTTGGCAGCGTAATGGGTTGATTCACCATCAGCCTAATATTCTGCATATTCTGGATGTGGAAAAACTACGTAGAATTGCGTATGGCGAATGTGACATGTGAATGTATGAAATTTCTGAATATCTTTCCGTGTAATGTCTTGTAATATATAAAAAATAGGTTTTGTCACCCAGGTAACAGATGCATTTGTCCTTGTTCAAGAAACTGGGATTCCTTGTTAACTCAGGAGTCACGGCATGGAACAGGAAATGGAAATGGCAATATCGGAAATCCCCATGGAATTGGCCATTGGGGGGCGAAGCCGATTTGAAAATGCCTGGCGCAGTGTGCGTGCCGATCTGGGGCGCCGCGCCCGCCGGCTGACCCATGGCGACCATGATCGCGCCGAAGAATTGCTGTCGCGCACCGCGCTGAAAGCCTTCTTGTATATCTGTCAATTCTCGGAGCGGGTACGCGACGCCGAAGGGTTTTTGTTTCTGGTGCTCAATCACACCTTCCTGGACAGCGCCCGTCGTAATACCCGCGAAGAAAAAGTCATCGACCCCTATGTCGATCTGGATACCGATTCCATCCATGCCATGGCGTCCAGTGCCCCTTCACCCTTACAAGCCTTGCTGATGCAGGAAGAGTTGGAGCAAGTGCGTCAGGCGCTGATGCAGCTCAGCGACGCTCAGCGCATGCTATTTCAACTGAAGTTCGAAGAAGAACGTCCGTACAGTGAAATCGCCGCGGCCTTTGGCATCAGCGAAGCGCTGGCGCGCAAACGTGTGGAGTTATTGCGCAAGAAATTGCACGCATTGCTACCGCAACGGCGTGTGCACTAAGCCGGGTTCACAGCCCGCCCGGCACGGCGTTCTGATGCTCAGCGGGCCGGATGTGCGCAAACCCCGCAGCGTGACGACATGACTTTTTCGCTGGCAAATGGCCGGCATGCACTCAGGAGACTTCCATGGCAGACAGCACCCCCGTCAACTCGCAGATCACCGATGCGGTGACGCAAACCAATGTAAAAGTGGTGGCCGAAGCGCCAGCCCAGGCCATGGCCGCGCTGTATCAGGTGGCCAGCCATTCCGCCGGCCTGTCGCTGCAGAATGCCGTTCACAGCCAGCAGGCGCTGAACCAGATTTCCAGCGCGGTGATTTCCAAGGCAGTGACCATGATTCTGTCGGTTGGCGACAAGGCCGCGTAAGTTGCATCGGCCGGTGCGCTGGCGCTCGTTGCGTGGTCATGCCCATCGGGCCTGGCCACCAGCGGGCGCACCCGCAGTCCGGATGGCCGGCTGGCCATTCGTAAGGCCGACGCTTTCCCCCGCTGACCCGGCCTTGGCGGAGTGACTTTTTCATGAAGTTTCTTATGAACGCACTGAAAAAACTGTTTGGCGGCAAGCAGCGCGCCGACGCCGATGCATCAGGCAGCAGTGGCAGTGGTGTGGGCCAGCAGGCGCCGGCACAAACCGTGCCCTCGCAGCAATTGGCCCCGCTGACTGTTCCGTCGCAAAGCCTGCCGGGCCAGCCTGCCCGTGCGGCCCGGCCGGCGCCCCCGGTGGAGACGCCAGCGCCTGCACCGGCTCCGATGGCGCAGGCTGTTGCATCTGCACCTGAACCTGCACCCGCATCGACGCCAGAGCCCGAACCGGCGCCGGCATCTGCGGTATCGCAGGCCAGCGCCCCGCCTGTTGCACCGACAGCGGCTGACACCCCTCAGGCCAACCCTGTGCCTGAGGCTGTGGCCCCATCGGCGCCAGCCAGCCCACCGCCAGTGATGTCCAACCCCGCGCCCGCCCGGCCTGGCGATGCCTCGCCCGCGCCTGCGCCCACCACGGAGAACAGCCAGATGTCTACAGATACGACCCCCGACACCCCGGGCGGCGGCGGCAATTCCAGTCCGGCGCCGTCCCAGGGCAGCGACGCCGCTGCGCCGGCCGCAGGTGGATCCGGCGGCGCCAGCCCGCCCAAATCCACGTTGGCGACCATGACCGCCAAAATGGGCCCGCCATCCAGCACGCCGCCGGCTACTGACGCGCTGAATAGCCAGATTGTCCAGGCGGTGCAACTGACCAACGCCGAAAACGCCGCCTATGGCCCCAATCAGGTGGCCCTGGCGCCGAACATGATGATCACCCAGGCCTCTGGCCTGGTGGCGCAATCGGCTGCTGCGTACTTCGACGGCGCCAGCAAGATGGTACTGGCCAGCAAGAGCGTGCTGTTGAAGGACATGACCGAGAAATTTGCCGAGCAGAACCTCAAGGGCGCTGCCGAAGACGCGCTGGGCATTCTGATCACCGACCTGCTGATGGGCACCGCCGCCGCGGTGGCCGCCGCCGCCGGGGCGATCGAGGCCGAATCGGCGCACTTCTCGCTCGACAAGATCGACCAGAGCATCGAGAAATATCACTCGACGCTGGGCAGCAAGGGCTAACCGCGGCTCGCAAAATCCGCCAGGCATTGTTGCGCGACCTTGCCGCATTTACCCGGCCGCGCGCCTGGCCAGGCGCGCGATGCTGAGTGTGGCGCGCGACGCTGATTCCCCATCCGGCGGGCCGCTTGCGCTGGCCCGCCCTTGTCGGCAACCTGTCCCCGCCCTGGTTGCTTTATCACCCAAGCATCAGGAGAGTACACATGAAAGAAACCGCCGCGTCGAAGACGCACGCCCACCATGCCGCCACCCCGGAAGTGAAAAACGTGCTGGTCTTGCAAGGGGGCGGCGCCCTGGGCGCTTATCACATCGGCGCGTATCAGGCGCTGCACGAGTTGGGCTTTGAGCCGGATTGGGTGACGGGCATTTCGATTGGCGCGCTCAATGCCGCCGTGCTGGCCACCAACAAGCCGGAAGATCGTCTGCGCAAGATGGTGGAATTCTGGGAGGACATCGCCCGCCCGGATGGCGCAGCCGCCAGTTATTCCGGCGCGTATCGCGCCATGTATAACAAGTCGGTGGTGGCCAAATCCATGCTGCAAGGGCTGCCGAATTTCTGGACGCCGCGCGTCAATGTGATGATGGGCATGGGTGGGGTGGAAGTGCAGTTCGCCAACCCCACCGAAACCAGCTATTACGACACCAGCCCGATGCTGGACACCCTGCGCCGCCATTGCAATTTTGCCTGGCACAACCAGGGTCATGGCGCGCGCCTGAGCCTGGGCGCCACCCGGGTGGATACCGGCAAGCTGGAATTCTTTGATTCGCTCAATTGCCAGATCGGCCCGGCCCATGCACTGGCCAGCGGCTCGCTGCCGCCGGGTTTTCCTGCCACTGAAATCAACGGCAAGTACTACTGGGACGGCGGCTGCGTGACCAACACCCCCTTGCAGGCGGTGCTGGACGACACCCATGAAACCGCCGACCTGCGCGTGTTCATGGTGGACCTGTGGGGCGCGCATGGCCGCCTGCCGACCACCATGGATGGCGTGGCCTGGCGGCAGAAAGAAATCCAGTACGCCAGCCGCATGGATCAGCACGGCACGCTGCGCAAATACCAAAAGCTGTTCGGCCGCCTGCTGCACAGCCCGGAATGCGCCGGCATTCATGGTTTGCTGCACGGCTGGGCGGAAGAAGTGCTGGGCCGTCGCCTGCGCAATATCGACATCCACACCATCACCTATCGTCATACTGGCGAAGAAAGCTCGTTCAGCGATGCCGAGTTCTCGGCCGGCTCGATCAAGCGCCGTCGCGAGATGGGTTATGTGGACATGCTGGAAAAGCTTGACCGTGTGCAGGCGGCCGAGCAGGCGGTGCAGCGCCACCCGGCGGATACCCGCAAAGTGACCAGCTGACGCGGTGTAATCAAGTGAAAGTGGCAGGCCTGGCCTGAAGGCGTATGCTCCTTGTGCGTCATTGTGCATAAGCACGATGGCGCGCCAGCGTGCGTCCATCACGTCAAGTGGCCTGCCGTGATGAACCCCAGACTATGTTGCGCACGCCCGCCTGCCTGGGCACGCGCATGGCGACCATGAAACCGAATCGCGGTTTCAGGTGAGGCCGATGCGTGGCAGGCTGGCTGGATGTGTGGATTGAATTCACCAGGAGAAACCATGAGCGTCAATCAACTCAGCTGCAGCCCGCGCGGCCGCGCGCTGATCGAAAAATTCGAAGGCCTGCGCCTGACCGCCTATCAAGACATGGTCGGTGTGTGGACCATCGGTTACGGCCACACGGGCCCGGACGTCAAAGCCGGCCTGACCATCACGCAGCAGCAGGCCGAACAACTGCTGATCAACGATCTGGCCCGTTTCAACAATGGCGTCAATGCCTTGGTGACGGTGAAGATCAACCAGAATCAATTTGATGCGCTGATCAGTTTTTCTTACAACCTGGGTCTGGGCTCCTTGCAGCAGTCCACCCTGTTGCGCCTGTTGAACGCCGGCAACTTCCAGGCCGCCGCTGATCAGTTTCCGCGCTGGGACCGCGCCGGTGGTAAAGAAGTGGCTGGTCTGCTGGCTCGCCGCAACGCCGAACGCGCGTTGTTCCTGACCCCGGACTGATTGCTCCGCTGATTTGTATCTTGCACACGCCGCCCAAGGTCATGCCCTGGGCGGCGTGTGCATTTGTGGCGGTCGGGTATGGGAGGGATTTCACAGTCCGCTGCGTGTGGCGTTCCCTGTGGCACTCATGTCTTCTAGGAGCCACACCATGACCACTGCCCCGAGAATCCTGGTTGTTGACCGTGCCCCGGTGTTTGCTGCCGGTGTTGAGGCAGCCTTTGCCCGGATGAATCATCCGGTGACACTGGAACATCTGAAGTATCTGCCCAGCCTGGATGCCCTGCCGCAACCTGCCCCGGATCTTTTGCTGCTGGAAGCTTCGTGGGGCGCGCAGCATGAGCTGGGCTTGATCCGCCAACTGCGCGAGCGCCACCCTCATTTGCGTTGCATCCTGAATGTGTTCGACGGCAAGGCCGGTCTGGCTGCTGCCGTGCGCCAGGCCGGCGGCGCCGGGGTATTCAACAAGGCATTGAATCCCCCCATGCTGGTGTCGCTGTGCCTGCAAGTCTTGCAGGAAGACTGCTTTATCCCCACCGCCATCGGCGAGGGGGGCGTGCAGTTGCCTGCCAGTCATGCGCCCAATCTGACGCCCCGTCAGCAGGAAATCCTCTGGTTGGTGGCCGAGGGGCAATCCAACAAGCAGATTGCCCGCCGGCTGTCAGTGGCGGAGGGCACCATCAAGAATCAGCTGTACAGCATGTACCGCGTGCTGGGTGTATCCAACCGTACCGAAGCATCACGCTGGTGGCTGCGCACTGCGCAGTAAGCCTCACCGATACTGCCCCGGTGTGCCTGGATTGCCTTACGTGCGTGCGGTCGTGGGCCACACCAGGTGTGTCATGCCGGGGGCGTGCGCGCCGTGCCACCCCATTCCACCTCATTTGCATTTCACGACAAGGAGCCCTACCCCATGACCAGCCCGAGTCCCAGCCCAGCGACAGGTGCCGACACCGCTCTGGATCCCAATCTGCAACAACTGGCCGAAACCTGGCTGAAACGGCCGCTGCAACCGCAGGAGTTTGCCCAGTTGCAGGCCTTCCAGGCCGCCCAGCAAAGTGCCGGGGTCTCGCCCGGTGAGCAGGCCGCCGCCGTGCTGGCCCTCAGTCGCGCCAATACCCAGGCCAGTGTGCGCGATTCACTCAGCGCCATTCACAGCAATGTTACCCAGGCCATGCAGGCGCAGGAAAAAGAAGAACAGGCCATTCTGAAGGTGGTGGAAGGTGCGCGCTCGCTGGCCGAGTTGCGCCCGTCTGCACTCAATGGCGGCACTGGCGTGGGCATGGGCGGGCAAATGGCCTTGTCGCAGATTGCCGACCGGCTGGCCGGCCTGGCCCGCCAGGAGGTGGAGCGCTGCTTCAATCAAACTTTCATGCCGCTGCAAAATGCGCTGAGTGGCGTGGTGGACCGGCTGAACCAGCAAAGTCAGACCATCGCCGAATTGCAGGCGCGCCAGACCCAGGTGCCCACTCCGGCACAAGCCACGCTGACCCCGGCCGCAGTGGCGGCGGGGACGGCTGCCGGCCCCCAGGGCATGGATGCGGGCAAAGACACAGGACAATTGGCTGGCTGAGCTGGTTTCACGCCCGTTTCTGGCGGGCGTTCTATCCGGTGAGCGCGACGTGATGCCGCGCCGATTCCTCAACCGACCTTACCATCAAGGAGTGTTTCAATGGCTATTCCGACCGCCGTGAACGATCAAATCACCGACGCAGTGACCCAAGCCAACGTCAAGGTGCTGGCTGAATCCCCGGCCATGGCCATGGGCGCGATCTACCAAACCATGGCCCACTCGACCGGCATTCTGTTCGAGAACGCCGTCTCGGCCCAGCAACAACAAAACACCCTGACCCAGGCTTCCACCAACCAGGGCGTGATGCAGATCTACAGCATGGGCACCATGGCCGACGCTGCCGCCACCGAAAAAGTGGGCCAGGGTGGCATCGCCGATAACCTGACCAGCATGCTGACCGTGCTGCAATCGTTCAAGGGCTAAGTCGCCGACTTTCCGGTTTACTCGAATAAAGGATGTCCAACATGGCAACCACTGATACTTCCACTGCCGCTGGCGCTGCAACACCGACTGCGGTGAACTCGCAAATCACCGACGCGGTGACCCAGACCAACGTCAAGGTGCTGGCCGAATCCCCCGCCATGGCCATGGGCTCGATTTTCCAGACCATGGCTCACTCGACCGGCATCCTGTTCGAGAACGCCATTTCGGCCCAGCAACAGCAAAACACCCTGACCCAGGCCTCCACCAATCAGGGCGTGATGCAGATTTACAGCGTGGACACCATGGCCGACGCTGCCGGCACCGAAAAAGTCAGTCAGGCCGGCATTGCCGACAACCTGACCAGCTTGCTGACCGTGCTGCAATCGTTCAAGTCCTGATGCCCGTTTTACTTCATCCGTAAAGGAAATCAACGATGGCTGATACTCCTTCCACCGACAGCTCGGCCGGCGCGCCGACTGCGGTGAATTCGCAGATCACCGACGCGGTGACCCAGACCAACGTCAAGGTGCTGGCTGAATCTCCGGCCATGGCCATGGGTGCGATGTTCCAGGCAATGTCGCACTCCACCGGCATCCTGTTCGAGAACGCCGTGTCCTCGCAACAGCAGCAAAACACCCTGGCGCAGGCTGCGTCCAACCAGGGCGTGATTCAGCTCTACAGCATGGGCACGATGTCCGATGCCGCCGCCACCGAAAAGGTGAGCCAGGCTGGTATTGCCGACAATCTGACCAGCATGCTGAGTGTGCTGAAGTCTTTCCGCAGCTAATGCGGCGTCCCGGTCTGGCTCATCCAGGCCGGGGCCGCGTCCCGCGCGGACCGAATGGGGGCCACCGCCCCGGTTTCTTGAAACCGCTCGCCCGCTTGCCGGGATGAGCGCCGCCTCATCCGATCCAGGAGTCAACAAATGGCATTCCCGACCGCAGTGAATTCGCAAATTACCGACGCCGTCACCCAAACCAACGTCAAGGTGCTGGCGGAAGCCCCGGCCATGGCCATGGGCTCGATCTACCAGAGCATGGCTCATTCCACCGGCATCCTGTTCCAGAATGCCGTGTCGGCCCAGCAACAACAGAACATCCTGGCCCAGGCCGCCGCCAACCAGGGCGTGATGCAGATCTACAGCATGAACACCATGGCTGCTGCTGCCGGCACCGAAAAAATGAGCCAGGCCGGCATCGCCGACAACCTGACCAGCCTGCTGACCGTGCTGAAATCCTTCCGCTAAGCGGTACGCGGCGCGGTGCAAACCTGCTGCCCGGCAATCTGGCCGGGCAGCAGGTTTTTGTCATTCCACCCAGCCGGCGTTGTCAATCTGCACCGGGCCTTGGCCGGCCAAATCCCGATAGCAGGCATACAGAGACAGCATGGACAATGGCGCCACCACAATGAATGCCGCGCCATAGGTCAGCAGTGCGGCCAGCGTCAGTATCGCCATGCCTGACAGATACAGGGCAAATGCGCCCAGATTGCGCCACATGAAGCGCAGGCTGCGCCACATCGCCTCGGCGGCGCTGGCCTGCTCGAAAGTCACCAGCGCGGGCGCCAGCCAGTAGGCTGCGGCCACCGGCAAGGCCGCCAGCATCACCATCATGCCCAGAGTCAGCAACTGATCCATGGTGTCCTGGCTGATCGGTTCGGCCTGCAAGGCTTCCGGTGAGGGCGCCAGGCCCAGTGCCACCGCCAGCAGGGTGACCAGAAAAGCCACTGACATCAACATCACCAGATACCACAAGCCGATGCCCAGCAGGCTTGTCACCCCCGGCTGGCGAAAGGCGGCAAACAGGTCGGCCAGCCTGGGTTCTTCTGCGCGTGTCAGCCGCGCGGCCACTTGCAGGAAGCCCGCCGTCAGCAATGGGCCCAGAAACACCGCCAGCACGCTGCCCACGCCGGGCAGCAACTGAAAACCCAGCAGCACGATGCAATACACCAGCCCGAACAGCAGCATGGTCAGCGGTTGTTCGCGAAAAAGATGAAACCCGTCCCGCCACCAGCCCCAGCCACGCTGGACGGCCACACGAGGCGGCGGAAGGGAGGGAGTGTCGTGATCCTGCATGGTGGTATTCCTGTGCAATATTCTGGAAGGCTCCGACCGGCAGGTGCTGGCCGGGTTCACCCGTCTGGCGCCTCGGGTGGGGGATTGTACTGTCCACAAGTTGCACACAAGCTGTGCGAAACATGTGGATAACTTGTTGACGGTCAGTAGTCGCCCCAGCGTTGCTGCATGGCGGCGACGGCGGCCAGTGCGGCTGTCTCGGTGCGCAGGATGCGCGGGCCCAGTTTCAGCGCGGTCCAGCCTGCACGCAAGGCGGCTTGTTCTTCTGCATCACTCAGCCCGCCTTCCGGGCCGGCCAGCAGCCAGGCCGCCGTGGGGGCGGGTAATTCGGCCAGGCGGGCGCTACCCAGCGGTGACAGCATCAGCCGCGCCTCCGGCAAATTGGCCGATTCGGCCAACCAGGCGTCCAGGCTGAGGATGGGGCGCAGCTCGGGCACGGTATTGCGGCCACATTGTTCACAGGCTGAAAGGATGATGTCGCGCCAGCGTGCCAGGCGCTTGTCGGCACGCTCACCGCTGAGCCGCACGATGCTGCGCTGGGTGGCCAGTGGCTGGAACACGTTGACGCCCATTTCCACCCCTTTTTGCAAGGTGAAGTCCATGCGTTCGCCGCTGGAAATCCCCTGCGCCAGCCCCAGCCGCAACGGCGACTCACGCGAGACAGCCAGTGCGGCATCCAGTTGTACCCGTACTTCGCGCTTGCCGACGGCCAAAATCCGGGCCGGGTACTCCAGATCGGGGGGTGAGCCGTTAAATACCGTGAGGGCATCGCCAGCATTCAGGCGCAGCACCTGCACATGGCGCACCACGGCATCGGGCAGGTTCAGTTCGGTTCCGGCTATCAGCGGTTGATCAACAAAAAAACGCGGCATGGCAATCCGGGCAGCAGGGTAAAACGCCATTCTGCCAGTTTGCGTCGGGTTTTTCTGCTTTCCTGGTGGCTGGCTGTTCGATGCCGCGCATCGCTGATGGCAAAGCAGCAAAAGCCCGGCTTTTTTTGCGCGGAATGTGACATGTTGTCCAGACGGCAGCCGCTGGCTTATGGCACACTTTGCATTGCAGCATGGGGGAGCCATCAGCGGGACGGTGGTTGCCGCCGGGCCACGAGCCAAATGCTGCGCCACGCCCGCGCAGACGGGTACGCACCCGGTTCGCCGGGCATGGTCAGCGCCTACCGGCGCGCCAGAATGATATTGACAAGCTGAAGAGGGGGAGTCGTGCCATGCAGGTGGTCGATCAGGTGATTCAGACATTGCGCGAGATTGCGCAAACCGAAGTCATGCCGCGTTTTTTGCGTGTGGGTTCCACCCGCAAATCGGACGGCACCCTGTTCACCGAGGCTGATCTGGCCACTCAACAAGCGTTGGCGCGTCGCCTGCCGGACATCCTGCCCTACCCGGTGCTGGGCGAAGAAATGACCCCGGAAGAACAGCATGCCTTGTGGGAGGCCAACCCGGATGGTTTGTGGGTGGTTGATCCAATCGACGGCACCACCAACTTCATCCACGGCCTGCCCTACTTTGCCATCTCGGTGGCGCTGATGCGCCACGGCCGCAGCGAACTGGGGGTGATTTACAACCCGGTGGCCAACGAGATGTTCTACGCCCGTCGTGGCAGCGGCGCCTATATGAATGGCATCCGCCTGCCGCTGAAAGCGGCGCCTGCCAGCATGGGCGACACCATCGCGGCGGTCGAGGTCAAATATCTGCGTAGCGGCAAGCTGGGCACCCGGCTGACCAGCCTGGCGCCGTTTGGCAGCCAGCGCAGCCTGGGCGCTTCGACCATTGATTGGTGCTATCTGGCGGCAGGGCGCTATGACCTGTATCTGCATGGCGGCCAGCGGCTGTGGGACTACGCGGCGGGGATTGTGATTCTGGAAGAAGCCGGCGGCCAGGCCTGCACGCTGGACAGCGACGATTATTGGCAAGGCCCGCTGTGGCACCGCTCGGCGGTGGCCGCGCTGGATCCGTGTCTGTTCGAGCAGTGGCGGCGTTGGGTGCGCAATAATCAGTGATTGACCGTGTCCTGAATGGATTCAGGTGATCGGTTTTTGCGTGATGTGCGACGGTGTGAGGCGCCGGCTGTGGTGCTGCGCCGGTATGTCGCTCATAAAGCGCAACGTGCCCAGCGCTTACCGCGCTGAGCACGTGTCTGGCTCACCTTCCTTTACCTGTTTTATTTGGCGAAGCAAAGCAAGCGGGTCGGCGGCGGGACCAGCATCCCGCCCAAAACAGGTGTGCTTAGCGCAATTGCGCAAAGGCATCCCGCGCGAAGGTTTTTTCGCAATACTTGCACTTGAGCCGCACTTCGCCTTCTTTCTCGCTCACCCGGAACGAGGTTTCCACCGGCTCGGTGGCGGTGATGCAGTTGCTGTTCGGGCAGGTCAGCATGCCATCCACCGTGTCGGGCACGCCCAGCGTCAGTTTTTCTTTGACCTTGAAGTTTTCAATCACATTCACCGTGGCGTTGGGGGCAAACAGCGCCAGTTGGTTGGCTTGCGCCGGGGTGAAGGTGATGTTCTCGACCTTGATCAGGTCTTTCTTGCCGGTGCGGCGGCTGGGCAGGTTAAAGCCGATATAAATGCGCTCGCCGCTTTCCGACATGCGAAACAGCTTGAGAATGCGCCGACCTTGCCCGGCGGGGATGTGGTCGATCACTGTGCCATTGGCCAGGGCTTCCACCTTGAGCGTGTGTTCCATCATCGCGTTCTCCATTACACGGTTTCGTTGAGCACCAGCGCCAGCAGCGCCTGGCGGGCAAACACGCCGTTCTGCGCTTGCTGGAAGTAGTAGGCATGCGGGGTGGCATCGACGTCGGTGGCGATTTCGTCGATGCGCGGTAGCGGGTGCAGCACTTTCAGGTTGGGCTTGGCGCCTTCCAGCATGCTGGCGTCCAGCTTGTATTTGGATTTCAGGTGCTGGAATTCGGTTTCGTCGAAACGCTCTTTCTGTACGCGGGTCATGTACAGAATATCCAGCTCGGGCACCACTTCTTCGATGCTGGCGGCCAGTTGGTATTCGATGCCGTGGGCGTCCAGCTGCTCGCAGATGTAGTCGGGCATGGCCAGCGCTTCGGGGGCGATAAAGTAAAACTTGCAGTTGAACAGCGCCAGGGCCTGCGCCAGCGAGTGCACGGTGCGGCCGTATTTGAGGTCGCCGACAAAAGCCAGGGTCAGGCCATCCAGCTTGCCCTGGGTTTCGTGGATGGTGAACAGATCCAGCAGGGTTTGCGAGGGGTGCTGGTTAGAGCCGTCGCCGCCGTTGATCACCGGCACGCTGGAGTTTTCCGAGGCCAGCCGCGCGGCGCCGTCCTTGGGGTGGCGCATCACGAAGGCGTCCACATACGAGGTGATGATGCGCACCGAGTCGGCCATGGTCTCGCCTTTTTTGGCCAGCGAGGTGTTGCCGCCGTCGTCAAAGCCGATCACCGTGCCGCCCAGCCGCTGCACGGCGGTTTCAAACGACAGCCGGGTGCGGGTGGAGGCTTCAAAAAAGCAGCTGGCGACGACTTTGTCCTTGAGCAGGTCGGTGCGCGGTTCGCGCTTGAGCTGCTGGGCGGTGGCAATCACGGTTTCCAGGTCGTGCCGGGTGAGGTCGGCAATGGAAATCACATGTCGCTGGTACAGGGGATTGCTCATCTCGGAATCCTTGAATCACGGGCGAAAAAAAGCCCCTGCGGGCGAGGGGCGTTCCGGGTCGGGCGCAACGCAAGGCGGGCGGATGGCGCGGGATGCATGGCGACTGACTCCGGACGGTGGTTGTCACCATTATACCTGTGTCGTCGGCGCTGATAGAAGAGGCGCTGGCGGACGACAGAATAAATCCCTGCCGTCCAGCCCGACGTGTCAGCCGCTCAGTCTTGCTTGGCCGGCGCCATTTGCATGCAGCGGTCCAGCGTCATCGCCATATAGCGGTAGCTGGTGCAGATGGCCAGGCGCAGCTGTTCAAGCTGCTTGGCTTCTGGTTCATGGCCCAGCAGGGTGCAGATGATGTCCAGCGCTTCCCACGGATGGGTGTCGTCGTACTGGGCATGCTGGCGCAGCCAGCGGGTGGCTTTTTTGCGGTCGGCTTCCGGGAAGGTTTGTGCGTAGGTGTCGGTCGAGCACACCAGATTGGACCAATCCCCAGTGGCGCCTTCGATGGCGTAGTGGGTGGCGGCCATCGATATGGCCAGCGCTTCTCGCTCACAGGTGCGCCAGCACCAGTGCGACAGCGCCAGCGTGGCCGGGTCGTCCAGGCCGGCAATCAGCGCGTCGCGGGAGACATCGCTGGCTTCGGCCCAATCCACCCAGTAATCGGCGTGGTGTTGTTCCACGCGCAGGTTGCGGATCAGCCAGGTGCGGGCCAGGTCTTCGCCCGGGTGGCGGCCATAGCGCACCTTCAGCAGGTTGAAGGCCATGTATTGCGGAAACTGTTCAATCACCGGCCACACGCCAATCAGGAAGTAACGCATGATCGGGTAGGGCAGGGTGGCGTCGCGCATGCGCTGGAACAGCACATGCTGGGTGACGCGGGCACGGTCGGCGGCGCAGTCTTCCACCAGTTGGCGAGCCCAGTCCGGGTAGCTGGAGAGTTCCATCAGCGGACCGGTGCGAGAGAAGGGAGCGTTCATGAGGCAGGTCTCCTGTATCAGGGTGAAGTCGTCGTCCTGTCCGGCGCCGTGATCTGGGCGGGCACGGGCCGGGGATCGTAAAAGGGTTGTGGCCTGGCAATGCCATAACCCTGGGCATAGTGCACGCCACAGGCGCGCAGCATGTTCAGCGTATCGAGGTCTTCTACATATTCGGCAATGGTGTGTTTGCCCATCATGGCGCTGATGCGCTGGATCATTTCCACCATGGCGCGATCCACCGGGTCGCGCACCATGTCCTTGACAAAGCTGCCGTCGATTTTCAGGTAATCCACCGGCAGGTGCTTCAGGTAGGCAAACGACGACATGCCGGTGCCAAAGTCGTCGAGGGCAAAATGGCAGCCCAGCGCGCGCAATTCGCTGACCACCCGCGCTGCCGAAGCCAGGCTGGCAATCGCGCTGGTTTCGGTGATTTCAAAACACAGTGAGGTGGTGGGCACCGGGCTGTTGCGCAGGGTGTCGCGCAGGAAATCCAGGAACTGTTCATCGTTGATCGAGGCGCCGGACAGATTGATGGCGCACAGGCCCAGCCGGGGCTTGTCCGGGCCCAGGTGACGGGCCTCCAGCGCGCGTAGCGCCGCAGTGACCACCCAGCGGTCAATCTGGGGCATCAGGTTGTAGCGTTCTGCGGCGGGCAGGAAGGCGATCGGTGGCACCAGATCACCTTGCTCGTCGCGCAGGCGCAGCAAGACTTCATAGTGTTCGCCATCGCTATTTTCAGCCAGCGGCTGGATGGTTTGCGCATACAGGCACAGGCGCTGTTCTTCCAGTGCGCGATGCAGCCGGTGCACCCATTCCATCTCGTCGTAGCGCAAGGAGACTTCGCTGTCTTGCGGCCGGTAGCGCTGCACCCGGTTGCGGCCTTTTTCCTTGGCCATATAGCAGGCCACATCCGCTGCCCGCAGCACTTCGGCCAGGGTGACGGGATGCTGGTCGAGGTACACCAGGCCAATACTGGCGCTGATCGAGAAGGATTGTCCGCCCCAGGTGAAGTTGAGCTTGAGCACACTCTGGCGCAGGGCTTCGGCCACGTGTTCGGCGCGGGCCAGATCGGTGTGGCTGAGCAGTACGCCAAATTCGTCGCCCCCCAGCCGGGCCAGCAGGTCATGCGGATCCAGTTGCTGTTGCAGCACGGCGGCGGTCTGGCGCAGCAGGGCGTCACCGGCCGCATGGCCGCAGGTGTCGTTGACGGTCTTGAACTGGTCCAGGTCCAGATACATCAGGGCATCATGTTCACTGTCGGCTGTGGCCAGTGAGGCCAGCAGGCTGCGCTCGAATTCACGGCGGTTGACCAGTCCGGTCAGCATATCGTGGCTGGCCTGCCAGGACAGACTGGCCAAGTATTGATGCTCGCGGGTGAGGTCGTGCAATACCAGCACCTGGCCTTCTACCTGGCCATCGTGCGTATGGATGGACGAGTGGGTCAGGTTGACCGAGATTTCCTGCCCGTCATGCTGGATCAGCAGCAGATTATGGTGATTCTGGCTGATGGCCGGCAGCTGTATGCCGGATTGCAGGGGCGGCAGCCGCATTTCGTGGCTGCGTTGCAAGGGATCGACCAGCCGGAACAGGCTGGACAGCGGCTTGCTGCGCGCCAGCGTCAGCGAACACGACAGCAATTGCTCGGCGGCCGGGTTCATGTAGTCGATCTGTCCCTGGGTATCGGTGGTGATCACCGCTTCGCCAATGGCCGCCAGCGTGATTTCGGCGCGTTCTTTCTCGCTTTGCAGCGCGTGCTCGATTTCTTTGCGGTCGGTGGCGTCAGTCAGCGAACCAGACATGCGCAGAGGCACACCATCCGGAGTGCGCAGCACCCGTCCGCGGGCCCGATACCAGCGGTATTCGCCGGTGCGGGTGCGCATGCGGTATTCCACATCGTAATGGGCTTCATTGGCCAGATGGCGGCGCAGGGCTTCGATGGCGCGTTCACGGTCTTCCGGGTGCAGACGGGCGGTGAGGGTGGCAAAGTCCAGGCTTGAGTCGTCCTGGCCAAATCCGAGCAATTCTTTATAACGCGGCGAGAAATACACCGCACCAGTGCGCATGTCCCAATCCCAGATGCCATCATTGCTGCCCTGCACGGCCAGCTTGAAGCGCTCCTCGCTTTGCCGCAGTGCACTGGCATAGCCTTCGCTTTGGCTCAGCAGGCGGTTGGCGCGCCAGAGTGCCAGTCCGACCAGGGTGGCAGCTGCCAGCACATTGATCAGCAGCAGCAGGTTTTCTACCCGCCGTGCCAGATCGCTGAGCGAACGCGAAAAAGCCTTGGTCAGCGGGGTGATCTGTTCGTTGATACGCTGGATGTTCTGGCGCAGTGCCCGTTGCTTGTCCAGATCCAGCGTGCGGCTGGCCGCGGCTTCCTGCAAGCGGATGGCGATCAGGTTGAGCTCGTCCATCAGCCGGTCACCCTCTCGCCACAGCCGGGCCACGTGCGAGATATCCTCATCATCGCGGAATTCGACAAACAGCCAGATCAGGTTATCGACGTCGCTCGGCGCATTGCCGCCCGCCAGAAATCCTTCGCGGGCAACATCGGTATTGGGTTCGGTTTGCTCCAGCGCCTCGCGTGCGCGCCGGTCTCCGGCAATGACCCCCAGGGCTTGCTGGTATTGCACCAAATCTGCGGGGTGGCCGCTGTCGGCATAGCGATAAAGGGCATAAATGGCGTCTTTTTGCCCCTTGGACCAAAGACTCTCGCCGCCGACATAGGCGCGCACGGCCGACAGGATGTTCAGGCTGAACACGCCCAGCGCAACTTGCAGTGCGACCGTGAGTACAAATGGCCAGACCAATTTCAGCAGGCGGCGGTGTGCGGTGATCCAGTTCAGTTTCATGCCAATTTCCTTGCTGGCGCGGGGGCAGCCAAGCAGGTCACGCGGACGGAGCCCTGGCGGGTTAGACGAGTCAGGGCGGACACAAATAGCCTTGGCACTTGACACGTATACCGCTGAGCGTCGGCAATGCGGGCACGGCGCCATGGTGTGACCTAGCCGTGTAGCATAATGTGTCGATGTCATGCCTGTATAGGTATAGCTGGCAGAAGGCCGTACACCAAGCGTCAGATGATTCGTTTGTTGCTTTTATACGACAAAATCATAGCCGGGTACGCGGGGTTGCCGCTGGGGGCGTGCACAAAAAACGGCCCCGCAAGATGGCGGGGCCGTGGCAAGGGTCGCTGCTGGGATGGCAGAACCGAGGGAAACGGGCAGAAACAGTCGGGCCGAATCAGGACAGTCGCGGGGTCAGGTGCGCCGGGCGCGTGGCTTGCCGGGCCGGCTGGCCGTAGCGGGCAATCGACAGGCCTTCGGTGCTGATGTCCGGCGTGCGTTGGGTGACCAGGTCGGCCAGCAACTTGCCGGAGCCGGCGCTCATGGTCCAGCCCAGGGTGCCGTGGCCGGTGTTCAGCGACAGATTGGCAAAGCGGGTGCCGCCAATAATCGGCGTGCCATCCGGAGTCATCGGGCGCAGGCCGGTCCAGAACTCCGCCGCCGGGATATTGCCGCCATCGGGGAACAGGTCGCCCACCACCATTTCCAGCGTGGCGCGACGTTCTGGATTCAGCGACAGATCAAAGCCGGCCAGCTCGGCCATGCCGCCCACGCGAATGCGGTCGTCAAAGCGGGTGATTGCCACTTTGTAGGTTTCGTCCATCACCGTGGACACCGGCGCGGCGTCGGCGCGGGTAATCGGCACGGTCAGCGAATAGCCCTTCACCGGGTACACTGGGATGTCGATGCTCAGGGTTTTCAGCAGCGCGCGCGAGTAGCTGCCCATGGCCAGCACATAGTGGTCAGCCTTCAGCGTGTCGCCGCCGCAGCGCACGCCAACAATGCGGTCACCTTCGCTCTGCAGCGCGTCAATCGAGGTGTTCCAGCGGAACTGCACGCCCAGGCCGGCGGCCAGGCGGGCCAGCTCTTCGGTGAACAGCTTGCAATCGCCGGTTTCGTCATTGGGCAGTTGCAGCGCGCCCACCAGCTTGTCTTGCACGCGCGCCAGCGCCGGTTCGGTGGCGACAATCTCGGCGCGGTTCATCACTTTGAACGGCACGCCGCATTCTTTCAGCACGGCGATATCTTTGGCCATGGCGTCCAGCTGCGCCTGGGTGCGGAACACTTGCAGCGTGCCTTGCTGGCGGCCTTCGTAGGCAATGCCCGTGTCGGCGCGCAAGGCCTTGATGCAGTCACGGCTGTACTCGGCCAGGCGCATCATGCGGGCTTTGTTCACCGCGTAGCTTTTTTCGTTGCAGTTGGACAGCATCTTGGCCATCCATTGCCATTGATACAGGCTGCCGTCGGCGCGGATGGCCAGCGGTGCGTGTTTCTGGAACAGCCACTTCAGCGCCTTCAGCGGAATGCCCGGCGCTGCCCACGGCGCCGAATAACCCGGCGAGATTTGCCCGGCGTTACCAAAGCTGGTTTCCAGCGCCGGCCCCGGCTGACGTTCGACTACGGTCACTTCGCAGCCTGCCTTGGCCAGGTAATACGCGCTGGCCACCCCGATCACACCCCCACCCAGAATCACGACTTTCATCGTTGCCTCCTTCTGCTTGCAGAGCGCTCGCCTTGCGGGCGGGCATGCGCCAGATTGGCGCAGCGCCGGGCGCTGCATGAAAACACATTCAAGAAAAGGCGCTTACGCACCAGTGATTTGCGTTAGTATATGAAGGCTTGGCCGGTGAATTTCACCAAAGAAACCATAAGGCCAGTGACAACTTTGTGTGTTTTTTAGAAAAAGCAGGGAAACATGAGAACCCGATACCAGGGCTTCAAAGAGCTCGACCGCATCGACCGGCGCATCCTCGATATTCTGCAATCTGACGGCCGCATTTCCATGACTGATTTAGCCGAGCGGGTGGGCCTGTCGGCCACGCCGTGCACCGAAAGAGTGCGCCGCTTGGAAAAAGCCGGGGTGATTCAGGGCTACTACGCCCGGCTCGACCCCAAGGCCATGGATTTGCCCCTGCTGGTGTTTGTCGAAATCAAGCTGTCCACCAAATCTGGTGAAATCTTTGAAGCCTTCCGTCGCGAAGTGCTCACCCTGCCGCATGTGCTGGACTGCCATCTGGTGTCCGGGGATTTTGACTATCTGATCAAGGCGCGCATCCCCGACATGTCGCTGTACCGGCAATTATTGGGCGACATCCTGCTGAAACTGCCCTGCGCCAACGAGTCGCGCAGCTATGTGGTGATGGAAGAAGTCAAGGAAACCCTGGAATTGCCGGTGAGCCTATGAACAGCCCCTCTTGTGTCAGTGTAGACCGCCCTGATTGGGATATCTTTTGCGCCGTGGTGGATAACTACGGCGATATCGGCGTGTGCTGGCGGCTGGCGCGCCAGCTGTCCGCCGAGCTGGGCATGTCGGTGCGGCTGTGGGTGGACGATCTGGCCAGCTTTGCCCGGCTGTGTCCGTCGCTGGCGCCAAGCCTGGATGCGCAAAGCATCGAAGGCATTGAGGTGCGGCGCTGGGACGCCGCCGCCTTGCCGGCGGTTATCCCTGCCAAACGGGTGATCGAAGCATTTGCCTGCAACTTGCCGGAGGGTTTTGTACAAGCCATGGCCGCCTGCCAGCCGGCGCCGGTGTGGATCAACCTGGAATACCTCAGCGCCGAAGACTGGGTGGGCGGCTGCCATGGCCTGCCATCGCCGCATCCCAGCTTGCCGCTGCGCAAGCATTTTTTCTTTCCGGGTTTTCGCGACAATACCGGCGGGGTGTTGGGCGAGGCCGATGTGTCGGCGCGGCGCGAGGCGCAGCTGGCCGACCCGGCCGCCGGCTGGGCGGCGCTGGGGCTGACGCCGCCGCTGGCTGGCGAGTTGACCGTGTCGCTGTTTTGCTACGGCGGCGAGCGCGTTGACGCCTGGCTGGATGCGCTGCTGGCGCACGGCGAGCCAGTGCGCGTGCTGGTCCCCGATGGGCGCGGCGCTGCCGAGGCGGCACACTGGTGCGGCCAGTGGCTGGCGCCGGGCTGGCAAGGGCAGCGCGGCGCGGTGCGCGTGCAGGGCTTGCCGTTTGTCGAGCAGCGCGAGTACGACCGCTTGCTGTGGCTGTGCGACCTGAATCTGGTGCGCGGCGAGGATTCTTTTGTGCGCGCGCAATGGGCGGCGCGGCCGTTTGTCTGGCACATTTATCCACAGGACGATTGCGCGCACCTGGATAAATTGCGGGCTTTTCTGGCGCTGTACGCCGCCGAATTGCCAGCCGCCAGCGCCGCCGCGCTGACGGATTTCTGGCTGGCCTGGAACCACGGCGTAGGCATTGAGCCGGCCTGGCGGGCGCTGCTGGCCGAACGCGCTGCGCTGGCCGAACACGCCCGGCGCTGGGCGGCGCAACTGGCGCAGCGCGACACGCTTGCCGTCAATCTGGCGCGTTTTTGTGAAACTCTTTTATAATCACGCGTTTTCGCAAATCAGTGGCCGCGTGGCGGCCGCTCACTACCAGAACTGTAAACAGGATATTCAATGAAAACCGCTCAGGAACTCCGCGCCGGCAACGTGTTCATGCTCGACGGCCAGCCGATGGTCGTGCAAAAGACCGAGTACAACAAGTCCGGTCGTAACGCCGCCGTGGTGAAGATGAAAATGAAGAGCCTGCTGTCCGGCTCCGCCAGCGAAGCCGTGTACAAGGCTGATGAAAAGTTTGACGTGGTGGTGCTCGACCGCAAGGAATGCACCTACTCGTACTTTGCCGACCCGATGTATGTGTTCATGGACACCGAGTACAACCAGTACGAAGTGGAAGCCGACAATATGAGCGACGTGCTGAACTTCCTGGAAGACGGCATGGAAGATCTGTGCGAAGTGACCTTCTACGACGGCAAGGCCATCTCGGTTGAACTGCCGACCACCATCGTGCGCGAAGTGATCTATACCGAGCCGGCCGTGCGCGGCGACACCTCGGGCAAGGTGATGAAGCCGGGCCGCCTGAAGAACGGCTTTGAGCTGCCGGTGGCGGCTTTTGTGGACATCGGCGACAAGATCGAAATCGATACCCGCACTGGCGAATTCAAGAAGCGCGCCTGATGGCGTGGTTTGGCGTCCGCCAAAAACCCTGCTGGAGACAGCAGGGTTTTTTCATGTCTGTCATGGGCGCGATCCATCCTAAGGATTGATTAATATCAACATCTTATGCCGGCCTTTGCCCTATGCTTGATACATTTTTTTGCAAAGAGGCGGGTATGGAACACATCAAGATTGGCATCATTGGCGCTGGCGAAACCGGCACGCCGCTGTTGGCGCGTTTGTTTGAGGCGCCGTTCGTGCAAGTGGTGGGCGTGGCGGATCTGGACCTGTCGCAGCCGGGCATTTCGCTGGCTCGCGGTCATGACGTGATGGTGACCTCGGACTTCATGGACCTGGCCCGCCTGGGTGAAAACGTGGATATCCTGATTGACGTCACCGGCGTGCCGGTGGTGCGGGAAAGCCTGCGCCAGTATATGCAGGAATCCGGCAACGACCATACGCTGATCATGCACGAGCGCATCGCCATCTTGCTGATGTCGTTGTTTGCCGGCCGGCTGGTCAAGGGCAAGCACGACGAGCTGGAATATCACTGAGCGGTCAGCGAACCAGCAGCAAAAAAACGACCGAGGCCGGCGCCTGCGGTCGTTTTTTTATGTGTGCGATGCAGCGTGTGTCAGCGCTGTTCTCGCGTCGCTTACCAAATTCAGCGCAGCGTTCCTGGTGAGACGCCCGCAGACAGTGCGGGTGGTGCGGCAAGGTCGGGCTAGCACGCCAGGAGAATTTGCTTCGCGACGCTTAGTCCGCGGTCATCTGGTCATACGCTTGCATGGCGTGCGCCGCATACATCAGCGACGGGCCGCCGCCCATATACACCGCCATGCCCAGGGTTTCTTCGATTTCTGCTTTGCTGGCGCCCAGCTTGAGCAGCGCTTGCATATGAAAGCCAATGCAGCCATCACAACGCACCGCCACGCCGATGGCCAGGGCGATCAGTTCTTTGGTTTTCTTGTCCAGCGCGCCATTCTGGGTGGCGGCATGCGCCAGCGCGCTAAAGCCTTTCATCACCTCGGGAATGTCCTGGCGCAGGCCGGCCATGCTGCTGCTGATGCCTTGGGTAAGTTGGCGATAGTCGGGCATGATTCTTCCTTATCTAATTTAGAAAAATACGAAATAATGGGCAAAAAAATTCAGTCCTGGCTGGGGCAAAACGCCGATTGCAGCACGCGCAACACCTCCACCGCCACCGAGGGGTTCAGCGCATAGTGGATGGTCTGCGCGGTTTTGCGCGAGCGGATCAAGCCTTCGCCGCGCAACACCGCCAGATGCTGCGAGAACGCCGACTGCGACAGGCTGGAGCGTTGCCACAATTCACCCGCCGTGCGTTCGCCTTCCAGCAGATTGCACAGGATCATCAGTCGTTCTTCATGCGCCAGCGCCTTGAGCAGCTGGGCGGCGGCGCGGGCATGAGGACGCATCTCGGCGGGCGCCAACGTGTTCATGGCCATCAATTTAGCTTTTTCTTAAATAAAGCGCAAGCCCAAAACAAGCGTTTTACCGGCAAAGCGCAAGGCGCCTTGCCGGACGGGTTGAGTACAGCGAGCAAAACGTCAGTGCAGACGGTCTTGATAGGTGTCGCAGGCAATGTTGTGCGCTTCCAGCACCGCTTCCAGCTCGGCCAGCGCGGTTTCCCGGCTGGGGGCGATGTCTGGGGTCATCAGCCAGGCAAAGGTGGTTTCCACCGTGTCGTCGTCGTCCTTGCCTTGCAGGCGCAGCTGGAAGGCGCCCTGTGCCGGCATCAGTTCGATATGCGCGCGCACATTGGCCAGGCCGATGCGCTTGTCCAGCAGCAAAGAGGTAAACGCCAGGCGCTGTTGATTGGACGCCCGTGTGCCGGTGACCAGGCTTTGCCACAGCGGCTCGGGGGCAAACAAGGTGGCCTCGTTATAGTCGATGTGCTCGTTCAGCGCGGCTTCGACTTCCGGCATCAGCGCGTCCAGCAAGGCGTTGGGGTCGGCCAGCGGTTCGTGCGTCAGCACGCCGCGCTCGACGGCAAAAATAATCCAGTTCAAGGTCATGCGTGGCACAAAGCGCTGCTTGGCTTCTTGATAAGCGCTGCGCATGATGTTGATGTCGCCTGGCACATAAGCCTCGCCGGCGTCCAGCATGCCCGCCAGTTGGCTGAGCACCTGGCAGCCAGAGGCATTGAGCATGTCCGGGGTGAACAGCGTGGGCGAGACGTGCAGGCCCTTGCCGTAAGGAATGCCCAGGTGCTTTTGCAGCACGCGTTCCAGTTCGGCCAAACGCGGAAAGAACCAGCAGTCGCCGGCATGGTTGGCGCTGTACAGCAGCGGAATCGCCCACAGCTCATACGGCACAAACGAGCCATCCGGACGGGCGACGTCCGGCTGGGCAATCAGCGTGCGGGCGGTGTCGATCAGTCGCTCACGTGCGGTAGGCGCATCGTGCAGGGCAAATAGCGCTTCCGGCAGGATGCGAGCGTCGCCGGTGTGCAGGGTGCTATGGACATGGGCAATCAGCTGCGGCGCTCGTTCAGGGCCGCTGACCGCTTCGCGCGCGGCGCGTGCCAGTTCGGATACCGCGTGGGCGCGGGTGGCGTCGTCCAGCTGCATGGGCGGCAACTCGCGTGGTCGGCGGCCATATTCATTCAGCTCAAGCTGATTGTTCTTGTACGCCTCGTCAATCGCCCAGTAGGCCGCCACTGCTTCATCGCAGATCTTTTGCAGCGCGCCGGCGTTCGGTTCGCTGTCCGGCTCGCCCAAAAAGACAAAATCGGTCATTGCCAGCCCATCATTGCAGGTGTAGTAGCTGACGTTTTCTTCTGGGTCGAACAGCATGGCGCTGGCGAATTGTTCGCTGTCGGCGCCATCAAACGGGATGGCGCGGTGCATCAGCCGGCAGACAAAGGTCGGCTGCTCGGTGTGCACCAGGTATTCATATTCCTCAATGCCGTGCTGATCGATGGCGTCGCCAAAGATGAAGCGGTTCGGCAAGAAAGGATCGCCCTTGAGGCGGGAACGGGGTGACAACGGTTTCATGGTCGGCAATCACACGCTGCCAGCATGGCAACGAAACAATAGGTTAACGGACACGTTTGCGCCCTGACATCATCGTTGGATTATACGCATCCGCTGCGGCGAACGTCGCCTGCCACGCGGCGCTGGCGATCTCTATATATAGTGACGATGCCACAGCGCACAAGATGCCCCTGCCTTGGGCAGGGGTTTGCCTTGTAATTGCCGCAACTGGCCACATATCCTGAAAGCTGCCGACGTCTGAATTGTCGGCGGCTTTTTGTTTTTTTCCGGAAGGCGCACGCATGCAACAATTCGACGGAACCACCATTTTGTCGGTTCGCCGCGGCCAGCAGGTGGCCCTGGGCGGCGACGGCCAGGTGACGCTGGGCAATATCGTGATCAAATCCACCGCGCGCAAAGTGCGCCGCCTGCACAATGACCAAGTGCTGGCCGGGTTTGCCGGCGGCACCGCCGATGCCTTTACCCTGATCGAGCGCTTTGAAGCCAAGCTGCAAAAATACCAGGGCAATCTGCTGATTTCCGCGATTGAGCTGGCCAAAGAATGGCGCAGCGACCGCGCCCTGCGCCGGCTGGAAGCCATGCTGGCGGTGGCCGACCGTGAGCGCACCCTGGTCATCACCGGCAACGGCGATGTGCTGGAGCCCGAACACGGCATTGCCGCCATTGGCTCGGGCGGCGCCTACGCCCAGTCGGCGGCGCGCGCCTTATATGAGAACACCGAACTGTCGCCGCAAGACATCGTCAAAAAGGCGCTGACCATTGCCGGCGACATCTGTATCTATACTAACCAGAATCATGTGATTGAAACCCTGGATTGACGCGCGCCGAGCGCCAGCCTGAATTTTCGCCACTGTCACCGCCGGGATTGCCGCCATGTCTGAATCCATGACCCCCCAGGAAATCGTCCACGAACTGGACAAACACATCATCGGTCAGGCCGCCGCCAAGCGCGCGGTCGCCATCGCCTTGCGCAACCGCTGGCGTCGCCAGCAAGTGGCCGAGCCGCTGCGCAGCGAAATCACCCCCAAGAACATCTTGATGATCGGCCCGACCGGCGTGGGCAAAACCGAAATCGCCCGCCGCCTGGCCCGTTTGGCCAATGCGCCGTTCATTAAAGTGGAAGCCACCAAATTCACCGAAGTCGGCTATGTGGGCCGCGACGTGGACAGCATCATCCGCGACCTGGCCGAAGTGGCGGTCAAAGAAGCGCGTGAAGACGCCATTCGCAAAAATCGCCACCGCGCCGAAGACGCTGCGGAAGAACGCATCCTGGACGCGCTGCTGCCCGCCGCCCGCCCCTACCCCGGCTTTGTCGGCGAGCCGGCCGCCAACAGCGAGCACAGCGACACCCGGCAGAAATTCCGCAAGATGCTGCGCGAAGGCAAGCTGGACGACAAAGACATCGAAATCGAAGTCGCCCAGCTCAGCGCCCATGTCGAAATGATCGCCCCGCCAGGCATGGAAGAGCTCACCCAGCAAATCCAGGGCATGTTCGCCAATATGGGCAACGGCCAGAAAAAGTCGCGCAAGATGAAAATCAGCGAAGCGCGCAAGCTGATCACCGACGAAGAAGCCGCCAAATTCGTCAACGAAGAAGACACCAAGCGCGACGCGCTGCGCAATGTCGAGCAAAACGGCATCGTCTTTATTGATGAAATCGACAAAGTCACCGCCCGTGGCGAAACCTCCGGTTCGGATGTCTCCCGCGCCGGCGTGCAGCGCGATCTGCTGCCGCTGGTGGAAGGCACCACGGTGTCCACCAAATACGGCATGGTGAAAACCGACCATATCCTGTTTATTGCTTCTGGCGCCTTCCATCTGTCCAAGCCGTCTGATCTGGTGCCCGAGCTGCAAGGCCGCTTCCCGATCCGCGTTGAGCTGTCGGCGCTGTCGGTAGACGACTTCGTGGAAATCCTCACCAACACCGACGCCTGCCTGACCCGTCAATATCAAGCCTTGCTGGCCACCGAAGGCACCGAACTGGCCTTTACCGACGCCGGCATTCGCCGCATGGCCGAGATTGCCTGGCAGGTGAACGAGAAGATGGAAAACATCGGCGCCCGTCGTCTGCATACGGTGATGGAGAAACTGCTGGAAGAACTGTCCTTCGCGGCACGCTCGGAACAGGTCGCCATCGACGACGCCTACGTGGACAGCAAGCTGGCCTCGCTGGCGCAGCGCGAAGACTTGGCGCGCTACGTGTTGTAAATCGACCGCCCTCTTATAGAGTCATGTTCGCCACGCCCCGTGCAGTCCCTGCCGGGGCGTTGTTGCATCTATAAGCGTGATTCAAGAGCGACATCTATAGAGAGGGTCCCGGCGTCGGGTGTTCGAAGAGCCGGGGAAGGCATGGTTTGCCGGGTTTACCGGCCTGGTTGTCCGGTATTCAGCGCGTAGTCGGTCGATTCTGGGGGCTTTTTTACGGCCGGCAGCGGTAAATCGGCCGGTGAGACAGCCAAAACCTCACTGTTTTGCCGATTTTTGCCGGCTCAGGCAAAAAATTGCCCGTGCTGAAAGAAGTTTTGCTGCGGTGTTTTGCGAGAATTCGCCGGGTAGGTGCAGTTTTTTGCAAAAATCTTCAAAAAAGA
>NZ_QJKI01000031.1:6376-37835 GCF_003201855.1 Rivihabitans pingtungensis | reverse complement strand
CGCTTCCGGCGTTTGGCCAGAGCTTACGAGAAGCTGCCGCAGACGCTGGCTGGATTACATTACGTGGCGTTTGCCATGTTGATGCTGCCGCACCTTCCTGATGTTGTTGGGATGGTTCAGAACATGCTCTAGCCCTTGGCCAGCACGTAAGGCACCCATAGCAACAGGGTGAGCAGATGCAAGGGGTACAGACGGCCAAAACGCAGCAGGATGAATCGGGAAAACGGCATGCCTTCACGAACTTTGTCAAAATAGGCAAACGCCATGACAAAGCCAGACAGCACAAAGAAAAAGTCAACAAACACGCCCGCATTGGCGATAAAGACATGCTGCTGACCATACAAGAAACTGGAATGGCTCAGCGCAACCAGCAAGGCGGCCACGCCGCGCAAAGACTCAAGTGAATCAAACTTCATGGTTACCCGTTCAAACAGCATCAACAGACATTCTCAAAGAAGCGGGTGTGTTTTTTACCCACCCACCTAAAGAATGTAGCCTGAAAAACAATATTTACATTGGTCGAATATGCCTGACCCCAAAACCCCCAAGCAATACCAACGTATTAAATCTTATACAACCCAGCTTCAGGCACGGCATGATTTGACAAGACACCATGTCAGACTTGCCATAACATGCGTCAGCATGGACTGCAGCGAAAAGCGGGCTATCCTAGCATTAACTTGGCTTAAGAAGCCACTCGGAATCAAAATTTCTGCCACGAATTTGTGGTAACTCACAGACACCAAGTAAATATACGTAGCATACCCAACAACAGGTGCAATAGACTGCATTAAGCGCGGCTCACAAACCCCAGCAAAGCGATCCTGGCTAGGCGCGCGACCGCAGACAGTACGGGGACGTGCAATCACGCCAGGAGTTTTGTAAGCCGCGCCAAGTAGAGAAAAGGCACACGAGAAAAACCACGCTAACCAGAGGGGAATACGGACACGCTGCACACTGGCGAGCGAGGCAAATAGGTGTGCGCTTATGGTTTTGGCTAAGAGCCGCTCACAAAACCCAGCGCAACGGGCCTGGCCAGGTGTGCGAGCACACACAAGACGAGAAGTGCGGCAAGGTCACACAACAACGCCAGGCCGGTTTTATGAGCAACGCTCAACGTGGGCGCCGCAGACCAAACACGGCTAGCCCAGCGCCTCCAGCCGCAGCCACACGGTAAAACAACTGCCGCCTTCCGGGCGATTGGCGGCGGTGAGGTTGCCGCCGTAGCGCTCGACAATGCCCTGGCTCACCCACAGGCCCAGGCCATTGCCGTCCGCCTTGTCCGCAGTGAAAAACGGCTGAAACAGCTTGTCCAGATGCGCGGGCGGGATGCCGGGGCCGGTGTCGCTCACCGACAGGCGCACACCGATGGGCATGCCGGCCTCGTCCCAATCCTCGCTGGACAGCGTCAACACCCCGCCTTCCGGCATGGCTTGAATGGCGTTGACCAGCAGATTGATCAACACCTGTTGCAGCTCGCCCTTATTGCCCACCACCAGGCGCGACGAATCCAGCTGCTGGGTAATGGCAATCGAAGTGCGGCGCAGCAGATGGCCCACCAAGAGCAGGCCGTCCTGCACCAGCGCGTCCAGCGCAATCGGCTCCAGATAGCCGACATATTCAGTTGGCCGGGAAAACTGCAAGAGCTTGGCGACAATCATGCGTATGCGGTGAATCTGCTCGCGGATCAGGCGGATTTCGTCGCGCACCGGCTCGCAGCCCTGTGGGCCGAGCACGTCGATCAGGATGTCCAGATTGCCCTGGATCACTGCCACCGGGTTATTGATTTCGTGCGCCACGCCAGCGGTCAGCTGGCCCATGGCGGCGAGTTTTTCCTGGCGCACCAGCTGATGCTGGGCCGAGCGCAAATCGGCCAGTGCCTGCGACAAATCCTGGGTGCGCCGCGCCACCTCGCCATCCAGCGCATTGCCCCATTGTTGCAGCGCCTCGGTTTGCGATTGCAGCTGATCCAGCAGCCGGTCGAAGTGGCGGGCCAGTTCGGCCATTTCGTCCAGCGGGGTGAGCGGGCCGACGCGGGCGCTGAGCTTGCCGGCGCCCCAGGCGCGCATGGTGGCCTGCATGCGCTGGATGGGCAGGTAGATGCCGCGCGCCCACCACACCGCCAGCAGGCTGGCGCCGCCCATCACCACAATGAACAAGGCCACCACCAGCCCCAGCGCCGCACGCTTGGCGCGCACCAGCGGTTCTTCCAGAAAGCCCACGTACAACATGCCCACCCGGCGCTGATGGCTGTCCATCAAGGGCATATAACCAGACACATACCAGTCCTGCACCACAAACGCCCGATTCAGCCACACCCCGCCTTCCTGCAACACCGCCTGATTGACGGTGGCCGACACGCGGGTGCCGATGGCGCGCTCGCCGGCAAACAGCCGCACATTGGTGGCCACCCGCACATCGCCCAAAAACAGCGTGGCGGTGCCCTGGCTGCCAAACGGCAAGGCGTCGCGCGGATACACCACGGCGTTGAGGTGATCGATGAATTCCAGATTGCGGTTGAGCAGCACGCCGCCGGCCAGCACGCCCTGCAAGCGGCCGTCGGCGTCCAGCACCGGTGCGGCGGTGTGAATCAGCAAGCCGCGATTTTCCTGGCTGCGCGTGGTGGGCGCCGCCTTGTCATTCGGGCGCAGCGCCATCGCCGCCTGCCCGGCCAGGCCGGGGGACAATTGCGCCAGCAAGGTGGGCGAGAACACATCCAACTCGGTGCGCCCCTGGCCGGCCAGGGCGGCCCGCTCCACCGGCCAGTCCGCCAGGCACAAGGCCGGGCGGGCATCCGGCAGGCAGCCGTGGGCGTCCAGCAGCAGCAAAAAATCCAGCTGCAACTGGGTGCGCGCGTCGGCCAGCAGGGTGTTGAGCGCGCCGGCGTCGTGAGCGCGGCGCGCGCGCGCCAGCCGCTCAGAGCCAGCCAGCGCCTGCACGGCGTGGCCGACGCCGGCCTGCACCCGCTCAAAATAGCCATGCGCCACCGCCAGATCGCTGCGCACCTTGGTGACCATCAGCCGGTCAAAATATTCACTGCCCCACGAAGCCAGAATCGCCACCAGCACCGGCAGCACCATGGCCAGCGGCGCCAGCGCCAACGCCAACAGGCGCAGGCGGATCGACGGCGCCCGCCAGCCGCCGCCGCTGACCCGGCTTACACCCCCCAGGCGTTGCATTTACGGTCCAGCGTTTTGCGCGACACGCCCAACTGCCGGGCCGCCTCGGACTTATTGCCGCCGCAGGCGTTGAGCACGGCCAGGATATGGCGTTTTTCCACCGCCTCCAGCAACACCTCCGGCTGCGCCGGCAACGCGGCGCCAGCCTCGGCAGCGGCGCTGGCCGGCTCGGGCTTGAGGTCGTAATAGCCAAAAATCAGCGAGCGCTCGACCAGATTGCGCAATTCGCGCACATTGCCCGGCCAGTCGTAGCCTTGCAGCCGGCGCAAGCTCGCCGCGTCAGGGTGAACCGGCGGCACGCCCAACTGGCCGGCCAGTTGGCGGGTGAAGTGGTTGATCAGTTCCGGGATGTCTTCCGGGCGCTCGCGCAGCGCCGGCAGTTCGATTTCCATCACTTGCAGGCGGTAATACAAATCCTGGCGAAAACGCCCGGCGGCGACTTCTTGCGCCAGATCGCGGTTGGTGGCCGCCACCACGCGGGCGTTGACCGGGATTTCCTGCTCGGAGCCCACCGGCCGCACCCGGCGCTCTTCCAGCGCGCGCAACAGCTTGGCCTGCGCCGCCAGCGGCAATTCGCCGATTTCATCCAGAAACAACGTGCCGCCGCGCGCGTAGTAAAACAGCCCTTCCCGGCTGCTGCTGGCGCCGGAATACGCGCCTTTGACATGGCCAAACAGCTCGGACTCGATCAAATCCGCAGCAATCGCCGCGCAATTCACCGGCACAAACGGCCCATCGGCGCGCGGGCTCATGCGGTGCAGCGCGCGCGCCGCCACCTCCTTGCCGGTGCCGGATTCACCCAGCAGCAGCACGGTGGACGGCGTCGGCGCAATGCGCTTGAGCCGCTCGCACACCAGGCGCATCGCCTCGGACTGGCCAACCAGCCCTTCCAGCCCGCCCTGGGCGGTGACTTCGCGGCGCAGCACGTAGTTTTCCTGTTGCAGGCGCGAGCGCTCAAAGCAACGTTTGACCGCATTCAGCAGCTGCGCCAGCGAAAACGGCTTGAGCAAGAAATCCGCCGCGCCCGCGCGCAGGGCGTCGATGGCGGTGTCCAGGTCGGCGTAGGCGGTCATCAGCACCACATCGCCGGCAAAGCCCTCGCCGCGCAGCTCGTGCAGCCATTGCGTGCCGCTGCGCCCGCCGGGCAGGGAGATATCCAGAATGATCAGATCGTAATGCTGGCGCTGCAATAGCGCGGCGGCCGAGGCCACGTCGCCAGCGCTGTCCAGCACGCCGCAGCGGGCGGCCAGGGCGCGGCGCAAAAAATTGACCATGCCGGGTTCGTCGTCAACCACCAGCACCGAGTGCATGTGCCAGTCGGCCAGTTCGTCAGAAGAAGCTGCGTTGGGGGGCATGAGGCGCTCCGGAAGCCCCCGGGCGCGGGGGTCAGACCAAAAACCACAATAATAGCAAAGGTAAGCGGCCAAGCCGCGATGGCCAACACATGCCGGGCCGCGTCGGGGGGATGACTGCATCACGGTTGAAACCCGACCGATGCCGTCGGATAATATTGCCCGTCCGGCATGTCTGCCGGCGCATCCGACGGACGGCGCAGGCCGCCCGCCTCACCCCGAACACTGCCCGGCCCCGGCCGGACGCGCCGCCGCTGTACCAACAGGGCGGCGCAGGACATTTTTCATGACGCTGGATTTCAGCCACTATCTCCTGATTATTGTTGGCGCGGTGCTGGTCAACAATGTGGTGCTGGTGCGCATTCTTGGTTTGTGCCCGTTCATGGGCGTGTCGAAAAAACTCGACGCCGCCATCGGCATGGGCGCCGCCACCGCCTTTGTGCTTACCCTGGCCTCGGGCGCCAGCCACCTGCTCAACCTGTTGTTGCTGGCCGCCGGGCTGGAATACCTGCGCACCATTGCCTTTATTGTGGTGATTGCCGCCATCGTGCAGTTCACCGAAATGGTCATCCACAAAACCAGCCCGGTGCTGTATCAGGCGCTGGGCATCTACTTGCCCTTGATCACCACCAACTGCGCGGTATTGGGCGTGCCGCTGCTCAACGCCCAGCAAGGCCACAGCTTTGCTGAGGCGCTGTTGTTCGGCCTGGGCAGCGCGCTGGGCTTTTCGCTGGTGCTGGTGCTGTTTGCCGCGCTGCGCGAGCGGCTGGAAGGCGCTGATGTGCCGGCGCCGTTTCGCGGCGCGCCGATTGCGCTGGTGACCGCCGGGCTGATGAGCCTGGCGTTTGCCGGCTTTGCCGGGCTGACGCGATGAGCGGCGCGCTGCTGACGCTGGCCGTGCTGGTGGGCCTGGGCCTGCTGCTGGGCGCGCTACTGGGCTTTGCCGCCGTGCGCTTTAAAGTGGACGGCGACCCGCTGGTGGACAAAATCGACGCCATCCTGCCGCAAACCCAATGCGGCCAATGCGGCCACCCCGGCTGTCGGCCCTACGCCACGGCGATTGCCGCTGGCGAAGCCGACATCAACCAATGCCCACCCGGCGGCGAGGACGGCATCCGCAAGCTGGCCGAGCTGCTCGGGCGCGAATTCAAGCCGTTTGCCGAAGGCGCGGCGCAGCCCAAACCCAAGGCGGTGGCGCGCATTGACGAAAGCTCGTGCATCGGCTGCACGCTGTGCATCCAGGCCTGCCCGGTGGACGCCATTGTCGGCGCCTCCAAGCTGATGCACACCGTCATCGCCAGCGAATGCACCGGCTGTGAGCTGTGCCTGCCGCCCTGTCCGGTGGACTGCATCAGCATGCAGCCGCTGGCCGACACCCCACGCACCTGGAAATGGCGCTACCCGGTGGTGATGATGGCCGCCGCCCCACAGGACCCGCACCCATGACCCCCACGCTGACGCCGTTTCATGGCGGCGTGCATCCGCCCGAACACAAACAACAGTCCAGCGAAGCACCAATCCGCGCCGCCGGCCTGCCGCCGCTGCTGCGCCTGTCGCTGGTGCAAAGCATGGGCGCGCCCGCGCGGCCCTGCGTCAGCGTCGGCCAGCGCGTGCTCAAGGGTCAGCGCCTGGCCGACGCCGACGGCGCCATGTCGGTGGCGGTGCACGCGCCCACCTCGGGCGTGGTGCGCGCCATCGGCCCGCTGCCGCTGGCCCACCCCTCCGGGCTGAACGGCCCCGGCATCGAGCTGGAGCCGGACGGCGACGAACGCTGGATCGAACTCACCCCGCTGGACTGGCGCCACGCCGACCCGGTGCAAGTGCTGGACACCCTGCAAGCGCGTGGCGTGGCCGGCCTGGGCGGCGCGCTGTTCCCCACCCACCTCAAGCTGGCCCGACGCGGGCTGGACACCCTGGTGGTCAACGGCGCCGAGTGCGAGCCCTATATCACCTGCGACGACCGGCTGATGCGCGAACGCGCCAGCGGCATCGTCGCCGGCATCGCCCTGGCCGCCCAACTGACCGAGGCGCGCCAGGTGTTGATTGGCATTGAAGACAATAAACCACAAGCGATTGCCGCCATGCGCGCCGCCTGCGCCGGCAGCGGGTTTAACGTGGTGGTCATCCCCACCCTCTACCCCAGCGGCGGCGCCAAGCAGCTGATCCACCTGCTGACCGGCAAGGCGGTGCCGGCCGGGCGGCGCTCGACCGAATTTGGCGTGCAGTGCCTGAACGTGGCCACCCTCTACACCGCCGCCCGCGCGCTGGAGCATGGCGAACCGGCCATCCAGCGGCTGGTGACGCTGACCGGCGCAGTGGCGCGCCCGGGCAATGTCGAAGCGCTGCTGGGCACGCCGGCCGACTGGCTGCTGGCCGAAGCCGGCCGCCAGGCGGACAGCGACCAGATCATCATGGGCGGGCCGATGATGGGCTTTGCCCTGCCCGACGCCAGCGCCGGCCTCACCCAGGCCAGCAACTGCCTGATAGCCGCCAGTCCGGCGCTGTTTCCGCAGCGCCCGCCGGCCATGCCGTGCATCCGCTGCGGCGACTGCGCCCAGGTGTGCCCGGCCGAATTGCAGCCGATGGACTTGCACTGGTTCGCCAAGGCGCGCCAGTTTGACAAGGCGCGCGACGCCCATTTGTTTGACTGCATCGAATGCGGCGCGTGCAGCTATGTCTGCCCCAGCCAGATTCCCTTGGTGGACTATTACCGCTTTGCCAAAAGCGAACTGTGGGCCAGCGACCGCGACAAAAAAGCCGCCGAGCGCGCCCGCCAGCGCCATGAATTCCGCCAGTTCCGCCTGGAGCGCGACAAAACCGAAAAAGCCGAACGCCTGGCCCAGCGCAGCGCCGCCCTGGCCAGCCAAGCCGCCGCCAGCACAGCCACCGCCGCCGACGCCCCCAGCGCCGACGACGCCGGCAAACGCGCGGCCATTGAAGCGGCGATGGCGCGCGCCGCCGCCCGTCAAGCCGAGCAAACCGCCGCCAAGGCAGACAGCGCCGCGTCCGCTGCGGCGCCAAGCGACGACGCCAAACGCGCCGCCATCGAAGCCGCCATGGCCCGCGCGGCCGCCCGCAAAGCCGAGCAAGCCGCCGCCAAGGCAGACAGCGCCGCGCCCGCTGCTGCGCCGAGCGACGACGCCAAACGCGCCGCGATTGAAGCGGCGATGGCGCGCGCCGCCGCCCGTCAAGCCGAGCAAACCGCCGCCAAGGCAGACAGCGCCGCGTCCGCTACGGCGCCAAGTGACGATGCCAAGCGCGCCGCGATTGAAGCAGCGATGGCCCGCGCGGCCGCCCGCAAAGCCGAACAAGCCGCCGCCCAGGCAGACAGCGCCGCGCCCGCTGCTGCGCCGAGCGACGATGCCAAACGCGCTGCGATTGAAGCGGCCATGGCCCGTGCCGCCGCCCGCAAAGCCGAACAAGCCGCCGCCAAGGCAGACAGTGCCGCGCCCACTACCGCGCCAAGCGACGACGCCAAGCGCGCCGCCATCGAAGCCGCCATGGCCCGCGCCGCCGCGCGTCGCGCCGAACAGGCGGCCAAGGCCGCCCCCCCCCCGAACAGTGAACCGCAATGATGTCTTCTCCTTTTCTTGCCCAACCCAAAAGCGTGCGCCAGGTGATGCTGTGGGTGCTGGCCGCGCTGCTGCCCGGCGCGCTGCTGCACAGCGCGCTGCATGGCCCGGCGGTGTGGCTGCAAATCCTGCTGGCCAGCGCCGCCGCGCTGCTGTGCGAAGCGGCCATGCTGCGCGCGCGCGGCCTGCCGGCGCGCCGCTTTGTGCTGGATGGCAGCGCGCTGCTGACTGGCGCGCTGATCGGGCTGACTTTTCCGCCGCTGGGGCCGTGGTGGCTGGTGGTGGTGGGCGCGTTTTTTGCCATTGTGGTGGCCAAGCAGCTGTACGGCGGGCTGGGCAATAATCTGTTCAACCCGGCCATGGTGGCGTTTGCGGTGATGATGGTGTCGTTTCCGGCGCAGATGTCGCAATGGACGCCGCACGCCGCGCTCAGCGGCGGCGATCAGCTGCTGTACGTGCTCACCCGCGACCTGCCGGCCGGCCTGAGCGCCGACGCGCTGGCCGGGGCCACGCCGCTGGACGCAGTGCGCACCGGCTTGCTGAACGGCCAGACCCTGGGCGTGCTGCTGGCCGGGCCGTGGCCGGTGAGCCTGGATCAGGCCTTGCTGGCCCTGGCCTGGTTGGCTGGCGGGCTGGCGCTGGGCGCGCGCGGCGTGCTGCGCTGGCAAGCGCCGCTGGCCATGCTGGCCACGCTGACCGTGCTAGCCGCCCTGGCCCACCTGCTGGACGCCGAGCGTTACGCCAGCCCGCTGTTTCATCTGCTGGCCGGCGCCACCCAGCTGGGCGCCTGGTTTATCGCCACCGACCCGGTCACCGCGCCCAGCAGCGCGCGCGGCCGGCTGTGGTTTGGCGCCGGCATTGGCGCGCTGACCTGGGTGATACGCACCTGGGGCGGCTACCCGGACGCGGTGGCGTTTGCCGTGCTGCTGATGAATTTGTGCGCGCCGTTCATCGACCTGCACACCCGCGCGCCGGCCTTTGGCCAGCGCCAGCCCGGAGGCCGGCGATGAGCGCCCTGCACGATGCGGTTCAACGCGCGCGCGCCAGCGGCCTGCGCCTGGCGCTGTTTGCCCTGGTGTGCGCCGCCCTGCTGGCAGCGGTGGAAGCGCTTACCCGCGACACCTTGCGCGACTACGCCGAGGCCAGCCGCCGCGCCACGCTGGCGCAGGTGCTGCCGGCCGGCAGCTTTGATAACGATGTGCTGGCCGACAGCGTGGCGCTGAGCGAGGCCGACGCCGCGCTGCTGGGCCTGCGCCTGCCCGCCGTCGCGCACCGCGCCCGACGCGGCGGCCAGTTCAGCGGCTGGGTGGTGGAATCGGTGGCCCCAAATGGCTACGCCGGCGCCATCCGCATGCTGGTGGGGGTGGACGCCAATGGCGTCATCAGCGGCGTGCGGGTGACCGAACACCGGGAAACCCCGGGGTTGGGCGACTATATCGACGCCGCGCGCAGCCCATGGAGCCAGCAGTTCATCGGCCGCCGCATCAGCGACGGCCTGCGCTGGCAGGTCAAAAAAGACGGCGGCCCATTTGACGCCATGGCCGGCGCCACCATCAGCGCGCGCGCCGTCACCGCCGCCGTTGGCCGCGCGGCCAATGTGCTGGCGCGGCTGCCGGCAGAGCACAACGAGGGCAAACAACCATGAGCCAATGGATCAGCGGCGACGCCGCGCGCGGCATTATCGGCGATGGCCTGTGGCGACAAAACGCCGGGCTGGTGCAATTGCTTGGGCTGTGCCCGGTGCTGGCGGTAAGCAGCAGCGTGGTGAACGGCGTCAGCCTGGGCCTGGCCACCGCACTGGTCACCGGCTTGTCCAGCGCGCTGATTGCCAGCGTGCGCCACTGGGTGCCCAATGAAATCCGCAATCCGGTGTTTATCTTGTTGATTGCCGCGCTGGTGACGCTGGTGGAGCTGCTGATGCGCGCCGGCCTGCCTGAGCTGTACGCCGTGCTGGGGATTTTTATCCCGCTGATCACCACCAACTGCATTGTGCTGGCGCGCGCCGAGGCGTTTGCCTCGCGCAATCCGGTGCCACACGCGGCGCTGGACGGGGTGATGATGGGCCTGGGGCTGACCCTGGTGCTGGCGGTGCTGGGCGGGCTGCGCGAGCTGTTTGGCAAGGGCACGCTGCTGTCCGGGCTGGAGCTGGTGCTGGGCGAATCGGCGCGCGGCTGGGTGATACATCTGATCCCAGAGTCGGCGCACTATCAGTTTTTGCTGGCCATGCTGCCGCCGGGGGCGTTTATCGGCCTGGCTCTGTTGATTGCCGGCAAGCAATGGTGGGAGGCGCGGCCGGCGCGCACGCCAGCGCCGGCCCCGCTGCAGGGAGAACAGGCATGAACGCCGACAAACGCGCGGCCATTTACGCCCGGCTGGCCCAGGCGATCCCGGCGCCCACCACCGAGCTGGAATATCAATCGCCGTTTGAGCTGCTCACCGCCGTGCTGCTGTCGGCGCAGGCGACTGACGTTGGCGTCAATAAAGCCACCCGCAAGCTGTTTCCGGTGGCCAATACCCCAGCGGCGATGCTGGCCCTTGGAATCGAAGGACTGGAACCCTATATCAAGACCATTGGCCTGTACCGCAGCAAGGCGCGCCATCTGATCGAAACCTGTCGGCTGCTGCTGGAGCGCCATGGCGGCGAGGTGCCGGCCGAGCGCGCCGCGCTGGAAGCGCTGCCCGGCGTGGGCCGCAAAACCGCCAATGTGATTCTGAACACCGCCTTTGGCCACCCCACCATCGCGGTGGACACCCATATTTTTCGGGTGGCCAACCGCACCCGGCTGGCGCCGGGCGAGACGGTGCGCGAGGTGGAAGACCGCCTGGTCAAATGGACGCCCAAGGCCTACCGCATGGACGCCCACCATTTGCTGATTCTGCACGGCCGCTATGTGTGCAAGGCGCGCAAGCCCTTGTGCGAAGCCTGTGTGATTGCCGATTTGTGCGAGTATCCGGCGCGCACCAGCCAGACGCCGGCGCCGCTGCCCGATGCCGCAGACTGAAAGGATGTATCCCGTGACCCTGACTCGCATTCGTCCCCTGGTGTTGTCGCTGGCGCTGATCGGCGCCTTGTCCGGCTGCGACCGCCTGCAACAGCTGCGTGATTATTTTTCTGGTTCGTCCTCCAGTCAGGCGCCCGTGGCGATTCCTGGCCAGGGTGGCCAGGTGAATATGCTGCTGCCCGACTTCACCCAACTGGTCGAGCGCGAAGGCCCGGCAGTGGTCAATATCAGCGCCAACCGCATGGAAGACGAAGAAGACTCGCCCTTCCCCTTCCCGATTCCGGAAGACGACCCGTTCTTTGAGTTCTTCAAGCGCTTTGTGCCGCCCAATGGCGCACCGCGCCAGCAACAACCGCGCGAACGCGAAAGCGTGTCGTATGGCTCGGGCTTTATCTTGTCTGAAGATGGCTATTTGCTGACCAATGCCCACGTGGTGGCCGGTGCCAGCCAGGTGCAGGTCAAGCTCAACGACAAGCGCGAATTCAAGGCCAAGGTGATTGGCGTGGACAAGCGCACCGATGTGGCGGTGCTCAAAATCGACGCCAGCGGCCTGCCCAAGGTCAAGATCGGCGCGCCGGCCACGCTGAAAGTGGGCGAATGGGTGGCGGCGATTGGCGCGCCGTTTGGCTTTGACAACACCGTCACCGCCGGCATTGTCTCGGCCAAGGGCCGCAGCCTGCCCGACGAAAACTATGTGCCCTTTATCCAGACCGACGTGGCGATCAACCCCGGCAACTCGGGCGGCCCGCTGTTCAATCTGCGCGGCGAAGTGGTAGGCATCAATTCGCAGATTTACAGCCGCTCCGGCGGCTTTATGGGCATTTCTTTCGCCATCCCCATCGACATCGCCGTGGGCGTGGCCGAGCAGCTGAAAACCAAGGGCAAGGTCAGCCGTGGCCAGCTGGGCGTGCATATTCAGGAGCTGTCGCAAGAGCTGGCCCGCTCGTTTGGCCGCCCGAATGCCGAGGGCGCGCTGATCGTCAATATCGAACCCAATGGCGCGGCGGCCAAGGCCGGCGTGCAGGTGGGCGATATTGTGCTGGCGTTTGATGGCAAGAAAGTGGAAAGCTCAAAAGACCTGCCGATGCTGGTGGGCGCCAAGGCGCCGGGCAGCAAGGCCAAGCTGACGCTGTGGCGCAAGGGCGAAGAAAAAACCCTGGACGTGGTGCTGGGCGAGCTGGCCAGCAGCGAACGTGCTGCCAACGAAAAACCCCAGACACAAGCCGCACCAAAAATGAGCTTTGACAAAATCGGTCTGGCCGTCAGCGAACTCAGCCGCGAACAACGCGCCGACTCCGGCCTGAGCAGCGGCCTGCTGGTGGAAAAAGCCAGCGGCCTGGCCGCCAAGGCCGGACTGAGCGCTGGCGATGTGATTCTGGCGGTCAACCACAGCCCGGTGAGCGAGCTGAAAACCTTTGCCGGCCTGTTGCAGGGCGACGCCGTGGCGCTGTTGGTGCGCCGTGGCGACAGCACGCTGTTCCTGCCGCTGCGCCTGCGCGAATAACCCGCCGCTGCCCGCCTGTCGTCAGCCGGCGCAGACCGGCGCGCCAGCGGGTGGCGCTTCCCTCCCTCTCAGACGACAAAGGATGAATCATGAGCTTTCAAACCACCGACCTGTGCGACGCCCACAGCGACCATCTGCGCGTGGTGGCGCCGATGTTCAAGCAGTTTGGCGGCCAGGTGAAGTTCAGCGGCCAGGTGGTCACGCTGAAACTGTTTGAAGACAATTCGCTGGTGCGCGACACCCTGGCCAAGCCGGGCGCCGGCCGCGTGCTGGTGGTGGACGGCGGCGGCTCGCTGCGCTGCGCGCTGGTGGGCGACCAGATCGCCGAACTGGCGGTGAAAAACCAATGGGCCGGCATTGTGGTGTATGGCTGCATCCGCGACTCTGCCGCCATCAACGGCCTGCCGATTGGCGTGCGCGCGCTGGACACCCACCCGCTCAAATCCATCAAAAAGGGCGTCGGCGATGTCGACATCCCGGTGACTTTCGGCGGCGTGACCTTCACCCCCGGCGACTGGCTGTACGCCGATGAAGACGGCGTGATCGTCAGCGCCGCCCCGCTGCTGTAAACAGCATTCGGTGGGTTGTTCTTCTACCGGATTCTTTGGCAAGACAACACTGGCGGGACGAGGACGGGATGCCATCCCGCCCTCAACCCCGCCTCACTACCCCGCCAACATCTCCCGCGCGTGACGACGGGTGGTGGCGGTAATCTGCTCGCCGCCCAGCATGCGGGCAATCTCTTCCACCCGCTCCTTGCTGGACAAGGGCCGGATGCGGCTGATCACCGCACCGGCCTCACCCTCGCCGGATTTGGACACCTGCCATTGCACATCGCCACGCGCCGCCACTTGCGGCAGGTGGGTAATGCACAGCACCTGATATTGCTCACCCAGACGCTGGAGCAGCTTGCCGACCACTTCGGCCACCCGGCCGCCGATGCCGACGTCCACTTCGTCAAAAATCAGCGTCGGCACTGCCGCCACCGCGCTGGTGACCACTTGCAAGGCCAGGCTGATGCGCGACAGCTCGCCGCCAGAAGCCACCTTGGCCAGCGGACGCAACGGCGAGCCGGCGTTGGCGGCGACTTGGTATTCCACGCTTTCGGCGCCGTGCGCGCTGGGGGTGGCCAGTGGGGTCAGCACAATGTCAAAACGACTGCCGGCCATGGCCAGGGTGTGCATTTCGGCGCTGATGCGCTCGGCCAGCTCACTGGCGGCGCGGCGTCGCCGGGCGGACAGCACCTCAGCAGCTTCACGCAGCGCGCTCAGCGCTTCGGCCTCATTGGCCAAAAGGCCATCCAGGTCGGCGACATTGTCCAGCTCAGCCAATTGCTGACGCCAGTCGGCCAGGCGCTGCGGCAGGTCTTCCGGGCGCAGGCGGAATTTGCGCGCGCAGGCGTGCAGGGCGTCGATGCGTTTTTCGACTTGGGCGAGTTCTTCCGGGTTTTGTTCGATGTCTTCCACATAGTCGCGCAGGGCGTACAGCGCCTCGCGCAATTCGGCGTCCACCGAGTCCAGCAGCGCCGCCACCGGCGCCAGCCGGGTATCCACGCCGGCAAAGCGGGTCAAACGGCCTTGCAGCTGCGCCACGGCGGAAATCAGATTGCCCTCGTCGTCAGACAGCGCGTTCAGCGCATGGCGTGCTTCGTCTTGCAATTCGGCGGCGTTGGCCAGTCGCTGGTGCTGCTGACCCAGGGTGTCCCATTCGCCCGGCTGCGGATTCAGTTCGTTGACTTCGTTGATTTGCCAGGTCAGCCGCTCGCGCTCCAGCGCATAGGCGGCGGCGTGTTGCTCGGCGTCCAGCCGCGCCTGGCGGGCGTCCTGCCAGATGCGATGGCGTTCGGCCACGCTGGCGACCAATTCACCCGACTGGGCGTAGGCATCCAGGAGTTCGCGCTGGGTATCGGGTTTGACCAACGATTGGTGGGCGTGCTGGCCGTGGATGTCCACCAGCCATTCGCCCGCGGTTTTCAGTTGCGCCAGGGTGGCGGCGCGGCCATTCAGAAAACAGCGCGAGCGGCCGCTGGCGTCCAGCATGCGCCGCACCAGCAATTCGCCGCCTTCGTCGGCCAGCGCTTGTTCGGCAAGCCAGTCGGCCAGCACCGGCAGTCGGGCCAGGTCAAAGCGGGCCGAGAGCTCGGCGCGCTCGCAGCCGGCGCGCACCAGGCTGCCGTCGCCACGGCCGCCCAAGAGCAGCGACAGGGCGTCGATGATGATGGATTTGCCGGCGCCGGTTTCGCCGGTGAGCACGGTAAAGCCGGCGGTGAAATCCAGTTCCAGGGTGTCAACAATGACAAAGTCGCGGATGGCGAGCGAGAGCAGCATGGCGTGAGATCCGGGTTGCGGTCGCAAAATCAGAGCAGGCGTTCGCCCCAATGCAGTTTGTGGCGCAGCATATCGTAGTAGTTGTAGCCAACCGGGTGCAGGATGCGCAGCGGGTTGCGGTAGCGGCGAATCAGCACGCGATCCATTTCTTGCAGGCCGCAGTGTGATTGGCCATCAAAATGTACCCGGCTATCCACGCCACGGGTCAGCACAAACTCAACCAGGCTGCTGTCGTTCACCGCAATCGGCCGGTTGGACAGCGATTGCGGGCAGATCGGCACCAGGGTGATGGCCGGGATGGTGGGATGCAGAATAGGGCCGCCAGCGGCCAGTGAATAGGCGGTGGAGCCGGTGGGGGTGGAGACAATCAGGCCGTCCGAGCGCTGGCTGTAGACAAACTGCTTGTCGATAAAAATCTCGAATTCGATCATCGAGCCGGTGGCGCCACGGCTGAACACTACGTCATTAAACGCCAGGGTGCTGGCTACTTCCACACCGTCGCGCTGCACGCTGGCATTGAGCAGGATGCGGTCTTCCGGCACGAATTCACCATGCAAGATAGCCTCGATGGTGGTGAACATCTCATGCAGTGAGATGTCGGTCATAAAGCCCAGCCGGCCTTGGTTCACCCCCACCATGGGCGTGTTGTATGGCGCCAGTAGACGCGCTACCGACAGCATGGTGCCATCGCCGCCCAGCACAATGGCCAGATCGGCCAGTTTGCCCAGGTCCGCACGATCGACCAATGGGTAGCGACCGGCATCGGCATGCGACACGCTGTCACGGTCCACCAGCACGGTCAGACCATGCGTAGTCAGAAAATCAGCCAGTGAGATCAGTGAAGCGACCACCTGGGGCTTGCTGTGTCGGGCGACCAGCGCCACACGCTTGAACATGGAATTCATGGGGCGAATTAAATCATTTGCGGACAGTCACGCCAAGCTGCTTGCACGGCGTCAGGTCAAATTCGGGTGGATTTGTGCAGCACATGGCAGGCACGCAAGGCGCGTGCCTGCCATTCAAATGCAACAAAGCCCCCGAATGGGGGCTTTGTGCTCAGGCAGATACGCTCACGCGGATCATGCGGCGGTCAGGCGCGGCGCAGCAGCGTTGTTGCCCAGTGCAGGCGTCACGTTTTGCTGGTTGGCCGACGGATCAGACAGCAGGTCTTCCATATCCAGCACCAGCACCACCGAGCCATCGCCAGACAGCGTAGCGCCAGCCACGCCACGCGGACGAATGTTTTGCAGCGGCTTGATCACCACATCGTCGCGGCCAACAAAGGCGTCGATGGCCAGGATGAAGGCGCGTTCGGCCGATTGCATCAGCACGCCAAACTGGGCTTCCTGGGTAGGCTGCCAACCCAGGAGATCAGCCAGCGAGCGCACCGGCAGGATTTCGTCGCGGACCACGATGGTCGGGCGGCCCGAGACTTCCTGGATGCTGTCCTGCTGGATCGGGATGATCTCGCGCACCATGGCCAGCGGCACGGCAAACGGCTGGTTGCACACCTTGACCACCAGCACGGGCAGAATGGCCAGGGTCAGCGGCAGCGAGATGCTGATGCGGGTGCCTTCGCCAACTTCCGAGCTGATGTCGATGCGGCCATTCAGCTTTTGGATATTGGTGCGCACCACATCCATGCCCACGCCACGGCCGGACACATTGGAGATTTGGTCCTTGGTGGAGAAACCGGGCAGGAAGATCAGTTGCAGCGCTTGCTTGTCGTCCAGACTGTTGGCGGTTTCCAGGTCGATCAGGCCTTTTTCAACGGCCTTGCGACGCAGCATTTCGGCACGCATGCCCTTGCCGTCGTCGGTAATCTCGATCAGGATATGGTCGCCTACCTGCTGGGCAGACAGCTCGATCACGCTTTGTGGCTTTTTGCCCACCGCCACGCGCTCTTCCGGGGTTTCCACACCGTGATCGACAGCATTGCGCACCAGGTGAACCAGCGGATCGTTCAGATCCTCGATCATGGTCTTGTCGAGTTCGGTTTCCTCGCCAATGATGACCAGTTCGACTTCCTTGCCCAGTTGGCGGGCCAGATCGCGCGCCAGACGTGGATACTTCTGGAACAGGCGGCCAATCGGCTGCATGCGGGTTTTCATCACCGCGTTTTGCAGATCGCCCACCAGCAGATCAAGCTGGCTGACAGCTTCGTCCAGCGAGCGCAGGGTGTTGGTGTCGCGGTTGCCTTGCAGGATTTCGGTGCGCAGCGTGGTCAGGCGGTTCTTGGTCAGGCCGATTTCACCCGACAGATTCAGCACCTGATCCAGACGCTGGGTGTCGATGCGGATGGTGTTTTCCTGTTGCACCGGGGCCATGGCAGTCGGCTTGTTGGCCGGACGTGGTGCCGGAGCAGCCGGCGCGGCCGGCTTGGCCACCGGGAGCGGTGCTGTCGGCGCAGCGGCTGCTGGCACCGGGGCGGGGGCGGCAGCAGGCACGGCTTGTGCCGGCACCACCACGGCGTGATACAGGCTTTGCCAGTCAGGCGCACCCGCCGCAGCAGGAGCAGGCGCCGCAGCAGCGGGCGCAGCAGCAGCAGCAGGCGGCGGGGCAACCGGTTGAGGCGGCGGAGGGGCCACAGGGGTCGGCAGCGGATCCAGTTGCACGACGGTGATCGGCTGATCAGCCTTCAGTGCACGATCCAGTGCTTCCAGCAGCATCGGGTCGGCGCTTTCCGGCATGCGGCCCTGACGCAGCACGTCGAACATGTCGCGCACCACGCCAGTGGCCTCGAGAATCACGTCCATGACTTCCGGTGAAAGCTGGATTTCGCTATTGCGCAGCTTGTCGAACAGGTTTTCCGTGCGGTGGCACAAGGTCACCAGCGGGCTGACATTCAAGAAGCCGGCGCCACCCTTGATGGTGTGAAAGCCCCGGAAAATGTCATGCAGCATGTTTTTGTCGTCAGGACGACGTTCCAGCTCGACCAGCTTGTTGTCCACATCGGACAAGAGCTCGGAAGACTCGGTCAAAAAGTCCTGTAGCAGCTCGTCCATTCCGCCGAATTCGCTCATCTTTATCCTCTTGTCTCTGTGATGCGGGCGAGCGGGGCGTTAAAAGCCCAGGCTTTCCAGCAGGTCATCCACTTGTTGTTGGCTGGTGACGACGTCGGTGCGACCTTCCGCGTTGACCACCGGGCCGTTGAGCAGGCCGTTGTCCTTGCTTTCCATCTTCTTATCGGAGAATTCCATCAGGAAGGCCAGCAGCTCGCTTTCCATATGCTGAACCATCTCGACGATTTTCTTGATCACCTGGCCAGTCAGATCCTGGAAATCCTGCGCCATGATGATTTCCATCAGTTGCGTGCGGGTCGCCTGGGTATGCGAAGGCACCGACGCCAGGTAATCACGGGTGTGCTGTGACAGCAGCTTGAATTCATCCACCGACAGCTGGCCGGCGTAGAGCTTGTCCCATCCCAGCGACAAGGCGGTGGCGCCTTTTTCGATCGAATCCTGATGCGGGCCTGCTTGGTCGGTGGCATTCAGCGCACGCATGGCGGCGTTTTCGGTCAGCGAGGCGATATAGGCCAGGCGATCCTTGGCGTCCGGAATGGTAGAGGCTGCACGTTCCAGCGACTTGTCGTAACCCAGTTCATGCAGTGCATCGTGCAGCTTGCGCGTCATCTGGCCGACGCGGGTGTACATTTCCAGCACTTGCGGGTCGGGCTTGGGCATTTCGGGGACAGGCGGCGGCACCACTTCCGGCTCGGGTGCGGCAGCAGCCAGACTGTCAAACAGTGCCTGCAATTCGTCGGAATCACCATTGTCGCCAAACGGCTTGACGGTAACCGGCGGGGTTTCCAGAGCGGCGGTGCGCGCCACGCTTTCAAACAATGCTTCCAGCTCAGCTGAATCACCCGAGCCATCACCCACCCCCACCGGGGGCGGCATCACCGGCGCTGCCGGGGCTGCGGCCTGAGCCGCCTGCTTATGCGACAAGGTGTCGAACAATGCTTCCAGCTCCGGCGAATCGCCATTTTCCTGTACGTGGTCGGACACGAGGCGTCTCCTGCTGCGATTACTTGCCGACGTTGGCGAAGATCTTGGACAGCTTTTCTTCCAGCGTCGCGGCGGTGAACGGCTTGACGATGTAACCCGAAGCGCCGGCAGTGGCCGCTTCAATGATGTTCTCGCGCTTGGCTTCGGCTGTGATCATCAGGAAAGGCAAATGCTTCAGGTTGTTGTCGGCACGCACGGCCTTGAGCAATTCGATGCCGGTCATATTGGGCATGTTCCAATCCGACACGACAAATTCGAAGTGCGAGGTGCGCAGCTTGTGCAAGGCGGCCTGGCCATCCTCGGCTTCGTCCACATTGGTGAAACCGAGCTCCTTGAGCAGGTTGCGGAGGATGCGGCGCATCGTGGAAAAGTCGTCCACGATCAGGAACCGGGTGTTTTTGTCTGCTTCTACCATGCTTGTAGATGTCCTGAGGAACCGATGTTGTTTAAGTGAAAGCCGTGATTCTAAATCAGCTCACATGGAATTATCGTTGCAAAAATGGCAGCATGGTCTCTGCCAGCAGTGCGGGTTCGAATTTTGCCACATAGGCATCGACGCCCACGCTGGTGCCCATTGCCCGGTTGGCGTTGGACGACAGCGAGGAGTGCATCACCACCGGGATATCGGCAAAGCGTGGATCATTCTTGATCAGGCGGGTCAGTACATAGCCGTCCATTTCCGGCATTTCGGCGTCCACCAGAATCAGCTTGAGGGTGTCGTGCAGACTCTCGCCCTCGTTCCACTGACGGTTGGCGAAGGCTTGCAGACGATCCCAGGCTTCGCGGCCATTGTTGGCCTGATGATACTTGACGCCCATTTTGTCCAGCACGCCAGTGATTTCCTTGCGTGCCACGACCGAATCGTCGCAGAAGAAGATGAACTGATCCGCATCCAGATTGGCCTTGGGGATATCCGGAATGCGGGTTTCACCAATCACACTGGCCAGAATCTGTTCGACGTCCAGAATCGACACCAGTTTGCCGTCTTCCAGTTCGGTCACAGCGGTAATCATGGCCTGCTGGCTGGTGGATACCATGTTTTCCGGCGCACGCACCTTGTCCCAGTCCACGCGGATGATGCGGTCTACTTCGCCCACCAGAAAAGCCTGGGTGCTTTTGTTGAACTCGGTGACGATCATCGAGGCATACACATTGTCAGGCTTGCTGCGGCCGATGAACTTGTCCAGCGCAATCACCGGAATGATATTGCCACGCAACGAGATCACCCCTTGCACACCCATCGGCATATTGGGCGTCTTGGTGATTTCCGGAGTCTGCGAAACTTCGCGGACTTTGAACACATTGATGCCGAAGATTTCGCGGGTGCCCAGCGTGAACAGCAGGATCTCCATTTTGTTGGAGCCTGCCAGCTTGGTGCGGGCATCGATGTTGGCAAGCAGCGAAGCGTCGGAAGCGGTCATCTTCTAAACCTATTTTCAGCCAGGTGAACGGGGGTCAGTCGCGCGGCAGGGTGGCCTGTCCGGACGGCAGCAGCGTGGACTGCGGCGCATCCAGCTTGAGCAGCTGGCGCACTTTCTGGGCCAGCTTGTGCGGCTCGAACTTCGAGACATACTCGTCCACGCCGACCGACTGGCCGAGCTTCTGGTTGGAATGCCCGGACAGCGAGGAATGCATCAGCACCGGGATGCCGGCAAAGCGGATATCGGTCTTGATCATCTTGGTGAGGATATAGCCGTCCATCTCCGGCATTTCCACATCGGTCAGCACCAGATGCAACATTTCGTTGAGCGGGCGATGGGCCATTTCGGCCTGGGTGGCCAGGCGTTGCAGCTCTTCCCAAGCCTGGCGGCCATTGATGGCGCCAGCGTGGCGGATGCCCATGGCGTCGAGCGTGCGCTCGATCTGCTTGCGCGCCACCGCCGAGTCGTCGGCGTAGAACACCATGCGCGGCACGCTGACCGGCTCAATGTTGACGAACTGGTAAGAGTCGTCGATCTGGGTGGTTTCCGCCAGCACCTTTTCGACGTCAATCATCATCACCAGTGTCTGGTCGTTCAGCTCGGTCACCGCAGTAACCAGCCCGCCCATACGGTTGGAGATCATCTCCGGCGGCACGCGCATCAGCGACCAGTCCAGGCGCAGGATGGTGTCCACTGCCTCGACCAGAAAGCCCTGTGTGTGGCCGTTGTACTCGGTCACGATCATGATGTCGGGTTTGGTTTCGGTGACGATCCCAGTGTACTTGGCCAGGTCAATCACCGGCACCAGCTGGCCGCGCAGGCTGACCATGCCTTCCACCGACGCGGTCATTTCTGGCGCGGCGGTGATTTCCGGGGTACGCATGACTTCGCGCACCTTGAAGACATTGATGCCAAACGTCTCGCGGCGACCAGTGCGTTGGTCCGTTCCCAGCGAGAACAGCAGGATCTCAAGCTTGTTGGTGCCGGCGAGCTTGGTTCGCGCATCGATTTTTTTCAGAAGTTCAGACACAGTCTGCTCCGCAAGACGCTGTTTTGTGTAACTGTATCGGACATGCCGTGATTTTCTTGACCGGGCCAGCGGTAGTGCCTCGGCAAGCCAAGGGCAGTCTGATACGATTTTCCATCTCTATTGTAAACAAAAAAGCGTGCTAAACGTCATAAATAAATATGCGATCTCATGATGCCACGGGCTCCACGCCACAAACCACAGGGCTGGAACACGCCTTTGACCGCTTTACCCAGGTGTCCGGCCAGCTGATTGACGCCTATCTGGCGCTTCAGCAGCAGGTCTCCCATTTGTCCGAGCAACTGGCACTGGCCAACGAGCAACTTTCACGCCGGGTTGCCGAAAACACTGCATTATTAGGGCGTTTATCGCTTTTACTCAATATGCTGCCCGCCGGTGTGATCGAAATTGACGCCGAAGGGCGCGTCAGTCGACAAAACCGTGCTGCCTCCACCTTGCTGGGCGAGGACTGGACCCACCGCCCATGGGAAGCCTGCGCCAGCAGCTTTGGCCATGCCGCGCATGACGATGGTCAGGTCAGTTACCACACGCCACAAGGTGAATTACGCCACATGCTGATCCAGCGCCAGCCTCTTCCGGATGACGATGGTGCCATTATCCTTGTGCAAGATGTCAGCCGTGCGCTGGAAATGCAACAACAATTGGCCCAGCAAGAGCGTTTTGTCGCCATGGGCCGCATGGCTGCCTCGCTGGCGCACCAGCTGCGCACACCTTTGGCCACCGCCATGCTGTACACCTCCCATCTGAACCGGCCCAGCATCGACGACGCCGACCGGCTGAAATTTGCCGGCAAGGCGCTGACCCGGCTGCGTGCACTGGAAGGCCTGGTCAGCGATATGCTGGGCTTTGTGCGCGGCCATGTCGAGGCGCGGGAATGGGTGGCGCTGCCACGCCTGCTGGCCGATGCCGAGCAGGTTTTTGCTCCGCAGGCACAGGCGCGCGAGGTGGTGCTGGACTGGCCAGCACAGGCACCGCAAGTCGAATTGTACAGTGATGGCAAGGCATTGTTGGGCGCATTCGTGAATTTACTGGAAAATGCCCTGGTGTTCTCTCCACCGCAAGGCCATATTCGCGTCAGCACCGAACTGGGCAATGGCGTGCTAAAACTGACCGTGCAGGATGACGGCCCTGGTGTGAGCGCAGAGGTGGCGCCCCGGATTTTTGATCCGTTTTTCACCACCCGCGCCGATGGCACCGGGCTTGGTCTGGCAATTGCCCGTGGCGTGGCCGAGGTGTCTGGCGGCGAACTGACCCTGCAAGCCAGCACCCGCGGCGCCTGCTTCCGGCTCCAACTGCCGTGCCGGGTCATGCCGCAAGTGCCAGCAGACTGAAATACCGCTTGCCAGAACCTGCCTGCGTCGTTTTGCCCGCATGCAGGCCGGTTCTGACTGCCCCACGACACGCCGGATTTGGCTGCTCTGCAGCATTTTATGAACCACTTTCGTGCTGCCGGGCAAGGCTGATGCTTGTTTACCGCCGATTTCAGCAATCAATATCTCATTGCCCACGATAATGACATGAAAAAAATCGGCAACGCCTCTATACTGTCGGCATGACGCCACCATGACCACGGGATTTCGGCATGACGTCATTTGCGCCAGACCACCCAGCCCACGCCACGGCGCGCCATCTTCCCGGAACCCGACAGACCGAAGGAGTGGACCGAACGTGCCATCCCCCCAAGCAGCCCCCGCCGACATCCTGCTGGTGGATGACTCCATGTGTTGCCGGCAAAGCATCGGCTTTGCCCTGCGCCGTGCCGGCCATCAGGTGCGAGAAGCCAGCAGTGCTGATGCCGCCCTGCGCGAACTGGAGCGCACCGGTCCGCCCAAAGTCTGCATCGTTGACCACATCATGGCCGACCTGGATGGCGCCTGCCTGATCCACATTCTGCGTCAGCGACCAGATACCACCCACACCGCGATGGTGCTGATGTCTACCGTCGAGACCAACTATCTGCGCGCACTGGCGCGCGAAGTCGGGGCACATGCCTGGCTGGCCAAGCCATTTGCTCCGGAACAACTGCTGGCCATCATCAGCATCCTGCTCGACCGCTAACCCTGACCCTGCGACGGCCCCGATCATGCCCATTCCGCTCTCCTTCTTGCAGAACTCGCTGCCACGTGAAGTGTATTTCGACAAACACTTTGGCCTGGAAGCCACCAAACTGTGGCCAGGAGAAATACTGGCCACCCGCGAAGACTGGCTGCTGGTCACCGTGACAGGCAGTTGCGTGGTGCTGTGCCTGCACGACCCGGTGGCAGCCGTAGGCGGCATGGCCCACTTCATGGTGCCGGATCTGGAAGCCGGCGCCACCGACACCCACGCACCGGCCCGTTACGCCAGCCACATCATGGAGTCGCTGATCGACGCCATGCTGCTGCAGGGTGCCCGCCGCGAACGCTTGACCGCCTTGCTCTATGGCGGCGCCAATATCCTCAAGGGCCTGTATCTGGGCGCACCAGGCGAACGCAATGTGCTGTTCACCCGCAATTACCTGAGCCAGGAAGGCATCCCACTGCACGACGAAGCCGCCCTGGGAATGACGCCGCGCAAAATTTATTTTCAGCCGAAACGCGGACGCACCAAAATACGTGGCATCCGTGAGGCGCATAACCGCACCATTTTCGAGCGTGAACTGGAATACCGCCACCGCCTGCGCGAGCTGCAACTGCCGCATGAGGGTGAAGTATTTGACCTGTGAAGATTGCTGTACTGAACTTGGCAGAACAGGCCAGATTCGGTTAAAACCACGGCCATGAACGCACCCTCTTTTCAGGACTTGCCCGCCAGCGCATACCGCGGGCGCTTTGCTCCCAGCCCCACCGGCCTGTTGCACGCCGGCTCACTGACCACCGCCGTGGGCAGTTATCTGCACGCACGCAGCCAGGGCGGCCAGTGGCTGCTGCGCATCGAAGACCTGGACCCACCCCGCGAAGTGCCTGGTGCCGCCGACGCCATTCTGCGCACGCTGGAAGCCCTCGGGTTAGCCTGGGATGGCCCCGTGATATGGCAAAGTCAGCGACTGACCGCCTATCAGGACGCGCTGGATGCCCTGATTGCCAGCGGCCATGCCTACCCCTGCGCCTGCACCCGCCGCGAAATCGCCCTGGCCGGCTACCCCGGAGTAGACGGTGTAGTGTATCCGGGCACTTGCCGCAACGGCCTGGCAGCAGGCAAAGCCGGCCGCGCCTGGCGGCTGCATGTCCCGGCAGGCGAAGTGATGTTTATGGATGGCCATTACGGCGCACAGCGCCAGGATGTCGCGCACCAAGTAGGCGACTATGTGCTTAAACGCGCCGACGGGCTGTTTGCCTATCAACTGGCCGTGGTGGTAGATGACGCCTGGCAAGGCATCAGCGAGGTGGTGCGCGGCGCCGACCTGCTGGACTCCACACCGCGTCAGATTGTGCTGCAACGGGCTTTGAACGCCCCCACACCGCGTTACACCCACCTGCCATTGCTGGTGAATACTGCCGGTGAAAAACTCAGCAAACAAACCCTGGCGCCGGCCATCCGGCCCGATCAGGCTGCAGACGAGCTGCGGCTGGCGCTGGCCCGACTCAACCATGCGCCGCCAGCTGACTGCCAAGGCTTGGACGAGCTATGGAGCTGGGCATTGGCCCACTGGAGCCTGGCGCGCGCGCCAGCGGCGCCCGTGCCGGTTTGACGCTGGCGGCGATCACATCGGCGCGCGTTCGCCAAGCGGGCACATGGCGCGCGACTGCGGCAAATCGCGCAAATACGCCGCCATTTCTGTCGCTGGCAATGGTCGGCTGAACAAAAAGCCTTGCAGCACATCGCAACCATGCCGCCACAGCCAATTGGCCTGCTCCAGGGTTTCCACCCCTTCGGCGACCACGCCCACGCCAAAATTCTGCGACAGACTCAAGAGCGCAGCGACAATCACCTCGCTATGCGGATCCAGCCCGATTTTGCTGATAAAGCTGCGGTCGATCTTGATTTGCTCGGGGCGAAAGCGGTAAAGCTGCTGCAAATTGGCGTAACCACAGCCAAAATCGTCCAAAGCGATGCTCACCCCCAGCGCCTTGAGCGCATCCAAGGTGCGGCTGATGGGCGCAGTCCCGGCCTGCGCCAGCGCGGTTTCGGTGATTTCCAGTTGCAACATGGCCGGTGGCATTTGGTGGCGATGCAGCAAGGCGGCGACATCATCCGCCAGATCGGGCTTGCACAATTGCCGGCCGGACAAATTCACCGATACCGGCGCCACAGGCAAGCCGGCCTGACGCCAGCTTTGCCACTGCGCCAGCGCAGTGTCCAGCAGGCGATGGCCCAGGGCAACGATTAAAGAACTTTCTTCGGCAATCGGGATAAACCGCTCCGGGCTGACCATGCCCAGGCGCGGATGCTGCCAGCGCGCCAGAGACTCCATGCACACCACTTGGCCAGTGCGAAAATTGATGATGGGCTGATAATGCAGATGCATTTCGTCCGGGCGGCCCAGCGCCAGGCGCAGGTCGTTTTCCAGTGCTTCGCGCGCCTGCTGGGCGGGGGTGTGCTCGGCATGATAGCGCGCCCACGTGGTGCCACCGGCGCGGCGCGCCGCCGCCGTGGCCTGGCGCGCTCGCAGCAGCAAGGTTTCGGCGTCCTCGCCATCCGCCGGAAACTGGCTGACGCCGACGCTGGCCGACAAGGCAAAACGCTCGCCGTCAATTTTCAGTTCAATGCCCACCCGCTGCAACACCCGGCGGGCGGCATGGCCGGCGCTGTCGTCAATATGCTCGCTCAAAATGGCGAACTCGTCCTGACCCAGGTGCGCCACCTGATCATGCGGCGCATGCGCCAGCAGGCGCTGACCCAGCTGCGACAGCAAACGCTCGGCCAAGGCCGCGCCATGGCGCAGGCGCAGCGAAGCAAAATGATCCAGGCTCAGGCACAACAGCGAAAACGGCTTGCCCGTGGCCAGCCGCGCCGGCAATAGCACCGCCAGATCAGCCGCGGCGTAAGGCGCGTTGCGCGCCTGCGGCGGTTGCTGAATGGCGTGGCCCGGCTGACGATGCAGCCAATGCTCCAGGCCGGCGGCCAGTTCATCCGGGCTGGCGCCGCCCTGCCAATCGGGCGTGCGGGCGCGCAGGCTGGCCACGGCGGCCGACAGGCGCGCCAGGCTGGCCTGGGTTTGGGTGAGTTCGCTTTCCAGTGAGGCCAGCGCGGCATGAAAATCCGGCTGGCACTGCCCGGGGTGGCCCGGACAGGCGCGACGCGGCGGAAACCCCGGCAGGGTCACCTCGTCGTCGCGCAGCTGCGCCACCAGGCGCACCACGGCGGCGCAGACGTCGGCGCGGCTAGCCTGATTACAAAATTGAACAATCCCGGCCAGTTCGGCCGAGCCGAACGCCCGCGACAATGGGTCGTGGAAGGGATCTGGCTGTGTCATGCGTACCCCGCCGACGATGCAATAACCTCATCATAAGTGAGGATTCCCCCCCATGCCAGCGTCGCCGATGGCGCGCCGCAACAGCCGCGCGCCGCTTTAATACAACACGCGGCAGCGCAGCGTGCCCTCAATCGCCTGCAACATGGCCAGCGCGGTGCTGCTGGCGGCGCTGTCGGCGTCGATCACCACATAGCCCAAGTCTCCGCTGGTTTGCAGATATTGCGCGCGGATATTGATGTTTTGCCCGGAGAACAGCGCATTGATGCGCGCCAGCATGCCGGGCTGGTTGCGGTGAATATGCAGCAGGCGGCAGCTGTCGGCGTGGGCAGGCAACGAGACCTCCGGGAAGTTCACCGCCGACAGGGTCGAGCCATTGTCCGAATAACGAATCAGCTTGCTGGCCACCTCGGCGCCGATATTGGCCTGCGCCTCTTGGGTGGAGCCGCCGATGTGCGGGGTGAGCAGCACATTGTCCAGCCCGCGCAGCGGCGACAGGAACTCATCGCCATTGGCTTGCGGCTCCAGCGGAAACACATCAATCGCCGCGCCATGCAGATGCTTGCTGTGCAGCGCGGCGGCCAGCGCGTCGATGTCCACCACCGTGCCGCGCGAGGCGTTGATCAAATGGCTGCCGGGCTTCATCGCCGCCAGCTCGGCCGCGCCAATCAAATGGCGGGTTTGTTCGGTTTCCGGCACATGCAGAGTCACCACATCGGCCACGCCCAGCAGCGCCTCCAGGCTGGGCAGCTGGCGGGCGTTGCCCAACGGCAGCTTGGTTTCGATGTCGTAGAACACCACCTGCATGCCCAGGTTTTCCGCCAGCACGCTGATCTGTGCGCCGATATGGCCATAGCCGACAATGCCCAGCGTCTTGCCGCGCACCTCGTAAGCGTGGTCCGCCGATTTCAGCCAGCCGCCGCGATGCGCCAGCGCATTGCGCTGCGGAATGCCGCGCATCAGCATGATGATTTCCGCCAGCACCAGTTCGGCCACCGAGCGGGTGTTGGAAAACGGCGCATTGAACACCGGCACGCCGCGTCGGGCGGCGGCGGCCAGGTCCACCTGATTGGTGCCGATGCAAAAGCAGCCCACCGCCATCAGCTTGCGCGCAGCGGCAAACACCGTCTCGGTAAGCTGGGTGCGCGAGCGGATGCCAACAATGTGCGCATCGGCAATCGCCGCGCACAATTCCGCCTCGGGCAGCGCCTTGGCGTGATAATCCAGCGTGACATAGCCGCTGGCCTGAAACGCTTCCACGGCGGTCTGGTGCACGCCTTCCAGCAGCAGCACCTTGATTTTGTCCTTGTCGAGCGAATAGCTTTGCATGGGAGGCTTCCTTTTTGCTGAATTCTTGAGTAAATTTATCAGGTATTCTGGATTTTGCCAGCCCCAGCCCTGCAAAACTTTTTTAGCCCCTCCTCCACGGACTCACCCACCATGACCGACCTTGCCGCCCGCCTTGCCGCCGTGATTGACCCCGCGCGCATCCGCACCGACGCCGACAGCCTGCAACAATATGGCCGCGACTGGACGCGCTATTACGCCCCAGCGGCCAGCGCCGTGGTGTTTCCGCGCAGCCTGGGCGAAGTGCAGGCGCTGGTGCAGCTGGCGCGCGCCGAGCGGCTGGCGCTGGTGCCCTCGGGCGGGCGCACCGGCCTGTCTGGCGGCGCCTGCGCGGTGGCTGGCGAAGTGGTGGTGTCGTTCGAGCAGATGCGCGAGATCAGCGACTTTGACCCGGTGGCCGCCACCGTGCGCTGTCAGGCCGGGGTGGTGACCGAAAGCCTGCAACAGTACGCCCTGGCGCAAGGGCTGTATTTTCCGGTGGACTTTGCCTCGCGCGGCTCGTCGTGCATTGGCGGCAATATCGCCACCAACGCCGGCGGCATCAAGGTGGTGCGCTACGGCATGTTTCGCGACTGGGTGGCCGGGCTCACTGTGGTGACTGGCGCTGGTGATGTGCTGCGGCTGAACCAGGGCTTGGTGAAAAACAATAGCGGCTATGACCTGCGCCATTTGTTTGTCGGCAGCGAAGGCACGCTGGGCCTGATTGTGGACGCCACCCTGCGCCTGGCGCGCGCGCCAGCCCCGGCGCGGGTGATGGTGTGTGCGGCGCCGGCGCTGGAGCACATCTTGCTGGTGTTCCACGCCTTTCGCGCCCGGCTGACGCTGAACGCCTTTGAGTTTTTCTCCGAAGCCGCCCAGCAGGCGGTGCTGGCGCGCGGCCATGTGCGCCGCGCCGTTGACACGGTGACGCCGTATTACGCCCTGCTGGAATTCGACGCCGAACACGAACCCGCCGCGTTGGCGGCGTTTGAAGCCTGCGTGGACGCCGGCTGGCTGGCCGATGGCGTGATCAGCCAATCCGACACGCAGGCGGCGGCGCTGTGGCGGCTGCGCGAGGACATCAGCGAATCCATCACCCCGCGCACCCCGTACAAAAACGATGTGTCGGTGGTGATCTCACGCGCGCCGGCCTTTATCGCCGAGCTGGACGCCCTGCTGGCGCGCGAATACCCGAATTTTGACGTGGTGTGGTTTGGCCATATTGGCGACGGCAACTTGCACATCAATGTGCTGCGCCCACTGGACATGGACATCGACACCTTCCGTGGCCACTGCGAGCGGGTGAACAGCCTGGTGTTTGACGTGCTGGCGCGCTATCAGGGCAGTATGTCGGCCGAACACGGCGTGGGCCTGCTCAAGCGCGACTACCTGCCGGTGACGCGCAGCGCCGAAGAAATCCACTACCTGCGCGGCATCCGCCAGGTGTTCGACCCCGACGGGATTCTCAACCCCGGCAAGCTGCTGCCGGCGGCAGAATCTGCGTAAAAAATGTGCAACAAAAGTTTTTGCTTAAAAATCAATCAATAAACCACTTTATCCACAGCCGGTGCACACCTCTCTCCCGCGTCGGTGTGGATGCCCATCCCACTGCCCAAAAAATAGGCAACACAGAAAAGTCATGATAAATCAGCCAGCTGGATGATTTGTCCACAGGCGGTTCACACCCCTGTCCCCCTGGGGTGTGGACAGTGCGGTTCTGTCGCGTGGACAAGTATTAAAAATACGGCGTGCTATGACTCAGCGCGCAAGGCTTCAACAATTGAGGGGCGCATCAGATAGCGCACAGGAAACAAAGAAAACCCCAGGCAAATGCCGCTGGAGCACAGCACCGCCAGCAGCACATAGCCACCATGCACGGCAAACGCCCAGCCAGCCAGCCAAGCCGCCAGCGCCGCACACAGCAAACCCACCACCACGCCGCCCGCCGCGCCCAGCAAGCTAAGCGCCAAGGCTTCAACTGACAGCATCCAGAAAATATCGCGCACCGAGGCGCCCACAATCAGCCGAATGGCAATTTCTCGCCGACGATCCGCCAAATCAGACAACGTGCTGCTCATCACCCCTACCGCTGCCACCACCACTGAAATCAACGCCACCCCGGCCAACAACCAGGCAAACAACTGTTGTTGGGTTTTCAGTGACTCAATGATCTTGGCGGGATAATTCACCTCGGCGGCGACAAAACCGCGCTGAACAAAATACCCACGCAAGGCGCTGGCGGTGGATTCGTTCACCTGCGCTGCCGGCGCCCGAATCAGCATGCGGGCAAAAGCAGGGCCGGGAAACAGATGACGGGTGGCGGATGCCGGCAAAATCACCGCATTGCGCGCGTCGATATCCACAAACGGAATATTGTCCAGCTCGGCAAACACCCCGGCCACCGGGTAATAACGCCCCTCCAGCCGCAGGCCGACATCTGGGCCAGGCCGGGCGGGCAAGCCCAGCTCCGCCAGCAAGCCGGCCCCCACCCAAACACCCGCGCTCGGCCCATCCTGCCGCCATTGCGGCGACACCATGGGTCGAAACTGCGCATCGCCCGCGTAGAGCACCGCATCCGCCTGGCGCGCGCCGCCCTTGGCGCGACTGGATAAAGAAAACACCCATGCCGCACCTTGCACAAACGGAAAGCGCGCGCGCAACGCCTGCTTTTCGGCCTCCATATCGGCGTACAAGGCCACCTGCCCTTGCTCCAGATTGCTGACCACAAACAAATTGGCCCCCAGGCTGGAAAAACGGCGCACCGACTCAGTGGCGGCATTCCAGCCAATGGTGAGAATCGCCACCACCGACGCAGTGGAAATCACAATGCCAACCAAGGTCAGCACAATGCGGGTGCGGGAGAATTGAATATTGCGCAGCGCTTCCGCCGCCAGCCACAGCGTGCGTGGCTTAATCATGGACAATCCGTCCTGCGGCAATCCGCCAGCGCGATTTGGCGCGCGCCGCCAGGACCAGATCATGGGTGACCATCACCAGCGCCATGCCAGCTTGATTCAGCTCGCACAGCAAAGTCATCACCTCATCGGCATGGCGTGGGTCCAGGCTGCCGGTGGGTTCGTCGGCAATCATCAGCGCGGGCTGCGCCACCAAGGCACGGGCAATCGCCACCCGCTGTTTTTGCCCGCCAGATAAATCATCCGGCCGTTGCCCCGCCTTGTCGGCAATGCCCAGCGTCTCCAGCACGGCCAGGCTTTGCGCCGCCCGCACTGCTGGCGCCAGCCCCTGATACAGCAAGGGCAGGGCCACGTTATCCAGCACGGACAGTGATGGAATCAAATTGAACTGCTGAAACACAAAGCCAATAGGCC
>NZ_QJKI01000031.1:0-5912 GCF_003201855.1 Rivihabitans pingtungensis | reverse complement strand
GACGGGGGCAACCACGCCAGTGGCTTCGCGCATGCGCGTGGCGCCCAGCCGGGTGGCGGTTTGATCCAGTTGCTCGGTGCTCATGCCCAGTGACATCAGCATCTTATAAGCCGCCAGCAGCTTTTTGCGATCCTGCTTGGTCAGATAATTCAGCACATTGGTGCTGTCATCGCCGCCTTTGGCCAGATTATCCGGGTGGGTCGGCGGTTTTTTGCCGTTCAGGGTTTCAACCAGATAGTAGCCCATTCCTGGTTCTGCATAGCGCCGATTAGGGTCATCCGGCATCTGGATATTTTCATCTGGTTGCCCAGCTTGATCAGAAAACTGTTTGACCATCTTTGCCAAAAAAGCAAAATCAACGCCATGGGTAGGTGCCCTTTCAGGATCCAATGCTTCATCGAGATAGCCTCTGTCAAATTCAGTGCTCAACATGGCTTTCCCGTTTTTGATTTGATAAGCGAGCTTGGTGTCTCGCTCATCAAATGCATTAATCACCCACTTTCCTTCCACTCCATAGGCGTTCCCAGGTTTACTGGCAAGATGTCCACCTGGGCCAGCCATGCGGTAACCTGCCATATCAAAAGCCAGTAAGTCCACTTGTTCCAAGTCAATATTATTTTCTTCTGCGTAGGAGTAGACTTTCTCCAGTAGTCGCCGGTCAGAGTAAGTCAAAAAATCAAACGAATTGCCAGACAACATGTCTGTTGTGACGGTATACAAGATTTTTGGCTCAGGCGCGGAAGGGTCTTTGATCCGCCACAAACGTTCCAGCATCAGGGCATGCCCTCTGGATTGACTGGTGGCCTGGCTGCTGGATGTGGCTACCGTGGCAGCGGGAGTTAAGGTGGCGGTGGAAGTCGTTGCTAAACTGCTGCTTACTCTGGTGGTCATGATACTCTCCCTAAATCCATCATCTACATTTTTACGACAGGGAATCAAATATTTCCCTATCGCAGAGTCAAAGTATCATTGATGCATGACCGTTACAGTATCTAATGCACTGGAGATGGCTGGATAAGTTCCTCCGGAAATACGGTGCCGAATCCAGAATTTTCCTGAAGCATCTAGTCCATCAAAATTATGGATAGTATCTTGCTGTCTGTTAGAAATCTCCCAACAATTGCTAATTGTTGTTGAGTACTTTTTTGAATAGCAAATCTCAACTTTTCGTACCGTGTTTCCATTCCCATACCCCGTCCATTGATATGTAACCGACGTGATAAAAGAAGTCAGCGTCGGCATCGAAGTTGGCGCATTGAACGGCATCTCGGCATACCCTCCACTGGAGTAAATGGGGTAATGTGCTGTTTGTTTCGTCCACGACCCTACCACGGCGTGAGTTTGTGTTGCTGCGCCGAGCATGGCGCAGATTGCTATCCATTTTTTCATGTTCTTCATGATGAGTCCTTTTGGTCTGTCAAGATTGGAACCTCTCTCATGTTCAGCATGAGAGAGACCTGATCACTATCCTAAACATGCCCAACTGATGCCGTCAATTTTCAGTATAGCCATATGTTGTTTTCTTGCCAAAATCATGAGAAAAATAGGTAGTTATACTGATTTTGTACTGTGCCACACCAAACCAAACCAAGTAAAAATACTTAATATTGCTGCACCAGGCTTAAAGCCCATAAAAAAACCATTGACATCATTAATCCAACAAACAGGCTATTCGTCATTTCTTGGATCGGGGAATTCAAAGCGGCGGCGTCATCAGCATTTCACCCTCTGCCAGCCCGGCGCGAATTTCCACCTTGCCATCCTGTGTCTCGCCGACCTGCACGCTGCGCGGGCGCACCTGGCCATCCGGAAAACGCACATACACCTGCGGGCCTTGTGCGCTGTCCTGCAAAAACGCCACAGGAATGGCGATGGCGTGGCGCCACAGGGGCAAGACCAGGCTCAGTTTGCCGGTAGAGCCAATCAATGCGGCCTGTTGGCGGGTCTGTGCATGCGCCAGTTCAGCACGCACCTCAAATTCGGCGCTTTTGGCGGCTGAGAGCACTGGCGAGGCCTGGGCGGCAATAAACGACACCGAACCGCGCAGGCTCTGGCCCAGCACATCGCTATAAAACTGCACTTCTTGCCCAGCTTGCAGACGACGCACCAACATCTCGTCCACTTTAAACGCCACCACCAAATTGGCCGGGTCGATCAGATTGAGCAAAGGCTGGCCGCGCGTCACCCGGCTGCCGCGCTCGACTGGCGTTTGTCCGCTTTGGGCGGGTTGACTGACCAAGGCCACGCCGCTGATGGGGGCTTTCAGTGGGTTGTTTTGTTCGGCGTGCAGCAAGGCTTGATATTTATGTTGGGCGGCGGCCAGATTGACCTCAGCCACCTGCTTTTGCACCGCATTGAAGCGTTCTTGCGCGGAGGCCAGTTCTTCTGTGGCGGATTGCGCCAACGCCGCCTGCTGGCGGGCTTGTTCTTCGCTGTCGTCGCGCTCATTACGCGAGACAATGCCCTTATCAAACAACAAGGCAGTTTCCTGCGCCTTTTTGCGGGCATTGGACCACGCGGCCTGCGCCAAGGCCAGATTGCGCCGGGCACGGCTGATGTCGGGCACATTGTCCAGGTGATCAAACAAGCGACGCTGTTCCTGGGCTTTCAGGTAGGCCACTTCGGCTTCAGCGCGTTGCTGGGCCAATTCGCTGGCGTCGATGTGCAGCAAGGCGTCGCCGGCCTTCACCAGTTGATTATGCTGAAAGCGTTTTTCTGTCACCACGCCATCAAATGGCGCGGTCAGCTGAATCACACGGGCGGACTCCACCACCCCCACCAGCGCCAGTTGCTGATCAACATCTTCGCGGTGAACTTGCCAGGTTTGCCCAGCAGGGCCGACATCCGCCGCGCCACTGGCGCGCCAGCCGCCATATATGGCCATGGCCAGCAAGATCAGAACGAGCAAAGCGGCCAGGGTGCGCTTGCCTGGACGGACGCGCCACCATTCAGGCATCTTCATCATCGGCCTCCAGCAGGGTTTGCACATCGGCATGGCTGATCAGCGGCGCCTGCCAGGCGTCCAGCAGTTTGCCTGTGGCCAGCAGCCATTCTACTTGGCTGTTCAGATAAGCAAGGCGCGCATTCAAGCGATTGTTTTCTGCGGCGCGCAGGTCGTTTTCAAACAAGATCACCTGAAAACTGCTGGAACGGCCGTATTTGAGTTTTTCCTGCTCAGCCTGGAGTTTTTGCCGGGTGAGCTCAGCGGCTTTGTCGGCCAATTCCGCCTGGCGCGCTCTGGCTTGCACATTGCGCATGGCGTTTAGAATTTTGCCGCGCAGGGTTTGCCCGGTTTGCGCGAGTTGTATTTTTTCGGTTTTCAGATCGTTTTCTGCGCTGACGCGGGCTTGTTCAATGCTGCGGTCAAATAGAGGAATGCTGAGCTGGGCGCCAAGGTATTTGTCTACTTTTTTCGCCTCCCCCTGATTGGCGCCCCCCTGGGCCTGAGTGAGCCCCGCTACCAGCGCCACATCCCATAACTGCTGATTATTCGCTAACAGCACACGCTGCCGGGCGCGCGCCAGCGACAAACGGGCAGCCCAATAATCGGGGTGCTGCTCAATCAGGGCGTCCACTTGTTCGGGGGTGGCCAGGCGAACCGCCAGGCCCCAGGCATCAGCTTGGGCAGTCAATGCGGTGTCCAAGTCCAGCGACAAAAGATTCAGCAGCTCCAGCCGCTGGCTATCCAGCTGGTTGTGGTTTTCCTCCAGCGCCAAGGCCTGATTGGCGACATCGGCCTCAGCCTGAATCACGTCCACGGGCGGGATTCGTCCTGCCTGGGCCAAGGCCTGATTCATCTCCAGAAAGCGCCGCGCGCGCGTCAGGCTGTCATCGGCAATTTTGATCTGCTCTTGCGCACGCAGCAGATTACGATAGCTATAGATGATTTGTGCCACGGTCTGGGCCACGGTGTTTTGCAGGCCAATCCGACTGGACGCATCATTCAGCCGCGCCTGGACAATAGACGACATGGCCACCGCCCAGCCGGCATTTTTCAACAAAGGCTGTGTCAGCGTCAGGCTGGACAAAGTGCTGCGCTGGCCTTGTTCTGGCAACAGCGAACGCGCCGTGGACAGCGATAAGGTTCCGCCGGTGGGCAAAGCCAGCGACGACGTGACCCCGCCATCAATCTGGCGCGCACGTCCCCCTGCGCCGGACAGGGTTTTATAACTGCCGGACAGGGTAGTTTTGGGAATGAACTTGCCTTCGGCCACATACAGATCAAACCACTGGGTATCACGCCCCAGGTAAGCCGCCTGTATGGTGCGATTGAACGCCAACCCAATGCGCACCGCTTCTTCCAGAGCAAGAGTGCGACTGGCGGCAGAAGAAGAGGCCGGGGCAGCGACAGGCGGCATAAATAGCGGCGGCGGCGCAGCTTGCGCCGAGGAGACGCACAGCAGGCAGCCCAACACAAGCCATGCAGGAACAAAAAAATAAGCAAGCAAGATAGCGCCTTGGGTGCAACAAGCTATGACGGAGCCATCATTGTGCCGCAAATGGCCCCGTCATGAACACCCGGTTACTTCATGGTGAATTCAACTGAGTAGCTGTAGTCTTGAAAGTTCATCCCGGTGATGGTCGCTTGGCATGTGGCCGGGGAGAGCCCCGTAGAGGTGGCGGTCTTGGACCATGTGGCTTGTCCGGGTGTATCAGAGCCAGGAGGCGCCCACCACGGGCGAGGCATCACGGTCACCGAAGTGGAGAATGCACACTTTTTATTGCCAGCAGTGTAGGTGAATGTAGCCGAGGCGCTATTGCTATATGGGCTCCTCACCGTAAACATGTCTCTCGCATTTTGCGAGATAATAGACAATGGTGTAGGGGTTGACTTTAATTGTGTAGAACTATCATTGCTACCTGAGGGGCTGTTTTTTATCTGTACCGCCCCTGCATTCTTAATGGTGACATTAATATCCGTAGCATGAACTGGCATAACAGCAGCCAGCAGCACGGCAACTGAAGAGTATTGTAAAAACTTCATCGGCCTATTACCTTTATTTAATTTGTTGAACAATTGATTCCCACGTAACTCTAAAAATAGACGGTTTAGCCTGCCCCCCTCCGAGTGAACTCAATTTTTCATAAATATTTTGGCCCGGCACCTCCAGACATTTTAATACATCCAACTTTTGGGCAGGTTCTTTTTTATTGGTTTTTTGGAGCAAGGATACATTATCTGCCGGCATAGATAGACGGCCAAATTTTTCCTCCTCTTTTTTTAATTCAACCAATAAATTTTCACGATAACCCACTGGAGCAAAAGATTTTTCTATTGCAGAAAGTTTGTCATGATAATCAATAGCCGAACGGTATACTTTTCTATAGTCCCCAGAAGAAAAGGCTTCGTTAATAATCGGTGCCCAATAGTTATATCTTTGCTTTTGCTGCTCACTCAAAGCAGCTGACCGTTCATTAATTGTATACGCACCTGAATCATCATAAATAATTTTACTTAAATCATCAGACGAGAGCCCTGCAAAGGGATTTTTTGCATGGCTTTCAAAGTTAGAGCCATGAAGACCACAAATAAAAGCCGTTGCTTGCTTTGCCCTGGCCAAACGCACCGGATCATCAGAATTCGGCACTTCGGCATTGGCTTTTTTTGAACCGGAAATATACAGTTGATCCAATAGCTCAATCCCTCTTTTTTTTAGAGCATCCCGATCCATCATCTCATATGAGTCAAATTTAGACTGGCTATAAGCTTGTTTGGACACGGTTACATCGCTGCGATTTAGGCTTGTGCCACTGGCAGTTGATCCTGTCTGAGCTTTCTCGGCATTCTTATTGGCCTCGCGATACGCAGATAATGTTTGCGTGGTAATCTGGCTGGCAGAACTTGACACATGCTTCATGATGTAGCCTCTTGAAAAGAAGATGTCGCTTTTTAAAGCCTGCCAGAGACAAGC
>NZ_QJKI01000030.1 GCF_003201855.1 Rivihabitans pingtungensis | reverse complement strand
GCCCATTCTTCGTCGCTGACATCGGATGGGTAAGGTTTGCGGTTTTCCATGGGGCTTGGATTTTACCGCTATGGGATAGTTCAGAACAGGCTCTAGCGGGATGCGGCGCAGTCTGCGCCGCGCTCAGCCGCTCACCCCCGACCTGACCACGCCACCTCCAGCCTGTGTCCGCCTGCCTGCCGATGCCCTGCACAAGATGTGGCCAGCCTCTTTAGATCAATTTAATCTAAAACACAAATTCCTAAGCTTTGACCGTTCCTAGCAGCAACCGGTGTAATCGTCCCCATCGATTTCTTCTACCGGGTGCCCCATGTCGCTCCGATTCAAACAACACAGTGTGCTGCCGGGCTTTGGCCTGGGGCTGGGCTACAGCCTGTTCTGGCTGTGCCTGATTGTCCTGTTGCCACTGGCGGCGCTGGTGCTCAAAAGCGCCCTGCTCGGCCTGGACACATTCTGGGCCACCGTCACCACCGAGCGGGTGCTGGCTTCCTTGCGGCTGTCGTTTGGCGCTTCGCTGCTGGCCGCCGCCATCAATGCCGTGTTTGGCCTGCTGGTGGCCTGGGTGCTGGTGCGCTATCCGTTTCCCGGCAAGCGGCTGATTGATGCGCTGGTGGATTTGCCGTTTGCCCTGCCCACCGCAGTGGCCGGCATCGCGCTGACCACGCTGTATGCGCCCAATGGCTGGTTTGGCCAGTTGCTGGCCCCGCTGGGCCTGAAAGTGGCGTTCACCCCGCTGGGCGTGGTGGTGGCGCTGACCTTTATCGGCCTGCCGTTTGTGGTGCGCACCGTGCAGCCGGTGCTGCAAGAGCTGGAAACCGAACTGGAAGAAGCCGCCGCCTGCCTGGGCGCCAGCCGCTGGCAAACGCTGCGCCGGGTGATTTTTCCGGCGGTGCTGCCGGCCCTGCTGACCGGCTTCACCCTGGCTTTTGCCCGCGCCACTGGCGAGTTTGGTTCGGTGATTTTCATCGCCGGCAATATCCCGCTGGTGTCGGAAATCACCCCGCTGCTGATCATCAGCAAGCTGGAGCAATACGACTACGCCGGGGCCAGCGCCATTGCCGTGCTGATGCTGGTGATTTCTTTTGTGCTGCTGCTGGCGATCAACCTGATTCAGTGGTGGGCCAGCCGCCGCCCGGGCCGCCGTTGACCGCCGCCCACCTGGCTGCCGCTTTCCCACTTTGAGGACGAATCATGAATCTTTCTTCTGCGACCGACCGCCGCAGCCGCAGCACCACCGAGCCGGCCTGGGTGCGACTGACGCTCACCGCGCTGGCGCTGGGGTATCTGGCGGTGTTTCTGCTCACCCCGCTGGTCAGCGTGTTTTACGAGGCCTTGACCAAGGGATTCGAGCTGTATCTGGCGGCGCTGGTCGAGCCCGAGGCGGTGGAGGCGGTCAAGCTGACCCTGCTGACCACGGTGATTGCCGTGCCGCTGAATCTGGTGTTTGGCGTGGCCGCCGCCTGGGCCATCGCCAAGTTTGAGTTTCCGGGCAAACAGGTGTTGATCACGCTGATTGACCTGCCGTTTTCGGTGTCGCCGGTGGTGGCCGGCCTGATTTACGTGCTGTTGTTTGGCGCGCAGGGCTGGCTGGGGCCGTGGCTGGCGGCGCATGACGTGAAAATCATCTTTGCCGTGCCGGGCATTGTGCTGGCCACCGTGTTTGTGACTTTCCCGTTTGTCGCCCGCGAGCTGATTCCGCTGATGCAGGCACAAGGCACCGATGAAGAACAGGCCGCGCGGGTGCTGGGCGCCTCGGGCTGGCAGACCTTCTGGCGGGTGACGCTGCCCAATGTCAAATGGGGCCTGCTGTACGGGGTGATTCTGTGCACGGCGCGCGCCATGGGCGAGTTTGGCGCGGTGAGCGTGGTGTCTGGCCATATTCGCGGCGAAACCAACACCATTCCGCTGCATGTGGAAATTTTGTACAACGAATACAACTTTGTCGGCGCCTTTGCCTGCGCCTCGCTGCTGGCGCTGACCGCCTTGCTGACGCTGGGGCTGAAGTCGCTGGTGGAATGGCGCGCCAGCCGCCCGGCCGCCGGACGCGGCCACACCGAACTGCTGGCGCGCGCCGCCGCCGAGGCGAAATCTCCGGCCCAAGGCAAAGATAAAGACGATAAAGGCGCGCCCGGCCATGTGCTGGCGGAAACCTACTGAGCACTGCGAACAAAACCCGACAGGAAAACCATCATGAGTATTGAAATCCGCAATCTGCGCAAAACCTTCGGCGAATTCGACGTGCTCAAGGACCTGAGCCTGACCGTGGAATCCGGCGAGCTGCTGGCCCTGCTGGGGCCGTCCGGCTGCGGCAAAACCACTTTGCTGCGCATCATCGCCGGCCTGGAAACCGCCGACGCCGGCCAGGTGCTGTTCCACGGCGAGGACGCCACCCAGCGGCCGGTGTCCGAGCGCCAGGTGGGTTTTGTGTTTCAGCATTACGCGCTGTTTCGCCACATGAGCGTGTTCGACAACGTGGCCTTTGGCCTGAGCGTGCGCCCGCGCGCCAGCCGGCCGGCCAAGGCCGACATCCGCGAGCGGGTGATGCGCCTGCTCAAGCTGGTGCAGCTGGACTGGCTGGCCGACGCCTACCCGGATCAGCTCTCCGGCGGCCAGCGCCAGCGCATTGCCCTGGCGCGCTCGCTGGCGGTGGAGCCGCGCGTGCTGCTGCTGGACGAGCCGTTTGGCGCACTGGACGCCAAGGTGCGCAAAGACTTGCGCCGCTGGCTGCGCCAGCTGCACGACGACATCCACCTCACCAGCGTGTTTGTCACCCACGACCAGGAAGAAGCGCTGGAAGTCTCTGACCGCGTGGTGGTGATGAATCGCGGCGTGATCGAGCAAGTGGGCCGGCCAGAAGAGATTTACGAACACCCGGCCAGCCCGTTTGTCACCCAGTTTTTGGGCGACGTGAACCTGTTTCACGGCCGAGTGGGCGCCAACCATGTGGAAATCGGCGACTACGCCCACCCACTGGATGGCCAGGCCCCGGCTGGCAAGGGCGAGGCCAGTGTGTATATCCGCCCGCATGATCTGGAAATCAGCCGCGAAGCTGGCCAGGCGCTGGCCACCGGCACCATCGAGCATATCCACAGCGTGGGCCCGATTGTGCGGGTGGAGCTGCGCCGCCAGGGCAGCGGCGAGTTGATCGACGCCGCGCTGACCCGCGACGACTACCAGCAACTGCGCCTGGCGCTGGGCGACACGGTGTATGTGCGCCCGCGCAAGCTGGCGGTGTTTTTGGACGAGGGCGCCAATATCTGAGCACTTGGCGTGGCGCACTACGCTTGCATCAACATGCTGCCGGCCATCCGCCTTCGGGGGATGGCCGGTTGGCTATGGCAGCGGGCATTCAGGCCATCCCAAACAAGCGCGACAGCACCGCCAGCGCGCCGCCGAGCGCAATCAGGCTGCCGATGCTGAAACGCGCAGGATGGACATGGGCGCGGACGGTGGCGCTGTGGACAAAGGCGGACATGATGGTTTCTCCTTGGCTGAGGCTATCAACACGAACCTTGCTTGAGTTCGTGTTGATAGTGTCGGCCAGCCACGGCCAAATAACCAATCAATTGTTTTTGCCAGATCAATAGCCTGAATCAATGGCCGCCACGCAGCTGTATCAACACAATCCCGGCGGCAATCAGCGCCAGGCCGCACAGCGTTGGCGCGTCCAGCGCTTGCCGGTAGTACAGCCAGCCAAACGCCGTCACCAGGGCGATGCCCACCCCCGACCACAAGGCATAGGCCACGCCCAGCGGCAGGGTGCGCAAGGTCAGCGACAAAAAATAAAACGCCGTGCAATAGCCGACCACCACCAGCACCGACGGCCCCAGCCGGGAAAACCCTTCAGTGGCTTTCAGCGCCGAGGTGGCGATCACCTCCGCCACAATCGCCACGCCCAGATACAGCCAATGCGCTTGCATCTTGCACTCCTGAAAACAGCGCTGCCCGCGCAGAGGCGGGCAGCGAAAAATGGATCATCATCCACCAAAACGGCCTGGCGAGTCAGGCCAGAAGCGCGGTGTCGTGGTGGCACTGCGTGGAACCCTCTGGATCCCCGCCTGCGCGGGGATGACGCGGATTAAGGGATGTTCATGCAGCAGAGCAGATACCTGCACACCCACAGCCCGATGCGCCCCACCTCGTCATGCCCGCGCAGGCGGGCATCCAGTACGGACCACGGCGCGCCGCCGCTTGCCTTCAGTTGCCATGACGCTCAGAACGGCACATCGCCCTGGATAGTGGCACGGTGCATGATGCGGTGCGCCGGGCGGTAGTCGTCGGTGGCGTAATGCTGGGTGACGCGGTTGTCCCAAAACGCCACATCGCCGGCCTGCCAGCGCCAGCGGATGGTGAATTCCGGCTTGGCGTAGTGTTGGAACAGCAAGGGCAGCAGCGCGTCGCTTTCTTCCTGGCTGAGTTCGTTGATGCGGGTGGTGAAGCCATCGTTGACGAACAGCGCTTTCTGGCCGGTTTCCGGGTGGGTGCGGATCACCGGGTGGCTGACCGGCGGGTGGTCGCGGCGGGTTTGCTCCCAGCGCGCCAGGTCTTCCGGCCGGGTGCCGAAGCGCTCCAGCGGGAAGGAGTGCACAAAGTCATGGGTGGCGGTCAGGCCGGTGAGCAGGGTTTGCAGCGCGGGCGACAGCGCGGCAAACGCCGCCGTGCCGCTGGCCCACAGCGTGTCGCCGCCCACTTCCGGCAGCTTGCGCGCCGCCAGCACTGCGCCCAGCGGCGGGGTGGCGTTGAAGGTGACGTCGGTGTGCCAGATGGCGTTGTCGCGCAGGTCAAAGGCTTCGGTGTCCAGCACCATGATTTCCGGCGCGTCCGGGTGTTGCGGGTAGATCGGGTGGGTGTGCAGCGGGCCAAAGCGGGCGGCAAAGTCGCGCTGCTGGCGCGGTGACAGGGTTTGCCCACGGAAGAACAGCACCTGGTGTTGCAGCCAGGCGGCGCGCAGCTCGGCCAGCAGCGCCTCGCTGATTGGCTGCGACAGGTCCACGTCGTGCACTTCGGCGCCCAGCGCCGGGCTCAGGCGGGTGAGTTTCAGGGTCATGCTTGGCTCCTTGCCGCCTGGCGCGCCAGTGGCCAGGCGGAAAAACAATAGGTGATCTAAAAAATTGGGCGGTATTCAGCGGCGCTCAGTCCTGCTGGCCGTGCCACGGGCACAAGCGTTGTTGCAGCGCGCGCAGGCCCAGCTCCAGCACAAAGGCGATGCCGCCAATCACCACGATGCCGGCCAGCACCATATCGGTGACCAGAAACTGCGCCGCTGACTGCACCATGAAGCCCAGGCCACGGGTGGCCGCCACCAGCTCGGCGGCCACCAGGGTGGACCAGCCGGCGCCCAGGCCGATGCGCAGGCCGGTGAGGATGTCGGGCAGCGCGGTGGGCAGCACCACCCGCCACAGCAGTTGACGGCGGCTGGCGCCCAGCGATTGGGCGGCGCGCAGCCGGCTGGGGCTGACCCGAGTGACGCCGTGGGTGGCGGACAACACAATCGGCGCCAGCATGGCCAGAAAAATCAGCAGCACCTTGGACAGCTCGCCAATGCCGCACCAGATGACAATCAGCGGCAGATAGGCCAGCGGCGGCACCGGCCGATAGCCCTCAATCAGCGGGTCGAGCAGGCCGCGCAGCACGGGGCTGACGCCCATGGCCAGGCCCAGCGGCACGCCCACCGCCACGGCGGCCAGCAAGGCCAGGCCGATGCGCGACAGGCTGGCGGCCAGGTGTTGCCACAGCGTGGCGTCCATAAAGCCCTGGCCGGCGGCCAGCGCCAGCTTGGCCAGCACCGCTTGCGGGGCCGGCAGAAACAAGGGTTGGATCCAGCCGCTGCCCGCGGCGATTTGCCAGATCAGCCACAGCAGCGCCACGCTGAACAGGCCCAGCGTCAGCGGGTGACGCAGGCGCAGCCGCCAGCGCGGCGCGCTCAGCCCGGTGAGGCCGGGCAAGGCGGAAGAAAACACCGAAGGCATTACGCGGTCTCCTTGTCGTTCGCCTGCCGATGGCGGGCCAGGGTGTCCAGCAGGTGTTCGCGCAGGGCGATAAAGGCCGGGTCGGATTTCAGCGCGCGCACCGGTTCGCCGGCCAGCCAGCGGCGGCTGAACCCCGGCTCGATACGCTCGACAATGCGCCCCGGCCCCGGCGACATCAGCACCAGTTCGGTGGCCAGAAACAGCGCTTCTTCGATGTCGTGGGTAATCAGGAAAATCCGCCGGCCGCTGTGCCGCCAGACTTCCAGCAGCAGGGTTTGCATCTGCTCGCGGGTGAAAGCGTCCAGCGCGCCAAATGGCTCGTCCATCAGCAAGGCGCGCGAGGGGCTGGCCAGCGCGCGGGCGATGCCGACGCGCTGACGCATGCCGCCAGACAAGGTCCACACCGGCTGACGGGCGGCGTGGGCCAGGCCCACTTCGGCCAGCAGCGCCTCGGCGCGGGCGTGGCGCTCGCGCCGGCCCACGCCTTGCAGCTCCAGCGCAAAAGCCACGTTGTCGCGCACATCCAGCCAGGGCAACAGCGCATCATGCTGAAACACCACGGCGCGATCCGCGCCCGGCCCGGTGATGGGCGCGCCGGCCAGCGTCACCCGCCCCTGGCTGGGCGGCACAAAACCGGCCAGCACATTCAGCAAGGTGGTTTTGCCGCAGCCCGACGGTCCCAGCGCCACGGTGAGCGCCTGCGGGCCAATGCTCAGGCTGACATCGGCCAGCGCCGGCTCGGGCTGGCCGGGGTAGCGCACGCTGACCGACCAGGCGCGCAGCGCATCGTCGTCCATGGCGGGCTCCTTACTTCAGCGCGGCGTTGACAAAGCGCGAGGTGACATACGGCAGGTAGGACGATTGCACCTGCTCCACCTTGCCTTGCGCGCGCAGGAATTCCGCGGTTTTGCCCACCGCCTCGGCAAACGGCTTGTCCAGCAGCTCGGCCTGGCGCTTGAGCGACGGATAGGTGTTGCCGGCCAGCAAGAGCGCCACGTCCTGCGGCTTGGCGCCGGTCAGGCGGGCGATTTTGTCCACATTGGCGCTGTTGGCGGCATAGCCCTTCGGGTCGGCGTTGTACTTGGCGTAGGCGGCGCCGGTGACTTTGACAAACTGGGTGAGAAACTCCGGGTGCTTCTCGGCAAAGTCCTTGCGCACAATCCACAGGTCGTAAGTGGGCGCGCCCCACTTGCCCACTTGCGCCGAGCTGACCAGCACCTTGCCGCTGGCCTTGGCCGTGCCCAGCGCCGGCTCCCACACGTAGGCGGCGTCGATGTCGCCGCGCTGCCAGGCGGCGGCGATTTCACTCGGGCGCAGGTTGACGATGTTCACCTTGCTGGCGTCCACCCCCCAGTGCTTGAGCGCGGCCAGCAGGCTGTAATGGGTGGTGGAGACAAACGGCACGGCGACTTTTTTGCCGACCAGGTCTTTCGGGGCGCTGATATTGCTGCCGTTGCGCACCACCAATGCTTCGGAATCGCCAATCTCGGCGGTCACCAAAAAGGTTTGAATCGGCAGGCCACGGCTGGCGGCGGCGGCCAGCGGGCTGGAGCCGATATTGCCAATCGGCACATCGCCCGAGGCGACGGCGGCAATCACCTCGGCGCCGCTTTCGAATTTGCGCCAGTTGATCTTGCTGCCGGTGGCGGCTTCGTAAGCGCCATCGGCCTGCGCCACCTTGGAAGGGTCGATGCCGGTCTGGTAGGCGATGGTCACCGGGTCGGCGGCGCTGGCGGTTCCCGCCAGCAGGGACAGGGCGACATACAGGGATTTCAAGGCGGGATGACTCATGAACGGGCTCCAGTGAAGTTCAGGTGATGCGCCCGGCGCGGTGGGCTGAGCCCAGCGCCGGGAATGCGTGAAATCACTGTAACAAGCGGTCGGATTAAGCTGTATGAAAATAAGAAAAGCTTTTTTTATTAGATTTTGGTCTAAAGGCGGCGCTAGGCAGAGGCTGAGTTGGCCTTGGTTATATTTCCCACAGGAATAACACCATGACTAAATCAATTTGACGGTTACTAAGCAGACGGTTGTAATACCACTATTCACAGCGCAGGCCGATGGTTACCCCGTCCGCCTGCGTCGGTTTTTGGTTTGCCGCGCCCCACCCGGCGCGGCATGCAGCGTGCGGGGCACACCCCGCAGGAGCAGAATGCAATGATTGCGCTCAAACAGGTGAGCAAGCGCTTCGTCCGCCCGGACGGCGGCGTGTTCACCGCCCTCTCGCCTAGCGACCTGGATATCCAGGCCGGGGAAATCTTCGGGCTGATCGGCCCGTCTGGCGCCGGCAAATCCACCCTGCTGCGCCTGATCAATCTGCTGGAGCGCCCGGACGGCGGCCAGGTAGTGGTGGACGGCCAGACGCTGACCGCGCTGCCCGCCGCCGGCTTGCGTCGCGCCCGGCAAAACATCGGCATGATTTTTCAGCAGTTCAATCTGATGGCCAACCGCACGGTGGCCGACAATGTGGCGTTTCCGCTGGAAATCGCCGGCTGGCCGGCCGCCGAGCGCGCGGCGCGGGTGGCGGAGTGCCTGGCGTTGGTGGGACTGGCGGATCGCGCCGGCGATTACCCGGCGCAGTTGTCCGGCGGGCAAAAGCAGCGGGTGGGCATTGCCCGCGCGCTGGCGCCGCGTCCGCATGTGCTGCTGGCCGACGAGCCGACCTCGGCGCTGGACCCGGCCACCACGCGCGGCATTCTGGACTGCCTGGCCGACATCAATCAGCGCCTGGGGGTGACCGTGGTGATCGTCACCCACGAAATGGCGGTGGTGCGCGCCATTTGCCACCGCGCGGCGGTGGTGACGCAGGGAACGATTGCCGAAATCTTCCCGGTGATTGACGGCGTGGCGCAGGCGAACAGCGCGGCTGGCCTGGCCTTGCTGGAGGAGGCGTGAGATGGATTTCAGTAATTTGCTGTCGATGGCCCCGGAAATCTGGCAAGCCAGCCTGGAAACCGCGCTGATGCTGGGCATTGGCCTGACGGTGGCCATTGTGCTGGGCGGGCCGCTGGGCATCGTGTTGTTCCTGACCCAGCCGGGGCAGCTGTGGGCGCATCGCGCGCTGAATGGCGTGCTGGGCTGGCTGGTGAATCTGGTGCGCTCGTTTCCGTTCATCATCCTGATGGTGTCGCTGGTGCCGCTGACCCGGCTGCTGGTGGGCAGCACCATCGGCCCGGTGGCCGCCGCCGTGCCGCTGTCGTTTGCCGCCATTCCTTACTTTGCCCGGTTGGTGGAGCAAACCCTGCGCGAAGTGCCGCGCGGCGTGCTGGAAGCCGCCGAAGCCATGGGCGCCAGCCCGTGGCAGATCATCCGCAAGGTGCTGATCAACGAGGCGCGCGCCGGGCTGGTGTCCAGCCTGACCATTCTGACCATCAGTTTTCTCAGCTACTCGGCGGTGGCCGGGGTGGTGGGCGGGGGCGGCATTGGCGATCTGGCCATCCGCTACGGCTACTACCGCTTTCAGACCGATGTGATGCTGGCGATGGTCGCCCTGCTGGTGGTGTTGGTGCAGCTGATCCAGTGGTTGGGGGCGCGGCTGGCCAAGGCGCTGGACAAGCGTTAAGCGTCGCCCACCAAACAGAATTTTGAACAGGCCCCGCCCGGCATCCCGGACGGCGGCAAACCGACCGGGCGGCCATCCCGCCGGTCACCCCATAAGGAGCTCATCATGCGTCGTCATTTCCTCAAACTCGCCGTGGCCCTGGCCGTGAGCGGCGCGCTGTCCACCTCCGCCCTGGCCGCCGACCCGGCCAAGCCGGAACTGGTGTTCGGCACCACCGTCGGCGACTTTGGCGATATGGTTAAACAGTCGATCAAGCCCATCCTGGAAAAACAAGGCTACAAGGTCAAGCTGGTGGAATTCACCGACTATGTGCGCCCCAATCTGGCGCTGGCCGAAGGTTCGATCGACGTGAATATCTTCCAGCACAAGCCCTATCTGGATAACTTCGCCAAAGAGCACAAGCTGGCGCTGACCCCGGTGGCGCAAGTGCCGACCGGCCCGCTGGGCCTGTACAGCGGCAAGCAAAAGGCGCTGGCGGCGGTAAAGGCCGGCAGCACGGTGGCGGTGCCCAACGACCCGACCAATCAGGCGCGCGCGCTGGTGATGCTGGCCGACCTGGGCTGGATCACCCTCAAGCCGGGCATTGATCCGCTGACCGCCAGCGAGCGCGATGTGGAAAACAACCTCAAGCAGATCAAGATTGTGCCGCTGGAAGCCGCGCAACTGCCGCGCGCGCGCGGTGACGTGGATTTTGCCGTGGTCAACGGCAATTACGCGGTCAGCTCGGGCATGAAGTTCACCGAAGCGCTGGCGCTGGAAAAAAGCTACGCCTACGTGAACTGGGTGGTGGTGCGCACGGCGGACGTCAACAAGCCCTTTGTGAAGGACATCACCGCCGCTTACAACTCGGCGGAGTTCAAAGCCTGGGCAAAAACCCGCTTTGCCGGCTATAAGCTGCCGCAAAGCTGGAAGTAATCAGTCAGCCCTGCCGTCGCCTGCCGGCGGCGGGAGATCACACAAGGCCCTGCGCGGCCCGCCAAACAGGCGGGATCACGCAGGGCCTTGTGTCGTGCCGCGCTGCGGGTTATGCGCGCCGCGAACAAAACCCTGCTGACGTGCTTGTACTGCCTGTAACCGCACGTCTGGCCAGGATCGCTGCGCGGGGTGGTGTGTGCGACGCTAACGGCCGGCGCCGGGCTTCCAGCCGCCGCCCAGCGCCTTGAACAGCTCGACGCTGGCGTTCAGCTGCGCCTGGCGGGTGGTGATGTGCGCCAGTTGGGCATCGTTGAAGGTGCGTTGGCTGTCCAGCACGTCCAGCAGGCTGGCGTGGCCGGCTTGCAGGCGCAGGTGCGCCAGGCCCAGGGTGTGCCGGGCGTTGGCCACCCGGCTGGCCTGGGCGCGCTCGGCCTCGCCATCTTCGCGCAGATTCACCAGCGCATCGCGCACGTCTTTGTAGGCCACTTGCAGGGCGTTTTGCCAGCTGATCAGCGATTGCTGATTCAGCGCGCGCGCCTGATCCACCCGTGCCGAGGTGCGGCCAAAGTCCAGAATCGGCAGCAATGCCGAAATCCCCAGCGACCACGCGCCCGCGCCGGCACTGAACAAATCGGCCAAGGTCTGGCTTTCGCTGCCGCTGCTGCCGGTCAAGGTGAACTTGGGGAAATATCCGGCTTTGGCCACGCCGATATTGGCGTTGGCGGCAATCAGCTGTTGCTCGGCCTGCATCACGTCCGGCCTGGCTTCGATCAGCTCGGCCGGCAGGCCGGCCGGCGGTTGCGGCGGCAGTGGCAGCTGGCGCACATCGCCAGCGGCCAGGCTGAGTTCTGGCTGGCCGCTCAGCAGGGCCAACTGGTGTTCGGACAAGGCGCGCTGGCGGCGCAGCTCGGCCAGTTGGGCGCGGGCAGCGTGCAGGGCGTTATCCGCTGCCTGGCTATCCACCAACGAGCTGAGACCGGCATTCAGCCGCAGCTGCATCAGCCGCTGGCCTTCCTCGCGCGTGCGCACGGTTTCGCCCACCACGGCCAGTTGAGCATCCAGCGCGCGCAAATTCAGATAGGTGCTGGTCACCACGCCGGCCACCGACAGGCGCACGGCGTCGCGCGCGTACTGGCTGGCCAGCAGGCTGGCGCGCACCGACTCATTGGCGCGGCGCACCCGACCCCACACGTCCAGCTCGTAAGAAGTGCTCAGCGTGGCGCTGCGCGCGGTGCGCAGGCGCGGCGAATTGGCCGAGTAGCTGGCGGTGCGGGTGCTCGCCTGGGTTTTGCTGGCGCTGGCGCCGCCGTCGATTTCTGGCAAAAACGCCGCACCGGCCTCACGCGCCACGGCGTCGGCCTGCTCCACCCGCGCCACCGCCAGCCGCACGTCGGCATTGTGGCTCAAGGCGCGCTCGACCAGCTGGTTCAGCATCGGGTCTTGAAACAGCACCCACCAGTCGGCCTGCACCGCCGCGCTGGCGGCGCGGGTGGGAGAGGCGTCAAAGCTGGCCGGCAGCGCGGCGCTGGGGCGGTGGTAATCCGGCCCGATGGCGCAGCCCGCCAGGGTCAGCGCCGTCAGTGCGGCGGCCAGAGGGGAAATGCGCGCCATCATGGGTGTTTCTCCTCGTCGTCGGCATCCATATGCGACGGATCCACTTGTTTGCCGCGCTCCAGCCACTTGAAGAACAGCGGCACAAACAGCGTGGCGATAAAGGTGGCAGCCAGCATGCCGCCAAACACCCCGGTGCCCATCGACTGGCGCGCGCCCGCGCCCGCGCCAGTGGCTTTGACCAGCGGGAACACGCCCAGCACAAAGGCCAGCGAGGTCATGATGATGGGCCGCAGCCGCAACCGCGCCGCCTCAATGGCGGCGTCGGCCGCGCTCAGGCCTTCGCGGTATTTTTGCGCGGCGAACTCGACAATCAGGATGGCGTTTTTCGACGCCAGCCCGATCAGCACCACCAGGCCAATCTGGAAGTAAATATCGTTGGGCATGCCGCGCAGCCAGATGGCGGTGAGCGCGCCCATCAGCGCAAACGGCACCGACATCACCACGGCGACGGGCAGCGACCATTTTTCATACTGGGCGGCCAGAATCAAAAACACCATGATGATGGCAAAGCCAAAGGCTTGCAGCGAGGAGCCGGCGCTGCGCTTTTCCTGGAAGGCCTGGCCGGTCCAGGCAATGCTGTAGCCCTCGGGCAGGGTGGCGGCGGCCACGTCTTCGACAATCTGCATGGCCTGGCCCGAGCTCACCCCCGGCTTGCTGTCGCCCATCAGCTTGGCGGCGATAAAGCCGTTAAAGCGCTCCACCTGCTCGGGGCCAACCACGTTTTTCACCGTGGCGATGGCCGACAGCGGAATCATCGCCTGGCTGCTCTGGCTCTTGACGTACACCCGGTTGATGTCGTCCGGCTTCATACGGTACGGCGCTTCGGCTTGCAACTGCACCCGGTATACCCGGCCGGCCTTGTTGAAGTCGTTGACGTAGTACGCGCCCATGGTGCTTTGCAGCGTGGTGTACACATCCGAGATGGCAATGCCCAGTGCCATGGCTTTTTGTTCGTCTACTTCGACAAACAGCTGCGGCACGGTGGGGCGGAAGAAAGTAGAAATCCGGGTAAATTCCGGGTGTTTCTTCAGTTCGTCCATCAAGACGTTCAGCACCTCGCTCAGCTTTTTCGGATCGCCATCCACCCGGTTTTGCACATACACCTCAAAACCGCCGGTGGTGCCCAGGCCCTGGATTGGCGCCGGGTTGAACACCAGCGCCATGCCATCAGGCTGGCTCATGCCAAAACCGGTGAATTTGCCCACCATGTCTTGTGCCTTGCCTTCGCGCTCCGACCAGTCTTTCAGGGTGACAAACACCGTGCCAGCGTTGGTTTTATTGCCGCCGCTGATCAAGTCAAAACCCGAGACAATAAAGGTGTGTTCCACCGCCGGGTCTTTGGCCACCATCTGGCGCATACGCTCGCCCGTGGCTTCGGTGCGTTTGAGCGTGGCGCCATCAGGCAGGCTCAAGGCCGAAATCAGCCGGCCCTGATCCTCGGCTGGCACAAAGCCGCCGGGGATCAGCTTGAACAACAGCGCGGTGGCGCCCACCACGCAGGCAAACACCAGCACACCCACCAGCCCATGGCGCAGGGTAAAACGCACCGTGCCGGTATAGCGATTGGTCAGCCGGTCAAACGCGCGGTTGAACGGAGCAAACAGCTTGTTTTCGCTGTGCTGGGCTTTCAGCAGCAGCGCACACAAAGCCGGGGTCAGCGTCAGCGCCACCACGCCGGACAGCACCACCGCCACCGCCACGGTGACGGCAAACTGCTTGTACAGCTGGCCGGCGATGCCGCCCAGAAACGCCACCGGCACAAACACCGCGCACAGCACCAGCACAATGGCAATCAGCGCGCCGGTGACTTCGTGCATGGCCTTGATCGCCGCCTGCTTGGGCGAGAGTTTTTCTTCCGCCATCAACCGTTCGACGTTTTCCAGCACCACAATGGCGTCATCCACCACGATGCCGATGGCCAGCACCATGGCAAACAAGGTCAGCGTGTTGATGGAAAACCCAAACAGCCACAGCCCGGCAAAAGTGCCAATCAGCGAAATCGGCACCGCCACCATCGGAATCAGCGTGGCGCGCCAGCTTTGCAGGAACAAGAACACCACAGCAATCACCAGCACCATGGCTTCGATCAGCGTGCTTTTCACCTCTTTGATCGAGGCGGTGACAAAGCGGGTGCTGTCCACTGGCACCACATAGCCCATGCCTTGCGGGAATTTCTTTTGCAGTTCCTGCATCTTGGCCTGTACCAAGTCGGCCACTTCCAGCGCATTGGCGCCGGTTTGCAGGAACACGCCCATGGCGATGGTCGGCTGGCCGTCCAGCGTCACCCTTTGCTCGTAGCTGTAAGCGCCCAGCTCAATGCGCGCCACATCTTTCAGTCGCAGCACGCCGCTGGGGCCGCTGGCGCGGATGACGATATTGCCGAATTCATCTTCGCTGAGCAGCCGGCCCTTGGCAGTGACGGTGTACACCAGTTGCTGGTCGTTCGGCGCCGGCTCCTGGCCAATCTTGCCAGCGGCATTCTGCGCGTTCTGGGCGTTGATGGCGGCGGCGATTTCGCTGGTGGTCACCCCCAGTTGGGCCATGCGGTCGGGCTTGAGCCAGATGCGCATGGAGTAATCCTGCGCGCCAAACACCGTCACATCGCCCACGCCCTTCACCCGCTTGAGTTCATCAACGATGTTCAGCGAGGCGTAGTTGGACAAAAACAGCGTGTTGTATTTGCCGCCGTCGGATTTCAGCGCCACCACTTGCAGGATGTCGGTCGAGCGCTTTTGCACCACCACGCCATTGCGCCGCACGGTTTCTGGCAGACGCGGCTCGGCGGCCTTGACCCGGTTGTTGACGTTCACCGCCGCCATATCGGCATTGGTGCCCACCTCAAACGTAGCGGTGATGGTCACCACGCCGTTGGCCGCCGCCGACGAGGTGAAATACAGCATGTTCTCCACCCCGTTGAGCTGTTCTTCAATCGGCGCGGCCACCGTCTTGGACAGGGTTTCTGCCGATGCGCCCGGATAGGTGGCGGTGATCACCACGGTGGGCGGGGCGATTTGCGGGTATTGCGCAATCGGCAATACCTGCAAGGCCACCAGCCCGGCAATCACGATGATGATGGAGATAACCGAGGCAAAAATCGGTCGGTTGATAAAAAACTTGGCCATGGCTTAGCCTTTCTTGCCATCAGCGGCCGGCTTGTCGCCGCCAGCCTCGCCCGGCGCGCGCGGCTTGACCGGCATGCCCGGCTTGAGCTTGATCAGATTGTCGATAATCACCTTATCGCCTGCCTTCAGCCCGCCCAGAATCACCCAATCCTTGCCCTGCCATTCGCCAGCCTGCACTGGGCGCGGCGTGGCTTTATTGTCTGCGCCCACCGTCATCACCCGCGCGCCCTGCTCGCCTTGCGCCACCGCAGCTTGCGGCACCAGGAACACCCCGTCACGCTCACCCGTGACCAGACGCACGCGCACAAACTGACCCGGCAGGATCAATTGCTCGCTGTTATCGAATTCGGCACGCAGCTGTTGTGTGCCCAGCGTGGTGTCGATATTGCTGGCCACAAAGTTCAGCTTGCCGCGCTTGGGGTAGACCGAGCCATCCGGCAACACCAGCTCCACCGCCTGCACCGCTTCGGCCGTCACCCGCCGCGCCGGAAACCTGGCCAGATCGCCCTCGCCCAGCGAAAAGCGCACCCAGGCCGGATTCACCTGCTGCACATTGGTCAGCAGGCTGTCGGCGGTGGAAATCAAATTGCCTTCGGATTTCACCGCGCGGCCCGCCACCCCGGCCACTGGCGCGGTGACCGTGGTCCACGACAGATTCAGCTCGGCCTGCTTGAGCGCCGCCTGCGCCATGGCATTGGCCGATACCGCATCGTCGTAGTCTTTTTGCGCCACCGCCTTGGCCTCGGCCAGCCCCTTCAGCCGCGCCACTTCGCGCGCGGTCTGCTCGGCGCGCGCGCGCGCCTCGGCAGCGGCAATTTCATACGGGGCGCGGTCGATCTGGAACAGCGCCTGCCCGGCTTTCACCGGCTCGCCTTCCTGATACAGGCGCTTGAGCAGAATCCCACCCACCCGCGCGCGCACCTCGGCCTCGCGCGCGCCCTCGGCCTGGCCCATCACCTCGACGCGGGTGGGCACTTTTTGTGGTTGCATGTCCAGCACGGTGACCGGCATCGGCCCTTGCGGCGGCGGCGCGTCGGCTTTTTTCTCGCCGCAACCGGCCAATACCACGCCGACGCAGGCCATGGTCAACCAGGCGGACAAGGATGGACTGGAAAAAAATTGGCGCTTGGCAAGCGTCATGGTGGGATTCCTTTGTCTGGATCAGGGGGCGCGCCGGCGGCGGACGCGCCGGAATTCAGTTGGATAACCAAGGGGGTAAGGGTATGCTGGTATTATCTTTCCAGCAAGATACCCGGTAGGGTTTTACTTTATGTTACATGGCCGCCGACAGCGTGTGCCAACGCCAGCGCAGAAAGGGGCAAGACAATGAACCATATGCCACACCACGGCTGGGATGTCTCGCTAGACCCGCACACCGTGCCGGTGTTCCTCTGGCTGCAATGGGCACATCGCCGCTCATTGCAGCCCATGCAGCCAACACTGGCCCGACATGCGCTGTCCAGCGCCGAATTCGACCTGCTGGCCACCCTGCGCAACGCCGAACCGGATTACACCCTCACCCCCTCGCAATTGCTGGAACAGATGCTGCTGACCTCAGGCGGCTTGAGCAAGGTGATGGCGCAACTGGAAGCGCGCGGGCTGATTGCCCGGCTATGCCGCGACGACGACCGCCGCATCAAGCCGGTGCGGCTGACCACCGACGGCCAGGCGCTGATCGAACAAGCCATGGCCGACGCCGTGGCCAAGGCCGGCGCCTGGCTGCGCACGGCGCTGAGTGGGGAAGAACTGACCCAACTGACGGGTTTGTTGCAGCGGGTGGCGGAGGCAGACGTGCCGGACGAGAATGCGCCGACAGCGTGCTCAGGCGCTCAGTGATATCCCTGCCGTGGCGCTCACCCTCCCCACACCACCCCCGCCACCGCCCCCAGCCCGATCAACCACACCGGGTTGATGCGCCCGTACAGCGAGGCGGCCACCGCCACGGCGCATAGCGCGGCGTCGGCCCAGCTGTGCACGGTGTTGCGGGTGAGCACCCAGCCGGCGGCCAGGATCAGGCCGATGGTCAGCGGGGCCAGGCCGGATTTGATCACCCGCCGCCAGCGCGATTGCGGGTTGCGCGCCATGGTGCGCCCGGCGGCCAGCGCCAGGGTGGACGAGGGGCCGCACATGGCCACGGTGGAGGCCACCGCGCCGGGCCAGCCGGCCACTTTCCAGCCGATCAGGGTGATGAACAGCACATTGGGGCCGGGCGAGGCTTGGGCGATGGCGAACAGCGCGGCAAATTCGTCGCCGCGCATCCAGCCGCGCTGCTCGATCACATAGCGGTGAATCTCCGGCACCATGGCGTTGGCGCCGCCAATGGCCATCAGCGAAATCAATAAACACAGCCAGGCGATTTCCAGCCACAGGCTTTCGTCGTGCATGTCAGCGCTCCTCGCGCGCGGCCCACAGCAGCGCAATCGGGCCCACAATCAGCAGCACCTTGAGCAGCGGCCAGCCCAGGCCGGCGATGGCGGCCATGGCCAGCAGCGCCACCGCCACGGTGCGCGGGTTTTTTGGGTGCAGCCAGGCCATTTTGACGCCCATGGCCACCAGCAGGCCGCAGGCGGCGGCGGCCATGCCGCTGATGGCGTGCTGCACCATCGGCAGGTGGCCATAGCGCTGGTGCAGGCTGGCCAGGGTGAGCACCACCATCAGCGGCCCGGTCAACAAGCCGGCCACCGCCGCCAGCGCGCCGGGCAGGCCGCGACGGCGGTCGCCAAACATCACCGCCAGGTTGACGATATTCGGGCCGGGCAAGAGCTGGCCCAGGCTGAGCAGCTCGACAAACTCGGCTTCGTCCAGCCAGCGGCGTTTTTCCACCAGGGTGCGCCGGGTAATCGGCAGCACCCCGCCAAAACCGGACAGGGCGACGGCGGAAAACCCGGTGAACAGTTGCCAGACGGTGGGGGTGACAAGTGGGGTCATGAGGGATGTTCTCCTGGCGGCGACAAGGGCGCCATCATCGCATGGCGCGAGAGGGTGAACAAAAAACCCGCAAAAAATGGCGGGCATCTCGGGGAGAGAGCGCCCGCCCGAAGGCTGGGGAACTGACACGCCATGCCAGGGCTGAATCGGTCAGCAAATATCTATCTGCCAGCCCGACCCACCGCATGGCGGGCGGCGCTTATGCGCTGGGGAACACCCACACGTCTTCTGCCGGCAGCGCCAGCCAGTGTTCGCCGGGGGCCAGCGCGCGTTCGCCGTAGGCGCGCAGCCGGGTGTGGCCGGGGTGGAACAGGTATTCCCAGCGGTCGCCGAGGAACATCGAAGTGACCAGCGGCAGGGCGATGTGGTTGTCGCCGGGGCCGTCGGCCACGCGCACGCGCGCCAGCCCATCAGCGAGCGCGAGCGGGTATTCGAACGGTTTTACCGGATTCTCGGCCACAACGAACCCGGCTGCGGGCTGGGGCTGGCGATTGTGGCCGAGTGCGCGCGCGGACTGGACGCCAGCTTGCGGCTGAGCGAAGGCGCGCATGGCCGTGGGCTAAGGGTGGAGGTGCGGCTGGCGGCCTGCCCGGCGTCTGGCTGAGTGACTCAGGGCTTGTCGCACTGGCGCGGAGTGAGGCCTTTTTCCCTGGCGTATTTGGCTGCGGATTGCTCGATGATCGGCCGCAGCAGCGCGCGGTCGGCCTGAATCCAGTCGCTGACAGGCAGCCAGTGCTGGCCATCCCACTGTTGCAGGCGCACTGCGCCGCCGCCCTCGTGGTCGGCGCAGGAGAGCTTCAGCGGCTGCAACAGGCCCAGCGCGCCGACTTCTTTCAGCCGTTTGTTGTCAAAGCGCAGTTGCTCGAAGCCCCAGCGCAGCTCTTCGCCAGACAAGGTTTTCACCCCAAACCGGGCCTGCGCCAGCCGCACCGCCTCGACATTCAGGATGCCGTTGACCACGCCCAGGTTGTAATACACCGTGCCAAAACGCTCGGCCGGCAGATTGCCGTGGCCGGGGTCGATCACGTGCTGCTTGATCTGCTGCAACACCGGAAACTGCGTGCCGGACGGATGAGTGGTGATCGACAAAAAGCCCTTGGCGGCGTCGCCGGCCGGGCGCACGTCTTCTTCTGAATTACTCCAGATATTGCCGATGATGCGATTGGCCGGGTAGCCGACCTTTTGCGCGGTCTTGATCGCCACCGGGTTCATCACCCCCCAGCCGCGCAGAATCACCCAGTCCGGCTTATCGCGGCGGATGGCCAGCCATTGCGCCTGCTGCTCGTTACCGGGGTGCGGCACTTCGACATGCTTGGCCTGAAAGCCGTATTTCTTGGCTAGCAGATCAATGATCGGGATGGTTTCCTTGCCATAGGGCGAGCCGTGATAGATCACGGTGATTTTTTTGCCCTTGAGTTTGTCCAGCCCGCCGGCCTGCTGGCCGATGTAGTTGACGATGGCCGAGACTTCCGAATACGGGTTCAGCTGCAAGGGGAAAATATACGGAAACACCCGGCCATCGGTGGTGTCGGTGCGGCCGTGGTTGATGGTGATCAGCGGAATCTTGTCGGCGGTGGCGCGCTCCAGCAAGGCGTACAGAATGCCGACTGAATACGGGTTGAACACCGAAGCCGGCGCACCCTGATGGCCGCCCTTCATGCGCTCGTAGCACTCCACACCACGTTCGACGTTCCATTCGGTTTCGCATTCGGTCCAGGTCAGCTTGACGCCGTTGACGCCACCGTCGCGCTCGTTGATCAGCCGCATATAGTCGATGAAGCCGCCAAAAAAGCCCGAGCCGCCGGCGGCGTACGGGCCCACCCGAAAACTGGTCAGCGGAAAATACTGCTGCGCCGGCTGGGCCGGGGCGGCGTGGGCGAGACTGGCCAGGCTCAGGCCCAGCGCCAGGGCCATGCTGTGCAGGGGAAATTTCATCCGGATTCTCCTTGACGCCGCTCACCACACCCTGCTGACTTTGCCGCGCAGCAGTCTGCGCAGCGTGCCTGGCGGGCTGTGCGGCCGCCGACAGCACAAGTCGCACGACAAGATCGCACAACAACGCCAGGCGGGCTGTGTGAGCGGCTTAAAGCAAACAGCGCGGCCGCCCGACGGCGGCCGCATTGAGGATTTACGCGTGTTGCGCGCGTTGCTTGTAGGCTTCGATATCGCGGTACTGCGCCGCCGGGTGCTCGGCCGGCAAGAGCGGGCCATCGCCGAACAGTTTTTCCCGCAGCGTGCCTTCGCGGTAGGCGGTGGGGTAGACGCCACGGCGTTGCAGCTCGGGCACCAGGTGATTCACCACGTCTTCAAAGCTCTCGTGCGCCACCGCATAGGCCAGGTTGAAGCCGTCCACGTCGGTGTCTTCCACCCAGCTTTGCAGGATGTCGGCCACGGTGGACGGCGAGCCGACAAATACCGGGCCCAGGCCGCCAATGCCGGCCCATTGCGCCAGCTCGTCGATGGTCCAGGATTTGTCGCCCTGCGCCAGATGCTCGACCACCGAGATAATGGCGTTGGTTTCCACCTGGCGGACATACTCGCCGGGGGCGTACTGGCCAAAGTCGATGCCGCTCCAGCCCGACAGCAGCACCAGCGCGCCATCGCGCGACACATAGCGCTGGTATTCCTCGAACTTGGCCTGCGCCTTGGCGTCGGTTTCATCGACGATCAGCGTCACCAGGTTGTACACCAGCAGCTTGCGCGGGTCGCGGCCGGCGGCGGCGGCCTTGGCGCGCACCTCGCGCACGTATTCCTTGAGCACCGCGCGGGTGGGGGTGGAGACAAACACGCACTCGGCGTGCTCGGCGGCAAACGCCTTGCCCGCGCCAGAGGCGCCGGCCTGAAACAACACCGGGGTGCGCTGCGGCGAGGGTTCGCACAGGTGGTAGCCGGGCACGTCGAAATATTTGCCCTTGTGGCCGATTTCGTGGACTTTTTCTGGCACGGTGAACACGCCGCGCTCGCGGTCGCGCACCACGGCGCCGTCTTCCCAGCTGCCTTCCAGCAGCTTGTACAGCACCTCGACATACTCGCTGGCCACGTCATAGCGGTTGTCGTGGCGGCGCAGCCCGGCTTCGCCGACGTTTTTGGCGCCGCTTTCCAGGTAGGAGGTGACGATGTTCCAGCCCACCCGGCCCTTGGTGTGGTGGTCGGCGGTGGAAAGCCGGCGGGCAAAGGTGTACGGGTGTTCAAACGAGGTGGAGGCGGTGACGCCAATGCCCAGGTGTTTGGTGGCCTGGGCAATCGGCCCGGCCAGTTGCAGCGGATCGTTCACCGGAATCTGCACGCCCTGGTGCAGGGCGTGGTGATTGTCGCCCTTGTACACGTCGTAATAGCCGATGACGTCGGCGATGAACACCGCGTCAAAAAAACCGCGCTCCAGAATCTTGGCCAGATCGGTCCAGTATTCCAGATCCTTGTATTGCCAGGAGCGGTCGCGCGGGTGGCGCCACAGGCCGGGCGACTGGTGGCCCACGCAGTTCATTTCAAAGGCGTTGAAGCGGATGGTCTTGCTCATGAGAGGCCTTTCCGCCGCCCACCGCCGGCGCAGCGGCGGGCGGCAAGCGGGATCAGTTCCACGGATGGCGCGGCGGGTTGACCTGATTCAGGTAGTAATTGCCGACATGGAAGAATTTCCAGCGCACCGGATCGTGCAGGGTGTGCACGCGGGCATTGCGCCAATGGCGGTCCAGGTTGTACACCGCCAGCGTGGCGCGGGTGCCGGCCAGCTCGAACAGCTTGTTGGTGGCTTCGATCGAGTTTTCCGTGCTCAGCACCTTGGCTTCGGCGGTGGCGATGGTGGCCTGCGACACGGTGTCTTCGTTCGGGGTGACCAACGCTGCGTCAATCAGTTGGCCCGCGCGCGCCAGCAGCGCGTCGGTGGCGTGCTGGGTGATGGCCAGCCGGCCGATGGCGGCGATGGTGAACGGGTCTTCGCCGGCGCGCTCCTTGCCGCTGTCGATCCACGGGCGGCTGCGGGTGCGCACAAATTCAATGGTGTCGGCAATGGCGCCGTCGGCAATGCCGGCGTCGATGGCGGCCTGGATGATTTGCGAAATCGCCCCGGCGGCGGTCGGCGTGTCGAAAGCCTTGATCGGCACCACGCGCGACTTGGCCACCTGCACCTTGTCGATTTTCACCGAGCCGGACGCGGTGGTGCGCTGGCCAAAGCTCGACCAGTCGTTGATCACCGTCAGCCCCGGCGCTTCGCGGTCGGCAAACACCAAAAAGCCCTCGCCGGCGTCGTTGACGGCGACAATCGGCACAATGTGCGCCAGCAGCGCGCCAGTGGTGTAGAACTTCTCGCCATTCACTTCCACCGTGTCGCCCAGATCAGTGACCTTGGTTTCAAAGGCGGCGACGTTGCGGCTGTTCAGTTCAGAAAACGCATTGCCAAAGCGGTAGCCCTTGAGCACCAGCTCGAACAGCTCGCGTTTTTGCTCTGGCGTGCCGTCCAGGTCGATATGGGCGACCAGCACGTAGTGATTCTGGGTGACCTGGGCGATGCTGGAATCCGCCGCGGAGATGATTTTCACCACTTCGGCCAGCGTGGCGTACGACACGCCGGCGCCGCCATAGGCCTTGGGCACATTGATGGCCCACAGGCCGCTTTGCGAATAAACATCCACTTCGTCCAGCGGCAGCCAGCCTTCGCGGTCGCGCAGCGCCGATTCTTCGCGGAACTGCGCGGCCAGGCGGCGGGCCACGGCAATGGCTTCGGCGTCGTCACGGATCACGTGTGCCGGGGTGGAGGGTTTCGGGCGGGCGACAAACGGTTCTTTGGCGTTGACGCGCACGCGGGCAGTGGCGGTTTGGGTGCTCATGGTCAGTCCTTGATGAAGTCAAACGCGCTTTTTGGGCGCAAGTTGCCCCGCCGGGCCGCGGGCGGGCGGCTCGGCTGGGTGGGCTTGGGTTGGATCAGTGCGAAAGGGTCAGGCGGTCTTGGCCGGCGTCTCAGCCGCCGGGCTGCCGCCGATTTGCCAGACATACGGCGGTTCGGTGCCGTTGATCGCCCAATCGCCAATCACCTTGGCCTTGTAGACCAGCGGATTGTGCGTGGCGACGGTGCGGGCATTACGCCAGTGGCGGTCCAGCAGGCGATCGGCGACGGCGGCGGAAGCGCCCAGGGCGTTGAACAGGTCGGTGCTGGCGCGCAGCGCCAGATCGGCCACCACCAGTTGGCCCTTGGCCGAGGCCAGCTCAGCGTCGATATTGGCCTGGCGTTCGGCCTCGGCGTCGCCGGCAAAACGGGCTTCGTAGGCGCGCTGCGCCGGTTCGGCGGCGGCCACGGCGGTGGCTTCTGCGGCAAAGGCCAGCGCATGCAGCTGACCGACCACTTGCTGGATCTGCACGTCATGGCGCACCAGCGGGGCGTTGCCGTGGCTGAAAATCCGTGTGCGGCCACGCACCGCCTCGGCGGCGTCGCGGGCGGCGGCGCGGCTGATGCCGGCCAGCACCGCCAGCAGCACCAGCTGGTACAGCGCGGTCTGGTATTTGAAGCGGCTGGAGAACGGCAGGATATTGTCCGGCTCGACCACGGCGTTATTGAACACCGAGGCGCCGCTGCCGGTGGTTTTCTGGCCAAAGCCGTTCCAGTCGTCGAATTGCACCACGCCGGTCTGGTGGGTGCTGACGGCGGCGATCACGTCTTCGCCGGTGTCTTCGCGGCGGGCGAACACGTCGATCCAGTCGGCAAAAATACTGCCAGTGCTATAAAACTTGCGGCCGTTCACCACCCATTTGCCGTCCTGTTGCGACACCTTGGTGATGACTTCGCCGATTTTCACGTCGCCGACTTCCGTCCAGGCGTTGCCCACCAGCTCGCCGGCGACAAAGCGCGCCAGCCAGCGGTCACGCTCAGGGCTGGGCGCGGCGTTCAGCCGGTCTTCGACAAAGGCAAAGTGGCCGCGCAATGCCTGCGGCAGATTGGCGTCGGCCTCGGCCAGCTCGATCAGCAGGCGAAACAGCTGCGGCAGCGAGGCGCCGGCGCCGCCATGCGCCACCGGCACGCGCACCGCGCCAAAGCCGGCTTCTTTCAGCCAGCGAATCGGTTCGTAGGGCAGGCTGCGCGAGCGTTCGCGCTCCAGCTCGCCTTCGGCGATGCGGGCAAAGATCGGCCGAAAGCGCGCCGCCAGGGCTTCGTAGTCGGCGCCGGTGGACAGTTCAACAACAGGGGGATTCACGCTCATGATGGATTCCTTGGTCAGCAAGATGTCGGGTTGGCGATGTGGCTTTGGCCGCGCTGCTCAGCGCTGCTCACAAAACTCAGCGCAGCGCTCCTGACTAGGCGTGTGGCCGTAGACAGTACGAGCTGTACGGCAAGGCCACACAACAACGTCAGGAGGGTTTTGTGGGCAGCGCTCAGCCGCGTGCGCGCAGCCAGGGCCGTGCACGGCTTACCGCCAGCTCAATGCGCTCGGCCAGCGCCGGGCTGCTGATGCGGTAATCGGCAAAGTCGGCGTCGGTGGCGTACACACCCAGCGGCAAAGTCAGGGTCTGGAAAAAGGCAAACAGCGGGCGCAGCTGGTGTTCAATCACCAGCGCGTGGCGGTCGCTGCCGCCGCTGGCGGCCAGCAGCACCGGCACGTTGAACAGCGATTCATGGTGGATCAGGTCAAACAGATGCTTGAACAGGCCCGGATACGAACCGCGATACACCGGGGCGGCCACCACCAGCACATCGGCGCGCTCGATGGCGGCAATCGCCTGGGCCAGCGCCGGCGGCGCATCCTTGGCCGACACCACGCCCGGCAGCAGCGGCGCCAGCTCGGCCAGCGACACCTGGGTGATTTCGGTCGCTTGGCCAGCCGCCAGGCCGGCGGTCAGGGCGTCAAGCAGCGCGGCGCTGCGGGAGGGTTGGCTGGTGCTGCCAGATACGGCCACCAGCTTGATCGGGGCGCTCATTGGGAAACTCCTGTGCTAAAAACATGGGCAACTGGCCTTTGCAGCAAGTGTGCCAATATTTAACTTATTGTTTTTAATGTATTTATTTTCTTTGCGGCAAATTTGATTGCCGGCTGTTCAGCAACGGCTGCTGCCTGGTAGTCAGTCCACCAGCAGCGCCTGGCGCGTTATGGCAACCAATGGCCCAGCCGGGTGCGCTTGGCGTCCAGGTAGCGGCGGTTGTCGGCCTGCGCCTCAGTCGCCAGCGCCACCCGCTCCACCACCTCCAGCCCGGCGGCGTCCAGCGCCGCCAGCTTGCGCGGGTTGTTGGACAACAGCCGCACCTGGCGCACCCCCAGCGCTTGCAGCATGGCGGCGGCGGCGCGGTAGTCGCGGCTGTCCACCGGCAGGCCCAGCGCCAGATTGGCCTCCACCGTGTCCAGCCCCTGCTCCTGCAAGCGGTAGGCGGACAATTTGTGCCCCAGGCCAATGCCGCGCCCCTCATGGCCGCGCAGGTAGAGCAACACGCCCACCCCCTCGGCCTGGATGCGCTGCAACGCCTGATCAAGCTGCTCGCCGCAATCGCAGCGCCGCGAGCCCAGCACATCGCCGGTCAGGCATTCCGAATGCAGGCGCACCAAGGCCGGCCGCGCCGGGTCGAGCACGCCGACGGTCAGCGCCAGATGTTCCACGCCATCGGCGGCAAAGGCATGCGCGGTGAATGCGCCATGGCGGGTGGGCAGCCGCGCGCTGGATAGCCAGCGCACTGGCGCGGCAGCAGAAAGGGTGAGCGTTTCAGACATGGCGAACACCAGAAAAAAATCAGACAGGACGCGCCGCCCGGCCAACAAGGCGCGGGCGGCAGTCAATCAAAACACGTGCAAAAAGCGCAGTTGCAAGCCGTGGGTCTTGGCGCCGTTTTTCACCTCGGTGTCGGCGCGGTACTGGAATTGCAGGTTGTCGGTTTTGCCCAGCCAGTAAGACACCGTGCCCAGCGCAGTGGTGGTGCGGGTGCGGTCGTGCTGATCGACGCCGCGCACCTGGGTGGCGCCACCCCAGACGTGATAGACGCCCAAGGAGCTGGTCAGCCCCGGCGCAAGCTGGTAAGTCAGTTGCGGCTGCAGCGAATACAGGGCTTTTTGCGCCAGGTGGCCGCCGCCAGCGATGTCGCGGTTGTCGCTAAACCACTGTGCGTCGCCAATCACGTCCAGCGTGGTTTTCTCGCCCAGCCCGACCGACAAGCCGCCTTGCAGGGTGAGTTTCCAGCGGTTGTCGCCAGGGTTCAGCGGGCGATTGCTGTTGTAGCGGCCCAGCGGCAGATGCAGATACGGGGTGACGGCAAAATACAGGCGCTGCTCAGGCCGGTTCACCAGCCACACCGGCAAACCCAGAATCGGGTCGCTGATGCCATCGGCGCTGACGGTGTTGCCCTTGCCGCCGACTTCCACGCTCACGGCCGGCAGCAGCACCTGCGGGGCAATGCGAAAGCCGGCCAGCTCGGTGTAATGCACAAAACGGGCAATGCCGACATCGGCCTGAATGCTGTTCTGCGCCACCTGGCGGCCATCGGCGTATTGGCTGGACGAATGGTTGTTCTGGTAGTAAATCGCCGCCAGCGTCGTGCCGGCCGGCGCCGGCACATAATCCAGCGGGTCGGTGTTGATGCCGGCAACCGCCGGCCCGGCGGCCAGCGCCAGCCACACGGCGGCGGGGAGAAGTTTTGTAGCATGCATCGGATGGGGTTCCTGTGGTGTATGGGGGAAGCGATATGCGTGTTCCCTATTGCCAGATGCGTGCCAGTAATTAAAACCATGAATTTAAATGGATTTATTTGAAAATTGATCCGCGGCGTGCTGATCAGTCAGCAAGAACGTGCTGGTGAACTGCTGGCTGGGTGGGCAGCGCGCTGCCCATCAACGCCGCTCAAAAAATCCTTCTGGCGTTGTTGCGCGGCAGCGGCCGCACGCCTCGCCAGGCACGCTTTGCCAAGGTTTCTCACCAGCAGAAAAAACGCCCCGGCAATAAGCCGGGGCGCAAGCTGCGGCGTGGGGGACGCCGCGCGAGGAGAAGTCTGGGGTAAGCGGCGCTACGCGCCGTCTACTTCAGCGCGCTGATGGCGCCAATCTTGATCAGCCGCGAGCGCATCACATTGCGGCTTACGCCGAGCATGCGCGCGGCTTGCACCTGGTTGCGGTGGCAGTAGTCGTAGGCGGCGCGGATGACGGTTTCTTCAATCCAGTCGTACAAATGCTCGTGCTCGAGCTGAAACAGCGCTTGCAGCGCGCTGCGCAGCCGTTCTTGCGGTTCGCCGCTGCACGGGTCGGCGGCGGCGGGCGCGCCGGGGCGCGGGGCCAGCGGCCAGGACAGCGGCAGGTGGATGTCTTCCGGGCGAACCTGGCCGTCCTTGCAGATCAGCAGGGCGTGGTGAATGATGTTTTCCAGCTCGCGGATATTGCCCGGCCAGGCGTGCGACAGCAGCTTGGCTTCGCTGTCGGCTTGCAGGCTGACGCGCTGGTAGCCCAGCCGGCGGCGATATTCGTCGATGAAATAATGCGCCAGCGGGATGATGTCGCCGGGGCGGTCGCGCAGCGCCGGCAGGGTGAGCAACGCCACGCGCAGCCGGTAGTACAGGTCTTCGCGGAAATTGCCGGCGGCGACGGCTTCTTCCAGGCGCACATTGGTGGCGGCGATCAGCCGCACATTGATCGGGATGGCCTTGCGCGCGCCCAGGCGCACCACTTCGCGCTCTTGCAGCACGCGCAGCAGCTTGACCTGGATATGCAGCGGCAAGTCGCCGATTTCATCCAGAAACAGCGTGCCGCCGTTGGCGGCTTCAAACCAGCCGGGCTTGGCGTCAAACGCGCCGGTGAACGCGCCTTTTTCGTGGCCAAACAGCTCGCTTTCCACCAGGTTTTCTGAAAACGCCCCGCAATTGACCGCGACAAACGGCCGGCCCTGGCGCTGGCTCAAGGCGTGCACATGGCGCGCCACCAGCTCTTTGCCGGTGCCGGTTTCGCCAATGATCAGCACATTGGCCTCGCTGGGGGCGATCTGGCGGATGCGCGCCAGCAGCGCCACCGATTGCGGGTCTTCAAACACCTGCGCGGTGGCGCGGATCGAGGTGGTCAGCGACTGCGGATTAGGCAGGGTGATCACCCCGCGCGTGGGGTCAGCCGGCGGGCGTGAGGGTGGGGTCGATGGGGGGGTCATGAATAAAACGTCGGCGTGGGGTAGCGTTCGGTCAAGGCCCATGTGCCTAGCTCCCTTATCTTGTAATCAATCGGGTCGTGCAGGGTGTGGGTGCGCAGATTGCGCCAGTAGCGGTCCAGGCGCAGGCCGGCGTGGGTGGCGCGCGCGCCGGCCACGTCGAACATGCGGCTGGTGAGGTCCAGCCCCACCCGGGTGGCGGACACTTTGGCCAGCGTCACCGCCAGCGCCACGTCGCCGCGCATGCTGGCGTCCAGCGCCGCCTGACGGCGCCAGGCGTCGTCAAACAGCGCGGCGGCGCGGTCGGCCAGCGTGCGCACGGTTTCCAGCCCCATCCAGAATTCACCGTAGTGATTGAGGATGTAAGGATCGTCGGCCATCTGGCGGTGGCCGGACAAAAACCACGGGCGTGCTTCATGCAGGGTGTAATGCCGGGCGTCGGCAAAAGCGCCTTCGGCAATGCCCAGATAAATATTGGCCAGAATCAGCTGCGCCAGCAGCGAGCGCAAACAGGCGTAAGGCGTGCTTAATGGCCCAGGGTTATCCAGGATTTCCTGATGCTCGACGCGCACGCGTTCGAAATTGACGCTGCCGCTGTCGGTCTGGCGCTGCCCGATATTGTCCCAGTCCTGAATAATGCTGATGCCGCTACGGCCGCTGGGTAATGCCATGGTAATAAATTCGCGGTCGCGCTCGCGAATGGCGGACACCAACAGCATTTCGGAATCCAGCGCGCCCGAGCAAAAACTTTTTTTGCCAGATAATTCATGGCCGCCGCTGGCTTCGCGGCACAGCGTGCGGGTGTCCAGCGGGTTCATGGCGTTGCCCCAAAACCATTGCCGCCGGGGGGTGTGTTCAAACCACGGCTGCCATTGCGCCGGCTGGCCAAACAGCCGCACGGTGGCCAGCATCAGGTGGTGAAAGGCAAACACATGGCCAATCGAGCTGTCGGCTTGCGCCAGTTCGCGCACCACGCGCATGGTCAGCGTCCAGTCTGCGCCCAGGCCGCCGTACTCGCGCGGAATCGACAAACGCAGCAGCCCGCTGTCGCGCAGCGCGTCACGCTCGGCCTTGGGCGTGCCGCCGCGCTGGTCGCGCTCCACCGCCGTGCGGGCAAAAGCCTCGGCCAACGCGCGGGCGGTGGCCAGCGGGTCGGACACGGTGGGGAGTGTTTCGCAAAAAATGGGCATGGGCGCGTTCTCGATGAGGCGGAAAAAACCAGCCATGGCGATGCTGCGCTGCCAGCAAAAGCGCAAGCCATATCGCTGCTGCCCAAACAGCATACGTCATTGCATTGCAACAAATATGCGGAAAAACAGCTTTATTAAGCACAAATTCTGCTGAAAGCGCCGTGCCCCTGTTGCTGAATCAGCAGACTGCGGATGACTTGCTGATTCAGCAGCAGGCCGCATGTTTTTTTGCCCGACAAATTATCGCCGCCCGCGCGGCAGATTCAGCAATGCCTGCTGGATATTCAGCAAAATTGCGGCCCCGGCAACAGCATCGGCAAAAAACCGGCTGGCGCGCCGCCATGGCACGCTCCCTGCTCAAGAGGTGGCCAGGCAATCGGCCGCAGCCAGCGGGCCGAGCGCATATTTCATTCAGCCATTCGTCATTCGGGGCCCTTTTCATGAGTTTTTCCCAACACGAGATTTCCGCCGACGCCCGCGAGGCGATTTTTCATCAGGCGGCGCGGTTGGCGGCGCGCTTTGCCGAAACCGCCGTCGAGCGCGACCAGCGCGGCGGCACGCCCAAGGCCGAGCGCGATGCGCTGCGCGACAGCGGGTTGCTGACCCTGATCATCCCGCGCGAATACGGCGGCCTGGGCGCCGGCTGGCAGGACACCCTGAATGTGGTGCGCCAGTTCGCCCGCGTGGACAGCTCGGTGGCGCATGTGTTTGCCTTTCAGCATCTGTTGTTGGCCACCGTGCGGCTGTTTGGCCGACCGGCGCAATGGCAGCCGTGGTTCGAGGCCACCGTGCGCGAGCGCTGGTTCTGGGGCAATGCGCTCAACCCGCTGGACGGCCGCACCGAGGCGCAGCCAGACGGTGATGGCTATGTGTTTCATGGCAGCAAGAGCTTTTGCTCGGGCGCGCTGGATTCCGACATGCTGGTGGTGTCGGCCCGCCAGCCCGGCGCCGACAAGCTGCTGATTGCCGCCGTGCCCAGCCGCCGCGAGGGCATTACCCTGTTTCACGACTGGGACAATATGGGCCAGCGCCAAACCGACAGCGGCAGCGCCGATTTCAAGCAGGTGAAGGTGGCGCACAATGAATTGCTGCTCGACCCCGGTCCGCTGTCCACGCCGTTTTCTGCACTGCGCCCGCTGATCGCCCAGCTGATTTTGTCCACCATTTATCTGGGCATTGCCGAAGGCGCCTTGTCCGAGGCGCGCCGCTACACCTTGAGCCAGCGCCGGCTGTGGCCGGCCTCGCTGGCGCAATCGGCCAATCAGGACCCGTACACCCTGCTGCATTACGGCGAATTCTGGGTGGGGCTGGAAGGCGCGCGGCTGCTGGTGGAGCGCGCCGCCCGCCAGCTGGATCAAGCCTGGCGACAGGGTGAGGCGCTGACGGCGGACGAGCGCGGTGAACTGGCCATCAGCATCGCCACCGCCAAAGTGGCCACCAACCAGGTTGGGCTGGAATTGACCAGCCGGATGTTTGACGTCACCGGCGCGCGCGCCACCAGCGCCGCGCTGCGGCTGGATCGTTTCTGGCGCAATTTGCGCACCCATTCGCTGCACGATCCGGTGGATTACAAACTGCAGGAACTGGGCGATTGGGCGCTGAATGACGCATATCCAAAGCCGTCGTTTTATTCTTGAATGGATTTGAATCACCGCCTGTGCGGTGGCGAAAGCCACAGAAAAACTTCAGGGGGATACCCATAAAAAAACCGGCCGTTGGCCGGTTTTTTTATTTCTACAAATTCATTGTGGCGGCCCATGGTTTTTAATGTGCTGCTTATTCAGCAGCTTTTCAGCACGGCTGTGCTGAATGCGCAGCGGGCTTATTGGATAATTAAAATACAAGCCATTGAATTTTATGATTTTATTTTCTGGCACAGCAAATGCTATAGAAACAAATGAAAACCCCGGTCACGATGATTTACTGGCTTGATTGCCCACCCCATCGCCCAGGGAAATTATTTCAGCCCTTATTCCGAAGGAGAGCATAGCATGAGCCAAACCCCGATCAAATTTGCTTACTGGGTGCCCAATGTCAGCGGCGGTCTGGTGATCAGCAAGGTGCCGCAGCGCACCAGCTGGGACATCGACTACAACCGCAAGCTGGCGCAAATTGCCGAAAAAGCCGGTTTTGAATATGCGCTGTCGCAAATTCGCTTCACCGCCGGCTATGGCGCCGAGTATCAGCATGAATCGGTGGCGATCAGCCATGCGCTGCTGGCCGCCACGGACAAGCTGCGGGTGATTGCCGCCATTCTGCCCGGCCCGTGGCATCCGGCGGTGCTGGCCAAGCAGATCTCCACCATCTCGCACCTGACCAATGGCCGTATCGCCGTGAACATCGTGTCCGGCTGGTTCCGCAGCGAATTCACCGCCATCGGCGAGCCGTGGCTGGAGCACGACGAGCGCTATCGCCGTTCGGAAGAGTTCATCGACGTGCTCAAGGGCATCTGGACGCAGGACAACTTCACCTACAAGGGTGATTTCTACCGCTTCCACAACTACAGCCTGAAACCCAAGCCGCTGCAACAGCCGCGCCCGGAAATCTTCCAGGGCGGCAGCTCGCGCGCTGCCCGCGACATGGCCTCGCGCGCTGCCGACTGGTACTTCACCAACGGCAACACCGTGGAAGGCATCAAGGCCCAGGTGGATGACATCCGCGCCAAGGCCGCCGCCAACGGCCACACGGTGAAAGTGGGCATCAACGCCTTCATCATCGCCCGCGACACCGAAGCCGAAGCCCAGCAAGTGCTGGCCGAAATCATCGACCACGCCGACCCGGACGCCGTGCGCGCCTTTGGTCACGAAGTCAAGCAAGCCGGCGCCGCCAGCCCGGAAGGCGAAGGCAACTGGGCCAAGTCCACCTTTGAAGACCTGGTGCAATACAACGACGGCTTCAAGACCAATCTGATCGGCACCCCGCAACAAATCGCCGAACGCATCGTCGCGCTCAAGGCGGTGGGCGTGGATCTGATTCTGTCCGGCTTCTTGCACTTCCAGGAAGAAGTGGCCTACTTCGGCGAAAAAGTGCTGCCGCTGGTGCGCGAGCTGGAAGCCCGCCAAGCCGCCGCGCGCGAAGCCGTGCCGGCCTGACGGAGCGCACGGCCATGGCCAAGCCTTTGACCTTGCCATCGGCGGCCACCCTGCCCGCCGTCTTGCTGGAGCAGGCCGCGCGCCAGGGGCGGCGGGCAGCCTTGCGTCACAAGCGCCTGGGCGTGTGGCGCGAGCGCAACTGGGCCGAGCTGGCCGACGAGGTGGGCCGGCTGGCCGCCGCGCTGGCCGGGCTGGGCCTGGGGCCTGGCCAGCGTCTGCTGGCGCTGACCCCGCCGCGCCCGCAGACGGCGCTGCTGAGCCTGGCCGCGCACTGGCTGGGCGCCGAAGTGGCGGCGCTGGATCCGGCCTTGCCGGCCGAGGCGCTGTCCGGCCTGATCGCCGCCGCCCAGCCTGCCGTCACGCTGATCGACGGCCCGGCGCAGCGGGCGGTGACGCTGGCCGCGCTGGGCGAGGCGGCGCCGGTGATTTATCTGGACGCCCGCCGCGAAGCGCAAGCCGGCGGCCCGGCCGGGCGCGCCTACGCCGAGCTGCTGGCCGGGCAGGCCGCGCCGCCTGCGCTGGCGGCGACGCCTGAGCAGACGGCTTTCCGGTTTTTCCGCTGGGGCGAGCATGGCGGCCTGGAAACCCAGGCGCTCAGCCACGCCTTTTTGCTGCAAGAAGGCGGCGAACGGGTGCGCGCCCATGGCCTGAGCGCCGATGAGCGCGCGCTGGCGGCGCGCGCCTTTGCCACCGCCGAGCAGGCGCGTCATCTGTTTGCGCCATGGCTTTTGGCCGGATTTTCGCTGAATTTCCCGGAAAACCTGGCCACCCGCGACCAAGACCGCTGCGAGCTGGGCCCCACCCTGGTGGCCGGCACGCGGGAAACCTATGGCCGCCTGGCCGACGACGTCGCCCGCCGCCTGCCGCCGCCGGGGCACTGGCAACGCCGGCTGGTGGACTGGGCGCTGTCTGGCCAGGGCGGCGCGCCGGGTCGGGCTCTGGGCTACTGGCTGGTGCGCCGTCCGCTGCTGGATGTGCTGGGCTTGATCCACACCCGCCATCCCTTGCTGCTGGGGCCGCCCTTGCCGGCGGCGCAGGCCGAGTGGTTTGCCCGGCTGGGGGTGCGTTTGCATGCGCTGCCCGATGTCGCGCGCTGGCAAGAGGCGTCTGCGCCGGCCACGGCGGCGCGGCCGTTTGTCACTTCTGCCGGAGCCTGAGGCATGTCCGCTGAATTGTTGCGCTTGTCGAATATTTCTTTGTCGTTCAAAGGCGTCAAAGCCATCACCGACATCAGTTTTGCCGTCGCCGAGGGTGAAATCTGCGCGCTGATTGGCCCCAACGGCGCCGGCAAGAGTTCCTTGCTGAACGTCATCAACGGTGTGTACGCGCCGCAGGAAGGCGACATCCATTTTGCCGGCGAAACCCGCCGGCGCATGTCGCCGCACCACGCCGCCGAGCTGGGCATTGCCCGCACCTTTCAGAACATCGCCTTGTTCAAGGGCATGTCGGTGCTGGACAACGTCATCAGCGGCGCCAACCTCAGCAGCCGCGCCAGTTGGGCCGAGCAGGCGCTGACCCTGGGCCGCGCGCCCGGCGAGGAAGACCGCCAGCGCGAGCAGGCGGAAGAGATTCTGGATTTTCTGGAGATTCAACCCTGGCGGCAGGCGATTGTCGGCGAGCTGCCCTATGGCCTGCAAAAGCGGGTAGAGCTGGCGCGCGCGCTGGCGGCGCAGCCGCGGCTGTTGCTGCTGGATGAGCCGATGGCCGGCATGAACCAGGACGAAAAGCGGGCAATGAGCCGCTTTATCCGCGCCGCCAATCGCGCCTTTGGCGCCACGGTGGTGTTGATCGAACACGATATCGGCGTGGTGATGGATGTGTCCGACCACATCGTCGCGCTGGATTACGGCAAAAAAATCGCCGACGGCGACCCGGATACGGTGCGCCATCACCCGGAGGTGATTGCCGCCTACCTGGGCGCGGCGCATTGACAGCCGCGCCGCGACAACACGCCAACGTCTGGCGGGTGTGGTGAGCGGCGCCAGGCAGACCACGACGATGTTTTGGGAGGGCTGATGTCTTTTTTTATGGAAGTGCTGCTCGGCGGGCTGCTGGCCGGGGTGATGTATTCGCTGGTCGCCATTGGCTTTGTGCTGATCTACAAGGCGTCCGGGGTGTTCAACTTTGCCCAGGGCTCGATGGTGCTGTTTGCCGCGCTGACCTTTGTCAGCCTGCTGGAGCGTGAAGTCCCGTTTGCCCTGGCGCTGGCGCTCACCCTGCTGGCCATGCTGGCGCTGGCGCTATTGATCGAGCGGCTGGTGTTGCAGCACCTGGTCAACCGGCCGCCAATCACCCTGTTCATGGCCACGCTGGGGCTGAGCTACATCATCGAGGGCGGCGCCCAGTTGTTGTGGGGCTCGCAGGTGCATGGCCTGGAGCTGGGCATCGACGACGTGCCGCTGGAAATCGGCCCCCTGTTGCTGTCGCAGTTTGATTTGTTTGCCGCCGCCACCGCCGGCGTGCTGGTGGCGCTGCTGTCGCTGCTGTTCAGCCGCACGCGCATGGGCTTGTCGCTGCGCGCCGTGGCCGACGATCCGCTGGCGGCGCTGGCGGTGGGCATCGGCCTGCGGCGCATGTGGGCGATTGTCTGGGCGGTGGCCGGCTTTGTTGGCCTGGTGGCCGGGCTGTTGTGGGGCGCGCGGCTGGGGGTGCAGTTTTCGCTGTCGCTGGTGGTGCTCAAGGCGCTGCCGGTGCTGATCATCGGCGGCTTCACTTCGATGGGCGGGGCGATTGTCGGCGGCTTGCTGATTGGCGGCGCAGAAAAGCTGGCCGAGGTGTATATCGGCCCGCTGGTCGGCGGCGGCATTGAAAACTGGTTTCCGTATGTGCTGGCGCTGGCGTTTTTGCTGGTGCGGCCGGCCGGGTTGTTTGGCGAGCGCGCCATCGAGCGGGTGTGACCCGCGTCATCAGGAGCTGACACGATGTTTTATCTGGAATCCGGGCAGTTTGCCACCGCCTACCGGCAGGACCGTCGGCTGTTTCGCCTGCGCCAGCAGCGCATCGGCCTGTGGCTGACGCTGCTGGCCGCCTACACGGTGGTGCCGTGGCTGGGCAACGATTATTGGTTCAGCGCCATTCTGATTCCGTTTCTGGTGCTGTCGCTGGCCGGACTGGGGCTGAACCTGCTGACTGGCTACGCCGGCCAGCTGTCGCTGGGCTCGGCGGCCTTCATGGCAGTGGGGGCGTTCACCACCTACAACCTGGTGCTGCGTCTGCCTGGCCTGCCCTTGCTGGTCGGGGTGGCCGGCGGCGGGCTGGCGGCGGCGCTGATTGGCGTGCTGGTCGGCCTGCCCAGCGCGCGCATCAAGGGGTTTTATCTGTTGGTGTCCACGCTGGCGGCGCAGTTTTTTGTGCAGTGGGCGCTGACCAAGTTCAGCTGGTTTTCCAATGACAGCGCCTCCGGGGTGATCACCGCGCCGCCGCTGGTGGTGGCCGGCCAGGATTTCAGCTCGCCGCTGGGCCGCTATCTGCTCACCCTGAGCGTGGCGCTGCCCTTGGTGTGGCTGGCGCGCAATCTGGTGCGCGGCGAATTGGGCCGCTACTGGATGGCGGTGCGCGATATGGACACGGCCGCCGCGGTGATTGGCATTCCGGTGTTCAAGGCCAAGCTGCTGGCCTTTGCCATCAGCAGCTTCATCCTCGGCGTGGCCGGCGCGCTGTGGGCGTTCACCTATCTGGGCACGGTCGAGCCGCATGGCTTTGACCTGAACCGCTCATTCCAGGTGCTGTTCATCATCATCATCGGCGGCATGGGCAGCATTCTGGGCAACTTCCTGGGGGCGGCGTTCATCGTGCTGCTGCCGGTGGCCCTGTCGGTGCTGTCCGCCAGTTATCTGGCTGGCTGGCTGCCGTCGGGCGAGCTGGAAAACCTGCAAAAAATCATTTTTGGCGCGCTGATCATCGTGTTCCTGATCAAGGAGCCCGATGGCCTGGCGCGGCTGTGGCGGCAGTTTGCCGCGCGTGTGCGGGTGTGGCCGCTGCGTTACTGAGCCACGCGCCGCGCAAACCGATTGCACCGTATTCATATTGAGACACCACCCATCGGGCATTTCCACCCTTCTCTACAGGAGCTTGTTATCCATGGCACGATCTTCCCTTCGCGCACTCCCGCTGGCGCTGGCCATCGGCCTGGCCGCCTTCAGCAGCAGCAGCCAGGCAGCCGGTGAGCAGTATTTTCCGCTGCAAAGCTACCGCGTCGGCCCATACGCCGCCGGCGGCACCGGGTTTTTTGGCGGCTTTATTGATTACCTGCAATACATCAACGCCAAAGAAGGCGGCGTCAATGGCGTCAAGCTGACCTGGAGCGAGTGCGAAACCGAATACGTGGTGGAAAAAGGCGTGGAGTGCTACGAGCGCCTGAAAAAAGGCCTGAACGGCGCGCCGGCGGCGGCCACCAACCCGCTGTCGGTGGGCATCGCCTACGCCACGCTGGATCGCTCCACCGCCGACAAGCTGCCGCTGATCACCATCAACCATGGCCGCACCGATTCCACCGACGGCAGCGTGTTCCCCTATGTGTTCCCGCTGCAGTTGAACCCGTACTCGGAAGTCTCGGCCATCATCAACTACATCGGGCAAAAGAGCGGCGGGCTGGACAAGCTCAAGGGCAAGAAAATCGTCACCCTGTTCCACGGCTCGCCCTACGGCAAGGAAACCAACCCGATTCTGGAATTGCTGGCCAAGAAATACGGCTTTCAGCTGACCCTGCTGGAAGTGCCGCATCCGGGCAATGAACAGCAGTCGCAGTGGCTGACCATCCGCAAGGAGAAACCCGATTGGGTGATTCTGCGCGGCTGGGGGGTGATGAACCCGGTGGCGCTGAAAACCGCGCAAAAAACCGGCTTCCCGGCCGACCACATCATCGGCAATATCTGGTCCAACTCGGAAGATGACGCCGCCCCGGCCGGCGCTGCCGCCAAGGGCTATGTGTCGATCACCACCCACCCGTCCGGCACGCAGTTTCCGGTGTTGCAGGGCATCAAGAAAACCGTGATCGACGCTGGCAAGGGCAATCTGGCCGACCCGAAACGCTTTGGCAATGTCTATTACAACCTGGGCGTGGTCAACGGCATTCTCAACGTGGAAGCGGTGCGCGTGGCGCAAGCCAAGTTTGGCGCCAAGCCGCTGACCGGCGAGCAGGTGCGCTGGGGCTTTGAGCACATCAAGTTTGACGAGAAACGCCTGAAAGAAGTTGGCGCCTACGGCCTGCTGCAACCGCTGAAGCTGTCGTGCTCGGACCACGAAGGCGGCGGCGCGGTGCGCTTCCAGCAGTGGGACGGCAAGCAGTGGAAGGTGATTTCCGACTGGGTGCAGGCCGACCGCGCGCTGCTGCGCCCGATCATCGAAACCTCGTCCAAGGCCTACGCCAAGGAAAAGGGCATCACCCCGCGTGATTGCAGCAAGGAATCCTGATCCCACCCAAGCGGCGGGGCGCCCGCCCCGCCATGGAGCCCGCCATGAGCCAACCCCCCTTGCTTGAGCTTGAACAGATCAAGGTGGTGTACAACCAGGTGATTCTGGCCGTCAGTGATATTTCGCTGCGGGTGGACGCCGGGCAGATTGTCGCCCTGCTCGGCGCCAACGGCGCCGGCAAGAGCACCACGCTGAAAACCATTTCCGGCCTGGTCAGCGCCGAGCGCGGCCAGCTGGCCGCCGGCGCCATCCGCTATCAGGGCGAGGCCATCACCCACGCGCCGGCCGCCCAGCTGGCGGCGCGTGGGCTGGTGCAGGTGCTGGAAGGCCGCCACTGCTTTGCCCACCTGACCGTGGAAGAAAACCTGATCACCGGCGCGCTGGCGCGCCGCGCCTCACGCGCCGAACTGGCGGCGGACCTGGCGCGCATCTATGACTATTTTCCCCGGCTGAAAACCCGTCGCCACAGCCAGGCCGGCTACACCTCGGGCGGCGAGCAGCAAATGACCGCCATCGGCCGGGCGCTGATGGCGCGCCCGCGCCTGGTGTTGCTGGACGAGCCGTCGATGGGCCTGGCGCCGCGGATTGTCGAAGAAATTTTCGACATCGTGCGTCAGCTGAATCAGCAAGAAGGGGTGAGTTTTTTGCTGGCCGAGCAAAACGCCAATCTGGCGCTGCGCTATGCCGACGCGGCCTACATCATCGAAAACGGCCGTGTCGGCCTGGCGGGCCCGGCGGCCGAACTGCGTGGCCGCCCGGACATCCAGGCGTATTACCTGGGGCAGGCGCTGGCGGCGTAAACCCGACGCGACGGCCAGCAGGCCGCCGCGCCAGATTTACACCAGAAAATCCCAAGCAGTCTGCACCAGATAGTGCTTCTGCATCTCGCCAGACACCATGAACGCATTGGCCACCTGCTCCAGCGTCATGCCACCCGACTGCATCTGTTGCACCCAGGCCATCTGGCCGTTGGCGTCCGCCTCACGCCCCAGCACCGCCCGATAGAGCATGGCCACGTCGTGGCTGGGGTCGCCATTCAGCATCAGGCCACGGGCAGCGGCTTCGGCCGAGTGGATCATATGCAGCGCCAGCGCGCCCAGGCTGTTGCCCTGGGCTTGCAGCTGGCCAAAATAATCAAATCCAAACAGATCAGGCTGACGCCCCAGAATTTGCAGGTAAGCCCCCGCCAGCACCTTCAATTCGTCACGCGCCTGGATGGTCTCACTGCTATCGGCAAATTGCAGGGTTTCCACATTCACCACCAGCGTGCTCTTGCTGGTGTCGGCATTGTTGATCACCTTGACGTAGCCGTCGTGCCGCTCGACGGTGTAATCCGCGCGCTTGCCGGTAAATTTGGCGGTGTCGCTGTCGGTGCCGCCGTGCAGGGTGTTCTGGCCGTTCTCGGCATTGAAAGTATCGTTGCCGCCCTGGCCAAACAGTTTGTCGTTGCCTTTGCTGTTGTTCAGCACGTCATCGCCAGCCCCCGAATACACGGTATCGTTGCCGGCGCCCAGATCCAGCGTTTGCGCCTTGTTGTCGGCAATCAGCAATTGGTTGCCATCACCGGTGGTGATGTTCACCTCGCCGACCACAGCGGCAAAGTTGATGTTCTCGGTGGAAACCTTGCTGTTTTTCGGCAGATTGCTGAAATCCAGCACCAGGGCGGTGTCGGTATTGCTGTCGCTGGTCTGGCCACGGAGCACCAGACTGCCGGCGGCATCCTTGCTGGAATCAGCGCTGATCACCACGGTACGAACCCACAGGTCGACACTGTTGGGCAGGGTTTTCAGGAAGAAATTACCCAGATCCACCATGCTGTTCTGGTCGGCGGATTTGTCCACCGTGCGGCTCTTGATGGCGGTGATCAGGTCGGTTTTGTCGGTCTTGGTGCTGTCGCCGCCGATGGAGGTCATGCCGATGCCGGTGGGGATTTCGGCCTTGATGATCGGGGTGCTGCTGCTGCCGGCCAGCGGGATGTCGGCGTTCGGGCTGCTGGGGTCTTGGTCTACCCGATTGCGGGGAATCACCGGAATATTCAGGCTGGGCACGTAGCGGCCATCCGCACGCCAGACGCTGCCGGCGGTGACTTCCACACCGTCGAACAGCGGATTGCTGTTGCCCCCGCTGGACGGCGGGCTGACCACGGGGGCGGCCACGCCATTCAGGGTCAGTGTCTTGCTGTCCTGCTTGGCACCTCCCGCGCCACTCAGCCCATTGTCATCGCTGTCCAGCGTGATGGTGAACGGCCCGGCCATGCCGGCCGGGGTGGTGGCGGTCAGCCGACCGGCGGCAATAAAGGCATTCAGGTTGGCTTGCGAGCCAGTCAGCGTGATGCTGGGCGAGCC
>NZ_QJKI01000029.1 GCF_003201855.1 Rivihabitans pingtungensis | reverse complement strand
GCCCATTCTTCGTCGCTGACATCGGATGGGTAAGGTTTGCGGTTTTCCATGGGGCTTGGATTTTACCGCTATGGGATAGTTCAGAACAGGCTCTAGTGTGGTAAATGTTATTGTGTTGAAATAAATAAAATCAATGCAACTCCAGGCCCCAAGATTTCCCGAAAAATAACCGTTCCCAATGCGATGCATAGACATGTACAAAATAGAATAGGATATTATCAATGATAGATATGAGAACGTAATTGCCTCGAATGTGTTTGCATATTCCTCTTCTTTGTCAAAAAGCAATCTTTTTATGATTTTAACTATCCTCGCCACGTCCAGTGATATTGTAAAAATGCAAAGCAAGATCAAGGATATGAGCGCAGGGTGTATTTCTCTATAGAATGCTGAATGCGCTAAATATGCAACCACTGGGATGACTATATATGCTAAGGCGAATTTCGCGATTCTAACTATAAAATCTACGGCTTCGCCTATGATTAAAGCCACCCGTAGAATCTGGTCAGAAGCGGTTCCTCCGCCAACTCTCCTGCACTCTTCTATAGATCTGGCCGCCAGATAGTCGTGCAAATAAAAATATAAAAAAATGAAAAACAATGACCGCCAAATATGAGTTATTTTCCAGCAAATCTCAATTAGCAATGGCGTTAAAATAAAAAGCAAGGGGCCGAGATTTATTATTAGGACAGCAAAGAAACCTTGTTTTTTGCAATGAATAACTTTCATCTCAGCCATTTTTTGGTCGCCACCTATGCATAACGTTTGACTTAAGCGGCTGGCCGTAGGCCAGTCCGCTTGAAGGAAGGGTTAGGCGCTTTTGGCACGCCAGGTCTTTGCGAGTTCTTTGAGGTCAATACCAACTCCCCAAAGGGCTGGCTTGAGAATGAATGCATCCGAGAAAGCTGCACCCTTGCCAGCTTTGATTTCCTTCGCGATTGCGAAGTCTATGAGCGGCTTCTGAGCCGCGATGTCACGGAATATCCGTTCGATGAGAGCAACTACCTCCGTGGAGTCTTTACACAGGCCACGCAAAGGAATGAGGATGAGCTTCTCGTCGGCTGAGCCTTTCGCTACCTTGCTGAATCGGTAGCCTGGAGCTTCTTCCCGAAATCGCTGGGGATGAATGGTTGAGATCATGAGTGCGGGAAGAACCTCTTCACCGTCTTCGCCATTCACTTTGCTCCAAGAGAAGTCTGGATCGTCTACGTGGACGGAGAGTATCTCTTCGGCGAACGCACGTGAGTCGGTTCCTGCGATGACTACGGCTTTGTTCTTTGCGGCAAGGTCGGCCATTCTTCGGAAGTTCGTATGTAGCGCTTGGCCAAGCGGTTCGTCCCAACCGTAGTCGAGAACATATACGTAGTAGTCACGTTCGAGGCCCAGCGGAAGGCGGCTGAGGGCGTGTACGTAGAGACCCATTGAGAAGCTCCTGTGAAAGCGCCTAAACGTCTGAATTCACCGGCCTGCGCGGCTTTATGCGCAAGGTCCGGTGGAATGATGGGTTATGCCTAAATTTCATGAGAACACTCAATTTCATCAGGCATATCTTGTGCAACGGCTTGGTTTACGAAACTCAGGTTGATTGCCCAATAACCTCCACCATCTGGTTCTGTAACGATGTAGTCGTGCTGGCCTACAGCCATAAGATAGTCAGAGTGCTCTCGGCGGAAGTACTTATATGCGTCCACGAGGTGCTGTTCAGTTGCTTGAATTGCCAAGTCATATTCTTCTTGGCTGTCGAAACCGTCGAAATACTCCTGAGGGCTTAATAATCCATGGTGAGTAAATCTATTTCTTTCGAAGTACTCGTGACACCCTGTACATACGTCAACCAAGAGTTGGTCGTTAGTCCAAGTGGACTCGCCATGGCGGTTGTAGTTTTGACCAAGGAGGATTACAGAGGGAATTAAGTACCCACCACAGCTACATCTTGGGAAGGCAAGATCAAGGACATCGATTACTTCAAAATTGCCTTGATCTAGCAGGGCAATTTTGTATCTTGGGCCTGAACCCATGTAAGGCTCGTAGTCTTGAAACTGTTTGAAGTTGATGTTTGTAGTTACATCAAACCTTGCCAATTGAGAGCCGTAACTCCCGGCAAAGTCCGCATGCTCACCCATATCTCCAGCTACCGTCAGCCCAAACTCTCGCCCATGCTTCTGGTAAAAGTTCAATTCGGCCTTGAGACCTGTATATCCGTGGACACCAAGAGTTCGTTTGTAGCCATCAAGATACTCAAAGGCGCAATTAAAGCCTTTTGCAGGATCATGAATCGTGCAAAACAATATTCGTCGAATTCTGTTGTACTCACTAGCGCTCATTGCAAGGATCTGGTTAAAGCATAACGTTTGAATTCACCGGCCTGACGCGGCTTGCCGCGACAGGTCCGGTGGGATGAGGGGTTAGGCATCAGTGCGCGTACTCAGAAGCATCCCATTACACACATCTCTTCCGCACTCACGTCTGGGAAGCAAAACGGCCTTCAAGATGGTAAAAAAATAGCCATTTTTCACCGTTTTTTGGCTCTTTTTGCCATGCTCGGCTCACTTCTGGAGGCAGGGCACAGTGCTTAAACTTGAACCACCCCTCTGGAAACATTGCGCAAAGCATTGATTTAAAATAAAAAAAGATGTGTGCAATGGGGTGGCTCAGAAGGGGGAATTGAATGCTTGGCTTCTAGTCTCAAGTCTTCGAGTTCAACGCTTCTCCGAACTCCTCAACTTCTATAAACTGGACACGAACCGGTTTGGTGTTCCCCATGATCATCGGGGCCTTTATTCCATCCTTGCGCAAGGATTTGGCTAGCATTCGGATATCTATCAGAATATCTGAGATCTTTAGAAGCAATCGTTCGCGACCAGAAGATCGGACTGTCTCGGACTGATCGATCACAAGCTCTTCGATGCGGGAGCGTGAAAGCTGAGCCACTAGGCTATTGATGTCCTCTCGGTCGAGAGAGACGCCGGCCCAGTTATGGGCGAATTCGTTTCGAATTTTCCTCAATATCTCAAGCGTCTGATATCCGTCTTTGTGTATCAGACCTAGGACGAACGCTGCCTTGATCCTCGCAGAGAAGGTACCTAGCGGAGCGTTAAAGCCATTAACCAGGTCTTTCGCTTGCCGCGCTTCACGCAAATAGGCAAGCAAAAGCAACTCAAGTGTGTCCTCGGCGAAGGCAGCCATGGTTAGGATCATGCTTCTGTCGTCGTGCTCATGCAGCGACCCGAGCATGCTGTTGAGCTCATCCACGAATGGTTCGTTGTGCGGATTGACTGGCGGCTTTGCATAGCCCTTCTTCTCAGATGCCATTGCCTTCTTTCCTTATTGGAATATTGGTGCTGCTGTACAGCGACGACCAAATGGATGCCGATGCCTAACGTTCAAGGTCAGGGACGCTGCGCGGCTTTATCGCGCAGCGTCTCCTGCACCGCCGAGTTAGCCCTTATTTTTCCATCGCGCATCAATTTCCTCACAAGCCGCTTCGATGTCGTTCATTTTTCGTTTGAAGGCCTTCGGCGCACTAACAACCCGCTGAGTTGGAACATCAATCACATAACATTTTGAATGATCGATTGCTGAGTTTTCTTCGGCACTTTCCAAATATACCCTCATGGCCGTAGCCACATATTCGGCCGCCTGAGGCGTTAATGGAGTTGTCTTAGGGAAATGGAGTTTTACGCAACCGACGACTTGCCCAGATTCTGGATCTTTAAGAACGGCGTCCGGCCTCATACTTATATCAACCCCAGCGACTTCCATAGTATTGGATGATGTAGATTCCCCCGATTCAACAACGAGGCCTTTCAAATCCAAATCCCCTGAGGCCTCCAAGAAATCCTCAATTGCCGAGGCGGAAGCTTGCCGATCCTGTTCTACGAATTCACTTCCACCATTTGGGATTCTAAGTTCTGTCGCAGCGGATAGAATTTTTGAGTCGTCATTCATGCCAGTTGAGAGGTATTCAACTATTTCTTCTCTAGCATCAGAGTACCTGGCTGCGATAAATGTCTTTGGCTGCTGCTGATCTTCGATGATTCTTTTTCGCCTGGAAGGCGTTGCAGTTAGATACTCACCAAGTTTATTGACACTAATTCTAGGCTTTGACATGAATCGACTCCTGTGAGAAAGGCCCAACGTCCAGCATACACCGCACGCGGCGCATACTCATTTTCAAAAAGGTGTATAACAAACATCTCTTTGGTGCCACTCATTGAATATAGTGATGAACGGATTTGTATTATGCAAACAACTCCGGCAAAACTACCCAAACTGCTTGATCAGATTCGTGAGCGGCTACGCCTCAACTCAAGCACTACAGCATACGAACCTAGCAGCAGTATGTCCAGTGGGTGCGTAGATTTATTCTGTTCCATGACAAGCGTCACCCCGTTGAGATGGGAGCAGCGGAGGTAGAGGCGTTTTTGACGCATCTGGCGGTCGAGGGCAAGGTGGCTGCGGCGACGCAGAATCAAGCCTTGTCAGCCCTGTTGTTTCTCTATCGCGAGGTGCTGGAGATCAATCTGCCGTGGCTGGATCAGGTGGTCAGGGCCAAGCGCCCGGCGCGGTTGCCGGTGGTGCTGACGCGGCAGGAGGTGACGGCGGTGCAAAAGGCCATGGCCGAGCTGAAAGCCAGCTAAACGCCGTGCGCCACACCTTGCTGGCATGGCGGCGTGACCTTTGACATGCCCGCCGCACAGCCTGTGGCCCGCGCGTCTGGACAGCAGCACCGCGCAGCGTATGCCAAACAACGGCAAACCCGCGCTTTCCTCTGTTATGTGGCATGAGAATTGCACAGCGCACAGCTTGTGCCGATGATTTTTTATCGGCGCACACTGTGCGCTCACCGCATCAACGGACTCAGATCCGGCCGTGGGCGACATTTTCTTGTCGTCCGGCCGGGTGGTGGCCCGCCCTGCGCCGACGATGCATCGACATCTTCAGCAATGAGGCGGGACTCATGAAGCAACTGACCATCAAGGCCCTGTTCTGGGCCATGGCGCTGGCGTCTGCATTATTGGCGGCGCTGCTGGCGCTGGCCATTTACTGGCTGGGCCAAGCCAGCGACCACGTGGCGCAGGCCGAGCGCCAGCGCTATCAATCCTATCTGCTGGCCGACATGCTGCGGCAAAGCTCGGACGACCTCACCCGGCTGGCGCGCACCTATGTGGTGACCGGCGAGGCGCGCTACGAGCAGCAATACTGGGACATCCTCGCCATCCGCAATGGCGAAAAACCCATGCCCGAGGCGTATCACCGCATTTACTGGGATTTTGTCGCCGCCGGCCAGGACAAGCCGCGCCCGGATGGCGTCAAGGCGCCGCTGCTGGAGCTGATGAAGCAAGCCGGTTTCAGCGAGGCGGAATTCGCCAAGCTGAACGAAGCCAAGGCCAATTCCGATGGGCTGGTGAACACCGAAACGGTGGCGATGAACGCGGTGAAAGGCCGTTTTGCCGATGGCCAGGGCGGCTTTAGCCGTGAAGCGCCGCCGGATTTCGAGCTGGCGCGCAAGCTGATGCACGACGCCGCCTACCATCGGGAAAAAGCCAAAATCATGAAGCCGGTGGATGATTTTTATCTGCTGATGGACCAGCGCACCCAACACGCCATCGAAACCGCTCAAACCGAAGAAACCCGCGCCCGCCGTTTTGCCCAGGCCATGGCGGCGCTGAACCTGCTGGCGCTGGTGGCGGCCTTGTGGGGGGTGTACCGATATTTGCTGTCCTTGCTGGGTGGCGAGCCGGCGCAGGTGGCGGCGCGGGTGCGCGGCATTGCCGCCGGCGACCTGAGCGACGCCGATCAGCGCGCGCCCACCGGCAGCCTGCTGGCCCACGTTGAAGCCATGCGCCAGTCCTTGCGCCAGATGGTGGCGCTGATCCAGAGCAAGGCCACCGATTTGCAAACGGCCAGCGCCTCGCTGTCTGGCGCCACCCACGATATTGGCGCCTCGGCCGCCAGCCAGAGCCAGTCCAGCCAATCCATGGCGCAGTCGATGGACAAACTCTCCGGCAGCATTGGCCAGATTTCCGAGCGCGCCAGCGGCATGATTGATCTGTCCAGCGCCTTTGGCCAGCAAGCCAGCGCCAGCCTGCAAGTGATCGACGCCCTGCACGAAGAAGTGGGCAAGGTGTCCGGCATCGCCAGCCAATCGTCGCGCGCGGTGGGCGAGCTGGATGCCATGTCGGCGCAAATCGGCTCGATGGTCAGCATCATCGACGAGATCGCCGAGCAGACCAATCTCTTGGCGCTGAACGCCGCCATCGAGGCCGCCCGCGCCGGCGAATCCGGCCGGGGCTTTGCCGTGGTGGCCGACGAAGTGCGCAAACTGGCCGAGCGCACCTCGGGCTCGACGCTGGAAATCCAGCGCATGATTCAGGACATCACCCGCCACACCCGCGAAGCCACCACGCTGATGGAATCGCAAATCAGCCAGGTGCAAACCGGCATCGAGCTGGCCGGCCAGGCGCGGCAGGTGGTGGGCGAGATCGCCGAAAAATCACTGGATACGGTGGAATCGTTCGAGCACATCGCCCACGCCGTGCAAGAGCAATCGCAAGCCAGCCAGTATGTGCGCGACGAAATCGAGCATGTCGCCAGCCAAAACCAGGACACTCACCAAGCCATCGCCCGCGCCCGCCAGGCCGCCGACCAGCTGCACGCGCTGGCCAGCGATATGCACGGCGCGGTGTTGCAGTTCCGGCTGTAAGAAGCGCAAAAAAGTGTGCCAAAGCCACCTCCGGGTGGCGACACTGGTCGAGGCTATGGGCGGCGAGCCTTGGCGATGCTGAGGATGGGCCTGGCCGCGCGTTCTGGGCGATAATCCGGCCATGACCACTTGGCTAGACACCGTGGCGGGGATTGTCGGTCCCCGCCATCTGATCACCGACCCCGACACCCTGGCCGCTGCCTGTCTGGATTGGCGCGGACGCTACCGTGGCCGCGCCCAGGCCATCGCCCGCCCCGGCAGCACCGCCGAAGTGGCGGCGCTGGTGCGCGCCTGCGTGGCCGCTGGCGCGCCAATCGTGCCGCAGGGCGGCAATACTTCGCACTGCGGCGCCGCCACCCCGGACGACAGCGGCCGCGCGCTGATTATCCAGCTGCACCGCATGCAGGCGCTGCGCGCGGTGGACGCCGACAACAACACCCTGACCGCCGAAGCCGGCTGCACGCTGGCGCAGGTGCAGGACGCCGCCGCCGGGGTGGGCCGACTGTTTCCGCTGTCGCTGGCCTCGGAGGGCAGTTGCCAGATCGGCGGCAATCTGGCCACCAATGCCGGCGGCGTGGCGGTGCTGCGCTATGGGCCGATGCGCGAGCTGACCCTGGGCCTGGAGGCGGTGCTGCCCGATGGCAGCGTGCTGGATAGCCTGTCTGGCCTGCGCAAGAACAACACCGGCTACGACCTCAAACAGCTGCTGATTGGCGCCGAAGGCACGCTGGGCATCATCACCGCCGCCACCCTCAAGCTATTCCCCGCCCCGGAAGCCACCGCCACCGCCCTGGTGGAAGTGAGCAACCCAGCCGACGCGCTGGCGCTGCTGCACGCGCTGCAAGCGCGCTTTGGCGACCGGCTGACCGCCTTTGAGCTGATCTCCGGGCTGTGCCTGCAACTGCTGGCCCGCCACCTGCCCGACGCCCGTCCGCCGTTCATGCCGCCGTGGTGCGTGCTGCTGGAGCTGAACGACGGCGGCAGCGAAGCGGTGCTGAACCAGGCGCTGGCCGAAGCGTTATGCGCGCTGCGCCCGCAGGCCGACGCCGTGCTGGCCCGCCACGCCCGCGAACGCGCCCAGTTGTGGACTTTGCGCGAGCAGATTTCCGAAGCGCAAAAACGCGATGGCCCCAGCATCAAGCACGACATTGCCGTGCCGCTGTCGCAACTGGCCGGTTTTATTGAGCGCGCCGACGCCGCCCTGCAACAGGCCTTCCCCGCTTGCCGGGTGGTGTGCTTTGGCCATGTGGGCGACGGCAATCTGCATTACAACGTGTCGTACACCCGGCCGGGCAATGTCGATCTGTTTGACGACGAACCCGCCGTCAACGCCCTGGTGTACGACCTGGTGTACGCCCACGGCGGCACGCTGTCAGCTGAGCACGGCATCGGCCAGCTCAAGCGCGACTGGCTGCGCCGCTACCTGCCGCCAGCTAACCTGGCCGCCATGCGCGCAGTCAAACAGGCGCTGGACCCGCTGGGGCTGATGAATCCGGGCAAGGTGTTGTGAGGCGCTGTATTTTTCAATGTGGAGTGAAATGTCGATGAACCCTGCTGCTTTCCCCTGGCCGCGCTGGATTGTTCACCGTGGCGGCGGTGACGCCGCGCCGGAGAACACCCTGGCCGGCATGCTGCTGGCGGCGTTTGCTGGCGCCAAGATGGTGGAGTTCGACGTGCGCCTGTCGGCGGATGGCGTGCCGTTTTTGCTGCACGACGACACGCTGGAGCGCACCACCAACGGCCATGGCCCGGCCGATGCGCTGCCGTGGAAGGCGTTGTCCCGGCTGGATGCCGGCGCGTGGTTTTCGCCGCGTTTTGCCGAAGAGCCGCTGCCCAGCCTGGCCGACGCCGCGCAATTGCTCAACGACCATGGCTTGTGCGCCAATGTCGAGATCAAACCCGGCCCGGGCCGCGAGGCGGAAACCGGCGCGCGGGTGGCGGCGGATTGCGCCAAGTTATTTGCCGGCCAGACGCCGCCGCCCTTGCTGACCTCGTTTTCTACCGTGGCGCTGGCCGCCGCTGGCGAGGCCGCGCCCACCCTGCCGCGCGCCTGGAGCGTGCGCCAGTGGGACGATGGCCTGATTGCCCAGGCGCAGGCGCTGGGCGTGTGCGCGCTGGATCTTCCCCACCACGAGCTGAACGCCGAGCGGGCGGCGGCGGTGCGCGCGGCCGGGCTGTGGCTCTTGAGCTGGACGGTGAACGACCCGGCGCAGGCCGCGCCACTGTGGGCGCTGGGGGTGTCGGCGCTGTGTACGGATTCGCTGGAGTGCGCCGTGTCGGCGGCCTGAATCCAGGCTATCGGGCGCTGCCCATAAAAAAACTCCCGCTGCGCTTCTGCGTCAGCGGGAGTTTTTTTATGGGCAGACGCCATCAGCGGGGAAGCAGCTTTACCCCAACTCGCTGCCATCTTCAGCTTTGGGCGCACGCTCCAGCAGCGCGTCCAGCACCTGTTGCGGGCTGGCTTGCTCGAACAGCATGGCGCACACGCCAGCGGTAATCGGCATGTCCACCCCCAGCGCGCGGGCGCGGGCCAGGGTTTCCCGCGCGGTGGGCACGCCTTCGGCGACATGGCCCAGCGAGGCCAGCACGTCGTCCAGCGAACGGCCTTCGGCCAGCAGCATGCCAACGCGGCGGTTGCGCGACAGATTGCCGGTGCAGGTGAGGATTAAATCGCCCAGGCCGGACAAACCCATCAGCGTGGCGGCCTGGCCGCCCAGCGCCTGCGCCAGCCGGCTGATTTCCGCCAGGCCACGGGTCAGCAGCGCGGCGCGGGCATTGTGGCCGCAGTGCAGGCCGTCGGCTACGCCAGCGGCGATGGCCATGACGTTTTTCACCGCGCCGCCGACTTCCACGCCCACCAAATCCTGATTGGCGTAAATGCGCAGGCAGCGGGTGTGCAGCGCGCGCGCCAGCCGGCGCGCCTCGCCGCCGTGATTCAGCGCCAGGGCAATGGCCGAGGGCAGGCCGGCGGCCACTTCCTGGGCAAAGCTGGGGCCCGACAGCGCGCCGCACACCGCATCGGCCGGCAATTCTTGCGCGGCCACTTCGTGCGGCAGCAGGCCGCTGCCGGCCTCAAAGCCCTTGCACGCCCACAGCACGGGCGGCAAGGCCTGGCCGCACACCTCGTGCAAGCGGCGCAGCGTGGCGCGCAGGCCGGCAATCGGCGTCACCACCAGCGCCAGCTCGCCCGCGTGCGCGGCGGCGGCAAAATCGGCGGTCAGCGCCAGATTGGCCGGCAGTTCGGCTTCGGGCAGGTAGCGGGTATTGCGCCGGCTGGCGGCCAGCGCCTCGATCAGAGCGGCGTCGCGCGCCCACAGGGTGACCTCGTGCTCACGCGCCAAGGCCACCGCCAGGGCGGTGCCCCAGGCGCCAGCGCCGAAAATGGACAGCTTCATGACTGCTTACAGCCCCCAGAACGCCGAAATCTGGCCATAGCCACTGCTGCCATCGGCGTGGCGCAGCTTGACCCAGCCGTTTTTCGGCGGCTCGACCATCTGCAGCACCACGTCTTTATCCACCGAGAAGGCCAGGGTCGCCTTGGCGTCCGGGCTGCGGCGCAGCTCGGTGCGGTTGGCGGTGGCCACCACGGTGCGCTGATTGCTCAGGCTGGCGGTGGACATCCAGGCCACGCCGCCAGCGGCGTCGCGCACGCGCACCCAGTCCGGCTGGCTGCCGATGACTTCCACCGGATAGCCCTGGCTGAGCACGTAGAGCTTTTTCGAGCTGGCCCACGGCGCCTCGTGCATGATGGCGCCGTGCGACTTCACCGAGCGGAATTCCAGCGCCTGCGCGCTGGCGGCGGCCAGCAGCAGGCCCAGGACGAAGACGAGCTTAGTGCGCATTGCCGGATTGCTCGGCCATTTGCTGGGCATACAGCGCCTCGAAATTGATCGGCGACAGCAACACCGGCGGGAAGCCGGCGCGGTTGACCACGTCGGACACGGTTTCGCGCACGTACGGGAACAGGATGTTCGGGCAGGCCACGGCCAGCACACCGCTGATTTCGTCTTCCGGCACGCCACGGATCTGGAAGATGCCTGCCTGGGCGGCTTCGACCAGGAACATCACTTTTTCGCCCAGCTTGGCGGTGACAGTAACGGTGATCACGGCTTCAAACACGCCGTCTTCCAGCTGCTTGCCTTCGGTGGCCAGCTGCATGTCGATTTCCGGCTGCTCACGCTCCAGGAAGATTTGCGGAGCGTGCGGGATTTCCAGCGACAGGTCCTTGACGTAGATTTTTTCGATGGAAAACACCGGTTGCAGGTCTTGTTCGCTCATCGCGCTCTCAATTCAAAAGAAGGGTCGGTAAAGTCAGGCATCATCGCACGAAGCCGCGCGCCGCGCCAACGCTGACAGCGTGCGCGGGCTCAGTCGGCCAGCAGGGCGTCCAGCTTGCCGGCGCGGTCCAGCGCCGAGAGGTCGTCGTAGCCGCCCACGTGCAGCTCGCCGATGAAAATCTGCGGCACGGTGCGCCGGCCGGTGATGCGCATCATGTGCTCGCGCTGTTCTGGCTCAAGGTCCACACGGATTTTATCGGGGGTGACGCCCTTGCGCGCCAGCAGGCGCTCGGCCATGTCGCAGTACGGGCACACGCCGGTGCCATACAAAGTGACGGGTTTCATTGCAATATCCTGTCGGGGCGGGCATTGGCATGGCCCGCGTGGCAAAAGCAGTCAGTGTAGCGGCAAGTAGAACGTCATCCAAGACATGCGCGCGTTAGCGCGGGCCAGCAGGCATGGCCTTGACGCTATACACATCAAAGCGCGTGCTCTTGCCCACCTGCCGGCTGGTGGGCGGCGGGCCGGCCACATCGGCGCCCAGACGCGGGCGTTTGACCACCACCCGCTCGCGCGCGGCGGCCAGCGCGGCGGCCAGCAGGCGCGGGCTGTCGTCATCGCCGCCAATCACCTCCTGAAACGCCTGCATGTCTTTTTTGGCGGCGGCCTTATTGCCGGTGTCGGGGAACATCGGGTCCACAAACACCACCTGCGGGCGCGCTTCGGGCGCCAGGCTGGCCAGCCAGTCGCTGGCGTCGGCGTGAATCACCGTCATGCGCGCGGCAATGTCGGCGGTGTCCGGGTGGGCATGCGCGCGCGCCAGCGCGTCGGCCAGCAGCGCGGCGGCCACTGGCGAGCGCTCGACCAGGCGCACGGCGCAGCCCAGGCTGGCCAGCACAAAGGCGTCGCGGCCCAGGCCGGCGGTGGCGTCCACCACGTCCCGGCTGGCCTGCCCCTTCATGCCGATGGCTTTGGCGACCGGCTGGCCGCGCCCGCCGCCAAACTGCCGGCGATGCGCCGCCGCGCCCTCGACAAATTCGGCGTACACCGGCCCGTGTTTGTCCGGGTTCAGCAGGCTCAAGCGCACCTCGTCCAGCTCCAGCCAGTAGCCGGCGGTGGGGCGGGCGGACAATAAGGGCAGGGCAAAACGCGCGGCCAGCGCCTGGGCGTCGGGCAGGCGGTCGGGGGCGGCGCAAAACAGGCCGGTGGCAGGCGGCATGAACACTCTCGGCGACAAGCAAAAGCGCGACGATACGGCATGGGGCGCAGGCGGACAAGCCAGCACGGCGGCGCGGCGGGGATTTGAGAACTGCGGCCAAAACCCCGCGCAGCGGTTCTGGCGCGGCGTGCGTGGGTAGTGCGGCAAGGTTGGGCAATCACGCCAGGCGGGCTTTCTCAGTCGCCGTGAGAGTTGCTCACAAAACCCAGCGCAGCGCGCCTGGCCAGGCACCCGACCGCAGACAGTACGGGTAGTCGGGCAACCACGCCAAGCGGGTTTTGTGAGCGGCTGTTAGGTAGTTCAGCGCATTGTCATGGCTGGCCAGTGTTTCTACACTGCCTCATGCCCTATTTATTGTTGTTTGCCGCTGGCGTGACGCTGGCGCAATGCTGCTTGGCTCCGCCCTCGTGGATGGCGGCGCTGGCGTGCGCGGTGTTGCTGGGCTGCGGGCCGTGGCGGCGGCATGGCGTGTGGCTGCTGGCGCTGATTGTGGGGTTTGCCTGGTCGGCCTGGCGCATCGAGCAACGCCTGGCCAGCGCCTGGCCGGCGCAGTGGGAGGGCCGGCCGGTGATGGTCACCCTGCGCGTGGTGGGCCTGCCGCGCCAGGACGCCATGGCCACCCGGCTGGACGCCGTGCTGGAACACGTGGAACTGTCGCCGCCGCTGGCCAACTGGCCGGCGCGGGTGGGCGTGTCCGACTATCAACGCGGCGACTGGCCGGCCGGCAGCCGCTGGCGCGCCCAGCTCACCCTGCGCCGCTGGCGCGCCACCAGCAATCCGCACACTTTTGCCGCCGAAGCCTGGCTGATGGAGCAAGGCCGGCTGGCCTCGGGCAGTGTGCGCCCCGGCGCGCAGCGCTTGGCCGACAGCCAGCACCCGCAAGCCTGGCTGGACCGCTGGCGGGCAGCAGCGGTGGCGCGGGTGACGCGCGCGGCGGGCGAGCACACTTACAGCGGCGTGCTCACCGCGCTGATTACCGGCGAGCAGGGCTATATCCCGCCCGAACACTGGCGCTTGTTCGCCCAGACCGGGCTGACCCATCTGGTCAGCGTCTCCGGCGTGCATCTGACCTTGCTGGCCGGGCTGGTGGCCAGCGTCACCATCTGGCTGTGGCGGCGGCAAACCCGCTGGCGCGCGCCGCCCCGGCTGGCCGGCGCGGTGGCCGGGCTATTGGCCGCCAGCGCCTATGGTCTGCTGGCCGGCTGGTCGCTGCCCACCCAGCGCAGCGTATACATGCTGTGGGCGCTGGCCTTGGCCTTGTGCGGCCGCTATCCGCTGGGGGTTGGCCGCGCCTGGGCGCTGGCGCTGTGCGCGGTGTTGACGCTGGACCCTTTTGCCGCCTTGTCGCTGGGCTTCTGGCTGTCGTTTTTCGCCGTGGGGCTGATGATCTGGGTGGGCGCCGGGCGGGTGGGCGCGTTGCCGTGGTGGCGACAATGGGGCCGCGCGCAGTGGGCGGCCAGCCTGGCCATGGCCGTGCCGCTATTGGCCAGCTTTGGCGAACTGCCCTGGCTGTCGCCGCTGAGCAATCTCTACGCCATTCCGCTGATTGGCAGCGTGCTCACCCCGGCAGCGCTGCTGGCCAGCGCGCTGCCCACTGATCTGGGCGTGGCCTGGGTGGCGCAGGCGCTGGACTGGGCGATGTGGCCGCTGGAGCACCTGGCCGACGCGCCGATGTGGGCGCAGGCCGCGCCCACCACGCTGGCCATTGTGCTGGCGAGCTTAGGCGTGGCGGTGCTCAGCCTGCCGGCCGGGGTGGCCGGGCGCGCGCTGGGGTTGGCGCTGTGCCTGCCATTGTTTTGCCCGCCCGAACGTGCGCCGCCGACTGGCCAGGCGCAGATCACCGTGCTGGACGTCGGCCAGGGCCTGGCGGTGGTGGTGCGCACCGCACAGCGCACCCTGGTGTACGACACTGGCGCGCGAGTCGGCGCCAGCGATATGGGTGCGCGGGTGATTGCGCCGTTTTTGGCCGGCGAAGGCGTGGCGCGGCTGGATGGCCTGGTGGTGTCGCACAGCGATATGGACCACGCTGGCGGCGCCGCCTCGCTGTGGGGGCGCTTTGCCCCTGGCTGGCTGCTGGCCGGCGAGCCGGAGCGGCTGAGCAAAGAACGCCCGCCCGCCGCCCCGCAGCCCTGCCGCGCTGGTCAGCACTGGCAATGGGACGGCGTGCGCTTTGATGTGCTCTACCCGATACACGGCGGCGCAAGCGACAACCACGCCAGCTGCGTGCTGCGGGTGTGGGCGCAGGGGCAAGCCCTGCTGCTGACTGGCGACGCCGAATTGGCCGACGAAGACGCCATGCTGGCGCACTGGCAGCCCGACGCCCTGGCCGCCGATGTGCTGGTGGTGGGCCACCACGGCAGCCGCACCTCGTCCGGCCAGGCGTTTTTACAGGCGGTGCGCCCGCGCGACGCGGTAATCAGCGCCGGCTACCGCAACCGCTATCACCACCCTCACCCGGCGGTGTGGACGCGGCTGGCCGACGCCGGCGCCCGCCGCTGGCGCACCGACCGCGACGGCGCACTGCGCCTCACCCTGGGCGCGGCGGCGGATATCCAGCCAGAAGGGTTTCGTACTGCGCGGCCGCACTGGTGGCAAAGCGGCTGGCCGTGAGCGCCTGGCATGACCACGCCGGGCGGTATTTCCACGGATTGTGAGCGCGTTCAGCAACAGCGATAATAGGCCTAATTTGGCCAACGCTTGGCCAGACGACATATTCTCTGCACAGGACTCCCCGATGTTGATCTCCCCCTATGCCAGCAGCAGCCAACGGCTGTATGACAAAATCAGCCAGGCCACCAGCACGCCGGCCAGTGCATTGGGCGCCCCCACGGTGGCTTCCAGAGACAGCGCCACCGTCACGCTGTCGGTAGAAGCGCGTGCCATTCAGGCTTTGCTGCAAAACAAGCCTGATGAAGTCAACGCCAGCAGCGCCGCCGGTTTTAACGATTTTCTGGCCCGTTTTGGCGAGCAAATACACGCACAGGGCAAGGCGGCGCCAATGCTGGCGGAACTGCCAGAAAGTGCCGATCCGGCCCGGCTGGCGCTGGCCCACCAAGCGGTGAATTTTGTGCTGAGCAAGGTGGGGCAACCCTCTGCTTACGCCGAACAATCCAGCCAAAACCCATTTGCCGAACTGGGGCGCAAAAGCCTGTCGCGCATTGCCTTTGATGATTCCGGCACATTCACCAGCGCCGAGCGCAGCGCCGCCCATCAAGAAATTCAGGCCCGTGAAGAAGACTTCACCAAGGCGGTCAAGGCGCAGCAGGAGTCGCTGACTCGCCGCGACAAAAGCCATTCGGCGTTCTGGCAACAGCTGACGCAGACGCAGGCGCAAGCCACTCAGCTGGAAGAAATGACCGAAACCGAGCGCGCCTGGCGCGGTTGGGGCACGCTGGAGAGCGTGCAGCGCGACCTGGCGCGGCTCAAACAAGAATCGCCATTGGCCGTACCCGCCGCGCCGGACTATCGGCATTTGCGCAGCCCGGCCAACAGCGTGCTGGCAGCGGTCAGCGAAGGCCAGGGCTCCGCCCGCTGGAAAATGGTGTCGATTCAAGAACTGGCCGCTGACAATGTGCGGCTGACACTGATTGATTTTGCCCCCACCCCGGCGGATTCCGCCCCCGCCACGCCCACTCAGCCCGGCGCTGCCGACAGCGGCAAAGCGCTGCACAACAAGGTGAAAAGCTGGCTGGCTTTGTACGCCAATGTCAGCCGCTATTGAGGCCAAGAGCCGCTCACCAAATCCTCTGGCGTTTCGTTCTGTCTACGGTTGCGCGCCTGGCCAGGCGCGCAACACGGAGTGGGCGAAGCTGCGCTACAGCGCGCCCGGATCGCCAAACTGCACACGAAACTCCACCACTGCCGGGTTCAGCAGCTGCACGGCGCGCAATGAGGACAGATACGGCCCAACCAATACTTGCTGGCGGGCCGGGGCGCTGAGCAGGGCGTAATCGTAGTCGCCCAGCAGCAGGCTCACCCGCGCCAGGCTGCTGGCCAGTGCGCCGTTGTTCCAGCCCAGCACCTGACCGGTGCGTGCCGGCCCCAGGCCGGTGAGCAGCAGCGGGCGGCCGTTGCGTTTTTCCAGCTCGGCCACCGTGCTGCCCAGGCCCAGGCCGCCGGGCAGCGTCCAGAACGAGCGCTCGCCGCGCACCACCGCCACCGCCACGCCGCTGCGCTTGACGCTGTCGCGCCAGACCAGGGCGATGCGTTTATTGGCGTCGCGCGGAAACAGCACGCTGGCCGGGTAGGGCTCGCCAGCGTCGAGCTTGATCTGGGCGGGCTGCACATTAAATGCGCCAAAGCGCTCGATCAGGCTGGCTTCGCTGCTGTCCAGCGCAATCAGCGCCAGGCTGCGGCCGGGCTGGATTTGCCAGTTCAGCCGCTGGGTGGGCGCGCTGGGCACGGGCGTGCTTGCCCCCGCTGGCGCAGCCAGCGCCAGGCTGAGGATTAACAGGGCGACCAGCCGGCTCATGGCTCGGCCTCCAGCCGGCCGGGGTGGCGGATCAGCCCGGCCACCAGCGCATCCATGGCCGGGGTCAGCTCGCTGGCGCGCGGGCTGTTGATCAGCACCACCAAGGCATAGCGGCGGCCATCGACGGCTTTGACATAGCCGGCCAGCGCGCGCACATCGTTCAACGAGCCGGTTTTGAATCGGGCTTCCACCGGCTGGCCAACAAAGCGCCGGCGCAGGGTGCCGTCGCGGGCGGCAATCGGCAGCGAGGCCATGAATTCTGGCGCATAGGGTGAGTTGGCGCCGGCTTGCAGCAGCGCGCCCAGGCCAGCGGCGCTGATGCGCTCGCGCCGCGACAGGCCCGAGCCGTTTTCCAGCTGCAAGCCGGGCAGGGCCAGCTTGCGCTGGGTGGCCCAGCGGCGCACGGCGGCTTCGCCGTCGCGCAGCACATCGCCTTCTTGGGCAAACTCGGCGCCCAGGGTGAGAAACAGCTGCCGGGCCATGGTGTTATTGCTGTATTTGTTGATGTCGCGCACCACTTCGGCCAGGGTGGGCGAGCTGACGCTGGCCAGCGTCACCGCATTGGCCGGGGTGAGGCCCCGGCGCACCTGGCCGGCCAGGCTGCCGCCGGCCTCGCGCCACAGCGCGGCAAACATCGCCGCCTGATAGGCGTCGTGCTCCCACACCGGGGCAAACAGCTTGCCGCCGTCGCAGCCGGCCGGCAGCGCGCCTTCCAGCCGCAGGGTGTCGCCTTGTGCGCTCAGGCTGGCGTAGCGTTTGACGCCGCCTTCGCAATTGGCCTGCTGGCTGACGGTCAGCCGGTTGTCCACTTTCAGCCCGTCCAGCGGCGGATCCAGCGCCACTCGCACGCCATCCGGCTGCACAAACAGCGTGGTCCACACCACTTTCAGGTGCGCCAACAGCGCATCCGGCGGCACGGCAAAGGCTTTGTCGCTGTCGCTGGCAAAGTCGTCGGCGCTGCCGGTGCGGGCAAAGCGCTGTTTATCCAGCACCACGTCGCCGGCCAGATGGCGGATGCCGCGCCCGCGCAGATCGCGCGCCAGCGCCGCCAGGTCGTTGCGGTCAAAGTGCGGGTCGCCGCCGCCTTTCCAGTACAAGGGGCCGTCCAGGGTGTCGCCGCGCGGGCGGGCGTCGGCCAGCAGTTCGGTGCGCCAGCGGTAGTCGGGGGCCAGCAGCTCCAGCGCCGACAGCGTAGTCAGCAGCTTCATGGTGGAGGCCGGGTTCATCGGCACATCAGCGCGATGCTGGACAATCGCCGGCCCGCCATCTTGCGGGGCCATCCAGATGGCGACTTCGTCAGGGCGGATGGCACCCAGGTTGAGGGCGTGGGCCAGGCTGGGCAAGAGCAGGCAACAGGCAGCAAGCAGGGGACGGAGCATCATAAGTCAGGGCAGGTTTAAGCGTCGCTCACAAAACCCCGCGCAGCGGACCTGGCCAGGCGTGTGAGCGCAAACAGTACACGCAGTACGGCAAGGTCGGGCAACGACGCCAGGCGGGTTTCGTGAGCCACTCCAAGTGGGTAAAAATCAGGCGGTGCGCCTCATAGCTCTTGTGGATCCACATCCAGCGACCAGCGCAGCGCCGAGCCAAACGGCCGCGCCCAGTCGTCCAGGCCGCTGCACAGCGCCGACAGCGCGGCGTGCAGCGGCGCGCGGCGCTCGGCCTGCAACAGCAGTTGCGCGCGCTCGCGCCCGGCCAGCCGCGCCATGCTGGCTGGCGCCGGGCCCAGGCTGAGCACATCGCCATGACACGCGGCATATTGGCGCACCTCGCGCAAAAATGCCATGGCGGTGTCCAGCTCGGGCGCGTCGGCGCGCAACAGCGCCTGAAATACCGCAGGCGGATAGCCGGCGCTGGCGCGTTCTTCCAGCAGACGCTGGGCAAAGCCGGCCACATCGTGTTCGCGCAGGGCCAGATACAGCGGGTGATCAGGAAACTGTGTCTGCACCCACACCTGGCCGGGCAGCGCGCCACGGCCGGCGCGGCCGGCCACCTGCGTGAGCAGGGCAAACAGGCGTTCTTCCGCCCGAAAATCCGCGCTATACAGCCCGCCGTCGGCGTTCAGCGCCACCACCCGCGACAGACTGGGAAAATCATGGCCCTTGGCCAGCATTTGTGTACCGACCAGGATATCCAGCTCGCCCGCGCGCACCTGGCGGTCGATCTCGGCCCAGGCGTCGCGCCGGCTGACGGTGTCGCGGTCGATGCGGGCAATGCGCGCCTGCGGAAACTGCCGGCGCAAAGCGGCTTCGATGCGCTGGGTGCCTTGCCCCAGCGGTTTCAGATCGGGGTTGCCGCAGCTGGGGCAGGCGTGCGGGATGGCTTCGTGGTGGCCGCAGTGGTGACATTGCAGGCGGCGATCGTGCCAGTGCAGCACCAGCCGCGCCGCGCAATGCGGGCAGGACGATAGCCAGCCGCAGTCCACACAGGCCAGCACCGGCGCCCAGCCGCGCCGGTTGATGAACACCAGGCTGGTTTCGCCTGCGGCCAGGCCGTCGGCCAGCGCTTGCCAGGCGGCGGCGCTCAAGCCTTCGTCCAGCAACTGGCGGCGAATATCCAGCAAATGAATCTGCGGCAGCGCGGCGGCGCTGGCGCGGCGGGTCAGCCGGGCGTGGCGATAGCGGCCGGCCTGCACCGCCGCCACGCTTTCCAGCGAGGGCGTGGCCGAGCCCAGCACCACCGGCGCGCCGGCCTGTTGCGCGCGCCACACCGCCAGATCGCGGGCGTGGTAGCGCAGGCCGTCTTGCTGCTTGAACGAGCCATCGTGCTCTTCGTCCACCACAATCAGCCCCAGCTCAGGCAGCGGGGTGAACACCGCCAGCCGGGTGCCAATCACCAGCCGGGCGCGGCCTTCCCAGGCGGCCAGCCAGGCTTGCGCGCGCGCGCCGTCGGCCAGATTGCTGTGCAGGCAAACCGTCGGCGTGTGCGGAAAACGCGCGCGAAAGCGCGCCTCCAGCTGCGGGGTGAGGTTGATTTCCGGCACCAGCACCAGCGCCTGGCGGCCGGCGGCCAGCGCCTGGGCAATCCACTGCAAATACACTTCGGTTTTGCCGCTGCCGGTGATGCCGTCCAGCAAGGTGGCGGAAAACCCCGCCCAGCTCAGCCCGTCCACCACCTCGCGCTGCTCGTCGGTCAGCGCCGGGCCGGGGCTCACCGTCATGGCCGCCTGCGCTGGCGTCACCTGCGCCAGCCAGCCGGCGGCCAGCCATTCGCGCAGCAGCTTGCCGGCCTGCGGATGCAGCGCGCGCGCCTCGTCATCCAGCGCCAGCGGCCCTTGCCGCAGCCGCGCCCACAGCGCCAATTGGCGCGCCGCCCGCGCTGGCGGCTGCCAGGCGGCGCCGGCTTCGCTCAGCGCATACACGGGCGGCAAGGCCAGCGTGCGGCGCGGCGGGTTGCGCAGCGCGGTGGGCAGCGCGGTGAACAGGGTTTGCCCCAGCGGATAATGGTAGTAGCGGGCGGCAAAGCGGGTGAGCGCCAGCCAGTCGTCCGGCAGCGGCGGCAGCTCGTCCAGCACCGCCAGCAAGGGGCGCAACTGATGCGGCGACGCCGCTGCCTGCCCAACCACCACCCCCACCAGTTTGCGCGGGCCAAACTGCGCCAGCACGCGCACGCCCGCCGGCAGCGGGCGCGGGGCCAGATAGTCGAACACCCGGTCCAGCGGCACATCAAACGCCACCTGCACGATCACCCGTGGCGTCGCGCTGACATCGGTCGCCGACGCAGGCAAAGAAGCCTTGTGCGGCAAGGGCTTGGCGGAACTATTCACACAAGCTGTGGATAACGATGTGGACAATCGGCGGACAAACCGGACGGATGCCCGACGGGCAAGGCTTCTGTTGGATTGACCAAAAAATCATCAGAGAAATTCTTGCTTATAAAACAATAATTTATATAAATACAGCTGCTCGTGACAGTCACGTTGAACCCCACTTTTGCCGCCTGACGCTGGTGTGTATAACTCGCCCATCAGGATCAAGCGAAGCCTGGCTTGTCAAGGAAAAAAGAGACATCAGCAGATGAAAATCGGCCAGACTCAGGCATGTGGCTGGTGACTACGCGGGGATGATAGCGCGGATTGGGGGCGGCATGGCTAACGCCGACACCACATCCGCCACAGCGCCCAGGCCAGCAGGGTGAGGCTCAGTGTGGCCACGAATGAACAGCACAAGGCCAGCGCCAGCTCGACATCGCCCTTTGGCCAATGCAGCACCGTCACCAGCCAGACGCCGAACGCTGGCGGAAACGGCGGGGTGAAATCCGGATAGACAAACCACAGGCGCGTGCCGGTCAGGGTGGCGACGGATAGCCAGAGGGTCAGGGCAGCGACAAGGAGAGGCTTTTTCATACGAAACATGGTGCTTTAATTACCATCAAACTCACCAAAAATCTAAGAGGCGGGATGGAAAAACACAGCAAGTCCTAATTGAAACCTGGGCCATAAAAGCCAGTAATAATCATACATTCCCCTCCAACCTCTCGCGCACAGAAGACATAGCAATCAAAATAGATTGCCAGCCTTAATTACTCCTCATTAAAATATTCTAAATCAATTTTCTTGACCTCGTAGACTGCCTTCAGCACAACACCTAAATCATGCTCAATCATATAATCAACCAGCTGAACCCCGTCAATAAGAACAATTTTTGGGTCAATTGATAGAACATAGTTCTTTTCATCTGCAGAAAATGTGCCCGTAGTAATAAAAACGCCCTTTCTTGCCCGTTGACCATGCAGTGCTCCTACAAATTTTTGAATTTCAGGGCGACCAACTGTCCCAGCCCAACGTTTAGCCTGAATATAAATAGACTCCAAACCCAAGCGGTCCTCACTAATTACCCCATCAATTCCTTCATCACCAGACCTACCAATAGCCCTTCCCGCTTCCGACCGACTACGGCCATAACCCATCTTTAGTAAAAGATCAACGACAAGCACTTCAAAAAAATGAGGAGAACACGACTTGACTTGCTCAAGCAATGAAGAGGCCAGCTCACCTTGAATGCTTTGAAAAGCCTGCTCCAGAGACTCCTCAGGTGTTTCTACCTCATCTTGCAGTGAAGAGACCGGTACAGCGGCCAATGACTTCTCAGACTTGACTGTTTTAGGAGACTCTTTTGGCGTTTCTCGAAAGGCTCTGAATTTCTCAAATTGATGAAGAACAGAAATAGAAATCGACTGGGGATTTCGAGAAAGAAAATCCAGCCCTTCTTGAGTGATGCAAAAGCAACCCCTTTTTGGTGAAAATAAAAGACCTGCACGCTCGAGATAAACCTTAGCCCATGCCACACGATTATCAAATCGGCGCTGCCTTCCACTAGGAAGAACCTCTTCAATCTCTTCATTAGTCAGAGAAAATTTGTGAGCAAGGAACTCTCTCACCTCTCGCAATGTAAGTTGCTGATGATCACGAGCAAAGTTTAAGACAGGCAACATCAGCGACTGAAAATCTGGAATCGGCATATCACAATCCTCTATATTTAAAAAAACCATTACATGACATAGCCACCAAGGCCACCACACAAAATTTTCACAGAAATAATTTACACAAAACCCACCCAATTTAAATTAATTCCCCGAAACAAAACCAAGCCCACTCCAAGCATAAAAATGGAGATTTGAGAAAAATCACTCAGCCCAATGCTTTATGTATTTGCTTGAATTTTACATATCTTCAGCGCGATGTTTTTGGCTCTTAGCCAGTGAGCTGAAGATGCTATTATTTTTTTGGCCAAGATCCATCTCAGACTAACAGATGCCACTGAACGTAAACACTGCGATACCCCTCGCGTCATCATCGTCAACCACCACTTTCCTAACCAAAAATTCAGCAACACCAGTCACTTACCCGCTGCAAACATTCGTTACATTTGCACAATAGTTCCGACACCTTCTCCTGCGAATCTCCCAGTGTCACAAGCGTCCCCTGTGACGGTACACCTGTTTCCTCCCCGGCCGCACTCCCCGTCGGCCGGGGTGTACCCGGTGTCATAGAATAAGAGCCGTCAACAAAACGCAGCACATGCGTACGGCCTGGCTGCGCAATTCCGCCCCGGTTTTGTTGGCCGACCCAAGGAGAGGAGAAGTCGTGTCTCAAGAAGCCTATCGTCAAGGTCTGGACCAAAATCCGGCCAACTATGTCCCGCTGTCCCCGCTGACCTATCTCGAACGCGCCGCCTATGTGTACCCCACCCGCCTGTCGGTGGTGTACAACGACCGCCAGTTCACCTGGGCGCAAACCTACGAGCGTTGCCGCCGTCTGGCCTCGGCGCTGGTGAAGGCTGGCGTCAAGCCGGGCGACACGGTGGCCACCATGCTGCCCAATGTGCCGGCGATGTACGAAGCGCACTTTGGCATCCCGATGTCTGGCGCGGTGCTGAACACCCTGAACACCCGCATTGACTCCGAATCGGTGGCCTTCATGCTGCGCCACGGCGAAGCCAAGGTGCTGCTGACCGACCCGGAATACGCCGATATCGTCGGCAATGCGCTGGAAATGATGGCGCCGGAAGAGCGTCCGCGCGTGGTGGACGTGGCTGACGCCACCTATGCCGGCCCGGACTATCGCCTGGGTCAGCAAGAATACGAAGATTTTATTGCCGGCGGCGACGCTGATTTTGTCTGGAATCTGCCGGGCAATGAGTGGGACGCCATCGCGCTGAACTACACCTCCGGCACCACCGGCAACCCCAAGGGCGTGGTGTACCACCATCGCGGCGCCTACCTGAACGCGGTGAGCAATATCGTGTCCTGGGGCATGCAGCCGCATGCGGTGTACCTGTGGACGCTGCCGATGTTCCACTGCAATGGCTGGTGCTTCCCGTGGACCATGGCTGCCAACGCCGGCATCAATGTCTGCCTGCGCCGCGTGGACGTGAACCGCATCTTTGAATTGATCCGCACGCTGAAAGTCACCCATTTCTGCGGTGCGCCGATTGTGCACGGCATGCTGATCAATGCGCCGGAAGCCGCGCGCACCGGCATCGATCACCCGGTGAACGCCCTGATTGCCGGCGCTGCGCCGCCCGCTGCCATTATCGAAGGCATGGAGCGCATCGGCTTTAACATCACCCACGTTTACGGCCTGACCGAAACCTATGGCCCGGCCTCGGTGTGCGCCAAGCACCCGGAATGGGACAGCCTGCCGATTGAACAGCGCGCCGAGATGAACGGCCGCCAGGGCGTGCGCTACCACATGCAAGAAGCGGTGTCGGTGCGCGACCCGATCACCCTGGAAGCGGTGCCGGCCGATGGCGAAACCATGGGCGAGGTGATGTTCCGTGGCAATCTGGTGATGAAGGGTTACCTGAAGAACGACGTGGCCAGCGCCGAGGCGTTTGCCGGCGGCTGGTTCCACACCGGCGACCTGGCGGTGATGCAGCCGGATGGCTACATCAAGATCAAAGACCGCTCCAAGGACGTGATCATCTCCGGCGGCGAAAACATCTCCTCGCTGGAAGTCGAAGACGTGCTGTATCGCCACCCGGCGGTGTCGGCGGCGGCGGTGATCGCCATGCCCGACCCGAAATGGGGCGAAGTGCCGTGCGCCTTCCTGGAGCTGAAAGATGGCGCCGAGACCACCGAAGAAGCGGTGATTGAATACTGCCGCGAGCATCTGGCCCGCTTCAAGGTGCCCAAGAAAGTGATCTTTGGCCCGCTGCCGAAAACCTCCACCGGCAAGTTGCAGAAATACCTGCTGCGCCAGCAGATGAAGTCGGCCTCGGCCATCGGCTAAGCCGTCTGCACCCTAACGCCTATCTTGCCTGACACGCCGCCCCGTCCACCGGGGCGGCTTCCGAGAGCACACACCCATGATGACGAGTTACACCGCGCCGCAGCGCGACATGCTGTTTGTCCTCAACCACCTGGCCGGCCTGGAAGCCGTCTCGCAATTGCCGGGCCTGGAAGACGCCACCCCGGACATGGCCGCGGCCATTCTGGACGAAGCGGCCAAGTTTGCCGCTGGCGTGCTGGCGCCGATCAACGCCAGCGGCGACCTTCAGGGCTGTCGCTGGGACAACGGCGTGGTCACCCCGGCCGACGGCTTTGCCGACGCCTACGCCAGCTTCTGTGAAACCGGCTGGAACGCCATGCCGGCGCAGCCAGAGTTTGGCGGCCAGGGCTTGCCCTCGCTGGTGTCGTCCGCCGTGCAAGAAATGTGGAAGTCGGCCAATATGGCCTTTGCCCTGTGCCCGATGCTGACGCTGGGCGCGGTGAACGCCATTGCCGAACACGCCAGCGACGAACTCAAGGCGGTGTATCTGCCCAAGATGGTGTCCGGCGAGTGGACCGGCACCATGAACCTGACCGAACCCAACGCCGGCTCTGATCTGGCCGCCGTGCGCAGCCGCGCCGTGCCGGCTGGCGACGGCAGCTACCGCATCAGCGGCACCAAGATTTTCATCACCTGGGGTGAGCACGACATGGCCGAGAACATCGTCCATCTGGTGCTGGCCCGTCTGCCGGACGCGCCGGAAGGGGTGAAGGGCATTTCGCTGTTTATCGTGCCGAAATACCTGGTCAACGCCGACGGCTCGCTGGGCGCGCGCAATGATCTGGTGTGCGCCTCGATCGAACACAAGCTGGGCATTCACGCCAGCCCCACCGCGGTGATGGTGTTTGGCGAGAACGACGGCGCCATCGGCTATCTGGTGGGCGAGCCGCACAAGGGCCTGGCGTATATGTTCACCATGATGAACCACGCCCGCCTGAACGTGGGCATGGAAGGCGTGGCGATTTCCGAGCGCGCTTTCCAGCAGGCGCTGGCCTACGCCAAGGATCGCGTGCAGGGCAAGCCGATGGGCGACAGCAGCGGCCAGACCCGGCCGATTCTGTACCACCCGGACGTGCGCCGCATGCTGATGGACATGAAGTCGCGCATCGAAGCCATGCGCGCGCTGGCCTACCAGACCGCCGCGCACATGGACTACGCCCACCATCACCCGGACGAAGCCGTGCGCCGCGAGCATCAGGCCCGCGTTGAGCTGCTCACCCCGGTGGTGAAGGGCTGGTGCACGGAAACCTCGATCAATGTCACCTCCACCGGCATTCAGGTGCACGGCGGCATGGGCTTTATCGAAGAAACCGGCGCCGCCCAGCATTTCCGCGACGCCCGCATCACCACCATTTACGAAGGCACCACGGCCATTCAGGCCAATGACCTGATCGGCCGCAAAGTGGCGCGCGAAGGCGGCAGCTCGCTCGCAGTGCTGCTGGCCGACATCGACGCCACCCGCGAACAACTGCTGGCCAGCGGCAACGCCCAGCTGAGCGCCATTGGCGCGGCGCTGGCGCGCGGCGCTGGCGCGCTGGCCGAAGCCCGCGACTGGCTGCTGGCGCACTACGCCAGCCAGCCGGCGCAAGCCGCTGCCGGCGCGGTGGCCTTCCTCAAGCTGACTGGCGTGGTGGCCGGGGGCTGGATGATGGCGCGCGCCGCGCAAGTGGCTACCCAGTTGCTGGCCGATGGCGACAGCGACACGGTGTTCCTGAACGCCAAGCTGGCCACCGCCCGCTACTACGCCGACCAGGTGCTGCCGGAAGCCGCGCTGTACGCCGCGCAAATCACCCAGGGCGCCGCCTCGGCGCTGGCGCTGGACGAGGAGGGTTTCTGATGTCAGCCCGGCTTGCCCGCGTGGGAGGTGCGCAATGAGCGAACGCGATTCCATGCAATACGACGTGGTGATCGTTGGCGGCGGCCCGGCCGGGCTGTCGGCGGCGATTCGCCTCAAGCAACTGGCCGAACAGCAGGGGCGCGAAGTCAGCGTCTGCCTGCTGGAAAAAGGCTCGGAAGTCGGCGCGCATATTCTGTCTGGCGCGGTGATCGACCCGATTGCGCTCAATGAGCTGATCCCGGACTGGAAAGAACAAGGCGCGCCGCTCAACACCCCGGTGAGTGAAGACCGCTTTTTGTTCCTTACCGAAACCGAAGCGACGCAGTTTCCGGAAAAACTGATGCCGCCGCTGCTCAACAACCACGGCAACTACATCATCAGCCTGGGCAATCTGTGCCGCTGGCTGGCGACGCAGGCCGAGGCGCTGGGTGTGGAAATCTACCCCGGCTTTGCCGCTGCCGAAGTGCTGTATCACGAAGACGGTTCGGTGAAGGGCGTGGCCACGGGCGATATGGGCGTGGGCCGCGATGGCGAGCCCAAGGCCGACTACGCGCCGGGCATGGAGCTGCACGCGCACTACACGCTGATTGCCGAAGGCGTGCGCGGCAGCCTGAGCCGCGAGCTGGACGAACGCTTCCAGCTGCGCGAGGGCATCGACCCGCAAAAGTACGGCATCGGCATGAAAGAACTGTGGGAAATCGACCCGGCCAAGCATCAGCCTGGCCTGGTGATGCACTCGCAGGGCTGGCCGCTGGGCAGCCACACTGGCGGCGGTTCGTTTTTGTATCACCTGGAAAACAATCAGGTGATGGTCGGTTTTGTCGTGCATCTGAATTACGACAACCCGCACCTGAGCCCGTATGACGAATTCCAGCGCTTCAAGACCCACCCGGCTATCCGCACCTTCTTTGAAGGCGGCAAGCGCATTGCCTATGGCGCGCGCGCCATCAACGAAGGTGGCTTGCAGTCCATCCCCAAGCTGGTGTTCCCCGGCGGCGCGCTGATTGGCTGCTCGGCGGGTTTTGTCAATGTGCCGCGCATCAAGGGCAGCCACAACGCCATGAAAACCGGCATGCTGGCCGCCGACGCCGCCTTTGCCGCGCTGGGCGCCGAGCGCCACAGCGATGTGCTGGACGACTATCCGCGCGCGCTGGAGCAATCCTGGGTGTACGACGATTTGTTCAAGGTGCGCAACGTCAAGCCGGCGCTGACCCGCTTTGGCATGGTGGGCGGCACCTTGTACGGCGGCCTGGACATGTGGCTGCACTGCCTGGGCGTCAAGCTGCCGTGGACCTTCTCGCACGGCAAGCCGGACCACGCCTACCTCAAGCCAGCGGCCGAGATGCCCAAGATCCAGTATCCGAAGCCGGATGGCAAGGTGAGCTTTGACAAGCTCTCCAGCGTGTTCATCTCCAACACCAACCACGCCGAAGACCAGCCCTGTCATTTGCGGCTGAAAGACGAATCGGTGCCGATCCGGGTGAACCTGGCCCAGTTCGACGCGCCCGAGCAGCGTTATTGCCCGGCCGGGGTGTACGAGATTGTGCGCGAGGGCGAGGCTGCGCCGCGTTTGCAGATCAACTCGCAGAACTGCCTGCACTGCAAAACCTGCGACATCAAGGACCCGACGCAAAACATTGTCTGGACCACGCCGGAAGGTGGGGGTGGGCCGAACTACCCGAATATGTGATTTACCCCAAAACATAACACTTGCCCACGCGCCACTCACCCTGGCGCGCGGGGACGAATTTACCGCCACAAGCGGTGAATCCCGCTGGCGCACCACGCCGGCGGGGATGCGAATGGCGTGAGCTATCGCAGGGAAACCCAGTGCCCACCCCAACCCGATCGCCAGCCGGTGACGAGGCCAGGGGGCACGGAGCCGGACGCCGCCACACGTCCGGCAATACATGAGGCGACCATAAAGAGCCGCCCGATCACGCTACAAAGCCAGAAAACCCCGGAAACAAAGAGGAGGAACAATGTCTCGCCAAAGCGACATTTATCAACGGGTTCGCCAAAACCCCAAATTCACCGAACTGGTCACCCGACGCGGCCGCCTGGGCGCGTTGCTGTCGTTCATCGTGCTGGGCAGCTACTACGCCTTCGTGATGCTGGTGGCCTTCGCCCCCGACGTTTTGCGCATTCCGCTGCACCAAGGCGGCATGCTGACCATCGGCGTGCCGATCGGCGCCGCGCTGATCATTGGTTCGTGGCTGCTGACTGGCTATTACGTCAGCAAGGCCAACAAGGATTTTGACCGCATCAGCCACGAGCTGGTCAAGGAGGTGAGCTGATGTTCGCCCGTCTGACTCCCCTGTTGTTTGCCGCTGCCGCCAGCCTGGCCTGGGCCGGTCCTGGCGCGGTGGAAGAAGCGCAGAAGCAACCGCTTAACCTCACCGCCATCGGCATGTTCTTTGTGTTCGTGCTGGGCACCCTGGGCATTACCTACTGGGCGGCGCGCCGCACCAAGTCCACCTCGGACTTCTACACCGCCGGCGGCGGGATTTCCGGTTTCCAGAATGGCCTGGCCATTGCCGGTGACTACATGTCCGCCGCCACCCTGCTGGGCCTGTCCAGCATGGTGTTCGCCAAAGGCCTGGACGGCTTTATCTTTGCCGTGGGCTTCTTTGTCGGCTGGCCGGTGATTTTGTTCATGATGGCCGAGCGCCTGCGCAATCTGGGCCGCTTCACCTTTGCCGACATCGCCAGCTACCGTCTGGACCAAGGCAAGATCCGCACCTTTGCCGCCATGGGTTCGCTCACCGTGGTGTGCTTCTACCTGATCGTGCAAATGGTCGGCGCCGGCCAGCTGATCAAGCTGCTGTTTGGCCTGGACTATGCCACCGCCGTGATCGTGGTGGGCGTGCTGATGGTGGTGTACGTCACCTTCGGCGGCATGATCGCCACCACCTGGGTGCAGATCATCAAGGCCTGCCTGCTGCTGGCCGGCGGCATTGTGCTGCTGATCATGACCATGAGCCAATTTGGCTTCAGCCTGGAAACCATGGCCGCCAAAGCCGTGGCCACCCACAAGGACGGCATGAAGATTGTCGGCCCCGGCTCGCTGCTGGCTGATCCGGTGTCTGCCGTGTCGATGTCGCTGGGCCTGGTGTTTGGCACCGCTGGCCTGCCGCACATCCTGATGCGCTTCTTTACCGTGCCCAACGCCGTGGAAGCGCGTAAGTCGGTGTTTGTCGCCAGCGGCTTTATCGGCCTGTTCTTCCTGGTGGTGTGCACTCTGGGCCTGGCGGCGATTTCCATCGTCGGCGGCGACCCGCAGTTCTTTGAAGGCGGCAAGGTGGGCGGCAAGCTGATCGGCGGCGGCAATATGCCGGTGATGCACCTGGCCAACGCCGTGGGCGGCAATCTGTATCTGGGCTTTATGTCGGCCGTGGCCTTCGCCACCATCCTGGCCGTGGTGTCTGGCCTGGCGCTGGCTGGCGCCTCCGCCATCGCCCACGACATCTACGCTCGGGTGATGCGCGGCGGCAAAGCCACCGAAGCCGAAGAAATGCGCGTGTCGCGCTGGGCCTCGCTGGGCCTGGGCGTGGTCGCCGTGGTGCTGGGCATCGCCTTCGAAAAGCAGAACGTGGCTTTCCTGGTGGGCCTGACCTTCGGCATCGCCGCCTCGACCAACTTCCCGATCCTGATCCTGTCGATGTACTGGAAAGGCCTGACCACGCGCGGCGCGCTGATCGGCGGCATTGTCGGCCTGGTGTCGGCAGTGACCTTCGTGGTGCTGTCCAAGGCGGTGTGGGTGGTGGTGCTGAACAACCCGGCGCCGATCTTCCCGTACGAACAACCGGCGCTGTTCTCCATGCCGCTGGCCTTCTTCTTCACCTGGCTGTTCTCGGTGACCGACAAGAGCGCCCGCGCCAAAAACGAAATCGACGCCTTCGACGACCAGTACGTGCGCTCGCAAACCGGCATCGGCGCCGCTGCGGCCTCCAATCACTGATCGACGTCCGTCAACGACTCTCTCTCCGCCAGCGGAGTTTTACCCGACCGTTCCCCCGGTCGGGTTTTTTTTGGTGTAATAGCAAAGCCACCTGCCGAGAGCCCCTCATGACCACAGACAACACCACACTAGCGCGCTTTATCGCCAATTATCAAAGCGAGCGCGAGGGCGCTGCCTTATATCGAGAAATGGCCGCGCATGAGCCCCATGCCGAGATGGCCGAGCTGTATGTGCGACTGGCCCGCGTAGAAGAAACCCATGCCGAGTTCTGGCGTCGCCGCATTGTGACGGCCGGCGGCCAGCCCCCCATCCGGCTGGGGTGGCGCACGCGCATTTTGCTGTGGGCCACGCGCCGGTTTGGCGCACAGGCGGTGTTGCCGTTGGTGGCCAGCGATGAGGCGCGCAACCGAACGATATATGACCACCAACAAGAGGCAGGCGTTGACATGGCGCGGCAAGAACGTTCCCATGCGCGCATATTGTCCATGCTGGCTTCACCCTCTCACCGTGGTTGGGATGGCCCAGCGTACTCGCGGCTGGAGGGCCGTCATGGCGCTGGCGCCGCGAATAATCTGCGCGCCATGGTGCTGGGCGCCAACGATGGACTGGTATCGACATTTTGTTTGCTGATGGGGGTAGCCGGGGCCGCCGTCAATCCACACACTTTACTGGCCACGGCGGTAGCCGGCTCTTTGGCGGGCGCCTGCTCAATGGCGATGGGGGAATGGATTTCGGTGCAAAGTGCGCGCGAACTCCAAGAAAAGCAAATCGCCAGCGAGGCGGAAGAATTGGCCGCCTCACCAGCAGAAGAACAAGAAGAATTAAGCCTGATTTATCAAGCCAAAGGCTTTACCCAAGATGAAGCCCAGCAGATTGCCCAGCGCGTGATTCACGATCCGGCCTCGGCGCTGGACACTCTGGCGCGGGAGGAGCTGGGCATCAACCCGGATGATTTGGGTGGCTCAGCCATGGGGGCGGCCACTGCGTCGTTTCTGGTGTTTTTGCTGGGGGCGATGATTCCGGCGTTACCTATGTTTTTGGCGCCGTCTTCCGCAATCGTGACCGCCAGCGCCGTCTGTTCGGCGCTGGGGCTGTTTGCTTTGGGCGCCGCCATTGCCATTTTTACAGGCAAACATCCACTGCTATCAGGCGCCCGGCAATTGTTGATTGGTTTGGCGGCAGCAAGCGTGACCTTTGCCATAGGCCATGTGTTTGGCGTGGGGCTGGGCGGCTGACTCAGCGCAGCATTTGACGCCGCGCCAAGCCTAAAGCAGCTCAGCCGCGCAAGAAACCCTACGAGAAGCACAGCAAGGTTGTGCAACCACTCTAGGGCGCTTCGTGTTCAGCGACTCACCCGATACAGCGCCAGGCTGCCCAGCAGATTGGGCAGGAAGGTGATTTCCTGCTCGCCGTCCATCACCACCCGCTCGACCACGCGGATGCCGTTTTTGGCGCACAGTGCTTCAAAGTCGCCCAGCATGCACAGGTGCAGGTTGGGGGTGTCGTACCAGGCGTAGGGGATGGTTTCCGACACCGGCATGCGGCCGTGCAGCAGGATTTGCAGGCGGTTTTGCCAGTAGCCGAAGTTGGGGAAGGTGACAATCGCCTCGCGGCCGACGCGCAGCATGTCCAGCAGGATTTGCTCGGTCTGTTTCATCGCCTGAATGGTCTGCGACAACACCACCACGTCAAACGACTGGTCGGCAAAGCCGGCCAGGCCGGCTTCCAGGTCGCCCTGGATCACGTCCACGCCGCGCTCGACGCAGGCAATCACATTGTCCACGTCGATTTCCACGCCGTAACCCGACACGCCGCGTGCGGCCAGATAGGCCAGAAGCTCGCCGTCGCCGCAGCCCAGATCCAGCACATGGGCGCCGGGGGGAATGTCGTTGGCGATTTTTTGCAGGTCGCTGCGCAGGCTCATGCGCCCACCTCCTTGGCTACATTGTTCAGGTAGGCGCGCATCAGGCGCACATACGGGGCGTCGGTCATCAAAAAGGCGTCGTGGCCGTGGGTGGATTCGATTTCGGCGTAAGACACCCGGCGCTTGGCGTCGATCAGCGCCTTGACGATTTCTTTCGAGCGCGCGGGCGAGAAGCGCCAGTCGGTGGTGAACGAGGCCACCAGAAACTGCGCCTTGGCCTGGCCCAGCGCCGCGGCCAGATTGCCGGCAAACGCCTGAGCCGGGTCGAAGTAATCCAGCGCCTTGGTCATCAGCAAATAGGTGTTGGCGTCAAAATAATCAGAGAACTTGTCGCCCTGATAGCGCAGATAGGATTCGATTTCGAATTCCACATCGTAGCCATAGCGGTATTCGCCGCTTTTCAGCATGCGGCCAAATTTGGCGCCCATGCCGTCGTCGCTCAGATAGGTGATGTGGCCCAGCATGCGCGCCAGGCGCAGGCCACGGCGCGGCACGGTGCCATGCGCGTAATAATCGCCGCCATGAAAATCCGGGTCGGTGAGGATGGCCTGGCGGGCGACGTCGTTAAAGGCGATGTTCTGCGCGGTGAGCTTGGGCGCCGAGGCAATCACCAGCGCGTGCGCCACCCGATCAGGGTAGGTGAGCGTCCATTGCAGCGCCTGCATGCCGCCCAGGCTGCCGCCAATCACCGCCGCCCAGCGCTCGATGCCCAGCCGGTCGGCCAACCGCGCCTGCGCGTGCACCCAGTCCGGCACGGTGACCACCGGAAAACTCGCCCCCCAGGGCTGGCCGGTGGCCGGGTTGATGCTGGATGGCCCGGTGCTGCCGTGGCAGCCGCCCAGATTGTTCAGGCCCACCACAAAAAAGCGCGAGGTGTCGATGGGCTTGCCGGGGCCGATCATATTGTCCCACCAGCCGGCGGCTTTATCGTCCGGGTGATGGCGGCCGGCGACATGATGGTGGCCAGACAACGCGTGGCAGATCAGGATGGCGTTGCTGGCGTCGGCGTTCAGCTCGCCATAGGTTTCAAACACCAGTTGATAGTGCTCAAGCGTGGCGCCGCTGGCCAGGGTCAGCGGCGTGTCGAAGAGGGCGGTCTGCGGCGTGACAAGGCCGACGGAATGCGGGTCTGGGGTCATCTGGCGTATCAGGTCTGGTTAGGCTCACGGGAGACAAGTCAGTTAAATAGCACGTCCGGGGCGATGGCTCAAGCAAATGGAATATTTTTGAGCATGGCATGCCGATGGCGTGGCGTGCGCGCCGCACCAAGTTGCCCGGCGCAGTCGGCATGCCCATAATCGACACCGCTGTGTTGACTGGGTGGATCATGTTCGGACGATTGTTCAAATTCTTTTTGCTGGCCACCGTCTTGGTGTTGCTGGTGCGCTTGCTGTTTTCGCGCCAACAGCGCCACGGCCTGCGCGAGTGGATCACCACGCTGGCGCAGGCGCTGCTCATCAGCTCGGCGCTGTTTGTGGCCGCCTACTGGCTATGGGGCGTGCACTGACGCCGCCAGCAGGCAAACGAACACTGTAAACCGCCGCTGCGGCTACAGCAAGGGCGGCAGGAACAGCAAAAAGCCGTTGGCGAACAACACCAGGCCAAGCAGCCCCAGCGGCAGCGCGCACAGCCACAGCTCACGGCGCTTGAACAGGCCGGCCACCGACGACAGCAAGATGGCGATTTGCAAAAAAATCACCGCCAGCCCCATTGGCTGACCATGACGCTGGGCGTCGTCACGCTTGGCTTCCAGCTCGTGGGCGGTGCGCTGGATGTCTTCTTTTTCGGCGTCGTATTTCTTGATCTTGGCGCTGTAGTCGTCCAGCTTGGCCTGATAGGCGGCGCGTTTACTTGCTGGGGCGTCGGCCGGCAGGGTGTCGAACTCGAGTTGCAGGCGTTCGCGCTGGATTTGGTACAGATTGGCCTTGATGCTCTTGGCCTGATAGTAGGCCCACTGATCCGAGGCCTGCGCCTGACTGATCACGCTGCGGGTGGAATAACCGCCGCCCTTGAAGGTGGACAGCGTGGCGCATACGGCAAAGATTACCGTGGTCAGCGCCAGATAATTCAGCCAGGGATCTTTCTTGTCTTCGGGTTTTTTTTCGTCAGCCATGGATTATGTCAAATCAAAGTCGGGCACAATCCGATATTCTACCCGGATGCAGCCATTTTCGGGCGTCGTCAGCCCATCCCGAGAGCCCCCCGGACCTCATCGCCACCCATGCCGCTGACACGTTCTGAATGTTTGCCATCCTGAGATCTGACAACTCTGCAACGGCGCCCCCCACGCGCCAATAACCTCTTTTAAGGAGTGTGGCGCATGTCCATCATGCAACGTTTGGTGTTTTCTCAAATTGTGGTGCTGATCTCGCTGTTGGTGATTGGCGGCGGCGGCTTGCTGCAACTCAACAGTTCACACGACCGTTTCAACTACTTGCTGGACAACACCATGCCCAGCCTGAGCGTGATCAATCGCAGCCAGCGCGCACTGGACGAACAGCGCATCGTGCTGCACAAGGCCATGCTGGAAACCCACACAGCCAAGTTGACGACGCTGGAAGCTGAAGAGCACAAAGCCGCCGCGGAAATGAAAGCCGCGCTGGATGAATACGAAAAAAGCATGATTTCTGACGACACCGATCGTCAGTTGCACGGCGAAGCCCGACGCACCGCCAATGCCTATCTGGACATGGCCAATCAGGCGCTGGCCCAGCTCAAAAGCGGCCAGCGCGACGCCGCCGCCGAACAAGTGCTGCACGGCGGACATGGCGCCTTGGCCGACGCGGCGCTGGATAAATTGATGAAATACAACCAGCAACTGGCCCAGCAGCTGGGCCAACAAGGCGATGCCGCCACCGCGCGTGCGCAATGGCTGGCGGCCGGGGTGATGGCGGCGGCGCTGGCGCTCAACCTATGGCTCGCCGTTTCGCTGCAACGCGCCGTCGGCCAAGGCGTGCGCGGCATCCGCGACACCTCCAGCGAAGTGGCCGAGAGCCTCAACTTCACCCGCCGCGCCGCCATCTTGCGCATGGACGAAATGGGCCAGACCGGCACGGCGTTCAATAGCCTGCTGGAGCGCCTGCAAACCAATCTGCGCACGCTCAAGCACGGCGCCAGCGAAGTCTCGCAGGCTGCCAGCCAGATTGCCGACAGCGCCGAGCAATTGTCCGACTCGGCCAGCATGCAAAGCGACGCCTCCTCGCAAGTGGCTGCTGCCGTGGAAGAACTCACCGTCAGCATCAACCATGTGGCCGACCGCGCCAATGAAACACTGAGCCTGGCCAACCGCTCCGGCCAGCTGGCGCGCGACGGCTCGCGGGTGATTGGCGAAACCATTCAGGATATCCGCGACATCTCGCAGGCGGTCAACACCGTCTCGACCAGCATTCACGAGCTGACCACTCACAGCGCCAAGGTGGGCGATGTGGTGCAGATGATCCGCGACGTGGCCGACCAGACCAATCTGCTGGCGCTGAACGCCGCCATCGAAGCCGCCCGCGCTGGCGAACAAGGCCGCGGCTTTGCTGTGGTGGCCGACGAAGTGCGCAAGCTGGCCGAGCGCACCACCAGTTCCACCCAGGAAATCAGCGTGATTGTCGACAGCATGAGCCAATGCTCGCGTCAGGCATCTGAATTTATCCAGTCGGCCGAGCAACTGGCCACCACCGGCGTGGACCGCGCCGACCATGCCGACCACGCCATCCGCGAAATCGGCGAGGCTTCGGCCAACACGGTGACCATGGTCAACGAAATCTCGGCGGCCATCCGCGAACAAAGCCAGGCCAGCTCCAGCATCGCCGAACAGGTCGAGCGCATCGCCCGCATGGCGCAAACCGCCAGCGGCGCCGCCGGCAACGCCGCGCAAGCCGCCGACTCGCTGGAAAAACTGACCAGCCAGCAACGCGATACCCTGGGCCACTACACGGTATAATTCTGCGCCAGCCACGGCGGAATCGGTCCGCCCGGCCTGACTGCGGAGCCCGCCATGCTGCTTGCCCTGGCCCTGTTTGCCGCCGCCCTGCTGGCCGGCGTGGTCAACGCCTTAGCCGGCGGCGGCCTGTTGTTTACCTTTCCGGCGCTGGTGGCGCTGGGCGTGCCGCCAGTGGCGGCCAACGCCACCGCCAATATCGCCTCCTGGCCGGGCTACGCCTCGGCGGCATTCGCCATGCGCCGCGAGCTGGCCCACGCCGGCGGGCTGCGCCTGCTGCTGATCACTGGCGTGGCCGGCGGCGTCACTGGCGCGGCGCTGCTCAAGGTGATGTCGGCGCAAGTGTTCAGTTATCTGGTGCCCTGGCTGTTGTTGCTGGCCACGCTGTTGTTCTGGCAGGGCCGCGCGCTGCTGGCCTGGCTGGGCCGCGACCACCACGCCGTCAACCGCCGCTGGCTGGCGGTGGGCAGCTGGCTGGTCAGCGTGTATGGCGGTTTTTTTGGCGGCGGCATGGGCGTGATGATGATGACGCTGTTCAGCCTGTGTGGGATTCCCTCACTATTCACCCAGAACGCCCTGAAAATCTTTCTGTCGCTGGTGCTCAACACCGCCTCGGTGATCGTGCTGCTGGCCGCTGGCCTGGCGGTGTGGGAACACATCCCGCCGCTGGCGCTGGGTTATGTACTGGGCGGCTACGCCGGCGGGCGGGTGATGAACCACCTGCCGCAACACTGGCTGCGCGCCGGCGTGGTGGGTTTTGGCCTGGTGATGAGCGGGTATTTCTTCTGGCGGGCGTATCTGTGAGTTGCGCTTGCCCGGCCTGCGCCGCCAGACCACGCCAGCCAAGTCCAAAACCGGCTGCCGCCCGGCAGTGCCGGGCTGTTATCACCTGTCATTCCAGATCAGGCACGGCTGACGTATGATTCTCGGCCGCCGGGGCGCGCCGCGCCCCGGCCTGCTGTCGCCCACCTGGCGGTGGCGATGTGCTTGCTTCAGGAGACCCTGGCCATGCTGTTGTCGATGCGCCCCCTTGCCTTTTCCGTGTTGTTGCCATGTCTGCCCGCATGAGCCGCCCATCCGGCAGCGCCCGCCTGGGCGCAGGGGCGGACCTGATTGGTGAATCACTGGCCTGCCAGCGTGTGCGTCAGCTGATCGAGCGCATGGCCCCGACTGACCGCCCCTTGCTGATTCGTGGCCCAACCGGCGCCGGCAAAGAGGTGGTGGCGCGCCGAGTACACCGGCTGGGCATCCAGCCAGAAGCTCCGTTTGTGGACGTCAACTGCGCGGCGATTCCGGAAAACCTGGTGGAATCCGAGCTGTTTGGCCATGCCCGTGGGGCATTTACTGGTGCGTCCAATTATCGCGCCGGTTTTTTCCAGCAGGTGGGGCCGGGCACGCTGTTTCTGGATGAAATCGGCGAACTGCCGCTGGCGCTGCAACCCAAGCTGCTGCGCGTGCTGGAAACCCGTGAGTTCCGCCCGGTAGGCAGCACGGATGCGCTGCCGTTTCATGGTCGCATCGTGGCCGCCACCCACCGGGACTTGGCACAGATGGTGCGCGACGGCCAGTTTCGTGAAGATCTGTATTACCGGCTGGCGGTGTTTGTGGTGGAGCTGCCTGGCCTGGACCAGCGCAAGGAAGACATCCCCGCGCTGGTGCGTCACTTTGCCGGCCAGCAAAGCCGGGCGCTGAGTTTTACCCCCGAAGCCATGCAACGGCTGTATCGCCAGGACTGGCCAGGCAATGTGCGCCAGCTGCGCAATCTGATCGACCAGCTCAGCGTGCTGGCCGAAGACAGCCGCATCGACCTGGCCACGCTGGCGCATTTTCTGCCCGGCCAACCCGAACACACCGACCTGGGCGACGAGCTGGCTGACGCCGTGCTGAAATTGCCAGGCGGCGACAAACTGGAGCTGGTGCAGGACTGGCTGACCGACCGCGCCCTGGCGCGCTGTAATGGCAACAAATCCGCCGCAGCCCAGCTGCTAGGCGTCAGCCGCAAGACGGTGGAACGCCGGCTGAAGGCACGCGAAGCACAGGCGCTGGAGCTGGACGCCCAACTGGCACGTGGCCGTCAGGCCGTGGAAACCGGCGAATTTCGCAGCGCCATTCCGCTGCTGCGCCGTGCCAGCGAGCTGGCACAAGATCCTCTTAACCGCTTTGAAGCACTGCGTCTGCTGGGCATCAGCCTGCGCAGCGTCAATGGCTGGCTGTGTCCGCAAGCACAAGCCTGCTATCAGGCCGCGTTTGAGGCCGGACGCGATCATGCTGACCCGCAAGCCCTGTCCACTTTGCAATTTGGCCTGTGGGCCAGCCAACTGATGACGCTGAGCCTGGGCCAGGCGCGCGCCACCGCCCAGGACATGCTGCAACGCGCCCAGCACCTGCCGATGGCACGCATGGAAGCCCATGTCGCCATGGCCAACACCCTGTTCTGGCTGGGAGACGGCGAAGAAACCTTGGCGTGCCTCGCCCGCGGAGATCTCCTGGGCGGGGCACGCCCCGGCGGCGCCGATATGCAGGGCTTTGACCTCAGCACCCTGGCGCTGACTCTGGAAGGATTGGCCGCGTTTCAATGCGGACGCTTTGCCCAGGCGCGCACCGCCATGGATATTTTGCACCAGCGCGCCAGCGCCCAGCATCACACCGCGTTCAACCGGGTGATGGCCTTGCAGGGTGCGGGCTGGCTGGCCGCCCTGTTTGAAGCCACAAACCAGTTGGCCGAACTGGGCGAGGCGCTACACACGCTGGCACATAGCCAGGAACTGGATTTTTATCAGGGCATCGGCCGCATCCTGGCCGGCTGTGCCCGCGCCGCCCAAGGCGACAGCGAAGGCGGCGAGACCGACATCCGTCTGGGCTATGAACAGCATATCCAGCGTGACGGTGGCGTGCTGTTCCACTCGTTCCAGGCCTGGCAACGCGGCGATATCCTGCTGCGCGCCGGGCAGGCGCGCCAGTGCCTGAACCTGATTGGCCAGGCGATTGATCTGGCGCTGGAGCACCAGGAGCGAGCCTATCTGGGCGAGCTTCTGGTGGTGCGTGCCCGTGCGCTGTGGGCGCTGGGCGAGCCGGATGTGGCCGAACAAGAACTGCGCGGGGTGATTTCCACCGCCATGGCGCTGGGCTCCACCCCGGCGCGGCTGGCCGCCGCCCACCAACTGGCGCTGCTGCTGCGTGAGCGTGGTCAGTTCACGCTGGCACAAGAGGCCCTGGCGCGGGCGCTGCGCGGCGTAGAGGCCGACGGCGGAGCGCCCGTGCTGGCGCGGGTGCAGGCCCTGCAACAGGCTTTGCTGGCCGAATACTGATTCCCAGATCAAGCAAAGGCAGAAACCATATCTCGGCCATGGCCATCCTGGTATCGCGGCGGACGAAATCGTCCAGCATGCCGGCGGATAAATGGGCGCTTTCGTCCACAGGCATGACTTGCCGGACAGGCCAATCTGTTGCAAAACAAGCCTGTATGCAAATGGCACGCGAGTTGCAATAGCCAAAACCGTTACCGGCCAGCTGGCCCGGCGTACCTTGTCTGCGCCCGGGACAACACCCGTCCGGACTCTTGCTGCCTTTTTACCGGAGCCCCGATTCATGAGCATGCCCCCGATCCGCATTTGCGTCATCGCCCCCGCCCATTCACGCACCGATACCCCTCCGCTGCTGGAGGCGCTGCGGCCCGTGACGCCGCCTGATGTACTGGTCGATATCCGGCATATCCGCGAAGGCAGCCCGTGCGTGGAAAACCGCACCGACTGGCAAGAAAACGGCATGGCCGTGGTGCGGCTGGCGCGCGAGCTGGCCGAGGAAGGCTACGATGGCCTGTGGGTGGCAGACTTTGACATGTGTGGCGTCGAGGCCGCCCGCGAGGTGGTCGATATACCCGTAGCTGGCGGTTTTGTGCCGGCGGTGTTCACCGCCTTGGGCCTGAGCGGGCGGTTTTCCATCCTCACCCTGTCGCAAAGCACAGTGGCCATGCAGCGCAGCCATGCCCGCGCCTATGGCGTGGATGGCGCGCTGGCCTCGGTGCGCCAGCTCAATTGCAGCCCGGACGACCTGAACCACACCGAACTGGTGGTCAACAAGGCGCTGGAACAGGCTCTGCGCGCGGTCAAAGAGGATGGCGCCGAAGCCATCGTGCTGGGCCACACCGGGCTGATTCAGGTAGCGCGGCGCGTCAGCGAACTGCTGGAAGACATCCTGGGCGTGTATGTGCCGGTCATCGACCCCAATCAGGCCGGTTTTGGCTTTTTACTGGCGCTGACCCGCATGGGCCTGCGCCCCGGCCGGCTGACTTACACCAAGGTAAAATTGCCCAGCTGAATCAGGCTGGCATGCTTTGCGCAATATACACTGACGCTGGCGTCAAAACTGGCAAAAAATGGACGTTTTCGTCCATTCCCCCTGTAAAAGCCGGGCGTTTTCGTCCAAGCCCGGCTGATAACGTCCACTTTGCACCGAGTTTTGCCGCGGATGCCTGTTTGAAGGACCTGGCCCATGCCGATTTTTCGCGTCTACCTCCGCCACCCAGCCACCACCGCCCCCGCCTGGGATTATGCCGAAACCGTGGTCACCGCCTGTGCCGCCGAAGCCATTGCCCATGCCCACGCCCAGTGGTCACACAGTCGCCCGGAAGTGGCCGTGCCGGCGCTGCCGCACTGCCAGACACAAGCCATCATGATCGAAACCAGCCATCTGCTGGCAGCCAGCACGCTGTCCCCAGGCCAGCAAGCCGCCATTCATGAGCTGGAGCGCCGGGTCAGCCATCTGCTGCACGACACCCTGCATGGCACTTTCCGTCTGGTCAGCGCGCCCGCCGGCCTGCCGATGCCGCTGACCGAGGCGAGGGGCTGGCGCAAGGGCGGGCTCAGCACGCTGGACAGCCTGCTGACGATGGCCGGCAATAGCCAGCTGACCTTGTCCAGCGAGCGGTTTTCTGCGCTGTACCAGCATATTCTGCGCGGCATCGCCTTTGTGTGGAGCGAACAAGACCGCGCCATTCTGCGTCGCGAAGAAAGCCAGGCCAGCGATACGCTATCTGCCGTGCTGGCCGCCAGCGCCAGCCTGCGCCCGGCCATCATCTGGCCAGCAGACGATGCCTTGCAAGCCGTGTTCGACCAGCTCTGCCGCCGGTTTGGCGCGCCAGAAGCCCTGCCGGACAGCCACGCGGCCTTGATCGACGCACTGGCCGGCTATCGCGCCCGGGCGGGCGAAAGCTATGCGCTGCGCCGCTGGCGTGGTCTGGCGCAGGCGCGACTGGACGCGGCGCTGAGCCACACCCAGCAGGCCAACGCCGACAACGGCGGCGCCGCCCTGGCGGCTGGCGGCCACCAGCCGGCGTATCAGCTGGATACCCCACCGGCCACCCTGTGGACCCAGCTGTGCGACACCCACCAGCAAGTCAGCCTGCCGCTGCGGCTGAGTGATTTTACTGGCGAGGTGGTCACCGTTGGTCTGGGCAGCGGCATGCCTTTCTGTCTGCGTGTGGCCGATGTGCTCACCCTGCACGCGGGCGAACAGCACGAACTGGACCTCTCGCGCTATGTGCGAGCCGACAGCCGGGTCAGCCTGACACTGGACTGGTCTGGCGTATGCGCCCTGCGCCCGCGCCCGCTGGCGCTGGATGCCCAGGCGCGTCAGGGCTGGTATGCGCGTGAAATTCTGCGTGAAGTGCTGGACCTCACCTGGCAGCCAGTCAGCAGCCTGAAGCTGGTCAACCCGGATTTTGACCTCAATTACCTGTTTGGCCAGGGCATGGCGTTTTCCCGGCTGGATCACTGGGTGATCAGCCAGCAACCCACACTGACGCTGACGTTGGATCGGGTGGACACCGCACGCCTGCGCGCCGAGTTGCCAACAGGCGCGCCAGCCCGTGCCCAGGTGTTGCGCTTGTTCAATCTGGGCGGCGGCGACAGTGGCTGGCATGTGCGCGAGCTGCATATCGAGGGTGAACACGCCCGCCTGACCCTGGCCGCCCCGGCCCCGGATGCCAGAACACCCCGGCCGGCCTATGTGCTGGGTGGCGTGCCGGCCTTCCCGCCGCTGGGCGTGTAAGCATAAAAAAACCGCCCAGGCCGGGGAGCCATGGGCGGACAAGACACGTTCCGGCATTGCGCCGGCGCGGAAACACACTGGTGCAGCCTGTCTGGATCGTCAGGCCGAAAAAATCTAGTAGCCAGTCACGTTGAAACGCGAGGATAAAGACGAGCAAGCTTACGTCGGGCATCCTGAGTGGAGAACTTCCACTTGATGGGGATGGCTTTGGCGTTGCGTTCACGCACATTGGCCTCAACCTCGCGTCGCAACGTTTCTTCATC
>NZ_QJKI01000028.1 GCF_003201855.1 Rivihabitans pingtungensis | reverse complement strand
AAGGCGCTGGTGGACAAAACCCTGAGCGGCCTGATGAAGTCGGGCGAGATCAACAAGATCTACGCCAAGTGGTTCACCAGCCCGATCCCGCCGAAAAACGTCAACCTGAACCTGCCGATGAACGCGCAGCTGCAAGAAGCCATCAAGAACCCGAACGACAAGGGTATCTGATTGACCCGGCCCCATTGGGCCGGATAGGCGAATGGGGCGGCCCGCCTGGTCCGGCGGCCGCCCCGGCAATAAAGGACAACCCCATGAGTCAATATCAATGGAACTGGTCTGTGGTGCTGGAGCAAGTGTCCGGCACTGAAGAGTTCTATTACCAATGGCTGGCGGCCGGCCTGGGCTGGACGGTGGCCACGGCCTTGTCGGCCTGGGTGCTGGCGCTGGTCGTCGGTTCGCTGATCGGCATTCTGCGCACCGTGCCCTCCAAACCGGTGGCGGCGCTGGCCACCGCCTATGTTGAAGTGTTTCGCAATATCCCGCTGATTGTGCAGATGTTTTTGTGGTTCTTTGTGCTGCCCGAGCTGGTGCCGCACAATCTGGGCATCTGGATGAAGCAGTCCATGCCGCTGCCGGAATTCACCACGGCGGTGATTGCCCTGGGCTTTTTCACCTCGGCGCGGGTGGCCGAGCAGGTGCGCACCGGCATTCTGGCGCTGCCGCGCGGCCAGAAAAACGCCGGCCTGGCCATGGGCTTCACCCTGGGCCAGACCTACCGCTATGTGCTGCTGCCGATGGCGTATCGGATTGTGATTCCGCCGCTGACCAGCGAATTCATGAACATCTTCAAAAACTCCGCCGTGGCGCTGGCCATCGGCCTGACCGAGCTGACCTTCCAGATGCGCCAGATCACGGGCGAATATGCACCGGCCAACCCGATTGAGGTGATGACCGTGGTCAGTGCGCTGTATCTGTTGGTGGCGTTTTCCGTCAACCGGGTGATGGCGCTGATCGAACGCAAAACCCGCGTGCCGGGCTATATCTCCGGAGGCCATTGATGAACCTCGATTTCTCGACGCTGGCCGGCGCCCAGGATTTTCTGTGGCAAGGCTTCAAGTATTCGCTGACGCTGACGGTCAGTTCGATGGTGTTCGGCATTTTCTTTGGCACGCTGTTGGCCATGGCGCGCATGTCCAGCATCAAGCCGCTGTCGCTGGCTGCCGCCGGTTATGTGAACCTGTTCCGCTCGGTGCCGCTGGTGCTGGTGATTTTCTGGTTTTACATTCTGGTGCCGCTGCTGACCGGGGTGGACGTGGGCGCCGAACGCTCGGCCTTTTTGACCTTCGCCATCTTTGAAGCGGCGTATTACTGCGAAATCATCCGCGCCGGCATTCAATCCATCCCGCGTGGACAGATTGCCGCCGGCCAGGCCATGGGCTTTAGCTACGGCCAGAACATGCGCTATGTGATCCTGCCGCAGGCCTTCCGTAATGTGGTGCCGCTGCTGCTGACCCAGACCATTGTGCTGTTCCAGGATACTTCGCTGGTGTATGTGGTGGGCGCCACCGACCTGCTGGGCGCCGCTGACAAAGTGGCTCACCGCGACAACACCCTGGTGGAAATGTACATGCTGGTGGCGCTGATTTACTTCAGCATCAGCTTTGCCCTGTCGCAGGCCGTCAAGCGTCTGCACGCCCGCATCGCCATCGTGCGCTAAATTTGTAAGGAACAGACTGATGATCCAGATCAACAATGTGTCCAAGTGGTACGGTGAGTTTCAGGTGCTGACCGACTGCACCACCGAGGTGAAAAAAGGCGAGGTGGTGGTGGTGTGCGGGCCGTCCGGCTCGGGCAAGTCCACCCTGATCAAAACCGTGAACGCGCTGGAGCCGTTCCAGAAGGGCGAAATCCTGGTGGAAGGCGTGTCGGTGGGCGACCCGAAAACCAATCTGCCCAAGCTGCGCAGCCGGGTGGGCATGGTGTTTCAGCACTTTGAGCTGTTTCCGCACCTGTCGATCACCGACAACCTGATCATTGCCCAGATGAAGGTGCTCGGCCGTGGCCGCGACGAGGCCATGGACAAGGGCCTGAAGTTGCTGGACCGCGTGGGCCTGAAGGCGCACGCGCACAAATTCCCCGGCCAGCTCTCCGGCGGCCAGCAGCAGCGCGTGGCGATTGCCCGCGCCCTGGCCATGGACCCGATCGTGATGCTGTTTGACGAGCCGACCAGCGCGCTGGACCCGGAAATGGTCAACGAAGTGCTGGATGTGATGGTCGAGCTGGCGCAAGAAGGCATGACCATGATGTGCGTCACCCACGAAATGGGCTTTGCCCGCAAGGTGGCCAGCCGGGTGATCTTTATGGATCGCGGCCAGATCGTCGAAGATTGCAGCAAGGATGATTTCTTTGGTCATCTGGATGCCCGTTCCGAGCGTGCGCGCCAGTTCTTGTCCAAAATCCTGCAACACTAAGCGCCATGCACGCCGGGTGCGTCAACGCGCCCGGCCGGCGCTGTCTTGTATCATGCGCATGACCCTCTGCGCCCACCTCTTATGACCGACCCCGCCGCCTCTCCTTACCGTCCGGCCATTGCCCCGCCCAGCCCGCTGTGGCGGCGGCCGACGTATGGTGCGCCCTGGGTGGGGCCGTTTTCTCCGCCACCGCGTCCGCGCGTGGTGCGTTCACTGCTGTTGCCCGTGCTGATGTTGGCCATGATGGCGCTGATTGGCTATGCGGGTTTTCGCATCAGCGAGCACACCGGCATTGCCGCGCTGCGCGAAAGCGGCGCGCGGCAAATGGCCTTGCATGCACGTGGGGTAGAAAGCGAAATCGGCAAATTCACCTTGCTGCCGCGCCTACTGGAAATGGAGCCCAAGGTGATGAGTCTGCTGGAAACCCCCAGCCCTCGCCTGCGCCGCGAAGTGAATCTTTATCTGGATGGCTTCAATGACCGCAGCGGCAGCCGCGTGGTGTATGTCATCGACCCCAGCGGCCGGGTGCAGGCTTCCAGCAACTGGGACGATTTTGACAGCTACGTCGATGAAGACCTGTCATTTCGCGCCTATTTTCAGGATGCGATTGTCGGCAAACCCGGGCGTTTTTACGGCATTGGCAGCACCATTGGCGAATCGGGCTACTATCTGGCCCATGGCCTGAAAAACCAGGGCCGCATTGTGGGCGCCGGCGTGGTCAAGGTGCGGCTGGAGTCGGTCGAGCAGCGCTGGCGCGACGCCGGCTTGCAGGCTTTTGTCAGCGACGAAAACCAGATCATCATCCTGGCCAGCGACCCGGCGCACAAACTGCGCGCCGTCACCCCGCTCAGCCCACAAAAGCGCGAAAAACTGGCGCTCAGCCTGCAATACCACTGGTGGGCGCTGACCGACCTGAAAACCCTGCGCCGCGAGCCCCTGGGCCCCGGCGAAGAGCTGATCACCTTTCCGTCCGAGCGGCGCGCCCCCGGCGGCGTGCGCTATCTGGCGCTCAGCCAGCCGCTGGCCGACACCCCCTGGCGCTTTACCCTGCTGTTGCCGCTGGAAGAAATCCGCCGCAACGCCACCAGCCATGGCGCGCTGGCGGCGGTGCTGTTTGCCTTTGTCAGCTTTTTGCTGATCGCCTGGAACGAGCGGCGCAAAGTCATCGCCACCCGGCTGGCGGCGCGCGAGGCGCTGCAACGCGCCAATAATGCGCTGGAGCGGCGCATTGCCGAACGCACCGCCGACCTGCGCGCCAGCAACGCCCGCCTGAAAGCCGAAATCCGCGAGCGCGAACACACCGAACTCACCCTGCGCCGCACCCAGGACGACCTGATCCAGGCCGGCAAGCTGGCAGTGATTGGCCAGATGGCCACCAGCATCGCCCACGAGCTGAATCAACCCTTGGCTGCGCTGCGCACCTTGTCCGGCAACACCGTGCGCTTTCTCGAGCGCGGCAAGCTGGATGTGGCCAGCGCCAATCTGGGCACGATCAATCAACTGGTGGACCGCATGGGCAAAATCACCGCCAGCCTGCGCTCGTTCGCCCGCCGCTCCGACCCCTCCGACAGCCGCGCCAGCCTCACCCAGGCGGTGGACGCCGCGCTGTTCCTGGTGGAGCCGCGCAAGGGCAAGGGCCCGCTGACGCTCATCCGTGAGTTTGCCGACTGCCAGCTGGCCATCGACCAAACCCGGCTGGAGCAGATTCTGGTGAATCTGTTCTCCAATGCGCTGGACGCCATGCAGGGCCAGCAAGAGCGCGTGCTTGCCCTGCGCGGCGAAGCCGGCGACAGCCATTATGAATTTCATGTGCGCGACAACGGCCGCGGCCTGCCGCCCGACACCATGCCGCGCCTGTTCGAACCGTTTTTCACCACCAAACCCGCCGCCCAGGGCGGCCTGGGGCTGGGCCTGACCATTTCCGCCAGCCTGGCCGCCGATGCCGGCGGCTCGCTGACCGCCCGCCAGCCAGACGGCGGCGGCGCCGAATTTGTGCTGGCCCTGCCCCTGTTGCCCACGGAGACCCCGCCCCATGACTGACGAAACGCTAAGCGTGCTGATTGTCGAAGACGACCCTCATGTGATGCTGGGCTGCCAGCAGGCGCTGGCGCTGGAAGACATCCCCAGCGAAGGGGTCAACAGCGCCGAGGCCGCGCTGGCGCGGCTGGACGACGACTTTGCCGGCGTGGTGGTCAGCGACATCCGCCTGCCCGGCATGGACGGCCTGACCCTGCAAAAGCAACTGGCCGCGCGCGACCGCAAGCTGCCGGTGATCCTGATCACCGGCCATGGCGATATCTCGATGGCGGTCAACGCCATCCAGCAAGGCGCCTATGACTTTATCGAAAAACCCTTCTCGCCCGAGCGGCTGGTGGAAGTGTGCCGGCGCGCATTGGAACAGCGCCGGCTCACCCGCGAAGTGCGCAGCCTGCGCCGCCAGCTGGCCGGCCGCCAGACGCTGGAAGAACGCATCATCGGCCACTCCCCGGCCATCCGCGCCCTGCGCACGCTGATTGCCAATGTGGCCGACACCGCCGCCAATGTGCTGATCGAGGGCGAAACCGGCGCCGGCAAAGAGCTGGTGGCGCGCTGCCTGCATGATTTTTCCAGCCGGCGCGACAAAGAATTTGTCGCCATCAACTGCGGCGGCCTGCCAGAAAATTTATTCGAGAGCGAAATCTTCGGCCACGAAGCGCACGCCTTTACCGGCGCCAACAAGCGGCGCATCGGCAAAATCGAATACGCCCATGGCGGCTCGCTGTTTCTGGATGAAGTGGAGAGCATGCCGATCAATATGCAGATCAAGCTGCTGCGCGTGCTGCAAGAGCGCCAGCTGGAGCGGCTGGGCTCGAACAGCGCGGTGGCGGTGGACTGCCGGGTGATCGCCGCCACCAAATCCGACCTGGAAGCCATGGGCCGCGACGGCCGTTTTCGCAGCGATTTTTACTACCGGCTGAATGTGGTGACGCTGGAACTGCCGCCGCTGCGCGAACGGCGCGAAGACATCCCGCTGTTGTTCGAACACTTTTTGCAACAAGCCGCATTGCGCTTTGACCGGGAAAGCCCGGAACTGGACCCAGCCACCCTGGCCGCGCTGATGCGCCACGACTGGCCGGGCAATGTGCGCGAACTGCGCAATGTGGCCGAACGCTACGCCCTGGGCCTGCCGGTGTTCCGCAAAACCGGCACCGCCCCGGACAGCCACACCCCGCGCCTGGCCGAAGCAGTGGAAGCCTTCGAAAAAAGCCTGATCCGCGACACGCTGGAACGCCACGGCGGCAACCTCAGCCAAGCCAGCGTGGCGCTGGGCATCGCCAAAACCACGCTGTTTGACAAGGTGCGCAAGTATGGGTTGAATCAGCCGGGGTGATTAACGCACCAGCGCCGCCAGCCCGCCCTGATCGCAGGCAAAGTGCACGGCGCTGATTTTTTGCTGCTGGATGTCCAGCACGCTGACGCAGCCGCGTTGGCGCGGCAGCATGGCCAGGGTGTCGGCGTCGCGGCCGAGCAGGATGGGGTAGGGTTTGTCGCGCAGGCGCGGCAGCGCCACCATGCGGGCGATCAGCGCCGGCATTTTGTGGATGTCGGCCAGATACACCCGCTGGGTGTCGGCCAGCCAACTGGCGGCCTGGCCGTCGAGCAGGGCGCCGGCCAGGTTGGCGGCGTCGTTGTCGGCGGCAAACAGCCATTGCCGGGCGTTCAGCGCCGGGCTGGCGGCTTGCTCGTGCTGGGTGGTAAGGCGCAGCTTGGGCAGGGGGTCGCCCACGCCCAGCACGGCGGCGTGGGCGAGGGCGGCGCTGCCCAGCAGCAGAAGGGCCAGCAGCGCGCGCATCAGGCGGCCGGGGCCGAGCTGCGGATCAGGTGGTCAAACGCCGACAGCGAGGCGGTGGCGCCCGCGCCCATGGCGATGATGATCTGCTTGTACGGCGCGGTGGTGCAGTCGCCGGCGGCAAACACGCCGGCGGCGCTGGTCTGGCCCTTGGCGTCGATGACGATTTCACCAAAGCGGCTGAGCTCCAGCGTGCCCTTCAGCCAGTCGGTGGCCGGCAGCAGGCCGATTTGCACAAAAATGCCTTCCAGCTCGATGTGCTTGATCTCTTCGCTGACGCGGTCTTTGTAGCTCAGGCCATTCACCTTCTGGCCGTCGCCGGTCACTTCGGTGGTTTGCGCCGATTTGATCACGGTGACATTGGGCAGGCTGTTGAGCTTGTTCTGCAATACGGCGTCGGCGCGCAGGGTGTCGGCGAATTCCAGCAGGGTGACGTGGCTGACGATGCCGGCCAGATCAATGGCGGCTTCCACGCCGGAGTTGCCGCCGCCGATCACCGCCACGCGCTTGCCCTTGAACAGCGGGCCGTCGCAGTGCGGGCAGAAGCATACGCCCTTGGCTTTGTAGTCTTTTTCGCCGGGCACATTCATTTCGCGCCAGCGCGCGCCCGTGGCGAGAATCACCGAACGCGATTTCAGCGCCGCGCCGTTGTCCAGCTGCACTTCAATCAGGCCGCCGGCTTCGCTGGCCGGAATCAGCTTGGCGGCGCGTTGCAGGTTCATCACGTCCACGTCGTATTCCTTGACGTGCTGTTCCAGCGCCATGGCCAGCTTGGGGCCTTCGGTTTCTTTCACCGAGATGAAGTTCTCGATGCCCAGGGTGTCCATTACCTGGCCGCCAAAGCGCTCGGCCAGCACGCCAGTGCGAATGCCCTTGCGCGCGGCGTAAATCGCGGCAGCGGCACCAGCCGGGCCACCGCCCACCACCAGCACGTCAAACGGCGCTTTTTGGCTGATTTCGGCGGCGGCGCGGGCGCTGGCGCCGGTGTCCACCTGGGCCAGCACTTCTTCCACGGTCATGCGGCCCTGGCCGAATTTGGCGTCGTTCAGGTAGACGGTGGGCACGGCCATGATCTGGCGGGCGTTGACTTCGTCCTGAAACAGCGCGCCGTCGATCATGGTGCTGGTCACACCGGGGTTGAGCACCGCCATCAGGTTCAGCGCCTGCACCACGTCCGGGCAGTTGTGGCAGGACAGCGAGATGAAAGTCTCAAACTTGAAGCTGCCCGGCAGCGCCTTGATCTGATCGATGACCGCTTGTTCGACCTTGGGCGGATGGCCGCCGGTTTGCAGCAGGGCCAGCACCAGCGAGGTGAATTCATGGCCCATCGGCAGGCCGGCAAAGTGGATGCGCGGAGCGTCTCCCGGCTGTGCCACGCCAAACGACGGGCGGCGCGGGTTATCGCCGTCGGTGCGCAGGCTGACCTTGTCGGACAGCGCCGCCACCTGGGTCAGCAGGGTGTGCATTTGCTGGCTATTGGCGCTGTCGTCCAGGCTGGCGACCAGTTCAATCGGGCGTTGCAGGCGTTCGAGGTAGGCTTTGAGTTGGGCCTGGATGGCGTCATCAAGCATGGGATCTCCTGGTGTCTTGACGAAATTAAGGGACGACCGGATTGCACGGCGATGCGGGCTGGCGACGCATGGCGGTGCAATCCGCGCCAGCGCGAGGCTGGCGCGAAACCGGCGTGGGGGCGCCGGCAGGGGGCAGGCGTGAGAGCGGCTCACAAAACTCAGCGTAGCGGTCCTGGCCAGGCGGCAGACAGTGCGGGTGGTGCGGCAAGGTCGTGCAACCACGCCAGGAGAGTTTTGTTCGCAGTTCTTAGATCTTGCCGACCAGGTCCAGCGACGGGGTCAGGGTGGCGGCGCCTTCTTTCCACTTGGCCGGGCACACTTGGCCCGGGTTGGCGGCGGTGTACTGGGCGGCCTTCAGCTTGCGCAGGGTTTCCGACACGTCGCGGGCGATTTCGTTGGAGTGGATTTCCAGGGTCTTGATCACGCCTTCCGGGTTGATGATGAAGGTGCCGCGCAGGGCCAGGCCTTCTTCCGGAATGTGCACGCCAAAGGCGTTGGTCAGGGCGTGGGTCGGGTCGCCCACCAGCGGGAACTGGGCCTTGCCCACGGCCGGGGAGGTTTCGTGCCAGACTTTGTGCGAGAAGTGGGTGTCGGTGGTGACGATGTACACTTCGGCGCCAGCAGCCTGGAATTCGGCGTAGTTGTTGGCGGCGTCTTCGATTTCAGTCGGGCAGTTGAAGGTGAAGGCGGCCGGCATGAAAATCAGCACAGACCACTTGCCCTTCAGGCTTTCTTCGGTGACTTCGATGAACTTGCCGTTGTGGAAAGCTTGGGCCTTGAACGGTTGAACCTGGGTATTGATCAGCGACATCGAAACAGTCTCCTAAACAGGGGTGGGGTTGACGGTACAACACCATGTTAGGCGGCTGTCGAAGATTAAGCCAATTGATTAATATAATTATCTTGATAGATGTCAGCTATTGATGCTGGCAGGGCGATAGTAGCCAGCGATGGCCATCTGGCCAGGCTGGCTGCGTGAGGGCTGGCTCAGGTTTTGCTGAAGATCAGCTGGTTTTCTTCCAGACGGAACACGCCAAAACCAGAGTCTTCGGTGACAAAGGTTGATTGCTTGCCAATGTTCACCGTGGTGCCGGAATACACCCCGGCAGAGACTTCCACCTTGGCGCTTTCCGACAGATTGGCGTCGGCCACCAGGGCGCGCTCTTCAGCAAAGCACTCGCGGCGGCGGTCCAGCAAGCGGCGCATGGTGTTCTTGGCCTTGACCACCACATCCTGCTTGTCCGGCTTGTCGGCCAGAAAGCGGATCAGCTTGTTCAGGTCGGCTTCTTCTTTGGCCAGCGCGGCGATTTGGGCTTTTTTCTCATCGATGCGCTGTTGCAGCAAAGGGTTGACGCCGACTTGCACGCGGGTTTGCCGGCTGCCGGCGCCACCCAGGTATTCGGCCTTGATACCCAGCGTGGCGCGCACGCGCCCACCCATGATGTAGCCCTTGCGCCGGCCGCGCACGCCGATTTCCACCCGGTTCAGCGCGGTGATGTCGCATTCGATCACCGCTTCGTCGATATACACAGATTGCTCGGCGATGATCAGCGCGTTTTCGGCATACTTGGCCCGCACATTGGCCTTGGCGTGCAGCTTGGCCTGTTCGCCGTTGGCATTGGATTCGCGTTGTTGGGCGTTCTGGCCGACGATGCCGCCGTTGACGGTGATGCTGCCGCCAGCTTCAATGATGGCGGCTTCCACCGTGCCGTGCACAGTGACGTCACCATCCACCTTCACATGCATGCCGCTTTGTACATCACCGTTGATCACCAGACTGCCGACAAAGGTGATGTTACCGGTGCTGACGTTCACCCCCGGAGTCTTGATCACCGGTTCGACTTTCACCGAATCGCGCAGCAAGACCGGCTGGCCTGTGCTGGTGGCGCGCAGCAGGTCGGGGTCGTTGGCGTCGCGCTCGGCGCCTTCCAGCCGGTAGGGGTAGTCCAGATTCTTGCCGTCCGGCGCTTGCAGGATATTGTCGAACACATCGCGGCCAGATTTGCCTTGCTCGGGCGGATGGCGGCGCATCAGTACATCGCCCGGCGACACCATCGGGATGTCGCCCAGGTCGCGCCAGTCCACCCGGCCGTCTTCGTTGGCGCGCGGCACGCGCTCGCGGTTGACTTCCACCAGCGGCTCAAAGCGGGTGTCGCGGCCGGGAATCGGCGCCACGCCCTTGGCCACCGTCACGGGTTCGCCCAGCTTATTGGTCAGTGCCGACTGGAACGCCGCTTCGTCAAAGCCGAACACCACTCGTGCTTTGGCCAGCTCGTTGCGGGCGGCGTCCACCGAAATCGGTGTGCCGCCATAAGACGGCGTCACCTGCAACTGCGCCACCAGGCGGTCGGACGACACATACACCCGATATTCGGCATTGCGGCGCTGGGCAATGGTAGAGACAAACGCTTCGTTTTTGCACACATGCTGGGCGGCCACCGCCAGCGCGCTTTCGTCGAAATCCAGTTCGCCATAGCCCTTCTCGATGGCCATGTGGCGCAAGGCCGTGGCATCAATCTTGAAGCGGAAGTCGTCTGGCTCGAACATCAGGCGCAATTCACCCGCTTCGGTTTCCGTCATGGTCAGGCCGAACGGCGATTGATTCATCTCTTCTTCGTATTCACTCATTGCGCGCAATCCTCACTCGGGCGTCCCGAGAATGGCATCATCATCGCCATTCCTGACCGGGCTGGCAAGTCGGTTAGGTATTTCTACTAGATTATTGTGCCTGTCGACGGTTTTCCAGCAAAGAATACGCTGCTGGCACCACCGCCAGGGTGAGCAGCGTGGAACTGATCATGCCACCAATCACTGCCACGGCCAGCGGCCCATTGGTTTCGGCGCCGGCGCCCAGGCCCAGTGCCGCTGGCAGCATGGCCAGGATCACCGTCAGCGAAGTCATCAGCACCGGGCGCAGCCGCAAGGGGCAACTGGCCCGCAAGGCATCATCGACAGCATGACCGGCTGCCCGAAACTGGTTGGTGACGTCCACCAGCAGGATCGAATTCTTTGCCACCAGGCCAATCAGCAAAATCAGCCCGATCATCGAGTACACGTTCAAGGTATGCCCGGACAACCACAGCAACAGCAGGCCGCCCACCACCGCCAGTGGCTCGGCCAGCATGATGACGGCTGGCTGGGCAAACGAGTTGAACTGGCTGGCCAGAATCATATACAGCAACAATGAGGCCAGGCCAAAGATAAACACCGCCTGCCCCCCTCCGCGCGCCAGCTCGCGCGCCTCACCCTGCATCTCTACCCGATAACCAGGGGGTAATATGTCACGCGCTGCCGTTTGTACCTCGGCCACCGCTTCGGCCAGCGCCAGGGTGGGCGAGCCTTTCAGATTGGCCGCGTATTGCAGGTTCTGCCGGGCAATCAGCGTGGGGCCCAGGGTGCGCTTGACCCGCACCACGGCGTCCAGTCGCACCAGCTCGCCATTCTGGCTGCGCAGATAAATGGCGTTGAGGTCTTCGGCCCGGCTGATCGCCATGTCTGCGGCCTTCACCCGCACATCATAGCGCTCTCCGTCGCCATCGGAAAATTTCGCCACATTACTGCCTGCGGTCAGCAGGTTCAAGGCGGTGGCGATGCTTTCGGTAGACACCCCCACCCGCGCGGCGGCGGCGCGGTCGATGTCGAATGACAACTGAGGTTGTTCCAGATCCAGGTCGATGTCCAGCCGGCCAATACCGGGTTGGCTGCCCAGCCGCTGCATCAGGGCATCGGCATGTTTGGCCACGTCAGTTAAATTCGGCCCGATCACGGCAAACTGTAGCTTGCCGCCGCGACTTTCACCCACCCGGGGAATCGGAAACGCCGAGGCGCGGATGCCCGGTACATGGCCCAGCTCTTTGCGCACCTTGGCCAGCAGCTCACCCTGGCGTACGGTGCGGGTGTGCCGGGCGGTCAAACGCACCACAAAGGTGGCTTGATTCACTTGCGTGCCGCTGAAACCACCAACAATCGTCAGCAGATTGCGCACCTCGCCGTGACGCAGCAGGATGGCTTCGACTTCGCGGCTTTTCTGGTTGGTGTAGTGGATAGACGCGCCAATCGGGGTTTTGATATTCACCAGAAAGCGGCTTTCGTCTTCTTCCGGCAAAAATTCTGACTTCAGCAGCATGAACACCGCCACGCTGGCGGCCACGCTCAACAGGGCAAAGCCCAGCACCTTGCCACGGTGGCGCAAGGTCCAGTCCAGCACCCGCCGGTAGCCGTTTTCCATGGCCTGAAAGCCGCGCTCCAGCCAAACGTACACCCGGCCGTGTTGTTTCTCCACTTTCAGAAAACGGCTGCACAGCATCGGCGTCAGCGTCACCGACACAAACAAGGACACCAGCACGCCGCAGGCCACCACCAGGGCAAACGAATTGAACAGGCGCCCGACAATGCCGCCCAAAAACGCCACCGGCACAAAAATCGCCACCAGCGACAGCGTGGCGGCAATCACCGCAAACACCACTTGCTGGCTGCCCAGAATCGCCGCTTCAATCGGGTTGTCGTGGCCTTGCTCACGCAGGCGGTGGATGTTTTCCAGCACCACGATGGCATCGTCCACCACCACGCCAATCAGCAGCAAAAGGCCCAGCAGCGTCACGGTGTTGAAGGTGTAACCCAGAAAATACATCACCGCCACCGCGCCCAGCAGCGACACCGGGATGGCCAGCGAGATAATCAAGGTCGAGCGCAAGCTGCGCAAAAACAGCCAGACAATCAGCCCGGCCAGCAGCGTGCCTTCGAATAAATGGTCTTTCAGCGCGCCGATCATCTCCACCACAAAGCTGGCGTCGTTGGCCGCCAAGGTCAGCTCGATGCCGGGCGGCAGCGCCGGGCGGATTTGCCCATCCACCCGCTCGATCACCGCCTGGCTGAGCGCCACGGTATTGCTGTTGGCCACCCGCACAATGCCCACCAGCACGGCAGGTTTGCCGTTAAAGCGGGTCAGGCTGCGCAAATCGCCTTCGCCGTCGATCACCCGCGCCACGTCGGCCAGGCGGATGGCGCCGCCGCCGCGCCAGGCCACCACCAGGTCTTGCAGCGCCCGCACCGATTTGAATTCCAGATCCAGATTCACCAGCAACTCAGCCGGGCCGTTGACCACCGTGCCGCCGGGCTGTTGCAGGTGTTCGCGGCCAAAGGCGGATTTCACCTCGGCCGGCGTCAGGTTGTAGCCGGCCAGTTTGACCGGGTCCAGCTCCACGCGGATCACCCGCGCGCCGCGCCCGCGCAGCACCACCTCGCCGACGCCATCGACGGTTTCCAGCTGTTTTTTCACCACGGTGTTGGCGTAGGTATACAGCTGCTTTTCGGTGCGGTCACCGGTCAGCGCCAGCCAGACAATCGGGCTGCCGTTGGCGTCGGTCTTGGACACCACCGGCATGTCCACATCATCCGGCAGCCGGCGCTGCGCCTGGTTGACCTTGACTTGCACCTCGTTGAACGCCACGTCGATGTTCTTGTCGAGGTTGAAGGTGACTTTCACCGTCGAGCGGCCGGGTTGCGAGGTGGATTCGATGCTGTCGATGCCCGGCACGCTGTTGACCGCCGCTTCGATGATCTGCGTCACGCTGCTGTCCATCACCTCGGGCGTGGCGCCAGTCAGCGTGGTGGAAATCGAAATCACCGGCTGTTCGATATTCGGGTAACGGTCTACGCCGATTTTTTGATAGGCAATCAGGCCAAACAGCACCAGCACCGCCGACAGCATATAGGCCAGCACATGGCGGCGAATCGACAGCTCCGCCAGCTTCATGGCTTGGCCTCCGTCTTGCTGGTTTTCTCTTTGCCTGGTTTGTCTTTGTCCGGTTTGGCCAGCTTCACCTTGGCCTTGTCAGTCAGAAAGCCGGCGCCGTCTACCGCCAATGTTTCACCGGGTTGTACGCCGTCCAGTAATTCCACCCAGCCATCCTGGCGAATGCCCACGCGCACCCGGCGTGCCTCCACGTGATCGCCTTTCACCACATACACCGTGCTGCCGGCCGGGCGCTCAATCACCGCCACCTGCGGCGCCGCCAGGCCCTGGCGCTCGGCCAGCACTACCTCGGCGTGCACCGCCAGCCCGGCGCGCCAGGGGCCATCGGCCGGCAGCGGGGCCAGCGCTTCGATCATGCCGTTGCGCGCGTCAATCGCCGGGCGGGTTTCGCTGATGTGCGAGCTCAAGCGCTCGCCGTCGGTCTCCAGGCGCACCAGCAAGCCCGGCTTGACGCTGGCCGCCTCGCGCCCGGACAGAGCAAAGCGCGCGCGCAGCGCGCCGCCGCTGGCCAGGGTGAACAAGGGCTTGCCCACTGTCACATACTCGCCGACATTCACCAATCGGGTGTCAATCGCCCCGGCCACCGGCGCGCGCACCTGGGCTTTGTCCACCATGCGCTGGCTATTGGCTGCCTGCGCCTTGGCCGCCGCCCATTGCTGCTCGATGGCCTGTTGCTGGGCCACCAGCTCGTCCATTTTGGCGTCGGAGATAAAGCCCTGGGTCAATAAATCGCGGTAGCGCACCACATTGCGCCGCTGCTGGTCGGCCAGCGCGCCCAGCCGGGCCACTTCAGCATCTTGCGCCAGCTTGCTGTTGCGCAAATCGGCCGGATCCAAGGTTAATAGCAGCTGGCCGGGTTTGACCTGGGCGCCGACATCCACCGCTACCGCCGCCACGCGCCCAGCCACTTCTGCCAGCACTTGCGGACTATTGACGGCCTCGATGCTGGCCAGGCTGCCGATACGGGCTTCCAGCGGGCGCTGGCTCAGCGGGGCCGTGGTGATGGTGACGGCTGGTGGGCTGGATTTTTTGGCTTGCGAGTTGTCGGGCTGACAAGCACTCAGCCCGCAGGCCAGCAGGCCGAGCATGGCAAGGGTAAAAACGGGTTTCATGAAGCGCGCCTGTATGCAGGATGCCTGGGTTGCATCCGAAAGCCTGGGGCCGGTGGCCGCAGGTCAACAAGCGCGCAGTGTAACGCGAACAGATGACATGCCGACAGCGCGGGGTAGCCCGCAGGCGGCTTGTATGGGGCGTCATCGACGACCATCGCTTGGATGGCAGCCAGACGGTTTTCACCATCTGGCCGTGTGCATGTGCGGTTTTTATGCCGGCTGCGCCTGCCAGACCGGCTGTTCGCGAATCGGCAGATTGATCACCGCCGCCAGCGCCGCCAGCGCCATGTCGGCGTACCACATCCAGGTGAAATCCCCCAGATGGGTGATGGCCAGCCCACCCAGCCAGGCGCCGAGAAAACCGCCGGTCTGGTGCGACAACAAAGTCAGGCCAAACAGCGTGCCCAGGTAGCGTACGCCAAACAGCTTGCCGATGATGGCGGCGGTGGGTGGCACGGTGGCCAGCCAGGTCAGCCCCAGGCCGGCGGCAAACAGGTAGTAGGTCCAGGCGGTGGCCGGGGCCATCAAGTAAAGCGCAATCAGCAGCGCGCGCGAGCCATACATCACCGCCAGCACATATTTGCTGCGGTAGCGCGACACGCACGCCCCGGCGTACAGGCTACCGACAATATTCGACAGGCCGATAATGGCCAGCGACCAGCTGGCCACCGACGGCGGCAGGCCGCACAGATTCACCTCGCCGGGCAGGTGGGTGACCAAAAAGGCAATATGAAAGCCACAGGTGAAAAACCCCAGGTGCAGCAGCAGATAGCTGCGGTCGGCCATCGCCGTGCGGATAGCGCGCAGCACCCCGCCCTCCGCCGCGCTGGGCGCGGGCGGCGGCTGGTAGCCGCGCGTCAGCCGGCCCACCATCGGCAGCGCCAATAGCGTCATCGCCGCCATGCCCCACATCGCCCCCATCCAGCCCAGGCGCTGGATCAGCCCTTGCAGAATCGGGGCAAAGATAAACTGGCCAAACGAGCCGCCGGCGTTGATCACCCCAGACGCCGCGCCGCGCGCCTGCGCCGGCAGCTGCTGCGCCGCCGCGCCGATCAACACCGAAAAACTGCCCACCCCCGAGCCCATCGCCGCCAGCAAGCCCAGGGTGACCGTCAGACCAAAGCCCGAGCTGACCCAAGGCGTCAGCGCGCAGCCGAGCGCCAGGGTGAGCACGCCCACCCACAGCACGCCGCGCGGGCCATGGCGGTCGGCCAGCGCGCCGGCCAGCGGCTGAATCGCTCCCCAGGCAAACTGCCCTACCGCCAGCGCCAGGCTGATGGCGGCCACGCCCATGCCGGTGCTGTCGTGAATCGGGCTGACAAACAGCCCCAGCGACTGGCGCGCGCCCATGGTGATCATCAGCACGCCAGCGGCGGACAAGGTGATGGCGAGCGACAGCGGGGTGTTAAGCACGCGCAAAGAACGCAACATGAGCATCTCCAAAAAGAACAGGCAACCGCCAAAGCGCCACTATAGTCGCCCAACTGGTGACGATCTAGCCGATAATCGGCAGCATACCGTCAATGAAAGCGTGACAATGAGCGCATGGCTGGACAGCTGGGACAGCTTCATCAAGGTGGTGGAAAGCGGCAGCATGGCCGGCGCCGCGCGGCGGCTGGGGTGCAGCCGCGCCCAGGTCAGCCGGCAGATTGGCCAGCTGGAGGCCGCGCTGGGCGCGCGCCTGTTCGAGCGCTCCACCCGCCGCCTGCGGCCCACGCCGGCCGGCGAGGCGTTTTATCCGCACGCGCTGGCCGCCGTGGCGGCGGTGGACTGCGCGCAGCGCGCGCTCAGCCATCTGGGCAGTGCGCCGCGCGGCCTGCTGCGCATCAGCGCCACCATGACCTTTGGCCGCGAATACATCGCCCCGCTGCTGCCGGCGCTGACCGAGCGCCACCCCGAGCTGGAATGCGAGCTGATCCTCACCGACCAGATGGTGGATTTGGTGGACGACCGCATCGACCTGGCGCTGCGGCAAACGCAAACCCCGCCGGCCGACGCGGTGGCCAAGCCGCTCTTGCAGATGGAGCGGGTGATTTGCGCCGCGCCGGATTATCTGGCCCGCCACGGGACGCCGGAGCACCCTTTGCAGCTGGCCCAGCATCAGTGTTTCAGCTATCTGCTCACCGATGACGGCCACTGGCGGCTGCGCGATGCGCGCGGTGAAGAATGGAGCGCGCCGGTGCGCGGGCGGGTGCAGTACAACAATATCGACTGCCTGTATCAGGCCACCCTGGCCGGCCAGGGCTTGAGCATCTTGCCGGTGTATCTGTGCGCGCCAGCGCTGGCCGACGGCCGCCTGCGCCAGGTGCTGCCTGACTGCCAGCCGCAAGTGCGCTTTGGCCAGCATTTATACGCCTGCTACACCCCCAGCCGGGTGCAACTGCCCAAGGTGCAGGTGTTTTTGGCGGCGCTGGAGGATTTGCTTCAGCCGGAGCCGCCGTGGCGCAAGATCTGGCCGGGGCCGGGCTGAATTCATTCAATGGATCAGGCGCGGCGCTTGGCGCGCCACACCAGCCACAGACCCAGCGCCATCAGCGGCAGGCTCAGCCACTGGCCGACGCTGACGGCAAAGCCGGTTTCATACGCCGCTTGCGGGGTTTTCAGGGTTTCCAGCAGCGCGCGGGCGGCAAACACCGTCAGCAAAAACAGCCCGGCCAGCAGGCCGCTGGGGGTGGCGCGGCCGTGGCGGCGGTACACCGTCCACAGCAGGGCGGCAATCAGCAGATAGGCGCCGGCTTCGTACAGCTGCACCGGGTGGCGCGGCAGTGGGTCAATGGCGGCAAACACCACGCCCCAGTCGCCGCCGGTTGGGCGGCCGAGGATTTCCGAGTTCAGAAAATTGGCGCAGCGCACCAGCGCGCCGCCCAGCGCCGCCGGCAGTGCGATGCGGTCGAGCAGCCAGGCAAAACCCGGCTGCGGATGGCGGCGGCTGTATAGCCACAAGGCCAGCATCAGCCCCAACGCGCCGCCGTGGCTGGCCAGCCCGCCTTCCCACACCCGCAGGATGGCCAGCGGCTGGCTGAGGTAATAGGCCGGGTCGTAGATCAGGCAATGCGCCAGCCGCGCGCCCAGCACCGTGCCAATCAGCGCCCACGGCATCAGGCTGTCCAGCGCCTGGCTGTCGTAGCCTTCGCGGCGGTAACACCAGGCCAGCAGCTGCTGGCCCAGCACAAAGGCCAGGGCGAACAGCACGCCGTACCAGTGCAGTTGCAGCGGGCCCACATGCAGGGCGATAGGGTCGAATTGCCAATGCCAGATCATCACATGCTTTCAGAAAAACCCATCTGACTGACCGCTATTGCCAGCGGTTCAGCCCCGACTGGCAAAATGCGCGGCCAGCTGCGCGCGCCAGTGCGGGCGATGCACGGCAAACGCCTGCTCAAACGCCGAGCAATCCAAACGGGAATTGGCCGGGCGGCGCGCCGGGGTGGGGTAGCTGCTGCTGGGGATGGGGGCGATGTCGGCGGCGCTCAGCTTCAGCGCCTGGCCGTGCGCCAGCGCCTGCTCGACAATGGCGCGGGCAAAGCCGCACCAGCTGGTGTCGCCGCTGGCGCTGAGGTGATACAGCCCGGCGCGGGCGCGCCAGTCTTGCGCCAACGCAGCCAGGGTGGCATCGGCCAGAAAACGGCTGGCGGTGGGCGCGCCAATCTGGTCGTCCACCACGGTCAGCCGTTCGCGCTCGCCGGCCAGGCGCAGCATGGTGTTGACAAAGTTCTGTCCGGGGCCGCCGTACACCCAGCTGGTGCGCAAAATCAGCGCGTCGGCGCCACTGGCCAGCACGGCCTGTTCGCCGGCCAGCTTGCTGGCGCCGTACACATTCACCGGCGCAGTGGCGTCGCTTTCCCGCCAGGGGCTTGTCCCCTCGCCGGAAAACACATAATCGGTGGAATAGTGCACCAGGCCACAATCGAGCCGGGCGGCGGCTTCGGCCAGCAGGCCGGGCGCGCGGGCGTTGATGGCGAAGGCCAGCTCGGGCTCGCTTTCGGCGCGGTCCACCGCAGTGTAGGCGGCGGCGTTGACGATCAGGCCGGGGCGGACGTCGTCCACCACACGGGCGATGGCGTCCGCATCGGTGAGGTCAAGCTCGGCGCGGCCCAGCGCATGCAGCGGGCCCAGCACCGCCAGGCTGCGCGCCAGCTCGCGGCCCAGCTGACCGTGGGCGCCAATCAGCAGGATGGGGCGGGCGCTCATGGGTAGCTCGGCGCGTCGGCAAACGCCAGGCCGATGCGGTCCTTGGCGGAGACAATCGGCGCAATGCCTTCTGGCAGCGGCCAGCGGATGTTCAGTTGCGGGTCGTTCCAGGCGATGCAGCGCTCGTGCTCGGGCCGGTAAAAATCAGTGGTTTTGTACAGCAGCTCGGCGGTTTCGCTGACCACCAGAAAACCATGGGCAAAACCGGCCGGCACCCACAACTGGCGCTTGTTGGCGGCAGACAGATAATGGCCGGTCCACTGGCCAAAGCTGGGCGAGCTGCGGCGCAGATCCACCGCCACGTCGAACACTTCGCCATGGATTACCCGCACCAGCTTGCCCTGGGCGTGTTCGATCTGGTAGTGCAGGCCGCGCAGCACATTGGCGCTGGAGCGGGAGTGGTTGTCCTGCACAAAGGGCAGGGTTTGGCCACTGGCGGCAGCAAACGCTTGCTGGTTGTAACTTTCAAAGAAAAACCCGCGTTCGTCGCCAAACACGCGGGGTTCGATCAGCAGCGCGCCGTTGAGCGCGTGTTCCACGATTTGCATGGCTCTCTCCTGATGAAAAACCGGCCCGGCAAGGCCGGGCCGGTGCTGTGCTTCATCACCCCATTTTGCGGCATCAGCTGCCGTTGGCGCTACGGCGTACCTGCACCAGTTTTTCGTGCACCGGTTTTTCCGCGCCAAAATAGCTGTCCACTTCGCCCATGTCCGCTTCCGACAGCTGGCCGGCGGCAGCTTTCAGCCGCAGGCGGCTGAGCAGGTAGACATACTTGGCCTCGGCGAGATCACGACGGGAGGTATACAGCTGCTCTTCGGCGTTGAGGATGTCCACATTGCTGCGCATGCCTGCCTTGAAGCCCATTTTGGTGGATTCCAGTGCCTGCTCGCTGGATTTCACCGCCAGCTCCAGCGCCTGCACCTTGGCCAGGCCAGACACCGTGCCGGAATACTGCTTGGTGACTTCAATATGGGTTTTGTTCACCGTGGCTTCCAGCTCGTTGCGCGCGCGCTCGCGGTTGGCGATGGCTTGCGTGGTGGCCGCGTTGGTGTAACCGCCAGAGAAAATCGGGATATTCACCTGCACGCCCAACTGGCGGGTGCGGTATTCCTGGTTGATGCTGGAAAAACTGTCCGACTGAGAGCGACCAGAGCTGGCGTAGACATCCACCGTGGGCAGATGGCCGGCGCGGTTTTTGTCCACTTCGCGTTCGGCCACTTCCAGCGCCCGGCGCTGGGCGGCGATGTCGGCGCTGCTTTCCAGTGCGCGATCCAGCCAGGTGTCCAGGGTTTCCAGCTCGGGCTTGAGCTGTTTGGCAAAATCGGCCTTCAGCTGGGCCAGCGACACCGGCTTGTCGCCCACCAGCTCTTGCAGGCTGCGCATGGCCACGGTCAGCTGGTTGCGCGCCTCGATCAGCTGGGCTTGCGCCAGATCACGGCGGGCGCGGGCCTCGTCCACGTCGGTGACGGTGCCATCGCCTGCCTTGAACTGCACTTCGGCGGTTTTCAGCTGTTGCTCGATGGATTGCACCTTGGCCTGAGCCAGGTCAATGGCGTGCTGCGACAGCAAGGCCTGGAAATACGCCGACGACAGGCGCAAGGCCAGGTCGTTCTGCTTGCCACGGAACACTTCCGTGCTGTACTCGGCACGGGCGCGGCCCTGGCGGAAGTTGGCAATCGCCGCCATATTCACCACCGATTGCCGTACCTGCACGGTACGCGAGTAGCTGAAGTATTTCAGCGGAACAACTACGTCACGAGGGCCAGCCAGGGTCTGTGTGGTGTATTCCTGTTCACCACGCACCCGGGCACGCGAGATATTGGCGTTTACCTGAGGCAACAAGCCGGCGCGGCCCATGGCGCGGTTTTGCTGGCCGGCTTCGTTTTCTGCGATGGCGGCCTGGTAGGTCGGGTCATTCTGCAATGCGGCGCGGTAGGCTTCCATGAAGCCCAGCGCCGAGGCCGGCAGCAGGGGGTTCAGGCTCAGCGCCAGCGCGGTCAGCAGGGTCAGCTTGCGAAGGCGCACGATCATTCCTCTTTGAACGCCCCGCTGACGCGGTCGATCAGCGGCTTGAGCAGGTAGTTGAGCATGGTGCGTTCGCCCGTCTTCACCACCACGGTGGCCGGCATGCCAGGACGGATTTGCAGCTTGCCCAGGATTTTCATGCCTTCCGGGGTCACTTTCACCTGCATCGGGTAGTACGGCATGCGGGTGACTTCATCGGTCAGCGCATCCGCGCCCACGGTGTCCACCACGCCGGGGATATTCGGCGTTTGCGCATGGCTGAAGGCCGGGAAGGTCAGGTCCACCGGCAGGCCGGGATGCACCTTGTCGATCAGGTTGGTCTGGATGCGTGCTTCGACAATCATCGGCTCGTTCAGCGGCACCACGTCCATGATGTGGAAGCCCGGCTGAATCACGCCACCCACGGTATGCACATTCACGCCCACCACGGTGCCGTCAATCGGCGATTTGATCTGGGTGTTGGACAGTTCATATTCCAGCGCGGCCAGACGATCGCCCTGGGCGCGCGCTTCTTTTTGCGCATCGCTCAGCTGGGTTTCGACTTCTTTTTGGTATTCCTTCTGACGCTGCAACATGCGCAGTTTGATTTCGGACAGCGCGTTCTTGCTGCGGCCGATATCGCCGATATTGCTGGCCAGCTGGCCGCTGATTTCGGCCACATTGCGCTCCAGTTGCAGCATGCGGTTACGCGGCACATAGCCTTGCGCAGCCATGTCACGCACGCCCTTGAGCTCTTCCTGGATGAATTTCAGCTGTTGCTCGCGCGAGTCTTTCAGCGATTGCAGGCCCTTGAGCTGTTCCTGCATGCCCTGGCTGTTTTCGTTCAGGATGCCCAGTTCGGCTTGCAGAGCGGCACGGCGCGAGGCAAACAATTGCGCTTGCAGGGCCATGGCATCTTTGGCGCGGCTGTCATTGCCAAATTTTTCGGTCAGCACCGGCGAGAAAGTCACCGTCGTCTTGCCTTCGCGCTCGGCGCTCAGCCGGTCGGCAATGGCCTGCGCCGCCAGAAACTGCGCTTGAACAATGCCCAGCTGGGCATTGGCGTTGGTGGGGTTGAGCTTGACCAGCACCTGGTCTTTTTTGACCACCTGGCCTTCCTTGACGTCGATGGTGTCCACAATGCCACCGGTCAGATGCTGAATGGTCTTGCGGCTGGAGGCCACTTTGACCGTGCCCCCCGAGGACACCCCGGCGTCCAGCGGCGCAAAAGCCGCCCACAGTAAAAAGCCGCCAAAACCGATACCCAGCACCAGCATGCCCCAGCGCGCCGGGCTGTGGGCGTCCACATCCACCGCCACGTCACCCTGGGTGTCCGCGCGGGATTCTTGCAAGCGTTTAAGCCATTTCATCGTGATCAGTCATTCAATTCGGGTTACTCGGCGGCGTCCTGCGCCGGGGTGGCCGGCACAGCCGGTGCGGCGGGGGCGGCCATCTGTTGCTGGGCGTGTGCAGCTTGTTGGGCCTGGGCTTGCGCTTGGGCTGCGGCCTGTGCCTGGGCATTGGCCTGCTGCTGTTGCTGCATCAAATGCGCCAGCACCTGGTCACGCGGGCCGTAGGCCACCAGCTCGCCTTCGCGCATCACCAGCAGTTTGTCCACCGCATTGATGATGCTGGTGCGGTGGGTGATCAGCACCACGGTTTTGCCACGGGCTTTCAGGTCCATCACCGTGCGCACCAGTGCGGCTTCGCCCACGTCATCCAGATTGGAGTTGGGCTCGTCCAGCACGATCAGCGAGGGATTGCCATAAATGGCGCGCGCCAGGCCGATGCGCTGTTTCTGGCCGCCGGACAGCATGCTGCCATCCAGACCCAGACGGGTATCATAGCCCTGCGGAAAGCGCAGGATCATGTCGTGCACGCCGGCACGCTGGGCGGCGCTGATCACCTGTTCGGAGTCAATCTTGCCAAAGCGGGCAATGTTTTCGGCGATGGTGCCTTCAAACAGCTCGATATCCTGCGGCAGATAGCCAATCCACGGGCCCAGTTCGTCTTTGTTCCACTGGAAAATATCGGCGCCGTCCAGACGCACCTTGCCAGCCTGTGCCGGCCACACGCCCACCAGCAAGCGCGCCAAAGTGGATTTGCCCGAGGCCGACGGGCCAATCACGCCCACCACATCACCGGCATTCATGGCCATGCTCAGGCCACGCACCACGGCATGCTGACCACCCGGCGGCACGGCAATCACACCTTCCACCGTCATATTGCCAGCCGGGGCCGGCAGCGGCATGCCCACGCCACGCGGCGGGGCTTCTTTCAGCAGCTCGTCCAGGCGGGTGTACGAGGTGCGTGCGCTCAGCAGTTGTTTCCAGGTGCCGATGGCCAGTTCCACCGGTTGCAGCGACTTACCCATCAAGATCGAGCAGGCGATCATCATGCCGGGGGTCAGCTTGCCTTCGATCACCAGCAGGGCGCCCAGGCCGAGGATCAGCGATTGCATGCTGATGCGCACAAACTTGGTCATCACGCTGATGCGCGCGGCACGGTCGGAGGCCAGGGTCTGGTTGTCCAGAATGCGGCGGTGAAAGGCAAACCAGCGCTCGCGGATGGCCGGCAGCATGCCCATGGCTTCGATCACCTCGGCATTGCGCAGATTATTGTTGGCAAAGGCGTTGGAAATCATCGCGGCCTGGTTGGCGTCGGCCAGCGGCTTGCGGGTGGAGACTTCGGTCAGATAGGCCAGGCCGAACAGCATCAGCGCGCCAATCAGCACAAACAGGCCCAGCAGCGGGTGAAACATGAAGCACACCAGCAGATAAATCGGCATCCACGGGGCATCAAAGAAGGCAAACAGGCCGTTGCCGGTCAGGAACTGGCGGACATTGGTCAGGTCGGTCATCGCCTGGGCCGGGTTGCCGCCGGCCCGCTTGAGGTTGCGTTCGAACGAGGCGGTAAACACGCGCTGGTTAAGCTGCATGTCCAGCTTATTGCCCACCCGGATCAGCACCGACGAGCGCGCCAGCTCCAGCAGCTCCATCAGGCCATACAGGCCCAGTGTCATCAGCGTCAGCATCAGCAGCGTGGTTTCATTGCTGCTGGCGAGCACGCGGTCATAGACCTGCAGCATATAAATCGACGGCATCAGGCCCAGCAGGTTGATGACGAAGCTGAACGCGCCAAGCTGATAAAAGGTTTTACGGAATCCATATAGCGTTTCCGCCAGTTCCGTGCGTGGAGTCAGGTGTTTTTTCATCGGTGTGTCAATCGAGTTGGCCAGGGCGGTGAATGTCGGGCAACACGCCCATGACATGCGGTTCTCACCACAATGGCGCGAAGTTTACCACGTGCGTTGCGCAACCGTTTGTAACGGTTTGTGTGATGGGCATCACGTTTTGCGGCGCCAGTCGTCAAGAATTTCTGCCAGACTGGCGGCGATGTCCATCTTGGGCGCCCAGCCAGTGTCGACACGCAACTTGCTGTTATCGCCCACCACTCGGGTTTGTTCCGCTTTGCGAAACCGCGCCGGGTCGTTTTGCAGTTGGATATCCAGGCCGATCATTACAATCATTTGCGCAACCAGATCGCGAACACGATATTCAAGCCCGGAACAAACGTTGTAAACTTCGCCACTTACGCCTTTTTCTGCCAATGCCAGATAAGCATCCAGCACATCGCTGACATTGGTGAAATCGCGGGTGACATCCAGGTCGCCGGTTTCCAGGATGGGTGGGCGCTGGCCGCGTTCAATGGCCACCAGCTGTTCGGCCATGGCAGGCAAGACGAATTGGGCGTTCTGGCCGCGGCCGATATGGTTGAAGGCGCGGGCCATGACGATGCGGTATTGGCTGTGCAGGCTGTGCTGCATGCACCAGGCTTCTGCCGCTACCTTGCTGGCTGCATAAGGGTTGCGCGGGCGCAGGGTCTGGGTTTCGCGGATGGGCAGGCTGGCTTCTGGCACCAGACCATACATGTCGCCAGAGCCGACAAACACCAGCGCGCCAGTAAAACCGGATTGATCCAGCGCCGTCAGCAGCGAGCGGGTGCCGTCGAAATTGACCCGTGCGGTCAGCTCAGGTTCCCGGAACGAGGTGGGTACATGACTCTGGGCGGCCAGATGCAGCACAATATCGGGTTGGCATTGGCGCAGCTCGGCTTGCAAGGCTTCGCCATCCAGAATATCGGTGGAAGAGGCATGTGTCTGCCAGGCGCTGCCGGCCAGATGCTCGACCATCCGGGTGGCGACAAAACCAGCACCACCGGTCAGAAATACACGTTTTGGGGTCATTGTCTTTATTTACAGGGTGAGGGCGGCTGACACGCCAGGGCAATGGATTTGCCGCACACTGCGCAGCGTTGTGCCGCCACGAGACTTGCCAGCCAGACATTCGGCCGGGCAAGTGTAAATGATTTATCGCAAGTCAAGGAGCCGGGTCGCGCCCGGAAACAGAGTTCTTACCATGAGCAAACACGCACTGATTACCGGGGTCACTGGCCAGGACGGCGCTTATCTGGCCAAACTGCTGCTGGAAAAAGGCTATGAAGTTTACGGGCTGGTGGCCCGCCGCAGTTCCGACCATATGTATTGGCGTCTGGACGAACTGGGCGTGACCGGCGATGTGCGCATCATCGACGGCGACCTGACCGACCAGGGCGCGCTGATCCGCGCGCTGCAAACCAGTCAGGCTGATGAAGTGTACAACCTGGGCGCGCAAAGCTTTGTCGGCGCCTCGTGGAACCAGCCGGTGCTGACCGCCGAAGTGTCTGGCGTGGCCGTCACCAAACTGCTGGAAGCCATCCGCCTGTTCAACCCGAAAACCCGTTTTTATCAGGCATCCACCAGCGAAATGTTCGGCCTGATCCAGGCCGAGCGGCAAAGCGAAAGCACGCCGTTCTACCCGCGCAGCCCGTATGGCGTGGCCAAGCTGTATGGTCACTGGATCACGGTGAACTACCGCGAAAGCTTTAATCTGCACGCCTCCAGCGGCATTTTGTTCAACCACGAATCACCGCTGCGCGGCATTGAGTTTGTCACCCGCAAAGTGACTGACGCTGTGGCGCGCATCAAGCAGGGCAAGCAAAAGGAACTGCGCCTGGGCAATATCGACGCCAAGCGCGACTGGGGCTTTGCCGGCGACTACGTGGAAGCCATGTGGCTGATGCTGCAACAGGACACCCCGGATGATTACGTGGTGGCCACTGGCGTCACCACCACCGTGCGCGACATGGTCAATATCGCCTTTGCCCACGTCGGCCTGAAAGCCGAAGACCATCTGATCATCGACCCGGCTTTCTTCCGTCCGGCCGAAGTGGACGTGCTGCTGGGCGACCCGACCAAGGCCAAGACCCAACTGGGCTGGACGCCGAAAACCGATCTGGAAACCCTGATCACCATGATGGTTGACGCCGACATGCGTCGCGTCAGCAAAGAGTAAGCCGCCATGCTGGTTCCCGTGATTCTGTCCGGCGGCGCCGGCACCCGGCTGTGGCCGGTGTCCCGCGAGGGGCACCCCAAGCCGTTCATGCGTCTGGCTGATGGCCAGAGCCTGCTGCAAAAAACCTTTCTGCGCGGCGCGCGCCAGGAAGGCGCGGGCGAAGTGCTGACCATCACCAACCGCGATTATTACTTCCGTAGCAAGGACGAATACGCCGCACTGCGCCAGCGCGAGCCGCGTCAGAGCTTTTTGCTGGAGCCGTTTGGCCGCAACACCGCCCCGGCCATCCTGCTGGGCGCTTTCAAGGTGCGCGAGGCGTACGGCGACGACGCGGTGATGCTGGTGCTGCCGGCTGATCACCTGATTGCCGACACTGCCGGTTTTGCCCGCCATGTGCAACACGCCGTGGCGGCCGCCCGTCAAGGCAAGCTGGTGACCTTTGGCATTGTGCCCACCGCGCCGGAAACCGGTTTTGGCTACATCGCCTGCGGGGCTGCCGATGGCCATATCCGCCAGGTGCGCGGCTTTGTGGAAAAACCCTCGCTGGAAGTCGCCCAAGGCTATCTGGCCAGCGGCGATTATCTGTGGAATTCCGGCATGTTCTGCTTTACCGCCGGCGCTGCGCTGGCGGCGTTCCGCGAGCATTGCCCGGCGCTGTTTGCTGCGGGCGAAGCCTGCTGGGCGGCCAGCCGGGGTGAGGGCAGCGCCACCACCGAAATCGACACCGACAGTTTTGCCGGGCTGGAAGATATTTCCATTGATTACGCCATCATGGAAAAAGCCGCCAATGTGGCGGTGGTGCCGGCCAGCTTTGACTGGAGCGACATCGGCTCGTGGAACGCCATGAGCCAGCTGGTGGAGCCGGACGAAAACAACAACCGGGCGATTGGCGAAACCATCACCTTTGCCAGCCACGGCTGTTATATCCACGGCGACGACCGCCTGATTGCCGCGCTGGGCGTGGACGACCTGATTGTGGTGGATACCCCGGATGCGCTGTTGATCAGCCACAAGGACCACACGCAAGACGTCAAGAAAGTGGTGCAAAAGCTCAAGACCATGGGTCATGACAGCTACCGCCTGCACCGCACCGTGTCGCGGCCGTGGGGCACCTACACCGTGCTGGAAGAAGGCGACCGCTACAAAATCAAGCGCATCGAGGTCAAACCGGGCGCGTCCTTGTCCTTGCAGATGCACCACCACCGCAGCGAGCACTGGATTGTGGTCAGCGGCATGGCGCGCGTCACCAATGGCGAAAAGGGGGAGTTCCTGGTGCACACCAACGAATCCACCTACATTCCAGCCGGTCATAAACATCGGCTGGAAAACCCCGGCGTGATTGATCTGGTGATGATCGAAGTGCAAAGCGGCGAGTACTTGGGCGAAGACGACATCGTGCGTTTTGCCGACAATTACGGCCGCAGCTGAAATCGGGCCCAGACCCGAAGCATCATCAAAAATAAAAAGCAGCCCGCTGCCCGCCTTGTGCGGGCGGCTGGTGGCCATGTGCCGCCAGCCATGGCTGTCACCCACAGAAACGTAGGTCATGAACAACGCGCTGCGTGCAGTATGGGCGTTCCGGGGCTTTGTCCTGTCGAGCGTCAAGAGAGAATTCCAGGCCAAGTATCGCAACTCGCTCTTGGGCATGGCGTGGATGGTGATTCATCCGCTGTCGATGATCCTGGTCTACACGGTGATTTTTTCCCACATGATGAAATCCAAGCTGCCCGGCATCGAGGGTGGCTTTGCCTACAGTATTTACCTGTGCGCCGGCATCCTCACCTGGGGCTTGTTTGTCGAGATTGTCAGCCGGGCGCAGAACATCTTTATCGACAACGCCAACCTGATCAAAAAGCTCAATTTTCCCAAGTTGTGCCTGCCCTTGATCGTGGTGCTGAATGCCCTGCTCAACTTTGCCATCATCAGTGCGCTGTTTCTGGCTTTTTTGCTGGTGGCCGGGCTGTTTCCGGGCTGGGTGGCGCTGGCGGCGCTGCCGGTGCTGGTGATTCAGGTGCTGTTTTCCATTGGCCTGGGCGTCACCCTTGGGGTGTTCAATGTGTTTTTCCGCGACGTCGGCCAACTGTTCGGCGTGGTGATTAATTTCTGGTTCTGGTTCACCCCCATCGTCTATCCGGTCAGCGCCTTGCCGCCGTGGCTGTCGCCGTGGCTGGTGCTGAACCCGATGGCGCCGCTGATTGGCGCGTATCAGGATATTTTCGTGCGCGGGCAGCTGCCGGCCTGGGGCAGCCTGGCGCCCATCCTGGTGCTGGCGCTGGTGTTGTGTGGCCTGGCGGCGGCCTTGTTCCGCCGTCATGCCGGCGAAATGGTGGATGAACTGTAATGGGCGCGATTCAAGTCACAGGGTTGGGCAAGGCCTACCGACAATATGCTTCGCGCTGGGGACGGCTGGCCGAATGGCTGCTGCCGTTTTCCCGGCCGCGTCATCAGCAAAAATGGGTGCTGCACGACATCAGCTTTGCCGTCGCCCCCGGTGAGGCCATTGGCATCATCGGCATCAATGGCGCCGGCAAGAGCACCCTGCTCAAGCTGATCACTGGCACCAGCCAGCCCACGCGCGGCACGGTCAGCCTGCAAGGCCGGGTGGCGGCGCTGCTGGAGCTGGGCATGGGCTTTCACCCGGACTTCACCGGCCGGCAAAACGCCTATATGGCCGGCCAGCTGATTGGCCTGAGCGCCGAGGACATCCACGCCCTGATGCCCGAAATCGAGGCCTTTGCCGAAATTGGCGATTACATCGACATGCCGGTGCGGGTGTACTCCAGCGGCATGCAGATGCGCCTGGCCTTCAGTGTGGCCACCTGCAAGCGCCCGGACATCCTGATTGTGGACGAGGCGTTGTCGGTGGGCGATGCCTATTTTCAACACAAGAGCTTTAACCGCATCCGCGAATTCGCCAAGCAAGGCACTACCCTGCTGATTGTCTCGCACGATAAAGCCGCGATTCAGTCGATCTGCCACCGCGCCATCCTGCTGGAACACGGCCGGGTGGCGATGGAAGGCGAGCCGGAAGCGGTGATGGACTATTACAACGCGCTGATTGCCGAAAACGGCAACCGCACCGTGCAGCAAACCCAGCTGGCCGACGGCCGTACGCAAACCGTGTCTGGCACTGGCGAAGCCGCCGTGGCCGAGATCGGCCTGTACAACGCCCGTGGCGAGGCCATTGAAGTGGTCAAGTGCGGCGAGCCGCTGGAGCTGCGGGTGAGCGTGCAGGTCAATACCGACCTGGACGCGCTGGTGCTGGGTTATGGCATCAAGGACCGGCTGGGCCAGGTGATGTACGGAACCAATACCTGGCACACCGGCCAGGTGCTCAAGCAGCTGAAAGCCGGCCAGCGCCATCAGTTCAGCATTCGTTTTCCGGCCAATTTCGGGGTGGGCAGTTATTCAGTGCAAACCGCGCTGGTGGACAGCGACACCCATCTGTCGGCCAATTACGAATGGCGTGACTACGCCGTGGTGTTTGACGTCATCAACGCCGACAAGCCGGTGTTTGCCGGTTCGCTGTGGCTGGATTCGCAAATCGAGATTACCCCATGAGTTTTATCTCTTACGCGCAAAATGGCGAAGACGTGATGCTGATGCGTGCGCTCAAGCACGTCGAGCACGGTTTTTATATCGACGTCGGCGCCAATCACCCGTCTGACGATTCCGTCACCAAGGCGTTTTACGACCTGGGCTGGCATGGCCTGAACATCGAACCGCTGGACGAACACATCGCCCAGCTGCGCGCCGAGCGGCTGCGCGACATCAACCTGCAACTGGCGGTAGGCGCCAGCGTGGGCGAGATCACCCTGTACAACACCGAGGTGCGCGGCCTGGCCACCGCCTCGGCCGAAGTGGCCGAACGCCACGCCAGCCAGGGTCTGGCCACCCACGCCAGCGTGGTGCCGATGCGCCCGCTGAGCGATATCTGCGCCGAATACGCCGCCGGCCGGGAGATTCATTTTCTCAAGATCGACGTCGAAGGCTTTGAAACCGACGTGCTAAAGGGCATGGATTTTCAGCGCTTTCGGCCATGGGTCGTGCTGGTGGAAGCCACCCTGCCCAACTCGCAGCAGATCAACGCCGACTGGGAGCCGATGATTGTTGGCGCTGGCTACCGCTGGGTGTATTTCGACGGCCTGAACCGCTATTACGTCGCCGACGAACACGCCGGGCTGGCCGACGCCTTTCGCGCGCCGCCCAATGTGTTTGACGGCCATGTGCCGGCCGAACAGCACCGATTGGCGCAAGAGCTGGCTGCCGCGCACAAGGCCACCGAACGCGAATGGCTGCGCGCCAACAAGGCGCAGGCGCTAGCCGACCAGACCCGCGCCACCCTGCAAGCCGAACTGGATGGTGTGTACACCAGCAAATCCTGGCAGCTCACCCGCCCCTTGCGCGCGGTGATGGGCCTATTGCGCCAGCTGCGCGACGAAGCGCCGCGCCACAAGCAACAGGCCCGCGCCAAGCTGATGGCCTGGCTGTCGCGCCCCAGCGGCGCAGTGCTGGCCGTGCTGGAGCGCCACCCGGCGCTGAAGCAGGCACTGATCGCCGTGGCCAAACGGCTGGGCGTACACAGCTTTTTGCAGGCGCTCAAATGGAAGGCGCTGACCCGGCGCGAATTGCAGCTGTACACCGCCACTGGCGAGCTGCGCCCGCATCCGCGCGTGCTGCCGGCCTTTCCCTCCCTGCCGGAAACCCTGTTGCTGCCCGAGCCTGCCCAGGCCGCCGCGCGCTGGGTGCGGCTGACTGGCCATGTCGAAGGCCATTACAGCCTGGCCATCGTCAACCGTGGCCTGGCCGGCGCGCTGGAACGCATCAACCAGCAACGCTTGAGCTTTGTGCCCTACCACGGCCAGCCCTACGCCGAAGCGCCCAATCTGCCGGCCGAGCAAGACGCGCCGCTGCACGCCGCGCTGCGCCGCGCCGTGCCGGATGATGCCGCTGGCCAGGCGATTTCCGTGGTGCACCACTACCCCTTCATCACCGACGCCCAGCCGGCCGGCCAGCGCGGCATTGTGTTCTTCTGGGAAGAAACCTCCGTCCCGGCCGACACCGTCGCCCACCTGAACGCCCATTTTGACGTGGTGTGGGTGGCGGCAGAGTCGGTCAAGCGCGCCTTGCTCAACTCGGGCTGTCGCCCGCCGGTGTTCGTGATTCCGATTGGTGTCGATCACCTGATTCCGGCTGAGGCCGAACCACTGGGCGCGCTGCGCGTGGCCGACGGCCAGCGCCTGCGCTTTTTGCATGTGTCCTCGGTGTTCGAGCGCAAGGGCGCCGATGTGCTGCTGGCCGCCTATCTGGACGCCTTCAGCGCCGACGACGCCGTCGAGCTGTACATCAAGACCTTCCCCAACCCGCACAACCAGATTCACCAGCAGCTGGAGGCCCTGTCGGCCGGCCGTGACAAACCGGCGCGGGTGATCATCGACGAAGCGCCGCTGGACGACGCCGGCATGCTGGCGCTGTACCGCAGCGCTCATGCCATGGTGCTGCCCACCCGTGGCGAAGGCTTTAACCTGCCGGCGGCCGAGGCCCTGGCCATGGGCTTGCCGGTGATCACCACCGGCCACAGCGCCCAGGCGGATTTTTGCAGCCACGCCACCGCCACGCTGGTGGATTTTCGCTTTGCCGCCTCGCGCAGCCATGTGCGCGCCAGCGACGCCTGCTGGCTGGAACCCGACCGCGCCGACCTGGCCGCCAAGCTGCAACTGCTGCGCCAGCGCATCCTGGCCGATGACCCAGCCTTGCAAGCGCAGCGCGACGCCGGCCTGCGCCATGTGCGCGACACCTACCGCTGGGACAATGGCGCGCGCGGCCTGCTGGCCAGCGCCGACTGGCTGGCGCGCCAGCCCAAGGCCGAGCCCGGCCCGCTGCGCCTGGCCCTGCTCAGCCCCTGGGCCACCCGCTGCGGCATTGCCGAATACAGCCACAAGCTGCTGCGCGCCATGGTGGACGCCCCCGAGGTGGCGCTCACCGTGTATTGCGACGACCGCACCGACAGCCCGCCGGCCAATGCGCTCTCCAGCTGGACGCTGGGCAACAACGACAGCGTGCCCGGCGTGCTGGAGCGCATCGGCCAGAGCGACGCGCAAGTGGTGCTGGTGCAGCATCAGCCCAGCTTGTTCCCCTTGTCCGATGCCTGTTGCATCCAACTGGCCGCGCTGAGCCAGCAAGGCCGCGTGGTGATGCTGGAACTGCACTCCACCCTGCCGCTGCTGGTGGAATGCCGGGTATCGGCCGCCGCCGTCAGCGCGCTGGCGCAGATCGACCGCATCATCGTGCACAAGCCGGAAGACCTCAATCACCTGCTGGCGCTGGGCCTGGCCGACAATGTCATGCTGCTGCATCACGGCGTGGTGCAGCCGCTGGCCGAGCCGCAGCCCGACGCGGTGCGCGCCGAGCTGGGCATTCCGGCCGATGCGCTGGTGCTGGGCTGCTTTGGCTTTGCCCTGGCACACAAGGGCATCGACACCCTGGTGGAAACCGTCAAGCCACTGGCGCGCGCCAGCGGCCGCGCCGTGCACTTGCTGGCGCTGAATTCGATTCTGGACGAGCGCAGCGAGCGCATGATCCAGCAATACCAGCAGCGTGCCCGCCAATTGGGCGTGGATGGCCAGATTCACTGGATTACCGACTACCGGCCGATTGAAACCTGCCAGCGTCTGTTGGGCGCGGCCGACTATATTGTTTTTCCGTACAAGCACACTCGCGAAAGCGCCAGCGGCGCGGTCACCATTGGGCTTTCCACCCTCAAGCCGGTGCTGGTCAGCCCGCTGGAGATTTTCTCCGACCTGCCGGACGTCACCTGGAAGATGGACGGCCACGAGGCCGAGGACATCGTGCGCGCCGTGCAGGCGCTCAGCGCCCAGCCCGACGCTGCGGCGGCGCTGATTGCCCGCCAGCGCGACTGGTTGAGCGCGCGCGACTGGGACAGCCTGTCCGCCCGCCTGCTGACGGTGATGGGCGCCTTGCGCCGCGAGCGCCGCCTGGCCGACGCCATCGCCCCGGCGCGGCGCGCCTGGCAGGCCGGCTGGACTGCCCAGCGCCGCAAGCAATTGCTGGTGGACGTCTCCGAGCTGTATCACCGTGATGCCCGCACCGGCATTCAGCGCGTGGTGCGCAGCATCCTCAACGAGCTGTTTCTCCAGCCGCCGGCCGGGTACGACATCTGCCCGGTGTATGGCGACAAGACCGAAGGCTTCCGTTACACCGGCAAATTCCACCCCGAGGGTACGGGCGAGCCGCGCGAAGGCCAGCCGGTGCAGGCCGGGCCGGGCGATGTGTTTCTGGGCCTGGACCTGGCGGCCCACTTGTTCCCCGAGGCCGAGCAACAGCTGGCGGCTTTCCGCCTGGCCGGCGCGCGGGTGTATTACGTGGTGTACGACATTATTCCGCTGCGCCATGCCCAGTTCACCGTGGCTGGCATTACCCAGGCTTTTGATGTCTGGCTGCGCAGCCTGGCGCGTTGCGCCGACGGGCTGATGTGTATTTCTGACGCGGTGGCGCAGGACGTGGCCGCCTGGCTGCGCGAGCAGGCCCCCGGCGCGCCGCTGCCGATGATTGGCCACTTTCATCTGGGCGCCGACCTTGACAGCTCCACCCCCACGCGCGGCCTGCCGGCCGACGCCGAGGCCACCCTGGCCCGCATGGACGGCGGAGTGAGCTTTTTGATGGTGGGCACCATCGAGCCGCGCAAGGGTCACGCGCAGACGCTGGCCGCGTTCGAACAGCTGTGGGCCGACGGCGACGACAGCCGGCTGGTGCTGGTGGGCAAGCAAGGCTGGAAGATGGACGAATTCGCCCAGCAGTTGCGCCAGCATCCGCAAGCCGGCAAAAACCTGCTGTGGCTGGAAGGCGCCAGTGACGAGTATCTTGAAAAAATCTATGCTCGGGCCGATTGTCTGATTGCCGCCTCGGAATGCGAAGGCTTTGGCCTGCCGCTGATCGAAGCCGCCCAGCACAAGCTGCCGGTGCTGGCCCGCGATATTGCCGTGTTCCGCGAAGTGGCCGGCGAGCACGCCGCGTATTTCTGCGCCAGGCAGCCGCAAGAGCTGGCCCAGGCGCTGCGCGACTGGCTGCGCCTGTTTGCCGCCGAGGCACACCCGCGTTCGGACAGCATGCCGTGGCTGAGCTGGCGCGACAGCGCCCGCGCCCTGCTGCGTCCGATCATTGACTGACCCTGAGCCCCTGATGACTGAACCCACCGCCCCATCCGCCGCCGCCACCCCGTCGCCCGTCCAGGACGCCGGGGCCGGCGCGCAGCTGAATCAGGCGGTGCATCAGGTGATCACCGTGCACCTGAACAACATCCCGTTACTCAGTGGCCTGAGCCCGCAGGTGCTGCAACAGGTTGGCGCGGCCATGCAGTTTCGCACCGTGGAAAAAGGCACGTATGTGATGCTCAAGGGCAGCCCCGGCGAGCATCTGGTGTTTGTGCTGTCTGGTCGGGTGCAGGTGGTGGACGTCACCGAAGATGGTCGCGAAATGGTGCTGGCCACCCTGGCGCCGGGCGATTATGTGGGTGAAATGGCGGTGATCGACAACCAGCCGCGTTCGGCCTCGGTGCTGGCGGCGGACACCTCGCTGGTGGCGTTTTTGCCCAGCGCGCAGGCGCGCCAGCTCTTGTATGGCCAGCCCTTGGTGGCCGAGCGGGTGATGCGCCGGCTGGCCGCCACCGTGCGCTCGGCCGCCGCCAACCGCGCCATTCTCAGCCTGCCCAGCGCCTTTCAGCGCGTATACGCCGCGCTGGAGCAGCTGTCGCAGCCGGCGCCGGGCAATATGCGCGAAATCCCGGCCATGCCCACCCAGCAGGAAATCGCCGCCATGGTGAACACCAGCCGGGAGACAGTGTCGCGCGCACTGAATGTGCTGCTGCAAAAGCAGATTGTCGAAAAAGACCTGCGCCGCTTGATCGTGCGCCAGCCAGACACCCTGCGCAAAATGGCGCAGGAAGACCCCGCACCCGGCCCGGCCGGCCATGCGGGCGGGCGGTGAGCCGGATGCCGGCCGGCTGGCGCGCCTGGCTGCTGCACCTTCGCAATAAACTGCACGAAGAAGACAAACAGCAGCATATCGAATGGAGTTTCTGGCTCACCCACGCCGCCTGCCTGCTGTGGCCGCTGCCCTGGGCGCTGGCGGCGGTGACGGCCACCGGCCTGTGCAAGGAAATCTGGGACGCCCGCTACGGCAGCGGCTTTTGCTGGTATGACATGCTGGGCAACGCCATTGGCATCGCCCTGGCGCTGATGATGATCTGTCTGGCCCCGGAAGGGCTTTATTACCCATGAAACTGCTTGTAAACGGCGTGCCCCTGCTCGCCCCGCTGACCGGCATCGGCCAGTACACCCGGCAACTGTTCACCGCACTGCGCGCGGACGGGCTTGATCCGCTGATGTTCTACGGTCTGCACTGCGAACACGGCCTGCCGGCAACGGCGGAGGTCTCGGGCACGGCGCGCAATACCCGTCGCGCCTACGATCTGGTGCGCAAGGTGCTGCCCAATCCGCGCGAGCTCAAGCGCCTGGTCGAGCGCGCCAGCTTTGCCTGGCATGCACGCGGCCTGGCCAGCGCCGGGTATCTGTATCACGAACCCAATATCCTGCCGCAACGCTACGCCGGGCCGACCGTGATCACCGTGCATGATCTGTCGTGTTTTGACCACCCGGAAACCCACCCGGCCGACCGCGTGGCCATCATGCACCGCGAGCTGCCGCGCGCCATCGAGCGGGCCGACCACATCATCGTGATTTCCGAAGCCACCCGCCGCGCCGTGCAGCAGCGCTTTGCCGTGCCGGATGCGCGCCTGAGCGTCACCCTGCTGGCCGCCGACCCGCGCTTTGCCCCGCGCCCGGCAGCAAGCCTGGCGCTGCCGCTGGCTGGCATGCACCTGTCGCCCGGCAATTATGTGCTGTGCGTGGGCACGCTGGAGCCGCGCAAGAACCTGGGGGTGCTGTTCGAAGCCTACGCCGGCCTGCCGGCCGCCCTGCGCCAGCGCTTTCCGCTGGTGGTGGCCGGCATGGCCGGCTGGCACACCGACGCGCTGATGGCCTCGGCCCGCCAACTGATGGCCAAGGGCGAGCTGCGCCTGCTGGGCTATGTGTCCGACGCGCTGCTGCCGCTGCTGTATGCCGGCGCGGCGGCGTTTGCTTACCCCTCGCGCTACGAAGGCTTTGGCCTGCCGCCGCTGGAAGCCATGGCCTGTGGTGTGCCGGTGCTGGCCTCCAGCGCCACCTCGCTGCCCGAAGTGGTGGGCGACGCCGGCCTCTTGGCCGACCCGGACGATGTGGACGCCATGCGCGCCGGCCTGCTGCGTCTGCTGGACGACCGCGCCGGCGCCCAGCAACTGGCCGCTGCGGGCCTGGCGCGGGCAGCCGGCTTTAGCTGGGCGCGCTGCGCGGCAGAAACCCGCGCGGTGTACCGCCAGGTGGCTGCCCGCCACGGCCTGCCGGACTGATCGGCCCGCCGCATGACGCCCTGGCTCTCCCGCCCGGCCGCCCAGCACGCCATGCGCCTGGCGCTGGCGCTGCTGGCCTGCCTGCTGGCCGCCTGGGTGGAATGGCAGCGCCCGGTGCTGCCCACCCGGCTGGACGAAGCCCTGCGCGACCGCCTGCTGCAAGTCAGCGCCGACCCTGCCCCAGATACCCGCGTGGCGGTGATCGACATTGACGAAACCAGCCTGCGCCAGCTGGGGCCATGGCCGTGGCCGCGCCAGCGCATGGCCGATTTGCTGGAAATCCTGCTCAGTCATTACCAGGTGCGCGCCATTGGCGTGGATATTTTGTTTCCTGAGCCGGCCGACCCGGTCGGCGATGCCCGCCTGGCCATGCTGGCCGCGCATGCGCCGGTCACGCTGGCGCAGATTCTGGATTACCCCGAGCGCGACACCCCGCTGCGCCAGGGCGTGCTGGCAGGCGGTTTGCCGGCCGATCCTGCCCAGCCGGCGCTGGGCGCGCAGGGTTATCTGGCCAACCACGCCGGCCTGTCGGCCACCGCGCGCTGCCTGGGCAATATCGGCTACCAGCCCGACGCCGACGGCGTGCTGCGCCGCCTGCCGGTGCTCACCCGCTATCAGGGCCGTGACTACCCGATGTTTGCCGCCACGCTGATCGACTGCGCCCGTGCGGCCAACGCGCCCTCGGTATTGCCCTTGGCCGCGGGCGCCAGCTGGCGCTCGCCCTATCCACGCGCCTGGCCGGCCTATACCGTGGCGCCCGCCGCCGAGGTGCTGGCCCAGCGTCTGCCCACACAACTGCTGGCCGGCCGCTATGTGCTGGTGGGCTCGTCCTCGCTGAGCCTGGGCGACCATGTCAGCACGCCGCTGGCGCCGCTGAACGCCGGCGTGCTGGTGCACGCCAATGCCCTGTCGGCGCTGCTGGATATTCAGGCCGGGCGCGGTGGGCTGCCCTGGTCGGGGCGCGCCGGGCTGGCGGCCTGGGTGTTGCTCAGCGTGGCCTTGCTGGCCTGGGCCATGCCGCGTGTGCCGGCCTGGGGCAATATCGCCGGGCTGGCGGCGTTGACCGCCGGCTGGCTGGCGCTGGGGCTGTGGGGGGCGCGGCATGGGGCGGAGTGGTCGTTATCGGCGCCGCTGGCGGCCTATCTGTGTCTGCTGGCCACGGCGATTCCGTTTGAATGGTGGGGCGCCCAGCAGCGCAACAAGCGGCTGCTGAGCACGTTTTCCCGGTATGTTGGCCCGTCGGTGCTCAACGAGATGGTGCGCCGTGGCCTGGAAGACAGCCTGACGCCCACCCAGCGCGAAGTCACCGTGCTGATTGCCGATATGGAAGGCTTTACCCGCACCACGGCGGCGCTGCCGCTGACCGACGCCGCCCGGCTGACCCGTGATTTTCTGCAACGGCTGACCGGCCCGGTGCTGGCACACAGCGGCACGCTGGACAAATACACGGGCGACGGCCTGGTGGCGTTCTGGGGCGCGCCGCTGCCCTGTCCGGAACAAGCCGACCAGGCCGCCGCTGCCGCGCTGGATATCGTGGCCGCCGTGGCGGCGCTGAACCAACAGCGCCACGCCGATGGATTGCCCACGCTACGCGTGCGCATTGGCATCGAAAGCGGCCTGGCGCTGGTGGGGGATTTGGGGACTTCGTTTCGCAGCAGTTACACCGCCATCGGCGATTGCATCAACTTTGCCTCACGGCTGGAGTCCGCCGCGCGCACCCTGCCGGCCGATATCATCATCGGCGCCGCCGCCGCCCAGCGCATTCGCGCGCATACCTTGCGCCCACTGGGCAGCCTGCAACTGCGCGGCGCTGAGGTGATGATGGAAGTGTTCACCGTCGAGCCGCGCTGAACGCAACGTGCCTGGCGGCCAACAGGATACGCACGCACAAGCACGCCAGACCGGTTTTGTGAGCGGCTACTGGCCCAGCGCCTGGCGCAAATCGGCCAGTAAATCTTCCACCGCCTCAATGCCGATCGACAGCCGCAGCAAATCCCTGGGCACTGGCGAATCCGCGCCCTCTACGCTGGCGCGGTGTTCCACCAGGCTTTCCACCGCGCCCAGCGAGGTGGCCTGACGGAATACCTTGAGCTGCCCCGCCACCGCCTTGGCGCGGGCTTCGCCGTCGCGCAGGCGGAACGACAACATCGCACCAAACCCGCCGCGCATCTGCCGGGCGGCCACCGCATGGCCGGGGTGGCTGGCCAGGCCAGGGTAGCTGACCGAAGCCACCGCCGGATGGACGGCCAGCCATTCCGCCACCTGCTGGGCGTTGGCGTTGGCGGCGCGGGCGCGCACAAACAGCGTGCGCATGCCGCGCTGCAATAACCAGGCCTCAAACGGCCCCAGCACCGCGCCACCCAGCGCGCGGGCGCGGCGCACCCGCTGCCAGAACGGGTCGTCCTGACGGGCGCACACCAGCGCGCCGGCCACCACGTCAGAATGGCCGTTCAGGGTTTTGGTGGCCGAATGCAGCACGATGTCGGCGCCCAGCGCCAGCGGCTGGGTTAGCACTGGCGTGGCCACGGTGGAATCCACCACCGTGCGTGCGCCCGCCGCGCGCGCCAGCGCAGCGGCGGCGGCAATGTCGGTGACTTCCCAACTCGGGTTGGCCGGGGTTTCAATCCACAGCAAATGGGTGGGCGCGGCCTGAATCAGCCGGGCCAGTTCGTCCAGGTCGTCATTGGCGTACCAGTCCAGCGTCAACCCCCAGTCGGCGCAAAATTCGCGCAGCCAATTGCGCAGCGCCCAATACAGCGCGCGCGGCGCCAGCACGCGCTGGCCAGGGGTGAGCGCGTGCAGCACGGCGCTGGCGGCGGCCATGCCCGACGAAAACAACAAGGCCTGTTCACCGCCTTCCAGCTCGGCCAGCAAGCGCTCGGGGCCATCGTAGGCCGGGCTTTGATCGCGCGAATACACCCGCCCGCCCGGATAGCCGCCCTCGGCGTCGCGGGTGAAGGTGGTGGACAGGTGCAGCGGCGGAGCCACATCGTAAAACGGCGCGCGTGGCGCTTCGCCGCCATGGGCGGCGTGGGTGGCGGGGTGCAAGGAATCAGTCATGGGTAGGCGCGGGCAAAAAAGACAGAAAGCACCGCCAGCCCGCAGGCCGGCGGCGGGAAAACCCACACTCTACCCGAGCCGTCGTCTGCGCCCAAAGGCGGTTCTGCTTGCGGTTTATGCCATTTTGGCGCGATGGCAGCGGTCAGCGCGGCGTGTGGCCCGTCGTGTCAGACTGGCCACGCCAGCCCCAGCGCCAGGCACAGCGGATGCAGATTGGCTGCCAGCAGGGTGGCGATAATCGCCGGGCGCAGCGCCGCTGGCTGGTCGGCGTGCTGGCGCAACTGGGCGCTGGCCAGCAGGCTGGCCGGCAGGGTGGCCAGGCCGCACAGCGCGGTCAGCGGCAGTAATTGATGCCACACCCCCAGCACCAGCACGCCATAAGCCAGCGAGGTCAGCCAAGTGTAGCCGCGCGCCGCCGCCGGCAAGGAGAGCCGCGCCACCCAATGGCGCTTGCCGGCCAGGGTGTCGGCGCGGCGGTCGGGAAACTGATTGATATACAGCAGCGCGGTAATCAACAAAGCCTGACTCAGGCTGGCGCAGGCCAGCGCGGGGCTGATCTGGCCGCTGGCCACCCAGGCCATGCCCAGCGGCACACCGTAAAAGGTCAGTGCCACGGTCAGCTCGCCCAGGCCCCGGCTGTTCAGCCGGCAGGGCGGCGCCGAATACGCCCAGCCCAGCGCCGCGCCGGCCAGCCCCAGACACAATAGCGGCCAGCCGCGCACCCACACCAGGCCCAGGCCGATCAGCGCCACAGCGGCAAACAAGGCCAGCGCCAGCGCGCGCATCTGCGCCGGGCTCATCACCCCGTTCTGGATAAAGCGGCTGCCGCCGGTAAACGGAAACACCCGCTCGGTATTGGCGGCGTCGCAGCCATTGTCGTGGTCGTAATAGTCGTTGAACACATTCACCCCGGCTTGCAGCAGCAACACCGCCAGCAGCGCCCAGCCCACCAGGCCCCAACTCACCGCCGGCAGGCTGGCCGCCACGCCCAGCACTGCGCCGGCCAGCGACACGCTGAGAAACGCCGGCCGGGTGGCGGCCAGCCAGCGGGCGCCGGCGTGGGAAAACTGCTCGGGGCGGGGTTCAATCGGCAAGGCGGCAGAAGGCGGCATGACAGGCTCCGGTCGGGGAAATCATCGGCGCACAGTATAGGGCTTTTGCAAGTGTGCGGGGCTGTGGCGCGATTGGGCTGCTTGATGCTCAAGCAGCTTCCAGGGCATCAAGCCCGGCCAAGCGCTGGCGCAGCCGCGCTTCCAGCCAATCCAGCGCTACCCGCACCCGCGCCGGCAACAGCCGGGCGTGCGGGTAGATCAGCTGCACCGGGCGCGGTGCCGGCTCAAACTCGGTCAGCACCGGGCGCAGCCGGCCGGCGGCCAGGTGCCCGGCAATCTGGTAAGACAAAAACGCCCCCAGGCCCAGCCCGGCTACGCAGGCGTCGATGGCCGGGGCGATGTGATTGAACTCCAGCCGCCCGCCCGAAGCCACGCTAAAAGCGCGGCCCTGCTCGACAAAGCGCCACCACACCGGCCCATTGCCCAATAGCCCGATGCAGTCGCTGGCGGCAAGTTCGCGCGGGTGGCGCGGCGCGCCCTGCGCCGCCAGCCAGTCCGGGCTGGCCACCACCATGCGCCGCACCGCGCCCACCGGGCGCGCCACCAGGCTGGAATCCTCCAGCGCGCCAATGCGCACGCCAATGTCTACCCCTTCTTCCAGCAAATTCACCACCCGATCCAGCAGCAGCATGCGGCAGCGCAGCCGGGCATGCTGGCGCAATAGCGCGGTCAGCTCCGGGGCGACATGCTGCTGGCCAAACAACACCGGCGCAGTGACGGTCAGCAAGCCGGCCGGGTCCGGCGTGTCCGGGCGCAAGGCGGCTTCGGCTTCTTGCACCGCCGCCAGCACGCTGCGGCTGCGGTGCAGATACTCGCGGCCTTCGTCGGTCAGCTGGATGCGCCGGGTGGTGCGGTTGAACAGGCGCACGCCCAGATGCGCCTCCAGCGCCGCCAGCGTGCGCACCACGGCCGGCAGCGAATGCCCCAGCTGGCGGGCGGCGGCGCTGAGGCTGCCGGCGTCGGCGATGTGGATAAAAACCTGCATGGCGCGCAAGGTGTCCATCGGCGGGATTACTCCAGTTTTGGCAAGAGTGAAGTCAGTGATGCGGCATTTATCCGCTGACTGAATTAAACCACACTGGCTTCGAGCGGCGCACAGCACCCGGTCAAGCGGTCCGCACACCGTGCCGCCAGGCCGCGCAAACACGCCAACAGGGGTTTGTGAGCCGCGCTGCGCCCTTCCCCTTTTTCTTTCAGGAGCCCTGCCATGTCGCATCCCGCCCAAGCCATTGTGTTGTATCGCTTTGCCCGTTCTGGCCACAGCCATCGCGCCGAATTGTTTTTGTCCCTGCTGGGCCTGCCGGTGACGCCGATTGATGTCGATCTGGCCGGCGGTCAGCACAAAACCCCGGAATACCTGGCGATGAACTGCTTTGGCCAGGTGCCGGTGATTCGCGATGGCGACGTCACCGTCGCCGATTCCAACGCCATTCTGTGCTATCTGGCCAGCTGCTATGGCGCCGAGCACTGGTTGCCGCGTGAGCCGGCGCAGGCGGCACAGGTGCAGCGCTGGTTGTCGGTGGCGGCCGGGCAACTGGCCTACGGCCCGTGCGCGGCGCGCTTGATCACCGTGTTTGGCGCCAAGTTCAACCCGGAAGAAGTCATCGCCCGCGCCCATGCGCTGTTTGTCATTCTGGACGCCGAGCTGGCGCAGCGCGATTGGCTGGTGGGCGAGCAGGTGACGATTGCCGACATCGCGCTGTACAGCTACACCGCGCACGCGCCGGAAGGCAATGTCGCGCTGGACGCCTATCCGCACATCCGCGCCTGGCTGGCGCGCATCGAAGCCTTGCCGGGTTTTGTCGCCATGCCGGCCACCGCCGCCGGCTTGCGCGCCTGAGTGCAGGGGGAATGGCGATGACGGCGTTTCATGCCGGCGAGCAAGCCTTGCAGGCCTTGCACGGCCAGCGCGACCGGCTGGCGGAGGTGGGCGCGCGGGTGGTGCGCCCGGCCATGCCGGACGCGCACCGGGCATTTTTTGCCGAACTGCCCTGGCTGCTGGCGGGCGCGGTGGACGCCGACGGCCAGCCCTGGGCCAGCGCGCTGTGCGGCGCACCCGGTTTTATCCATAGCCCCGAGGCCGACCGGCTGGACATCGCCGCGCCGCTGGCCGCCCACGACCCCTTGCGCGCCTGCCTGCGGGTGGGCGCGCGCATCGGCCTGCTGGGCTTGCAGCCGCACAGCCGCCGACGCAATCGCGCTAATGGCCAGGTGGCGGCGCTGACGCCGCAGGGCCTTGGCGTGGCGGTGGCGCAAAGCTTTGGCAACTGCCCGAAATACATCCACCCGCGCACCCTCAACTGGCAGCCCGCCGCCAGCGCCCCCGCCCTGCATTGCGCCGCCACGCTGGACGCCCGCGCCCAGGCGCTGATCCGCCAGGCCGACACCTGCTTTATCGCCAGCGCCCACCCGGACGACGACGGCCAGCCAGCGCATGGCGTGGACGTCTCGCATCGCGGCGGGCCGCCGGGTTTTGTGCAGGTCGTGGACGAGCAGCAGCTCTGGCTGCCGGACTATTCTGGCAATGGTTATTTCAATACCTTGGGCAATTTGCATCTGCACCCGCGCGCGGGGCTGTTGTGGCTGGATTTTGTCCATGGCGACATGCTGTGGCTGGCGGCGCAGGCTGAACTGGTGGGGACGGAAGGCGCAGCGTCGGATGCGCAGCAGAATGGGCGCGGCGTGCGGCTGACGGTGCGCGAGGTGCGTTATGCGCCGGGGGCGTTGGCGGTGCGCGAGTAGGCCGCCCACCGTGAGCGCCGCCCACCAAACCTTCCTGGCGTTGTTGTGCAGCCTTGCCGTACTGCTTGGCTTGTACTGTCTGCGGTCACACGCCTAGCCAGGGCCGCTGCGCTGGGTTTTGTTAGCGACTCTAAGCAGGCCGTACCGCCACGCAGAAAAATGCTGTGCGTGGCTTAGCGTGCAGCGGGGTCATCTGCCCAATTGCCAGCCGCCATGCGCGCCCACCACACCAAACACCACGGCGGCCAGGCTGATGGCCAATAACAGCCAGTGCATGCGCTGCAAGCGGCGCATGGCCAGCGCGGGGTTCTGTCGCGCCCAGCCGGCCAGCAGGCGGTGAATCAGCAAGGGCTCCAGCACAAACAGCATCAGGGTGAACACCGCATACACCGCCAGCATCAGGTGCAGCCAGCCGGTGTTGGCCAGCCGCGCCCAGCTGTCGGTCAACCACAACATGGCCAGGCCGCTGGCACCCACCAATTGCGTGCTCCAGCGCGCCTGGGCAGCAAAGCGATGCTCGATGCGTTCGAATAGCGGGTATTGCTCGGCCGGCGGCGTGCTGCGGCGAATGGCCGGCAGCAACACGGTGGTGACCATGGCCACCCCGCCTATCCACAACACCACGCCCAGCACATGCAGGGCGCGGGCGATGGCGTATATATTCCATTCGATCATAGTCGGGCCTTTCCGGCGCGGGTATTCCGGCACCATAGCGGCCGGGGCGGCGTGCCGGCCATGATTTGCATCAAGCGCCGGCACGCCGCCCCCTGCGCTAAAAGCGGCTCACAAAACCCAGCGCCGCGATTCTGGCCAGGCGTGTGACCGCAGACAGTGCAAGTCACACGGCAAGGTCATACAACTACGCCGGGAGGATTTTGTGAGTCGCGTCAAAAGCCTGATACCTTGCCTTCGCGGCGCGGATCCGCCCCGCCCAGATAGCCGCCCTGCGGCTGGCGCACGATGATGGACAGCCCGCTGGTCATCGGCGTGAGCTTGACCTCATGCCCGCGCTGGCGCAGCGGCTCGACCAGCCGTTCCAATTGTTGATCGGCTTCCAGTTCGGTGGGGCCGTTGCGGCTGCCGTAGTGCGGCAGATTGGCGGCGGCTTGCGGGTCCAGCCGCCATTCCAGCAGACCCAGCAGCGCCTGCGCCACATAGTGGATGATCAGGCTGCCGCCGGGCGAGCCCACCGCCATCTGCACCTGGCCTTGCTGATCCAGCACCAGGGTGGGCGACATGGCGCTGCGCGGGCGCTTGCCCGGCTGGATGCGGTTGGCCACGGGCGCGCCGTCCTGCTCGGGCAAAAACGAGAAGTCGGTCATCTGGTTGTTCAGCAAAAAGCCGCGCACCATGATGCGGCTGCCAAAGGCGTCTTCTACCGAGCTGGTCATCGAGGCGGCGCGGCCGTCGCGGTCAAACGCCACCAGATGGGTGGTGGACGGCAATTCCGGCGCGGCATCGCGCCCCCAGGCCGATAGCTTGACTCCGGCCGGCTCGCCAGCGCGGGCCGGGCCATGGCTGCGTTGCGGGTCGATCAGCTGGCTGCGCGCGGCCAGGTAATCCGGCGCAATCAGCCCGGCTTGCGGCACGGCGACAAAATCCGGGTCGGCCAGATAGCGCTCGCGGTCGGCAAACGCCAGCCGGCCGGCTTCGCTATACAAATGCACGGCGTCGGCCGAGGTGGGCGGCAGGGTATTCAGCTGAAAACGCGCCAGCATGCCCAATAGCTGCAACACCGCCACCCCGCCCGAGCTGGGCGCGCCCATGCCGCACACCTGCCATTGCCGGTACGGCCCGCACAGCGGCGCGCGCTGTTTGGGGCGATAACTGGCCAGGTCGGCCAGGGTCAGATCACCCGGCGTGGGGTGGTTTTGCACTGCGCGCACCATGTCTGCGGCCACCGGCCCCTGATAAAACCCGGCCGGGCCCTGGCGGGCAATGCGGCGCAGGGTGTCGGCGTAGTCCGGGTTGCGCAACAGGCTGCCCACTGGCCGTGGCCGGCCGTCTTCGCTAAAGAAATAGCGGCGGGCGTTGGCGTCGGCTTGCAGGCGGGTTTCCTGCACCAGCAAGGTATACAGCCGTGGCGACACGGCAAAGCCCTGTTCGGCCAGCTGAATGGCCGGCTGCGCCAGCGCGGCCCACGGCAGTTTGCCGTGTTGCTGGTGGGCGGCGTACAGCATGGCCACTAGTAGCCAGTCACCATGATCTGAACAGATAATAGGCACAGCCGCTGCATACAGGACAGCACAACCCCGCTGAGGAAATCACCATGCCCGCCAT
>NZ_QJKI01000027.1 GCF_003201855.1 Rivihabitans pingtungensis | reverse complement strand
CCCCACTCCTTCCCATCCCGAACAGGACAGTGAAACCACTTCGCGCCGATGATAGTGCGGATTACCCGTGTGAAAGTAGGTCAACGCCAGGCTCCTATTACAGCCCCCTGTAGCTCACGCTACAGGGGGTTTTGTATTTTTAACTCGGGTGTTAATTTGAAACTCAGCCATAAAAAAACGCTGGGGCATATTCTGCCGCAGCGTTTTTTTATGGGTTTGGCAAAGTATTTCAGGCCTGCTCCTGACGTTGCCGGCGGTGCTGACGAAACACAAAATGCGCCCACAAGTCTGCACTGGCCTCGTCTAGCGCCGGCGCCAGGCTGGCGATGGTGTGGCCATCTGCCTGGGTTTGGCAATGCACCGGAAAGGTCAACGGCAGGGGGCAGTGTGTATCCGGGTAAAACGTCAGCGTTGCTGCGCCGCTGGGCTCGTCGGCTTGGCTGCGCCAAGCAAATTGCTCCAGCCCCAGTCGGCATAGCCGGCTGTCGCCGTGCTGTTGTTGTGTGCTGTGGCCCAGCCAGGCCAGGCAGACGTCCAGCTTGGCTTCGATGCGCAACAGCACCGGGTCTTCGCTGGTTTGCTCGGCAGCGCCCAGCAGGCGCAGCGCCAGGCGGGTGTCGTGCTGCTGTGCGGCGCTGATCGGCTGGCTGCTCAGACGGCAGACCAGTTCGGCGTCAAAACTGAGGGTGTTCAGCGTCGGCAGCGGCATGGTGAGGGTGTCAGTCGGCAAAGAGGTTGATCACGCCGTCCAGGCCGCTGTAGCTGAGCGCCACATGCGCCTGATGACGCACCACCGGCTTAGCGTGGTAGGCAATGCCCACGCCGGCGGCGGCCAGCATTTTCAGGTCGTTGGCGCCGTCGCCCGTGGCAAACACCTGGTCGGGGCGCAGGCCCAGCTCGCCGCGCAGCTTGAGCAGCCAGTCGGCCTTGGCTTGCGCGTCGATGATGTCGCCCTTGACCATGCCGGTCAGCCGGCCGTTGACCACTTCCAGGGTGTTGGCGATGGCGTAATCCAGGCCCAGCTCTTGTTTGAGCCGGTTGGTGAAATAGGTGAAGCCGCCGGAAATCAGGCCGATTTTGACGCCCTTGGCCTGGCAGGCGGCAATCAGCTCTTTGGCGCCAGGGTTGAGTTTGACCTTTTTCTCGTACACCACTTTCAGCGTGGTTTCTTTCAGGCCGGCCAGCAAGGCCACCCGCTCACGCAGTGATTGCGAAAAATCCAGCTCGCCCGCCATCGAGCGCTCGGTGATGGCGGCGACTTTATCTTTCAGGCCGAGCATGCCGGCGATTTCGTCGATACATTCGATCTGGATCAGCGTGGAGTCCATATCGGTCATCCACAGGCCAAAGTGGCTGAGGGTAAGGCCGGCCGGCACATAAGCCCAGTCGCATTCCAGCTCGCGGCAGGCTTGCGACACCCATTCCTTGCTGCTCTCCTTGGCGTCGAGAAAACGCCAGGCCGTTTTGCTCAAAGGTTCAATGGCCGGCGAGCCGGCTTCCACGGCCAGTTCGGCCAGCACATCCATGGCCAGCGGTTTGCCCTGGATGATCAGATTCAACGACGACATGGCCTTGCGGCTCCTGCAATGCAAACAAAGCCGGAATTATACCGTCAGCCGGCGTCCGGGCGGCGGTATTCCACCTTGGGCCACAGCGGAATGCCGCCGCGCGGGGTGAAGCGACCTTCCACGCGCAGCCAGCGCGGCTGCAACAGCGCCACCAGATCATTGGCGATGCGGCACACGCAGGCTTCGTGAAACTCGCCATGCATGCGGAACGAGCCCAGATACAGCTTGAGTGATTTGGACTCCACGCACCATTGGTCGGGCTCCATATCAATGACGATGGTGGCGAAGTCGGGCTGGCCGGTCACCGGGCACAGGCTGGTGAATTCCGGGCAACTGATGTTCAGCGTGCCGGTCACCCCGGCCGGGTTGAGCTCGCCACGGGCAAACGGGTTGGGAAAGCGCTCCAGCAGAGCGGCGTCGGGTTGGTCGTAGCGGTAAGTCGTGCCGCTGCCCAGGTGTTGCAGGTGTTCGTGCAGAGTCATGGCCAGGTCTTTACAGGTGAATGCGGCCGAAGCGGCGTGGCCTCGGCAGAAATAACAGCAAAACTCGCCGTCAGCGAATGCGCAGCCATTTGTGCGTTTGCAGCGACAGCTTCCAGCGTGGGTGCGCCAGACAATAGTCCAGCGCCGCCTGTTGGTGTTCCGGGTGGGCGGGATCGTCCAGCGCTTGCAGGTAAAAATGGCGAAAATCCAGATGCGCCACCTGTTCCGGCGTGCAATCCGCCTGCGGGTAAACCAGCTTGAGCTCGTGCCCCCAGGTTTGCGCCAGCCGCGCCTTGCCTTTGGGACTGACGCAAATCCAGTCCAGCCCGCGCGGCGCCGGCAGCGTGCCATTGGTCTCAACCGCCACTTCAAAGCCTTGCGCGTGCAAGGCGTCGATCAGCAAGGCATCCAGCTGCAACAGCGGCTCGCCGCCGGTGCACACCACATAGGGTGTGCCGCCGCCCTGTGCCGGCCAATGGCCGGCAATGCGGCGCGCCAGCGCCTGCGCGTCGGCAAATTTGCCGCCATCCGGGCCGACGCCGACAAAATCGGTGTCGCAGAAGGTGCATTGCGCGCGTGCGCGGTCTTCTTCGCGCCCGCTCCACAGATTGCAGCCGCTGAAACGGCAAAACACCGCCGGTCGGCCACTGTGGTGGCCTTCGCCCTGCAAGGAGTAAAAAATTTCTTTGACGGTGTAGCTCATGCCGCCTCCACGCTGAATAGGCTGCCTTCGCCGGGGCGCTGATAGACATCCACCCGGCACAGTTCCGGGGTATTGGCCAGCTTGGCTGCCGCCCATTGGGCAATGCCGGCGCAATTGGCCACGCTCAGCCCGTCTACTTGGTCCAGCGGATAATGGTCCAACTGTTGGTAAAACGGCTTGAAGCGGGTTTTGACGTCGCCAAAATCCTGCACCCAGCCCATCACCTCGTCCAGTTGACCGCTCAGGTGCAGGCGCAGGCTGTAGCTGTGGCCGGTGTAGCGGCCATGGGCATCGAACGGCGTGGCGGCTTCAAAGCGCTGGGTTTTCCAGATGCGGTGAGTGTGGCCATTGAACTGGCTGCCGGCGGTGGCGGTTTCCCGCACGATCACATGGTCCAGCGCCAATACATCAGCCAATTGCCGCCACAGCCAGGCGCTGATCACCTCGCTGGTGGGGTTTTCCAGGCCGGGAATATCGTTGAGCATGCGTTGATGCAGCAGCGGGCGCAGCCGCGCCCAGGCTTGCTCCAGCTCGGCGTGGCTGGCGGCGGCGCACAGCGTCACGCCAAAGCCGTGACCGTGCAGGCGGCCGCACTGGTGGCCGGGCGGCACATTGGGCAACTGGTGGGCGGCTTCGAAGTCGGCGTGCAGCCAGTGCAGCAGCGGCGTCTGGGCGCTGGCGCGCAATACGCCGCGATCTGGCGCGCTGCGCAGCCACAGGCCGTCAGCGTGCGGCAGATGCCCGGCAATCCAGCCCAGCAGGCTGGCGTCGTCCGGCACGGCAACCGCCTGGTTGAGGTCGGCATAATCCAGCGGCGCCAGCGCAGTGGACAGCGCCGCGCCCACATCGGGCGCGCCGTCGGCCCAGCGCGCGCTGCACAAAAAGCTGTGGCCATGCAGGCAGCGGCGCAGGTCGGCGACGTTGCGCACGCTGCGCGCGGCCTCAAAGCCGCAACTGGCGGCGTGCATCAGCGGCATGCGGCCTCCTCGCGACAGCGCGCCACCAGCGGGTCTTCCACTCCGGCTTCGGCAAAGCCGCGCGCGCGCAGCTGGCAGGCGGCGCATTCGCCGCATGGCGGCACGGCGCCGTGATAACAGGTGTGGCTGTGCGCCAGCGCCGGCAAGGCGCCGACATCGGCGGCCAGACGCACGGTGTCGGCCTTGCTCAGCTGCATCAGCGGCGCGTGCACGGCAATGGCGCGATCCAGCCCCAGGGTCAGCGCCTGTTGCAGCGCCGCCAGTGTGGGCGCGCGGCAATCCGGGTAGCCGGAATAATCGGTTTGCGCCACGCCCACCACCAGGTGATCGAGCTGGCGTTGCCAGGCCAGCGCGGCGGCAAAGGTCAGGAAAATCAGATTGCGGCCAGGCACAAAGGTGTTGGGCAACTCGCTGTCGCCATCGGCGCGCAGGCCTGTTTCTGGGGCCATGGCCACGTCGGTCAGCGCATTGCCGCCCAGGGCGCTAAAGGTGTTGATGGGCAGCAGGTGCTGGCGCACGCCGGCGTCGGCGGCAATGCGCGTGGCGGCGGCCAGTTCCACGCGGTGGCGTTGGCCGTAGTCGAAAGTGACGGCTTCGACATGGTCAAAGCGGCGCAGCGCCCAATACAGGCAGGTGGTCGAGTCTTGTCCGCCCGAAAGCACGACAAGCGCCCGCCCACCGGAATGGTCGGTAGCAGGTGACATCATTGGCAGGGTCCGATAAACAGTCGGTGTGCGCCCTTCACGGCGAAGGGCTTGCCCGCGCTCGGGATCGGTCTCACCCGGCGCGCAACGCCTTGTTGGCGTCAAAGGCGGGCAGTATACGGGAAAATACGCAATAAAGGGGCACGATGGCGCGCTGAGGGCATGGAGAGGGCTTCACCCGGATGGGGTGCAGGCGGCAAGCCCGTGGTGTACTGAGCGGACATAAAAAAACCCCGCGACAGGCGCGGGGTTTTTTGCACGAGGCAAGGGGAATTACTTGGCAGCTTGCACGCCAGTGATTTCCACTTCCACGCGACGATCCGGCTCCAGGCAGTCCTTCAGCTTGGCGTAGGACAGCTTCTTGGCCTTGCAGGTTTCGGTCATCTTGGTTTCGGTTTCGCCCTTGCCGACGGCGGTCACTTTGTCGGCCGGGATGCCGTTAGCCACGAAGTAGGACTTCACGGTGTTGGCGCGGCTTTCCGACAGCTTCTGGTTGTACTTGTCGGAGCCCAGGTAGTCGGTGTGGCCTTCGACCACAACGCCTTGCAGGTTGGCGCCGTGTTGCTTGATCTTGGCAACAACCGGGTCCAGCTCAGCCTTGGCTTGCGGACGCAGGTTGGCCTTGTTGAAGCCGAACAGCACCTTGGCGGACAGGGCGATGCGCTCCTTGCTCACGGTCGGGGCAACGGCTTTCGGGGCGGCAGCAACAGCGTCGCCGCACTCGGCCAGGCCGTTGGCCTTGTCGAAGTAGGTGGTCTTCCAGCATTCGCCGTAGCTGTTGCGGGTCACAGCGTCGGTGCTTTGATCAACCACATAGCCCGGCTTGGCGGCGTGGGCCTGGGCGGAAAACAGAGCGACGAGCAGCGCGCCAGCCAGACCGCTGAGTTTCAGTTTGTTCATGGTATTCATCCGTGTGCCTCTTTCGTTAGAGAGTGTATTAAGCAGATAGCATGTGTTGTGCGTGCCGCAAGCAACAGGAAACGGTGGCTCGCAGTTACCGGGAATATAGGTTTTTGACTATATATTGTCAATTCGACCGGCATCCACAACTGTGGCGAGCAAGCAACATGTCTCTGACTCGCCACACACAATAACGCTATCAGGCCTGTGTTGCAGCCATCCTGTCAGCGCGCATGGCGGAACAAAGGCTGCTGACGCAGGAAAGTCTGCTGGTAGCCTAGGCTGAAGTCATGCAAACCAGCGATATCTTTGGCCGGATCGCGGTCTTCTCGCAGCGAAAAGGCGTTAAAACCGACTTGTTCCAGCGGATAGAGCTGGTCACGCAGCACATCGCCAATCGCACGCAATTCGCCGGCAAAACCGTAGCGTTCACGCAACAGTCGGCCAATGCTGTAGCCGCGTCCGTCGGCGAATTGCGGGAAATCTACGGCAATCACCGGCAGTTCGGCCGCCGCGCCGGCCAATTCGGCCGGGTCGTCGGCCGGGGCCAGCCAGACGCCAGTGTCGGCGGCGGCGCGGCTGTCGCGCAGGGTTTTCCACAGCGCCAGCGGCAGGATGGCCGGGCCTGCCGGCGCGCCGGCCTCGGCGTCGCGCACCAGGGTCCAGGCGTCGTCGATGATCTGGCGATCTTTAATGAGCGGCTTGGGCATAGACCTTCTCCTTGAACGGTTCCACGCCAATGCGGCGGAATGTGTCGATAAAACGTTCGTCAGCGTGACGTTGGGCCAGGTACACGTCGATGATTTTTTCGATCACGTCAGGCATGGCGTCCTGGGCGAACGACGGGCCAATCACCTTGCCCAGGCTGGCGTGTTCGCCCTGGCTGCCGCCCAGCGACACCTGATACCACTCGCTGCCCTGCTTATCCACACCCAGAATGCCGATATGGCCGATGTGGTGGTGGCCGCAGGCGTTCATGCAGCCGGACATGTTCAGCTCCAGCTCGCCGATGTCGTGCTGATAGTCCAGATTGTCAAAGCGCTGCTGGATAGCGGCGGCGATGGGGATGGACTTGGCGTTGGCCAGCGAGCAGAAATCCCCGCCCGGGCAGCAGACGATGTCGGACAGCAGGCCGATATTCGGCGTGGCAAAGCCGGCGGCGCGGGCTTGCTCCCACAGCGCGAACAAATCGGTTTCCCGCACATCGGCCAGAATCAGGTTTTGCTCGTGCGACACGCGCAGCTCGCCAAAACTGTAGGCGTCGGCCCAGTCGGCCACGGCGTCCAGCTGCTCGGCGGTGGCGTCGCCCGGCGGCACGCCAGTGGCCTTCAGCGACAGGGTGACGGCGCGATAGCCGGCCACCTTGTGCTTCAGGGTGTTGCGCGCCACCCAGCGGGCAAAGGCCGGTGATTCGGCCAGCTTGGCGGTAAAGGCCGGGTCGTCGGCGTTGAGGGTTTCATACGCCGGGGCGGTGAAAAATTCGGCCATGCGAGCGAATTCGCCATCCGGCACGGTGGCCGGGCCGTCTTTCAGGTGCGACCATTCTTCTTCCACCTTGGCGGCAAAGCCGTCGGCGGTCATCGCCTTGACCAGAATCTTGATGCGCGCCTTGTACTTGTTGTCGCGGCGGCCAAAGCGGTTGTACACGCGCAGGATGGCGTCCAGATAGGTCAGGATGTGCTTGGCCGGCAGGAATTCACGAATCACGCTGCCAATCATCGGCGTGCGGCCCAGGCCGCCGCCGACGATCACGCGAAAGCCCACTTCGCCCTCGGCATTGCGCACGGCGTGCAGGCCGATGTCGTGCACCAGGGTGGCGGCGCGGTCTTGCTCGGCGCCGGACACGGCAATCTTGAACTTGCGCGGCAGGTAGGTGAATTCCGGGTGGAAGGTGCTCCACTGGCGGATGATTTCGCAATACGGGCGCGGATCCACCAGCTCGTCGGCGGCCACGCCGGCAAATTGGTCCGTGGTGGTGTTGCGGATGCAATTGCCCGAGGTCTGGATGGCGTGCATTTCCACTTCGGCCAGCTCGGCCAGGATGTCGGGCACGGTTTCCAGCGCCGGCCAGTTGAATTGCAGATTCTGGCGGGTGGTGAAGTGGCCGTAGCCACGGTCGTAAGTGCGGGCAATGTGCGCCAGCTTGCGCACCTGGCGCGAGGACAGCATGCCGTAGGGCACCGCCACGCGCAGCATCGGCGCATGGCGCTGCACATACAGGCCGTTCATCAGCCGCAGCGGGCGGAATTCATCTTCGCTCAGTTCGCCGGCCAGGTAGCGGCGGGTTTGGTCGCGGAACTGGGCGACCCGCTCATTGACCAGGCGAAAGTCAACTTCGTCGTAACGATACATGTGGCGTCTCGGGGATAAGGATCAGGGGCGGAGCGCGGCTTGGCGCGGCGCACAACAATCAGTGCAGCGCGCGTCTCGTCAGGCACGCTGCATTGAGTTGGGTTGGCGGGCGCTTAGCTGCCGGGACGGCGCAGCGGCGAGGCTTTCAGATGCAGGCCACACTCCTTGGAGTCGGGGTTTTCCCACCACCAGCGGCCGGCGCGGACGTCTTCGCCCATGGAAATCGCCCGGGTACAGGGCGCGCAGCCGATGGAGGGGTAATGCTGGTCGTGCAGGGCGTTGTACGGCACGTCGTGGGCGCGCAGGTATTCCCACACTTCGGCTTCGGTCCATTCAATCAGCGGATTGAACTTCCACAGGCCGTTGTCGGCGTCGAACTCGCGGTCGGCCAAGTCCACGCGGGTCAGCGACTGCTGACGGCGCAGGCCGGTGATCCAGGCCTGGCGGCCGGCCAGCGCGCGCTTGAGCGGCTCGATCTTGCGCACCGCGCAGCACGCCTTGCGCTGCTCCACCGACTGGTAAAAGCCGTTGATGCCGTGTTCGCGCACGTATTGCTCGGTGGCGGCGGTCTGCGGGAAGTACACCGTCACCGGGTGGCTGGGGTAGCGCTCACCCACTTGTTGCAGCAGGGTGTAGGTTTCCGCCGGCAGGCGGCCGGTGTCCAGGCTGAAGATTTCAATGCCCAGGCCCAGTTTGGCGATCAGGTCGGTGAGCACCATGTCTTCCGCGCCCAGGCTGTTGGCGAAAACCGCCGGGGAGAAATCACGGGCAATGCTGGCAAGCAGCTGCTCGGTGGCGGGAAGTTTGTCGGCGTAGGCCATGCGGCAAAGCTCCAGAGTGGGAATCGTCATGCGGGCCGAGCCGCCGCCGGCGACGCCATGCCCATCTGCGGCCAACCCGCGCCGCGCGCTGGGCGCGCACTGGGGGATGAAACCGAAGCGGCATCTTACCCAAAGCTCAAGCGCACGCAAAAGAATAATGTGTTAGCATTTAAGAGCAGCTGGTTATTTGCCAACCCTGGCGGCCATGGCCCAGCCTGCCCGCCGCCCCTGTCTGATTGAACCACGCCCCATGAAACTGCAACAGCTCCGTTATTTGGTCGAAGTCGCCAAGCAAGGCTTGAACGTCTCTGAAGCCGCCGAAACCCTGCACACCTCCCAGCCGGGCATCAGCAAGCAAATCCGCCTGCTGGAAGACGAATTGGGCATTCAGGTGTTTATTCGCAACGGCAAGCGCGTGGTGGCGGTGTCCGAGCCGGGCAAGCAGGTGCTGCGCATTGCCGAGCGCATCCTGCGCGAAGCCAAAAACCTCAAGCGCGTGGGCGAAGAGTTCGCCAGCGAGGCCGAAGGCAGCCTGATCATCGCCACCACGCACACCCAGGCGCGCTATGCGCTGCCAGAAACCATCCGGGCGTTTCGCCAGCACTACCCGAATGTGCGCCTGCAACTCAAGCAAGGCAACCCCACGCAGATCTGCGATATGGTGGTGGCTGGCGAGGCGGACTTCGCCATCGCCACCGAAGGCATCCTGCTGTACAAAGAGCTGGCCGCCCTGCCCTGCCACAGCTGGAACCGCAGCGTGGTGGCCCCGCACGGCCACCCGCTGACCGAGCTGAATCGCCCGATTACCCTGGCCGATATCGGCGCCTATCCCATCATCACCTACGACACGGCGTTTACTGGCCGCACCCGCATCAATCACGCCTTTGAGCAAGCCGGGGTCACCCCCAATCTGGTGCTGACCGCCATCGACACCGACGTGATCAAAACCTATGTCGGCATTGGCCTGGGCGTGGGCATTATCGCTTCGATGGGTTACGAGCCCGAGCGCGACCGCGACTTGGCGGCGCTGGACGCCAGCCATCTGTTCGAGCCGTCCATCACCAAGATTGGCATCCGCAAAGACGCCTACCTGCGCGGCTTTGCCTATACCTTTATTGAACTGTTTGCCCCACACCTGACCCGCGCCAAGGTGGACGAAGCCATTCTGGCCGGCCAACAGCCCTGACGATTGTTTGCCGTTTGCCTGAGCCAAAAAACACGCCCCCGGCGCGCAAGCGCCAGGGGCGCCGTCTTGTCAGTTCCCGCAAGCACACATGCTTCAGCCGAAGCTGATGTCCGCCATGCTCAGCGTATGCGCTCCAGCCAGCTTGATGGCCAGATCCGACGCCGCCCAGGTCGGGTCGGCGGTGGTGTCCATGACCAGATACGTATCACCTTGCCAGACAAACTGGGTCAGCGCCGGCTGCGTGTAGGTGGTGGTTTGATGGATGGCCTGTGCCAGCAGGCTGGCCAGTGTGTCTCCGGCTTGTACGGCGAGAGTGTGAATGGTGGTCGGCGCAGCAATGCCGGCAGGCAGGCCAAAGCTGAGCGTGTCAGCGCCTTGGGTGAAATCGGTGATCAGCACCGTGTTGTCGCTCTCGGTATGGTTGCCGCTGTAGCCGGCCTGAAAACGGAATACATCATTGCCGGCGCCGCCGGTCAGCGTGGCTCCTTGCTGGGCGGCCGGGCCGCTGTCCAGGCGCAAGGTGTCGTTGCCGGCGCCGCCATCCAGCACATCCACTCCGCCACCGCCGTCCAGCAGATTGTCACCGCTGTTGCCGATCAGGGTTTCGTTGCCCAGCCCGCCCACTGCGCTCAGATTGGCCGTGCCTTGCAGCTCGACGCGCTCGATGCCTTCATAGATCACGGCGTATGGCTTGCTGGTGTCGAAATTGAAGTTGCCCATGGTCACCGAGGTGTAGGCTTTGACCACGTCCACGCTGGCGTCGGTGCCGGTATCCCAGATTTGATTGTTGCGGCCCACTACCCAATACGTGTCGGCGCCTTCGCCGCCATCGGCCATGTCGCGGCCAGTCAGATAAAGGATGTCATTGCCGTCCTGGCCGCTCAGAATATCCACTTCAGCATCGACGGTCACGCCGTCAATATTGCCAATCAGGATGTCATCGCCGGCACCCCCCAGCAGGAAATCTCCCCCTGTGCCGCCGATCAGCACATTGGCGCCATCGTTGCCAGTGAGGAAATTGTTTCCTGCATTCCCTGTGCCATTTACATCAGCCGAGCCGGTGAGTTGCAGATGGTCTTCCCCTGCGCCCAGGGTGTAGTCGGTCGAAGCGGTGATGATGATCGCCATGATTTAATCCTCTTCTTCGTGAAGGTGCGAACATTCGCCAGGTAAAGTTAATTTAAATAACAATGGCTCGCAATTCGTGCGAATACGGTTACTGCCAGGTAACTTGCTCAGGGGGTTTTGGGCGAGGGTTGTGAATGTTAACTGTTTTTTCGTGATGGAGTTTTCCCAGAGCGCAGAAAGAACAGCACAAAAAACGGAAGGCCAGTGGCCTTCCGTTTGACATGGCCGCGCCATATTGCCGCGCGGCCTGATTCATGCCATGTGCTGACAATCAGGCAAAGCTGAAGTCCGCCAGGGTCAGCGTCGGCGCACCCGCCAGTTTGATGGCCAGATTGCTGCCCACCCAGCTCGGGTCGGCCGTGCTGTCCAGCACCAGATAGGTTTCCCCGCCCCAGACAAACTGGCTCAGCGCCGGCATGGTGTAGGTGGAGGTCTGGTGCGAGGCGCGCGCCATCAGCGTGGACAAGGTATCGCCCGCCTGCACCGCCAGGGTGTTGATCTGGCCGGGCAGATACAAGCCAGAGGCAATGCTCAGGCGGATGGTGTCCACCCCGTGGGTAAAGTCGCTGATGACCAGTGTATTGCTGCCGGTGGCGTGGTCACCGCGATAGCCGGCATCAATCCAGAACGTATCATTGCCGCCATTGCCGGTCAGCGTGGCGCCTTGCTGGTAGTCGATGCCATTGCTCGGTGTGGCGGTGACGTGCAGCACATCATTGCCAGAGCCGCCCGTGGTCGGGCTGCTCGGTGCGGCCAGGCCAAAATCGGCCAGCGTCAGGGTTTTGGCGCCGTTCAGCTTGAAGGCCAGGTCGGTGCTGGCAAAGCTGCTGCTGGTGCTGGTGTCCAGCACCACATAGGTATCGCCGTTCAGGGTGAATTGGCTCAGCGCTTGCGGTTGGGCGGCCGTGGCCTGATTGCTGGCTTGTGCCAGCAGGCTGGCCAGGGTGTCGCCAGCTTGCACATTCAGCGTGGTCAGGGTGTTCAGCCCGGCATGCGACAGGTTGATCCAGTCTTGGCCCTGGGTGAAGTCGGTGATGGTGATGGCGGCCGTCCCTACGGTGTGATTGCCGGCAGCGTTGCTGGCAAAGCGGAATTCATCGATGCCGGCACCACCGGTCAGCGTGGCGCCGGTTTGCAGCGAGCCGACCCGCAGCACGTCATTACCGTCACCACCATTGAGGCTATCCACGCCGCTGCCGCCATCCAGCAGATTATTGCCGCTGTTGCCGGTCAGGGTGTTGTTCTGGTTGTTGCCGTAACCGTCAATGTTCAGCGAGCCGCTCAATTGCAGGTTTTCGATTTGTGCGCTCACCAAAGACGTGCCTACTTTATTGGCAGGGTCAAGGGAGATCGATTCGTCCGAAATCACCGTATCCACACCGCCATAATCACCGACGAAATTGTTGCCGCCAGTCAGCACAAAGACATCATCGCCATATCCGCCCAGCAAGAAGTCGCTGCCATTGGCGTACAGCGTGTCGTTACCGTTGCCACCATCCAGGGTGTCGCGCAAGGTGTCTTGCATGGCGAACAGGGAATTGTCTGCATAGAGTGTGTCGTTGCCATCACCACCATACAGACTGTCTGCGCCGCCATTGCCAGCCAGCAGGTTATTGCCGCTGTTGCCGATCAGCGTTTCGGCAGTAAACCCCCCGGCTGCGTCCAGGTTGGCCGAGCCTTGCAGCTCAATCCGCTCAATGCCGCCACTGGAGAAAGAGTACTCGGTGACGTCGCTGCGGCCCGAATCACCCTGGAAGAACGACACCGAGGCTTTGACGGTATCCACGCCAGTGCTGCCGTCATCAATTGTCAGGTTATAGGAGCCCGACACCCAATACGTATCCGCCCCCTCGCCGCCCTCGGCAAAGTCATTGCCATCCAGATACAGCACATCGTTGCCGGCGCCGCCATCCAGCCAGTCATTGCCGCCCAGGCCGTTGAGCACATTGGCGCCCGCATTGCCGATGATCTGGTTATTGCCGGTATTGCCCGAACCATTGATATTGCCCGTGCCTTGCAATGTTAGATTGTCTTCACCTGCGCCCAGGGTGTAGGTGGTGCTGCTGGAGATTGTTGTTGCCATGATGTTTTCCTCTCGATTCGCTGGTATGCGAAAGTTCGCCCTACAAAGTTAATTAATTTTACACATGCGGACAAGCGGAGAAACAAAAAATGATATTTGATTTTTGCTATGCGGCTCGCGCTGCGGGACTATGCACGGGAATTACGTAGAAATACGGAGTAAGTGTTTGCCGGGGTGGGTGGCAAAAATTGCCGGGATCAATAGTAATGTAAATTGTTATTACAAATACGGTAGTTGAAACAAGTGCTTGTCAGCTTGAGCATCACCGGTATCAGTCGGCAAAATTTTCATTTGCATAAAATATGTCGATACCAATCCGTGTGTCTGCTTTTTGCGACAGTTACCAAACGGTAACCTTATGGCATTATTTGGCGTTCAACAAAAAATGCCGCGCCAGGATGACTCCGGCACGGCATGGCTGAAAAAATGTTCGCTGGCAACACTCAGGGCGCGGGCTCAGTGACAAAGGCAATCTTCACCAGCCCCGCCTGCTGGGCGCTGGCAATCAAGCCGGCCACCGCCTCATAAGGTGTATGGCGGTCGGCGCGCAAATGCAGCTCGGGTTGCTCGGCCGCCACGGCGGCCAGCTTGGCGGCCAGCTGCTCGTGCGGCAGCGGCGCATCGTCCCAGAACACCTGCCCCTCGGCGTTCAGCGCCACACGCACCACCCGAGGCTCGTCGGGCAAAGGCGCGGCGCTGGCCTGCGGCAAATCCAGCACCACCGCCTGCTGCAACACCGGCGCGGTGATCAAAAAAATCACCAGCAGCACCAGCATCACGTCCACCAGCGGCGTGGTGTTGATCTCGGCCAGCGGCGGCGGGTGGCCGCCCTGACGGGAAAACGATGAAAAAGCCATGGTTCAGTCTCCTGGTGTTCAGGCGCGCGCATTCGGGGTGACGCGCACACCCGCAGCCAGCAAGGCATGCAGGCCGTGGGCAAAGCCGTCCAGATGCGCCAGCGTCAGCCGGTTGGCGCGGGTGCAGGCGTTGTAGGCCAGCACCGCCGGAATGGCGACAAACAAGCCGGCGGCGGTCATCACCAGCGCTTCGCCCACCGGGCCGGCCACTTGATCAATGCTCATGCGCGATGCGCCAGACAGGCCGATCAGCGCGTGATAAATCCCCCACACCGTGCCAAACAAGCCAACAAACGGCGCCGTGGCGCCCACCGACGCCAGAAAGGTCAGGCCGGATTCCAGCCGCGCCTGGGCGTGGGTCAGCGCCTGTTGCAGGCTGCGGCCGATGAATTCGCTGGCGTCCACCCCAGCGCCGATGCCGCCGCCCGCGCGCTGCTGCTCGTAGGCGCGCGCCGCCTGTTCAGCTTCCTGCGCCAAACCAGCAAACACCCCGCTGGCGTCTTCGGCGCGCAGGGCGGTCAGCGCCGCCTCACGCGACGGCGCCGCCCAAAAAGCCGGCGTCGCCACCCGCACCGTGTGGCGCACACGCCAGTGCGCCCACACCTTGCCCAGCATCACCGTCCAGCTCCACACCGACATCAGCAAAAGCGCCAGCGCCACCGTATGCGACACCGCGTCGCCTTGCGCCCAGAAATGGGCCAATCCAAGAGATGCATTCATGCAGATTTCCTTACGGGTAACTGAAAACAAAAACGGCCAGGCGTTTGGCTCGACAAGACAGTGCACCACGCACAACACGCAGCAAAGCCTTCCTGGCCAGGCGTGCGTCGGTCAATCAGAGCGGCATACGGCAAGGCCGCACCAGCACGTCAGGCGAGTTGGCTGCGCGGCGCTCAGGATGCGTTCTCCAGCCGGAACACAATCGGCACCAGCACGCTGGCGGCCACGGCTTCTTCGCCGCGCCGCGCCGGCACAAAGCGCCACTGGCGCACGGTGGCCAGCGCGGCCTCGTCCAGGCGCGCATAGCCGCTGCTGTGGCGCACCTCCACCTGTTCGGCCCGCCCTTGGGCGCTGACGCGCACGCTGAGCTGCACCCGGCCTTCTTCGCCATTGCGCCGCGCCATGGCCGGGTAGGCCGGCGCCGGGTTGTGCAGGTAGTCGGCGTCAAAGCGCGGCGCCGTCGGGGCAGCCTCGGCGACGGCGGTCGGATGGGCTGGCGCGGCGGCGGCGGGAGCAGGAACGGCGCTTGGCGCGCTGGCGGCGCTGGGCGCGGTGGGGCTGGCGGGCGCACGCGGCGCCGCCAGCGGCATCGGCCGCGCCGCCTTGGGCGGGGTGGGCGCGGGCTTGGGTTTGACCATGGGCTTGGCCGCTGGGGCGGGCGTCGCGGCAGGGAGCGCGGCCAGCATGCGCACCTGCATTGGCAAGGCGCGCGGCGCTTGCGTGGCTTGTGCGGGCGAGCCGCTCCACAAGGCGGCCAGGGCCGCGCCATGCGCGCACATCGCCAAGACGGCAATCGGCGCGTGATCACGCAAGGTGTGGGCCATGGCGTCGTCCCTCAAATCAAAACTGGCAAAGGCCGTCACCATAGCAGCCGGATCCCGGCTTGTCGTGCGACAAAATGCCGCATTCCCGCCCGTGCGCGATTTGCCCATACTGCCGGCCGACTCAGCCCCACCAGCATTGCGTGATGGCGGCAAAACATTGATTTACAAAAAAATATAATTTACCCGGAGCCCTGCCATGTCCTCTCTCTCCTCGCCCGTGCGCCCGCTGACCCTGGCGGTGTGCGCCGCGCTCGCGGCGCTCTCTGCTGTTTCCGCATTCGCCGACGAAGCCCGGCTGGGCGAAGTGCTGGTCAGCAGCGGCCGCGACAGCGCCGCGCCGGTCAACCTGCCCGCGTCGCAGGCCGGCATGAGCGCCGCGCAGCTTGCCGCCGCGGTGAATGTGATCAACACCGAGGACGTGGTGAAATACCTGCCCAGCGTGCAGGTGCGCAAACGCTATATTGGCGACCGCAACAGCATCATCGCCACCCGCACCTCGGGCCAGACCAGCAGCGCGCGCTCGCTGGTGTATGCCGACGGCGTGTTGCTGTCCAATTTGCTGGGCAACCGCTATGACTTTCCGCCGCGCTGGAATATGGTGTCGGCCGACGAAATCAGCCGGGTGGACATGGTGTATGGCCCGTTTGCCGCGGAATTTCCCGGCAACTCGGTGGGTTCGGTGGTGCTGCTGAACACCCGCGCGCCAGACAAATTTGAAGCCCACGTCAAGGCGCAGGCCTTCCGTGAGGATTTCTCGCTGTACGGCACCCAGCAGCATTACGACGGCAATAAACTGGAAGCCAGCCTGGGCGGTCGCACCGGTACGCTGGCCTGGCAGCTGGACGCCAGTCATCTGGACAGCCACGGCCATCCGATGACCTTTGCCACCAACCCCAGCCACTACACCGGCAGCGCCGCCGCCACGGCGGTCAGCGGCGCGCAGCGCGACACCGACCCCTACGGCGCCAGCCGGCTGGTGCTGGGCGCCACCAGCGTTGATCACACCACGCAAGACAGCGCTCGCGCCAAACTCACCTGGGACATCACTCCCACCCTGCGCGCCAGCTATCAGCTGGGCTACTGGCAAAACCGCTCGGATTCGACGGTGGACAGCTATCTGCGCAATGCTGCTGGCGAGGCGGTGTATAGCGGGATTGTCAGCATCGACGGCCAGAAATACACCCTCGGCACGCTGTTTGCCCCCAGCCAGCGCCAGGAAGCCCACCTGAGCAATGCGCTGACCCTGGCCAGCCACAGCGGCGGCGAATGGGATTGGCAGGCGGTGGCCAGCGATTACCGCTATCTGAAAGACCACAGCCGCGCGCCCAGCGTGGCCATTGCCAACCCGCGCCAGGGCGGCGCCGGGCGCATCACCCTGATGGACGGCACCGGTTGGCAAACCTTTGACCTCAAGGCCGACTGGCGGCCAGGCGGCAGCCGCGCCAGCGAGCACCAACTGCGCTTTGGCTACCACTACGACCGCTACACCCTGGACAGCCGCACCTACGCCACCAATGACTGGCTCAGCGGCGTGCAGGGCGCGCAAACCGACGCCTTTGCCGGCCACACCAGCACCCACGCGCTGTTTGTGCAAGACACCTGGCGCTTTTTGCCCGACTGGCGGCTGACCCCCGGCCTGCGCTACGAGCGCTGGCAAGCCTGGGGCGGACGCACGCTGACCGCAGGCAAAGCATTCAACCACGCCGAGCGCGACAACAATTACTGGTCGCCCAAGCTGGCGCTCAGTCACGACCTCAACCCCGACCTGACCCTGCGCGCCGCCTGGGGCCGCGCCTGGCGCATGCCGACCGTGTCCGAGCTGTTCCAGGGCAGCGCCGCCGGCAGCAACAGCATCGTCAACAACGACCCCACGCTGCGCCCGGAACGCGGCGACACACTGGAGCTGGCCGCCGAATACGCGCTGGGCGCCGACGGCCAACTGCGGCTGAGCGCTTTTCAGGAATCCCTGCGCGACGCGCTGCTGTCGCAGACCAACACCACGGTCAACCCCAATATCACCAATATCCAGAACATCGACCGCGTGCGCACCCGTGGCCTGGAGCTGGCCGCCAAAGCCAGCGACGTCGGCCTGCGCGGCCTGGACCTGAGCGGCAGCCTGACCTGGGCGCACTCACGCGTGCTGGCCAACAGCAAAAACCCGACTTCGGAAGGCAACGCCTACCCCGGCATCCCCACCTGGCGCGCCACCCTGCTGGCCACCTGGCGGCAGAACGAAGCGCTCAGCTACAGCCTGGGTGCGCGCTACAGCGGCAAACAAGCCTACGACATCAACAACACCGCCACCTACGACGCCAGCCAATACGGCGTCAACAGCCGCTACCTGCTGGTGGACGCCCGCGTGCAATACAAGCTGAACAAGCAATTCACCGTCTCGGCTGGCGTGGACAACCTCAACAACGACAAGAGCTTTGCCTACCATCCGATGCCGCAACGCACCTGGCACGCAGAAGTGAAGTTTGATTATTGACCCCGCCGCGCTCGCCTGGCCCGGCAGCGGCGCCGGATGGAGGGCGTCTATGTTGGTTTGTTCTGCCCATTCAGCGCACTGCACTTTGTGCCCAGCCGGGTTTGGGGTTCCCCATAAAGCCCGCTGAGCATCGCAGCCAGCCCGGGGGCAGTCCGGCCCGGTTGTTTGAGCGGCAGCGCAGCTGACGCGAGTTTCCGGGACGGCCCGGGCTGGCGAGAAGCGCAAGGGACCACCGTCGCCGCAGGCGGCGGACGGGCGGGCGTCCTGGGGTCGCCTTTCTTTGCCTACTTTCTTTGGCGAAGCAAAGAAAGTAGGGCGCGCACGGGGCGCTGACCCGTCTCAAAAACACTGCGCGTCAGCGCAAACCACGCCGCCTGAACAGGCGGCATGGTCATATCCCTTGGAATTTTCGGTGAAACGCACGCTTTTTATCCTCCACCGCTGGCTGGGCATCGCCCTGGGCCTGTTCATGCTTATCTGGTTTTTCTCCGGTCTGGTCATGGTCTACGCCGGCGCATCCCGTGTTGACAGCCACACCCGGCTGGCGCACAGCCAAGCTTTGCCCGAATCCGCCCCGCCGCTGAGCGCTGGCCAGGCCTGGCGACGCGCCTGGCCACAGCGTGCCGATGAGGCGCCGGCCGAGGCGCGGCTGATGATGCAAGCTGGCGAGCCAATGTGGCTATTGATTGATCTGGCTGGCCAGCGCCACATGCTGTCTGCCGTGGATGGCCGGCGCGTCTCCACCGACGCGGCGCGCGCCGTGCGGCTGGCGCAAGACTGGGCGGGCGCCGCAGGCCGCGCCGCCACGCCGAGTTTTATTGAAACCGTGCGCGCCGATGCCGGCACGCGCATGATGAATTTTGACCCTTTCCGCCCCTTGCACCGCGTGGCGCTGAACGACGCCGACGGCAGCCAGCTGCATATCTCCGCCAAAACTGGCGAAGTGGTGCGCGTCACCACCACCATCAGCCGCACGCTGACCTGGCTGGGCAGCTGGCTGCATTTTTTCCGGCCGCTGGACGACATCGGCCTGGGCGAGCAACGCAAGGACATTCTCACCTGGAGCGCCTTCGCCGCCTGCTTTGCCGTGCTGACCGGCCTGTGGGTGGGTTGGCAGCGCTGGCGGCCGGGCTGGTTTGGCCAGCGCCGCTATGGCAGCGGTCAGGTGCATCCCTATCGTGAACGCTGGCCGCGCTGGCATTTCTGGCTGGGGCTGACCGGCGGCGGTTGGGCGATGCTGTGGATTTTCAGCGGCTTTCTGGCCAACAACCCCTGGCATCTGTTCAGCCACGCCGGCATCAGGCCGGCCGAGCTGGCGCGCTACCACGGCGGCGGCTTGCCGGCTGGCGCGCTGGATTGGCGCGCGCCGCTGGCCACGCCGTCGGTGGAGCTGCACTGGCGTCGCCTGGGCGAACACGCGGTGTTGCTGGCCCACCAGGCCGATGGCCGCGTCAGCCGTCTGAGCGAATTTGGCGCGCCCCAAGCCGTCAACGCAGACCGCCCGACCTTCAGCGCCGATGAACTGGCGCGCGCCGCCCTGCGCCTGTATCCCGGCGCCCAGGTGACGCAAAGCGACTGGCTGAGCGAAGGCGACGCCTATTACTACCCGCGCCCGCGTGGCGACGATGCGCTGGACAAGCCGTTTCCGGTGCTGCGCCTGCAACTGGACGACGCCAGCGCCAGCTGGCTCTACCTCGACCCGGCCACCGGCCAATTGCTCAAGCGGGTGGACCGCAGCCGCCGCGCCTACCGCTGGCTGTTCAACGCCCTGCACAGCTGGGATGTGCCGGTGTTGCGCAGCCGCCCGCTGTGGGACGGCTGGATGATCATCGCCAGCGTGCTGGGCATCGGCCTGGGCGTCACGTCGCTGGTGGTGGGCGGCAAGAGGCTGGCGCGCACGCTGACGCCCAGGACGCGCCGCCGCCAGCCCAGCTGAGCGTCACAAAACCCTCCTGGCGTTGTTGCATGGCGCTCGCACTGTTTGCGCGCGCCCAGCTCGTTGCGCTGAGTTTTGTGAGCAGCTTTAAACCAAACGCACACCCAAACCTCCTCGTCGAGCTGGCGCGCCAAAGATATCTTCACTTGAGGAGAACCCATGTTTCGCCTGTCTCATCTGGCCTGGCGGCTGAGCAGCATTTTTGTCGGCGCCACGCCGCTGCTGACGCTTGCCGCTGAGCCAAGCACCGAACTGAACCCGCTGGTGATCACCGCCACCAAAACCCAGAAAGCCCTGCGTGATGTGCCGGCTGCCGTGTCGGTGATCAACCGCGAGACCATCGAGCAATCGCCAGCGAGCACGGTGGACCAGCTGCTGCAAGGCGTGCCGGGGGTGTATGCGGCGCGGATGGATGCCTCGTCGCCCAACCGCATTGCACAAACTTACACGCGCGGCTTGCCGGGCAACAGCCGCACGCTGGTGTTGCTGGATGGCGTGCCAATGAATGTGCTTTACGATGGCCAAGTGGATTGGTCGCAGTTGAGCACTCAGGATATTGAGCGTGTGGAGATTGTGCGCGGGGCCAGCTCTGGCCTGTACGGCGCCAATGCCATGGGCGGGGTGATTCATGTCTTGTCCCGTGCGCCCGAAGCCGGCAGCGTGACCCGGCTGGGGGCAGAGTATGGCAGCATGAACAGCAAGCGGCTGACGGCGTCGCATTCGTATGGCGCCGGCCCAACCTCGCTGCGGCTGTCGGCCAGCCATTTTTCCAGCGACGGCTATACCATGTGGCGCCCGGACGCCACGGTGCCCACCGCCAACCAGGACGCCATCGGCACGGTCAAGCAAAATGCTTCGCTGAAAGTGACGCACGAGCTGAGCGCGCAATCGCTGCTGGAGGCCGGGGTCAGTTACCTGAAAGACGAAGCCACCGGCTTTTATCGACCGGGTGCGCCAGGCTATCAGCCCTCCACCCGTGAACAATGGCTGCCCAGCGTGCGCTATGTGCGCGAAGCCGACGGCGCCAGCACCACCGCCATGGTGTACGCGCGGCAGGGCAAACAATGGGCCGATACCTTGAGCACGCCAAGCTACCGCAGCATTGCCGAAAAAGGCCTGTACCAAGACCGTACCGTGGGCGGCAATATCCAGCATGCCTGGACACTGACGCCCGGGCAGCAACTGACCGTGGGCGTGGATTATCTGGACGGTGACCTCCGCAACCATTTTGATTATCCCGGCAGCGCGCGGCTGCGCGACACGCGCGGCGATGTGCGGCGCTACGGGCTGTTTGTGCAAGATGACCTGCAACTGACTCCACGCTGGAATCTGAATCTGGCCGCGCGCTACGACCACTGGAAAACCGGCGGCAATCAAACCGACAGCGGTGCGGGACAACCCAATTCAGCCTACCGCAGCCAAACCGACAGCAAGCTGTCGCCCAAATTGGCCACTTTGTTCAAATTGAATGAGGCGGTCAATGTGCGCGCCAGCGCCGGGCAGGCGTTCAATCTGCCAGACATGTTCAATTTGTATGCCGACACCAAACGCGGCAATGTCACCTATTGGGCCAATCCGGCGCTGACCCCAGAAAAGGTCAATGCCTATGACTTTGGCGTGGATGTGTATTTTGGCCAGATGGGGTATGCCAAGGCCACGGCATATTACAACGACGCCAAGGACTTTATTTATTCGGTGCAGCGTAACGCCAGCAATGTAGACAAGATCAATATTGGCGCGGTGACCACGCGAGGGCTGGAGCTTGAGGCGGTGTATCGCCTGTTGCCGACGCTGACGCTGACCGGCAGTTACACCTTGAATCAATCCAAAATCGTCAAGAACCCGCGCGATGTCAGCCTGCAAGGCAAGCGCCTGACCAATGTGCCGCGCCAGCAGGGATTTTTGAAGGCAGACTATCACTGGGCGCCAGGCAGCACACTGTTTGCCACGTTCAACCATGTGGGCAAACGCTACGGCAATGACGCCAACACCACCGAATATCAAGCCTATTCCACAGTGGATATTGGCCTGAGCCACGCGCTGGGCAAGCAGCTGACTGCGCGCTTGAGTGTGGCCAATGTGGCGGACAAACAGTATGACGGGATTGGCTATATTGCCCCTGGCCGCACGGTGACGGTGGGGGTACAGGCCACATTCTGAGCAGAATCTCACCACAATAAAATGGGTGACTGTTGGCGTATGCGCCAATGGGGCAGCGCCATGGTGCTGCCCATTTTTTTATCTGTCATGATCGTGATCTGCTGCGACATTATGTCGCAGAGAGGGGGTTGGTAGAACTACTATAATCCGCCGCATCTTTGATTCTCTTGGCAATTGAGATATGGCCCTGTTTTCACACTGGCGGTCTATCGGCCTGGGCTTAGCCGGCATCGGGCTGGCGAGCGGCGCGCTGGCGGCACCGGCGCCACATGCGCATGCCGCCGCCACTGAGCGCCCGACCTGGACGCGCTATCCGCTGCTGCAAGCGCAAGCCGCACGCGGCGAATCCGCCGGCGGTGTGCGCATCGACGCGGTCAATCTGCCTGCCCCAACCCTGGTCATGCACACGGTGGCGCGAACGGATGGCCAAACGCTGAGCGGCTGGCGCGCCAGCCGCGAGCAGGCCGGCAGCGGCCATGTCTGGTTCAGCGCCAGCGGCGCGCGCGATGACCACACCGTGCTGCGCGCCAGCACCCATGTCTATTTGCCCGGCAAGCCGCTGTCACCCTCCGCCTTGCTGGCGCAGCGCCGCGACGGGCTGGAGATTGTGCCATTGCGCCTGCCGGAACATGGCGGCGTGCGGGAAACCAGCCAGTGGCGCTTTCAGGTGCGCTTCAATGGTCAGCCGCGACCCAATGTCGGCGTGGAGCTGCTTACCGAGCCCGGCACGCGCCGAGTGTGGGTCAGCGACACGCGCGGCGAGGTGGAAGTCACTTTTCCGCGTGATTTTCCCGAGGCGGCGCTGACAGGCCCCAACCCGATGAACGCCAGCCAGGGCTTTGTGCTGGCGGTCAACCAGGCCATCGACGGGCGCAACTATCTGAGCACCTACGCCCACCGTTACTACCCGGACCGCATGCGCGAACGCAGCCTGGCTGCCGGCGTGGGCGCGCTGGGCTTTGGCATGGTGCTGGCCGCCCCCTTGATCCGACGCAAACGGGAGCGCGCATGAAATCCATTTTGTCTGGGCTGTCTTTAGGGCGTGTGCGCCTGAGTGTGCAACTGCTGATGCTGCTGCTCACCGTCTGGGGGGCCAATCTGGTGGGCTATTACGCGGCAGAAAAAATCTCCACCGCGCTGCCGGCCTTGTCTTGCGCCTACGACACACAAAACGGCGGCTATTGCGCGCTGGTGCCCTTGCAGCATCAGCTGGATCATCAGGTGGGCGCCGCACTGGCGCGCGCCCAGCAGGTGGCGCTGCAAACCTTCTTGCCGCTACTGCTCACCCTGGGCAGCTTTTTATTGGCTTATCTGCTGCTGGGCAAGGCGTTTTGCGCCTGGGTGTGCCCGCTGGGCACGGTGCAGGAATGGCTATACCGGCTGGGGCGCAAGCTGGGGCTGGCGCGGCGCACCGTGGCCCCGACGCGGCTGCGCTGGCTGCGGCCGGTGAAATGGCTGGTGTTGCTGGGGCTGGTGTTTGCCTTGCCGCTGGCCGCCGGCCTGGGCGTGGCCCCGCATTCGGCAGGCAACCCCTATTGCGATGTCTGCCCGTCGCGGATTGTCACCACCTTGCTGACCGGCCAGACCGACGAGCTGGCGCTGAAAGTGGGCGGCGATGCGCTGGGGCTGGCGTTGAGCCTGATTGGCAACACGGTGGCCGGCTTTGTGTTGCTGGCCAGCCTGGCCGTGCGCCAGCCGTTCTGTCGGGTGTGCCCGATGTTGGCCATGAATGCGCTGGCGCGCCATGTGTCGCTGCTGCGTCTGGACAAGCGCGAACACAGCAAATGCGCGCAGTGCGGCATTTGCAGCCGCGCCTGTCCGATGGATATCCCGGAAATCCACCACCAGCACGGCCGCCGGGCCTTCACCGAAGATTGCACGCTGTGCGGGCGCTGCGCCGAATACTGCCCGGATGATCAGATCATCCGCGTGCGGGTGGGCCCGCTGGCCGCGTTCAGCTCCTCGCGCGACTACTACAAGCGTCAGGTCAAACGGGAAACCCCGGATGGCGAACGCAAGGTGATTCGCATCGCCCGCGCCAAACCGGTGGACAGCAGCCATGGCGGCTGATGCCTCGCTGACCGGTGTGCTACTGCTGGGGGCCTCGCTGGGACTCACCGCCTGCGCCGCCACCTGCATGCCCTTTATCGGCGCCTGGACGCTGGCTGGCGCTGGCGGCGCACGCGCCGGGCTGCGCGATGCGCTGAGTTTTTTGGGCGGGCGCTGGTTGGCCTATACCAGCCTGGGCGCGCTGGCGGCCAGCCTGGGCGACTGGTTTCTCCAGACCCTGCGCTCCGGCGTGGGCAATGCGCTGATTGGCGTCGCAGCGCTGGCCTGCGCCGGCCTGCTGTTACGCCCAAGCGCCCCGCACACCGCCGCCGCGCTGTGCCATCGCGCCGGCCGCATCGGGCTGAGCTCGCCCTTTTTGCTGGGCATGGCGCTGACCCTGATTCCCTGCACGCCATTGGCCACCTTGCTGACCACCGCCGCCGCCAGCGCCGACCCCGGCCAGGGCGCGCGGCTGGGCATGGCGTTTGGCGCGGGGGCCTTGCTGACGCCCATGCTGGCGCTGATTCCGGCCTGCGCCGCGCTGGGCCAGCGCCTGCGCGTCGAACACCCCTGGCTTGCCCCCTGCCTGCGGGTGGGCGCGGCGCTGGTGCTGGCGCTGATGGGCTGGCGGCGGCTGGCCACCGTGTCGGCTGCCTGGGCCACGCTGGCCTTGGCGCTGGGTGCCGCCGCAGTGGCCATGGCCCACCTGCGCCAGCGTCGACGCGTGCGGCGGGTGATCCCCATTGCCCCGCTGGCGCGGCCATAAACCATTTTCATTATTTGGCCTGGCTGTTGCAACGCCAGCGCCCACGACTTCAGGAGAGCTCATGTCCTTGCCCCTCTTGCTTGCCCGCCCCGCGCCGCTATGCCTGGCGCTGGCTGGCGCTTTCGCGCTGGCGGCCCACGCCGAAGACGCCTCACTTAAGCCGGTGGTGGTCACCGCGTCCAGTTACGCCCAGCCGGTGCAAGATGTGCAGGCCAGCGTGCAGGTGCTCAGCCGCCGCGATCTGGACGCCACCGCAGGCGTCAGCCTGGTGGACAACCTCAAGCAGGCGGTCGGGGTGGACACCCGTGGCACGTCCACCAACGCCACCATCAGCATGCGCGGCATGACCAGCAGCGGCACGCTGATTCTGTACGATGGCCTGCGCCGCACCCAGAAATACGGCTCGCGCGACCTGAACCTGTTTTCCAGCGAAGATGCCGAGCAAATCGAAATCGTGCGCGGCCCGATGTCGGCGCTGTATGGCGCTGACGCCTCGGGCGGGGTGATCAACATCATCAGCAAGCAGCCCAAATATAATAGCGGTCTGCACGGCGGCGCTTCCGTGCTGTACGGACTGTCGCAGGGCAATTCGCGCGACACCGACTTGTGGAAGGGCTACGTAGAATATGGCGGCGAAAACGTCACCCACCGCTTGAGCGTGGAGCAACGCAACCGTGACGAATACCGGGTGGTGGACAGCAGCTACCGCGCCGACCTCAAAGGCAGCGACGAAACCTACGTCAATTATCATGGTGGCCTGCGCGTGGCGCCGGGCCACACCGTCAAGCTGACGCTGGAGCGCGTGCTGCAAAACGACCGCGCCCCCGATCAGTTGGCCAGCGCGCCGTTCACCCGTTTTGTGGGCTACGAGCAAGAGCGCCGCGACTACGCCGGACTGAACTACACCGGCGACATCGGCCCCGGCCAGTTGGTGGTGGATATGGCGCGTGGCCGCTCGGACGCCAAAACCACCCGCGCCTATCCGCTGATTGAAGACACCCATTACACGCAAACCCAGTTGGGCGCGCGCTATACCCTGCCGCTGGGCCAGCATATGCTGACCTTTGGCCTGGGCCGGCAAACCGACCAATTGCGCATCGCCAACAACACCTCGCGCGAAGGCGACCGCCGCAACCAGTATGGCCTGGCGCAGGGCGACTTCACCCTGCTGCCCGACCTGCACATGCTGGCGGGCGTGCGCTACGACAGCTTCAACGAATTCGGCCACGCCGCCACCCCGCGCCTGTCGCTGCAATACACCCCGTCCAACTGGCGCTTCCGCCTGGGCTACGGCGAGGCATTTCGCGCGCCCACCGTGCTGGAGCAATACGCCACCTTCCGCCGTGGCACCTTCCTGATTCTGGGCAATGACGCGCTGGTTCCGGAAGAAAGCCGCAGTGTCGAGGCCGCCATCGGCTACCAGCGTGACGATTGGAACCTGGAGCTGGCCGCCTACCGCACCCGCGCCAGCAATTTGATCACCACCGTGTCGCAAGCGCGCCAGGCCAGCGACCCCGCTGGCGTGCTCAGCCGCTCGGTGTACGCCAATGTCGGCCGCGCCACCATTGAAGGCATCGAGCTGAGCGGTCAGTGGCGCTTTTTGCCGGGCTGGTCGCTGACTGGCGGCTATGAACATATCCGCGCCCGCGACGACAGCAGCGGCCAGCGCCTGACCGGCCGTCCGGGCAGCATTGCCCGCGCCGGCCTGCGCGCAGAAGTGGGGGCCTGGCGCGCTGACCTGCAAGGGCGCTATTACTTCAATTACTACAACAGCCACAACACCCTGCGTGGGGTCAACCTGTCCAGCAACCATGGCCTGACGGATTTCAAGCTGGCGTATCAAGTCAACAAACAGATCAGCCTGGCTGCGGGCGTGGATAATCTGTTCAACCGCCAGGCCCCGGACAACTGGGGATCGATGTACGCGCTGGAAGACCCGCCCACACGGTTTTTCTATCTTAGTGGCCAATACCGCTTCTGAGCGCTGACGGCGCGCATGGCCCACGCTTGGCTGATGTGCGCCCAGGGGCCGCCACTGGCGCCCCCTGGGCGCCATCAGTCAGCAATCTGGCCGTCATCGCCGTGCAATCTCTACTCGCTAATATCTCGCCATCTCAAGTACGGCCCCTGCCCCGAAACGCGGTTTGCGAGGGTGGTTGCAGACAGCTGGCCGGGGCTTGGATGACATCAGGCGGGGAATGTCCGAACTCCCTGCACCAATTCCGGCGCGCTGCCCCCGACGATGGTGGCGTGCCACACAACGGCCCGCCCATGTGCGGGTCGTTGGCGTTTTTGTGCTGGAACCTGACAAAACACCCCATGGTCTAACGCGTTGCCTGGCCGTTGTAGGCATATGTGTGCCGCGGCCGGGCTTTTATCCCCCTGACCACACACCAAGGAGAGCACCCAATGGGCCTGTTTGACATGTTCAAGAGCGACAGCGGCGAAAAAATGACCCCGCATCTGGCCTTCGCCACCTCGCTGCTGTACATGATGTCCGCCGACGGCGAGATGGATAACGAAGAAATCGGCCATCTGCTCAGCGTGCTGGGCGGCCAGGATGACGGTCGCGGCACGATTGGCGTGGGCGCGCAAAATCAGGCGCTGCTGGATTCCGCGCTGAAATACCGCCGCAAGAACTCGGTGGAAACCTTCCTGCAGGAGGCCACCCCGCTGCTGACCGATGCGCAAAAGATGTGCATGCTGGTCAACCTGATTGATTCTTCGCTGGCCGATGGCCAGCCGGAGCCAGAAGAACAAGTGCTGTTTGGCAAATTCCTGACCGCCTTTGGCATCTCGGAAGATCGCTTCCGCCCGTTCTTTGAGGTGATCGTGCTGAAGAACGACCGCAGCGTGTTCACCAACGACCACCATCCCAAGAACCAGCCGGGCTATCAGGTCAAGCTGCCCAGCTGATGCGTGTTTGCCCGGCCGCCCACGGGTTGGCCTGGCCTGACGCTGCCCACCTTTGCCTGGCTGTGCTGGTCAGGTCGGGGTGGGCGAATTTTTTTACAGCACAAAGCGGGCCGCCGTGGCGCGCAACTCGCTGGCCAGGGTGTTGAGCTGCTGCACCTGGCTATTCACTTCTTCGACCGCCGTGTCGGACTCATCCACCATCTGGGCAATCTGCTCGACATTGTTGGCGATGCTGTTGCTGGCCTGACTTTGTTCTTGCGCGGCATTGGCCACATCCCGCATTTTGTCCACAGCCATCCTCACCTGATGACGAATCTGCCCCAGGGTGGTGGCGGCTTGCTCTGCGCGCGTTACGCTGCCACTGACCTGTTCGCGCACGCCATCCATATGGTTGGCCGCCTGTTCGGTGTCATTGAGCACGCCATGAATGGTGGCGTGAATGCTGTCGGTGGCCTGCGCGGTGCGCTCGGCCAGCTTGCGCACTTCGTCGGCCACCACAGCAAACCCTCGGCCCTGTTCGCCGGCGCGGGCGGCTTCGATGGCGGCATTCAGTGCCAGCAGATTGGTTTGGTCGGCAATGTCCTTGATGATAGTGCTGGCGTTGCGGATTTCGCGCGAGCGTTCGGCCAACTGACGGATATTGCCCGCCGCTTCGCTGACTGACTGCGCCACCTGGCGGATGTCGCTGGCGGTGTCGCCCACCAGTTGTTCACCCTCTTGAGCCAGGCTGGCGGCCTGCTGGGAAAACTGTTCGGTTTCGCGGGCATTGCCGGAAATCTGGTCGATGCTGATGGTCATTTGCTCCACTGCCGCGGCTGTCGAGGCGGCAGCCTCGGCGGTGTGGCTGGCGCTGCGGCCCAGCAAGCCCATCTGGCTGGACAGCTGTGCGGTGGACGAGGCCAGGGTGTCAGATGCCTGGCTGAAATGGCCCACCAGGCTGCGCAGACCATCCCGCATTTGCCGCATCGCACCCAATACGCTGCCTTCTACCTGTTGCCGCCCCAACTGTACTTCCCGCGACAAATCCCCACGCGCAATAAATTGGGCAATTTCTGCCGCATATTGTGGCTCGCCGCCCAATTGGCCCAGAATGGTGCGTGATAATTGCCAGGCCAATGCCGCGATCAGTACAAAAATCATTCCACCCACAGTCAGCATGGTGAAGGCGCGTTGCCAGAAAACCTGTTCAATGTCGTCCAGATATCCGCCAAAACCAATAATCCAGTTCCAGGGCTGAAATAACGATAGTGCGTATAATTTGCCGACATTGCCTTCCACGCCAGGGCGGGTGCCTTGCGAAAATAAAAAGCCGACCTCAACCCCTTGCATGGCCTGGCGATATTCATCCCCTTTCTTTTTGGCATCAGGATCCGCATGATTAACCCGCTTGGGATTGGGGTGCACAAGGTTGACATCATTGCTGTTGTCACGCATCCACAGATAACGGTCACCGTCATGCAGGCTGGCAATGGCTTGTTTGGCCAGTTTCTGGGCTTCTTCCCGGCTCAGCTTGCCGTCAGCCTCCAGCTTGTGGAAGTACGCCAAACTGGCTTTGCCCTGGCTGACCAGCGCGCCAAACTGGCTTTGCCGCTCACTGATCATATTGGCGCGCAACACCGACAAGGAAATTACCGCGATGGCCAGCATGCTGATCAGCACGGCGGCCACCAGCAGTAAAATTCTACGACGAACCGGCATGAATGTATTCTCCTCCATTTTAATGTTGTCCAGTCATGCCACATTTATGCTTCCATGGAGCAATATCTGGCAATATTCTCAATTCAGCGTGTTGCGCATGAACGGCGGATCAGGTTAATTCTGTGCTTTCTGGCAGAAAGCGGCCTGCGCCGCCATGTTGCGCCATATTGTTCTACTGAAGCGGGTCTTTATTATATCCGGCACACATTCGCGGTTTGGCTGGTGGCAAAAATTAGCAAGGTTTTATTCCTGGCTTAATAAAATGGCGTGAATTGCTGCCATGAATAGATAAGTTTTTTTGAAAGCATTGCGCCATGGCGCATCTGGCATGGATGAGCTTGGCCAAAATGGGCCGCTGGCAGCGTGCGGCTGTGTGACACTGGGTAACATAAAGTAAAACCCGGGTCGTTCTCTTGCTGGGAAGATAATTGCCGCGCTAACCTGATCGGCACAATGCATGTCAGGAGCAAGCAAGATGAAAGCAGTACATTGGATCGTGTGGGGTAGCCTGGCGCTACTCAGTGCAGCATGGTGGCTGAGCGAGCCAGCACAGCTGGCGGCGCTGCACGGGTTTTTTGCCTGGCGCGGCGTGCTCACCCAATACACCGGCGCGCTGGCCATCGGAGTCATGAGCCTGGCAGTGATGCTGGCGGTGCGCCCGCGCTGGCTGGAAGGCCCGCTGGACGGATTGGACAAGCTGTACCGACTGCACAAATGGCTGGGCATTGCCGGGCTGACGCTGGCGGTGACGCACTGGCTGCTGGCCAAGGGCCCCAAGTGGCTGGTGGGCTGGGGCTGGCTGGAACGGCCCAAGCGTGGACCGCGTCCGCCATTAGAGCCGGGCTCGCTGGAGCAGATCTTCGCCCAGCAACGTGGCCTGGCGGAAAGTGTCGGCGAATGGGCGTTTTATGCCGCTGCGGCGTTGATGATTCTTGCGCTGATCAAGTGGTTTCCCTATCGGCGCTTTATGCAAACGCATAAATGGATTGCCGTGGCCTATCTGGTGCTGGTGTTTCACTCGGTGGTGCTGGTGAAGTTCGCCTACTGGAGCCAGCCGCTCGGGCCGTTGTTGGCCGTGCTGATGGCGCTGGGCAGTGTGGCGGCGGTGATGAGCTTATTCGGCGTGCGCGCCAGCGGGCGCAAGGTGGACGGCGCCGTGGCGGCGATCCAGCCTTATCCGGCGCTGGACGCCTTGGGCGTGGAGATTGCGCTGGCGCCCGGCTGGCCTGGGCATCAGGCTGGGCAGTTTGCCTTTGTGACCTTGCATGGCGACGAAGGCGCGCACCCCTTCACCCTGGCCTCTGCCTGGGATCCTGAGCAAGCCCGTGTGCAAGTCGTGATCAAGTCGCTGGGGGACTACACCGGCGCGCTGGCGCAGCGCTTGCGGGTGGGCGACGCCGTGCAACTGGAAGGCCCGTATGGCTGCTTTACCTTTGCCGGAGAAGCACGGCGGCAAATCTGGGTGGCTGGCGGCATTGGCGTGACGCCGTTTATGGCGCGTCTGCAAGCACGAGCTGAACAGGGCGACGACCGAGAGGTGGATTTCTTTTATTGCACGGCGCAATACGAGCCGATGCTGATCGAGCCGCTGCAAGCGCTCGCCAAACAAGCTGGTGTGCGGCTGCATGTGTGGTGGAATCAACGTGACGGCCGGCTGGATGTGGCGCAGTTGCAGGCGCGCACGCCGGGCTGGCGCGAGGCGGATGTGTGGTTTTGCGGGCCGGCGGGCTTTGGTCACTCCCTGCGCGAGGGCTTATGCGGCGAAGGTTTGCCGGCAGCGCGGTTTCATCAGGAGCTGTTCGAGATGCGCTGATGATCTGGCGTGACGGCCGGCGCTCAGGCCGGCGCAGCCAGCGCCGCCCGGGCGGCGGCGGGCAGGGTCATGGCGTGGCGCAGCACCGCTTCTGGCCCCAGCCCGGCCGCCCAGTCTGCCGCCACCAGCACGCGCGCCTGCGCCAGCGTGGGTAACTCCGCGCGGGCGGCGGCCAGCGCGGCGTCCGGGTGCGGGTAGGCGTGGCGGCGGCGGTGCACATGGCGTTCCAATGGGGCGTTGAGTACGCCGAGCAGGCCGTCCAGTTCGCTGTCCAGCAACAGGCCCAACACCGCGTCGTCCAGCCCCAGCCGCTCGGCCTGGGCCATGCCGCCCAGGCGGGCGCACACCAGCACTTCGCCATCCGGCGTGCGGTGGCTGATCTGGCTGCTGATGAATTCCACGCCCAGGGCAAACGGCCGCTCGCACTGCGGATGCCAGGCGCCGCCGGCGCGCAGCCGAAACGCCATGTTTTCGCGGTGATAGACGCTGTGCACGTCGATCATCGGCGCGTAGCGCACCTCGCCCAGCCGCGCAGCGGTCTGGGCAAAGCCGGGGGCCAGTAACAGCGCGGCTTCGCGGGTGGACACCGCCAGCACCAGCAAGTCGGCTTCATAGGTTTCCATGCCGGTCACCACGCACCAGCCGCGCGGTCGGCGAATCAGCGCGCCGACATGCTGGCCCAGCCGCACGTCCACCCGCGCCGACAGAGTGTCGGTCAAGGTGTCCAACCCCTGGCGCAAGCCGTAGCCGCCCACCCCCAGCAGGCGCGCCTGCAACTGGCGCGCCAGCGCCAGCCGGCTGGCGGGCTGAATCAGGTCGGGCAGCGTCAGCGCCATGTCGGCTTGTTCTGCATCCACGCCGTATTGCAAAGCCAGCCAAGGCGCCACCAGATAGTCATTGAACCAGTCGCCCAGATGCGCGCGCACAAACGCCGCCACGCTGCCGCCCGGTTGCACGGCGCCGGGGCGCAACAGGCTGAGCGACTCCACCAGCCGACGGCGTTTGCTGCTGCGATCCACTCGCCGGCTGAGCAGCCAGTTCAGCGGTGACTCCAGCCAGGGTTGATACGCTCCCTGATGCAGCACCCAGCGCCGGCTGGCGTAGGGCGTGGCCGGGTGCAGCGCCGGGCCCAGGCCCAACTGCTCCAGCCAGGCCAGCAGCGCGGCGTCCAGTTGCAGCACGCTGGGGGTGTATTCAAACAGGCAAGCGCCTTCGCGTTTGGACAAGGCCGGGCCGCCGGGGCGTTTGCCAGACTCGAACACCCGACAGGCGAAGCCGGCGGCGTCCAGATGCCAGGCGGCGGCAAGGCCGGCCAGGCCGCCGCCAATGACGGCCACGCGGGGCGGATGAGATCGGGCTGTCATGGCGAGAAACGTCTCCTCAGGGTTCGTGCATCGGGGTATTTGATCAATTATTGCAATGCAGCATGCGCATGGCAAGCCAGTGACGACCTCCTGGCCTGGCAAATGTCCGTTTGATGAAGTTTCATGAAAACGCAATTTTCTTGCGATGTGAATCCCCTATGATGTACGGCGGCCACGCCGTGGAAATTTCCTTATGGCGGGCGTTTTGTCCATTATCTCAAGGACCTGTCATGTCGCTGCTTGCTCTGTTGTCCCTGCGCACCCGCTTGTTGCTGCTGTTTGCCGTCACCCTGGCCGTGTTGCTGCTGACCGCCGCCGCCGGCATGCTGGGCGTGCACCGTCAGTCGCAGCTGGCCAGCGAGCTGGCGCAACGCGATCTGGGCCTGAGTGTGGCCTTGCAGGCGGCGCACACCCGCTTGTCCAATATGCGCCGTTTTGAAAAGGACATGCTGATTCAACGCCGCGAAGTGGCCAAGGTTGACGACTACTTTGCCAAATGGCAAGCCGAACAGCAGGCCTTGCAGGCTTCGCTGGCGCGCGCCACGGCACTGGCCGATGGCGAGCAGCGTACCCGGCTGGACGCCATCGGCCAGCAACTGACCCAGGGATATGCGCCGGTGATTGCCGCCGTGCACCAGCGCTTGCGCATGGGAGAATTTGATTCTGCCGCCGCTGCCAACGAGGCGCTGAACCCTGGCAAAGTTGCGGCGCACCAGGCCGAGACGCTGTTCAGCGCTGCCGAGCATGCTGTCGATGCCCACATGGCCGGCATGGCTGGCCAGTTTGCCAGTGTGCGCGACAGCGTGATGCAAGGCTTGCTGGCTTTGCTGGGCGGCGCGCTGCTGGTGTTGCTGGTGCTGTTCTGGCTGGCGGATCGCTCGATTCGTCAGCCCTTGCAGCAGTTGCGCGCCGATATGCGCAACATCGCCCAATCCCTGCGACTGAACCAGCCGGTCAGCGCACAGGGTCGCGACGAAGTCGCCGATGCCGCGCGGGCATTCAACCAGTTACTGGACGCCATGCGCGGCGCCTTGCTGGCCGTGCGCAATAACGCAGGTCAATTGGGTGACAGCGCCCGTCAGCTGAATCAGGCGGCTGATGCATCGTTGGTCAGCAGTCGCACCCAGATGGGCCACGCCACTGGCGTGGCCGAGGCGGTGGAGCAAATCAGCCAGGGCATGGCGCGGATTTCCGAGCGGGCTGGTGCGGTGCAAAACCTGGCCGATCAGACTGCGCGCATTGCTGGCCAAGGGGTCAGCATGGCCAGCCGCACCGCAGAGGGTCTGGGCGAGTTGCAAGCGCGCTTGCAAGAGAGCGTGGTAGGGGTTACCCGGCTGAATCAGCGGGTGGCAGACATTGGCGAGGTGGTTACCCGTATCCGTGAAGTGGCCGATCAAACCAATCTCTTGGCGCTGAACGCCGCCATTGAGGCCGCCCGAGCCGGCGAGCAGGGACGCGGTTTTGCCGTGGTGGCCGACGAAGTGCGCCAATTGGCGGAAAACACCGCACAAGCCACGGCGGCCATCACCCGTCATATTGCCGACATCCAGGGCGACACCCGGCAGACCGTGGCCGATATTCATCAACTGGCCGGTCAGGTCAGTGCCGAAATGGACGAAGCGCACGCCTTTGTCAGCCAACTGCACACCCTGCGCGAGCAGGCCGAGCATGCTCACCAACAGGTGGCCAGCATGGCGGGAGACACCGCCGAGCAACGCCAGGCCGGCGAGCATGCCAGTGCCCAGGTTGGCCATCTGGCTGGATTGTCGCGGGCGGCGGGTGACACCGCCGCCTCGGTGGCACAACTGGGGGATGGGCTGACGCAGGTTGCCGGGCAGCTGGATCAGGCCATCGGCCGGTTTCAGCTGGGCTGAGTGTGGCAGGTATGCGGCCAGGTGATGGGGGCCAGACTTGAGGAGCAGGGCGTGCTGCGGGGTTGGTTGGAAGCCGCTGACCAACGTCAGCGCAGCGGCTATGGCCAGACGCGCGGCTGCAGACAGTACAAGCCGTACGGTAAGGCCGTGCAATGATGCCAGGTGTGTTTTTGTTCGCCGCGCTTAGCTGCGCTCGTCGCGCTGGGCGTCGCCATCCGGGCCATGTTCCGCCGGAATGCGGTAGCCCTCATTCGCCCACTGACCGAGGTCAACCAGCTTGCAACGCTCGCTACAAAATGGCCGGAAGCGGTTTTCTGTGGTCCAGCGCACCGGGCGGCGGCACTGCGGGCAGGCCACCACGGGGGCGGTATCGGGATGGCTCATAGCTTGCAAAAGGCCAGGGTGAAGGGGATGTCGTCGGTCGAGGCGCGCGAGCGGGCGCTGTGCGTGGTGGGCTCGATAAAGCGCACATTGACCGCGTATTTATTGGCCGACACCTCAGGCGCCACGCCCAGCTTGCGATCAATGCTGACGCGGATCAAGTGCACCACCTTGCCGCCGGACATTTGCTGGAACGCACCCTGGCGGGCAGTGAAGGCGTTGCTCTTGCCGCTATCGCGCAGCAGTTTCAACAGCACTGCCACCGCATCGCGGGTGGCCAGCAGCGGCGCGGCCCAGCGTTGCAGATCGGCGCGGCGTGCCTCAGCTGGCAGGTTTTGCCAATAATAATAAGACGGTAGATCAAACTGGCAGGCGCCGCCGGCAATGGCCATGCGCTGCTTGATGTTCATCAGCCATTCATTGTCACGCAGCTCATGGCCAAATTTGCCGGTGTATTCCAGCTGGCGGCTCATGGCCGATTCGATCTCACCCAATACTTCGTCCAGCGCGTGTTCGGCGATGGCGGGATTGTCGCGCAGCGCCTCCAGCGCAAAGCGCTGGCGCTCCAGATCCTGGATCAACTCGGATTTGAGGTCGCCGCGCGCGCCCAGCTCGGCCATGTCGAACAGCGTTTGCAGGGCGACATGGTGCTCGTCGGCGCCGTCGGCGTCGCTGAAGTGGGTCAGCCGACGAAACAGCTCCTCCAGCCGCAGCAGGATGCGCACACGTTCGACAATGGGAAATTCAAAGCTGATCACAAGGCCACGGCAACAGGTTGGAGTTAGTCGGCAAGCGCCTGATGCGCCAAGCCGAGATAATAGCTGTGTTTGACGTCCACTTGAAGCCCAAGCGCGGCAAAATCCCCGGAATTGTCAATAATATCGTCAGCATGTGTCAGCCTGGCCTCACGGCTGGCCTGACTGGCCAGAATGGCGTCGATTTGCGCCTCTGGCAGGCCATTGCGTGCGCGCACCCGCTGGCGCTGGGTCTCTACCGGGCAGTCCACCACCAGCACCCGGTCGGCCAATGGCAGATAGGTTCCGGTTTCCACCAAGAGCGGCACCACCAGCACCAGATAATCCCCCGGACATGTCGCCAGCTCGGCCTCGGTCTGCGCGCGGATCATCGGGTGCAAAATAGCCTCCAGTTGCTGGCGCGCCTGTGGGTCGGCAAACACCCGTGCGCGCATGGCGGCGCGGTCCATGGCGCCGTCGGCCTGAACAATCTCAGGCCCAAACACCGCCGCCAGCGCTGGCATAGCCGCCCCACCCGGCGCAGTCAGCGCGTGCGCCACCCGGTCGGTGTCCACCACGCCGGCGCCCAGCGCCGCCAGCCGCTCGGCCACCGCGCTTTTGCCGCTGCCGATGCCGCCGGTCAGCGCCAGCACCCAGCGCGGGCCGTTTGCCGTACTGATCATGATAACGCTCCTGTCATAATAGTGTAACCCCAGGCCACAACCAGCCCGCCAGCCCAGCTGCCGCCAGCCATGGCCCAAACGCCAGCGCGCGCTGGCGGGTGAATAGCGCCCAGATCAGCCCGCCCAGCGCCGCCAGGGTGAGAATCTGTGGCAACGCCCACAGCCCCAGCCAGGCGCCCAGCGCCGCCAGCAGTTTGGCGTCGCCGCCGCCCAGGCCGTGGCGGCGGCGCAAGACCAGGTGGATGGCGTTCAGCCCGGCCAGCAGGCCATAGCCCAGCGCCGCCGCCCAGACATGCTCGGACAGCGCTGCCGGGGCGCGCAGGCTGGTGTACAGCAGGCCGGCCCACAGCAGGGGCAGGGTCAGCGCGTCGGGCAACCACAGGCTGCGCGCATCCAGCCAGGCCAGCGCCAGCAGGGTGAAGGCAAACAGCAGGCCGGCGGCCAGGCCAAGGCCATCAGCGCCGTGGCGCCAGCCCAGCAGCAGCGCCAAGGCGGCGCCGGTCAGCTCAAGCATAGTGTCGCCCATGCCCAGCGGCGCCTGGCAGTGTCGGCAGCGGCCACGTTGCGCCAACCAGCTCAACACCGGGATCAGTTCGTATATGCGCAGCCGAGTGTGGCAATGCGGGCAGTGCGACGGCGGCCGGCACAGCCGCGCCAGCAAATCTGTCGCCGTGGGGGCCGGGCTGTCCGCCAGCGCTGCCGGCCAGCGCGCCGCCAGCACGCCAACAAAGCTGGCCAGCGCCAGGCCAATCGCCAGCAGCGCCGGCCACGGCAGCGCCAGGTCGCTCATGCCGGCGGGGTGATGCGCACGCGCTTGACGCCGCGCGCCTGGGTTTGCAGCACCTCAAACACGCAGCCGGACAGGCGAAAGCAGGTGCCCGGCTCGGGGATGTCCTGAAAATATTCCACAATCAGGCCGTTGACGGTTTTCGGGCCGTCCAGCGGAAAATTCACCTGCAATAGCTTGACCAGATCGCGTACATTCATGCCGCCATCCACCAGCACGCTGCCATCGCTTTGCCGCTGCGCCAGCCGGCTATGCCCCGGCGCTTGCGTGGTGAATTCGCCCACTACTTGTTCCAGGATGTCTTCCAGCGTGGTCAGCCCCATCATCTCGCCGTACTCATCCACCACCATGGCGATACGGCGCTGGTTTTCCTGAAAATTCTGCAATTGGGTGAACAGCGGCGTGCCGGCCGGCACAAAGTAAGGCGGCCGCACAATGCTGAGCAGCCGCTCGACGGTGATGTCTTCGGTGGCCAAGTGCAGCACCTTGCGCACATGCAGAAAGCCCACCACATTGTCGTAGCCGCCGCGATAAACCGGCAGGCGAGTGTGCTGGCTGGTCATCAGCTGTTCGCGGATATGCTCGATGGGCGCGTCCAGGTCGATCATTTCCAGCTGGCGGCGCGGAATCATCACATCGTCTACGGTGAAGTTTTCCAGCTCAAACAGGTTCAGCAGCATGCTGCGGTGTTTTTTCTCGATGAACTGGCCAGACTCCAGCACCAGCACGCGCAGTTCTTCCGGGGTCAGCAGGGTGGTTTCCGGCTGCGGCTGCACGCGCAGCAGGCGGATGGCGGCTTTGACAAACAGATTGACGAACCACACCACCGGGTAAAACAGCTTGAGCAGCGCGGTCAGCGGGTAGCTGGCCCAGTTGGCCACTGCATCCGGGCGGGTGGCGGCAATCACCTTGGGCGTGGCTTCTGACACGATCAGGATGGCAAAAGTGACCGCCACCGTGGCCAGGCCCAGCGCGGCCTCGTTCTGGCCGAACAGGCGAAAAGTGATGACGGTGGCCAGCGAGGCCGACGCCGAATTGACAAAATTATTGCCCAGCAGAATCACGCCCAGCAGCTTGTCGGTTTGCCCCAACAGCCGCAGCGCCAGCCGCGCGCCGGTGTGGCCTTGCGCCGCCCGGTTTTTCAGCCGGTAGCGGTTGACCGCCATCATGCCGGTTTCCGACATGGAAAAAAACGCCGAGATCAGCAACAGCGCCACCAGCGCCGCCACCAGCAGGGATAAGGGAATGTCGTCCAAGGCGTCGCGCCCCCGAAAATCAAGACACGCGCAGTATGCCAGCATGGCGGCGGTTTGTGCGGATGGGCGTGTTGAGTGTCCAGCCTGCGTGCGGCTTGGGGCAGGCGGGCGGCAGCCCCATGACCGCTCACTTCATCCTCTTTGCCGTATTGGGGGTTGTGTTGTGCGCTTTTGCGCCACGATGCCAATTTTTATGCGGTGCTGTAATGGGTTATTCTATTTGTGTAAATCAAGAGGGGCTGATTTTGTTGGGGCGTGATGTTGAAAAATAGTCCGGATCGATATGGGTAATATGGTTTTTACACGTGTAGGGAGGATTTTTATCGGAAAATTAAAGAGGAGGGGAATAAATTCCCTCATGCGGGTGTGAAAAAAATGCGACAGTGATGTGTTTTATATCTCTATGTTATTGATTGGTTTTTTCTGTGCATTGGTAATTCTACTGGCATTTCTTGCTGGGGTGTGTGTTGACGTGGGTTCTGGATGGATGGCAATTTCTTTGCGTTGATTGCATGTCTTGTCATGACGCGCGGCACAGGTGGGCGGCATGGCTGGATTTATCCAAAAACCGTTTTTGTCGAGCCTGTTTACATCATGTCCGAAAGCAAAGAACCTGTTGTTCTCTCCAATGCGCCAGCTACCCTGACCAGCGCCAAGCCTCGCAGCATGAAAGGGCGGGCGCTGGATAAAAAAGGCGAGCCGATCAAGGGTGCGTCATTCATCATCTACGCGGGCAAACCGGTGGAGGGCTACAAAAATCTGCCTATTCATCCGGTTGTCGCAGGCAAGACGGATGCCACCGGCAACTTCAGCATATCGGTGCCTGCTGAATCCTATAAATTTGCCTATGCCACGCTGAGCATTGCGCCGGACAGCAAGCTGGAGATCGTGCTGGTTGATGGTGTGCTGCCAGAGTTCACCCTGCTGGTGCTGGACGTTGCCCAGGCCGACATCGTGCCCGAGCATGATGGCTGCGGCTGCCAGGATAAACCTGGCCGCCTGCCCGAGATGGAAGACCTGCTCAGCCCGGACAGCATTTACCAGCAAGACATCGGCGGCAGCTGCGTCAACTTCACCACGCCTAACCGGGCGCTGGAAGAATTTGCTTTCACCACCGTGGTGCGCACCACCGACCCGGAAATCATGAACGCGCCAGGTTATCTGGGCAATCTTGGTTTACGCATTCGCACGCTGCAAAAAGCCATCGAGGACGCCAAAAAGCCCAAGCCAAAAGTTGAGCCAGAACCCGAGATCAAAACCTCGGTATGGCTGTCTGGCTTGGCTGAAATCAAAGCCAATTTGTCGAATTACAATACCGTGCCGACTTTTGTGGCTCGGCTGAGCTATTGGAGCAAGCAAAGCAAAGTCTCTTCTGGATGGACATTTGGCAATCAAATTACAGATGTTGAAACCCGGTTACGGCTCAATCAAAACACCTCCATCGCCAACGAGCTGGAAGGACTGATCAAAACCGAAAAAGCCCGCCTGGAAGCACAGGGCAAGCCTACTGCCTCGACATTGCAGGCCTTGCCGGTGTCGCCAGCCAGTGATACGCGACAATTGCTTGATCTGGAGTGGATGAGCCGTGAGCTGGCCAGGCTGGAGGCCGAGCGCGCTTATGTCACCGCTCAGCAAAATCAGCTGATGAAACGCCGTACGGTCAGCATGGCCAATCCGATCCAGTGGGATTCGCCCTTGCCATTGGTGCAATCGGCCTCTATCTGCCACGGACATATTCTCAATTTTCGCCAAGTGTGGCGCGCCGATGGCTACAGCATGGGGGATTTGCTGTATTCACTGCCGCTGGCGCCAGGGCAAAAAAAGCAGATCGTCATCCATGACTGGGAGCGTCGGGAAACCGCCAGCCGCTCGGAAAACCAGCTGGCTGAAGACAGCCTGAGCAATACCCTGACACAGGATCGTGACATCAACGACATTGTGGATGCCACCCTTCATGAAATGTCAGAAGGCCATAGCAAAGTCAAAACCAAAGGCTCTGCTGCTGGCTTTGGCATGGGCTCACAAACTGCCGTGGATGCCCCGATTGACCCCAAAATCAGCATCAGCGCAAAAGTGGGGTATTCCGGTGGCCTGAGTGCCTCGCGAGGGCAGTCGGAATCCTGGGCCAGTCAATCTTCCTCGCGCGATATTTCTTCCAGCGCCTTGCAAAGCATCCGCGATAAAACCACCCAGCACGCCTCTGCCATTCGCTCGCAACGCACCACCGTCGTCACCAGCATGTCGCAATCGGAGACCACGACTGTGCAGTCGGAGTCGGTGGCCAATTACAACCACTGTCACGCCATCACCATCGAGTATTTTGAAGTTCTGCGTCATCTGGCGGTGCATACTGAGCTGGTTGATGTGCAGGAATGTTTGTTCATCCCGTTGACGCTGAGCTTTTTTGACGATGCCAAGGTAATCCGCTGGGCTGATTTGCTGCGTTATGCCTTGCGTGCCCCGCGTAGCCAATATGCCCGGTTGGTGCGTGGTTTTGATGCCTTGCGCCGTTATTATGATGTCAATGCGTTGGGCAAATCGCAGGCCGACGTATATTACAATGTGCCGGCTGGCCGCTATTGTGATGAGCCAGTATTGGAGATTGCGGGGCAATTTACCCTGACCGTGCATTTTGCCTGCCCGAAGAAAATCCAGAAACCCATGGATGATCAGCACGCCCAAGTGCTGAGTAAAATTGGCGACAGTTGGTTTGGCCAGCCGGGTGTAGCGGCCGCGCTGGGCCAAGCGCACGAAGATTGGCTGCGCGACCTATTGATTGACCAGCAAGCAGATCAGCAAAACTGGCAAAACCGGCTGGGCTTTATCAAAGAAATCGAAGATATCCGCCTCAAGGTGAATAAAGCGCCCGATGCCCAGCGTGAACTGGTGTTCCAGATCGAGCTGGCCCGCGTAAACGCGGTGGGGCAATTTGCCAAATGCCTGCGCCTGCGCATGACCACTGGCGCCACCGTCAACCTGGATGCTCGCATCACCCTGACCCGCGCAGGTGACAACAAACGCGCCAAAATGAGCGGCAGCGTGCCGGCATTTGACTTTGCCTTCCGTTCCATCAGCGGCCGCTTGGCCGTGCAGCGTGATGATATTCTGCACTTTGGCCTGGCATTGGAATGGGCCAATCTGCCTGAAGGGTCGGTTGTCAATCTGGAGCGCCTGAGCGCCCAGTATGAATCCCGTTACGTCAATACCCGTCTGCTGCTGGCCGCACCCAATGATGACCTGTGCGCCGGCGCTTCAATGAGCCCAACGCCCATGCAGGATTTTGAGCTGGTAAGCCCACGCCAGGAAGATTTGCAACTGCGCGGTGAGCTGCTCGACCATCTCAACACCAATATGGAGTACTACCACAAAGCCATCTGGGCGCAGATGGACCCCGACCGGCGCCTGCTGCTGCTGGAAGGCTTTGATATCGAAGTCCCCACCGAAAACCCCAATTACACGCCAGGCGGCGCCGAGCCGCGCTTGCTCTCCCCGACGCCGCGCCGCAGTGTGGCCTCCGTGGTGGAAAACCGGCTGATCGGCATTGTCGGCAACACCCTGGTGATGCCGGTGGCCAAGGGCCTGAACCTGGATCCGGTCTACCGCTTTGCCAGCGATAGCATCGAAGTGGATGGCAAACCAGTGTCGCGCCTGATGGCGCACTACATGCCGGAAAAAGGCTTCCGCGACACACCGTTCCGCATCAGTCTGCCCACCAAAGGCGTATTTGCCGAAGCCGTCATGGGCGCGTGCAACAGCTGCGAGAAAATCGACAACAGCCGCTTCTGGAAATGGGAGGAACACCCGATTCCGGACAACCCGACCGCCATCGAACCGGTCAGCACCGACAGCCGCCGCGCCGAGCCCGCCAATCTGCAAGCTGCCCAGTTGGCGCAATCGCTGTTGAGCCAGCAAGAAGGCAAAACCCTACCCGACCCCACCGGCCTGGCCAACGCCCTGGCCCTGCTGGGCAAGAGCGATCTGTTCAATGACATCACCGGCCTGGCCGGCAATCAGACCAACGCCCTGGAAGCGCTCAAAACCAATACCGAAGCCGCCAAACACTACGCCGACCTGGCCGCCGACCTGGCCAAAACCGCCCAAGTCACCAAGCACGGCGACGACTTTGCCAACTCGGTCCGCTCCAACATCACCGACCCGAAAAAGCAGCAAGAAATCCTGGAGCAATATTACAAGGCGGCAGGATCGGCTTCACAGGGCACTGCTGCTGATAATGTATTGAGCGATGTGGCCAAGGATCTTCTCTCAAGTGTGAGTCATGCCGATAAAGGCAAGGCAAAGGTTCAATTACCCGATGGCACCTCTGTAGAAACAGAACATGAGCGGCTAGGAGAGGTTGAGGTTGAGCCTGTTGTCGTCAATGGAGAGGATTCGGGAAGTGAGTTTTTACCGGCAGTCGGGTGGTCGGAGATTGGACGTGAGCCAAGCTCTTTTGCAAGCGCGGATATTCCTGAGTCTTTTGATCGTGGTTATGTATAAAACAACATGGTATAAGGTGTGATATGGGAAGCCCTCTTAGCCCTGATGAACGTACTGATATTGCTGGCCTTATTAAAGGGTTTCAAATTTCAGATGTTGCGAACGTATATTTTGATGCGGTAAATAGCATTTTGGATGAATTTAAAGATCTGGAGGAAAAATTAGAAGAAGATGCTAAGGATTTTCGTGAGTTAATGATTGATTCCGCCGTCTGTTTTTTGCCATTTAGTCCTTTTTTAAAAGTGGTGATGTCAGGGTTGGGAACGAGTGTGGTTAAGAAACTTGGGGGTATGGATTTTACTAGAACTGCTATCGCTGATGGGGCAAAAGAGTTGGTTAAGGCGCTTATGGCAGAGAAGATTTTTACGGTAGAAGAAAAAGAGGAGTGGGCGGCATTAGAAAAGGTCGCGACAGAAATGAAGGAGGGGATGCGTAAACGAATGTTTGCGCTGTACCAGTTTGTTGACAAATATACTGATGGCAAAAATCATGATGTAAATGCCAATGTAAAGATGTTGCCAGACTCTGTTTTGATTGCGATATACTATAAGTATCATGTTGATAATTATAGCCTGCTTTCCGTGAGGCGTATGATTTGCGAGCAGTTTAAGGTTGTAAAGTATTTTCTTGTTGCGCCTTGGAAAGGAAGGGCGGCTGTACGTAAAGATTCTGGGTTGCCTGAAAAGCTACCATCGCTCTCCTCTCCTACTAGATTACTTGCCGAATGGAGTCTGTATTTATTTGAGTTTCAGCCTGATGCAAAACATAGATATTTTCTTCCCGTGATGAAGGTCTCTTATTTTGAGGTCAATCCGCATCGTTCTGAGGGGGATGGTCGGTATAAAAATACTCGTAATGTGTTCACCGTGGTGCCTCCATTTATTTTGATTCGAGCTATACGAAAAGGGCTGAGTGTTGGCATCGTGACGGTGTGCTCTTCAAGTAAAATGCCTGTGGAGGATCTGGTTAAGTGTGGTATTTTAGGGGGCGATAAACGTATTGCTAAAAAATATGCTTATAGTCTTGTTAGGATGAGGGGTTTTCTTGTTGATAGTGCAGATAAATTTGAGATTGTTAATATGTCGCTCCCTTCGGAAGTTGACTGGGTGAGTGACTATTGAATGATTTTTGGTGGTGCGTTGGAGGGCGCCCCCAAACAAGAGCAACAGCGTGAATGTTTGCCCGCGCCTCGTAACTCTATTGTCGCCGTCCAATCTGTTATGGGTCAATCAGACAAAGTCCCAGGATTGCGTTCACGCTGCGGGTTTTCATGATCAGCACCCGCACTCATCACCATCAGCGAAGCCGCTTTGCGGCTTCGCTCTCCATCTCCCCCTGCCTTTCCGCTACCCCACCACCCGCAGCGTAGCCATCATCCCCTGGTCTTCGTGTTCCAGAATATGGCAGTGGAACAGCCGGTCGCCGGGCTGGCGTTGCACAAAGCGCAGCGCCAGCGATTCGTCCGGCTTCAGGTTGACCACGTCGCGCCAGGCGCGCAGGGTTTCCGGCGCGCGCGGGTGTTGGGCGCTGGCTTGCCGCCATTGCACCTGAAACGCCGCACCGTGCAGGTGGAAGGGGTGGTCCATGTCTGAGCGGTTGTGCACCGTCCATTCTTCCACTTCGCCCACCTTGCCGGTGAAATCGGCGCGGTTCATGTCGTCGTAGCGGCGGTCGTTGATCAAAAAGGCCATCTGGTGTTTGCCGCCTTCCATCGACATGGTTTCGCTCAGCACCACCTCGCGGCGCACGGCCGGCGCCGGCAGCGGGGCGATGTCGGCCAGGCGGCGCGGCAGCGGCGGGCGCGCCTGGGCGGCGGTGCGCTGGTAATGCACGCTCAGGATGGGCTCGGGCCGGCTTTGCTCGGCACTGACCATCTTGCCACGCACATAGGGCAGCGATTGCAACACCGCCCGGCTGCCCGGCGCGCCATCCAGCGCCACCAGCACATCGGCGCGCTCGCCTGGCACCAGCAAGAGTTGTTTGACCGGCGCTTGCACCTGCTCCAGCCAGCCGCCATCGGCGCCGATTTGCCGCCAGAGATGGCCGGGCAGGCTCAGGTGCAGGTAGCGGGCGGCGCAGGCGTTGATCAGGCGCAGGCGCAGCCAGCCGCCAGCGCGCACGCTCAGCACCGGCTGGTATTGGCCGTTGACCAGCAGCAGGTCGCCTTCGCGGCCGTCCATCCAGTCGGCGTCGCTGTGCGGGGCAATGCGTCCGTCGGCCAGCAGGCGCTGGTCGGTGATCATCAGCACGCGCTCGTCGATGCCGTCGGCAGGCAGCGGCGAGCGCCCGCCGCGCACGCGAATCGGCCCGGCCAGGCCCATGGCCACCTGAAAGGCAGTGCGGCCGTGCGGGTGTGGGTGATACCAGAACAGGCCGTCCACCTCGGGCACGGTAAAGCGATAGGCGCGGCGCTGGCCGGCCTCCACCGCGTCGCGCGGGTGGCCGTCTTCGCTGGCTGGCACTTCCAGCCCATGCCAGTGGATATTGCTGGCTTCGGGCAGGGCGTTGACCAGGGTCATGTCCACCGCCTCGCCCGCGCGCCATTCCAGCAGCGGGCCCAGCGCCGCGCCGTTATAGCCCCAGCTGGGGGTGTTCAGCCCGCCGCCCCAGTGCAGCAGGCCGGGCGCAGCGCGCAATTCGCCGCGCGCGCCCAGCGTGGGCCAGGCGGCCAGCGGCGCGCCGCCCGGCGGACGCGGCGACGCGCCGGCAGCCGGCGCCGCCGGCATGGCGTGGCCCATGGCGGCGTGGTCCATCGTGGAATCGACCGCGCCTTGGGCGCGGGCTAATAGTGGGAAAAACGGGGCCGCCAGGCAGGCGGTCAATACGGTGCGGCGATGCATCAGACGTGCTCCGATCAGAAAGCGGTTGGCGACCAAAAGCCGCAACGCCACATTGCCTACAAATCAGCCTGTGGCGCGCGCATGGGAGGCTTATTTCATGCCCGGCATCATCATCATCTTGTGCTCAGGCTGCATGCCTTGCGGCGGGCAGGACGGGCAGTGTGGCATCCCGTGTTGTGGCATGGATGAGTGCTGAGGGGAGGAAATCGCGGCTGGGCTGTTGACCGCGCTGGATGCTTGGCGTTCCCGCATCTCGCGCACGCGGTCCAGGCCGCCATCCGCCATGACCATGGCCGGCGTCAGCAAGGCGGCCAGCAACAGGATTCGGGTGTTTTTCAGGAGGGGCAGCAGCATGATCTTGACCTTTTCAGAATGTTTCCGCAGAAACGTGTTGAACATGGTGAGATGATGCCTGCCGCCCCTGGTCACAGAGCTGACCCGCGCATGACAATTCTGTCATGCATGGTGGGGGCAAGGCGCGCGCCGCAAACAGGCATGGCGGCGCGGGGTTGGCGGGGTGGGGTTTAGAGCCTGTTCTGAACTATCCCATAGCGGTAAAATCCAAGCCCCATGGAAAACCGCAAACCTTACCCATCCGATGTCAGCGACGAAGAATGGGC
>NZ_QJKI01000026.1 GCF_003201855.1 Rivihabitans pingtungensis | reverse complement strand
GCCCATTCTTCGTCGCTGACATCGGATGGGTAAGGTTTGCGGTTTTCCATGGGGCTTGGATTTTACCGCTATGGGATAGTTCAGAACAGGCTCTAACTTGTTGATGAGGTTCACCATGTCGGCTTCCCAAGGCGCACCGGCTGTCCAGCGCCTGACCCTGACAGCCGCCGACGGCTATACGCTGACGGCCCACCGTTTTTCGCCGGCCGGGCCGGCTCGCGCCAATCTGGTGATGGCCGGCGCCACCGCCGTGCCGCAAAAATTCTATCGCCGCTTTGCCGAATTTGCCCGTCAACAGGGCTATGACACGCTGACGCTGGATTATCGCGGCATTGGCCAATCCGCCCCCAAATCGCTGCGTGGTTTTCGCATGGACTACCTTGATTGGGGTCGGCTGGATCTCGCTGCTGCCGTAAACCTCATGCATGACCCCAGTCGCCCCTTGTTCATGGTGGGTCATTCCTACGGCGGCCATGCGCTGGGCGTGCTGCCCAATCACCAGCTGCTGGATGCGTTTTATGTGTTTGGCACCGGCTCGGGCTGGCACGGCTGGATGCCGCCGCTGGAGCGCTTGCGCATTGTGCTGCTATGGAATCTGGTTGGCCCGCTGGTCACCCGCTGGAAAGGTTATTTGCCGTTCAAGCGCATGGGCATGGGCGAAAACCTGCCGTTGGATGTCTACCGACAGTGGAAGCGCTGGTGCAGCTATCCACGCTACTTTTTTGACGACCCGGCACGGCCGGAACTGCACGAGGCGTTTGCCCAGGTGCGCATGCCGATTGTCGCCGCCAACTCGCTGGACGACGCCTGGGCCTCGCCGCGCTCGCGCGATGCTTTCATGCAAGGCTACCGCAACGCTGACTGGCAGGCGCACACCATCCAGCCAGACGCCCATACCGGGCCAATTGGGCATATGGGTTACTTCCGCCCCAGCTCACAGCGGTTGTGGCAAGAGGCACTGGACTGGTTTGCCCAGCGCAAGGTCATGTCAGCACCACCCGCCAGCGCAGCCATCCCGCCCGTGGTGGCGCTGCTGGCCTGAGCGGACAGGGTCAGCGCCGGGGTGGAATGGAATAGGTGCCGGTGACATGCGCCACCGGCTCGGCTTCACCCTCGGTGTACAGCAGCACTTCGCCCACCGCCAGCCGCTGGCCCAACTTGAGAATGCGGCCTTCGGCCAGGATGTCCTTCTGGCCGGGTTTGCGCAAAAAATTGATGTTCAGGCTGGTGGTTACTGCCAGCTCCACCTTGCCGATCATGCCCAGCACCACGGCATACAAGGTGACATCCGCCAGCGCCATCAGCGCCGGGCCGGCAATGGTGCCGCCCGGACGGATCAGACCAGGGTTGAAGTGCATGCGCATGCGCGCCTGGCCATGGCCGATGTCGCTGGTGCGGATGCCAAACAAGCCCACCAAGGGCAACTCGGCGTCAATTAAAGTCTGAAAATCGGCAACAGAAATTTGGCTCACAGCAGGCTCCAGCAGGGCGGGGAAAACAGCAGCATGGTCAGTGCCCGCACGCGCCGTCAATCTTGCGACGCACCATCACGAGCCTGCTTGCCCAAACAGGCATGGCGCGCGGCTTGTCAAGCATTTGCGTATGGCGCATAATGCCGGTTTCAGCAAAGTAGCGTAGGCAAACCCCCTGCGCCCGTGACCCAAAGGAAAAACCATGAAAGCTGGCATCCATCCGGATTACAAAGACTTGAACGTGACCTGCTCCTGCGGCCACACCTTCGTCACCCGTTCCACCATGGGCAAAGACGCCTTCCACGTGGAAGTGTGCTCGCAGTGCCACCCGTTCTACACCGGCAAGCAAAAGGTGCTGGACACCGCTGGCCGCATCGACAAGTTCAAGCAAAAGTTCGGCAAGTTCGCTCGTTAATCGACGAACCCCCAACAAAAAAAGGCAGCCTTGGCTGCCTTTTTTTGTTGACTGCAATCCCGCACAATATCGCCTTTGCCACGTCGGCAACCCTGCCAAGCCTACGCGTCTATGCTGACCTATACCCCGCCCTCGCACCCCGAACTGCCCAAGCCAACAGAAAAGCCCTGGCTGTTGCTGCTATTGTGCTTTATCTGGCTGTGGCCGGGCATTTTGGGCCATGGCCCGTGGAAACCTGATGAGCCTTATGCCCTTGGTGTCGTGCAGTGGATGCTGCACAGCGGCGACTGGCTGACACCACGCATTGCCGGGGAACCGTATCTGGACACCCCGCCGTTGTATTACTGGGTGGCTGCGCTGTTTGCCCGGGCATTTTCTCCATGGCTATTGCCGCTGCATGACGCGGCGCGGCTGGCCACTCCCTTGTTCATGTCGCTGACCCTGCTGTTTGTCGGCATGACCGCACGCGAGCTGATCGGCCGCCGCCATGGCCGCAGTGCCGTGTTGATCCTGATTGGCTGCCTGGGTTTGATCGATACCGGTCACCAGCTCAGCGCCGACGTAGCCATCCTGTGCGCCGAAGCGGCCTGCCTGCTGGGGCTGACACTTGCCTTGCGCCGTGGTTTTCTCGGGGCGCTGGCGCTGGCGCTGGGCAGTGCCGCCCTGATGCTGTCGGCCAGTCTGGTGGAACTGGTGCTGCTGTGGATGACGGCCGCCATGCTGCCCGCGTTTCGTGGCTGGCGCAGCCGCCAGTATGTCAAAACCATCACCATTGCCTTGGCCCTGGGCGCGCCTTTGGTGCTGATGTGGCCGATGTCGATGGCCAAACATCAGCCGGAACTGTTTGCCCAGTGGTGGCATTCGCTGGCGCTGGGGCCGTTTTATGGCTTTGGCCGCTTTGCCCTGCTGCACGATTTTGGCTACTACCTGCGCCTGCTACCATGGTTTGCCTGGCCCGCCTGGCCGCTGGCCGCCTGGGCGGTCTGGCGTGGTCGGGAGCGGCTGTCGTCCACCCGCTATCAGCTGCCGCTGGTGCTGGTGCTGATGAACCTGCTGATGCTGATGCTGTCGCCCCGTCAGAACCCGGTCTATGCACTGCCGCTATTGCTGCCGCTGGCCGTACTGGCTGCCGTGGAACTGGACACCCTCAAACGTGGCGCCGCTGCGTTCTTTAACTGGTTCGGTATTTTCACTCTGGGGCTGGCCGGTGTGCTGGTCTGGCTGGGCTGGACGGCGATGAATTTTGGCTGGCCTGCCAAACTGGCCGCAAAAGCGGTCAAATACAGCCCCAGTTATGAAGCCCAGATTCATGTCCTGCCCTTGCTGCTGGCACTGGCCATGTCGCTGGCCTGGGGCTGGGCAGTCACGCGCCGCCGGTTGATGGGACGCCAGGCCGTGACCAACTGGGCGCTGGGCATGACCTTGCTGTGGAGTCTGGCCGGCACCCTGTGGCTGCCATGGCTGGATGCCCAGAAAGGCTACCATATGGTCATGCTCTCACTGCGCGCCAGCCTGCCTGCACAACTGGACAGCTGCGTGGCCAGTGCGCCGGGCAACCAGCTGCCGCGCGCCATGGCGTATTACTATGTCAATCTGCCGCTGCTCAATAGCGAAACCGTGCAGGGCCACAGTTGTCGGTACCGTTTGATCAGCACACCAGAAGCCAATTATCAGCCGGAAGGCCCGTGGAAAATGCTGTGGCGTGGCGCCCGGCCGGCGGAGAAACGCGAGTTTTATGTGCTGCTCAAACGCCAGGACTAGGGCGTGTCATCAATCAATACCCGAAGGGGTTGAAGGACACAGGTCAGGCACCAATGTAGAGCGCCATGAGTAAAAGATATGCCCTCAGCGATGCGCAGTGGGAACGCATCAAGGATTTGCTGCCCGGCCAGGCAGGTCAGCCTGGAGCCACAGCCAAGAACAACCGCCTGTTCGTCGATGCCGTGCTGTACCGCTACCGCGCAGGCATCCCCTGGCGCGACCTGCCAGCGCGATTCGGCGACTTTCGCGTCGTGCATACCCGGCACTCACGCTGGAGCAGGACGGGGGTGTGGCAGCGGGTGTTCGAGGCCCTGGCGCAGGATGCAGACAACGAGTACGCCATGATCGATTCGACCATTGTGCGCGCCCACCAGCACAGCGCTGGTGCAAAAGGGGGGATCCAGACAAGCAAGCCCTCGGACGCAGCCGAGGCGGCCTGAGCACAAAGATTCACGCCACTGTCGATGCTTTGGGCAACCCGACAGGTTTTTTGCTCACGCCCGGACAGGCCCATGATCTCCAGGGTGCTGATGCCCTGCTCAAGGACTCTCCGGCGCAGGCCGTCATCGCCGACAAGGCCTATGATGCACATGCCCGGCTGATCAAGCCGCTGCTGGACAAAGGCAAGACCGTAGTGATTCCCTCACGGGTGACGAACAGGCAGCCACGCGAGCATGACCGTGATCTTTACAAGGCACGGCATCTGATTGAAAACTTCTTTGCACGTCTCAAGCAATACCGTGCGATTGCAACGCGATACGACAAGACTGCATGTAACTTCCTTGGTGCGGTGTATCTTGCTGCTGCCATGGTCTGGCTCGCATGAGCGGCTAAAACCTGCTCATCACGTCGGGGTTGATTGGTGACACGCCCTAAAAACCGCCAACAACACTCAGTGCAATGCTCCTGAGACAGTGCGGGGATCGTGCAGCAACGCCAGGGAGTTTTGTTAGCGGCGCTTAACTGTCTTCGGCGGCAGATTCTTCCGGAAGCAAACACTGACCGCCCAGGCGCTGGCCCAGCATGGCTGCCAGCGTCTGGGCCGGCACCGGGCGGCTGAACCAGAAGCCCTGCATCAGATCACATTGCATTTCGACCAGCACCGCACACTGGCCGGCGGTTTCCACCCCTTCGGCCACCACGCGCACCCCCAGCCCGTGCGCCAGCGTGATAATGGCGCGGGTAATTGCCGCATCGCTGCTGCGGCTGTCGATGTGCTGAATGAAACTGCGGTCGATCTTCAGCGTATCGATGGGCAGTTTTTGCAAATAGCTCAGGCTGGAATACCCGGTGCCAAAATCATCCAGCGAAATCTTCACCCCCAGCGCACGCAAGGCTTGCAGCAGGCGGATGGCGGCATCCAGATTGTCCAGCAGCAGGCTTTCGGTGATTTCCAGCTCCAGTGCATCGGGCGGCAGGCCGCTGTCATCCAGACAGCTCTGCACGGTCGCCGCCAGATCATCATGGCTGAACTGGCGGCTGGATACATTCACCGCCACCCGCATGTCCGGATAGCCTGATTGCCGCCAGCGCAGGCAATCGTGACAAGCTGCCAGCAGTACCTGACGGCCAATGGCGACAATCAGGCCGGTTTCTTCCGCCAGTGGCAAAAAGCGGGCGGGAGACAACACCCCGAGTGCCGGATGCTGCCAGCGCACCAGCGCCTCACAACACAGCAGCTCGCCGTCGGCGTTGACCTTGGGCTGGTAATAGGCCACAAACTGCTGGGCCTGCACACCGTTGCGCATCTCGCGCTCCAGATCCAGCCGTTCGGCATTCTGTGCGTGCATGGCTTGGGCAAACAGCTGATACGTATTGCGCCCGGCCGCCTTGGCCGCATACATCGCCGTATCGGCATTGCGCATCAGGATATCTGGCGTATCGCCATCGGCCGGGAAAAAGCACACCCCAATGCTGGGGCTGATATGGAACAACTTGCCTTCCAGCTCGAATGGATCATGAAACGCCGCCAGCACCCGCGAAAACAACATGGCTGCCTCGTCAGCGCAGCACATCTCGCTGGCCAGGATGACAAATTCGTCGCCCCCGATGCGTGACACCAGATCGTCCGCACGCACCAGCGTTTGCAAGCGCCGGGCCACCGCCTGCAACAGGCAATCGCCAGCGGCGTGCCCCAGCGTGTCGTTGATGGTTTTGAAGCGATCCAGATCGAGAAAGCCCAGGGCAAACGGGCGCGGTGGCAATTGATGAATCGCCTCGGCCATCCGCCCATACAAAAAATGCCGGTTGGTCAGCCCGGTAACCGGGTCGTGGTGCGCCAGATAGCGGATGCGATCTTCCTGCTGATGGCTTTCCGTGGTGTCCGTCACCACACAGATATGATTGTCCGGGTCTTCCTCGCTGACGATACGACTGATGCGCACCTGGCAATAGCGGCTGCCGGCGCGAGTGTTCAGCCACATGGCATCCTGCCAGCTGCCTTCGCTGTCCAGTCGCGTCAGCAGCGCCTGATAAAGCGCCGGGTTATCGGTGCTCAGGCCCGGCAGCAACTGGCCGGTCTGCTCGTCGCTGAACAAGCGGTAAAAGCCCGGGTTGCAACTGCGCAGACGCAGCTCACTGTCCAGAATGGCGATGCCATCGTGGCTTTGCTCAATGGCGCGTTGCAATAAATGCAACTGGCGCTCGGCTGTCACCTGGGCCGTCACGTCCAGCAAAGTGGCACGGATGGCCCGATCGCCGCCGGTATCCAGCCGGCCCAGATGGACATCGATATGTCGTTGTGGCTGGCCATCCAGCGGCTGAAAACGCCAGCGAAACTGGCTAAGCGCCCCGTCGTCCGCCGCCCGCAAGGCCTGTCGCCAGCGCTGCTGCCACAAGGCTGGAGCATCTGGCAAGGCGACCAGTTCGGCATCAAAGGGGGTATGGCGGGCCAGGGCATCCGGCCGGCAGCCCAGCAAACGCGCAGCCTGTGGATTGCCCTCAATAAATTGGCCGCTGTCCGGATTCAGCAGGGCAATACCTTCCGGCGCCTCATCCACCAGCGCCTGATAACGACGCTGGCTGTGCGCCAGCGCCTGGCTGATGGCCTCACGCTGGCCCAGCTCAGCCAGCAGGGCCTGGTTTTGCTGCTCCAGTCGGGAAAACAACTGCGCCAGTGCCTGGCGAGTGGTTTCCAGTGCATTACCCAATTGCCCCAGCTCATCCTGACGCCGCCACAAAAATGGCTGCAATAGCCGGCGCTCGGCCAGGGCACGCGCCTGTGCCACCAACTGACGCACCGGCAATACCAGCCGCCAGTGCAGCATGGCCACAATCAGCAACAGGGTCAGCCCGAACTGCGTCCCGATCAGCCACAACCGCTCGTCGCGCTCACGGGCAATCTGCGCCTGCACCACGCCATCACAAAACTCCGCCAGGGTATGCCCCAGCTCGCGACCTTGCCGCAGCACCGGAAAATACCGGGTCGCACAGTGGCCATCCCGGCGGCGCAACTCGTCACGGTGGTAAAACAACTGACGGGTGTCGGTCAGCACACTCAGGCTGACCAGACGAGCATCCTGAAACTGGGCATCCAGCAAGGGCGTGGCCAGCTCGGGATTGAGATCCCACAGCGGCGCTTGCAAGCCAGACGCCAGCTTGCCCTGAAACTGACGGATATCCTGATCAAATGCCTGATACAGGCGCAGGCGCGTATCCTGCACATCCCACAAGGCCCACAAAGCCGCCGGGGCGGCCGCCCCCACGGTCAGCACCACCAGCACCAGCCCAGATAACTTGCGACGAACCCACATGCAGCCTTCCTTCCCGGTGGCGTGGACACATCATGGCAATTTCCCTACCGCCGGTCTGACTATAGAGTAATCCTGCGTCAGCCGCATGACCACATGGGCGCCGCTCAGCCACGTCGCTGCAACAGCGCGGTCAGCAGGCCCAGCACCAGCCCCCAGAATGCGCTGCCAATGCCAAACAGCGACATCCCCGAAGCCGTCACCACAAAGGTCATCAAGGCCGCGTCGCGCTCGCCGGGGTGCTCCAGCGCGCTGGCCAGACCGTTGCCAATGGTGCCCAATAGCGCCAGGCCGGCAATCGCCAGAATCAGCGCTTGTGGCAGGGCGCTGAACAAGCCCACCACCGTTGCGCCAAGCATGCCGGTGGCAATATAAAACAAGCCCGCCCAGATCGACGCCCGATAGCGCTGGGCCGGGTCGGGGTCGGCGTCCGGGCTCATGCAGATGGCGGCGGTAATGGCGGCCAGATTAAACGAAAACCCGCCAAACGGCGCCAGCAGCACGCCGGCCAGCCCGGTCCAGCCCACCAGCGGCGAAACCGGCAACGTATAACCATTGGCGCGCAACACCGCCACCCCAGGCATATTCTGCGAGGCCATGGTCACCACAAACAGCGGCAGCCCCACGCCAATCAGCGCCGACCAGGAAAATTCCGGCGCCATCCATACCGGCTGTGCCAGGCTGACGGTGAGTTTTTCCAGATGAATCAAACCCTGCGCCGCCGCCAGTGCCAGACCAATCAGCAGGGTCAGCGGCACGGCAAAGCGCGGCGTGTGGCGGCGCAGCAACAAAAAGCCCAGCAACATGCCGCCCACCAGCCACGGTTGCGCCGGCAAGGCAGTAAACGCGCCCAGACCAAAGCGCAGCAGCACCCCAGCCAGCATGGCGGCGGCAATCGCCTTGGGCACTTTCTGCATCAGCGTGTCAAACCAACCGGTGACCCCGCACAGCACCGCCAACGCCGAAGCAAACAAAAACGCGCCCACCGCCTCGCCCATCGACACCCCGGCCAGCGCCGTGACCAACAGCGCTGCGCCCGGCGTAGACCACGCCGTCAACACCGGGGTTTTATGCCACCAGGCCAGGCCAGCACTGGTCACCCCCATGCCGATGCCCAATGCCCATAGCCACGAACCGATTTGCGCCGGCGTGGCGCCCACCGCGCTGGCTGCCTGAAAAATAATCGCCGCCGAACTGGTGTAGCCCACCACCACGGCAATCAGCCCGGCTGACATATGGGCCGGATGAAAAAAACGACGCATGCAAACCCCTTTATCCCTCGCCCGGCATGACAGACCGACAGATGGATTGTTATGATGCGAGGATGCTAACCGATGTGCGCCATAACGCACAAGCTTGCCATGCCACCACCCACGTTGCCCAATACCGTTACCCCGCCCCCACTGGGCGACACCCTGCGCGCGCTGCGCAAAACCCGCGGCTGGAGCCTGGACCAAACCGCCGCCGCCACTGGCGTCAGCAAAGCCATGCTGGGTCAAATCGAACGCGGTGAATCCAGCCCCACCGTGGCCACACTGTGGAAGCTGGCCGGCGGCCTGCATATCTCGCTCTCACAACTGCTGGAACCGCCACCCACCCCGCCCGACACCCTGCTGCGCGACGCCGCCAGCCTGCGCCGCCAACCGGCCAGCGACGCCATGCTGGTGGCGCCGTTGTTTCCGTATGATCCGCAAGTGGGTTTTGAAGTATTCGAGCTGACGCTTTTGCCCGGCTACACTCGCCGTTCTGAACCCCACGCGACGGGGGTGATTGAATATATTTTGGTGACAGCGGGCGTCATGGATGTCTGGCTGGACGGCGACTGGCGCTCGCTGGCCCAAGGCCAGGCCCTGCGCTTTGCCGCCGACCGTGAACACGGCTACCGCAATCAGGGAAAGGTGCCGGCAGTGTTTCACAATGTGATTCACTACCCCTGTGGCCACGCGCAAAGCCTGGCGGAACCCACCATCCGGTGACTCACCCCACCTGATCACAGGACAAGGCTGGACACGCCCGCCCGGAAGATTTTGTGAGCAGCTCTTAAGACAAAGCCTGACCCATGTGCATGACCGGCTGGCAGCACACTTCGGTTTTGACCGAATTGGCAATAAAACACGCCTCATGCGCGGCGTGATGCATTTGCGCGATCTGGGCCGGGCTTGGCTGATGCGCGCCGGAAAACACCACCTCCGGCCGCAGCGTCACCCTCAGCATCGCCGTCTTGCCCTCTGCATTCACCCCCATCTCCCCGACGGCCGCATCGGCGTAGCGGTCAACACAAAACCGCTGCTGAGCGGCAATCGACAAAAACCACAGCATATGGCAGCTGGACAGCGAGGCAACAAAAGCCTCTTCCGGGTCGATGGCCGCCGCCTCAGACATCGGCAAGGGCACAATATGCGGCGACGACGACCCTGCCACCTCGATGCCGCCGTCAAACCGCAGCAGATGTTTTCTGCTGTAGCGCTGGTTTAAAAAGTCCTGCCCGTTGCGAAGCCATAGGATGTCGGCGTGGTGTTCAGCCATCATGGTGTGCTCGAAAAAAATTGCATGGTCAAATAAGAGCCGCTCACAAAACCCCCTGGCGTTGTTGTGCGACCTTGCCGTACTGCTTGCACTGTCTGCACACGCCTAGCCAGGGCCGCTTCGCTGGGTTTTGTGAGCGACTCTTAGCGCGGCGCTCACTGGCGAGAAGGCGTCAGCTGATGGACGCCAGCGTCTCACCCGCCTCGCAGCCGATTCACCGCCAGCGTTGCCGCCGCCGTGCGGGTTTCCACCCCGAGCTTTTCAAAAATATGCTCCAGGTGTTTGTTCACCGTGCGCGGGCTGCCGCCGAGGATCTCGGCGATATCCCGATTGGTTTTGCCCAGCGTCAGCCAGTGCAGCACTTCCGCTTCGCGGCGGGTGAGGCGAAAGGCGCTGATCAGGGCTTCCAGGGTGCTGTCGTCGTTTTCTTCGCGCAGCACCACCAGCCATTCTTCGTCGCCGGTCTGGTCGTGAAAAGACGCCAGCAGGCGGCAGCCTTGCTGGGTGTGCACCAGGGCGGGGGCTTCCTGGCCGGCGCGGCGGGCGCGTTCGGCGTCGCGGGTCCAGGCCAGCAGGCGCTCGGGGGCGTAGTCGCCGGGTTCGGCAAAGTGGCGTTGCAGGATGTCGCGCGCCAGCGGGGTTTGCCACACCAGCTTGCCGCTGGCGGCGGCGATGGCGAGGGTGGCCTGGCCAAAGGCGTCCAGCGCGGTGCGCGCCTGTTTCATCTGCCGGGCGTTGTGCATATGGGCGGCGATGCGGGCCAGCACTTCTTGCGGGCGCAGCGGTTTGGTCACGTAGTCGGCGCCGCCGGCGGCAAAGGCGGCCACCACGTGCTCGGTTTCGGTCAGCCCGGTCATGAACACCACCGGGATGTGCTGGGTGGCAAAGTCGGCTTTCAGGCAACGGGCCACTTCAAAACCATCCATGCCGGGCATCACCGCATCGAGCAAAATCACGTCGGGCAGCGACAGGCGGGCACGGCTGAGCGCGGATTCGCCGTCGGTGGCCACCAGCACGGTGTAGCCGGCTTCGTCCAGCGCGTCGTACAGCAGGGCGAGGTTTTCCGGGAAGTCGTCCACCACCAGGACGATTTCCTTGCCGGGGGCGTCATTCAGGGTCATGCGGGGCGGTCCTTTCCAGGCCGTGGCGCAGCATGGCTTTCAGCGCGTCCAGCCGGAAGTGGCGGACATGCTCGCTGGCGACACGGATGAATTCTTCACAATGCGGGGCTTCGCTGGCCAATTCGTCCAGCGTGCGGCGGATGCCGCGCATATAGCCCAGGTTGACGCCTTCGTCCAGTTGGCGCAGCCAATGGGCGGGCGGGTAGCGCAGCGGCGCGGCGGGCGGCGGCGGCTCGCTGCGCGGGCGCGGCGCGCTCACCCATTCCAGCGCCAGCGCGCGGCCAATCCAGTCGAGCAGTTCTTCCACCAGAATCGGCTTGAGGATGAAATCCTCGGGCGGAATGCCCACTTCGTTATCCTGGCCGCGCTCGAAGGCGTTGGCCGAGATAATGGCGATGCGCGCGTCGGTGAGCTGTTGCTCGCGGATGCGGCGCAGGGTTTCCCAGCCATTCATGCCGGGCATGGCCAGGTCCATGAACAATAAATGCGGGCGCACATGCGGCAGCGCGGCCAGGCATTCGGCGCCGGATTCGGCCTGAAACAGCTCAAAGCCCAGCGGGGCCAGCACGCTGACCAGCAGCTCGCGGTCGATTTTTTCATTATCGACAATCAAAATGCGCCGACGCACGCCCATATAGCCGATGCGCTGCTCCAGCAAGGCCGGCTTGCCGGGGCTGGCGTCGCGCAGCTCGGGCAGGTAGAGCCGGGCGCAAAATACGCTGCCCTGGCCAGGCTCGCTGCTGACGGTCAGCTCGCCGCCCATCAGGTCGGTGAGCATCTTGCTGATGGTCAGCCCCAGGCCCGAGCCACCGCCGCGCGCCAGCCGGCCGCGCTCGAACGGCTCGAACAGCCGCGCCAGCTCGTCGGCGGCAATGCCGGGGCCGGTGTCGTGGATTTCAAACACTGCCATTTCTCGCCGGTAGCTGAGCTTGAGGCTGACGCTGCCATGGTCGGTGAATTTCACCGCATTGCCCAGCAGATTCAGCAGGATTTGCCGCAGGCGTTTTTCGTCGGCGCGCACCCCCATCGGCAGCTTGCCTTCGGGCTGGTAGTCAAAGCGCAAGCCCTTGTTGCGCGCTTGCAGCTCGACCATGCTGACAATCTGGCTGATGAAATCCGGGAAGGCCAGCGGGCGGATGTCCAGGGTGAGCTTGCCGCTTTCGATGCGCGCCACGTCAATGGTGCTGTCGATGATGGACAGCAAATGGTCGCCGCTGCGGCGAATCACCTGCACCGCCTGGCGGCGGTTGGCCGGGATGCTTTCGTCGGCGTCCAGAATCTGCGCATAGCCCAGAATGCTGTTCAGCGGCGTGCGCAACTCGTGGCTGATGGCCGAGATATAGCGGCTTTTGGCTTGGTTGGCCTGCTCGGCGGCCTGGCGGGCTTTTTGCAGTTGTTGGTCAGTGCGCTGGTGCGATTCGATTTCCTGCAATAACAGCCCGGTCTGGCGGTTGGATTCTTCTTGCGCCACTTGCCGGCTTTTGTGGGTCAGCGCCATCCACCAGGCCAGAATGCCGCCCACCAGCCACAGCGCGGCAAAAATGCGCACAAAGCTGGCTTGCAGCGCCGCCGGGCTGGCGCCGGGCGGCAGGTTATGCCATTCCAGGTAATACAGCATGCCCATCAGCAAGGCCAGCGTCAGCCCCAGGCCCAGCATCAGCAGCAGATAATGCCCCAAGCCGCGCGCCAATAAGGGCAGCACCTGCGCCGGCAACACCCGCGCCAGCAGCGCGTGCCACTGGCTGGCCAGCCGGGCGTGCGGTTTGCAGGCGTCGTCGCAGCGCACATCCAGCGAGCAGCACAGCGAGCAAATCGGCCCCTGATAGGCCGGGCAATGGCTCATTTCTTCTGGTTCGTAGCGCTGCTCGCACACCACGCAATACTGACGGCCGCGCCGCTGCTGCGCCTCCGGCCGCGCCAGGTAATAGCGGCCCTGGGTGCGCCAGGCAATCAGCGGCGCCGCCAGCAGCGCGGTGAGCATGGCGATCAGCGGGGCAAACGGCTGCGCGGCCGGGCCAAAGGCACCGATAAAACACGCCACCGACAACACCGAGGCCAAACCCATCGCCCCCACCCCCACCGGGTTGATGTCGTACAAATGGGCGCGGCGAAACTCAATGCCGGCCGGGCTCAGCCCCAGGGGTTTGTTGATCACCAAATCCGCCACCACCGCCGCAAACCAGGAAATGGCGATATTGGAATACAGCCCCAGCACCTGGCCAATGGCCTGGAACACCTCCAGCTCCATCAGCAACAGGGCAATCAGGATATTGAACACCATCCACACCACCCGGCCGGGGTGGCTGTGGGTCAGCCGCGAGAAAAAGTTCGACCACGCCAGCGAGCCGGCATAGGCATTGGTGACGTTGATTTTCAACTGCGACAAAATCACAAACAGCGCGGTCACCCACACCGCCAGCGCCGGCGAATGAAACACCTCGGCAAACGCCGCCAGATACATTTGATTGGGGTCCACCGCCCGCTCCGGCGCCATGCCCTCGCGCAACAACAACCAGGCCAGCAAAGCGCCGCCCAGCATCTTGGCCACCCCCGGCAACACCCACCCCGGCCCGCCCAACGCCACCGCCAGCCACCAACGCCGCTTGCGCGCGCCCTCCGCCGCCGGCATAAAGCGCAAATAATCCGCCTGCTCGCCCATCTGGGTGATCAAGGCCACCCCCACCGTCAAGGCCGCGCCAAAGCGCTGCAAATCAAACCCGGCCGGAAACCCACCCTCGCCGCCATACGCCCACAATCCCGTCAGCGCCTGCGGATAGCGGGTCAACACCACTGCGTAAGGCAGCACCAGCAAAGCCAGCCACAGCGGCAAGGTCCACAACTGCACCCGGCTGATGGCGGTGATGCCGTGCATCACCAACGGAATCACCACCAAGGCGCACAGCAAATACCCCCACGACGGCGGCAAACCCAGGCTCATCTCCAGCGCATAAGCCATGATTGCCGCTTCCAGGGCAAAAAAGATAAAAGTGAACGAGGCGTAAATCAGCGAAGTAATGGTCGAGCCAATATAACCAAACCCGGCGCCCCGAGTGAGCAAATCCATATCCACGCCAAACCGCGCGGCATACACACTGATCGGCCACCCCGCCAGCGCGATGATCAAACCGGTAGCAAGAATCGCCCAGAACGCATTGACGAACCCCGCCTGCACCAACATGGTCGCGCCAATCGCCTCCAACACCAAAAACGACGCCGCCCCCCCAAACGCCGTCTGCGCCACCCGCCACACCGACCACTTACGAAAACTGCGCGGAGTAAAACGCAACGCGTAATCCTCCAACGTCTCCTGCGCCACCCAACTGTTGTAATCCCGACGCACCTTGACAATACGCTGCGTGGGCGGGCTGTGCGGCGCATCGGCCATGGGCAAGACTCCGGGAAGACAGAGGGGGAAATTGGGCGGGTGGTGGGGGCGGAACAGGGTAAGTCTAGGCGGGTGAGCGGTGATCAGCGGTGCGCAGCAAGCGTCAAGGCAGAGCGCGGTGGCAAGGTCTGGAATTCTCGAATTCTCGCCTGTACGGGACGGGTCGGGTGGAAAGGTTAGGCAGCATCAAAATAAAAACGACGCCAAGCCGCCTGACTATTCAAAGCGCTGTCGGTTGCGCCTAGCCGCTTTACCTCCCCGTAAAGCGCGCCGAGCATCGCAGAAAACCGGGGGGTAGTCCGCCCCGCATGTTCGAAGCGACGGCGCAGCCGGCGCAAGTTCGGGGCGGCCCCGGTTTTCGAGAAGCACAGGGCACCCCCGGCGCCGAAGGCGGCGGACGGGCGCGCGTCCCGGGGTCGCCTTTCTTTGCCTACTTTCTTTGGCGAAGCAAAGAAAGTAGGTCGGCGGCGGGACGAACTCCCGCATGCAATCCAGCCCCAGCAAACCCGCGCGCCAGCGCGGCCCCCCCAACCCTACAACCCTATCTCACCCCTACTTCGCCTTCTGCCCGATCCGCCCCTCCGTCCCGGCCAGCAAATTCAAAATATTCTTCTTGTGCCGCTGAATCAACAACAAAGCAATCACCACCGTCGAACCAAAATACACCCCCGGCCCGCACAACCAAAACGCCAAAAACGGCGCAAAAAACGACGCCACAATCGCCGCCAACGACGAAATCTTGGTGCTGAACGCCACCGCCGCCCAAATCAAGGCCGCGCCCAGCGCCAACAAAGGATGAAACCCCGCCAACACCCCCACGCCAGTGGCCACACCCTTGCCGCCGCGAAAACCAAAAAACAAGGGCCAGATATGTCCGGCCATCACCGCCAGCGCCACCATCCCCACCTCGGGCTCGGCCAGACCAAAACGCGGCCCCAGCCACTGCGCCAACACCACCGCCACCCAGCCCTTCACCCCATCACCCAGCAAGGTCAAGGCGGCGGCGGCTTTCTTGCCGGTGCGCAACACATTGGTGGCGCCGGGATTGCCCGAGCCAAAGGTGCGCGGGTCGGCCAGGCCCATCACCCGGCTGACAATCACGGCAAAAGACAAAGAACCAATCAGGTAGGCGGCAACAATAAAGGCTATCGTGGTCATGGTGGATTCACTACAATGCGAAGTTTCGGATTCTACGGCATCCTGACCATGCCGCGAAACCGCCACATAGAATCAGCATGGACATCATTTTCTTGCGCGAAGTGCGCGTCGACACCGTGATCGGCGTTTACGAATGGGAGCGCCGCGCCCCGCAAACCATCGAGCTTGACCTGGATATCGGCATTCCCAGCGAGCAGCCCTGCCACAGCGACGACATTGGCGACACTATCCACTATGGCGTGGTGGTGGAGCGGGTGCGCGCCTTGTTGGCGGCCGAGCATTTTTTGTTGATCGAGGCGCTGGCTGAGCGGATTGCCCGTTTGGTGCGCGAGGAGTTTGGCGCGCCGTGGGTGAAGGTGGCGGTGACCAAGCTGGGGATTTTGCCGGGGGTGAAGCGGGTGGGGGTGATGATTGAGCGGGGGCATCGGCCAAGGTAGGGGGTGGGCGGATTGTGTCCGGCGTTGCCGTCCCTGGTTGCCTGTGAGTTTGCTGGGGTTTGATTTTGGGCGGGAGTTCGTCCCGCGGCCGACCTACTTTCTTTGCTTCGCCAAAGAAAGTAGGCAAAGAAAGGCGACCCCGGGACGCGCGCCTGTCCGCCGCCTACGGCGTCGGTGGTGCCCTGTGCTTCTCGCCAGCCCGGGCCGTCCCGGAATGGCGCGTCGGCTGCGCCGCCGCTTAGCCGGGCCGGACTGCTCCCGGGCTGGCTGCGATGCTCGGCGCGCTTTACGGGGAGGTAAAGCGGCTAAGCGCGACGAGTAAGACATTGAAATATTGTGTTTTTTGTAATTTTTAGCTTGGAAAATGTTTAATTCTTCTTTGAAGATCATGGGCTTGTGGTGTAGCTCCTCTACCTTGCCACCGCCCGTCCCTCTCCCCCCGCAGCACCCCACCGAGTCATTCCCGCGCAGGCGGGAATCCAGACGCATCCATAGCGTACCGCAGGCCAGTCGGTTCATTTCATGGTGACTGACTACTAGACGCCGCCGGCGCCCCCTCCCGCTCCGCAGATTTGCTATGCTGCATTCGCCCGCCATGCTGGCGCGCGGTTTTCCATTTCCCTGTTTGCTGACTGACTGCATTGGCCGGAGTGTGCCTTCATGCGCATTGACCGCATCGACATCGATAATTTTTGCGGGTTTGTTCACGGCGAGTTTTGTTTTTCGCCGGGGTTTAACTTGTTGGTCGGGGTGAATGGCAGTGGCAAGAGTTCTTTGCTGCAAGCCTTGGCAGTGGGTTTGCAGCCTTTGTTGCGCCATGTGGCGGCGCCGGCGGCGTGTCAGCCACAGGCGCGGGTGGCGTTGTTGGAGAGCGGCGGGCGGGTGCGGCATGAGCGGTGTTATCCGGTGCGCTTGAGCCTGGCGGCTGAGCTGGCCGGTGCGGCGTGCGCGTGGGCGCTGGAGATGAGCGGGCCGGGCTGTGCCTGGCAGGACAGCGGCGAGGCGCCGGATTTGGCCAGTTGGGTGCGCGAGGCGCGTACTTTGCCGCTGATTGCCTGTTATCCGGCCGACCGGCATTGGCGTTTGCCGCAGGTGTCGGCAGACAGCGCCATGCGCCAGCAGGAGTCGCGTTTGCATGGCTATCAGGATTGGCGCGACGCCGCCGCCGACACGCGCGGACTGGAAAGCTGGGTGATTGGCAAAACCCTGGAGCGGCTGGAGGCGGTGGCCATGGGCGAGCCGACGGCGGCGGCGGATGAGCTGGAGCGGGTGAACCAGGTGATTCGGCTGGCGATGCCGGGCGCGCGCGGTTTGCGCTTTGATGTGAAATACCGGCAGTTGATGCTGGATTGGGCGCAGGCGGCGTGCGCGCCGTTTGACACGCTCAGCGATGGCCAGCGCGGCATGGTGGCCTTGCTGGCCGATATTGCCCGGCGCATGTGCCTGCTTAACCCGCAGCTGGGCGACGCGGTGCTGAGCGACACGCCCGGCGTGGTGTTGATCGACGAACTGGATTTGCACCTGCACCCGGCCTGGCAACGCCGCTTGCCGGGGGTGTTGAAGCGGGCGTTTCCGCGCGTGCAGTTTATTGCCGCCTCGCATTCGCCGCAGATGATCGGCGAGCTGCCGTTTGATGAAATCTGGCTGATGCGCGACAACCAGGCGCTGGGCCATCCCGAGCATGCGCTGGGGCTGAGCAGCAATCAGGTGCTGGAACAATTGATGGACAGCGCGCCGCGCAATCCGCGCATCGACGAGGCGTTGCGCGAAATTGACCAGCTGATCGACGCCGACCATATCGGCGACGCGCAAACCAGGCTGGACACTCTGGCCGATGAGGTGGGGCAGATTCCTGAGGTGGTCGGCGCGCAAAGCGCCATCGACACCTTGCGCTGGCTGGAGGACGACCCGGCGTGAGAAGCATCGACAAGGGGCCAGAACCGGCCGAGCTGAGCGCCTGGAAGGCGCGCAACGCCGCCACCCCGCGCCATCTGCGCTACGACGGCATCGGTTTTCCGCGCGAGGCGGTGCGCCGCGCCTTGCTGCTGGAGCAGCGCCATTTATGCGCCTACACCATGCAAGCCCTGCTCACCGCCAAGCAGTGCGAGCGGCGCGGTTGGCACACCGGCTTTGCCTGCCATATCGAGCACTTTTTGCCGCAGGCGCGCCAGATTGCCGCCGAGAGCATTGATTACCGCAATATGCTGGCCTGCCATCCGCCCAGCATGCCGGGCGTGTATTGCGGCTACGGCGCACAGCACAAAGCCGCCTACGACCCGGCTGGCCAAGCCTTTGTCTCGCCCTTGTCAGCCGATGCCGCCAGCCATTTTGCCTTTCATGGCGATGGCCGTGTGCTTGGGCTGAGCGAGGCCGGGCGCAACAGCGTGCGCGTGCTCAACCTCAATCACCCTGCGCTGGTGCACGCCCGCCAGGCGGCCATCAGCCACGCCTTGTGCCCGCGCGCCAATGTCAGCCTGTCGCCGCAGGCAGCGCGCAAACTGGCGGCGGCGGTGCTGCACGCCGAAGGCCGCGAGCGGCTGCCGGCGTATTGCGTGGCGATTGCTCAGGCCGCGCTGAAATACGCCGAGCGCGAAGAACGCCGTGAGGCGCGGCGGGCGGCAGCGCCGCGCTGAACCACAGGCCACAGGCGCTATCCGCTCAATCCAGCCCGTGGCGCTCAGCCCTGCTCTCAGGCCGGTTAAGAGCCGCTCACAAAACTCAGCGAAGCGCGCCTGGCTAGGCACGCGGCCGCAGACAGTACAAGCAACGACAAGGCCGCGCAAAAACGCCAGGCGGGTTTTGTGAGCGACGCTAAGTCGCCCTGGCAAGCGTACCGCCGCAAAAGGGGTGGGTCAGGCAGGTTTTGCTAACCGCTCGTCTTGCCTCCAGCCAGCGCCTGGCTGGGGCTCATGCCCTTGGGCAGCAGAATCCACATTTCCCCGGCCTGCTTCATCCGCCCGGCCACCTCACCGGCTTCACGGCCAAAGCCCCAGAAAAAGTCTGCCCGCACTGCACCACGAATGGCGCCGCCCGTATCCTGCGCGTGCATCAGCCGTTGCAGTGGCTGATTGCCCAGCGGAAAACTGGTGGACAGCCACACCGGCGCGCCCAGCGGGGTATAGCGGGCATCCACGGCAATGCTGTAACCATCGGTCAGCGGCACACCCAACGCGCCCAGCGGGCCGCCCTGGTTGTTGTTGAGCCGACGGAAGAACACATAGCTGGGGTTGCTGTTCAATAGCTCGGTCAGCCGCGCCGGGTTGGCCTGCGCCCAGGCTTGAATGCCCTGCATGGTGGCCTGGCCGGCGGTCAGCTCGCCTTTGTCGATCAGCCATTTGCCAATGGATTTGTATGGATAGCCGTTCTGGTCGGCGTAGCCCACCCGCAGCAGCTCACCACTGGGCAGCTCAATGCGGCCGGAACCCTGCACTTGCAGGAAAAACAGCTCAATCGGATCTTCCACCCAGGCCAGCACCTCGGCGCGCTCGACACCACGGCCGCTTTCGATGTCGGTGCGTGTCCAGTATGGCACCACCTTATTGCCCTGAACCCGGCCGCGCAGGCGCAGGTTTTTCAGCTCGGGATACATACTGGCCATGTCGATGGTCAGCAAATCCGGCGGCGGCGCATACACCGGGTAACGGCCGCGCTCGCTGCGCTGGGTATCGCCGCGCAACAGTGGCTCGTAATAGCCGGTGACCAAGCCCAGCATTTTGTCGCCGTCGCTGAGGCGGTAGGGGGTAAAGCGGGTTTCGTAAAAGGCGCGCACCGCTTCGCTGTGATTCGGGTCGATCTGGGCCGCCGCCTCGCAGCTGGGCCGCCAGCCGGCGCGCTTGCCCAGCGCCTTGCAGCTTTCCAACAGTCCGCTGAAACCTTCGGCCAGATTGGCCTCGCGCCAGCCCGGCAAGGCCGCCCAGGTGACGGGAATGTACTTGGCGTCGGCATCGCTGGCCGGAATCGGCGCCTTCACCACCGGGCCGGCCGGACGGCTGGCGCTGGGCAAGGGCGTGGGTTTGCTGCTGACCGGAGGGCGTGCAGGCGCAGTGGGGGCTGGCGCGCGCGTGGCACAGGCGGCCAAGGCCAGCGCAGTGCATAACAGGGTAAAACGGGTGCGAAGATTCATGACGGCAGCGGGGGCTCTGGTTCAAACAGGAGTTCAAGATTGTAACCGAGCCACGACAGGACGGCAGCGCGGCTGTCGGTTTTTGCCACACCGCCGTCGCTTATCGGGTGCGCAGGCTGACCACGCAGGCGCGCGGCCCCAGGCAGTACGGGCGCGCGCCACGACGTTTGGAGGGTTTGGTAAGCGGCGCTTACTCCACCCGAAAACGCTCGACTTCCTGCCGCAGCAGAGCGGCCATTTGCGTCATCTGGCTGGCGGCGGTGGCGGCGTGTTGGGCGGCGGCCTGGTTGGCGTCGGCCATGTCCACCACGTGGTGGGTGTGCTGGCCAATGCCGCTGGCGGCGTCGCTTTCGGCATCCAGCCGGGCGCTGACCGCGCTCATCAGCCGGGCGGCGTGCTCGGCGCCGTGTTGCAGCTCGCCAATCACCTCGCCCACCTGGCGGGTGGCGGCCACGCCCTGGTCCACCCGGCTGACCGCCGCCTGCATGGCGCTGGCGGCGTGGCGGCTGCTTTGCTGCATGCCGGAGATCATGTCGCTGATTTCATGGGTGGCGCCCTGGGTGCGCTCGGCCAGCTTGCGCACTTCGTCGGCCACCACGGCAAAACCCCGGCCCTGCTCGCCAGCGCGGGCGGCTTCGATGGCGGCGTTCAAGGCCAAGAGATTGGTTTGTTCGGCGATGTCGTCAATCACATTGACAATGGCGGAAATCTGCTCGGCCTGCTGGCGGGCGGCGCCCAGGGTGCTGGCGGCGCCGGACAATGTGCTGGCCACTTCGCCCACCTGCTCAATGGCGCTGGCCACCGCCTGCTGGCTGTGGCTGGCGCGCTGGGCGGCTTGCGCGCTCAAGGCGTGCGCTTGTCGGGTGTCGTGGGCAATGTCGGCAATCGCCTGGGTGAGCTGGTCGATTTCACCGGCCATGCTCTGCGCCGCCTGGCTTTGCCGGTGCGAATCCAGCGCCACCTGGCGGGCGCTGTCGCTGACGCCGCGCGCGGCGGTGTCCACTTGCTGGGCGCCGTCATGGGTGGCGCACAGCGCGTGTTGCAGCGCGTCTTGCAGGCCATTAAACGCCTGCGCCAGCGCGCTGATTTCATCGCGGCCGCGCGTGGGCAGCCGGGCGGTGAGGTCGCGCGCCTGGCTGATGCGGCGCAGCGCGCCAGCGGCTTCGCCCAAGGGTCGGCTGACCAGGCGATGGGTGGTCAGCGCCATCGCCGCCACCAGGCACACCAGAAGCACGCCCACCCCGCCCAGCAGCCACAGCAGAATATGGCGATTCTCGGCATTGGCTTCGTCCGCCAATTCGTCGCTGACCAGCAGCCATTGCCAGTCCGGGTAAGGCGCATAGCGCAGCAGATGCTCGCCGTCAGCCAATGACACGGCCTGGGCGCCGGCCGCGCCGGCCAGCAGCGCCGCGTAGGCGGGTTGATCATGCGCATCGCGCTGGGCGGCGGCCGGGCGGCCGCTGTGCTCGGGGTGCAGCAGCCACTGGCCGCGCTCGGCGCCGGCCAGCGCCAGCACATGCACATGGCCGCTGTCGCCCACCTTGACCTTGGCCAGCCGCGCGCGCAGGTTGACCATGTCCTGGGTGATGTCCACGCCCACAAACGTGGCGCCAATCACCTGGCCCTGGCTGTTTTCCAGCGCGGTGTAGCGCGCCATGTAATCGCGGCCAAACAAGCGCGCCTTGCCGATATACGGCAAGCCGGCCATCAGGTTTTTATAGGCCGGGCTCTCCGGGTCCAGCGCTGTGCCCAGCGCGCGCTGGCCATCCTGCTGGCGCAGCGAGGTGGTCACCCGCAGCAATTGCTCGCCGGCGCGGGCAAATACCGTGGCCACTGCGCCGGTGCGGGCGGTAAAGCGGTCCACCTCGTCCACCCGCTGGTTCAGCACGGTGTTGTCCAGCCGCAAGATGCCCACTTGCGCCTGACCCAGCGGCATGGTGCGCTGGGTATCCAGGCTGAACTGGCCAATCAGCTCGGATTCAAACATGCGCGCGTATTGGTCCACGCTGCTTTTCAGCGCCTGGTTATAGGCGTCCAGCATGCCCAGCGCGTCTTCCACCACCCTGTCTTGCACCGCGTCGCTGCGCGCGCGCAAGCGCTCGCCCAACTGCATCGACACCGCCATGGCAAAGGCCAGGCCCAGCGCCAGCAATAGCAGGCTCTGAGCCAGCGCCAGCTTGACTCCGATTTTCATGGTGTTACTCCCCTCGTGAATGGCTCCGCTTCTGTCGGCGGATGCCGGTGATGGTAGGATGTCATGCCCTTGCCTGACGCCCAGGCGCAGGGTAGTGCGCGCCGCGCCGGGCAACAATCGCGGAAAACCCGTAGTGGAAAACCCTGATAACCCGGTAAACCCACGCTTAAAACGGCAGAAAATGCCCTATTGGCGCTGCATGCAGCATACGGCGTCGGTGCTTTCAGACGGCTTTCAGGCGGTGGCGGCATCCACCCAGTCAGGACAATGGCTTATATTGCATAGCGGGATGGCCGTGCGCATGGGGCACTTTGTCGGCGGCTACCCGGTCGGACAAGACATCCAGGCCGCTTGCCTGCCGTCAGGCGAGGCAGGCGGCGAACCTCGGCAAGGAGTTTTCATGCGAGCATGGCTCACCACACTGACCGACTGGCTGCGCCCCGAGCGCCGCGCCGCCCGCCGCCTGCCGGCCGTGCTGGCGCGTTTTCATGACCCACGCGCCGACCCCCTGCACCTGGCGCGTGAGCTGGTGGATTGTCTACGCCCACAGCGGCGCGGCGATCAGGCTTATCTGACGCGCTATCACACCATGCTGGACACGCTGGAGGCGGACGCCGGCTTGCGTCAGGCGTTTCGCCAGCGTTTGCTGGCGCTGTTTGCCAGCCGCCAGCTGCTGACCTTTTTTACTGACAGCGGCATCCTGCCCGACAGCGGGTTTTTTTCTGAATGGCTGCGCATTCTGGGCCACCGCCTGCTGCCGGCGCGTGCCGACACCCACCGGCTGAACGACTGCCTGCGGCTGATTTACCACCACCCCAACGACTGGCGCTGGCTAGAGGCCGTGCCGCCCGAGCTGGCCGACCGCTTTTGGGCCATCCTGGCCGGGCCGGGCGCGCCGGCCGAGGTGGATTGGCGCGGCATTCACACCCAATTGCTGGACGCCGTGCTGTTGCTGGCGCACCGCATCAGCGGGCTGGGCGTGGACAGCGAACTGATGCGCGCCACCCCGGATCTGGAACGGCACATCCCGCGCTTTACCGCGCTGTCGGCCGAGGCGCTGGCCTGGGCGCGCTGCTATCGCCAGCAAGATGCCGCCGGCCTGGCCGACGCCCAGGCGCAACTGATGGTGATGGTGGCGCAGTGCGAAGACACCCTGGAGCGCATCCGCAAGCGCGCGCGCAGCCACGGCGCCAGCCTGCGGCTGATTTACCAGCTCACCCGAGGCCAGCAAAGCCTGGAAAGGCTGCGCGAGCTGGTGGCGGTGCTCACCGCCGACCTTGACCCCGCCCGGCGCGACGACGCCCGCCAGTTTCGCGCGCGCTTTACCCGCAATGCCTTTATTGCCGAAAACCGCCGCAACAGCCTGCGCCACTATCTTCAGCAATTGTCCGCCCTGCTGGCCATGCGAGTGACCAGCCACGCCGCGGAAACCGGCGAGCACTATATTTGCGCCAACCGCGACGAATACCGGCAGATGTGGCGCTCGGCGGGGGGCGCGGGTGTGTTGATTGGCCTGATGGCGCTGCTGAAAATCGGCGCGGCCGGCCTGCATGCGCCCTTGTTTGTCGAGGCGCTGCTGTACAGCCTGATTTATGGCCTGGGCTTTGTGCTGATTTATCTGCTCGGCCTGACCGTGGCCACCAAGCAGCCGGCGATGACCGCGCAAACCCTGGCCGCCCAACTGGCCGAGCTGCGCCCCAATCGCCAGGCGGAAGTCGAACGGCTGGTGGATGTGGCCGCAGCTGTGTCGCGCAGCCAGCTGGCTGCGATTTTGGGCAATGTGCTGGTCGCCGCGCCGATGGCGCTGCTGCTGAGCGCGCTGTTCACCGCCTGGCGCGGTGCGCCGCCAGTGGACATGGCCAAGGCGCAGCACTTGCTGGCCGATCTTGACCCCTTGAGCTGGGCGCTGCCGCACGCGGCGATTGCCGGGTTTTATCTGTTTTTGTCCGGGCTGATCACCGGGTTTTTCGCCAACCAGGCCGCCTATGACGACATCGGCGCCCGGCTGGCGCAGCATCCGGGGCTGAATCGCCTGCTGGGCGCCCGCCGCGCCGCGCGCGTGGGCCTGTATGTGCAGGCGCATCTGGGCGGCATCATGGGCAATTTTCTGTTTGGCTGCATGCTGGGTTCGACCGGCGTGGTCGGGGCGATTTTGGGTTTGCCGCTGGATATCCGCCATATTGCCTTCTCGTCGGCCAATCTGGGGTATGCGCTGGCCGGGCTGGAGTTTCAGCTGGGTGCGGCGCAGATTGCCTGGGCGGTATTTGGCGTGTTGGCGATTGGTGCGGTGAATCTGGCGGTGAGTTTTGCCCTGGCCTTGCGCACGGCGCTGCGCGCGCGTGATGCGCAAATTGGCGATGTCTGGCCGATTTTGCGCGCGCTGGGGCACAGGCTGCGCCGCCAGCCCCGGCAGTTTGTGCTGCCGCCCCGACAGTCGTAGGCCTTGCGCTGCGCGCAAGGTGAATTGGCACGGGGTGGCGCCACGGCAGGCGCTGACATCACCCGCCGCAGGGCGAGCCAAACGCCAACACCGCCGATAGGCGCGACGCCCACTGTCGCGCCTGCGCCACGGCCATGGGCTGAGCGTCAAGCCCGCCAGTGGTCGGCTTGCCAGCCACCCAGCTTGGCTGCATAATCAGCCGCATGAAATTTCTCTTCGACCTGTTTCCGGTCATCCTGTTTTTTGCCGCGTTTTCCCTCACCCGCGACATCTACCTCGCCACGGCGGTGGCCATGGCGGCCACGGTTGGCCAAGTGGCGTTCAGCTGGTTCAAGCATCGCAAGGTTGACACCATGCAATGGGTGTCGCTCGGGCTGATTGTCGTGCTGGGCGGCGCCACGCTCTTGCTACACGACAAATCCTTCATCATGTGGAAGCCCACCGTGCTGTACTGGCTGATGGGCGTGGGTTTGCTGGTCAGCCAGGCCATGGGCAAGCAGCCGCTGAAATCCCTGATGGGCAAGCAGCTCACCCTGCCAGAAGCTGTCTGGCGACGCCTGAGTCTGGCGTGGGTGGCGTTTTTTGCCGGGATGGGCGCGCTTAACTTATACGTCGCCTTCACTTTCAGCGAGGAAGTGTGGGTCAATTTCAAACTGTTTGGCGGCATGGGCCTGATGTTGTTGTTCGTGCTTGGACAAAGCGTCGTGCTCGCCCGCTATATGGAAGACTCTGACTGATGCGTTACGTCATCATCGGCCACGATGTGCCGAATTCTCTCGAGCAACGTCTGGCCGCCCGCCCGGAACACCTGGCCCGGCTGACCGCCCTGCGCGACGCCGGTCGCCTGACCCTGGCCGGCCCCTGCCCGGCCATCGACAGCGCTGACCCCGGCCCGGCCGGTTTTGTGGGCAGCGTGATTGTCGCTGACTTTGATTCGCTGCAGGATGCGCGCGCCTGGGCCGACGCCGACCCGTATGTGGCCGCTGGCGTGTACGCCCGCGTGGACATCCTGCCGTTCAAGCAGGTGTTCTGACGTGAGCGAAGCCTTGTCGCTGGACGCACTGATTCATCAGCGCCTGGCCGCGTTGAACCCGCAGGAAATCCACCTGCACGACGACAGCGCCGCGCACGCTGGCCACGCTGGCGCTGCCAGCGGCGGCGGTCATTTTGAACTCACCCTGGTGTCGCCGGTCTTTGCCGGCGTCAATGCCGTAGCCCGCCACCGCCTGGTGTATCAGGCGCTGGGCGACCTGATTCCTTCCCGCATTCATGCGCTGAGCCTGCGCGCTTATGCGCCGGGCGAGCTGTAAGCAGCGCGCCGACCTTATTCATTCTGGAGTATTCATCATGCGTTTGAACCACATCGCCGCCATCCTGCTGACTTTGTCGCTGGCCGCTGGCGCACAAGCAGCAGACAAGACCGTGGCCGTGGTCAACGGCGCGTCCATTCCGCAAAGCGAGCTGGATCAACTGACCGACTCGGTGGTCAAGGGCAGCAATGGCCGCGTGAAGGACAGCCCGGAGCTGCGCGCCGAGCTCAAGCAGCAGCTGATCAACCGCCAGATCATCCTGCAAGAAGCCAGCCGTCGCAGCCTGGACAAGAGCGCCCAGTTCAAAGATCGCCTGGAAGACATCCGCAACGACCTCTTGCAACAGGCTCTGTTTGAAGACATCGCCCGCGCCAACCCGGTGACTGACGCCCAGGTGAAGGCTGAGTACGATCGCCTGAAGGCGCAAACCGTGGGCCAGAAAGAAGTGCACGCCCGCCAGATCGTCGTGGGCAGCGAAGAAGAAGCCAAGCAAGTCATCGCCCAACTGAAAAAAGGCGGCAAGTTTGAAGATGTCGCCCGCGCCAAGTCCAAAGACCCGGCCGCCAAGCAAACCGGCGGCGACATGGGCTGGGGCAATCTGGGCATGATGCCCAAGCCGCTGGCCGACGAGCTGAAATCCATCGCCAAGGGCCAGATTTCGGCACAGCCGTTCAAGACCGAGCTGGGCTTTCATGTGTTCAAGATCGAAGAAGCGCGCGACGTGAAAGTGCCGAGCTTTGACGAAGCCAAGCAGCAACTGGCTCGCCAGATGCAAAACGCCCAGATCGAAAAAACCCTGGTCGAACTGCGCAACAAAGCCAAGATTCAGTAACCCATTCAGGAAACCGATTTCATGCGTACCAAGCTTTTGTGCGGCCTGATCGCCGCGGTGCTGACCTTGCCGGCCATGGCCGACAAGCCGGCGTTTTCGGTCAATGGCCAGGCCGTGTCCCAGGCGCGCGTTGACGCCATGGTGCAACAACTGCAACAGCAAGGCCAGCAAGACTCCCCGCAGCTGCGCGCCATGGTGCGTGATCAGCTGGTGCTGACCGAGCTGCTGCGCCAGGAAGCCCAGAAAAAGGGCCTGGACAAGTCGGCTGAATACAAGTCCGAGATGGACGCCTACGCCGCCCGTCTGCTGGCCAACTTCTACGTGCGCGACTGGATGCGCGCCAACCCGGTCAGCGACGCTCAGCTGCGCGCGGAATACGACAAGCTGGTGGCTCAGCTGGCCCGCAAGGAATACAGCGCCCGCCACATCCTGGTGGAAAACGAAGCCGACGCGCGCAAGATTCTGGAAGACCTGAAAAAAGGCAAGGCTTTCACCGCCATCGCCAAGGAAGTTTCCAAGGATACCGGCAGCAAGGACAAGGGCGGCGAACTGGGCTGGGCTCCGGCCGAAGCCTACGTGAAGGAATTCAGCGAAGCGCTGACCAAGCTCACCCCGGGCCAGGTCACTGCCAATCCGGTGAAAACCCAGTTTGGCTGGCACATCATCCAGCTGGTGGATGCCCGCACCCAGCAAGGCCCGTCGTTTGACGAGCTCAAGCCGCAACTGGCGCAGCGCATCCAGGGCGCACAACTGGACGCTTACCTGAGCAAGCTCAAGCAGCAAGCCAAGGTGGAATAAGCCTCAGCGCCAAGTGTCAGACCACAAAAAAGCCGATGCATGCAGATGCATCGGCTTTTTTGCGTCGGTGAGAACCGCCTCAGAGCTTGAAGCGCGACACCAGCGCCTTGAGCGCTTCACCGCACTGCGCCAGGCCGTGCAGCGTGCCCAGCACCTGTTGCAGATTGCCATCGGTTTGCTGGGTTTTGGCGTTCACCCGCTCAGCGCTGCGCGCCATATCGTGGGTGGCGCTGCCTTGCTCGGTGGTGGCCATCTTGATATTGGCCATGCGCTGGGCGATGTCGTCGGTGTGCTCGCGCACGCGCGCCACCCGGCCGGCGGCTTCTTCGGTGTGGCGCATGCTTTGCGTCACCCGTTGCTGGGTAGCGCCCACGTGCTCGGCGGCGTCGCCGGTCTGGTCGATCACCTGATCCATGATGCCGGCAATCTGCACGGTGGCCGACGAGGTGCGCTCGGCCAGCTTGCGCACTTCGTCCGCCACCACGGCAAAGCCACGGCCTTGCTCGCCCGCGCGGGCGGCTTCGATGGCGGCGTTCAGCGCCAGCAGATTGGTCTGGTCGGCAATGTCATGAATGGTGTTGACGATGCCGCGAATTTCTTCCGACTTGCTGGACAGCCCATCCATCACCGAGCGCAGCGAGGCAATGGCGCCCACCACGGCGTGCATTTCCTGGGCGACGGCTTCCATACCGTCTTGCGAGCTGATCGAGCCCTGGCGCGAGCGGGTGACCAGTGCTTCGGTTTCGCCCACGTGCTCGGCAATATGGTTGATGCTGACCGTCACCTGCTCGATGGTGGCGGCGGTGTTGGCCAGCTCGCTGGCCTGGCTGCGTGAATCCTCGGCAATCTGGCCGGCGGTGCGGTCCAGCTGTTCGGCGGTGTCGGCCAGCGATTCGGCGTATTGGCGCACCTGGGTGAACATCTGCTGCAAGGCGGCAACAAACTGGTTAAACGCCTGGGCGATTTCCGCCAGCTCATCGTTGCCCTTCACCGGCAGGCGCAGGGTCAGGTCGCCGCTGCCGCTGGCCACGCTGCGCATGGCGTCGCGCATGCTGGCCAGGCCGCGCATCAGTTGGGCAATGCCCAGCCAGGCGGCCACCGAGGCCAGGGCGATACAGGCGGCCAGCACACCCAGCAGGGTGTAAAGCATATGCTGCACCGGCGCCAGCGCGGCGTCATGCGGCACCAGCGCGCCCATCAGCCAGCCGGTTTTGCCCACGGGTTGCAGTACCATGAAATATTTCACGCCATTCAGTGTGGTGTTGTGGATGGCGCCATCGCGCGGCACGCTGTCTGGCGTCAGGCCGGGCACCACCTCGCTGATTTTTTTCAGTGCCGAATCCGCCGCCGGGTGGGCAATCACCGCACCGTCCTGGGTAATCAGAAAAGCATAGCCGTTGCCCGGCAGTTGGGCGGCGGTGACTTCTTCCACCACGCGCTTGAGGGTGACATCGCCGCCAGCCACCGCCACCAGTTGGCCATTGCGGCGCAGGCCCTGGGCAAAGGTGATGATCGGTTGCTTGGTGGAGGCGTCAATATACGGCGGCGAGGCAATCGAGCCTTCGGTGGCGGCAGCGGCCACATACCAGGGCCGCACGGTGGGGTCGTAGCCGGCCGGCACCAGGGTGGCCTTGCTGAACTGGGTCATGGTCTTGTCCGGCTGGCCGACATACATATCGTCAAAACCACCGGCTTCCAGCGCCTGATCCAGCACCGGCTTGAGCTCACCATGGCCAAAGCGCGGCAGCACCGAGCCGACCACGCGCTGGCGCGAATGCACCCACTCGTTGATGAAGGCCACCTTGTTGGCGGTGGTGGCGGCAATATTTTGCCGCACGCCGGCTTCGGCGCCGGCATAGGTGTGCTGATAGGCCACCGTGGTCAACACGGCGGCCAATACAGTCACCACCAGCAATACAAAAAACACCAGACGATGGCGCAGTGAATTCATCATGATGAGTCGCTTTCTCGTGCGCACTGTTGGTGCGCTTTTTTATTTAGGGGGCAACCGCCATCCACCCGGTAGGGTGTGCGGATTGAAGCGGCCAAACAGTGCAAATTATTTATATGTTGCGCTTGTCAATTCGTAGAACTACCTAGATAAATATAGCAAACTATGAATCGTTGTGAAGCTCTGCCTATGCGCACTCAGCGCGAATCCGCCTGAAGGTTTGGCACACTGTGTCGCACCAGCCTCACACCAAGCGGACACTCGGTGATTTCGGCAACTTTATGGTGATAGCACCCTGTTTCGGAGCATACCCAGACAAACTACAGTGTGATGTCGCTGATGCGACCAGCAATGTCGCGCACACGCACAGTGATTGCGGTGCACGCGTGAAGTCGTGGCACAATACTGTGCTTTACAGAGTCACTCACAAAACCCAGCGCAGTGGTCCTGGCTAGGCGTGCGGCCGCAGACAGTACAAGCAGTATGGCCAGGCCACGCAACGATGCCAGGAGGGTTTTGTAAGCGGCGCTAACACCGCGTATTTTTACCGATTGATAAGACAAGACCATGACCGCTCAGCACATCCTGCTTGGCATCACGGGCGGCGTGGCCGCCTATAAATCCGCCGAACTCGTTCGCCTGCTGGTCAAGGCGGGCCACACCGTGGACGTGGCGATGAGCGAATCTGCCACCCGCTTTGTCACCCCGGTCACCTTCCAGGCGCTGTCTGGCCGGCCGGTGTATGTGGATTTGTGGGATGCACGTCCTGACAACAATATGGCGCATATCGAGCTCACTCGCCGGGCCGATTGCTTTCTGATTGCGCCGGCCACTGCCGATGTGCTGGCGCGGCTGGCGCATGGCCACTGTGACGACCTGATCACCACCCTGGCCGCTGCGCGCACCTGCCCGCTGGCGGTGGCGCCGGCCATGAATAAACAGATGTGGGACAACCCGCCCAATCAGCGCAATATCGCCCAGCTGCGCGCCGATGGCGTGACGGTGTTTGGCCCCGGCCATGGCGAGCAAGCCTGCGGCGAGGTGGGCGACGGCCGCATGCTGGAGCCCGAGCAACTATTCGACCTGCTGACCGGACTGACCCAAGCCAAAACGCTGGTCGGCCGCCGCGTGCTGCTGACCGCCGGCCCCACCTTTGAGCCAATCGACCCGGTGCGTGGCATCACCAATCTGTCCAGTGGCAAGATGGGCTACGCGCTGGCGCGCGCCTGCCGCGACGCAGGCGCCGAGGTCACGCTGATTTCTGGCCCCACCGCGCTGCCGCGCCCGGCTGAGGTGCACTTTATTGCTGCCGGCAGTGCGCTATCCATGCACGCGGCGGTGATGGAAGCCGTACCGCACCATGATGTGTTTATCGCCGTGGCGGCGGTGGCCGATTATCGGGTGGCCAACGCCAGCGCCGAAAAACTCAAAAAAACCCCCGGCCAGGCGCCAACGCTGACCCTGACGGAAAACCCCGACATCCTGGCCAGCGTGGCCGCCCTGCCCCGCGCGCCGTTCTGCGTGGGCTTTGCCGCCGAAAGCCATAATCTGCTGGCGCACGCCCAGGCTAAGCGCGAGCGCAAGCGCGTGCCGCTGCTGGTGGCCAACCTGGCGCAACACGCCATGGGCGCCGATGACAATGAAATCGTGCTGCTGGACGACCACGGCCAGCACCCGCTGCCGCGCATGGACAAAACTGGCGCGGCGCGGGCCATTGTGGCCCACCTGGCTGGCATGCTGCCGATCCGCTGAACCCCGCGCGCCCGATGCGGGCGCGCTGTCTTGCCTGGCGCGGGCTACCTTGCCCCGCTGGCGCCCTCGCGTTGCGCCTGGCGCAACGCATCCCCCATTCTGCTTGACCCGGACTTTGTCATGAACGTTGACGTTAAAATTCTCGACCCCCGCCTGCACGACCACCCGCCGGCCTACGCCACCCCCGGCTCGGCCGGTCTGGACCTGCGCGCCGCCATCGACGCCGATTTGCTGATTCAGCCAGGCGAAACCCATCTGGTGCCCACCGGCCTGGCCATTCACCTGGCCGACCCCGGCTACGCGGCCATCATCCTGCCGCGCTCGGGGCTGGGGCATAAGCACGGCATTGTGCTGGGCAATCTGGTGGGGCTGATTGATTCGGACTACCAGGGGCAGCTGTTCGTGTCCGTGTGGAACCGCAGTGACGCGCCGTTTAATCTGGCGCCGCTGGAGCGCATGGCGCAGCTGGTGATCGTGCCGGTGGTGCAGGCACAGTTCAATGTGGTGGAAGAGTTTGCCGCCAGTGAGCGCGGCGAGGGGGGATTTGGCAGCACCGGCAAGCGTTAAGCGCCGGCGCCAGCTCAGGCGGCCCGGCGCCGCCTGAGCGCCTTGCCCAAAAAACCATCAAAACCCGATCAGGCAGCCTGGGCGAAGTCTTCGCGCTCGCCGATTTCTTTCAGGGTGTTGCGCAGAATGTCGCGGGCGCAGCAGGCGCAACGGCCGCAGCTACTGGCGACATTCAGCTCTTCGCGCAGCTCGCGCATCAGGGTAACGCCGTTGTGCACGGCTTGACGAACCTGGCTATCGGTCACGGCATGGCAAACGCAGACGTACACGGCATGGCTCCTGAAGCGGGGCGGGCGCGCTGGCCCACTTGGTGAATGAGAACGTATCGCAACTATCCAATAAACGAGAATAGTTGTCAATATTTCTGTGCGTAGACAAACCTACGCAGCCTTCACTCGCCATCCAGCATAAATCACGCCAGATGCTGCTGAACCAGGATTTTTGCCAAGATACTGATTTGATTTATTTAATTTACAGGCAAGCCCGCCCATGCCTGGCGCCTGACGGCAGTGTGTCGGATTTGCCACGCGCCGCCCCCCAGAAGGATACAAGACAGATGGTCCGAGAATTGCAATGGAAGCCCAACGCCACCGTCGCCGCCGTTGTCGAGCGCGACGGCGAGTTTTTGCTGGTGGAAGAGCACACCGAAGCCGGCGTGCGGCTGAATCAGCCAGCCGGCCATTGGGAACACGGCGAATCCATCCTGGACGCCGTGCGGCGGGAAACCCTGGAAGAAACCGGCTATCACTTTGAGCCCACCGCGCTGCTGGGCGTGTATGTCAGCCCGCGCCCGGACAGCGAAGTGGTTTACCTGCGCTTTGCCTTTGTCGGCCAGATCACCGGCCACGATAGCCAGCGCGCGCTGGATGCCGGTATTATCGCTGCCCGGTGGCTCAGCCGCGATGCGGCGCTGGCCGATCCAGCCCGGCTGCGCAGCCCCATGGTGTCTCGCTGTATTGAAGATTATCTGTCTGGCCAGCGTTACCCGCTGGACTTGATTCGCGCCGTGCCGGCGGGCTGACCCTGCCCGGCGCTGAGCGCCGGAGAATGTCATGCCTGCCTTGCGCCATCTTGGCCTGTGTCTTGCTCTGCTGCTGCCGCTGGCCGCCGAATGGCCGGCGCACAGCGAAACTCTGCCCATCTGCTACAACTACGGCTGCAAGCAGCGTGGCGAAGCGGTGCTGGGCCCGCTGGACAATGACCAACTGGCCAGCCTGCTGGACCAACCCGACGCCGAAGGCGAACGCGCCGCCGTGGGCCAGGCCATCGGGCTGATGAACCAGATCGCCGCGCGCACCACGCCGATTGCCGCCGACCGGGGCGGCAATGTTCAGGACAGCGGCGACGGCAGCCAGGATTGCATTGACCACAGCCGCAACGCCACCACCTATCTGCACTATCTGCTGGAGCACGGCTGGCTGCGCTTTCATCGGGTGCTGGAGCCCGCCTGGCGCGCGCCGTGGCTGGTGGACTTACATTACGCCGCCGTGATTGAAGACCTGAAAGACGGCCTGCGCTATGCCGTAGACGCCTGGTTTTTTGATCACGGCCACCCGGCGGCGGTGCTGCCGCTGCCGGATTGGAACAAAGGATTTTCTCCGCAATGACCCGCCCGCAACGCATTGTCGTCGGTTTATCCGGCGGCGTGGATTCTTCGGTCACCGCCTGGCTGCTCAAGCAGCAAGGCCATGAAGTGATCGGGGTGTTCATGCAAAACTGGGAAGACGACAACAACGACGAATACTGCTCGATCAAGCAGGACGCGCTGGACGCCATGGCGGTGGCCGACATCATCGGCATCGACATGGAAGTGGTGAACTTTGCCGGCGAATACAAAGACCGGGTGTTTCGCTATTTTCTGGAAGAATACGCCGCCGGCCGCACCCCCAACCCGGACGTGCTGTGCAATGCCGAAATCAAGTTCAAGGCGTTTCTGGATTACGCCGTCAGCCTGGGCGCCGAAGCCATCGCCACCGGCCACTACGCCTGCCGGGTGGACAGCCCGCGCGGCGCCGAACTGCACAAAGGCGCAGACCCCAACAAAGACCAAAGCTATTTTTTATACCGGCTGCAACCGCACCAGCTGCGCCCGGCGCTGTTTCCGCTGGGCGAACTGCACAAGCCGCAGGTGCGCGAGATCGCCAGCCAGATCAAGCTGCCCAACGCCCGCAAAAAAGACAGCACCGGCATCTGCTTTATCGGCGAGCGGCCGTTCCGCGAATTCTTGCAGCGCTACCTGCCCACCCAGCCCGGTGAGATGGTCACCCCGGAAGGCAAGGTGGTGGGTCAGCATCAGGGCCTGATGTATTACACCCTCGGCCAGCGTCAGGGCCTGGGCATCGGCGGGCCGGGCGAGCCGTGGTTTGTGGCTGGCAAGCAGCGCGACGCCAACCAGCTGCTGGTGGTGCAAGGCCACGACCACCCGTTGCTTTACAGCCCGGCGCTGTGCGCCGACCAATTGTCCTGGACGCTGGGCGAGCCGCCGGCGCCCGGCCGCTACGCCGCCAAAAACCGCTACCGCATGCAAGACGCCGCCTGCACGCTGGACTACGACGCCAACGGCCGCGCCGTGCTGACCTTCGACCAGCCACAATGGGCCATCACCCCCGGCCAATCCGCCGTGCTGTACGACGGCAGCCTGTGCCTGGGCGGCGGGGTGATTGTTGGCGCGCCGGAATAAGAGCGGCTCACCAGCGAGACACTGACGCACATGACCAAACGGCGAGCGTAACGAAATATTGTAACGGCATGCGGGGAGACGGGCAGCGCCACCGAAGCGTGTGGGCTGCCCGCAAAATTGCCAAGTGACGCACACAATCAGATAGTCGAGGCGCTATCTTGCCTGCGCGGTGGGAAAATCATGCAGAATACAGTGAAAAACGACCAAGCCCCTGGCGTTGTTGTGCGGTCTTGCCGTACCACCGGTACAGCCTGCGGCCGCACGCCTACCAGCCAGGCGCGCTTCCTTGCGTTTTGTTAACGGCTCGCAACACGGCTATTAAAAGCCTGCTCTTCTCGAATGATGTCTTTCATGGTGGGGGCAGGCTTATGGTAGTCGTAGTAACTGGCTACGGCACGACTACCCAAAGCAGCAGCCACACCATTGCGCATGGCTGCACGGTATTCATGCTCACTCAAGCCTTTGGCTGATGCGGCCAAAGCCGACAAATCGATATTGGCGTGTGTCTCAGCCGAGCCATCCTTGTACACCACGGCCAAAATATTGCCCGCCGGGCCACGGAAGATACTGTCAACCTGCGTTTGCAGTTGCTTTTCATAGTTTACAGGATCATATTCTTCTGGCGAAAGCTTATCTCGCCCTGTTGCTACATCGTCCAACATCCTTTTAACACCAGCCCAAGCCTCTGGGCTAAGATGTTTTTTCAATAAAGTTTCTGCATCTCCTTTTTCTACGAGATGCGATGGCGGCATAAAATAACGAACTCCGTTATGTACGGTATCTGCCAACTCAGGATCAAAAGTGAATGCCATGCCAAATTCACCACGAGAATTGGCAACAAGTTTGCCATCATCCTCTGCATGAGTGGCTTTTTTGATGGTGGGCAGCATGGCCGAAGCGCTGGTATTGACTTGCATATGACCTCCATGAGGTTAAACATGAGCGGGTGTGTACAAACGTGCGGGCAAGGCCAAGGTAAGCGCGAGCTTGCCCGCAGCAAGGTCAAACTACACCGAAAGCGCCCGACAGGCTGATGACAGCATCTTGGGTTCTCAGGTATTCAATGGTGTAAATGCCACCCTGGAAGAAATTGGTGATGACAACCCCCTCGGTGATCTGACCATCGCTGGCATCGGCCATACTGGAGAGCCACAGATTGTCGGCTTGTCGTGCCACATAAACCTGGCTAAGCAGCACATTGGGCAGGTACAGAGTGTCGCCATTGCCGCCGCCATAGCCAGGGGTGTAGCTGGCAGTCACGCCATCATTGATGGTGTCCCGGCCATTGCCATAGCCGATGTATTGCACATAAAAATCATCACCAAAGCCGCCCAGCAAGGCATCGGCGCCGGCCCCACCGTACAGCACATCATCACCATCGCCGCCATGCAGCAGATCGTTGCCGTCACCGCCTTGCAGGGTGTCATTGCCAGACCAACCCAACAGTGCGTCATCGCCACCATAGCCAAACAACTGATCATTGCCCGCACCGCCATGGATGAAGTCCACATAGCTGCTGCCGTACACGATGTCGTCGCCACCGAGGGCGTCGTAGCTGTGTGCGGTTTCACCGGGGCTCATCTGCAGAGAACCCATATTAAAAATATCATTACCTTCAGAACCCACTTTACTTGTCATGTTCTTTCCTAATTTGGCTTGATTTGAGTGGATCATGCTACTAACTTGGGCAATCCATATCAATTCGTGAAAATACCATGGTAATAATACGTATTTCTTGTGCAGAACCGCTGCTTGCGTGGAGGGATTGGGTGACGCGTTTTACCTGCGTGCGCGGTGCGCGGAGGAATTGGTGATGGGTATATTGACGCAAAAAAACCCGTCACGGCCTCCCTGGCGCGTGACGGGCAATCCCCTAACTTGATCTGCTGCGCTGCGGTAAGTTGTAGAACGGCTAACAAAACCCAGCGCAACGGTCCTGGCCAGGCGCGCGACCGCAGACAGTACGAGTCGTACGGCAAGGTCGTGCAACAACGCCAGGAGGGTTTTGTTCGCCGCTCTCAGCCCAGTTTCAGCAGCGTGGTTTTCAGCTCGGTATATTTTTCCAGCGCGTGCAGCGATTTATCGCGGCCGTTGCCGGATTGTTTGTAGCCGCCAAACGGCAGGCTCATGTCGCCGCCTTCGTCGTAGCAGTTCACCCACACCGTGCCGGCGCGCAGGCGGCGCGACAGGCGGTGGGCGCGGCTGACGTCGCGGGTCCACAGCGCGGCGGCCAGGCCGTATTCGCTGTCGTTGGCGATGGCGATGGCTTCGTCGTCGTCGTCAAAGCCGATCAGCGTGCACACCGGGCCAAAGATTTCTTCGCGGGCAATGCGGCTGTGCGGGCTGGCCTCGAACAGCGTCGGGGTGATGAAATAACCCTGCTCGGTCATCACACCGTTGCCGCCCATCAGGCAGCGGCCTTCGTTGCGGCCTTGCTGGATATAGCCCAGCACGCGCTCGTACTGCACTTCATCCACAATCGCGCCCATGCGGGTGGCCGGGTCCAGCGGGTTGCCCGGCGCGTAGGCGCGGGCGGCTTCTTTGAAGGCGGCGACAAATTCGTTGTAAATGCTGTTGTGCACCAGTACGCGCGAGCCGGCCGAGCACATTTCGCCCTGATTGAAATAAATCCCGCCGGCGGCGGCGCGGGCGGCGGCGGTGATGTCCGGGCAGTCGGCCAGCACGATATTGGGCGATTTGCCGCCCAGCTCCAGCCAGACGCGCTTGAGGTTGGATTCTGCCGCGTAGCCCATGATGCGCTTGCCCACGGCGGTGGAGCCGGTAAAGGCCAGGCAGTCCACGTCCATGTGCAGGCTCAACAGCTTGCCCACTTCACCATCGCCCGGCAGCACCTGGAACACCCCGGCCGGGATGCCGGCCTCGTGCGCCAGCGCGGCGATGCGGATGGCGGTGAGCGGGGATTTTTCGGAAGGTTTCAGGATCACCGAGTTGCCGGCGGCCAGCGCCGGGGCGAATTTCCAGCTGGCCATCAACAGCGGAAAGTTCCACGGCACCACGGCGGCCACCACGCCCAGCGGCTCGCGGGTGACGGTGCCCAGCAGATTGCTGGCCAGCGGGGCCACTTCGCCGCCGATTTTGTCTACTGTTTCGGCAAACCACTGCACGCAATACGCCGCGCCGGCCACGTCCACCGCGCGGGCGTCGCTGATGGGCTTGCCGGTGTCCAGGGTTTCCAGCAGGGCCAGTTCGTCGCGGTTGGCGCGCAATAGATCAGCAAAGCGCAGCAGGGTGCGCTTGCGCAGCATCGGCGCCATCTCGGCCCAGACGCCAGCAGTAAAGGCGGCGCGGGCGGCGCTGACGGCGGCGTTGACTTCATCGGCGCCGCATTCGGCCACCTGGCACAGCACCTGGCGGGTGGCCGGGTTGCGGGTGGCGAACACCCGACCGCTGGCGGCGCTGACGTACTGGCCGTTGATGAAGGCGCGCCCTTCCAAGGTCAGGGCGGCGGCGCGCGCTTGCCAGTCGGCAAGAGTCGGTTGAGTCATGGCGAATCTCCTGTGTGGGCGGCCATCCCCCGGCTGCCGGCCAGCGCGCCAGCCCGGTTTGCCGGGCGGCGCAGCCAGCTAGAAGCTGGCCGGGGTGTTGGCGCTGATAATTTCCGCTTCTTCCGGGCCAATATTGCGAAAGCGGTGCGGCAGGGTGCTGGGAAAGTAATACCCGTCCCCCGCGCTCAGGATATTGGCCTGGCCATCAATGGTGAGTTCAATGGTGCCGCGCACCACAAACCCGCATTCTTCGCCCTCTTTGTGCACGATAGGCTCGTCGCCAGTGTGCGCGCCGGGGGCGTACAACTCGCGCAGCATGCGCATTTGCCGGTTGGGCGCTGAAGCGCCAATCACCAGAAAGCGCAAGCCATCGCTGCTCAGAAACGCCGGCTGATTGTCCGGACGGAAAATGTGCGGATTCACCCTGGGCGGTTCATCAAAAGCAAAAAACTCGGACAAGGTGATCGGGATGCTTTCCAGCAGTTTGGTGAGCGAGCTCACCGACGGGCTGACCCGATTTTGCTCGATCAAAGAGATCGAGGCATTGGTCACGCCAGCGCGCTTGGCCAGCTCGCGCTGCGACAGGCCAAAGCGCTCGCGCACCAGTTTGAGGCGTACACCTATGTCCATGGCAACCCTTGTGTGTTCATAATAATTGACGCTCGCTGTAAAGAATAGTTGACGAAATCAGCGGGGCTGCCGCCGTCGCTTGAGTATACCCGATTTCCCGGGATTCCCTGTATTTCCGCACCATTATGTTGCAGTGCGGCACTATTTTCGAGCGAGTGTCTCTGGTCGCCACAGCCCATATCAAAATATTTTTAACGCCTGTTATCAATTATTTTTAACGTTGCTAGACTGGATACACGAACTTAAGCCATGCCATGCAACACTCCATATGCATGATGGCGCGGATGTGATTGTGAGAGACCTGCGATGACGCTTCCTGTAATCGGTTTGCCCTGCTGCCGCTGGTGGCTGAAAGACAGCCAGTTTTTCCACCTGGTGGGCGAGAAATACCTGCGCGCTGCCACCTGGGCCGGCGGCGCGCCCATCCTCTTGCCGGCCTTGGGCGAAGAGGCGCCGCTGGCGCAGTGGCTGGACATGGTGGACGGCCTGCTGTTCACCGGCAGCCCATCCAATATCGAGCCGCACCACTACGGCGAAGCCCGCCGTGAAGGCGATTTCAACGACCCCGAGCGCGACGCCACCACCCTGCCGCTGGTGCGCGCCGCGCTGGACGCCGGCGTGCCGCTGCTGGGCATTTGTCGCGGCCTGCAAGAAATCAACGTCGCTCTCGGCGGCAGCCTGCACGGCCAAGTGCATGCCCTGCCCGGCATGCGCGACCACCGCGAGCAAGGCGACACGCTGGACGCGCAATATGGCCTGGCCCACCCGCTGACCCTGGCCGAAGGCGGTGTGTTGCACCAGGCGCTGGGCGCCACCCACGCCGAAGTGAATTCCCTGCATGGCCAGGGCATCCGCACCCTGGGCGCTGGCCTACGCGCCGAAGCCTGGGCGCCGGATGGGCTGATCGAGGCCTTTAGCGTGGCCGAGGCCAAGAGTTTTGCTGTGGCGGTGCAATGGCATCCGGAATGGCGCATCGACGCGCATCCGCTGTCGCGCGCACTGTTCACCGCCTTTGGCGACGCCTGTCGCCAGCGTCGCGCCGCCCGCTTGGCGGCGTAAACCCCGCGCCCTGACTCCACCAGGGTCAGGGCGGAGAAGCGCTCACACAATGCGGCGCAATACAGCAGTCGCATTCTGTGAGGGTTTCTGACAGAAAACCCACCCACGAGGACGCACCATGACCCAACTGAGCGAATGGCTGAAACAGCATCAAATCACCGAAGTGGAATGCGTGACGCCGGATTTCACCGGCATTGCCCGCGGCAAGATCGTGCCGCGCGAAAAATTCAGCGCCGATGAAGGCATGCGCCTGCCCGAGGCGGTGCTGGTGCAAACCGTGACCGGCGAATTTGCCGACAACGTCACCCCGGCCACCGACCCGGACATGATTCTGCTGCCCGACCCCAACAGCATCCGCCTGGTGCCCTGGGCGAAAGACCCGGTGGCGCAGGTGATTCACGATTGCTACAACAGCGACGGCACGCCGGTGGACTTGTCGCCGCGCTATGTGCTGCGCCGCGTGCTCAAGCTGTACGAGGACATGGGCTGGGAGCCGGTGGTGGCGCCGGAGATGGAGTTCTACATCGTTGACGTCAACCGCGACCCCGACCTGCCGCTGCAACCGCCGCTGGGCCGCACCGGCCGCCCGGAAACCGGACGCAAGGCCTACTCGATCGACGCGGTGAACGAGTACGACGATATGTTCGAGGACATCTACGACTACTGCGACGCACAAAATCTGGCCATCGACACGCTGATTCACGAAGTGGGCGCCTGCCAGATGGAAATCAACTTCCTGCATGGCGACGCGCTGGATCTGGCCGACCAGGTGTTCTTGTTCAAGCGCACGGTGCGCGAGGCGGCCATCCGCCACAATATGTACGCCACCTTCATGGCCAAGCCGATGGAAAACGAGCCGGGCTCGGCCATGCACATCCACATGAGCCTGAAAGACCGGCAAACCGGCAAGAATGTGTTTTCCAACCCGGACGGCAGCCCCAGCGAGGCGTTTTTGCACGCCATCGGCGGCATGCAGAAATACCTGCCGCAGGTGATTGCCCTGTTTGCCCCGTTTGTGAACAGCTACCGCCGCCTGGTGCGCTTTAACGCCGCGCCGATCAATGTGCAATGGGGCTACGACAACCGCACCTGCGGCATCCGCGTGCCCTACTCCAAACCCGAAGCCCGCCGCATTGAAAACCGTCTGCCAGGCGTGGACTGCAACCCGTATATCGCCCTGGCCGCCACCCTGGCCTGCGCCTACCTGGGCCTGACGGAAAAATGCCAGCCCAGCGAGCCGCAAACCGGCGACGCCTACGGCCTGCCGTTTGCCTTTGCCCGTGGCCTGGACGAAGCAATTGGCCTGCTGCGCCAGTGCACGCCGGTGGCCAGCGTGCTGGGCGAGCGCTTTGTCAGCGCCTTCTGCGCGGTGAAAGAAGCGGAATACGTGGAATACGCGCGGGTGATCAGTCCGTGGGAGCGCCGCTACTTGTTACTGCACGTGTAAGCAGCACTTAACTGGCCTGCCGCCGCAAGGCGGCGACAGGCCAGGATTGCCCGGCGCAGCCCAGTGCGCCAAGCCCTGAATTTTTGCCGGACGCCCGCCGCGTCCGGCGCCAGACAAGGAGAGTGTCATGTCTTTAGCCCCGATGGTGATCGAAGCCCGTCAAGCCGTGCAACGCACCGCCAGCCGCCGCAGCACGCGCGAATGGCAGGCGCTGGACGCCGCCCATCATCTGCACCCGTTTTCTGACGCCGCCGCGCTGAATGCGCAAGGCGCGCGGGTGATCAGCCACGCCGAAGGCGTGTATCTGTGGGACAGCGACGGCAACAAGATTTTTGACGGCATGTCCGGCCTGTGGTGCGTGAACATCGGCTATGGCCGCAAGGAGCTGGCCGAGACCGCCGCCCGCCAGATGAACGAGCTGGCCTATTACAACACCTTCTTCAAGACCACCCACCCGCAAGTGGCTGAGCTGTCGGCGCTGCTGGCCGAGGTCGCGCCGGAAGGCTTTAACCATGTGTTCTACACCAACTCCGGCTCGGAGGGGAACGACACGGTGATCCGCATGGTGCGCCACTACTGGGCCAGCCAGGGTCAGCCGCAGCGCAAAACCATCATTGCCCGCGAAAACGGCTACCACGGCTCCACCATCGGCGGCGCCTCGCTGGGCGGCATGACTTATATGCACGAGCAGGGTGATTTGCCGATTCCCGGCATTGCCCATATCGAACAGCCGTATTGGTACGCCAATGGCGGCGACTTGAGCCCGGAAGAATACGGACTGAAAGCCGCGCGTGCGCTGGAAGCCAAAATCCTCGAGCTGGGCGCCGAGAATGTCGCGGCGTTTATTGGCGAGCCGATTCAGGGCGCTGGCGGCATTATTATTCCGCCGTCCACCTACTGGCCGGAAATCCAGCGCATCTGTGACCAATACGGCATTTTGCTGGTGGCCGATGAAGTGATTTGCGGCTTTGGCCGCACTGGCGAATGGTTTGGCAGCCAATACTTTGGCATCCGCCCGCACCTGATGACCATCGCCAAGGGCTTGTCCTCGGGCTATCTGCCGATTGGCGGCGTGCTGGTGCACGACCAGGTGGCCAAGGTGCTGATCGAAGCCGGCGATTTCAACCACGGCTTTACCTATTCCGGCCACCCGGTGGCCGCCGCCGTGGCGGCAGAGAACTGCGTATTCTGACCCAATATCGCCACCCGTTATGATGGAAACTGTCCACCTGTAATGCCACAAACTGGCCGGCTGTTCTGATTGAAACTGCCCACCCGTAATGGGTCAAAGTAGGCCAGAACATCAGGCCGTCCCAGTTTCTCGCGCCCGCACTTTTCGCATCGACTCGCCACGCATCGGCAGACGCACCGCACCGCTTGTCAGCCGATCCAGAATGGCATCGGCGACGGTCGGATTTGCGCTACCCAAGTAGTCATGCCATTTATCCACCGGCAACTGGCTCGTGATGATCGTCGAGCGCCCACCACTTCGCGCGTCGACCACTTCAAGCAGATCCGTTCGCCCCTGAGCATTCAGTGCCGCCAGCCCGAAATCGTCAAGAACCAGCAAATCTGCCTTGGCCAGCAACGCCAAGCGCCTATGGAAACTGCCGTCGGCATGGCCGATCTGCAAGTCCTCCAGCAGCAGCGGCAGGCGATGAAACAAGACTGTTTTGCCGATTCGGCACGCCTGATTGCCGAAGGCGCAGGCCAGCCAAGTCTTCCCGCAACCGGTCGGCCCTGTCAGAATCATATTCAGACCACGCTCGATCCACTGACAGGTCAGGAGGGACGCCATCATGCTTTTGTCCAGACCACGGTTGTGACGATAGTCGATGTCCTCGACGCAGGCCGCCACCTTCAACTTCGCCGTCTTGAGCAAGCGCCGCAGCCGCTGGTTCTCCCGATGAGTCGCCTCGTGGTCGACTAGCATGGCAAACCTATCCTCGAAGGCTAGGCTATGGGCGGCGGCGTTGGACAATTGCTCCTCAAACCCTTGCGCCATGCCGGAGAGTTTGAGGGAGTGAAGCTTGGTCAAGGTTTGCTGAATCAACATCGTCGTCTCCTAAAAAAGTCGTCTTGGATCAATGGCAGTAATAGCCGGCGCCGCGCACGTTGGGATGATCGAAGGTCGCCTCCTCATGGGCTGGCTCCGGCAACGCCATGCGATCCATGTTCGTGCGCAGGATGGATTTCACGTTGTGGATCTCCGTCGCACCGATTTGCAGGGCGCGCGTGCAGGCGGCTTCCAGACGTTCCGGCCCCACCTCCCGCGCCACGGATTTCAGGGCCGCCACCGAACGGTAGGCCATGTCCCGGCGCACCTTCCGAGCGAACATTCCTTGCAGGAACATGTGGGTGTTCGGCCCGACTGAAATGGCCCAGTCCAATTCGTCCTCGATGGTCCAGGTCTCCAGATGTCGGTGAGCAGGATCCATGTGCAGGGGGTCCGTGGTCCTTCCGGGGCCATGGCCGCGAGCATGGCTGGCCACTCGCCGGCCGCCGTGCAGCACCTCCACCGTGTCAGCCGTCAGCCGGACATCCACCGCCTGACGAACCAGGACACACGGGACACTGTAATGGTGGGCGGCAATTTCGATGTGGTAATCGAGTCCGACTCGTAGTCGCAGGAACTCGGTGAAGGCGTAGCGCGTCTGCGGCAACGGCTTTAATGCCGGGCGATCCAGCTTCTCAAATGCCTCACGGCGACAGCCCTTGAGTTTCTGGAAAGGGCGGCTGTTTGCATCGGTCAGCAAATCCGAAATCGCCCGGTTGAGTTCCGCCAGGCTGGTAAAGACCCGTTTGCGCAGACGGAACATGATCCAGCGTTCAACGATCAGCACACCGTTTTCCGCCTTGGACTTGTCCTTTGGCTTGTAGGGCCGCGCGGGGAAGATTACGGTGCCGTAATGGGATGCCATATCCAGGTAGGTCGGATGAACATCAGGATCCGTCCGGCTGGCCCTGGTTACTGCCGATTTCAGGTTGTCGCAGACGACGACCTGCGGCACGCCGCCGAAATGCTCGAACATTCGGACATGGGATGCGATCCAGTTGGGCAGTTGCTGGCTCCAAACCGCTTCGGCATAGATGTAGCTGGATGCTCCCAGCACGCCGACAAATATTTGCGCCATCCTTTTCTCATCGGTCTTGGGATCAATGACGGGTAGCGTCGGCCCGGCATAATCGACAAATACCTTGTCGCCGGCAGCGTGCGTCTGGCGCATGTAGCGTTTGAGGGTCTGCTTGAAGTCTCGGTAAACCTGACAGAACGAACTGTAAGCAAGCCCATCAGGGTGGCAGGCCAGATATTCCAAGTGAACCCCTTGCAGGGTTGCACCCTTGAGTTTCATGGCTTCGTGAATCTCGGCCCAGTCCGGTTCGGGCTTACGGCCATTCTCCAAGACCGACAATGGCGGAAACAGTCGCCGCTCCAGGGCTGCGTCATCAATGTCGATGGGTAGCGGCCAAGATAGTCCTGCCGCCGCAGAACGGGTCAGGTAATCCTTGACGGAACCGCGGGCGATTCCGAGGCAGGCGCTGATTTGCCGCTGGCTCAACCCGTTCTCGAGGGCAAGCCGCAGCACGTCACGAATCTGTTTCATGGGCAATCTCCTGTTCGGCATAGGATTAGCCGGCTAGATTATTGTTCTCAAAAAAATCACCGCTTGAGGGATTTCAGCAGCAGCCCCTTGGTCATTTCCAGAACACGGCCTCCTAGCAGATCGGATTGCCGTGGCGGGCGTTCAACAACGACATGACCGCTCATCACCCGCAGGATGCCCACGAAGTCGGGGACGGTCAGTTTCTCAATCCGCTCCGCCTGCTCTGGAACGGCAATCCAGAGGAAATTGAAATACGGCGCCATCCCTTCCAGTTTCCCTGACCAGTTCACATGAAATCCACCCGCTATCTCGATGCCGTGGATTTGTAGTGGATCACTCTTGCGATCCCTAATAACGGCAACGGCGTCGAATATGTAGCGGCGAGGGGTTGCACCATCACTTTCTGGGCTAATGTGCATAAAGAGTTCGTAGAGATCGGGATTCCGAATCCCGGACCAACTTGGATCTCCTGAAGCCAACGACGTCAAGACCATGGCTTCGGTTAGGCTCTCGAACTGCTCACGGTTGCGCAAGTTGATACGTGGTGGCGGAACACCAAGGCCGCGGGCGGTCCGCCCGCCAAGCGCAGGACGATAGGCTTGCCATACCGTGCGTAGTTCCGCACGGGTAATGCCACCCGAGATTACCTGTTCAGCCAGGCGTTGCAGGGCGTTATCCGGGGCGACCCGAGCCAACTTGGAAAGAAGTTCGAGGTTCTCAGGGCTTACCTTGTCAGGAAGTTCCCCCAGTGGGGGGCAGGAAACGCCGCGCCCTGTGAGCGCCTCGCGTAACTTGATGTAGTAGCGGCCAGCGGTCAGGTAGCGCCAGAGCGTTGATTCCTTGAGTCCCAGGCTTTCAGCGTGGCCTTTCAGCCATTCGGTGAAGGACTTGGCCTCATTTCGCCAGTAATCAGTTTGGTCGATACGATCCAGTAAATAACCGATGTGCGCCCACGAGCGGGATTGGCCTTGGGTCAAGGCGGCAATTTCGCGGGCCAGGAAATCGTGGTCGCTCTGTGGGGATCGGGGTCGCGGCATGGCATTTTGGTAGAAGTTCTAAACAGTTTTGCCGGCGAGAGTTGTTTGTCAAGAGGTAGATATTCCTAGATAGATGCTCCAACCATCCGTTATTTTTGAAGCTCCGCATTGTGACGCAGAGACTGGTGGGTGCTACCGGCCACAAGCAGCCAGCCGTCCGCTTGGTTTCGACATAAAATGCCCTGCTTTCAGACCCTGCCTAGGGCAGTTACGGGCATAGAATGACACTGCGACAAAAAATCCTGCTGCTTGGGTTAGTGGCCGTCTCGGGCATGTTCCTCGCCCTGTGGCTCCAATACAAGGCTTACCTAACGCAGTCCCAAGCTATCGAGGCAGTGGTGCGAAACGTCAGCGCTGTCGTCGCTCTTTCCCATGCTGCGCACGAGTTGCAGAGAGAGCGCGGCATGACGGCCATCAACCATTCCAAAACAAATGCCCAAGCGCTCGCCGAACAAGTTCGGCATACCGATGCGGCTCTAGCCGGAATCCGTGGCGACATCGCCAGTCTTGGCATGGCTCTTACCCAACTGCGGACGGAAGCGGCGACGGGGAGGATAACGCCCCTGGCGATCCTAGACAGCTACAGCAAGCTGCTCCAGCGTCTCGCCGACGAAATGGATCGACTTACCAGTGAGCCCGAAGCAGCCGTTGCCAAGACCGACATGGTTGCGCATACGCACCTAATGGCAGTAAAGGAGAATCTCGGACAGATTCGGGCAACTCTGGGCTACTGGACCGAACACAAGAGCGACGATTCCGTCGTGCTCAATAGACTATTCCGTCTCAAGAGTCTCCAAGAGGAGGAACTGCGCAAGTTCGGACTGGATGCGTCGCCTGAACTACGCGAAAGGCTTGCCCAGGAGTTCTCGGGACTGGAAGTTGCACAGACGCTGGAGACACTGGCGCAAATCGCCGCCGCTGGCAAGCTTCCGCAGACGCTCGATGTGCAAGCCTGGTGGTCAATGGCAACCGTGGCGGTTGATCGTCTGAAGGTCGTCGAGGACTATTCGCTAGAGTTAATCGAGAAAAAAGCGGAACTCGAACTCACGCAACTTCGAAGCTCCATGCGTTTAGGAGTGATCATTACGCTGGGGATTGGTCTTGCCGTCGTCATCATGGCCATATCGGCGACCGTTGCCTTGCTACGCGCACTGGATCGCGCACTGGGAAGCATGGAGCTCATCGCTGCCAGCCAGGATTTTCAAATTCGCATCCCTGCCGACACGCCGGATGAAATCGGTCGCATCTCACGGAGCTTCAATCAGTTGCTCGACATCGCAGAGCGATTGTTGAAGGAGAAGGACTACTTGGCGACTACCGACCCTCTGACCGGCGTCAACAACCGGTTGCGGTTCGCCAAGGTGCTCGGGGATGAGGCAGAAAGGAAGCGCCGGACCAACACGCCGATGGCGCTGGTCATGTTCGATGTCGACCATTTCAAACGCATCAATGATACCTACGGACACAATGTTGGCGACGAGGTGCTGAAGGCATTGGCTAATCTCGTCAGCACTGAGGTTCGCGTCACAGACTTCTTCGGCCGCTGGGGTGGCGAAGAGTTCGTTCTGCTTCTCAGGGACGACGATTGCGAGGCTGCCATGGCCGCTGCGGAGAAGCTCAGAAACCTGATTGCAAGTTCGGACATTCCTTCCGTGGGCAAGGTGACGTGCAGCTTTGGCGTGGCCGCCTGGATGCTTGGGGATACCGAGGCAAGCCTTGTCGCACGTGCCGACAAGGCGCTCTACGAGTCGAAGAAGGGCGGGCGCAACCTAGTCACTTGCACACAAGGAGTGACGGGAAATTGCCACGGCCGAGTGCGCTGCGCACAATAAGCCGACAGTGGCCCGCCTGGCGAGTGGACGACGATCACGGTATGGCCAGCATCGTGTAAGGCCCGGGCGATGGCCTCGCCCAGGCCACCGTTGCCGCCCGTGACCAGGGCGGTGCGTTGCTCAGCCGGCATTGCGACCACCTGTCTTGGCTGGTGCGTCCTTGTCCTGTGCCTTGGCCCACACCGCTCCCCATTGCTTGAAAATATCCTGGAACGGCAATATCGCATCTGCCTGGCCTACGGCCTGCGTGACCGATTTCTGCCAGTCCTGAATGGGCTGCTGCAGGCCTTGAGTGAAGGTGGGCTGGATCTTTATTTCGACTTGCGTTAGTGCCTGC
>NZ_QJKI01000025.1 GCF_003201855.1 Rivihabitans pingtungensis | reverse complement strand
TGGTGAGAAAACTAGAAGCGGGCGACTTTGCCTAAGTTTCAACATCAGGGGCCTTCGCGGTCCCTGATGCTTTCCACACTGCATTCCGGATACCCTTATTTTCCGGATTATCTGGCCGACCTGGATGCCCTGCTCAGCCTGCACAACCCGCAGGCCCCGGCGCGGTTGGTGGGCCACAGCCTGGGAGGCATGGTGGCGATGAGCTATGCCGGCGCCCGCCCCGAGCGGGTGAGCCGGCTGGTGTCGATTGACGCGTTTGGCCTGCTGGATATCCCGCCCGAACACGCGCCGCAGCGCTATCGGCAATGGCTGCAAGAATGCGCGCAACCGCCCGGCTTTGCCCCGGTGGCCGATCTGGATCACTTTGCCAGCCGGCTGATGCGCCGCAATCCGCACCTGACCGCCACGCGCGCACGCTTTCTGGCAGAACACCTCACCGGCATCAGCGCCGACGGCGTGCGCCGCCACTTGGCCGACCCGCGCCATAAAATGGTCAATCCGGTGCTCTACCGACTGGAAGAAGCCAAAGCCTGCTGGCGCGCCATTCGCTGCCCGGTGCAATGGATTCTTGGCGGCGGCGCCAGCGACCACCCGCTGACCGGCAAAATCCGGCAAACCCTTCATGAACGCGCCGCCTGTTTTCATGAGCTGGAACAGCTCACCATCGCCGACTCGGGGCATATGGTGCAGCAGGAACAACCCGAACAAGTGGCCGCCGCCATCGAGCGCTTTATGGCGCCGACACGCGGCGAAGCGCCATAAAGCGCGGCCAATGGATCACCTGTTTGCCATATGAGCTGATAATTGAGTAAGCTTTCGGCATGTTTCGGCCTGCCGACCTTGTTTACTCACTCACCAAGCCCTGACCATGACCCTGATCCGCCCCATCCGCCTGGCCCTGCTCCTGGCCAGCTTCAGCAGCGTGCCCGCCCTGGCTGCCCCCGCGCCCGAGTCCTTCCTGGCCAAGATGGCTACCGAAGCCATGAACCAGCTGTACAAACGCTACGACGACAGCAAGAAATGTTGGGTCACCCGCTACCAAGGCGACATCTATTGTATGGAGATTGATAGCGTAAACCAGGCAGGCGGCATGCTGCATGTCTTTGCCATCGGCAGCACTTCAGACGCGGCACATGTCACGCCCGGTGTTGCCGGTGGCATCGTGCTGGACATCACCAGCCGCCCCGCCAAGGTTGTTGCCGCCAGCAAGGTGATTGGCGAGTATGGCAATACCGGCAGCGCACCCAACGCCTGGCAGTTTACCCGCCTGGGCAGCAAAGCCTGGGGCTGGATCAATACTTCTAGCGACATCCATCAAGGCGTGATTGAAGGTTCAATGTCCATTCTTGGCGTGCATGGCAAAGAAATCGTCGAACTGGGGGGATTTGCCAGTCTCTTCAGTTGCGAGGACTGTGCGGGCGTCAAGGGCACCGCAGATGATATCAACAGCGCCATCCAGTTCGACACGCTCAACGACAAGCCCATGTACCCCTTCACGGTGCGCATGTTTGGCAAGCGCAATGGCAAGCCGCTGGACATCACCTATAAAAACATCAGTTTTGACCCAGGCACCGGCCGCTACCGGATGCCTAAAATGCTGCTGGACAGATAAACGCGGCTCACACAACCCGCCTGGCCTTGTCGTGCAGCTTTGCCGTATGCCTTGTGGTGTCAGTGCCGCGTGCCTAATCAGGTACATGGCACTGAGTGTTGTTAGCGGCGCTAAAAGACCCGCCAGGCCAACTGTGAATGCAGCGGTGTCCTCTCATCCGGATGCTGTCCACATGAAAAATGATGATTTTTTCATGTTTTCTAACAGATTCAACATCATGATGACATTGACAATTTAATGATTTATCGTAAAAATATGCTTTGTACGCAAAAGCAGAATTTTTCCGCATGACACCAGCCAGGATCATACGATGTCAGATACAGTCAAGGTAGCGTTGATCAGTTTACTGGCAACGGTACTGACTGCCGTTGTGGCGAATATTGACAAGATTTCCGCTGGTGTCAGTCAGGTGCTTGTGCATGCAGACAAAGCACAAGACAACCTCTCTCGCACCACACAAGCCGCACGCCAAGAAAAAACCGACGAGCAAGCGCTGAAAGAGGCGCAAATCCTGTTGGAAGCACTGGCGCCCAAGCTGGTTCGACAACGGTGGCAAGGCGGCACTCACATCCGTACCCAAGCATTGGCCGTTGAGCAAAGTGAGCAAAGGCAGGCTATTCAGCTGGTGCTGTTCTGGAATGTCAGTGATAGCACCTATCCCGAAAATGCCAGGCAAACTCAATATCAGCTGGAAGGCGTGTTGTTGATTGATGCCTTGGGTAACGTCAATCTCAAGCCCAAAAGCATGAATCAACCTTTGAAGCTATATGAACAAGGCCTGAATAGCCACCGTGGCGATACAATCACCTTCGGGCGATTTCCTGAACTGGCCACCATGACAGCCCTGGCAGAATCTAAATAATTTTTAGTGGATAAGAGCGGCCAACAGAACTCAGCGCCGCGTTGCTGGCCAGGCGTGTGGTCGTAGACAATATGGGTACATATTTAACCCTGTGGCCTACGTTACCCGCCCTACCCCGGTTGCCAAGTCCACGCATTGGAACAACAAGCCCCCACACATCGTTACGCTGATTCGGCATCGCCTTGCGTGGCGAGGTGATTCACCAAATTATTCAACACCCTAGCCCCTGCCCGCGTAGCGGCATCCATCCCTGTTGTCCATCTGCACATCCCACAAACACACCGAGAACTTCGGTAAGTGCAATGCTCCAACTGCTGCTGCGTCGCCCCGTCCAGTTCTTCCTGCACCCGCGTCAGCAAGGTTGGGTTGCAGGGTGGTAACGGCGCGGGCCAGGGTGTCACCCTGCTCGCAAGCCGTCCAGCCACGCCGCCCGCTCGCGCAACCGCTGCGCCACATCCGCCGCCAGGCCGTCGATGGCGGCCACCGCGCGCAGGCGCGCCGGGTCGGGGCGGTGTTCGGCTTGCAGGGCGTTGAATTGCGCCAGGCTCAGCGTGTCGGCCGGGCGGGAAACCAGCGTCACCGGCGCGCCCGGCCACAGCCGACCGGGCTGACGCACCGCGCAATACCAGCCGGTCAGGCTGTGCTCGGCGATAAACATCGACAGCCGCTCCACCTCCAGCCGGGCATTGATTTTCCAGCAGGGCTTGCGCGGTTGGGTGACTTGCAGCAGCGCCTCGCCCACTTGATAACAATCGCCCAGACACACGCAGGTTTCGTCCCAACCAGTGGTGGACAGGTTTTCGCCCAACACCCCGGCGCGCAGCGCAGCGGCGGCTTGCGGCGCATGCGCAGCCAGCCGGGCGTAATGCTCGGCCGGATAGTGATGAATGGCCTTGTCCGGCCCGCCATGAAACCGCCGGTCGGCCTGCACATCGCCACGCAAACCATCCACCGTGGCCCAGGCCTCGTCCACCGGCTGTTTATACATGCCGGTGGGGGTTCCGTCGCCAGGCAGGTGGGCCAGCTGGCCGATGAATAATCCGGAAAGGGGGAGGGTGGGGAGCATGGAGGGGCTGGCTGTGGACATAGAAGTAATATTGAAGTACTCGCTATTTTATCTGTTTGGCCTACTTGTTGCACATGGCACAAAACCTGTCATCCATAATAGTCATACCAAATCCCATTTGGGATTTTTGCTGCAACTTGAATCGTGTTTTCAGTGCTTTCGCTAAACTCTGACAGCGCTTGAGCCTGTGTGACTCTTCCTGTGCCAACTAAATTGCTCCAATAGTTGAATCCTGCCGTTTCTGCTGAGCGATGCAACACATTAAGATATAGCTTTGAAACAAATAAGCCAGTGCTTGGCCGGGCGCCGTATAAAGAAACAAATTCTGCTGAGCCCAGAAAACTTTGAGCAACTTGCTCAAGTGAAGCCCCTGCATCCATACGGCTAATCCAATAGCCTAGCCCAGCTGCATCAGGCGTTCTGTCAAATGCTGCCTGGTAAATCCGATAGGCTTTTCCCGCATTTCCGGTGCTATCAAAAGCCAGTGACTGATCGCTAAAAATCAACCGCTCTACACCATCCAATACATCTACGCCATCTTTTCCAAGCCATGAATTATGTTTTACGGTCAAAAAATTGCCTTGCTTGCTGATTTGATAGGCAGAAGCCTTGTCAGAGTAAATCACCGTATCAATGCCGTTGCCCGCACTAATCGTGTCATTCCCCCAGCTCGGAATAAATACATCGTTTTTTTGAGTGCCTGTCAATGTGTCTGCATTGATAGAGCCAACCTTGCGAGCCCCTCCTGAGCCAGGCGATGGCCCATATTTTACAGCACGAATTACTGACTCATCATCGGCGGCCGTCATGTAAAAGTCATTTGAGTTTATTGCCTCAATAATCTTTTCATAATTAAACCCGATGTCAGCCCATTGGCTGGTTGTGCTCGAGCCAGCGCTTTTAACGCCAACAATATACGGACTGCCATTGCTCATGACGTAAAGCGGGCCGCCAGAACTGCCTGACCCCATAATATCACTGCCATCGCTGGCATAGGCATGATATTCATCATATATGGAATCATGCCTAATCCAGGCAGAGCCAAACATCATGCCTGTTGAGCCGGCGGGATATCCTATTTGATAGGCCCATTGTGATGTATCATACCCTGCGCTCAGACCAAACCAGCCTACAGCATCGCCGATGGGCTTCCAGGTTGAAATCACAGCAACATCATACGGCACCTCGCTGGGCGCCATGGTGGTATTGCTAGGCACAGCAAATGTCTGAGACGGCCAAGCATAAAGTTGCGCATAAGAGTAACTGCCATAAGGTTGATAAAGCGCCCCCGTTTTACTGTTGTAATCTGCACCCGGATAAACGGTGACCTGGCTTGCCCAGCCGCCATGATCAGGATCGTAGATAACATGTGTGGCTGTTAGCACATCATTGCGGCCTACCACAGCGCCCGTGCCACGAACACTATGGCCATCCTTGAATTGCACAGAAATATGAGCAACAGCTCGGAAAGGAAAGCCGCTTAGATTGGTGACTTCTTGTTGCATACGACAGCCCTCCATGATGAATTGATTGCTAAAACTACCATTTGTAGTATTTTTTGTAAATATTTGTAAACCAAAAGCATTGCGGCGCACAAAAAAACGCGCCAGGAGCATGCTCTCTGGCGCGTTTTGCATCACTCGGGGCTGTCTTAGCCGCCCCTCCAGCCTGGCTTACCCCGCCCGGCTGTTGCGGCGTTGGCGTTTTTGCGCTTCGACTTCATCCGCGCGCACGTCGGCGGCGAGTTTGTCCAGCACGCCGTTGACAAATTTGTGCCCGTCGGCGCCGCCAAAGGTTTTGGCGATTTCGATGGCTTCGTTGATGATCACCGGATACGGGGTTTCCGGGTGTTGGGTGAGCTCCAGCGCGGCCACGCGCAGGATGGCGCGCTCCACCGGGCTGACTTCTTCCGGGGCGCGTTCGTAGTGGCGTTGCAGTTGCTCGTCCAGGCTGGCGATGTCTTGCAGCACGCCAAACAGCAGGGTGCGGAACAGGGCTTCGTCGGCCTTGGCGAAAAATTCATTTTCGCGCAGGTTTTTTTCGATGGTGCTGGCGGTGTGGGCGTTCAATTGCCATTGGTACACCCCTTGCACGGCAAATTCACGGGCGCGGCGGCGGGCAGTTTTCATTCAAAAAAGCTCTTGTTCAGATTAACCATTTCCACGGCGACGCGGGCGGCTTCGCGGCCTTTGACTTCCATGCGGGCTTCGGCTTGTTCGTCGGTTTCGGTGGTCAGGATGGCGTTGGCGATGGGCACGCCGGTGTCCAGGCCCACGCGGGTGACGCCCGCGCCGGATTCGTTGGACACCAGCTCAAAATGGTAGGTCTCGCCACGAATCACCGCGCCCAGGGCGATCAGCGCGTCAAAGTCTTCGTCTTCAGACATGGCCAGGGTTTGCAGCGCCAGCGGGATTTCCAGCGCGCCGGGCACGGTCACCAGGGTGATGTCTTCGGCGGCCACGCCCAGCTTGATCAGCTCGTCCAGGCAGGCGTCGCGCAGGCCGTGGCACACCACCGGGTTAAAGCGGCTCATCACCACGCCAATGCGCAGTTCGGCGCCGTCCAGGTTGGGCTCTACGATTTGGATATCGGGATGCATGGGAGTCTCCATTGCCGCGACGGCCATGGCGGCCGTCGCAAAACAGGTGATTTTACGCGTGGGCCGCCTCGGGCAGCAAATAGCCCGACACTTCCAGGCCAAAACCGGTCATGCTGGGGATCTTGCGCGGCTGCGAGAGCAGGGTCATGCGGCCCACGCCCAGCGCCTTGAGCATTTGCGCGCCGATGCCAAAGGTTTTGGCGTCCCACTTGGCGCGCGGGCGCTCGGCGTTGAGGTCGGGCAGCGCGCGCTCCAGCAGCTCGGCGCCGTGTTCGGTGCGGTGTAGCAGCACCACCACGCCCTTGCCGTCGGCGTTGATCTTGGCCAGCGCTTGGGCCACGCTCCACGAATGCGGGCTTTGCCCGGCGTCCAGCCAGTCCATCACCGACAGCGGCTCGTGCACGCGCACCAGGGTGTCGGCATCCGGGCGGATGTCGCCCTTGGACAGCGCCAGATGGGTTTCATTGGTGGTGTTGTCGCGGAAGGCGTGCAGGGTGAATTCGCCAAACGGCGTGGCCACCTGGCGCTTGCCCACTTGCTCGATCAGGCATTCGTGGCGGCTGCGGTAGTGGATCAAGTCAGAAATCGCGCCGACTTTCAGGCCGTGCTGCTCGGCAAACACCAAGAGCTCGGGCAGGCGGGCCATGGTGCCGTCGTCGTTCATGATTTCGCAGATCACCGAAGCGGGCTCCAGGCCGGCCAGCGCGGCCAGGTCGCAGCCGGCTTCGGTGTGGCCGGCGCGCACCAGCACGCCGCCGTTTTGCGCCTTGAGCGGAAAAATATGCCCCGGCTGCACGATGTCGCTGGGCTTGGCGTGGCGGGCCACGGCGGCCTGCACGGTGCGGGCGCGGTCGGCGGCGGAAATCCCGGTGGTGACGCCTTCGGCGGCTTCGATCGACAGGGTGAAGTTGGTGCCGTGCGACGAGCCGTTGTTGCTGACCATCAGCGGCAGGTTGAGCTGACGGCAGCGCGCCTCGGACAGCGTCAGGCAAATCAGCCCGCGCGCGTATTTGGCCATGAAGTTGATGGCTTCCGGGGTGACGTGTTCGGCCGCCAGCACCAGGTCACCTTCGTTTTCGCGGTCTTCCTCGTCAACGAGAATGACCATCTTGCCGGCCTTGATGTCGGCGATGATGTCTTGAATAGGACTGAGCATAATGGACTAAAGGAATTCGGAAGAATCAACCAGAGCCGGCCAGGCGGCCGGTGTGTGAAGTGCAGTTCTTCTATCATACCCCAGTGCGCCGATTTCCGCGCGCGCGATGGCGCTATCGATAGTGTATTTGGCAATATGCCGGCCGTCAGCGGGCCATCGCCGGGGGCCAGGGCGGCCGGCGCAAAATTTTTTTGCCGGGTTGGCGGCATTCCCGCCTGCGCGGGCAGGGCAATGGCTTAAAATGCAACACTTCCTTGCCAGATGTGCTGTCTGGCTTATCGACTGAGTATTGGCATGAAAAAACTGCTTTACCTGGCCTGTCTGGCCTCGCTGCCCGCCTGGGCGGCGCTGGACGCCGATCTGGTGGCCGCACGCAATGGCGGCCCGGCCCTGTTTGCCGCGCAAGACAGCGCGCAAGGCACGGTGCTGGAAAGTTACCCGCGCTACTGGGCGCTCAGCCGCAATCTGGACGCCGCGGGCAGCGGCGAAGTGCAGGCCTTTTTGCAACGCTACGCCGACAGCGCCCTGGCAGAAAAACTGCGCCTGGACTGGGCCAAGCGCCTGGCGCGCAGCGAAGCCTGGGCTGAATTCGCCCAGGAGTACGCCAAGCTGCCGGCGGTGGCGCGCGACGACGATGTGCAATGCTCGGACACCCTGCTGCGCTTAAAGCAAGGCGATGGCGAGGCGCTGGCGCAGGCGCGTCAGCGCTGGCTTACCCAGCGCACCGCCACGCCCGGCTGCGCGGCCTTGTTTGATCAGTTAAGCGGGCGCTTGTCTGAGGCGGACATCTGGCGGCGCGTGCGGCTGATGCTGGCCGCTGGCAATGTCAACAGCGCGCGCGCCATCAGCCAGGCCACCGGCCAGCCGCTGTCCGCCGCGCAGGTGACTAGCCCTGGCGTGGGCGATCTGTCCACCCAAGCCGGCCGCGAAAGCGCGCTGTTCGCCATCGTGCGGCAGGCCAAGAACGACCCGCAAGGCGCCGGCCAGCTGCTGGCCAGCCTGGAGGGCCGCCTGCCCAAAACCGACGCCGGCTATGGCTGGGGTCAGGTGGGCATGGCCGCCGCCAAGCGTCAGGACGGCTGGGGCGCGCTCAGCGCCTACGCCAAGGCCGACAAGCGCCAGCTCAGCGACGAGCAATGGGAATGGTGGGCGCGCGCCGCGCTGCGCGTGGGCCACTGGGAAACCGTCGCCCAGGTTACCGAAGACATGCCCGAAGCGCTGCGTAACCAGCCGGCCTGGACTTACTGGCAAGGCCGCGCGCTCAAACAGCGCGGCAAAACGCAAGACGCCAACCAGCGCTTTACCCGCATCAGCCAGCTGAACAGTTTTTATGGCCTGCTCGCCCGCGACGAGCTGGGCACGTCGGTGGGCGAAACCCCGGCGCGCTACACCCCGTCCGAGCAAGAAATCGCCAGCATGCGGCAAAACCCGTCGCTGGCGCGCGCGCTGGCCTTGTTTGACATCGCCCAGCGTTTTGCCCGTCCGGAATTCCGCGAAGACGCCAAGCGCGAATGGCGCTTTGCCATGCGCAATCAGCCGGATGAATCGCTGCTGGCGGCGGCGGAAATCGGCCGTCAGGCCGGCTTTTACGATATGGCCATTTATAGCGCCGACCGCACGGTGAACCTGCACGACTTTACCCTGCGCTATCTGTCGCCCTACCGCGACGCCACCCAGCGCTACGCCCGCCAGCTGAATCTGGACGAAGCCTGGGTGTATGGCCTGATTCGCCAGGAAAGCCGCTTTGTGCACATCGCCCGCTCCGGCGTGGGCGCTTCTGGCCTGATGCAGCTGATGCCGGCCACCGCCAAATGGGTGGCAAACAAGATGGGGCTGGGCAGTTTCTCGGTGAACGATGTCTCCACCAATATCCAGCTGGGCACCTGGTATCTGCGCCATGTGTTCGACGGCCTGGACGACAACGCCGTGCTGGCCACCGCCGCCTACAACGCCGGGCCGGGCCGCGCCCGCGCCTGGCAATCTGGCGACACGCTGGAAGGGGCGATTTACGCCGAGACCATCCCGTTTACCGAAACCCGCGATTATGTGCAAAAAGTGATGGCCAACGCCGTGCATTATTCGGGTCATCTGGGCAGCGCCCGCTTGCGGCTGAAAGACCGTATGGGCTGGATTCCCGGCCGCTAAGCGACGATGGCAACAGGAAAGAACCTCGCATCATGAACACATGTTTTGACGCGCTGATTGTAGGGGGCGGCCTGGTGGGCGCCAGCCTGGCGCTGGCGCTGGCGCGCCAGGGACGCCAGGTGGCCTTGATTGAAGGCCAGCAGCCACCATTGACCGGGCTGGACCGCCCCGACGACTGGGATCCACGGGTGTACGCCATCAGCCCGGCCAATCAGGCTTTTTTGCAGGGACTGCACGCCTGGCCGGATGCCTCGCGCCTGGGCGTGGTGGCCGGCATGGACGTGCGCGGCGACCGCCACGGCCGGATTGCCTTTCACGCCGCCGACGCCGGCCAGCCGGCGCTGGCCTGGATTGCCGAAAACCGCTGGCTGCTGGCGGCGCTGTGGCAGCAACTGGCCGACAGCCCGGCACAATGCATTGCCGGCGTGCGCCCCACCGCCATCAGCCAGCATCCGCGCCATGTCAGCCTGACGCTGGACGACGGCCGCAGCCTGAACACCCGCCTGCTGATTGGCGCCGACGGGGCCAATTCCTGGGTGCGCCAGCAAACCGGCATCCGCGTGGATGTCTCGCCGTATGGCCACAGCGGCGTGGTGGCCAATTTTGTCGCCGAGCGCGACCACGGCAATATTGCCCGCCAGTGGTTTTTGGGCGATGGCATCTTGGCTTGGCTGCCCTTGCCGGGGCAGCGGATTTCCATGGTGTGGTCCACCGCCAAGCCCGAGGCGCTGACCGCGCTGGACGCCGCCAGCCTGTGCGACACCGTCGCCCAGGCTGGCGGGCGCGAGCTGGGTGGGTTTAGCCTGCTGACCCCGGCGCATGCTTTTCCGCTGCGGCTGATGCGCCCGGACAGCGTGGTGGCCCCGCGCATCGCCCTGGTAGGCGACGCCGCCCACACCGTGCATCCGCTGGCCGGCCAGGGCGTCAACCTGGGCTTTGGCGACGCCCACGCCCTGGCCGCGCTGCTGGCCGAACACGGCGGCGACCCCGGCGAATGGCTGCTGCTGCGCCGCTACCAGCGCATGCGCCGCGAGGCGGTCAACACCATGCAGCTGACTTGCGATGGCCTGTTCAAGCTGTTTCACACCCAAGACCCGCTGCTGGGCTGGCTGCGCAACACCGGCCTGTCGCTCACCCAGCATCTGCCCTTGATTAAACGGCAGCTGGCCAGGCAAGCCATCGGGTTTTGAACCAAGAACCGCTCACACAACCCTCCTGGCGTTGTTGCCCGACCTTGCCGTGTCTGCAGTCGTGCATCTGGCCAGGAGCGTTGCGCTGGGTTTTTAACTGGACTGCTGACTCTCAGTCAAACCAGCTGTTGCGGCGGATCATTGTGCCGGTGATCAGTTCTTCGCACAGATCAGCCGCGCGCCAGTCCACCTTGTTGTTGCTGCTGGCGCTGTAGGGATCGGGGTCGAGCAGGTCTTTGCCGTCTTTTTTCACCCAGGTGTAACTATCTTTGGGGCCGATGGTGTGGCCGTCAGCCGGGCCGTCCGGATCTTTTTCGATCGAATCCACCCAATACAAGCGCACCGGTTTGACCGAATCGTCTTCCATATCCACCACATGGAAGTTATACCCCCAGCCCGGATTGACGATCAGCTTCTTGTAGCCGTTATCCTTGCGAAAACCCACCACCACCACGTAATGATTGGGGAAAATCCCCTGCTTGCCCTGCCAGTCCAGCAGCAGCACATGCGGTTTGTCTTTGCGGATCAGCGAGACGGATTTCTCGAATACATCGTCCAGGCTGACGCCCAGGTCGCTGCTGCCACAGGTTTCGATCTTGGTTTTGCCGTAACGGTCGGAGATGTATTTATCCAGCCCGCTATGAAAAAACGCCGGCACGGTCAGCCCCCATTCCTGGCCGTTTTTCAGGTCGTTAACCGTGTGCATTAGCTGGCGCAACTCGATGATCAAGTCATCCGGCAGCGCGCTGCTTTCCTGGCTGGCGCTGACCAGCCGCTTGTAGCCGCGTCGGCGGTCGTACCAGGCCAACAGCATCAAGGCGGCGGTAGGGCCGCAGCCGGCAATCACAGATTTGCCGTTTTCTTTCACTACAGTGTCTTGCCGATAGGCCGGCACCCCGGTCAGGATAATGCGGCTTGCAGTTGCCATGTCAGACTCCCCGTTGTTGTATGGATCACCCACCACCACGGCCCCGCCCAAGGCGAAGCCCTCAAACCGAGGGCAAGATGCGTTGTGCATTTGCCTACGGCTCATGCCAATGCAGTGTATGAGTAGTTTTACTTAACGGAGATTTTTATTTGATTGGCACGGTGGTTTTGCCAAAATTCATGCAAACATTTGAAATAACAATGGGCGGAATTTTGTATGAAAAAACACCCGGAAATGAGTGCACGGAATGAAATGTCAGGCGCAAATTAAATCGCAATATATTGATTTAATTGAGTTTATTTATCTTGATGAGGGTTCGTTCGAATCTGCCCATGTATGGCCATGCGCGCAACGTCATGCGCACAGCCATAATATAGAGCAGATAAGGTGCAGTATATTGCCCCTGGCAGACCAGCTAAACTGCATGCAAAAAAACCACAGTCGAGCATCACTTGCCAAACTCAGCGAAGCAGCTCTGGCAAATCGCCAGTCACCACAACACCAGGACGATTCGGCGAAAGAATTTCATGTGTCTTGCAAGTTGGCATCCACCAGTTCGCCCAACCGGCGCAGGGCGTTGGCTTGCTGGGGTGTCCATGGCGCACCGCAGGACAGCCGGATACAGTTGGCAAAGCCTTCACGCGCAGAAAACAACGCGCCCGGCGCCAGACTGATGTTTTCCTGGGCGGCGGTTTCCATCAGCGCCACGGCGTTGGCGCCTTCCGGCAGCGCCACCCACAGCACATAACCTCCTTGTGGCGGGTTCAGCCGCGTGCCTGCCGGAAAATACCGTTCGATGCCGTCAATTGCCTGCGCCACCTGATCGGCGCAGCCGGCGGATATGGCGGTCAAAGCCGGATTCCAGAAACTGGGCCACCACCTGCTGCATCAGCGCTGGCGTGGTAAAACTATTGATGTATTTCAGCACCTCCAGCTTGGCCTGATAGCGCCCGCCGCACACCCAGCCCACGCGCAGGCCGGGCGAGATCATCTTGGTGAACGAGCTGCAATACAGCACATTGCCGCAGGTGTCGAACGCCTTGGCCGGCAGCGGCCGCTCGCGGCCAAAGTGGAACTCTCCATAAATATCGTCTTCAATCAGCGGGATATTGCGCTCGGCCAGCATCTCCACCAAGGCGCGCTTATTGGCCTCTGGCATCAGACTGCCCAGTGGATTGGAAAAATTCGGCGTCAGCAGGCAGGCTTTCACCTGGCCGTGGCGGGTGGCCAGCTCCAGCGCCTCCAGCGACACGCCGCTTACCGGGTGGGTGGGGATTTCCAGCGCCTTTACGCCGTGGCTTTCCAGAAGCTGCAACACGCCAAAATAGGTGGGCGATTCAATCGCCACCACATCGCCGGCCTGCGCCACCGCGCGCAGGCACAAGCTCAGCGCCTCGATACAGCCATTGGTGACGATGATGTCATCCACCGCCAGCCGGCCGCCCCAGCCCAGCGCGCGGCGGGCAATCTGCCGGCGCAGACTGTCCAGCCCGGCCGGCTTGCCATAATCGCTGAGCAAATGACTATGACGACGCAGCGCCTCGCTGGTCAGCTTTTGCAACTGCGCGCCCGGAAACAGCTCGGCCGCCGGCACCGCACAGCCAAACGTGCCAGCGTGGGCAATGCGCATATAACGCCACAGCAGCGCATTCACTGACACCAGCGACGGCTCGGGCGAGGGCGAGCTTTGCGCCGGCAGCGGCAAAGGCGGGCGGCGGCGCACATAAAAGCCGGACTGCGGCCGCGCCTCGATCAGCCCACGGTCTTCCAGCACGCGAAACGCTTCGGTGACCGTGGTCAGGCTGACCTGACGGCGGGTGCGCATTTCGCGCAGCGACGGCAGTTTATCGCCGGGGCGCAGCGTGCCGCTGGCAATCATGCTGGCGACATCGTCGGCCAGATGCTGATAAAGCAGGGTGGGCGTGGTGGCGTTCATGGTGTCAATCAGGCGGTGAAAGTCGCTCACAAAACCAGGCGCACGCAGACAGGGTAAGTCGTACGGCAAGCCAGGAGGGTTTGCTCAGCTGCGCTCAACACAAAAAAGCGGCAAGGTGCGAGCTTGCGGCGCGGTTTTTACTGTGGCGGCTGTGCGGCGTTTTGCCGGCAGCGCGTCATGCTTATGCTCGCGCCTGTCGCCCTGGCCCGCCAGAGACAGTTGCAGTGCAACATGGGCAGGACAGTTGAAAACTGCCCAGGCAAAACCGGTCAAAATCGGGCCACTGTGCCTCTGCCGGCGCAGCGCGACACAGCCTAGCATGATTGGCGTCCCCACACCGCTTTCAGGAGCCCAATCATGACCCCCACCCGTCACTGTGTTGCCGCTGGCCAATTACTGACACTGCCCGCCCGCGCCGGCCAATTGGCGCGCTGCGCCAGCGGCGTGCTATGGCTCACCGCTGGTGATGGCGATGTGGTGCTGCGCCCCGGCGACAGCTACCCGGTGCCCGCCGACGGCCCACTGCTGGTCGAAGCCGCCGACCAAGGCGTGCTGTTGCTGGAAACCCCGAATCCCCAAACCCGCCATCGACCCCGCCCGCTGCGCTATCCTGGCTTGGGACGGGGGGCGGTGTGGGTGTTGGGGTGAGCATGGCGATTGCCGGGTGACGTGGTTGCCCGGCAGTGTTTGAACTAGTTTGATGGCATGTTTGCTAAAATCTAGCCATGTACGCATTTACACAAACATATACAGGCTTTTGAAAAATTTCTTGGCTTTCATTTTATTCGCAAAATCTGATAACAATCAGGGCCGGCATAAGAAATATTAATTTTTGGCGCGTCAAATTTAAGCTAATTCAAAGTGGCTTACTGTTTACGATTTTCTTCTCAAAAATACTTGACTCAATTTTTTTGCGAGCTTAACTCGCATGTTTTTTTCATCGCAGAAATCTTCTTGGTTATTCTCTTCGGTTTCAGCTTGATCTGGGTATATCACTCCTTCCGCCTGTATCTCATATGCTTCTATCTGATTGTTTGCCATAACATCACTCATCCCGGTTATTGAGTCCGCAGAAGAGATTTTGCCTTTTGCGTAAATTCCTCCGCCAGAGTATATAGCTCCGTGTGAGCAAAAAATGTTTCTTCGAGATGCTATCTCAACTCCTGATTCAATGGAAACTGAGGCTGAAATACTTCCTTTCGAATAAATTTCTTCTTCGGCAAAAATTGAATATTCGGCACACAGCTCTCCTGCGGTTAAAATGCTTCCACCTGAACTAATGTTTGTTTCACAGTCTATTGAGCGAGCCAAAATCTTTCCGCCGGCCTCTATGTCATCAGAAGCCTCAATATTTCCGTTGACTACAATGGATGATTTTGCTTTGACTTCACCATAACAAATGCAGTCTTTATTTACATACAAATTATCGGTCGAAATGCCACCACAAACGATATCTCCAAGAGTCCATATATCGCCATTCTCAGTGGCAAGAAGGCCTCTGCAAAAAATTCCTTGTCTTGCCATAATGTGTCCCTCTACTAGAAGCTTATCCTTGCTTTCTAAATAGTAAGGTGTGATTATGCTTCCTTTTCTTAGAACATCTTTTGCCTCTACCATAATAATTTCTCCGGACGAGCTGGATGCGTCGATATGCCTTACCACCCACATTGCCTCAACAAGCAAGTCATTATCAATTAGTAGGTTGAGTACTTCAGAATACTTCCCACCAAAAAAGAAATTTTGACTAAACCAAGCTAAAAGTTCTGATGGGGCGCTAAGTAACTCTATATACGGCAACGTGATTCTTTTTTCTGACATGGTGTGCATTCAAAAACCTATCAAATATTAAGAAGCCCCCCTGCAGAAACAAAGGGGGGTATATGCCAAATTATTATTAATTGATTTGATTATTTTGTATAAGGTAAGGTCTCGTGCAATATCGACAATATTACCTCGCCCCCAGCAGCTTCTCAATATCCTCCTTGCCAATCGCCCCCGGCACCAGTTGGCCGTTCGGGAAGATCAGTGCCGGGGTGCCGCTGATGCCCAGTTGCTGGCCCAGGGTTTGCAGTTTGGCAATTGGGGTGTCGCAGTCGCCTGCGCCTTGCGGGGCGATGCCCTTGCGCATGAATTGTGTCCAGGCTTCTGCGCGGTCGTTGGCGCACCAGATTTGCGCGGATTTGCGCGGGGCGTCGGGGTGCAGTTCAGCCAGCGGGAACAGGAAGGTATAGATCGTCACGTCGTCCAGCTGGGCCAGGGTGGCTTCCAGTTTTTTGCAGAACGGGCAATCCGGGTCGGAAAACACCGCCAGCTGGCGACGGCCCTGGCCGCGCACTTCTTTGATGGCTTGCTCCAGCGGCAGTTGCTTCCAGTCCACTTTGGAGAGCTGGTTCATGCGTTTTTCGGTCAGGCTTTCGCGCTTTTTCACGTCGATCAGCTCGCCCACCAGCAGGTGCTCGGCGCGGGCGTCGGTGTAGACGATCTGCCGGCCTGGCATCACCACTTCATAGACGCCCTTCATTGAGGTCGGCGCAACGCTGAGCACTTTGCGCTCGGGAAACTGCTTGGCGAAGGCTTTTTTTACCGCGTCGCTGTCGTCGGCAGCCTGGGCGGTGCAGGCCAGCAGGGAAAAGCTGGCCAGGGCCAGGGCAAGGGGGCGGAAGGAAAAGGTCATCAATACACTTTCAGCAGACAGTCAGACAGTCTGGGACCCATTCCGGGCGCCAGGGTTCAGCGCGTGATTGTCCGCCGCACGGGGTGAATATGCAATTGCCGTGCCGTCATGGGCCTGGGCTGATGCCTGCGCTGACGGTGGGGCTGGCAAAGCCGCCTGGCTTGCCCTGCGTGATTGACCTTAAGCCAAGCCCAAGGCCATAGTGCGCCGATTGTCACATTCCGTCCGCCCGGCGCGGACTTTCATCTTGCAGGAGCCTTCACCGTGAGCATTTCTTTCAGCAGCGACGTGATCATTGTGGGCGCCGGCCCGGCCGGCCTGGCGCTGGCGTGCGCGCTGGCTGATGCCGGCATTCGCAGCCTGGTGCTGGAGCAACAGCCGGCTGCGGCGCTGGCGCAGCCGCCGGAAGACGGCCGTGATATTGCGCTGACCCACCGCGCCCGCCGCATCATGAGCGAGCTGGGGGTGTGGCAGCATCTGCCGGCGGATGACATCGCCCCCTTGCGCCAGGCGCGGGTGAGCAATGGCGATTCGCCGCGCGGGCTGGTGTTTGACGGCCAGGCCGATGGCCACGAGCAACTGGGCTGGCTGGTGCCCAATCACCGCATCCGCGCCGCCTGCCACGCTGGCGCCATGGCGCGCGGCGAGGCGATTCAGCTGATTGGCGAGGCGCGGGTGACGGCGCTGACGCGCAGCGCCCAGGCCGCCACAGTGACGCTGGCCGATGGCCGGCAGTTCAGTGCGCCGCTGGTGGTGGCGGCTGACAGCCGGTTTTCCAGCGTGCGGCGCATGGCCGGCATTGGTGCGCGCTCGCTGGATTTTGGCCGCACGGCGATTGTCTGCCGCATGGCGCACGCCCAGCCGCACGATGGCGCCGCGCACGAGTGCTTTTTGCACGGCCACACCCTGGCCATTCTGCCGATGGCCGGCCAGCAATCGTCGGCGGTGTGGACGGTGAAAAGCGACGGCGCCGACGCGCTGATGGCGTTGGACGACGCCGGCTTTGCCCAGGCGGTGGAACAGGCGTTTGGCAGCCGTCTGGGTACCATGCGCCAGGCCGGCGCGCGCCACGCCTACCCGCTGGTGGCGGTGTACGCCGAGCGCTTTTGGGGGCCGCGCTTTGCCCTGGTGGGCGATGCGGCGGTGGGCATGCACCCGGTGACCGCGCATGGCTACAACTTTGGCCTGTATGGGGTGGAAACCCTGGCCAAACAGCTGGCCAAGGCGCGCAAGGCCGGCCGTGATCTGGGCGAGGCGCGCGGGCTGGCCGCCTATGCCCGCGAACACCAGCGCGTCACCCTGCCGATTTATCTGGGCACCAATGTGGTGGTGAAGCTGTTCACCGACGACCGCGCGCCGGCCAAGGCGCTGCGCGAAGCGGTGGTGGGGCTGAGCAATCTCTTGCCGCCAGTGCGCGCCGCCGTCACCCGCCAGCTCACTGGCCGACCGGCCCACGGCCTGTGGCGCGCGCTGGACGCCCTGCCGCTGCCGCCCTTGCCCAAGCTGCCGCTGCCGCGCTGGCTGGCGTAAGAGCCGCTCACCCCCCTGGCGTGGTGGTGTGACCTTGCCGTACTACCCGTACTGTCTGCGGTCACACGCCTGGCCAGGATCGCTTCGCCGGGTTTTGTGAGCGACGCTAAGCACGGCTTGGGCGTTTCCTGTGCTGGCGCAGCCTGCTAGACTTTGCGGCTGTCTGTTTGTGTAGGAAACACCCGATGCGCATCACCCAGCGAGAAATCAACGCCTTGCTTCGCCTGTTTGGCAATGGCAGCCTGAAAACCAAGCTGGCCGCCCTGGTGGTGGTGATCAGCGCGGTGCTTGGGCTGTTTTATACCGGCTCGGCCGGCGGGCAGGGGGTGATTGAAGGCCGGGTGGTCAGCGTGGCCGATGGCGATACGATCACCGTGCTGGCGCTGGGCAATAGCCCGGAAAAAATCCGCTTTGCTTTTATCGACGCCCCGGAAAAAGCCCAGCCGCACGGCCAGGCCGCCAAGCAGGCGCTGTCGGCGCGGGTGTTCGGCCGCCAGGTGAAAGTAGAAGTGGTCGAAAAAGACCGCTATGGCCGCCATGTCGGTCGGGTGTGGCTGGATAATGTGGACGTGAATCTGGCGCAGGTGCAGGATGGTTATGCCTGGCACTATGCCCAGTACGCCAAAAAGAACCAGTCGGGCAGTGATTTTGCCGCCTACGAGCAAGCCCAGCAGTCTGCCCGTCAGCAGCATCTGGGCCTGTGGGCCGACGCCATGCCTACCGCGCCGTGGGATTATCGGCGCAGCAAGCGTGAAGAAGACGGCCGCTGAGCTAAGAGCGGCTAACAAAACCCCCGCCGCCCGTGCCCTGCGCCTGATCAGGCGCACGGCACGCCTGGCCGGCAAGACCAGTTATCCAACTTGTCACCCCGCCCTGCGCACTGCAAAGCAAGTTTCCACCGGTTTATTTCCACCCCGTGACAAGTCGCTGTTTTATCAGTGCATGTCGCCTTTAGACAGGCTGGCATGCATCTTGTTGTTGCCCTGGCTTGATGCTCTGAGCTTTTCCCGCCACGTATAAAGGACAACAACACGAGATGGAGACTTTCTACAACGTGATGCGGCGTCAGGGGGTGACCCGTCGCAGCTTCCTCAAATTTTGCAGCTTGACGGCCACTTCGCTGGGCCTGAGTTCGGCTTTTGTGCCCAAAATTGCCCACGCGCTGGAAACCAAGCCGCGCGTGCCGGTGATCTGGCTGCACGGGCTGGAGTGCACCTGTTGCACCGAATCGTTCATCCGCTCGGCGCACCCGCTGGCCAAGGATGCCATTCTGTCGATGATCTCGCTGGATTACGACGACACCATCATGGCGGCCGCCGGTCATCAGGCAGAAGCCATCCTGGAAGAAATCCAGCAAAAGTACAAAGGCAATTATATTGTCGCCGTGGAAGGCAACCCGCCGCTGAACGAAGACGGCATGTTTTGCTTTCCGGGCGGCGAGCCGTTTGTAGAAAAACTCAAGCGGATTTCCAAAGACGCCAAGGCGCTGATCGCCTGGGGTTCGTGCGCCTCCTGGGGCTGCGTGCAGGCCGCCAAGCCCAACCCCACCCGCGCCACGCCGGTGCACCAGGTGATTCTGGACAAACCCGTCATCAAGGTGCCGGGCTGCCCGCCGATTCCGGAAGTCATGGCGGCGGTGATCACCTATATGGTGACGTTTGACCGCATCCCCGAGCTGGACCGCCAGGGCCGGCCGAAGATGTTCTACGGCCAGCGCATTCACGATAAATGCTATCGCCGCCCGCATTTTGACGCCGGCCAGTTTGTCGAGCACTGGGACGACGAAGGCGCGCGCAAGGGTTACTGCCTGTACAAAGTGGGCTGCAAGGGCCCAACCACTTACAACGCCTGTTCCACCGTGCGCTGGAACGAGGGCGTGTCCTGGCCGGTGCAATCGGGCCATGGCTGCCTGGGCTGTTCGGAAGACGGCTTCTGGGACAAGGGTTCGTTCTACGACCGGGTGACCGGCATTCCGCAATTCGGCATCGAAGCCAACGCCGACGCCATTGGCCTGACCGCCGCCGGCGGGGTGGGCGCCGCCATTGCCGCGCATGCCGCTGTCAGCGCGCTCAAGAGCACAGCCCTGAAAAAACAGGACCTCAAACCGGTCGAAACCACCCAGGCGGAGGATAAATAATGAGCAGTTACACAACACAAGGGTTCTCGCTGGACAATAGCGGCCGCCGCGTGGTGGTGGACCCGGTCACCCGCATCGAAGGCCATATGCGCTGCGAGGTGAACCTGAACAGTCAGAACGTCATCACCAATGCGGTGTCCACCGGCACCATGTGGCGCGGTCTGGAAGTGATTCTCAAGGGCCGTGACCCGCGCGACGCCTGGGCCTTTGTCCAGCGCATCTGCGGCGTGTGCACCGGCACCCATGCGCTGACCTCGGTGCGCGCAGTGGAAAACGCCCTGGGCATCGCCATCCCGAAAAACGCCAACCTGATCCGCAACCTGATGCAGGCCACGTTGTATGTGCACGACCATCTGGTGCACTTTTACCACCTGCACGCGCTGGACTGGGTGGACGTGGTGTCGGCGCTGAAAGCCGACCCGAAAGCCACCAGCGCGCTGGCGCAAAGCATTTCCAGCTGGCCCAACTCCAGTCCGGGTTATTTTCATGACCTGCAAATGCGACTGAAGAAGTTTGTCGAATCCGGTCAGTTGGGCCCGTTCCGCAATGGCTACTGGGGCCACCCGGCCTACAAGCTGCCGCCGGAAGCCAACCTGATGGCGGTGGCGCACTACCTGGAAGCGCTGGATTTCCAGAAAGACATCGTCAAGATTCACGCCATCTTTGGCGGCAAAAACCCGCATCCGAACTGGCTGGTGGGCGGCATGCCGTGCGCGATCAATATTGACGACGTCGGCGCGGTCGGCGCCATCAATATGGAGCGGCTGAACCTGGTCAAGGGCATCATCGACCGCTCAATTGCCTTCTGCGAGCAGGTTTACCTGCCCGACCTGACCGCGATTGCCGGTTTTTACAAGGATTGGTCCAAGATTGGCGGCGGCCTGGCCAGCCAGAGCCTGCTGTCTTATGGCGACTTCCCCAGCATCGCCAACGATTACAGCGAAAAAAGCCTGCTGCTGCCGCGCGGTGCCATCATCAATGGCAAGCTGACCGAAGTGCACCCGGTGGACCTCACCGCGCCGGACGAGATTCAGGAGTTCGTCACCCACTCCTGGTACACCTACGGCGACGACAGCAAGGGCCTGCACCCGTGGGATGGCCGCACCGAGCCGAAATTCGAGCTGGGCAAGGGCCACAAGGGCACCAAGACCAAGATCGAACAGCTGGACGAATCGGCCAAGTATTCCTGGATCAAGTCGCCGCGCTGGAAGGGCCACGCCATGGAAGTCGGCCCGCTGGCCCGCTACGTGATTGGCTATATGCAGAACAAGCCGGAATTCAAAGAACCGGTGGAAGCGCTGCTGAAAAAGCTGGACGCCCCGGTGGAAGCGCTGTTCTCCACCCTGGGCCGCACCGCCGCCCGTGGCCTGGAAAGCGTGTGGGCTGCCTACGAGATGCGCCGCAATTACGACGAGTTGATTGCCAACATCAAGGCCGGCGATACCGCCACCGCCAATATCGAAAAATGGGAGCCGGCCTCCTGGCCCAAGCAGGTCAAGGGCGTGGGCTTTACCGAGGCGCCGCGCGGCGCGCTGGGCCACTGGCTGAAAATCGACAACACCCGCATCGACAGCTACCAGTGCATCGTGCCCACCACTTGGAACGCCGGCCCGCGCGACAGCAAGGGCCAGATCGGCGCTTACGAAGCCAGCCTGATGAACACCCAGCTGGCCAAGCCGGACGAGCCGCTGGAAATCCTGCGCACCCTGCACAGCTTTGACCCCTGCCTGGCCTGCTCGACGCATGTGATGAGCCCGGAAGGTGAAGAGCTGATCAGCGTTGCCGTGCGCTAAGCGGAGGATTCCCCATGAAAACCTATGGTTTTGACGGCGACGCCCCGCAGCTGTCCGGCCAGCGCAAGGTCACCTCGGTGTATGTCTACGAGGCGCCGTTGCGGCTGTGGCACTGGATCACCGTGCTGAGCATCATCGTGCTGTCGGTGACCGGTTATTTCATCGGCAAGCCGCTGCCCAGCGTGCCCGGTGAGGCAACCTTCAACTATGTGATGGGTTATATCCGCTTTGCCCATTTCACCGCCGGCTACATTCTGGCGGTGGGCCTGCTTGGCCGTTTGTACTGGGCGTTTGTGGGCAACCACCACGCGCGGGAAATCATCCTGGTGCCGGTGTGGGATAAACAGTGGTGGAAAGAGTTTTTCTTTGAAATCCGCTGGTATTTGTTCCTGGAGCGCTATCCGAAAAAATACATCGGCCACAACCCGGTGGGCCAGATCGCCATGGCCAGCTTTTTGTGGATCACCCTGTTCATGTGCGTCACCGGCTTTGCCCTGTACGGCGAAGGCACGGGCGCCGGCAGTTGGGCGCACAGCGCCTTTGGCTGGGTGATTGGCGCCTTTGGCAGCAGCCTGGACGTGCATAACTGGCACCGGCTGGCGATGTGGGGCATTGTGCTGTTTGTGATGGTGCATGTGTACGCCGCCATCCGCGAGGACATCATGTCCAAGCAGAGCATGATCTCCACCATGGTCAGCGGTTTTCGCATGTTCAAGGACTGAGCCGCCATGCCTGCAAGCCTTGCGCCCACCGTCGCCCGCTGGCCAAGATTTGGCGGCAATCGCGCCCCTTTGCATCCGGGGCGCTTTCTGGCCAGCCGCATCCTGGCCCCGCTGGGGCTAAGCCAGTTGGCGGCGGCGCGCGCGCTGGGCATGTCGCGCCGGCGACTGAACGAAATGATCCACGGCCGCCGCGCCATCACCCCCGACACCGCCTTGCGGCTGGCGGCGTGTTTTGGCGTGGACGCCGGTTTCTGGCTGCACTTGCAGGCGGATTGGGATTTATACGCCGCCCGACGGCAACTGGCCGGCAAGCCACTGCGGCCCGACACGGCCCTTTGCGCCTGAATACGTCTCTCTCTCTGTGCCCCGGCTTGCCGGGGTATTTTTTTCTGTGGCCTGGCCGGACGGGCTTGGCGTTGCTCACAAAACCCAGCGCAGCGCGCCTGGCCAGGCGCACGACCGCAGACAGTACAAGAAGTACGGCAAGGTCGGGCAACCACGCCAGGAAGGGTTTGTGAGCGGCGCTTATCTGGCTGGCTTCATCATCGCCGCGCCGCCGGTGTACACTGGCGCATTCTGTATCCGGCCATCCCCCTGGCCGGCATCATGCCATTGTCGGGAATCCTGTTCATGTCCACAGCCCATTACGTCGAACGCCGCCGCCGCCTGATGGCCGAGCTGGGCGCTGGCGTTGTCATTTTGCCTACCGCCGCGCACGCTGTGCGCAATGCCGACACCCACTACCCCTATCGCGCCGACAGCAGTTTTTACTACCTCACCGGCTTTGACGAGCCGGAAGCCGTGCTGGTGCTGCTGCCGGCGGAAGGGCAGTCCATCCTGTTCTGCCGGGAAAAAGACCTGGAGCGGGAAATCTGGGACGGTTTTCGCCACGGCCCGGACGGCGCGCGCGAGCGCTTTGCCTTTGACCAGGCCTACCCGCTCAGCGAACTGGACGCCAAACTGCCGCAATGGCTGGGCAACCAGCCCACCGTGCACTACACCCTGGGCCGCGACAGCGGCTGGGATCGCCGGGTATTGGGCTGGCTGGACGCCGTGCGCGGCATGGCGCGCAGCGGCGTCACCGCGCCGCCGGCCATTCATGATGTGTCGCTGGCGATTGCCGAAATGCGCCTGTTCAAAGACGCCCACGAAATCCAGCTGCTGCGCCGCGCGGGCGACATCTCGGCCGAGGCGCATGTGCGCGCCATGCGCGCCTGTCAGCCGGGCCTGTATGAATACCAGGTAGAAGCGGACATCCTGCACACCTTTGTCCGCCACGGCGCGCGCAGCCCCGCCTACGAAAGCATCGTCGCTGGCGGCGCCAATGCCTGCGTGCTGCACTATGTGGGCAACCGCGATGTGCTGAGCGATGGCGACTTGCTGTTGATCGACGCCGGTTGCGAATACCAGGGCTACGCGGGCGACATCACCCGCACCTTTCCGGTGAATGGCCGCTTCAGCGGCGAACAGCGCGCGGTGTACGAGGTGGTGCTGGCCGCGCAGTTGGCGGCGATTGCCGCCATCCGCCCTGGCGTGGCCTGGAATGTGCCCAACGACGCCGCCTTAAGCGTGCTGGTGCAAGGGCTGATCGACCTGGGCCTGCTGCACGGCACGGTGGACGGCAATATCGAATCAGAAGCCTACCGGCAGTTTTACATGCACCGCATCGGCCACTGGCTGGGCCTGGACGTGCACGACGTTGGCCGCTACAAGCTGGACGGCCAATGGCGCGCTTTGCAAGCCGGCATGGTGACCACCGTCGAGCCGGGGCTGTATCTGCGCGCGGCGGCCAATGTGCCCGAGCGCTTTGCCGGCATTGGCATCCGCATTGAAGACGATGTGCTGGTGAGCGCCGAGGGCGGCGTGGTGCTGACCGACGGCGCGCCCAAGACGGTGGCCGATATCGAAGCGCTGATGGCCGAGGCGCGCGCATGAAGCTGCCCGAACACAGCGAACTGATCGTGGTGGGCGGCGGCCCGGTGGGCGCCACCCTGGCCTTGCTGGCGGCGCGCGCCGGCCGGCAAGTCACCCTGCTGGAAGCGCGCGCCCACGACGCCGGCCGCCGCGACGACCCGCGCGTGCTGGCGCTGTCGCACGCCAGCCAGCAAGCGCTGCTGGCCGCTGGCGGCTGGCCGGACAGCCTGGCCGCCACCGCCATCGACACCGTGCACATCAGCCAGCAAGGCAGCTTTGGCCGCACGCTGATTCAGCGCGACGACCTCAAGCTGCCGCATCTGGGCTACACCGTGTCTTACCCGGATTTGAACCAAGCGCTGGACGCCGCGCTGGCGGCCTCGTCGGTGCGGGTGATTCACGGCGCAGAAGTCCAGGGGCTGCACTCCTTGTCGGCCTATGCGCAAGTGCGCTTTGCCCACCAAGGCCACACCCGGCAGATGACCGGCCGGCTGGTGGCGCTGGCCGAAGGCGGCGCGCTGGCCGCCCAGTTGCCCGGCATGCGCCGCCACGAGCATGACTACCAGCAATCGGCGCTGATCTGCCGGGTGGACGTCAGCGTGCCGCATCAGGGCATGGCGTTTGAGCGCTTTGCCGTGGATGGCCCGCTGGCGCTGCTGCCCTGCGGCGACGCCATGATGCTGGTGTGGACGCGGCAAGGCGCCGCCGCCGAGGCGCTGACCGCCTGCGACGACGCCGACTTCATCGCCCAGTTGCAGGCCGCCATCGGCGACCGGCTGGGCGCCATCACCGGGGTGGGCGCCCGCGCCTGTGTGCCGCTGCGGCTGAAATTTGCCCTGCGCACGGTCAGCGGCCGGGTGGCGCTGGTGGGCAACGCCGCGCAAACCATGCACCCAGTGGCGGCGCAAGGGCTGAACCTGGGCCTGCGCGACGCCGTCGGCCTGGTGGACAGCCTGGCCGGCGCGCGCGACATTGGCGAGGCGGCGGTGCTGGCTGGCTTTGCCCGCCAACGCCAGCTGGACCGCCGCGCCGTCACCGGCTTTACCCACAGCCTGATTCAGCTGTTTGACCGCCACGACCCGCTGCTGAACGCCGCACGCGGGCTAGGGCTCACCCTGCTGGACAATATCGCCCCGCTGCGCCGCGCCTTTGCCGGCCATCTGGTGTTTGGTGTGGGCGGCTGACTCACCTGTGTTTTGTCAGCCGCGCTTACTGCGGCATCAGGGCCAGTTGCTCTATCTCGCGCAAGGTGACAGCGCACTGGCTGAGCGCCCGTGCCTTGTGCAGCCAGCGCCCGGCCTGGGCATGCTGGCCCTGTTCGCCGCGCAGACGCGCAGCATTCACGCACAGTAGCGCCTGAAACTCGGCCGGCCAATGTCCGGCCAGCGGGTGGTGCAGCAGCTCGGCCAGCACGGCGCGCGCCGAGGCGCTGTGGCGGGGGATGGCAGGGGATGGGGTAACATGGCTGCTCATGATGCGCTCCTTGGCAACGGGCTGATTTCAGTCACGCACCGATGTTCACGGCTCACCAAACTCAGCGCGGCCAGCAGGGTGAGCAAGCCAGTGTGGCCAGGTCACCCAATCACGCCAATGGGGTTTGATCAGCGGCGCTCAGCACCGGCCGGGGGAATGGCAGCCTAGCTTGCCGCGTGGCCCGGCCAGCTCACCACGGGCGTGCGACTAAACCACTTGGCACGGGCGTGAAATACTTTATTCACGGCGTGAATCCGTGGCGCACAGATGCCGCGTTTCGCGCCGCCAAACCCCGCCCTGGTCGCATGCCGCTGGCAAGTTGGCCCGCACTGCGCGACACTGCCGCCCAGATAGATGCTGCTGGAGAAGCTTTCGGTGCCCATCACGCCGCCCCCCTTGTCCGAACTGTGGCGAGCCATGCCGCCTGCCATCGCCTGCCACGCCCTGACGGCAGGCTACAGCCTGCTGTGCGGCCTGTGGCTGCTGGCGCGGCGCCGTCGTCGGGGCGATGGCCTGCATCGCGGGCTGGGCGTCAGCTGGATGGCGGCCATGGCGGTCACGGCGGTGGGTTCGTTCTGGATTCAAAGCCAGGGCCATCTGTCGTGGATTCATCTGCTATCTCTGTTGACGCTGATCGGCCTGGGGCAAAACCTGTATGCCCTGCGTCATGGCCGGCGGCAGATGCATTACCGGGCAGTGCGCGGCATGATGATAGGCTTGGGTGTGGCGTTTGTGTTTACCCTGTCGCCAGACAGGATTCTGGGGCACTGGCTATGGGCACAATGGTAAAACCCGCGCGCGCCGTGCCGGATATCGCGCTGCTGCCGCTGCGTGAGCTGGTGCTCAGCCTGTTGCTGCTGAATACCCTGATTGCCACACTGCTGACGCTGATTTTGCCGCTGTCCACCTTTTGGGTGAACATGGTGTACAGCCATCTGATTGGCGCCTGCATCTGCACACTGACCGAAGTGGGCCGACGCCTGCTGTGGACGCGCTGCGGCTGGCCCTCGCCATGGCGCTTTGGCCTGTTATTGCTGGGCAGCACCGTGCTGGGCGCCAGCCTGGGCGCCACCTTGGCTGGGTGGGTGACGCATTTTTCGTTGCATGAAGGCCCGATAGGCGATTTGCTCAGCAATGTGCTGGCCGTGCTCGGGATTTCCATGCTGGCCAGCCTGACACTATCAGCCTGGCTGTGGCAGCGCGGCCGGCTGGCCGAAGCCCGGCTGGACGCCGAAACCGCCCTGCGCGGGCAAACCCTGGCCGAGCTGCGCGCGCTGCAAGCCCAGGTTGAGCCGCATTTTTTGTTTAATACCCTGGCGCATCTGGATGCGCTGCTGCAAAACGACACCCTGGACGAGGCGCAAGACTTGCTGGATTACTTTACCCGCTATCTGCGCGGCACCTTGTCCACCTCCCGCCAGGAGGCCAGCCCGCTGGCCGATGAGCTGGCGCGCATCGAACCCTGGCTGTGTATTTTGTCCATCCGCTTTGGCCAGCGCCTGCGCTGGCGCATTGACGCCAGCGAGCAGGCCGCGCACTGCCTGCTGCCGCCAATGCTGTTGCAACCGCTGGCGGAAAACGCCATTCGCCACGGCATCGAGCCCGCCGTGGGCGGCGGCGTGCTGCATATCGACGCCCAGGTGCACGACGGCGCGCTGTGCATCTGCGTGCGCGACGACGGCGTGGGGCTGGAAGCCGCGCACGCCCGGCCTGGCGCCGGCAGCGGCCTGGCCAATATCCGCGCCCGCTTGGCCGCGCTGTATGGCGACGCCGCCAGCCTGAGCCTCACCCCACTGGCGCCACACGGCGTGGAAGCCCGTCTGAGCCTGCCGGCCCAGCGGCCAGGACCACGCACATGAGGCCAGCTGAAGCGGGTCGCCCGCGTTTTTTTCCGCTGCGAGAGCTGCTGCTGGGCTGCATCCTCACCAATATTGTCCTGGCGCTGATCTTTACCCCGATGTCGGTCACCACCCTGTGGCAAAACCTGGTGTACAACCACACCATCAGCGGCAGCATCCTGCTGCTGGAAGAACTGGTGCGCCGACGTTTTTGGGGCCAGAGCTGGCCGCCGCGCCACTGGATGGCGCTGCTGATGCTGGTGGCCGTGCCGCTGGGCGGCGCCATCGGCCTGGCGCTGGGCAGCTGGCTGACCGACACCTCGCCCATGGACGGCCCGTTGCCGCTGAGCGCCGCCGCCAATCTGTGGATTGTGCTCACCATCACCCTGGCCGCCAGCGGCGTGCTGCTGGGTGGGCTATGGCAACGCAGCCGCCTGTTGGAAGCGCGCGCCAGCGCCCAGGCGGCGCAGCGCGGGCAAACCCTGGCCGAGCTGCACGCGCTGCAAGCCCAAGTAGAGCCGCATTTTTTGTTCAACACCCTCGCCCATCTGGATGCGCTGATCAGCCAGCCCACCCGCCACGAGGCACGCGCCCTGCTCAGCCATCTGACCGACTATCTGCACCGCACTCAACCCACCGCCCGTCCGGCCGCCAGCCAGCTGAGCGACGAACTGGCGCGCATCGAACCCTGGCTGCACATCCTGGCCATCCGCTTTGGCGCCCGCCTGCGCTGGCGCATCCACGCCAGCCAGCAAGCCGCCAGCTGCCAGCTGCCACCGATGCTGCTGCAACCCCTGGTGGAAAATGCCATTCGCCACGGCATCGAACCCGCCGTGCAAGGCGGCGAGCTGAGTATTTATGCTGATTTATACGACAGCGCACTGCATATCCGCGTCTGCGACAACGGCGTGGGCCTGAACGCCCCCAACGCCCGCCCCGGCGCTGGCAGCGGCCTGGCCAATATCCGCGCCCGGCTGGCCGCACTGTATGGCCACGCCGCCAGCCTCACCCTCACCCCGCTTGCGCCGCATGGCGTAGAAGCCCGCCTGATTCTGCCCGCCCACTATGCCGACCACACCCCGCTATCTGATCGTTGACGACGAACCCCGCCTGGCCGAACGCCTGGCGCAACGCCTGGCCGTGGCCTGGCCGCAGGCCGAGTGCCTGGGGCTGTGGCACGATGGTCTTTCCGCGCGCGAAGCCATCGCCAGCCAGCGCCCGGACGTGGCTTTTCTGGACATCCGCATGCCCGGCATGGACGGCCTGCTGCTGGCCCAACACCAACTGGGCCAGGCCGACGCCCCGCTGATTGTGTTTGTCACCGCCTATCAAGAACACGCGCTGGAAGCCTTTGGCGTGGCGGCGGTGGACTATCTGTGCAAACCGGTAGACCCCCTGCGCCTGGCCGCCACCGTGCAGCGCCTGCAAGGCCTGCTGGCCGCGCGCACCGCCAGCGCCCCCGGCATCAGTGCCAACTCCGACGGTGGCGCCGGGCCGCTGCGCTATCTGCGCGCCGGCCAGGGCGACACCGTGCATCTGGTGCCAATCGAGCAGGTGATGTACCTGGAAGCCGCAGACAAATACGTGCGCGCCGTCACCGAAAACACCGAACACTGGCTGCGCAGCTCGCTGAAAACCCTGGCCAGCCAGCTGGACAGCGACGACTTCTGGCCGATTCACCGCAGCCTGCTGGTGAATGTGCGCTACGTAGACGCCGCCCACCGCGACGAGCGCGGCAAATGGCAACTCAGCCTGCGCGGCCGCAGCGAGCGCCTGCCGGTGGCGGCGCAGTATGTGCACCTGTTCCGCCAGGGCTGAGGCCCCACAACCACGGCCAGCTGTGCCACAATACCCGTCTTGCATGCCCAGCCCCCGCGCCGCCCATGAGCCAGGTTTTTATTTCGTATCGACACAGCAACACCCACAGCCCCCGCGTGGCCGAATTGGTAAAAACCCTGCGCGCCGCCGGGGTCAATGTGGTGATTGACTCTGACCAACTGCCCGCCGGGCCGAATGGCGGCTGGCCGAAGTGGTCGCAACAGCAGGTTGAGAAAGCCGACAAGGTGCTGATTGCCTGCACGCCAGGCTGGCATGAATGTTACGAGGCTGACGGCCCGCTGGGGATCGGCCACGGCTGTGCCGCCGAGGCGCATATTGTGCGGCAGATGCTGTACAACCAAGGGTTTAACAATCCCCAGTTCCGCGTGGTGCTGCTGGCGCCGGAAGATATCAACAGCATACCGCTTGGCTTGCAAGCCTATCATCGCTTCCATTGGCACAAACCCGAGGACCAGGCCCATGTGCTGACCTGGCTGACGGCCACCGCCTCCAGCCCCGCCACCGCCCAACCCCCCGCCATCTCCTGGCCGACACTGCACACCCCATTTGATCGCCGCATGGCCAACTGTCACGACGAATTCCACGCCTTCGAGGCCATGCTGCAAAGCCAATCGGCCAAACGTGCACTGCTGATTCATGGCCCGAGTGGGCGCGGTAAAACCCACTTGACCAATGAATTTCAGCGTATGGCCATTGAACTTGGACTTGATCACTCACGGATTGAGTGCAGACATGGCGTGACCTTGGAGGCGGTGCTGCACCGCCAAATCGAGATTCCGGGATTTACCACTGGCGCCAGCAATTCTTTCAGCATGCAATGCAAGCACTTGATTGACGCCTGTAAAAACCTCAATCGCCCTCATCTTTTGCTGATAGATACATTTGAGCAAGCGTCACAAGAAGTCAAAGACTGGCTGGAGCGTGATGTGCTGGCGCGCCTACATGCTTGCCCCGCCTTACGCGTGGTGGTGTGCGGCCAATCCGTTCCGAATCAACAGCATGCCGTGTGGCGGGGCTACGCGCAATCATTTGATCTAAAGCCAATTTTTGACACCCAGGCATGGCAGGAGTTTTGCGTTAAACATAGCCGACGCACATCATTGCCTGAAGATTTCATCCAATTTATTCAGGCACTGACTTTTACCTTTCAGGGTGACCCTAAGCAGATTTCGCCTATTCTGAGCTTGTATACCGAGCGCCTTGGCGCAACGGAGAGCGCCAGATGAGCTTCGACTTCGACCACATCCTCGCCCAGCTCCAGGCCGCACAAGGCAACCCGCAAGCGCTCACCCTGGCCACGCTGAACATCGTGCTGGAGGCGCGCGGCCCGCAGCTGCGCCCGCTGATCGAAGCCGCTGCCATCCCGCACTGGTTCGACCCCGCCATCCTCACCGCCCTGCTGCCCGAACACGCCATCAGCAAAGAGATATTTACCGCACTGACCGACCTGCCGATGGTTGAGCCTTTTCAGGGCAAGGGCTGGAATGTGCACGAATCCACCCGGCTGGCGCTGCGCCACTGGCTGGCCGCAGAACACCCCGAGCGCCTGCGCCAACTCTCCGCCCACGCCGCCGACCACTTTCACCCCCAGCCGGACGCCGAGGTAGAAACGCTCTACCACCGCCTGCTGGCCGACCCCGAGCACGCCGCCGGGCAAGTCAGCGACGCCTGCTACACCTTCCGGCAACACGGCCGCCAGACGGAACTCGACCGCCTGGGGCTGGTGCTGGCGGAACTGCTCACCCTGCCCCAACTGCCCGCCGCCGCCGAAGCACGCGCCTGCCTGCATGTGGTGGAAATTCGACAAGCGTATCTCACCGCCGAAGAATGCCAACGCCTGGCACAACGGGCACTGAGCCTGTTTCAGGCGCAAGCCGTGGCCGATGGCGAAATGGACACTTGGTGTACCGTTGCCGATTACCAGCAAGCCAGACGCATTCTGCATGAACAGCTATTGGCCACACTGCTGGATTCACCACACTGGCGACGTGACTTGGCCACCGCCCATAGCAAGCTGGACCATGGGCACACGATACTGTTCGTCGCCGCAGAGGCATTCAGTGAAGATCTAGCTATCAGGACCCGGCTGGTGGCGCTAGACCAAGCCAACACCAGCTGGCAGCATAACTTGGCCGGTGCCCATAGCAGGCTAGGCGATGTGTACATGAAGTTAGGCCAGCTGGATGCTGCTGCCCAGGCATTCAGCAAAGGCTTAGCTATCAACACCCAACTGGTGGCGCTCGACCCCGTAAACACCGGCTGGCAGCGTGACTTGGCCATTGCCCATAGCCGACTGGGTAGCGTGCGCATGGCGCAAGGCCAGTTGGACGTTGCCGCCCAGGCATTCAGCGAAGGCATGGCTATCTTCACCCGGCTGGTGGTGTTCGATCCCGCCAACACCGGCTGGCAGCGTGATTTGGCCATCGCCCATAGCCAACTGAGCGATGCACGCATGAAGCGAAGCCAGTTGGATGCCGCGGCCCAGGCATTCGAAGATTTAGCTATCACCACTAGATGGTTGCGTGATTTAGCCATCGCCAATGACAAGCTGGGTGATGTGCGCATGGCACGAGGCCAACTGGATGCCGTCGTCCAGGCATTCACTGAACGTATAGCTATAGGTGCCCAGTTGGTAGCGCTCGACCCAGCCAACACCAGTTGTCTGTGTGATTTGGCTGTTACCCATAGCAAGCTGGGCAATGTGTACATGACGCAAGGCCAGCTGGATGCTGCTGCCCAGGCATTCAGCGAAGGTTTAGCTATCAGCACCCAACTGGTAAAGCTCGACTCAACCAACACCAATAGGCGTAACTTAGCCGTTGCCCATAGCCGATTAGGCGATGTGCGCATGGCGCAAGGCCAACTGGATGACGCTGCCCAGGCATTCAAGCAAGACTTGGTCATTAGTATCTGGCTAGTTGAACGAGACCCGGCCAACTCCAGTTGGCAATCCGATCTAGCGATTACCTTAGCCAAACTCAACCAGTGCAGTGCCCACATGTGCAAATCCAAAGCTGGCGTGCTGCTGTTGTACACAGCCGAATGCATGCTCAGCCAGTTGGTCACGAAATCGCCAGACCACGCCGAATGGCGCACCAACTTGCTGGCCATGCGTCAAGTGCTGCGTCAACTCAGCCCATCCCCCGCCAAACCCAAACCCAAATCCAAACTTAAATCCAAACACCGCTAACCCACCGCCGCCACCATAACACCCGCTGTTCCGCCGCCAAAATCCCCCATCTGTATCTGTCCCTGGCGGCGGTGGGGCGGGCATGATGTCGGCTATGCATACTCCGACTTTGTACCGCCAATGGGCGGATCATTACGCTCAGGCGATTCATTCCGGCGCCTTGCCGCCGGGTGAGCGCATGCCGTCCTTGCGCGATTTGATGGCGCGTCATGCGGTGAGTTTGTCCACGGCGGTGCAGTTGTGCCGCACGCTGGAGCGCGAAGGGCTGCTGGAGGCGCGGCCGCGCGCCGGGTATTTTGTGCGGCCGCGCCGGCCGCTGGCCAGTTTGCAAGAGCCGCAGCCCAGCGCGCCGGATGTGGCGCAGTATGTGGGCATTCATCAGCGGGTGTCTGAGGTGCTGGCGCTCAGCCAGCGTTATCCGGCCAAGGTGAATTTGTCCGGCTCGTGCGGCGCGCCAAGTTTGTATCCCGGCGCGGCCTTGCGCCTGGCCACCCAGCGCGCCTTGCGCGCGCAGCCGGATATTTTCAGCCAGCCGCTGGCGATGGCGGGCTGTGCGCCGTTTTTGCAGGCGCTGGCGCAGCATGCGCTGGATGCGCAAATGACCTTGTCGCCGGATGAGTTGGTGGTGACCCACGGCTGCACCGAGGCGCTGACCCTGGCCTTGCGCGCGGTGGCGCAGCCGGGCGAGGTGATTGCGGTGGAGTCGCCCACTTATTATGGGCTGTTGCAGATTCTGGAAAGCCTGGGCTTGCAGGCGCTGGAAATCCCGGCCAGCCCGCACACCGGGCTGTCGCTGGAGGCGCTGGAGATGGCGGCGCGGCAGTGCCCTGGGCTGAAGGCGGTGGCGGTGACGCCCAATTTGCACAATCCGCTGGGCTGCGTGATGCCGGACGCGCACAAGCGCCAGCTGCTGCGCTGGTGCCAGCGCCACGATATCGCCCTGATTGAAGACAACACCTACACCCCGCTGTACGACGCCGGCCCGCCGCTGGCGGCGATCAAGGCCTGGGACGACAGCGGGCAGGTGATTGTTTGCTCGTCGCTGCACAAAATTCTCGCCCCCGGCCTGCGGCTGGGCTGGATTGCCGGCGGCAAGTGGCACGAGCGCATCGCCATGCTGAAATACAGCCAGTCGCGGCCCAATGAGCTGTTGCCGCAGCTGGCGATGACCGACTATTTAAGCAGTGGCGCGCTGCCGCGCCACCTGAGCACGCTCAAGCGCACATTGCGCCACCAGCGCGAGCAGATGGCCGATGCGGTGGACCGGCTGTTTCCGGCTGGCTGCCGCTTTAGCCTGCCGCCGGGCGGCATGAGCATCTGGGTGGAGCTGCCGGGGGAGTTATCTTCGCTGGCGGTGTTCCACGCCGCCTTGCAGCAGGGCATCCGCATTTCGCCGGGGGTGATGTTCTCCAACGCCGGCCGGGTGGACCATTGCCTGCGGCTGAACGCCGGCCTGCCCTACACCCGCGAGGTGGACCGCGCCATGCACACCCTGGCGCAGGTGATTGAGCACACGCTGAACCAGGCGCCCGCCGGGCGCGGAAAGGCCACCCATGCTTGATTCACGCGATGCGCGCTTGACCGCGCTGGCCGCCCCGCTGGGGCTGGATGTGGACGCGCCGCTGGTGATCGGCGGCCAGTATTGCGCGGTGCTGCAATATGGCGAACAGCTATACGTCAGCGGCCAGGTGCCGCGCGTGGGCAATCAGGTGCAGGTGACCGGCGCCGCCGGCGACGCCGCCAGCCTGGACGACGCCCGCCGCGCGGCGGAAATCTGCGCGCTGCGCGCCTTGATTTTGTTGCGCCAGCAACTGGGCACGCTGGATGCGCTGGCGCAGGTGTTGAAACTGAATGTCTACGTGCAGTCGGCGCCAGGCTTCACCCAGCAAAGTGAAGTAGCCGACGCCGCCTCGGCGCTGCTGGCCCAGGTGCTGGGCGCAGCCGGCCACGCGGCGCGCACCTCGGTGGGCGTGGCGCAGCTGCCAAAAAACGCCACGGTGGAGCTGGATTTACAGGCGGCGAGTCGGGTGGGATAGACGCGGCACGCCGCGTCTTCTGCTGCTGTTGCCGCTGCGATTGTCGGCAGTCGCGCGCCGCGCGCTGGGTAATGACGCTGCCCCACGTGCTCAGTTGCCAGGTTTTTTGTCCAGCATGCCGGCGCTGCGGGCGGCTTGCTCCAGCGCGGCAAATTGCTCGGGCTGGGCGGCAATCAGTTTGGGCGCGCCCAGTGCGGTGAGCACTTCGCGGTGGGCGGGCTGGCGCGGGTCCAGCTTGAGCAGGGCTTGGGTGAGTTTTTGCCGCAGGGCATGGCTCATGCGCGGGCGCACGCTCCAGTTGAATTCAGAATACGCCGGCGTGGTGGCCAGCACGCGCACTTCGCTGAGGTCCAGCTTGTCGCTGTCCACCAGCCGCTGCCAGCCGGCGCTGCCCAGCACACCGGCCTCCACCTTGCCGGTGGCCACCCACAGCGCGGTGACTTCATGCGAGCCAGAATAGCGCAGCCGCCGAAAATCGGTTTCCGGGCGCAGGCCGTCGCGCTGCAAAAACCAGCGCGGCATCAAGTGGCCGGCCGCGCTGGTTTGCGCGCCAAAGGCAAAGCTTTTGCCGCGCAGGTCTTTCAGCTGATGGGCGTGGCTGTCTTCGTGAACAATAAACACGCTGGTGTGGTTGGGGTCTTCTTCACGCTGGGCAATCGGCCGCACCTCGCCCAACTGGCGCGCCTGCACATAGCTAAAGCCGCCCAGCCAGGCCAGATCAAGCTTGCCGCGCCCCAGCGCCTCGGCCACGCTGCTGTAATCGGGCAGGGTGACAAACTGGACTTTTTGCTTGAGCTCGGCGCTGAGGTAGCGCACCAGCGGCGCATAGCGGCGTTGTTGTTCGCTGGCGCCTTCGTCGGGCAGGGCCGAGAGTTTCAGCAGCGGTGCGGCTTGCGCCACGCTAGCGGCGCAGCACAGCACCAGCAGCCAGAATTTGCCTGTTTGCATGCTTTGCTCCTCAGCCCTGGCGCGCCGCGCGCTGCCACAGCCAGGCGCCAGCCAGCATCATCGGCAGCGACAGCCATTGACCCATCGACAGATTCAGCGCCAGCAGCCCCAGAAAATTATCCGGCTCGCGGGCGAACTCGGCGACAAAGCGCGCCACGCCATAGCCCAGCAAGAACAGCGCCGACACCTGGCCCAGCGGGCGAGGGCGCGCGGAAAACCCCCACAGCAGCACAAACAGCGCGACGCCTTCCAGGGCAAACTGATACAGCTGCGAAGGGTGGCGCGGCAGGCCGCCATAGCTGGCCAGCCAGGTCAGCCATTCCGGCGTGGGGGCCATCAGCGCCTGGCGGGTGTCTTCGGCGCTGGCCTGCGGAAACACCATGGCCCACGGCGCATCCGGCCGGGTGACACGACCCCACAGCTCGCCATTGATGAAGTTGCCAATCCGCCCGGCCGCCAGGCCCAGCGGCACCAGCGGGGCGATAAAGTCGGTCACTTGCAAAAAATGCAGGCCGTGGCGACGGGCAAACAGCGCCATGGCCACCACTACGCCAAGAAACCCCCCGTGAAACGCCATGCCGCCTTCCCACACGCGCAGAATGGCCAGCGGGTCGGCCAGGTAATCCCCCAGCTTGTAAAACAGCACATAGCCCAGCCGTCCGCCCAGAATCACGCCCAGCACGCCGTAAAACAGCAAATCGTCGAGCATCTTGGCGGTGAACACCCCGCGGCTTTGCGCCAGGCGGCGCTGGCCCAGCAGCATGAACAGCACAAAACCCAGCAAATACATCAGCCCATACCAGCGCACGGCCAGCGGGCCCAGCGAGACGGCAATCGGGTCGAACTGCGGATGAATCAGCACACCGGCTCCTCAAGTCACAGGCAAAGGCGAGATTATACCCGGCCCGGGCTCACAGCACCTGCGCCAGCCGCCACAGGCCCAGCGCGCAAATCAGCCCGCCGGAGGTCCAGCGCACCAGCGGCTGGCGCGACAGGCTGCGCAGCGCCTCGGCAAAGGCGCCCATCGCCAGCAGATTGGGCAGGGTGCCCAAGCCAAAGGCCAGCATGGTCAAAGCGCCTTGCTGGGCGCTGCCGCTGGCCAGCGCGCTCAGGCTGGCGGTGTACACCATGCCGCACGGCAACCAGCCCCACAGCGCGCCCACCAGCAAGCCCTGCCATGGCGAGCGCACCGGCAACAGCTTTTGCATGGCCGGCTGCACAATGCGCCACAGGGGTTTGCCCAGGCGTTCGATCTGGGTGATGAAGGCCGATATGCCCATCAGGTAAAGTCCCATGGCAATCAGCAAAAGATTGGCCAGCGCATACAGCAGGTGTTGCAGCGCAGCGATATTCAGCGAAGCAATGCCCAGCCCGCCAATGCCGCCCACCAACGCCCCCACCAGCGAATAGCTGGACAAGCGCCCGGTGTTATACGCCAGCATCAGCAGCCAGTGCGAGCGGGCCTGACGTTGTTGCAGCGACAGCGCGGCGACAATGCCGCCACACATGCCCAGGCAATGGCCGCCAGCCAGAAAGCCGAGCATGAACAGCGCGGCCAGATTGAAGTCTTGCATGCAGATTCCAAGCGTGAAAAATCCCGACAGCCGGCGTGGCCGCTGTCCGTGGCGATGGTGCAGCGCGGGAAATGCGCAAAGGGTAACAGAGCCGGTGGCGCGACAACAGCGCGCCGGCATTATTGTACGGATGCGCGGCAGAACGCGCCTGAGAAAAACCCGCGCATTCCTGCCCGGCGGGAACTCAGCGGCCGTCCTGCGGCTCTAGTGAACAGCGGCATGCAGTGCCCCGCCGCGCGTTTTGCCCGCTTGCCCCATGCCGGCCATATACCCTTCGGCGCCCTCGCGCCCACCCCGCCGCATCACCCCAGGCTGACGCCGAGAAATAACAGGAGACCGCCCATGCCCGCTACGCTCACCCCCGCCGCCTGGCACACCCTGAGCCTGCCGCTCAACCCTCTGCTGGGATTGGGCGGCGTGCTGCTGGGCGGCTTGCTGGGCGGGCACTGGCTGATGCGCATCTTGCGCGTGCCGCCGGCCACCGCCTATGTGCTGATGGGCTTGCTGCTGGGCCCGGCCGCGCTGAATCTGCTGGACCGCGACATGCTGGCCGATGTGCAGCTGTTTATTGATCTGGCGGCCGGCATGATCGTGTTCCAGTTGGGCAGACGCATTGATGTGCGCTGGCTGCTGCGGGAAAAACGCCTGCTGGCCAGCAGCCTGCTGGAAGCGCTGTGCACGGGCGCGGCGGTGGCCGGCATGTTGTTGTGGCTGGGGGTCAACCCGCTGGCGGCGGCCCTGGCAGCGTCGATTGCGCTGGCTACTTCTCCTGCGGTGCTATTGATGGCCGTGCGTGATCTGCGGGCCGAAGGCCAGGTGACGGAGCGCGCCTTGCACCTGACCGCGCTGAACAATGTCCTGGCCTCGCTGGCCTTTGCCGTCTGCCTGACCGTGCTGGAGCGCGTGCCCGGCGATGGCGCGCTACCCTGGCTGGAACCGCTGGCCCAGGTGCTGGGCGCCGGGGCGCTGGGCGTGGCCGCCGGGGCGCTGATGGCCTGGCTGGGTCAGCGTCTGTCCGCAGGCGACAGCCGACAATGGCCGCTGCTGTTTGCCGTGGTGGTGCTTACCCTGGGGCTGGCCCAGCTATGGACGCTGGCGCCGTGGGTGGCGCTGCTGGCCTGCGGCGTGGCGGCGCGGGCGCTGGATCGGCGCGAAAGCCTGGCCGAGCCCGACGTGCAGCCGCTGGGCACGGTGTTTTATCTGCTGTTGTTTGTCTCGCTGGGGGTCAGTCTGCCACCGCAGGCGCTGGGCCAGGCCTGGTTGCCGGCGCTGGCGCTGATTGGCGCACGATGTGCCGGCCGTCTGCTGTGTCTGACGGCGCTGGCGCGGCTGAATGCGCTGAGCTGGCGCAAGGGCGCCGCGCTGGGGCTGGCCATGCAGCCGATGTCCGGGCTGGCGCTATTGCTGGCCGATCAGGCGCGGTTGGTCTACCCGGCGCTGGGCGGCCCCTTGTTGACCACATTATTGTCTGCCTGGCTGCTGCTGGCCGTGCTGGCGCCGCTGGGCGTGCAACTGGCCCTGCGCCTGAGCGGCGACGCCCGTCCCTGAAGCCATCCGACCAAGGAGCCTTGCCCATGCTGGAATTCACCCCGTCCACCCCGCTGACGCTGGGCGTGGAGCTGGAGCTGCAAATCGTCAACCGCCGCGATTACAACCTGACCCGTGGCGCGTCTGACCTGATGGAGCTGGTGCACCGAGAGCCCGCGCCCGCTGGCGAAATCAAGCCAGAAATCACCGAAGGCATGATCGAAATCAGTACGGGCATTCACCATGATGTGGACGCCATGCTGGCCGAGCTGGCCAGCATTCGCGCTGTGCTGCTGCGCCATGCCGACCGGCTGAATCTGGGCTTGTGCGGCGGTGGCGCCCATCCTTTCCAGCAATGGCCCGATCAGCGCATCTATCCGCAGCCGCGCTACCGGCTGGTGTCCGAGCTGTATGGTTATCTGGCCCAGCAGTTCACCGTGTTTGGCCAGCATATTCATGTCGGCTGCCCGGATGGTGACCACGCCGTGCAATGGGTGCAGCGGCTGGCGCCGTATATGCCGCACTTTATTGCCCTGTCGGCGTCATCGCCGTTTTATCAGGGGGTGGACAGTGCGTTTCAGTCCTCGCGGCTGAATTGCGTCAATGCGTTTCCGCTGTCCGGCTTTATGCCGGCGGTGGCTGATTGGGCAGAATTCAACGCTTATTTTGACAAAATGCGCGGCTTTGGCGTGGTCGAATCCATGAAGGATTTTTACTGGGACATCCGCCCCAAGCCAGAATTCGGCACGCTGGAAATCCGCGTGTGCGATACGCCGCTGACGCTGGCGCGCGCGGTGCAACTGGCCGCCTATGCCCGCGCGCTGGCCGCCTGGTTTCAGGCCGAACCACGCGCGCCCGAGCCAGACCAGATGTGCATGTATGCGTTCAACCGCTTTCAGGCCTGCCGTTTTGGTCTGGCCGGCAATCTGATTCTGGCCGACGGCGCGTCTTGCTCGATTGCCGAGCATGTGCTGGCCACGCTGGACACTGTGCTGCCCTACGCCGACCACCCCGGCATGCGCGCGGCGCTGGTGGCCTTGGGCGAGGTGGCGCGCAAGCAGGACGGCGATGCCCATTGGCTGCGTCAGCAGCACCAGGCCCGAGGCTCGCTGAGTCAGGTGGTGCGGTTGGCCTGCGAGCAATGGGCTGCGCAGTAGGCGGGTTTACACGTCTTCCTCGCCAAACAGCCGCTGCTTGAGCTCGCGCAGGCTGTCGCGCAGGCGGGCGGCGTCTTCAAAGCGCAGGTCGCGAGCGGCGTCCATCATGGCTTTTTCGGTTTCCTTGATGCGCTTGGCCAGTTGTTTTTCGTCCAGCGCCTCGGCCTTGCCCTGGCGCGCCTGGCTTTCTGCGCTGTACACGCCGTCGATGATGTCCTTGATGCGCTTTTGCACGCCGCGCGGCACGATGCCGTGTTCGGCGTTAAAGCCCAATTGTTTTTCCCGGCGGCGCTCGGTTTCGCCGATGGCCCGCTCCATCGAGCCGGTGATGCGGTCGGCGTAGAGGATGGCCTTGCCGTGCAGATTGCGCGCGGCGCGGCCGATGGTCTGGATCAGGCTGCGCTCGCTGCGCAAAAAGCCTTCTTTGTCGGCGTCCAGAATCGCCACCAGGCTGACTTCCGGGATGTCCAGCCCTTCGCGCAGCAGGTTGATGCCCACCAGCACGTCAAACACACCCAGGCGCAGGTCGCGCAGGATTTCCACCCGCTCGACGGTGTCGATGTCCGAGTGCAGATAGCGCACCTTGATGCCATGTTCGTTGTAATAGTCGGTCAGCTGCTCGGCCATGCGCTTGGTCAGCGTGGTGACCAGCACCCGTTCGTTCTTGGCCACCCGCGCGGTGATTTCCGACAGCAAATCGTCCACCTGGCTGGCCACCGGGCGGATTTCCACTTCCGGATCCACCAGGCCGGTGGGGCGCACCAGTTGCTCGACCACCTGGCCGGCATGGCGGGCTTCGTAGTCGGCCGGGGTGGCGGAGACAAAAATGCTTTGCGGCATTTTGTGTTCGAATTCTTCAAATTTCAGCGGCCGGTTGTCCAGCGCCGACGGCAGGCGAAAGCCGTATTCCACCAGATTTTCTTTGCGCGCGCGGTCGCCTTTGTACATGCCGCCGATCTGGCTGATGGTGACGTGCGATTCGTCGATGATCATCAGCGTGTTTTTGGGCAGGTAATCAATCAGCGTCGGCGGCGCTTCACCAGCGGCGTGCCCGGAAAAATGCCGCGAGTAGTTTTCGATACCCTTGCAAAAGCCCATCTCATAGAGCATTTCCAGGTCAAAACGGGTGCGCTGCTCCAGCCGCTGTGCCTCGACTAATTTGCCTTCTTGTTCAAACCACTGGCGGCGGGCGTTCAGCTCGGCCTTGATCGCCTCGCAGGCGCGCAGCACGGTTTCGCGCGGGGTGACGTAATGGCTGGACGGAAACACCGTGTAGCGGCCCACGCGCTGGCGGGTTTGCCCGGTGAGCGGGTCGAACAGTTGCAGGGTTTCCACTTCGTCGTCAAACAAACTCACCCGCAGCGCCAGCTCGGCCGATTCGGCCGGAAAGATGTCGATCACATCGCCGCGCACGCGGAACACCCCGCGCTTGAATTCCATGTCATTGCGGTCATATTGCATCAGTGTCAGCCGGCTGATGATGTCGCGCTGTGATTTGGCTTCGCCTTCTTTCAGGTGCAGGATCATCTGATGGTAGGCGCTGGGGTCGCCAATGCCGTAAATGGCCGACACGGTGGCGACAATCACGCAATCCGGCCGCTCCAGAATCGCCTTGGTGGCCGACAGCCGCATCTGCTCGATGTGTTCATTGATCGACGAGTCTTTTTCAATAAACAAATCCCGGCTGGGCACATAAGCCTCTGGCTGGTAGTAGTCGTAGTACGAGACAAAATACTCGACGGCGTTTTCCGGAAAAAACTCGCGCATTTCGGCGTACAGCTGCGCGGCCAGGGTTTTGTTGGGCGCCATGATGATGGCCGGCCGCCCGGTGCGGGCGATCACATTGGCCATGGTATAGGTTTTGCCTGAACCAGTGACCCCCAATAGGGTTTGGTAGGCCAGGCCGTCTTCCAGCCCCTCCACCAGTTTGGCGATGGCCGCCGGCTGGTCGCCAGCGGGCAAAAACGGCTGGTGCAATTGATACGGACTGCCCGGAAACGTCACAAACATGGCGCACACTCGTCAAAGCAATGGCAAAACCGGGATTTTAGATTGTTTCCCCTCCGGCGCGTGCGTAGAATCTCACTGCTTGCAAGTAAGGAACACCCACTCATGTTGAAACGTGTCATCTCGCTGGCGCTGACTGCCAGCCTGACCACCCTGCCGCTGATGGCCTGCGCCACCAGCGCCAACAAAGCTGCCCCCGCCGCCAGGGCCAGCCAGAGCAGCGGCAAAGTCGCCAGCAATGCCCGTGTGGCAGACCATTATGACAACGGCTCTGCCCCCGCGCTGCACTCCAACGCCGCCCTGGTGATGAATGCGCAGACCGGCGAGCTGATCTACGCCAAGAACAGCAATGCCGTGCAGCCCATTGCCTCGATCACCAAGGTGATGACCGCCATGGTGACGCTGGATGGCAAGCAGTCGCTGGACGAAATGATCACCATCACCGACGACGATGTGGACAAGGTCAAACGCTCCGGTTCGCGTCTGGCGGTGGGCGTCACCCTGCCGCGCCGTGAAATGCTGCTGCTGGCGCTGATGTCCTCAGAAAACCGCGCCGCCTCGGCGCTGGCGCGCACCTATCCGGGCGGCACCCGCGCCTTTGTTGCCAAGATGAACCAGAAAGCCCGTTCTGTTGGCATGCGCAATGCGGTGTTTTACGACAGCACCGGGCTGAACAGTGGCAACAGCGCCACCGCCACCGATCTGGCGCGCATGGTGCAGGCGGCGTATCACTACCCGCTGATCCGTCAGTTCACCACCACCGCCGAGCAAGACGTGTGGGTGAGTGACAGCCGCCGCCTGCACTACCGCAACAGCAATGCGCTGGTGCGCGAGGGCGAATGGCAGATTGGCCTGTCGAAAACCGGCTATATCAAAGAAGCCGGCCGCTGCCTGGTGATGCAAGCCACGGTAAATAACCTGCCGCTGGTGATTGTGCTGCTGGACGGCGCCGGCAGCCAGACCCGCATCCAGGACGCCCGCTCGATCCGCAGCTGGCTGGAGCAACTGCCGGGCAGCTGGCTGGCCGGCTGAGCACGTCACTGCATCGGGTAAACCCTGCGCGCCGCTCACTTGTACCCAGGTGGCGGCGCGCGGTGTTTTGGCTGGGGTGTGTGGCGGCACTTCGCGAATATTCTTTTACCGTTTTCTGTGTGTATGGCCAAACATATTGGCAGGCAAACCCTGCTGGATCGGGCAACCGAACTTTTTCGCGCCAAGGGCTATTCTGCCACCAGTATTGACGAAATCGTCAAAGCCTGTGGCATCACCAAAGGCAGCCTGTATCACCACTTCAGCAGCAAAGAAGCGCTGGTGCTTGCCGCCATGGACCAGGTGCACGCGCATTTCAGCACACATGTGTTCAGCCTGATTCTGACGGCCGAGCCACCCGGCCATACACAGCTGGCAGCTTTCAATCAGGCGGTGGAGACGTTTTTTCTGTCGAATCCGGATGGCTGCTTGCTGGCCAATCTCAGCCTGGAAATTGGTGTGGCCAACACCGTGTTTGCCGAGCGCATCCGGCGGTTTTTCGACGATTGGCGCGCCTGTTACCTGGCCATTTTCCAGCAGGGTTTTCCGCCAGCCCTGGCGACCATGCATGCCGAGGATGCCATTGCCCGGGTGCATGGCTGCATCCTGATGCACCGGATCGACGGCAATATCGCGCCTTTGCGCCGGCAGCATCAGCATCTGCTGGATCTGCTGGCGTCTGCCAACCCGCTTGGCATGCCACACCTCGCGGTGTCTGCCGATTAAGCACGGCTCACCAAACCCTCCTGGCGTGCTTGCGCCGCCTTGCCGCACGCTTTGCCCGCTACGCCGAGTTTTGTGCGTGGCGCTACCTCCACTTTTTTGATCTTGCCATGTGGCCTGTGCATCTGCTGGCGCCGCACCGAAAGCGACAAGCCCCATTTCATGATCAGTCCTTGATTGACACCCCTTGTTCCGTCCACATAACATACCGACCGTTTGGTATTTTTTGAAAGAACGGGAGGGATCCATGCACGACCCAGGCAAATATGTTTCTGAGGTACGTTCCGGCAGCCAATGGCTGACCAAATTTCGGGGTGGCGAACTTGCGGTGCCACCGATGCCGACGGCACGGGCGGTGCTGTTGGCGGGCCTGGGCGGCGTGGTGGCCATCTCGCTGCTTGCTGGCCTGAGCGCTTGGCTGTCCACACCTTTGGTGCTGGGCTCGTTTGGCGCCACCTGCGTGCTGGTGTTTGCCTATCCGGATGTGCCGTTTTCTCAGCCGCGCAACATCATTTGCGGCCATGTGCTCAGTTCGTTGATTGGCCTGGCGTTTCTCGCTGTCTTTGGCCCGCATTGGTGGGCGGCTGGCCTGGCGGCCGGCACGGCTATTGTTGCCATGATGCTGACTCGCACCGTGCACCCTCCGGCGGGCTCCAACCCGGTGATTGTGTTTCTGGCCCAACCGGGCTGGGGCTTTTTGCTGTATCCCACGCTGTTGGGTGCGGTACTGATCACCCTGCTGGCGGCGTGTTATCACAATGCCACCCGCGAAGCGAATTACCCCAAGTATTGGTAGGGCAACAGCGCGCGGGTGGGACATCTGTCGTGACAGGGCCTGTCATTGGCCGCCATGCACAAGGCCTGACCTCAGGATAACCGGGTCAGGCCTTGTGCATGGGTGGGGGCTGCCCAGTGTGGCCATGATTTTAAGGGGGCGGGTAAACCCCTTCTGACATTGTTGTACAACCTCGCTATCTGGCCCCAATAAACTTCCTATTATTTCCATAATCGGAAATAGTGCGATAATAAACTTGTGTAATGTACGTATTACGTAATATATTTACACACATCGCCATCCACCGCAGGAAAACCTCGCATGCAAGCGCAATCCGCCAGTTATCTGCGCATCGCCGACGCCGCCACTCAGTTGGTGGCCGAAGGCAAGTGGCCCACCGTATTGGAGGTGCGCACCCGCCTGGGCAGTGGCTCCAACACCACCATCAACGAAGCGCTAAAACTGTGGCGGCAAACCTTTTTGGCGCGCATGTCGCAAACCAGCCGGCGGCCGGACTGGCCGCCCGCCCTGCAAGAAGCCATGGAAAGCATCTGGCAGCAGGCTTGCCAGCAGGCTGACAGCGCGCTGGACGCGGTGCGCGCCGAGGCGCAGGCCGAGGCCAGCGCCGCGCGGCAAGTGGCCGAAGCCGCACAAGGCAAGCAACACGAGCTGGAAAATCAATTACGAGAATTGCGCGAAGCGCACGAGGCGGTATTGCAGCGCGAGCGCAGCCTGGAACAAGGCCTGGCTGCCGCGCAGGCCAATGCCGAGGCACTGGGCCAGCAATGCCAGGCGCTGCAAGGACAGCTGGAAGACAACCAGAAGCGCCAGGCCGAATGGCTAAACCGCCATCGAGAAGCCCTGGCCGAGCAAGAAACCCTGGCCCAGCAACGGCTGGAAGCTGCGTTGGCCAGCGCCAAGGCCGAGGCAGAGCAGCGCGAGGCGCTGGCGTATCAGCGGCTGGATGGGCTGCGGGTGCATTTGTATGAACAGATCGAAGCTGAACGCGCCAGTCTGCGCGAGGCGCGCAAACAATGGGAGGCTAGCCAGGCACAGCTGCGCGAAGACATGGAAAAACGCGAATTGCGCCTGAACGCGCAACTCACCGCCTTGCACGGTGAGCGCGAACAGCTCTTGTCGCAACTGAAAGACAGCGAACAAGCCGGCCAACGCTGGCAGGCGCAATGCCAAACGGCGCTGGCTCAGCAGCAAACGCTCAGTGACGCGCTGCACCAGGCCAATCAGGCGCTGGCAGAAAGCCGGGGGCGCCAGGCGCTGCTGCAAGAGTGGCTGGAAAGCCTCAGCGGCCCGCCGCGTGGGTTGATGAGCGAAGGGCCTGCGACTCAGCCACGTTGAATACCGCGCGTGCATGCCAGCCAATGAACGGCTTGGCGCATGATGACTGGCGGCAAAGTGCGGCTGCCGCACACGCCGCCAGAAGACCCCGTCAGTGTCCTCTGAGGCGCTCACAAAACCCAGCGTAGGCGTGTGACCGCGGACAGTACAAGTCGTACGGCAAGGTTACACCACAACGCCAGGAGGGGGGCTTAGCGGCTCTCAGCCCAGGCGGCCAGAAACGCCTGCCAGTGGGTTTTGTCCTGATGGGCGCTTAACCAGTCGCGCAGTCGCTGGCATTCGGCGCCGTAGGCGCTGGTGTCCAGCTGGCCGCGCATGCGCTGAAAACGCAGATACACCAGATAGGTGTTGGCGGCGTCGGTTTCGCAGTAATCACGGATGTTTTGTTCTTCGCCCGCTTGCCAGGCCTGCCACACCTTGCTGCCGTCCATGCCCAGCTTGCCGGGAAAACCCGCCAGCTTGGCCAGGTCGTCCAGCGGGGCGCTGGCGCGCGGTTGATACATGGCCAGCAGGTCCATCAGATCCAGATGGCGCATGTGATAGCGGCTGATGTAATTATTCCACTTGAAATCGCGGTCGCCCTCGCCCAAATCCCAATAGCGCGGCGCGGCAATGCCGTGAATCAGCGCGCGGTAGTGCAGCGCCGGCAGGTCAAAGCCGCCGCCGTTCCAGCTGACCAGTTGCGGGGTGTATTTTTCGATCAGGGCAAAAAACATCTCCAGCATGCGCGCTTCGCTGTCGCCGGGCTGGCCGATGGTGCTGACATGAATGCGCTCACCCCAGCGCAGCACGCAGGAAATCGCCACCACCCGGTGCAGGTGATGCGGCAAAAAATCACTGCCGTTTTTTTGCCGCTGGCGCTGAAAGGCATATTCGGCCACGTCGGCGTCGCTGACGTCGGTATCGGGCAGCCCGTGCAGCAGGCGCAGGCCGGCAATATCCGGGATGGTTTCGATGTCAAAGGCAAGAACGGGGGTCAAGGCGGCGCTCCGCGAAGGTGGCAATCTGCCATTGTAGGGATTCGGAGGGAAGGGCGCGACAGCGGCAGGCGGACGGCTGCACCAGGTGGAGGCCCCCCTGGTGCATGCCACATTCTTTGGCCAAGAGCAGTGCCTATGCCGCCGGCTGCCAGTTGTCCACCATCAGCTGCAAATTGCGCTCGCCGCGCCATTCGTTGACATTGAGCTGATACACCACGTCCACCCGCGCCGGCAGCCAGTCCGGGCAGTTGAACAGCATGGCGTCAAATTCGCCGCCGTCGCGGCCCAGCTTGAGCTTCAGATGGCGTTCGCCCACCCGGCGCTGATCCAGCACGCGAAACTGGTCATGAAACGACGGCGGCGGAAAGCCCTGGCCCCACACCTGCGCGGCCAGTTGGTCGGCGGTATCCATGGCGATGTCGCGCACCGCCAGGCTGCCGTCGGTTTCGATGGTGCGCGTCAGTTGCGCCGGGGTGAGCCAGTCTTGCGCCACCGCTTCAAAGGCGGCGATAAAGCGCGGCAAATCCGCCTCGGCCAGGGTCACCCCGGCGGCCATGGCGTGGCCGCCAAACTTGCGCAATAAATCCGGCTGCTGCTTGGCCACCCGGTCCAGCGCGTCGCGCAGATGAAAACCCGGAATCGACCGCCCCGAGCCCTTCACCTCGCCCTCGTCGCCGGGGGCAAACACCAGCGTGGGCCGATGAAAACGGTCTTTCAGCCGGCTGGCGACAATGCCCACCACGCCCTGGTGCCAGTCTTCCCGATACAAACACAGCGTCGAGCGGCCTTGCGGATCCACCCCGGCCAGGTGGGCCAGGGCTTCTTCCTGCATGCCGGCTTCGATATGGCGGCGCTCTTTGTTCAGCCGGTCCAGCTCGCCTGCCAGCGCCAGCGCGTGCGCGCCGTCGTCGGCCAGCAGGCAGGCAATGCCCAGGCTCATGTCGTCCAGCCGGCCGGCGGCGTTCAGCCGGGGGCCGAGCATAAAGCCCAGGTCCACCGTGCTGGCGCGGCGCGCCTGGCGGCCGCTGGCGGCAAACAGCGCGTTCACCCCGGCGCAGGCGCGGCCGGCGCGCATGCGGCGCAGGCCTTGCTCGACCAGAATGCGGTTATTGTCGTCCAGCTTCACCACGTCGGCGACGGTGCCCAGCGCCACCAAATCCAGCCAGTCGGCCAGATTGGGCTCGTCGCCGTGGGCAAAGGCGCCGTGCTGGCGCAGCTCGGCGCGCAGCGCCATCAGCACGTAAAACATCACCCCCACCCCGGCCAGGTGCTTGCTGGGAAACTGACAGCCAGGCTGATTGGGGTTGACGATCAGCGCGTCGGGCAGTTCGTCGCCGGCCAGGTGATGGTCGGTGATCAGCACATCCATGCCGTGGCGGCGCGCTGCCTGCACGCCGGCCACGCTGGCCACGCCGTTGTCCACGGTGATCAGCAAATCCGGGCGGCGCTGGGCGGCCAGTTCGACGATTTCCGGGGTGAGGCCGTAGCCGTATTCAAAGCGGTTGGGGACGATGAATTCCACCACGCCACCCAGCCGGCGCAGGCCGCGCACCGCCAGCGCGCAGGCGGTGGCGCCGTCGGCGTCGTAGTCAGCCACCACCAGCAGGCGTTCTTGCCGGGCGATGGCGTCGGCCAGCCGCACGGCGGCCGGGCCGATGTCTTTCAGCGTGTGGTAGGGCAGCAGGCGCTTGAGGCTGTAATCCAGCTGCTCGGCGCGCGCCACGCCACGGGCGGCAAACAGCCGCGAAAACAACGGGGGCAGGCCCTGGGCCTGCAGGGCAAGGCGGGCGTCTTCTGGCGCCGCGCGCACGGCAATGGCGGTCATGTCAGCTCCGCCAGGGTGCGCGCACCGCGCCAGAATTTCCAGCGCTCGGCCGCGCCCAGCTGGGCGCAAAACCCGGCCTCGCCCGGCGAGCGCAGCGTCAGCCGGCCCAACTGGCCGGTTTTCAGCGCCTGGGCCAGCGGGGCAAAGTAATCCGCCTCCAGTGCTTGCAGGCGCTGTCGCCAGCCGTAGCCATCCTGATAGCGCAGCACGCCGCTGAGCGTGTCCAGCCAGATCAGCGCCTCGCCGGACTGCGCCGCCAGCCAGGCGGCGTCCAGCTGGGCCGGGGCGCTGGCGGCGCGGGCGCCGGCCTGGGCGGCCAGCGCCAGCGGCAATGGGCTGTCCGCCCACAGCTGCGCGGCCGGCGCGCGCAAGGCGGCGTCGCCCTGGCCCCACGGCCAGACGCTGTTGATCACTGGCGCGCCGGCCTGTTCGCGGGCTTCGTTCACCGGGTGATTGAACAGCAGCATTTGCAGCTCGTTGAGCATATGCCGCCAATAGCTGGCGCGCTCGCCGCGCGGCAGATGAAAATCAATATTCTGCGCCGCCGCCTCGGCCAGCGGGGTGAATTCGGCCGCGCTGGCGGCGTCCAGGCGCAGATACCAGCGATTGGGGGTGGGCGCGTAAAAGCACAGGCCGTCCTGGCCAAAGTGGCTGTTCAGCGTCGCCACCAGGGCGTCGGCTTCGGCCTGGTTCAGCGCAAACATGCGCGCGTCGGCCAGCAAGAGATAATCCTGCTCAACGCGCAAATGCACCGGGTCGGCGCACAGCCAGTGGCCGTCGTCGGCGGCCAGGCCGTCGGCGCGGGCCAGCGCGCGCGCCACCGGCAAATCAGCCGGCGCGGCAAACAGCTCGGCCAGGCAGGCCGAGGCGCTTTGCGCCTGCGCGCGCGCTTGGCCACGGCCCAGCAGCCAGCCCAGGGCCGGCAAGGGCAGCTCGCGGGTGGCTTCGCGGCGCAAGTCCGGGTCGGCCCACAGCAAATCGGGGACCACCAAGGTCAGATGAGACAGCGGCATGGCAAGACTCCGCTCAGACCAGGGTCACCTTGGCGAACTTGCGCTTGCCCACTTGCAGCACCAGGGTGGCGCCAGCGGCCAGTTGCAGTTTTTTGTCTTCGATTTTTTCGCCGTCGGCCTTTACGCCGCCGCCGTCGATCATGCGCATGGCTTCCGAGGTGGAGGCCACCAGGCCGGCTTCTTTCAGCACGCTGCCAATCGCCAGCACGCCGCCTTCGCCGGTTTGCACGGTGACTTCCGGCAGGTCGTCGGGGATGGCGTTTTGCTTGAAGCGCGCTTCAAAGTCGGCCAGCGCCGCTTCGGCGGCGGCTTGCGAATGAAAACGCGCCACCAGCTCTTGCGCCAGCAGCACTTTTACGTCGCGCGGGTTGCGCCCGGCGGCGATGTCGGCCTTGAACTGCTCGATCTCGGCCAGCGGGCGCAGCGACAGCAGCTCGTAATAGCGCCACATCAGCGTGTCGGACACGCTCATCACCTTGCCAAAGATGTCATTGGCGGCTTCCGAGATGCCGATGTAGTTGCCCAGCGATTTGGACATTTTATTGACGCCGTCCAGGCCTTCCAGCAGCGGCATCATGATCACGCATTGCGGCTTTTGCCCGTGCTGTTCTTGCAGCATGCGGCCCATCAGCAGATTGAATTTCTGGTCGGTGCCGCCCAGTTCGATATCGGCCTGCATGGCCACCGAGTCGTAGCCCTGCATCAGCGGGTACATGAATTCATGCAGCGAAATCGGCTGGTTGTTGCCAAAGCGCTTTTTGAAGTCGTCGCGCTCCAGCATGCGCGCCACCGTGGTGCTGGCCGCCAGCTTGAGCATGCCGCCGGCGCCCAGCTGGTTCAGCCAGGTGGAGTTGAAACAGATTTCGGTCTTGGCCGGGTCGAGAATCTTGTACACCTGTTCCTGGTAGGTCTTGGCGTTGATCGCTACCTGTTCCGGGGTCAGCGGCGGGCGGGTGGTGTTTTTGCCGGTCGGGTCGCCGATCATGCCGGTGAAGTCGCCAATCAAAAACATGATGTGGTGGCCCATGTCCTGCAACTGACGCATCTTGGTCAGCACCACAGTGTGGCCCAGGTGCAGGTCGGGGGCGGTGGGGTCAAAGCCGGCCTTGATGCGCAGCGGGCGGTTTTCTTTCAGCTTGGCGATCAGCTCGGCTTCGATCAGCAATTCGTCGGCGCCACGGCGGATGGTTTCCAGGGCGGCGGCCAGTTCGGCGGACAGGGGGGCGGGTGCGGTCATCGGTCAGTCATTCCAGCGCCGCCGCCGGTGGGCGGTCGGCTCAAGTCAGGGCGCGCAAGGCGCAATCAGGTCAATCGGCAATTATCGCAAATAAAAAAACCCGCGGCCAGCCATGGCAGCGGGTTTGACGGGTGGGCCAGCAGGGCGGACATACGCCGCCCGGTCTGGCATCAGCCCTTTTTGGCCTTCAGGTTGGCGGCGATGCGCATGCGCAGCGCGTTCAGCTTGATAAAGCCGCCAGCGTCGCGCTGGTCGTAGGCGCCGGCATCGTCTTCAAAGGTGGCGATGGTCGGGTCGAACAGCGAGTCGGTTTTGGAATCGCGGCCAACCACAATCACATTGCCCTTGTACAGCTTCAGGCGCACCCAGCCGTTAACGGTTTGCTGGGTGTGGTCAATCAGCGCTTGCAGGGCCAGGCGCTCCGGGCTCCACCAGTAGCCGTTGTAAATCATGCTGGCGTAGCGCGGCATCAGATCATCCTTCAGGTGGGCCACTTCGCGGTCCAGGGTGATCGATTCGATGGCGCGGTGAGCCTTCAGGATGATGGTCCCGCCCGGGGTTTCGTAGCAGCCGCGCGACTTCATGCCGACGTAGCGGTTTTCCACCAGATCCAGACGGCCGATGCCGTGCTTGCCGCCCAGTTCGTTCAGCTTGGTCAGCACTTGCGCCGGGCTCATGGCCACGCCGTTCAGCGCCACGATGTCGCCCTTGGCGAATTCCACGTCCAGGTATTCGGCGGCGTCCGGGGCTTGTTCCGGCGAGACGGTCCAGCGCCACATGGATTCTTCGGCCTCGGCGGCCGGGTCTTCCAGATGGCGGCCTTCAAACGAGATGTGCAGCAGGTTGGCGTCCATCGAGTACGGCGAGCCGCCGTTGCGGTGCTTCATGTCGATGGGGATGCCGTTGGTTTCGGCGTAGGCCAGCAGTTTTTCGCGCGACAGCAGATCCCACTCGCGCCACGGGGCAATCACCTTCACGCCCGGCTTGAGCGCGTAGGCGCCCAGCTCGAAGCGCACCTGGTCGTTGCCCTTGCCGGTGGCGCCGTGCGAGATGGCGTCGGCGCCGGTCTGGTTGGCGATCTCGATCAGGCGCTTGGCGATCAGCGGACGGGCAATCGAGGTGCCCAGCAGGTATTCGCCTTCGTACACGGTGTTGGCGCGGAACATCGGGAAGACGAAATCACGCACGAACTCTTCGCGCAGGTCGTCGATAAAGATGTTTTCCGGCTTGATGCCGAATTGCAGCGCCTTGGCGCGCGCCGGCTCCAGCTCTTCGCCCTGGCCCAGGTCGGCGGTGAAGGTAACCACTTCACATTGATAGGTGTCTTGCAACCACTTCAGGATCACCGAAGTGTCCAGGCCGCCGGAGTAGGCGAGTACGACTTTTTTGACGTCAGACATGATCAGTTCTTTCACTCAGACTTATAAAGCAACCGCCCGCGTCGGGCGGCCTTTAGAAAACGGTTATTTCTTGTCGGCCACGCGGCCCAGCAGCAGGAATTCCACCAGCGCCTTTTGCACATGCATGCGGTTTTCGGCTTCGTCCCACACCACGCTATTGGGGCCGTCGATCACCTCGGCGTCCACTTCTTCGCCGCGATGCGCCGGCAGGCAGTGCATGAACATCGCATCCGGCTTGGCGGCGGCCATCACCGCAGCGGTGACGCCATAGCCGGCAAACGCCCGGTGGCGCGCCTCGGCTTCGGCCTCAAAGCCCATGCTGGTGTAGACATCCGTGGTGACAATATCGGCGCCGCGCGCGGCGTCCAGCGGGTTGTCGCACACTTCGTAGACGTCCGGGCCGTAATCCTGCGCATCCAGCACCGTCAGCTCATAGCCCTTGGGCGAGGCGATGCGGAACTTGAAACCCAAGAGTTTAGCCGCTTGCAGCCAGGTGCGGGCAACATTGTTGCCGTCGCCAATCCAGGCCACGGTGCGCCCGCTGATCGGGCCGCGCTGCTCCACCCAGGTGAACAGATCGGCCAGCACCTGGCAGGGGTGATATTCGTTGGTCAGGCCGTTGATCACCGGCGCGCGGGAAAACGCTGCCAGGCGCTCAACCAGCGCTTGCTCGAAGGTGCGGATCATGATGATGTCGGACATGCGCGACAGCACGCGCGCAGTGTCTTCAATCGGCTCGCCCCGGCCCAGCTGCGAGCTTTTGGAATCCAGAAACATGGCATGGCCGCCCATTTGCGCCATGCCGGCTTCAAACGAGGCGCGGGTGCGGGTGGAGTTCTTCTCGAACACCATCGACATGACCTTGCCGACCAGCGGGCGGTACAGCTCGCCATCGTAGTGACGTCGCTTCAGGATTCGGCTGCGTTCGAACAGGTGCAGGTATTCGTCACGGGTCAAATCGCTGAATTGCAGGTAATGTCTGGCTGGCTTCATGATGAAAAAAGGTCCGTAGGGAAGGCCGCCGGCAACGGGCGGGCCAGACGCGCGCCGCGCGGCCAGCCTGCACGCCCATGCGTGGGCGCCAAAATATCACGCCCGGCCAGGCCGGGCGCGTGGGGTTGGGCAGCACAAGCTGCAAGTGGTAGTTGTAACGGATTTAGCCTTGGCTGGCAAGGCTTGACGATGCCCGTGGCGTGAAAGCCCGCCTTGCCGGGACATTTTGCTGCCGGCTTGGCGCAGCGTGAGCGGCGCTTGCCACACGCAGCGCAACGCGCCTGGCCAGGCGCGCTGCCGCAGAAATACAAGAACTACGACACGCTCATACCGGCACGCCAGGAAGGTGCTGTGCGCGACGCTTAGAGTGGCTAACAAAACCCAGCGCAGCGATCCTGGCTAGGCGCACGACCGCAGACAGTACAAGCAGTACGGCAAGGTCGGGCAACGACGCCAGGAGGGTTTTGTTAGCCGCTCTTAATTGTCCAGCCGCCCGCCCGGCAACAGCACCAGCTCATCCGCGCTGAGCACGCGCAGCGCCGGCTCGCCCAGGCTTTCATCCACGCCGTGCAGCTCGATGCTTTTTTGCGAAGCGCCCAGCCGCGCCAGGTAATTCAAAATAGACAAATCAATCACTTGGCCCGGCACCAGCACCGGAATGCCCGGCGGATACGGCGTCACCTGGTCGCAGCTCACCCGGCCCACCAGCGCCGGATTGGGCTGGCCGTGTTCGTCAAACAAGGGCAGGCGCTCGCCGCTTTCGTAAAAAGCATCGCGCGGCAGGCAGGCCAGTTGGGTAAAGCGCGGGATTTCCGGCATGCGCTGGCGCACCGCCGGCGGACGGCGTTCGCGCGCCAGCCGCAGCATCGCGTCATACAGCCGCGACACCTTGCTGCGCGTTGCCCCCAGCGTCACCAGCAGGGTGAGGGTGTTAAAAGTGGATTTTTCTACTTGGATATTAAAGCGCTCGAACAACACCTCGCGCAGCTCGTCGGCGCTATAACCGCTGGCGGAAATATCCACGGTCAGCTTGGTGGGGTCCAGCCGCACGCCGTCGTCGCGCACATCTTCCGGCAGCATCTCTTCCAGGCTGAGCACGCGAAACACCCCGGTGGCGTTAATCTGCTCGCGCAGCTCGGCGGCCAGGCGCAGCGCGCGCGACAACAGCTTATAGCCTTCCATCACCGCCTGCTTGCGCGCCACGTCCAGGCTGGCGATCAAGCCGTATTGCGGGCTGGTGGAAGTATGCATATTGAGATTTTCGCGGAACAAATGGCCGTTAAAATCCGGGTCGTTGACATGAATCATGCTGGCCTGAGAAAACGCTGACAGCACCTTGTGGGTGGATTGCGTGGCGTAATCCGCGCCACACTCCAGCGCAGTGGGGCGCAGCGCCGGGTGAAAGCGCGCGCAGCCATACCAGGCTTCGTCCACAATCACCTTGATGCCGCGCGCATGCGCTGCCTCGATAATCGGCGCCAGGTCATAACGAAAACCGTCATAGGTGCACGAGGTCAAAATCAGCGCCTTGGCCTGCGGATGAGCATCCATCGCCGCCAGCAGCGTGGCCTTGGGCACCGGGCCAAAAATCCCGTATTGCCGATTGACCGACGAATCCAGATACACCGGCCGCGCGCCAGACAAAATCACCGCATGGTGCACCGATTTATGACAATTGCGGTCCAGCAACAACATATCACCCGGCGCCAGCAAGGTTTGCACAATCACCTTATTGGCGGTAGACGTGCCATTGGTGGCAAAAAACGTCCGCCGCGCGCCAAACGCCTGCGCTGCCAGCTTTTGCGCCTGGTGAATCACCCCGGTGGGATGCAAAAGCGAATCCAGCATCGGCACCGACACCGATAAATCGGCGCGCAGCATATCTTCGCCAGCAAAATCAAAAAAGTCGCGCACCCACGGGCTGGCGCGCAGCGAATCACCGCCGCAATGGCCGGGGGTGTGCCAGGAATCTTTAGCCATTGCCACATAACGGCGCAGCCGGTCAAAAAACGGCGTGGCCGATTTATCCACCAGCTCGGCGTGAATAATGCGCAACCAACTGGCCCAATCGCGCTCTTCGCGGAAAAAATAGCCATTTACGCTATCCGCCGACAACGTATCCACCATGGCTTTTTCGTCGTCATTGTCCAGCAGCACATACAAGGTCAGCTCCGGGCGCAGCTGATTGAGCGCATCCACCAAGGCAATCGCCCCGCGCGCCGGCATGCTCTCGTCCACCAGCACACCCTGCACATCGCCCTCTTCGCCAGCCAGCCGCAACGCCTCGTCGGCGCTGGCCGCCGGCAAAAAGCGCAAGCCGGGCACAGCCTCCTGCCGCGCCGCCAGCGCATTCAAACCCTGCACCGTCTCATGCAGCCAGCGCCCATCATGACTGGCCACCACCATCAAACACACCGGAGACGCTGTCATCCGCTCATCCTTGTTTATCTGATCCACCGGGACGATCACCCCGGCCATCCCCAGCAGGCTTCTGGCCCACCAGCCCCCACCGCCGGCAAACCGGCGTTTGAAAGGGGTACTGTGCCAGTAAAGGGCAAAGTCGGAAAGGGGGCGGTGCAAGCGCTCACCGCGTTTGGCGTACAATTGAGGCCAAATGCATGATGAAAGCTGAGCTATGAACACGCTACATAACAATGGGCAAGTACGAGGTGACCGCCCAACATCTAACGACAAACTCGGTTTTGCCGAACCTGCCGCTCGCTTGGCGGACAAAATCGCTAGCTTTCCGCGCCGTGAGCCAATGGTTGTTGGAATAGAGGGTAAATGGGGAGAAGGTAAGTCATCTTTCTTGTTGATGATGAAAAAGCATTGGCGGAAGCAAGCACGCTTGGCTCCGCAAGGCTTCTGCGCAAATCTTTGCCAATTGCTTCAAGAAAAAGTGCAGAGAAAAAAACCAGTCAGGCAAATCAAGCTGATTGAATTTGATCCATGGTGGTTTTCTGGCAAAGAAAACTTGCTGGACAAATTGCTGAAAGAGTTGGAGGGCCAGGAGCCATGGTTACGCTCTTCAATTCGTGATTTACTGAAAAGCCTGGAGAGGCAAGCTAGCACAGATAATGTCTGGTTGAAATCCAAGCTGGAAATTATTGCTTTGGTATTAGCATCTGTTGTGAGTGCTGCTCTGAATCCCATGCTGGATTGGTTTGGTGACAGTGTTTCAAACGCAATCAAGCCTTGGCTGGAGAATGGCCAAGTAGCATTATTAGTACCCGCGCTATTCTGGCCGATTAAACTAGGACTGAGCTTAGCCATCGCTAAGCTTACCCCTCCAGAAGGATTCGAGGCTAGAAAGAAAAAACTCGAAGAGCTGCTCAAAAAAGATCGCTTTCAGCGAGTTGTATTTATTGATGATCTCGACCGACTACCCGCAGACGAATTACAAGAAATGTTTCGGGTGATTAAATCTGTCGCTAATTTCCCCAATGTGGTTTATGTGTTGGCGTATGATCGGAAAGTAGTATCGGCTGCTTTGGATAAATTTCACCCAGGGCGAGGCGAGCTGTTTTTAGAAAAAATTGTGCAGATGCCTATTGCGTTACCAGTGCCAACTCCACAGATGAAAGAAAAAGCATATCGTGAGATTTTTTCCAGTGTGCCTGCAATACATGAAATCCTACAAAAACCTACTGACCATTATTCTCATAATGGGTATGGCTGGGGGTTGATTTGCGAAAGCTTTATCAACAACACCAGGCAAGCTAAACGTCTTCGAGATGCCATAAATACACAGTACAATCATGATCTTCTTATACACCCTTTGTTTTTTCTCTTTTTAGAGGCACTTTATCTGCATGCTGCAAATGCTTGCTCTACCCTATGTCAAGCAATGTGTGACTATAAGAACCATCCTTATTACAAGCCTTCGATTAATTGGGTTAAGGATGCCGATCAAGATGCTGAGGCTAAAGAAGGGCTTAAAAAACTTCAAGAATGGATTGGCGCTCAGAGCTCAAAAAAAGCTTTTTTCCAATCGTACGCAAATCGGAGTTGGAATGCATAGCTTTCTTTTTGGGATTTCCTACTGAATCTCAAAGGCGGCCTTTTTCTATGATGCGCCATGAATATGCCATGGTGGAGCGTGCCGACCTAGCTGAGCTAGAAGAAAAATCTCGAGCATGTGCTCGCTATTTATATAAAAAATTTGAGTCTAAGTATGGGGTAGAGTTCATGCTTTCTGAGGTAAAAAATAGAGACCAACTTGTTGAATTTATAGATGCCCGCGCTGGCATGCTACGCCACCATGATTATTTGGAGCGTGAATTAGAGTTTTATTTGCTGAATAGAGTAACAGAGCAGGAGTTGTTAGAGAAAGCTTGTGGTTTGGCTAAACTCATAGCAAAAGTTGCCGAAGAACTATATTTGCAACCAGAGACACATTTAAACCATGTCCATCTGCATTCTTTTCAAAGATCTTTTAATGGGTTGCAGGTTTACTTATACCGCGTTCAATCGTACGACGAAAGGGAATATTTTAATCGGGAGATTGAAAAAAAAGGTCCGTTATTTGTATTGGATTCCCGAATAAAGCAAAAAAAGCTGGACATGGATTCTATTTATGATGAGGTGTTGTCAAAATATCCATTTTCTATTTTTGAGCAGGTGCTCTCAAAAATGGAGTATGGTGATTTTTCTTGTGTTACTATTCTTAATAAGTTATTTTCGCACTCTTCACATATTTCTCCGCACATCTTAGATAACTGGCTTTCTGGTTTGCCTGCCCTTGAAAAATTGAATGACAATCAAAAAAAACATTTACATGGTTGGATGCTAGGATCTTTAGCGCAAGAAAGAGAGAACTCAAAGTTAATTGTTCACTCCAAACTTTCTCAGCTTATTCCTCGCATTCGAGACTCGCTGCAAAAAGATCAACAAAATGACTTACTTGCGGTGCTTGACAAGCTCGTCCCAGAAGCAGAGAGCAATCCGTAGAACCTTCCCCTCCCCCCACACTCCAACCCCCACGCCCCGCCACCCAATTGGCGGGGCGTTTTCCCTTCGACTTTCCCCAGGAGCCCACCATGCGTCGCACTCTCCCCGCCTCCTTCGCCCTGGCCGCTTTGCTGGCCGTCTCCGTCACCGGCTGCGCGGTCAGCCGTGATCAGTCCACCGTCGGCCAGTATGTGGACGACACCGGCATCACCGCGCGGGTGAAGGCGCGGTTTGCCGAGGATGCGACGGTGAGCGCGGTGGCGATTCGGGTGGAGACTTTGCGCGGGGTGGTGCAGTTGTCCGGGTTTGCCCGCAGCGCGGCCGAGCGGGTGCGGGCCGAGGCTTTGGCGCGGGCCACGCCGGGGGTGGCTGGGGTGCGCAATGATATTGTGGTGCAGCCGTAAAGCGGAGCACAAAGCCCAGTAAAATCAGATGGTTGTGCTTCCATCTTTGCGGGGGTGGCGATTGTCTCAGTGTATGGTTAACCGTCGCTCATCACACTCAGCGCAGCGGTGCTGGTCAGGTGTGCGGCCGCAGGCAGGCAACCAGGCCGCGCGACGCTGCGCTGGGTTTTGTGAGCGGCGCTAGTAGCCAGTCACCATGATCTGAACAGATAATAGGCACAGCCGCTGCATACAGGACAGCACAACCCCGCTGAGGAAATCACCATGCCCGCCAT
>NZ_QJKI01000024.1 GCF_003201855.1 Rivihabitans pingtungensis | reverse complement strand
CGCTTCCGGCGTTTGGCCAGAGCTTACGAGAAGCTGCCGCAGACGCTGGCTGGATTACATTACGTGGCGTTTGCCATGTTGATGCTGCCGCACCTTCCTGATGTTGTTGGGATGGTTCAGAACATGCTCTAGGCAAGAGTTTGGTTTTTTCGGCGATTTCGTCAATGTCGTGCGCCAGCGCCAGGGTGACCACATCCGCCGACAGGCCATCAATCACCGAGCGGGCCTGCTTGCCCGAGCCGCCGTGCGATTGCTGGATGGTCAGCGTTTCGCCGGTTTGGCTCTGCCAGGATTTGATGAAAGCCGGGTTGATTTCCTTGTACAGTTCGCGGGTGGGGTCGTAGGACACATTCAGCAGCGAGGCGGCCCAGGCCGACGGGGCCAGCGCCAGCGCGCCGGCCAGCAGCAGTGACAATTTGGTTTTCATGATGGCTCCTGACAGATTAGTGGGTGTGCAGATGTCGAGGGCCAGTATCCGGGAATTTTATATTCCTAGAAAAAACTTCAAACCAATTGCTAATAGCAAAATAGTCTAAAAGGTGGTAAACCCCTGTCAACAGCTCGCCGGGCCGCCACGGACGCTCGGCATGACAGGATTGCCCAGATTCAAACATTTGTTTTATTTTCGTGCCGATTACTCTTGCCTTGTCACTCCACACCATGACCGATACTTTTTTTCTGCATCCGCAGCGCCAGTTGCTGAACAACGAAGCCCATGTGCGCACGCCGGTGTCCGTGCCTTCGCCTGCGCAGGTGACTTCGCTGGCGTTTTTCTTTGACGACGACGGCAGCCGCCAGCGTCAGGCGCTGTCGCGGCTGGCGGCGCAGCTGGGTTTGCCCTTGCCGGCGGCCGACGCGGTGCAATACCAGGCCGAGCTGCCCGGCCTGCGGCTGAACTGGGGGCTGCACACCGAGTTTGCCCGCTACACCCTGCTGCGCCGTGGCCGCACTGGCGAGCCATTTGCCGACAGCGCATTTGAAGGCTTGCCGCTGGATTGGCTGTCCAATCAAGCCGACCCGCTGCTGGTGGCGATTCATGCGGTGATCCTGCCGCAGGAAGATGCCGGCGCCGCCGACACGGAAACCCTGGCGCAGCAGTGGTTTGCCGGCAACGATCTGGTGGGCGCCAGCATTGGCGACGGCAACGCCATGGCGCTGACCGATCTGCGCCTGCACCCGGACCGCAATCTGGGCGCTGGCGTCACCCGCCTGTTGGTGCTGGATTACGGCATGAGCGCTTCGCAGCGCGGGCGCATGCTGCAACGGCTGTTCGAGCTGGAAACCTATCGCATGCTGGCCTTGCTGGCGCTGCCGGTGGCCAAGGCGCAGGTGCGGGTGATGGACGATCTGGGCCGGCGCATGCGCGCGCTTACCGGGCAGATGAGCGGCAAGAGCGGCGCGCGCAGCAGCGACGACGCCTTGCTGGATCAGCTCACCGAACTGGCCGCCGACCTGGAAGACGCGATTTCCAGCACGCAATATCGCTTCTCGGCCGGGCAGGCGTATTACCGCCAGGTGGAGCGGCGCATTGAGGAATTGCGCGAGGCGCGGCTGGGCGGGGTGCAGCCCTTCCGGGAGTTCACCATCCGCCGGCTGGCGCCGGCCATGGCCACCTGCGAAACCATCGGCAACCGGCAAACCCAGCTGGCCGCGCGCATCCAGCGCGCCACCGCCTTGCTGCGCACGCGGGTGGAGGTGTCGCTGCAAGGGCAGAATCAGGCGCTGCTGGCGTCGATGGACCGCCGCGCCGAGCTGCAACTGCGTCTGCAAGAAACCGTGGAAGGGCTGTCGGTGGGCGTGCTGACCTATTACGCGGTGGGCTTGATTGGCTATCTGGCCAAGGCGCTGAAAGTGGCCGGTGCGCCGGTCAACCCCGAATTGGTCACCGGCCTGGCCATTCCGCTGGTGGCCGCCGGGGTGTGGTGGGGCACGCAAAAAATGAAAAAAAGCCTGGGTCACTGAGCGTTATTCACCGAGTGCGTGTCGCTCATAAAACGTTGTGCGGCGTTGGCGCCCTGCTCAGGCAAACAGCTCCAATTGCTGGCTGTGTCGCGCGCTGTGTGGCGCGGCCGGCGGCATCAGCCGCACGCCCACCCCCAAGAGGCGCACCGGCTGGCCGCCGCGCGCCAATGCCTGCACCAACAGCGCATGCAGCGCCGGCTCGGTAAGCGGGGCATGAATGTCTTCCACCGTGGTGTGATGAAAATCGGCAAAGCGCACCTTCACCCAGGCGCCGCGAAACTGGCCGCCGCTGGCCAGCCACGGCGCCAGCCGTGCGGTCAGCGCGGCCAGCAGGCTGGGCAGCTGCGCAGCGCAGGCGGCCAGGTCGGGCAAGTCCACTGGATAGGTGCGCTCGACGCTGAGCGATTTGCGCACCCGCTCGCTGCGCACCGGCCGGGTATCCTCGCCGCGCGCCATCTGGTGCAGACGCTCGCCAAAGCGACCAAAGCGCTGCGCTAGTTCGGCCAGCGGCAGCTGCTGCAACTGGCCGCAGGTGCTCACCCCCAGCGCCGCCAGCCGTGCAGCGGTGGCCGGGCCGACGCCGTTGAGCTTATGCACCGGCAAGCTGGGCATGAATTCGGCGATGTCCTGCGGGCGGATCAGCCATTGGCCGTCGGGCTTGTTCCAGTCACTGGCGATCTTGGCCAGCATTTTATTGGGGGCAATGCCGGCCGAGGCGGTGATGCCCACCTCGTGGCGGATGGCGGCGCGAATCGCCTCGGCCATGCGCGTGGCGCTGCCCTGGCAATGCGGCTGGCCGCTGACATCCAGATAGGCTTCGTCCAGCGACACCGGCTCGATCAAGCTGGTAAAGCGCTCGAACACCGCGCGCACCGCCTGTGAAGCTTCGCGGTAGCGCGCCATGTCGCCCGGCACCAGCACCAAGTGCGGGCAGCGCTTGAGCGCCTGTGCCGAGGGCATGGCGGAGTGAATGCCAAAGGCGCGCGCCGGATAATTGCAGGTGGCAATCACCCCACGCGCGGCAGGCGCGCCGCCCACCGCCAGCGGCACATCGCGCCATTCGGGATGGTCGCGCATTTCCACGGCGGCAAAAAAGCAGTCGCAATCGATGTGAATGATTTTGCGGGCAGGCGGGTTCATCGGCATCCGGGCGGGCAATAAGCGTCGCTCATACAACCCCGCGCAGCGATCCTGGCCAGGCTGCGGCCACAGATCGTAAAGTCGTCCGGCAAGGCCGCGTAACGACGCCAGGAGGGTTTGGTCAGCGCCGCCAGTATGCCAAAGCCGGCCCGCGCTGACAGCGGGTGCTGTCATGCGCGCGCCGGCCTGAGGTGGTGCTTAGCGTCGTTCACAAAATCCAGCGAAGCGGTCCTGGCTAGGCGTGTGACCGCAGACAGTACAACAAGTACGGCAAGGTCACACCACAACGCCAGGAAGGTTTTGTGAGCGGCGCTTAGGCTTCGCCTTCCACCGGCAGCGACTCTTCACGCTCGGCCAGCGCCGGGTCCACCGGGTCGATGGCGCCTTCCCACTTGGCCACCACGGCGGTGGCAATGGCGTTGCCCAGCACATTGGTGACGGTGCGGCCCATGTCCAGGAAGTGGTCAATACCCAGAATCAGCAACAGGCCGGCCTCGGGCAGGCCAAACATCGGCAGCACGGCGGCCACCACCACCAGCGAGGCGCGCGGCACGCCGGCAATGCCCTTGGACGACACCATCAGCACCAGCAGCATGGTGATCTGGGCGGTGAGGGTCATCGGGATGTCGTAAGCTTGGGCGATGAACAGCGCCAGAAAGGTGGTGTACATCATCGAGCCATCCAGGTTAAACGAATAACCCAGCGGCAGCACAAAGCCCGTCACGCGGGTTTTGACACCAAATTTTTCCAGCTGTTCCATCAGCTTGGGGTACACCGACTCGCTGGAGGCGGTGGAAAACCCCACCAGCAGCGGCCCGCGCACCAGCTTGAGCAAACGGAACACATCGCGGCCCAGCACCAGATAGCCAGCGCCAATCAGCACCAGCCACAGCACCGCCAGCGCCACATAGAAACTCAGCATGAATTTGCCAAAAATCACCAGCATGCCCAGGCCATTGGTGGTGATGGCGCCGGCCACCGCGCCAAACACGCCAAACGGGGCAAAGCGCATCACATAGTCGGTGACTTTCAGCATTACGTGCACCACTTCATCCATGGTGTTCACCAGCGAGCGGGCGGTCTGGCTGTGCAGATGGCCCAGCGCCAGGCCAAAGAACAGCGCAAACACCAGAATCTGCAAAACCTCATTGCCGGCCATGGCCTCGATGATGCTCTTGGGGAAGACATGAGTGATAAAGTCTTTCAGGTTCAGCGCGCCGGTTTTCAGGTTCAGCCCGGCGGCGGATTCTGGCAGCGGCACGTTCAGCGCGTGGCCAGGGTGCAGCACATTGGCAAAAATCAGGCCGATGAACAGCGAGCAAAACGAGGCGCCGATGAACCAGCCCAGCGCCCGGCTGCCGATGCGGCCCACCGAACGGGCGTCACCCATGCCTGCCAGGCCAGCCACCAGGGTGGCGAACACCAGCGGGGCGATGATCATCTTGATCAGGCGCAGAAAGATATCGGTGAGGATGCTGAAATACGAGGCGATTTCCTTGGCCTGCGCCGGCGAGGCGGCCAGGGTGTTGCAGGCATAACCCACAATCACCCCCAGCACCAGGGCGCAGCCGATCCAGGTGGTCAGCCGGTTCATTTTCATGATGGTTTCCTTTCGTGTCATGGACATCCACCGCGCGCTGTCGCAAGCGGCAAATGGCGTCACAAGGGGCAAAAATTGCCAATTCATGACAGACAGAAAATGCCATCAACATGAAGCGGCCGTGTGACGTGGGCGCCGACTATTGCACGCTTCGTGCCAGCACAACACGCAGTCTAAGCTCATGATTTACAATAAAACAATAAATTCATAAAGCATATTTGAAACGGAAAACCGAACCAAGCCCGACCAAAATCGTCGGAAAACCGAACAGACCATACCGGCCACCCCACAAAATCCACCTCGCCAGGCGCTGGCCCAGACGGTTTTGCCCACCGCCGCCCGGCCGCGAGCCGCCCAAGCATGTCGCATCTGCCCGCATTCGATGTCGCGCCCAGTCACGCGCCGCGCGCCACCGCCGCGCTACACTGCACCACCGGCACGCGGCGTGCCCAATAAGCGCTGCTCACAAAACCCTCCTGGCGTTGTTGTGTGACCTTGTCGTACTTCTTGTACTGTCTGCGGTCACACGCCAAGCCCGCGCAGGCAGGGCGAGAAGCCTGGCAAGGTTGTGCAACAACGCCAGAAGTGTTTTGTGAGCTCACCCAAGGCGCGCATCACCCACGAGGACTCAGCATGGCCATCAGCGTATTCGACCTGTTCAAAATCGGCATCGGCCCTTCCAGCTCGCACACCGTCGGCCCGATGCGCGCCGCCCGTCAGTTTGTCAGCCGGCTGGCGCGCGATGGCCAGCTTGCCGCCGTGGCGCAAGTGCGCGTCGAGCTGTTTGGCTCGCTGGGCGCCACCGGCAAGGGCCACGGCAGCGACACCGCAGTGATGCTGGGCCTGCATGGCGAAAGCCCCGACCTGATCGACCCCGACCACGCCCCGGCCATCCTGGACGTCATCCGCGCCAGCGGCCAACTCAGCCTGCTGGGCCAGCACCCGATTGCCTTTATCGAGCGCGAACACCTGATTCTGCACAAACGCAAAAGCCTGCCCTACCACCCCAACGCCATGCGCTGCGAAGCCAGCGACGCCAGCGGCGTGCTGTTGGATGCGCGCACCTATTACTCGGTGGGCGGCGGTTTTGTGGTGGACGACAGCGCGCTGAGCAGCGGCTTTGTTCCGCCCGGCCCGCAGCAACTGCGCCACCCGTTTGCCAGCGCGCGCGAACTGCTGGCGCTGTGCCGCGAGCATCAGCAACCGATCAGCCAGATCATGCTGGCCAACGAACTGGCCTGGCGCGACGAAGCCAGCGTGCGCGCCGGCCTGTTAAAACTGTGGGAGGTGATGCAAGCCTGTGTGGCGCGCGGCTGCCAGCGCGAAGGCGTGCTGCCCGGCGGCATGCACGTGCGCCGCCGCGCCGCCGAGCTTTACCGCACGCTGTGCGCCACGCCCGAAGCCGCGCTGCGCGACCCGCTGACGGTGATGGACTGGGTGAATTTATACGCGCTGGCAGTCAACGAAGAAAACGCCGCTGGCGGCCGGGTGGTCACCGCCCCCACCAACGGCGCCGCCGGCATCATCCCCGCCGTGCTGCACTACTACACCCGCTTTGTGCCCGGCGCCAACGCCGACGGCGTGGTGCGCTTTCTGCTCACCGCCGGGGCGATTGGCATCCTGTTCAAACTCAACGCCTCGATCTCCGGCGCCGAAGTGGGCTGCCAGGGCGAAGTGGGCTCAGCCTGCTCGATGGCTGCCGGCGCGCTGGCCGAAGTGCTGGGCGGCACGCCGGAACAAGTGGAAAACGCCGCCGAAATCGGCATGGAACACAATCTGGGCCTGACCTGCGACCCGATTGGCGGCCTGGTGCAAGTGCCCTGCATCGAACGCAACGCCATGGCCTCGATCAAGGCGATCAACGCCGCCCGCATGGCCCTGCGCGGCGACGGCCAGCACCATGTGTCGCTGGACCGGGTGATCCGCACCATGCGCGACACCGGCCGGGACATGAGCAGCAAATACAAAGAAACCGCGCGCGGGGGGCTGGCGGTGAATTGGATTGAGTGTTGAGGGGGGCTTTGGGTCTCTCGCAGCAATACGCTGTGTATCACAGACAAGCGCCCGCAAAGGCGGGTGCTTGTCTGTGGATTACGCCACTTTCACTGGAATCGGAAAGCCGCGCAGCCCATATTGTTTGGCGTACAGCCGCTTGCCATTCTTCAGGGTGATGAAGGCCCGAAACTGGATCTCATACCCTTCTGGCAAGGGCAGGTCTAACTTGAGTTGTTTTGCCACAGCATAGTCACCCCCTTTCTGGGCAATGATTGTCTGATTGCCATGGCAAAATTTTGTGGACTAGAATCCACTTTGCTCGTTTTGCCAAGCAACCGGGACTGATGCCCATCAGCCCCATCTCGGAAGCCAAGCGCCAACTTGGCTTCCGAAACTGTGGTTTGTTACTCATGCCCGGTATTTTCTATCGAGCTCAGCATCAGCGCTATTTGCTCCCAAGGCAGTCGCCTGCCCTTCTCGCGCATCCGCACAATGCTGGCCTCGGCCTCGGTGACACTGAGCTTGCCAAGCACAATCAGCTGTTCCATAAGCCAGACCGTGCCTTTGACCACTACCGCCTCTTGACTCGCTGCCGCTCTCAGCGCGCGATCTCCCGTTAACAAGGGGCAGCATTCCTGTTTGGCCAGCGCAAGCCCAATGCAGTCGTATCGACTGACTTTTTTGTGCTTACCACTCAATTCGATTGCATGTCGCATCCCGTCCCCATCCAGCTCGCCGACCTGTATGCTTAAAGCACGCAGCCTGCCGGCCATCTCTTCAAGCTCTTCATCCAACACAACATCCGGGACCTTGAACTGGTAAGGAAGCAAGAACATCAGATCAAGCAAGCCGCCTTCTTCCATATCGATCAGAATATTTGCATCACTGATCAGTAGCTGCATGGGCGCTCTCCAGCTGCCTGTCCGACTTGAAACGCATCAGCGAGATTTTGAGCAACTCAGCCGCCTTGGAGTCTCCGATATACCCTTCTGCCAATGCCCGATACACCAGCCCTTCGAAGAGATAGGTGTCTTCTGGTCGATACTGATCACCTGGCTCGGTTTTGCGCCATCCTCGCTTGGAGAACTCCATAAACCAATTTTTACTCATGGTTTCCGAGATAATCCCCGCTTGCTTGATCCGGAAAAGCGCGCCGAGCATGCTGATGCCAAACTCTTGCTTAAGCATGTACAGCTCACGCGCCTCCAGTGCGTTTCGGTGTTGTCCAATCTGCTTGATCACTTCTTGCCTGGGGAGCAGAAAAGCGCCAGCGAAATGGTTACAGGCTTTTTCCTCATCCAGCCCCGCCGCCAGTCGGCCGTGCAAGACCAAATGGCCAAGCTCATGAGCCAAAGTAAAACGTTGCCGGTCACCTGGCCATTCTTTAGCGACAACAATCACCGGCATGCCATCTGCGCTGGCCGCCAAGCCATCAAACTTGGCGCAATCCTCAATCGCAGTCACCAGCACCATCACACCGCGAGACTCAAGCGTGTCTATCAAATCAGGGATCGGATTGCTTCCTAGCGCCCACTTATCCCGGATAAGCTCAGCGACCGCTTCAATCTGTGCGTCCCCCGCCACTTCCTGAGGCAATCCATCCGGCAAGGTAAACTTGGGAATGGGAGGCTGCGGATACAAACCAAGAAGCTCAATCCAGCGCTCGGCCTGATCTGTGACATCGGCGGCAATCTGGTCTAAAAATTTTTGCGGTGTGGACGAGCGCTTCCGATACTCAACACCTTCAAGCTGTAAAGTTGTTGGCCGCAAAAAATATTCAGTGCGCACGCCAAGCACCTTGGCCAGCTTCAATAGCTGCCCAGAAGAAGGCGTCAGCTCGCCTTTTTCATATTTGTTGATGGCTGTCGGTGATACGCCAACCTGCTCGGCCAAGGCGCGTAGCGAGAGCCCGGCGGCTTTTCTGGCACGAAGTAATCGTTCGCCAATCATATCCGCATCTCCATCGGTTATCGTTTGGTTTACATTTTTTATTTTATTTTTGAAAATGTAAACCATGTTTGGCGTGTAGGCAAGGCCTGCCGTCATTCCGGGCACGTGGATGGTCACCTGAGATGCCGGCAATCGGCCAGATCGAAAATTAGGGCTCTGCGCCTGGGCAAGCGCAGCGAAATCTACCGCTGAGCCTCACTCACACCCACAACCGATACACCCAAAACGATTCATCCTCAACAAAGCGCCGGGCAAACTCCGCTGGGGCAAAGCCGGTAATGCGTTTGGTGGCGCGGCTCAGGTGGGCTTGGTCGGCAAAGCCTTGCTCATGCGCCAGCGCGGCCAGGTCCAGCGGCAGGCCAGCGTGGTGGCGTTGCAGGCCGGCAAACAGCGCGCCTTCGGTTTTCACCAGCATGCGCCATTCGCGCAGCGAGCGGCCGCTGTAGCGCTTGATGCGCCGTTCGATCTGACGCTCGCTGTGGCTGTCGCGCCATTGCATCGCCTGCCAGGCCAGCCGCTGCACCCAGTGGCGGCCGATTTGCGCCAGCGATGGCGCCGGGTCGGCGCGTTGGCGCAGCGCCTGCCAGCGCGGGGCCAGGTGATGCTCCAGCGCCGCCAGCGCGGCGTGCGGGTTGGCGCTGGCCAGCAAATCGTCCAGCAAGCCTTGCCACGAGGCGTCCAATACCGCCTGCGCCGGGGCAAAGCGGTCCAGCAGGTCGTGCGGGTCCACGCCAAACAGCGCGTGGGCGACATCTACCGGAAAACACGCCATGCCGGCGCGCCCCACGCTGGGCGACCAACTGACCAGTGGCCGCGACTGGCTACCCGACCAGGTCAGCGCGGCGTCCAGCGGCCGCCAGCGCGGCGCGCCGCCCTCGCTGGATTCGATCAAACCAATGTCCATGCCCTGAAACCACGACAGACACACCAGCGGCGTGGCGGGAAAATGATTGAGCTTTTGCGCGGTGTTCAGCGCCAGCCCAGCCGTGTCGCGCCACACTACCGCGCTGAGCGCGCCTTGCAGGCTGGGCGGGGCAATCAGCACGCTGGCCCGCCCGCCCGCGCGCGGGGCGCGGGCGAGGGGGTCGGGGCAGGCGGTGAAATCGGCGCACATGGCGGGGCAGTATAGGCGTGACGAGAGTGGGCGTCGATGGCGCGTCGGCCATGTCGTTTGCGTTCAAGACCACCCCGCGCGCGCTGGCGATACTGATGGCCTGTTCATGCCTGTTGCGAGGTCATCATGTCGGACGCTCCCCGTTGTCCCTGGCGCTTTGGCGCTGCCCATGCTGTGTCCACCGACTGGCCGCCCGGCCCGCGCGCCAGGTGGGGCGGTTGGGGTGTGCTGGCGGAATTATCGCGTGACCCTTTGGCGGTGCTGGCGCGTTGGCGCGCCGAGTATGGCGATGTGGTGCATTTGCGGGTGTGGCCGCTGCATCAGGTGGTGATCAGCGATCCGGCCTTGCTGCACGAGGTGCTGGTCAAACAGCACGAGGCGCTGACGCGCTGGCCGCGCGGCATGCAGGTGTTTGGCCAGTTGTATGGCCATAGCGTGTTTATTGCCGAAGGCCAGGCTTGGCGCGACAAGCGGCGGGCGTTGGCGGCGGGGTTTTCCCGGCAGGCGGCGCAGGATGCCGCGCCGGCGATAGCCGAGGCTGCTGGGCGAGTGCTGGCCGGCTGGCCCAGCGCCCATCCCGCCTGGCGCGCTGACCAGGCCTTGGCCACGCTGACGCTGGAGGTGATTGCTCGTTTATTGTTTTCGCTGGAACTGGGCGAGGCAGCGCCCACCGCCGCGCAGGCGGTGCGCACGGTGCTGGCCGCCAGCCATGCCGAGTTGTTCTGGCCGGCCAGTTGGCCGGACTGGCTGCCGCACAAGCGCGGCAAGCGCCAGGCCCGGCAGTGGCTGGATGGCTTGATTCAGCGCCAGTTGCACGCCCGGCTGGCGCTGGCCGAGGCTGCCTGGCCGGACGATCTGCTCAGCCGCTGGCTGCGCCTGCACCGCGCCGACCCCAACGCCTGGCCGCTGCGCGCCGTGCGCGACGAATGCATGACCGCCTTGCTGGCCGGGCACGAAACCACGGGCGCGACATTGGCCTGGTGGATGTGGGCGCTGGCGCGCCAGCCCGAGATTCAGTCCGAGGTCAGCGCCGAAGCCTGCCGCGTCCTGCGCGGGCGGGCGCCCACCGCTGCGGATGCGCCCGCGCTGACCGTGCTGCGCCGCTCGCTGGAAGAAACCCTGCGCCTGCACCCGGCTGCGCCGCTGCTGAGCACCCGCCGTGCCATCCGCCCGATCACCGTGGGCCCGTGGCGGCTGCCGGCCGGCACGCTGTTGCTGCTGCCGGTGCAGCTGGCGCAGCACGATCCACAGGCGTTTGCCCTGCCGGAAGATTTTTGTCCGGCGCGCTTTGCCGAGCACGAGGCCAGCACGCATCCGCACTGGCTGCCGTTTGGCCTGGGCCCGCGCGTGTGCCTGGGCCAGCACCAGGCGATGATGGAGCTCACCGTGCTGACCGCCCTGCTGGCGCAAGGCTTCAGCTGGCGCGCCGCCGCCGACCAGCCAGCGCCGCAGCCGCTGTTGCAGGTGTCGTGCCGGCCGGATGCGCTGTGGCTGGATATCCGCCGGCGTGTGGGCTAAGAGCCGCTTACAAAGCCTCCTGGCTTTGTTGCCCGGCAGCCTGGCCAAGCGGTTTTCAGCCCGCCACGCACTCGGCAAAGCCAGCGCGCAGCGCCGCTTCCGGCAGGCTGCGGCCAATCAGCACGATGTCCGAGCGCGGCGCTTCATCGCCCCATTCGCGGCCGTAGTCAAAGCCGGCAATCTTGTGCACCCCCTGAAAAATCAGCCGGCGCGGCTCGCCGGCAATCGCCAGCATGCCCTTGTGGCGCAACAGCGCGTCGCCGTGCTGCTCCATCAGCTGGTTCATGAAAGCGCTGATGCGCAGCATGTCCAGCGCGCCGGGGTGATGCAAATGCAGCGCGGCGATGTCGTCGGCAAACGACTGCGCCGGCGCTGGCGCGCGAAACGCCGACCGGCTGGCGCCCAGCGCTGGCTGATACAACTGCGCCGGATGCGCTGCCGGCGCCGCCAGCACGCTGTCGTCCAGATGAAAACCACGCAGATCAAACAGCAGGCCCAAATCCACCTCGCCATGCGCCAGCCGGTATTGCCCGGCGGCAAGGTTGATGCGCGCCAGCCGCGCGCTCAACGCCGCCAGCGCTTGCTCATCCACCAAATCGCCCTTGGACACCAGCACCCGGTCGGCAAAGCCAATCTGCCGGCGCACCACGGCATGCTCGGCCAACTGTGCCGGCGCGTGCAGCGCATCCACCACGGCAATCACCCCATCCAGCCGATAGGCCTGAATCAGCGCGTCACTGGCAAAAAATGTCTGGGTGATTGGCGTCGGGTCGGCCAGCCCGGTGGTTTCGATCACCAGGCGGTCAAACGCCAGCTCCCCCGCCGCCCGCCGGGCGTGCAAATCGCGCAAATGCCCGTCCAGATCACCGCGAATGGTGCAGCACAGACAGCCATTGGTCATCTCGATCACTTCGCTGGCTTCGTGGATCAGCAAGGCGCTGTCGATATTCACCGGGCCAAACTCGTTCTCGATCACGGCAATTTTTTGCCCATGCGCGCCGCGCAGAATGTGATTGAGCAAGGTGGTTTTGCCCGCGCCAAGAAAACCGGTAAGCAAAGTGACTGGAATCGGATTCATGCAAGCTCCGCAACACACCAAAAAGAAAACCCCGCCATGATGCGGGGGGAACGCCGCCATCGTCGATGACAATGGTGGACAAGCGGCCGGCGCGCGTTCACCCTCGGCGCGCCGTGGATATTTGCCTGGGTTCCCGCCTGCGCGGGGGCTAACTCAACAACACTTCCCTGCGCCCCCACCATAGCGCGCCTCTTGCCGCTCCCGAAAAAATGCCTCATACGTCATCGGCGTTTCTTCCGGGTGCGTGGCGCGCATATGCTGCAAATACACTTCATAGTCAGGCACGCCCACCATCAGATTGGCGGCCTGACCGAGGTATTTGCCAAGCTTCTCCAGCTGGGCAAACATGGCCTTAAGCCTTGGCCGGCAGCGGGGTGAACGGCGTTTCCCGCGCGGTGGGCTGCTGGCTCTGCCAGGCTTTCCAGCAGGCGCGCACGCCAAACAGCACAATGCTCACCACCAGCAGGATGAAGCCAAAGGCCAGCGTGGCGTCCACATAGTCGTTGAACACCACCTGCTGCATCTGCGCCAGGCTCTTGGCCGGGGCCAGCACCTCGCCCTTGTCCAGCGCCGCCTGGTATTTATGGGCGTGCGCCAGAAAACCGATCTTGGGATTGTCTGCAAACACCTTCAGCCAGCCGGCGGTCAGCGTGCACACCAGCAGCCAGATGGTCGGCACGATGGTCACCCAGGCATAGCGTTCGCGCTTGAGCTTGAACAGCACCACGGTGGCCAGGGTCAGGGCAATGCCGGCCAGCATCTGGTTGGCGATGCCAAACAGCGGCCACAGGGTGTTGATGCCGCCCAGCGGATCGACCACGCCCTGATACAAAAAGTAACCCCAGGCGGCCACGCACAGGCCGGTGGCGGTCAGGCTGGCTACCCACGAATCAGTCTTGCGCAGGCTGGGGGCAAAGGTGCCAAGCAAATCCTGCAACATAAAGCGCCCGGCGCGGGTGCCGGCGTCCACCGCGGTGAGGATGAACAGCGCCTCAAACAGGATGGCAAAGTGATACCAGAAGGCCTTCATGCCGTCGCCGCCAAACACGCTGGACAGGATTTCCGCCATGCCCACCGCCAAAGTCGGCGCGCCGCCAGCGCGCGAGATGATGGTTTTTTCGCCCAGGGTCTGCGCGGTGTGGGTGATCATTTCCGGGGTGATCAAAAAGCCGAAGTTGGACACCGCGGCGGCGGCGGATTCGGCGGTCTTGCCGACCACGGCCGCCGGGCTGTTCATCACAAAATACACGCCAGGGTCGATCACCGAGGCGGCGATCAGCGCCATGATGGCGACAAAGCTTTCCATCAGCATGCCACCGTAGCCGATGTAGGGCATGTGCGACTCGTTTTCCAGCAGCTTGGGCGTGGTGCCCGAGGAAATCAGCGCATGAAAACCCGACACCGCGCCGCAGGCGATGGTGATGAACAGGAAGGGGAACAGATTGCCCGCCCACACCGGGCCAGAACCATCGACAAACTGGGTGAGCGCCGGCATGCGCAGATGCGGGGCCACCACCAGAATGCCAATCGCCAGGCCGACAATAGTGCCGATTTTCAGGAAGGTGGACAAATAATCACGCGGGGCCAGCAGCAGCCATACCGGCAGCACCGAGGCGACAAAGCCATAGCCAATCAGCATCCAGGTCAGTTGCACGCCAGTAAAGGTAAACGCCGCGCCCCAGTACGGGTCAGCGGCAATCTGACCGCCGCCCCAGATGGCCAGCATCAGCAGCACAAAGCCAATCAGCGAGATTTCGCCAATGCGGCCCGGCCGGATATAGCGGCTGTACACGCCCATGAACAAAGCAATGGGGATGGTGGCAGCCACGGTGAACGCGCCCCACGGGCTTTCCGCCAGCGCCTTGACCACGATCAGCGCCAGCACCGCCAGGATGATGACCATGATCATGAAGGTGCCAAACAGGGCAATCACCCCCGGCACGGCGCCCATTTCCGATTTGATCAAATCACCCAGCGAGCGGCCATCGCGGCGGGTGGAGATAAACAGCACCATGAAATCCTGCACCGCGCCGGCAAACACCACGCCTGCCAGAATCCACAGCATGCCGGGCAAATAGCCCAGCTGGGCGGCCAGCACCGGGCCCACCAGCGGGCCGGCGCCGGCAATGGCGGCAAAGTGGTGGCCGAACAGCACGTTTTTATTGGTGGGCACGTAGTCCAGGCCATCATTGTGCACAATCGCCGGGGTGGCGCGATTGGCGTCCAGCTTCATCACCGTGCGGGCGATAAACAGGCCATAGTAGCGGTAGGCAATCAGATAAACCGAGACGGCGGCCACCACAATCCACAGGGCATTGATGGATTCGCCGCGATGCAGCGCCACCGTGCCCAGCGCGAATGCGCCGACCAGCGCCACCAGCCCGAACAGGGCGTGGCGGGACAATTGATTCATGACAGTTCTCCAGATGATTTAGATGTGCGGGCGCGCTGCGTTGGCGCGCCGACGTCAGACAAGCGTGAGCAAGCTCCCAGCCGCTCGCCGAGGGGGACGAGGGCAGGGGGCTTGCCGCCGGCAGCGGATCTGCGCCCGCCGGCAAGGGCGTGGCCATGGCGCAGACGGCGCGGGCTTGCGCCAGCGGCCGGGCTTGGGCTCTACTATGGCTTTTTGCGTCTCTGTCCACATCCGCACGACTACCGGCCGCCGCTACGCAGTACTACGTAGTGCGGTGCAGCAAAGCCATGGAACTCAAACACAAAATTCTGGCGCTTACCGTGCTGCCGCTGCTGCTGGCGATTGTGGCGGTGGGCGCGCTGGTGCAATACCGCGCCGAGCGGCTGGCCGAACAACAGGCCGCGCTGCTGGAAGAAAGCCTGCTGGCCAGCAAACGCGCCGAGCTCAAGCACTATGTCGAGCTGGCCTTAAGCTCGATCGAGCCGCTGTACGCCAACCCACGCCTGCCGCGCGAACAGGCGCAGACACAGGCCAAGGCGATCTTGCAGGGGCTGAGCTTTGGCGATGACGGCTATTTCTTTGCCTACGACACTGGCGGACGCAACCTGGTGCATCCACGCCAGCCCGAGCTGGTCGGGCGCAATCTGTGGGATTTGACCGACCCGCAAGGCCGCCATGTGATCCGCGCCCTGCTGGCCGCCGCTCGCGACGGTGACGGCTACCAGCGCTACGGCTGGGAAAAACCCTCTATCCACCAGATGACGGAAAAACTTGGCTATGTAGAGCTGCTGCCGCGCTGGGGCTGGATGTTGGGCACCGGTATTTATCTGGACGATGTCGAGCGCGCCACCGCCCAAGTGCGCGAACGCGCGCGCGGCAATGCCCGCAGCACCTTGCTGGCGCTGGGCGCGGTGGCGTTGGTGGCGGTGCTGCTGGTGTTTGCCGGCGGGCTGGCGCTGAATGTCAGCGAACACCGGCTGGCCGACAGCAAGCTCAAAGCCATGGCCCAGCGCATTGTGCAATCGCAGGAAGACGAGCGCGCGCGGGTGTCGCGCGAGCTGCACGACGGCATTTCGCAGTTATTGGTGTCGGTGAAGTTTCAGTTTGAATTGGCCCAGCACCAACTGGACCACGGCGACGAGCGCGCCAGCGACAGCATGCGCCAGGGCCTGGGCCGGCTGGGTGAGGCGATTGGCGAGGTGCGACGGATTTCGCACGACCTGCACCCCTCGCTGCTGGATACCCTGGGGCTGGCCGCCGCGCTGGACCAACTCAGCCGCGAATTTGCCCAGCGCACCGGCATCGTCGTGCAGCAACACACCGACCACGAGATGACCGCGCTGAATCGCCAGCCGGCCAAAACCGTGGCGCTGTTCCGCATTGCCCAGGAAGGGCTGTGCAATATCGAGCGCCACGCCCACGCCAGCCAGGTGGACATCCAGCTCTGCCGCCACGGCAACCGGGTGGAGCTGACGCTGATCGACAACGGCCGCGGCTGCCCGGCGGATGCGCTATACGCCAGCACCGGCATTGGCCTGCGCAATATCCGCGAGCGCGTGGAGCATCTGGCGGGCGATTTTTCTCTGCAATCCATCCCAGGGCGCACCGTGCTGCGTGTCAGCCTGCCCTTGGAACGCGAGGCTTTGTTATGAATGACGCAGTCAGCACCCTGCCGGTGCGCCTGATGTTGGTGGACGACCATCCGCTGGTGCGCGATGGCCTGCGCGCCCGGCTGGGCGCAGTGGCGCATCTGGAGGTGATTGGCGAGGCCAGCAATGGCCACGAGGCGCTGCTGTGCGCCGCCGAGCTGTGCCCTGACGTGATGCTGGTGGACATCGGCATGAAAGAAATGAACGGCCTGGAGCTGACCGAGCGACTCAGCCAGGCGCACCCGGCCATCCGCGTGCTGATTCTCAGCATGTACGACACCCCCGAGTATTACAGCCGGGCGATTGCCGCCGGGGCCAAGGGCTATGTGCTGAAAGACGCCGGCTCGCACGAAATCATCGCTGCCATCGACGCCGTGGCCGCTGGCGGCAGCTATTACAGCACCGAAGTGGCGCGCACGCTGTTTGCCCAGCGCCACGCCCAGCCCGGCCATGGCTTGTCCGAGCGCGAACGCGAAGTGCTGATCCTGCTGGCGCAGGGGCTGTCCAACAAGGCCATCGCCCTGCAACTGGACATCAGCGTGCGCACTGCCGAAACCCACCGGTTAAGCGTGCGCCGCAAGCTGGGCATTGATTCGGCCGCCGGCCTGGCCAAATTCGCCATTGAGCACGGCTGGCTGTAGCGGCGAATGCAACTCACCGCATCCTGGCGCAGCAGGCGCTGTCCGGTGCGCTGCGCACAAGATTTTCCCGTGTCTGCGCGCCGGTTTGGTTGGCAGTGCGTCATCAGTGTGTGTCAGCGCAGCGGCACAAACTTGCGCGGGCGGGTCAGCCGTTCTGGTTTGAGGATTTCTTCCAGCGCCTCGCGGGTGAGCAAGCCCTTGGCCAGCGCCAGCTTGTACACGCTGCGCCCGGTTTGCAGCGCGTCCTGCGCCAGCTCGGTGGCCTGTTCGTAGCCGATATACGGCGTCAGTGCGGTGACAATCCCGATGGAGTTTTCCACCTGCGCACGCATATGCTCGCGGTTGGCGGTGATGCCGCGCACGCAGCGGTCGGCCAGCACCAGGCAGCCATTGCGCAAGTGGGTGATGCTCTTGAACAGGCTGTGGGCGATGATCGGTTCGAAGGCGTTGTGCTGCAACTGGCCGGCCTCGGCGGCAAAGCTGACGGTCAGGTCATTGCCAATCACCTCAAAAGCAATCTGGTTGACCACTTCCGGGATCACCGGGTTGACCTTGCCGGGGATGATGCTGGAACCGGCCTGGGTGGTGGGCAGATTGATTTCGCCCAGGCCAGCGCGCGGGCCGGATGACAACAGGCGCAGGTCGTTGCAGGTTTTGGACAGTTTCACCGCCACCCGCTTGAGCACGCCGGAAAGCTGCACAAAGCTGCCGCAATCCTGCGAGGCTTCCACCAGGTTATCCGCGGTGGACACCGGCACGCCGCTGATGCGCGCCAGATGGCGGCAGGCGACATGGGCGTAATCCGGGTGGGTGTTGATGCCGGTGCCAATGGCGGTGGCGCCCAGATTGATTTCGGTAATCAGCAAAGACGCCTCGCCCAGCCGGGCTTCGTCCTCGCCCAGCATCACCGCATAAGCGCCAAACTCCTGGCCCAGCGTCATCGGCACCGCGTCCTGTAACTGGGTGCGGCCCATTTTCAGTACATCGGCAAACGCCTCGGCGCGGTCGGCAAACGCCTGGCGCAGATAGGCCATCGCTTCGCGCAAGCGGCTGATGCCAAAGTAGGCGGCCAGCTTCAGTGCGGTGGGGTAGACATCATTGGTGCTCTGGCTGAGGTTGACGTCCTGATGCGGGTGCAGGTGCTGATAGTCGCCGCGCTGGTGGCCCATCAGCTCCAGCGCACGGTTGGCGATCACTTCGTTGGCGTTCATATTGGTGGAGGTGCCGGCGCCGCCCTGGATCACATCCACCACAAAATGCTCGTGCAGCGCGCCGGCACGGATTTCGGCGCAGGCGGCGACAATCGCCCGGCGCTTGGCCTCGGGCAGCAAGCCCAGCTCGGCATTGGCTTCGGCGGCGGCTTGCTTGACGCAGGCCAGCGCGCGAATCAGCTCGGGATACACCGAAATCGGCGCGCCGCTGATCGGAAAATTCTCCAGCGCGCGCAGGGTGTGAATGCCGTAATAGGCGTGGCCGGGCAGCGTGCGCGCGCCCAGCAGATCGTGTTCGGTGCGTTCGGCAGAAGCAGTCATGGAGTGAAATCGAATCCTGTCAGGCGGTACAGGCTGCGGACTATAGCGACACGCACAAATGGCTGACCAATGCTGTTTGTTCATCACGCCATGCCGCAGCGGCATAGTTCAGGCTGGTGCGGTGCAACAAAAGCCATTGTAAAAACAAGTATTTGTCAGCATCGCAGCCTGAAAATCAAGGCAGAAGGATAGCGGATTGCGCAAAACGGCGCACCCCATGGGCTGCCCATGCCCGGCGCGCCAACAGCCACACTGAGCAGCGCTGACGATCTGGCATATTGGCCGTTGGCCAATCACCTGGTGGTTTTTTGCCCTACTCGCGGTAGGGCCAGCGGCCACTCGCCAGGCCGGGATTGCTGCGCTGAGTGTTGTCCGCGACGCTGACACCGCCAGCGCACGACCGCAGTACGACCAGGTTGCATCACCACGCGAGCAGGGTATTGTCCACCGTGCCCAGCATACCGGGGTAAGCCGCCGGCCCGCTCAGCGCGCCACTTCCACCCGATTGCGCCCGCCGCTCTTGGCCCGATACAGCGCGGCGTCGGCGCTTTGATAGGCGCTGTGCGCATCGGCCATCAGCAGGGCCACGCCAGCGCTGATGCTGACCGCCAGCGCGTGGCCACCGGCAGTGAACGGCTGGCCGGCCACCTGCTCGCGCACGGTTTCCGCCAGAATCGCCGCCTCGCCCAGCCGCATGCCGGGGCACACCACCAGGAATTCCTCGCCGCCCAGCCGGCCCAGCATGGCTTCCGCCGGCAGTGTGGCCAGCACCCGGCGGGTGAGCTCAATCAGCGTGGCGTCGCCGCAGGGGTGGCCGTGGTGATCATTGATGCGTTTGAAGTGGTCGATGTCCAGCAGAATCACCGCGCCCATCAATTGCTCGGCGCGGTCGGTGATGGCCGCGCGGTTCAGCACGCCGGTCAGCCCGTCATGGGTGGCTTCGTATTGCAGGCGGCGGGCCAGCTCGCCCAGGCGGGCGTTGAGCTGGTTCATCTCGGCCTCGCGCCGGTCGGACTGGCTGATCATGCGCCGGGTTTCCCGCACCAGCCGCTCGAAATGCGTCAGCAGTGTGCCCAAGGCCTGGCGATAATCGGCCGCGCTGGCGTGCGGATTGGCCAGCACTTGCCGGCTGGCGTCGGCAGCCAGAGTTTCCATGGCGAAAAGGTCGAAGTCAGACATTGGGCATGGCGCGCCGGGGCGCGAGGATAGCAAAGGTGGGGCAAACAGCATAGCGCAGGGCGATGACGGTTAGATGACAGGGCGGTTGCGTGTCATCTGTCTGTCGCATGCCGGCAGTGTTGAAGATTTTCATCAGATTTTTGCGCTGCTGCCCCGGTGCAACACCCGATCCGCCAGGGTGTTTTCACCAAAACTGTGCGCTGTCTCTGCTGGTTTCGGGTGTTTTACTGCACAGATGCTGCCGCTGGCGCAGTGCTGTGCTAGGCTGTTCGCCCGATAATGGCTGTGACGGCTGTCTAATAATTTGCGCACCACAAGGCGCACGCCCGCCGCGACAGCCCTGCTTGCTGGAGCCTGACATCATGGAATTGCGTTCGCCCCGTTTGTGGGGCACGGTGTGCGTGCTGGTGTCCGCCGCCGCCTTTGGCAGCATGGCGATTTTTGCCAAGCTGGCTTACGCCGCCGGCCTGGATGCCGCGTCTTTATTGTTTTTGCGTTTTACTTTGGCCGGGCTGTGCCTGTTGCCGGTGGTGCTGATTGGCCGGCTGCCGTGGCCGCGCGGGCGGGCGCTGGTGGCGCTGCTGGTGATGGGCGGGGTGTGCTACACCGGCAATTCGCAAACTTTTTTCATGGCGCTCAATTACGCCCCGGCCGGCACCGTGGCCTTGCTGCTGTATCTGTATCCGGTGCTGGTGATGCTGCTGTCGGCCTGGCTGTTTGGCGAGCAGCTTACCGCGCGCAAATGGCTGGCCGCCGCGCTGACCTTCAGCGGCCTGGTGATCACCCTGGGGCTGGAACTGGCCGGCCAGCCGCTGGGCATTGCTCTGGGCGTGGCCTCGGCGCTGATTTATTCCAGCTATATCTTGCTGGGCGGGCGCTACGCCACCGGCAGCCACCCGATTTCTTCGGCTTGCGTGGTGTTTTTGGCCGCCAGCGTGACCAATGGCCTGATTGTGCTGGCCAAGGGCGATGGCCTGCACTGGCCGCACAATAGCGCCGGCTGGCTGGCGCTGCTGGCGATTGCGCTGATTTGCACCGTGCTGGCGATTGTCGGGTTTTTGGTCGGGCTGCGCTGGGTGGGCGCCACCCGCGCCTCGATGATGTCCACCTTCGAACCGGTGGTCACCGTGCTGCTGGCGGCGGTGTGGCTGGGCGAATCGGTGAGCATGTCGCAACTGCTGGGCGGCGCGCTGATTCTGGCCGGGGTGCTGGTGTTGTCGCGGCCGCAGGCCGAGGTTGAGGTCAGTGATATTCATGATTGAGGGCAACACCGGCATGCGTAGGTATTGATGGACTGCTGTGCGTTTAGGCAGGTTGATTATGTGCCTCAGGCGGTGGCGCTTAACCGCCGTTTATCCCGTGTGGCGCGCTGAGCATCGCAGAAAGTCAGGGGGTTGTCCGTCACGGTTAAGCGGCGGCGCAGCCGACGCGCCATTCCGTGGCGGCCCTGACTTTCGAGAAGCGCAAGGTACCCGAAGCCGTAGGCGTAGGGCGCGACGCCCGGGTCGCCTTTCTTTTCCCTATTTCTTTGGCGAGACAAAGAAATAGGGTCGGGTGCGGGGTGAAACCCCGCCCAAAATCATACCCCGCGCGTAGCGCGGCACCTTGGCACCCTACATACCTTTCCCTAACTGCTCGGCAAACAACCCCCACAAACGCTCGGCCGCCGGGTGCGGCTCGCCCACCCCATAGCGCGCCACCAGCTCGCACGCCGGCAAGGGCGGCAGGCTGTCGTTGGCGCTGCGCATGCCCGGCGCCGCCAGGCTGGCCGGCAGCGGCGCCAGCGCCAGCCCGGCCAGCACCGCGTGGCGCATGGCGCCGATGCTGCTGCCGACAAAACGCACCTCGCCGCTCAAGCCGGCCTCGTGCAGCGCGCTCAAGGCCGCGCCGCGAAACACGCAGCCCTCATGAAACACCGCCAGCGGCAGCGGCCGGCCGTCGCGGGCATTGCTGCCTTCGGCGTCAAACCAATGCAGGGGCTCGCGGCGCAACACCCGCCAGGCTTCGCCGCTCAGGCTGGCCGGTTGCTCGCCCACCCGCTTGGCCAGCGCCAAATCCAGCTCGCCGGCCTCGGCCAGCGCCGCCAGCCGCACCGACAAATCACAGCGCACCGACAAGCTCACGCGCGGATACAGCCGGGCAAACGCCGCCTGCACCGGAGCGAACACCTGTTCCATCAATTCTTCCGGCAGGCCCAGCCGCAAGCGGCCGGCCATCTGCGGTTGGGCAAAGCAGGCCCAGGCCTCGTCGTTCAGCCGCAACATGCGCCGGGCGTAGTCCAGCAGCACCCGGCCTTCGCTGGTCGGGCCGTCCACCCGGCCCTGACTGCGCCGCAACACCGGCTGGCCGACGGTGTCTTCCAGCCGCTTGATTTGCAGGCTGATGGCCGATTGGCTGCGGCCCAGCTGCTCGGCGGCGGCAGAAAACCCGCCGCAATCGACAATGGTCACCAAGGCGCGCAGCCAATCCAGCTCCAGGTGTCGGGTGTGCCAGCTCATGCGCGGCTCCAGGATGGGTATTGATAAAGCTGATTATCAAGGCAGGATTATCAATTTTGCAAATACTCGGCGCGCCGATACAGTGTGGCCATGTTCTGACCCCCACGGAGACCGTGATGTCCAGCCTGTCCCTGCCGTCCCCTACGCTGTCCACCCCCGCCTGGCGCATTGCCGTGGTCGGCTGCGCCTTCAGCCTGATCTGGAGCTCGGCCTTTATTGCCGGCAAGCAGGCGATGACCGGCTGCGGCCCGTTCACCCTGCTCAGCCTGCGCTTTTTGGCGGCCGGCGCGCTGCTGTGGCTGCTGCGCCGCTGGTTGCCCGGCGACACGCCGCAACAAGCCGCCGCGCCGGCCATCGCCTGGCGGCACGCGCTGATCGCCGGCTTGCTGACCAATGTGGTGTATCTGGGACTGGGCTATCACGGCCTGCGTCATGTGCCGGCCGGGCTGACGGCGATTCTGGTCAGCGTCAGCCCGCTGCTGACCGCCGCCATGGCCGCGCTGTGGCTGCGCGAGCCGCTGGGCGCGCGCCAACTGTTGGGCTTGCTGTGCGGCATGGGCGGCGTGGCGTGGATCATGGCCGGCCGCAACGGCGGCGCCAGCGCGCTGGACCACAAGGCCTGGCTGGGCGTGGGCATGATCCTGGCCGGCGCGCTGGCGCTGGCGGCGTCCACCCTGTACAACCGCCGCGCCGCCGGCCAGCTCAACCCCTGGCGCATCGCCCGCCTGCAACTCTGGGCCAGCGGCCTGACCCTGCTGCCGCTGGCGCTGTGGACGGAAGGCTTGCAGCTCAACCCCACCCCGCTGGTGCTGGCCAGCTTGGCCTATCAAGCCACCGTGGTGTCGATTGGCACCACGCTGATGCTGCTGTGGCTGGTGCGCCACGGCGGCGCCGCCAAGGCCAGCAGCTTTCACCTGCTCAATCCGCTGTTTGGCGTGCTGCTGGCGGCGGCGCTGCTGGGCGAAACGGTGACGCTGAGCGATGTATTGGGGGCGCTGCCGATTGTGGCGGGCCTGGGGTTGGTGATGCGGCGGTGAGTGGATTTGCCTCATGTCATTCATTCGGGCGTCGTTCACACAACCCTCTGACGTAGTGGTGTGGCCTGCCGTACGTTTGCGGCCACACACTTGTTCAGGATTGCTGCGCTGAGTCTTGTTAGCCGCTCTTAGAGCCGCTAACAAAACCCTCCTGGCGTCGTTGCGCGACCTTGCCGTACTCCTTGTACTGTCTGCGGCCGCGCGCCTAGCCAGGAGCGCTTCGCTGAGTCTTGTTAGCCGCTCTTAGTGGCTCTTGGGCAGTTTGCCGGATTGTTTTTCGAGTTTTTTCTCGTCGGATTTCACTCTACGCTCCAGCTTCTTGATGTCTTCTTCGGCTGGCAGCTGTTCAGGCTTGATGCCGCGCTGGCCCAGCATATTGCGCACGCTGTGGTTGTTTTGTATATGTTCTTGGGTAATGGCGCGCTCGCCTTGCAAATCAGCCTGTTGCACATTGTGGTTGGTCATTTCAGTGGCCAGGTTCTTGGCCGCGATGGTCAGCGTGGGCAGAAAGTCGGCCAGAGGGCGAGTCTGAACGATGCCGTATTTGTCTTTCATCATTTGCGTGGTGTGGCCACCAAACAGCGCAGCGTCACCTTGGGCGCGGATGCGGCCAAAACCCGCATCGTCCACGCCACGTTCGTAGATGTTCTGAGACAAGGTTTTTTCGGATTCGCGCAAACGGTCGCGTGCATCTATCCGGGCTTGCAAGCGCATGCGGTCTTCGATCAGCTCTTGCTTGCGCGTCTGAACGGCAAAGTAACTCTGCGCAAAGGCAATCGCTTGCTTGCGTGGATCACCGTTCTGAGCCACCAAATAACAGGCATAACGGGTGAGCATGAAGTCTTCCACAGGGCGTTGGCCGCCTTTGCCCACTTGGATCATTTTCGTGACGCCACGAAAATGATCAGACGTATCATATCCGGTTGATTGACACGACTCGATGGCGCGATGGATCGCCGTGATGAAGTTTTCCCAACGGGCATAGCCCAGGGGCTCCATCAAATCCCGGGCAAACCAGAATTCAATGTTCTCCTCGGGCAAGCGCTGGCTGAGTTCGTCAAAGCGGGCGGTGAGTTGGGGCACAAGGCGGTCGGTCATGGGGTTTGTTCCTGGTGTTGGGTGTCGGGTTGGCCATGTGGCATGTGTTCTCAGTGATTCAATGACTTTTCTCTGGGCAAAGCGGCGAGCAAAACTCGGCGTGGCACGCCTGGCTGAGCGCACGCAGACTCGCACAAGCTGTGTGGCAAAGTCATACCACAACGCCAAGAAGGCTTGTGTGAATCTCTCCTAATGTACCAAATGCATGCTCAGCAAGCTGCCGGTCTGATATGTTCGCCATGGTGGTGAAGCGCAGTCACGATACGATACGCAGCGGAAACCACCGCCCACCTTGGCCGTCAAACATTTCACCGCCCCAGCGCACCGCGCCCACCCACTTATCCGAGCCCTACCATGCCCCCCTCCTGGCCTCACCTTCGCTACTCGCTCTACGCACCGATTTATGATCTGTTTGCCGGCCGTTTTGCCCGTCAGCGCCAGCGTTCGCTGCGGCTGGCCGGGCCGGGGGCGCAGGATAGGGTGTTGCTGGTGGGGGCGGGCACCGGGCTGGACTTGCCCGAGCTGCGCGCCTGTGGCGAGGTGCTGGCCACGGATATTTCGCCGGCCATGCTGGCGCGCTTGTCGCGGCGGGCGGCGCGGCTGGGGATGACGGTCAAGGCGCAGGTGATGGACGCCGAGGCGCTGGATGCGCCGGACGGTCATTACACCCTGGTGGTGCTGCACTTGATTCTGGCGGTGGTGGACGACCCGATCCGCACCTTGCGCGAGGTGGAGCGGGTGCTGGCGCCGGGTGGGCGGGTGGCGGTGTTTGACAAATTCTTGCCCGACGGCGCCAGCCCGCCCGGCTGGCGGCGGGCGCTGAACGTGCCCTTGCGCTGGCTGGCCACCGACATCAATCGCCGCTTTGCCGATATCGTGCGCTACACCCAGCTGCGCGTGGCGCATGACGAGCCGGCGCTGTGGGGCGGAACCTTTCGGGTGATTCAACTGGTCAAACCGTCCGATTCTGCGCATCATGCACGGTCATGAACCTGTCTTCTTTGCCTTCTTTGTATTTTGAGAGCGTCGGGCGCGGCCCGGATGTGGTGCTGGTGCACGGCTGGGGCCTGCACGGCGGGGTGTGGTCGCGGGTGGCGCAGGCGCTGGCCGACGAGTTCACCGTGCATTGTGTGGACTTGCCCGGCCACGGCCACAGCGCCAGCCTGCAAGACTACACGCTGGACAATCTGGCGCGCGCGCTGGCAGCGACGTTTCCGCTGCCGGTGCAGGTGGTGGGCTGGTCGCTGGGCGGCCTGGCCGCCATGCGCTGGGCGCTGGATGCGCCGGCCTCGCTGAAAAGCCTGACCCTGGTGGCCTCCAGCCCGTGCTTTGTGCAGCGCGCCGACTGGCCGCACGCGCAGGCAGTGCAGGTGATGCGCCAGTTTGCCGACAATCTGGGCGGCCAGTTTGAGCAAACCTTGCGCCGTTTTCTGGCCCTGCAAACGCTGGGCAGCGAGTCGGCGCACGCCGTGCTGGCCGAGATGAAGCACATTCTGTTCGCCCACGGCCGCCCCAGCGCGCTGGAAGCGGCGCTGGCGGTGCTGGAAACCAGCGATGTGCGCCACGAGCTGCACCAACTGCATCTGCCCACCCACCTCAGCTACGGCCAGCGCGACGCGCTGACGCCGATTGGCGCGGCGCGCTGGCTGGCCAGTACCATTGCCGGCAGCACGCTGACCGAATTCCCGCAGGCCTCGCATGCGCCGTTCTTGTCGCACGAGGCGGAGTTTGTGGCCGATTTGATCCCCTTCTTGCAGCGCCATGCGTAAAGCCTGGCGTTGGAACCGTGATGACCGAACCGTTTTACACTGATAAATCCCGTGTGCGCGACGCCTTTGACCGCGCCGCCCACAGCTATGACGGCGCTGCCGTGTTGCAGCGCGAAGTGTCCGACCGCATGGGCGAGCGGCTGGATTACATCCGCCACGCCCCGCAGCGCATTCTGGACGCCGGCAGCGGCACCGGCTACGGTGCGGTGGGCCTGCGCAGCCGCTACCCGGACGCCCAGGTGATCGAGCTGGATCTGGCGCCGTCGATGCTGCGCGTATCGCGCGACAAACAAGCCAGCGCGCCGCGCGGCGGCCTGCTGGGGCGCTTGTTCCGCCGCGCCGAGCCGTGGCAGCTGTGCGCCGACATCGAGCGCCTGCCGCTGGCTGCCGGCAGCGTGGACATGATCTGGTCCAATCTGGCCATCCAGTGGGTGAACACCCCGGACGCGGTGTTTGCCGAATTCCACCGCGCGCTGCGGGTGGATGGCCTGCTGATGTTTTCCACATTGGGGCCGGACACACTCAACGAGCTGAACCGCGCCTTTGCCGGTGTGGATCGCCACACCCACGTCAACCGCTTTATCGACATGCACGACATCGGCGACGCGCTGGTGCGCGCCGGCTTTGCCACCCCGGTGATGGACATGGAAAAAATCGTCCTCACCTACGACGACATCAAAGCGGTGATGCACGACCTGAAAGCCATCGGCGCGCACAATGTCACCCACGGCCGCAAAACCGGGCTGATGGGCAAAACCGCCTGGCGCGACATCAGCGCCCGTTACGACGCCATGCGCCGCGACGGCAAGCTGCCGGCCACCTACGAAGTGGTGTACGGCCACGCCTGGAAGCCGGCGCAACGCCCCAGCCGCAAGCTGGACGACGGCAGCCAGGTGATTGAATTTCAACCTCGTCCGAATTTGTCCTGATCATGAAGCCTGCTTGTGTTGCCCGTCGCCGCCTGCTGCTGGGCGCGCTGACCCTGGCGCTGGCCGCCTGCGCCAGCACGCCGCCGCCCGCCCAACCCGCCCGCCCCAAAGTCGCCCTGGCGCTGGGCGGCGGCGCGGCCAAGGGCTTTGCCCATGTCGGGGTGATCAAGGTGCTGGAGTCACACGGCATCCGCCCGGACATTATCACCGGCACCAGCGCCGGCGCGGTGGTGGGCAGCCTGTACGCCGCCGGCTACAGCGGCATCCAGCTGCAAAACATGGCGCTGGCGCTGGACCCGGCGTCGATCAGCGATTTGGTGCTGGGCGACGGCGGCTTTGTGAAAGGCGAAAAGCTGGAGCGCTATATCAATCAGCAGGTGCGCAATCTGCCGATTGAAAAACTGACGCGGCCGTTTGGCGCGGTGGCCACCGATCTGGCCAACGGCAACCGCGTGGTGTTCCGCCGTGGCAACACCGGCCAGGCGGTGCGCGCCTCGGCCGCCGTGCCGGCAGTGTTCGAGCCGGTGTTGATTCAGGGGCGCAAATATGTCGATGGCGGCCTGGTCAGCCCGGTGCCGGTGAACGCCGCGCGCGAGATGGGTGCGGACATCGTGATCGCCGTGGATATTTCCACCAAGCCCAACGCCAAGGGTGGCGGCAGCGTGCTGGGCGCGCTTGACCAAACGCTGAACATCATGGGCCAGAAGCTGGGCCAGGCCGAGCTGCAACACGCCACGGTGGTGATTCGCCCGGATATCTCCCGCATTGGCTCGACCGACTTCGCCCAGAAAAACCAGGCGATTCTGGAAGGCGAAAAAGCCGCCCAAGCGGCCTTGCCGGCCATTCAGCGCGCGCTGAAGTAACCTTGTTCTGGCGCGTGGCAACGCTGTTGCTCGCACCGTGCTGGGCGAGATATCGACGCCCAGATAACACAAGGCCCGCCGACGTGACCGTCAGGCGGGCCTTGTGTTATCGGGCAGGGCCGATCAATCAGGCAGCGGCCGTGCGCAGGATGGTGTACAGCTCATCCTTCAGGTGCAGCTTTTCTTTTTTCAGGGTTTCGATTTCTTCATGGCTGGCCGGCTCGATGCGGGCTTCCATGTTCTTGATGCGCTGGTCGAGGTCGTTGTGCTTGTCGAACAGACGGGTGAAGTGGGCGTCTTCGGTTTTCAGGCGGGTGATCAGGTCACGGTATTCGGGGAACATTGGGGTCTCCTTGGGGGAAAACTGCACGACGGCGACAATCACCGCCATGACACAGCTTTATGTTACCCAGAATGACCATGGCTTGTCTTGATCCAGCGCACACATTATGTGCACTGTGCTGGTGCATGTGTCCACAAAAGTGGACAGCCGGTGTGGTGACACCGGCCGGCACGCATCAGGCCACGCCCAGATCGCGCGGCGATTCGGCGCTGTCCAGCGCCTGGCGCAGGGTGTCTTGCAGCTTTTCGGTGATGGTGTAGGGGAATTGCAGCGTGTCTTGTTCGCTGTCGTGGCTGTCGTGGGCGATGGGGGTGGCTTGCTCGGTCATGATGCGCTCCTGAGAATTGTGTTGCACTGCACAAATCATAGGCGCGCGCACGGTTCTTGACCAGTGTCTGGCCATCATGGCGCATACAGATGTCGCAATCTTGTCACACTGACTTGCTTGCTATCATAAACGTCATCAAAACAATTGCTTGCCTGCCACTTGGCATGACCTGTTTGGGCCAGAAAAATGGGGCGGCCCTGGCGGGCGCGCCCCATCTTGCGCTATGGCCGTAGGCGACGATCAACTGACCGTTTTGCCCGGTGCCGGCACCGGCTTGCCCTTGTTGGCCTTGAGCGCAGCAGCCTGGGCGGCGGCTTCTTCTGCCGCAGCCGCTTCGGCGGCCAGTTCTTCTTCGGTTTTTGGCAGCACCGGCGTCCATTGCTGTTTGCCGTGCTGTTCGATCACCTGGCGGTAGGAGTGTTGCAGCTTCTGGTATTTGCCGTTCAGCGCGTCCATCTGCCGCACGCGCTCCAGGAAGTGATATGCATGGGCCATATGGGTTTCGTGCCAGCCCTTGCGGTGCACCATGGCCAGGATGGCGTTGACGGCGTTGAGCAGAATCTGCTGGTTCTGTGGCAGCTCTTCCACCGCCTGCATGAACATCTGTACGGCGTCTTCCAACTGGCCGGATTGCGCCAGACGCACGGCTTGGTTGTTGATGTCCACCACCGATTGCACGTTTTCGGCAATCAGCTGCTTGCCCACTTCCAGGCGGTCCACCTGTTCGTAAATGCGGGTCAGGCGCTCCAGCACATGCTGGTTATCGTGGTTGTTGCGCACGATCTGCTGCACCATGCTGTTGCCGACATCTTCGCGGCCCTGAGCGTAGCAGGCCTGAATCAGTTCCATCTTGGCCTGCTGCGAGAGCTTTTCTTCCAGCTCCGGCATGCGCTTGATGGCTTCGTCCAGCAATTCGCGGCCACGATGCGGCTGGCCTTGTTTTTTGAACACCTGGCTGTCGATGATGGTGGCCATCCACTCGGCCACAGGATTGTGGCGGAATTCACGGCGCACGGTGCCAGCGGTCTGGTTGGCCGATTGCAGGTCGCCCTTGGCGATTTGCACCCGCGCCAGCGCGGCGTAGTCTTCGACCGCGCGGTAAACCGAATATTTGGCCACGTCGATGGTTTTTTTCAGTGCGCGCTCGGCGGTGTCGTAGTCGTGATTTTGCACGGCGACTTCTGCCAGCTCTTTTTGCCGGCGAATGGCCAGCGGCGACAGCTGCACGGCGTTTTCCAGGGTTTCCTGGGCGGCGGACATGTCGTTTTGTGCTTCGTACAGCTTGGCCAGCCAGTCGTAGGCTTCCATCACCCGGCCGTTTTTCGACAGCACCTCGTCAAACATCACCTTGGCTTCGTCGTACTGCTTGAGCTGGGTCAGCGATTTGGCCAGGCCCAGTTGTGCCCACGGCTGCGCCTTGATCGCCATCACTTCTTCGTACAGCGATTTGGCCGACAGATAATCGCCAATCTTCAGCGACAGGCTGCCGCGCAGGCGCATGAAATCCAGCGCGAATTCATCGCCCTGCGAAATACGATCGTTGCAGGAGTTGATCGCCACCAGGAGGTCGTTTTGCTTGAGCGCGTCGTCCACGCAGCGGAACGCCTCGCGCCGGCGCATGGCGCGATCCAGGCGCACGCGCAGCTGTTCGCCGGTAAACGGCTTGATCAGATAGCCATCCGGCTCCAGCTCGGCAGCGGCCAGCACGCGCTGCGAGCGGCGTTCGCCCGAGACGATCATGAACACGCAGGATTGCTTGAGCAGATTGCGTGTTTTGGCTTCTTCCAGCAGGTGCAGGCCGTCGTAGCCATTGCCCAGGTCAAAGTCGCACAGCACGATATCAAAAGAATAGCGGGCCAGCTTGGCCATGGCGTCGCCCGGTCGGGTGGCGAATTCCACCTTGTTGGCGCCAAAGCTGGCCAGGGTCATGGTCAGCGCCCGCTGCATCTCAGGCACCGAGTCGATGATCAGGATCAGTTTGGACGAATAAGGGTTCTGATCGTCGTGGGTCATCAACTTCGGATTGGTGCGGTTCACCAGGGTTTGATAAGAAGCCGACAGTTGTTGATCTTTCATAGGCTCAGTTCCGTGAATGCGTGAGAGTCCATTTCGTCATCAGGTCGCGAATCAAGCCGGAGTCAGCTTGGCAAACCGCATGTCCAGCCATTTCGCGCCGTGTTCGGCGAAATTGACATACAGCCTCAATTCCTCACCCAATGCTTCGGCGTTCAGGATAACACCGCTACCGAATTTCGGGTGAGTCACCGATTGGCCAATGCGCCAGCCACCTGGCAACACGGCGTTTGTCGATGCCTGGTGCCGGGGGGCGGCAGGCGCCGGGCGCGTGCCGTGATTGCCGCGAGATGATAATCCGGCCGTCATCGTTTCGGAGAGGTTTTTTGTCAAACTTGCTGGAATTTCTTCCATGAAACGCGACGGCAGCGGGTAGCGGGTCTGGCCGTGCAGCATACGTTGTTGCGCTTGCGTCAAATACAAGCGCTGCCGCGCGCGGGTGATCGCCACATACATCAAGCGCCGCTCTTCTTCGACGCCGTGCGCGTCGTTCAGTGAATTCTCGTGCGGAAACAGCCCTTCTTCCAGGCCGGAGACAAACACCGAAGCGAATTCCAGGCCCTTGGCCGCGTGCACGGTCATCAGCTGCAAGGCGTCCTCGCCGGCGCCAGCCTGGTGTTCGCCGGCTTCCAGCGAGGCGTGCGCCAGAAACTCGGCGATGATCTGCGCCGGGTCTTCCGGGGCAAAGCTCACCGCCGCCGAAATCAGCTCGTCCAGGTTTTCCAGCCGGTCTTCGCCATCTTTATCGGCCTCGTACATGGCGCGCAGGCCGCTGGCGGCGATCAAATGGCTGACCAGCTGGGCAAATGACAAGCGCTCGGCGTCGGCGCGCAGTTGTTCAATCAATAGCACAAACTTGCCCAGGCTGGCGGCGCTGCGCCCGCCGCCCTGGCCGCAGGCGGCCTGCCACAGGCTGACGCCGCGCTCGCGCGAGGCAGTTTGCAGGTTTTCCACCGTGCGTGCGCCAATGCCGCGCGCCGGCACATTGATCACCCGCAGCAAGGCATTGTCGTCGTCCGGGCTGGCCACCAGGCGCAAATACGCCAGCGCGTGCTTGATTTCCTGGCGCTCGAAAAAGCGCAGGCCGCCATACACCCGATAAGGCAGGCCGGCTTGAAACAGCGCGTGCTCCAGCACCCGCGACTGGGCGTTCGAGCGATACAGCACCGCCATCTCGGCCAGCGCGCCGCCGTCGCGGCGTAGCGCGCGCACTTCATCAACGATGAATTGCGCTTCGTCGGCGTCGTTCCAGCCGCGATACAGGCGGATGGGCTCGCCAGCGCCGGCGTCGGTCCACAGGTTTTTGCCCAGCCGGCCGTCGTTGTGCTGAATCAGCGCATTGGCGGCATCCAGAATATTGCCGCAGGAGCGGTAGTTTTGCTCCAGCTTGATCGGCTCGCCCACCTGAAAATCCGCCATCAGCCGGCGCATATTGCCCACCTCGGCGCCCCGGAAGGCATAGATCGACTGGTCATCGTCGCCGACGGCGAACACGCTGGCGTGCGGGCCGGCAAACAGGCACAGCCAGGCGTATTGCAGCTTGTTGGTGTCCTGAAATTCGTCCACCAGAATATGCGAAAAGCGCGCGCGGTAATGCTCGCGCAGCGCCTCGTTGCTATTGAGCATTTCATAGCTGCGCAGCAGCAGTTCGGCAAAGTCCACCACGCCTTCGCGCCGGCATTGCGCGTCGTAGGCGGCGTACAGCTCGGTGAGCTTGGCGTTGAAGGCGTCGTAGGGCTTGAGCGCCTCGGCGCGCAGGCCTTGCTCTTTATGGTTGTTGATAAACGCCTGCACCTGGCGCGGCGGAAATTTCTCGTCCGACACTTGCAGCGCCTTCATCAGCCGCTTGATCGCCGCCAACTGGTCTTGCATGTCCAGAATGGTGAAGGTTTGCGGCAGGCCGGCGTCGCGCCAGTGCGCGCGCAAAAAGCGGTTGGCCAGGCCGTGAAAAGTGCCAATCCACATGCCGCGCGGGTTCAGCGGCAGCATGGCCGACAGCCGGGTGTGCATTTCGCGCGCGGCTTTGTTGGTGAAGGTCACCGCCATGATATTGGCCGCCATGGCGCGCTGGTTGGCAATCAGCCAGGCAATGCGCGTGGTCAGCACCCGGGTTTTGCCGCTACCGGCGCCGGCCAGCACCAGCGCCGAGCCCGCGCCCAGCGTCACTGCGCGCAATTGTTCCGGGTTCAAGCCGGCCAGATGATCGGAAAACATGAGGCTCTCAAGCAAGGCAAACGCGCGATTCTACCTGAATTTGGCGGCAATGACCGAGTGTGGCTGCCAGTGTTCTGGCGGCTGCTGGGTGGTGCGAGCGCTTGATTTTGCTGGAAATCCTGCCGGTTTTGGCAAGATGCCGATGGCGAATGCGGCACTGGCGGCACATTCTGGCATGTTGTAGGGTAAGCACGCGGGTTTTGGCTTGAATTCAAACAAACGTTTGGATATGCTGCCGTCTGGCGAGCTCACCTTAGATGGCCCGCACCACCCTGGAGAATGGAGAAGATTCATGGCGTATTTCACCCTCGAGCTGCAAGACAGCGTCTATGTGCTGACCATGATCAATGGCGACAAAGGCAATGTGATGGACGACGCCTGGCTGGACGAGCTGACCGTCCACCTGGACGCCATCGAAGCCGACCCGGCGGCCAATCGCGCCCTGGTGCTGGCGTCCAATCACGAAAAAGCCTGGAGCAATGGCATTGACTTGGACTACATCCGCAGCAAGGGCATGGCCTATCTATTCGACCATTTTGTGCCGCGCCTGGATAGGTTTCTGGGCCGCATCGCCTGGCTGAACCTGCCCACCGTGGCTTGCATCAGCGGCAATGCCTATGGTGGCGGCGCGCTGATTGCCAGCGCCTGTGATTTTCGCACCATGCGCGCCGACCGTGGCCGCATCTGCTTTCCGGAAATCGACCTCAAGCTCGGCCTGTCGCCGGCCATGGTTGAGTGCGTGAACACCCTGCCCAACGAGCAGGCGCGCTGGGAAATGGTGATGACCGGCCGTGCGCTGGGCGGCGAAGAAGCCGCCGCGCGGCAAATTGTCGACCGTGCGCTGTCGGCTGAGGCGCTGCTGCCGGAAACCCTGGCGCTGGCCGCCCAACTGGCCAGCAAGGACCGCGTGGCCTACACCCGGCTGAAACGCCTGCTGCGCCCGCGCTGGGCCAAGTTTGCCCCGCAGGCCAAATCAGCCGCCTGATTATCCCGGCAAGCGCTCCGGCGCGCTCAGGCCAAAGTGCTGGTAGGCCAGCACGGTGGCCATGCGCCCGCGCGGGGTGCGTTGCAGCAGGCCTTGCTGAATCAAATACGGTTCCAGCACGTCTTCGATGGTGTCGGCGCTTTCGCCAATCGCCGCCGCCACATTGTCCAGCCCGACCGGGCCGCCGCTGAATTTTTCGATAATCGCCGACAGCAGTTTGCGGTCCATCACATCCAGGCCGGCGTGATCCACATCCAGCATCGACAACGCCGCGTCGGCAATCTCGCGGCTGACGCGGCCATCGCTGCGCACTTCGGCAAAGTCGCGCACCCGGCGCAGCAGGCGGTTGGCAATGCGCGGGGTGCCGCGCGCGCGGCGGGCGATTTCATGGGCGCCGTCGTCGGCAATCTGCACCTGCAACAGCCCGGCCGAGCGGGTGACAATCCGCGTCAGCTCTTCGGCGCTGTAAAACTCCAGCCGGGCGGTGATGCCAAAGCGGTCGCGCAAGGGGTTGGTCAGCATGCCGGCGCGGGTGGTGGCCCCCACCAGGGTGAAGGGCGGCAAATCCAGCTTGACCGAGCGCGCCGCCGGGCCTTCGCCAATCATGATGTCCAGCTGATAGTCTTCCAGCGCCGGGTACAAGATTTCTTCCACCACCGGGCTCAGGCGGTGGATTTCGTCGATGAACAGCACATCGTGCGGTTCCAGGTTGGTCAGCAGCGCGGCCAGGTCGCCCGCGCGCTCCAGCACCGGGCCAGACGTCTGGCGCAGGTTCACCCCCAGTTCACGGGCGATGATGTGCGCCAGCGTGGTTTTACCCAGGCCGGGCGGGCCAAACAGCAGCACATGGTCCAGTGCTTCGCCGCGTTTTTTTGCCGCTTCGATAAAGATTTCCAGCTGGCCGCGCGCCTTGTGCTGGCCGACGTATTCATCCAGCTGGCGCGGGCGCAGCGCGCGCTCCAGCGCGTCTTCCTGGCTGGATTGGGTCTGGGCGGCCACCAGCCGGGTGGGGGCGGGGCCAGCGGAAAGGGCGTCGGGTTCGATCATCGTCGGGTCTTTATGCAAATGCGTGGGAGTCGCGCTGCGTCAGCCAGGCGTGCGCCGGGGCCAGGCAAGCCAGGCCCAGCGCCACGCCGGCCAGCACGTCGCTTAAATAATGGGCGCCCAACAGCGGGCGCGCCAGCGCCTGCGCGGCAATCCAGCCGATGGCGGCCAGCGCCAGCCACGGCCGCAGGCCGGGGCGGCAGCGCGGCCACAGCCACAGCAGCAAAAAGCCATACAGCACGGTGGCGCTCATGGCGTGGCCGCTGGGAAACGACGCGCCAACGGTGTACAGCTGCGGGTCGAGCTGCGGGCGCGGACGGTCGATCAGGGTTTTGCCCAGCTGGTTCACCCCCCACTGGCCGAGCATCGCCATCACCAGCACGCCGGCCGCCGGGCGGTCGCCGCCCAGGCTGGCCAGCAGGACGGCAATCAACACCACCCAGGCCGCCTGCACCGGGGCGTGGCCCAGCCCGTCAAACAGCCGGGCCAGCGCCACGCAGGCCTGCGCCAGCGCGCCATCGCGCCAGGCAAACAGCGCCTGGCCCAGTTCGGCGTCCAGCGTGCTGACTGGCGGGTGGGCAAACCCCAGCGCCAACAGGGCAAAGCCGCTCATCCCACCCAGCGCCAGCCAAGGTGTAGTGCGCCGCTGGCGACGAAACAGCGCGCGGCTCATGCCTTCACCAGCGCTTTCAGCGCCAGGCGGATGCCGTCTTCCAGCTTGGTGCCGGCCGGCAGGGTTTTCACCGCCGCGCTGGCTTCTTTGTCGTTGTAGCCCAGCGCCAGCAAGGCGTGGGTGATGTCGGCGCTGGCGTCGTTGCCGGCCTGCATCGGCAGCGCCGCCGGGCTGTCGCTGGCGGCCACGCCCAGCTTGCCGCGCAGCTCCAGAATCAGTCGCTCGGCGGTTTTTTTGCCAATGCCCGGCACCTTGGACAGGCGGGCAACGTTTTCGCCGGCCACCGCCAGCGCCAGTTCGTCGGCCGACAGACTGGACAAAATCGCCAGGGCAATCTTGGCGCCGATGCCGCTGACCTTGAGCAACTGGCGAAACGTCTCGCGCTCGGCGCGGCTGGCAAAGCCGTACAGCAGCAGCGCGTCTTCGCGCACCACTTGGTGAATGTGCAGCGTCACCGCCTCGCCCACGGCGGGCAGTTGGTAAAAGGTGGTCATCGGCGCGTCCACTTCGTAGCCCACCCCTTGCACATCCAGTAGCAAGTGCGGGGGGAGCTTTTCCAGCAGGCGGCCGCTCAGGCGTCCGATCATGGCGTCAGGCTTTCCGGGGTTGAGTCAGGCGCGGGCGCGCCGGCGCAAATGGTAAGCCAGCCAGCGCAATTGCGCACCCGGCGCGATGTCAGCGGGGCGGCAGAAACCCGCGCGAATATCGGCAGCGCCGGCCAACTCCGTTACAATAGCGCCCATTCGCCAACCGGGAGCCGCCCGCCATGTCCATGTACCAATCCGACTACACCACATTCATGAACGACTTTCTGCAAAAGAACCCGTCGGTCGCCGAAGACCAGCAGCGCCTGCGCCTGACCTGGTGGGACAAGCAAGTGGACGTCAACGAGCAGCGCGGCTTTCAAGAAGCCAAGGTGCAGCAAAAGCCCTACGTCTACCAGCCGGACTGATTTTGCTGCTGCGCCAGATGCGGTAGGTTCGCCCGGCTTGGCCGGGCGTTGCCTTTTGGAGCGAACTTTTTTGCCCGGCCGCAGTCCTCAAGCTTCTGTCTCCCGCGTGTATGATCATGCTTTCCGCCCTCCCCGCCGCTGACCGCCCATGCTGAACCGCCGCCCCCGCCGCTCGATGAGCCAGATGAATGTCGTGCCCTACATCGACGTGATGCTGGTGCTTCTGGTGATTTTCATGGTCACCACGCCGATGTTTTCGCCTGGCGTAGTCAACCTGCCCAGCGTGGGCAAGGCCGCGCAAGTGGAAAGCGAGCCGGTGCAGGTGCTGATCGACGCGCAAGGCAATTACAGCGTCAGCGACAAGGGCAGCGCCCACCCGGTGGGCGATCTGGCCGGGTTGGCCAGCCAGCTGGAAACCCTCACTGGCGGCGATAAACAACGCGCCGTGGTGATTTCTGGCGACAAAACCGTGGCCTACGACAAGGTGATGGCGGTGATGCGCGAGCTGCAACAACGCGGCTACGCCCGCTTGGGGCTGCTGGTGAAAACGGAGTCGTAAGCGGTGAGTGAGCGCACGCCCCGTCATCGCCTGGGTTTTGCCGTTTCGCTGGCGCTGCACATCCTGCTGGCGTTGGTGCTGACCCTGTCGTTTTCGCCCGAGCCGGTGCGCGTGCAAGCGCCGTTGGGTGTCGAACTGTGGTCGGCGCCGCCGCCGATGCCGGGCAGCGCTGGTGCGCCCGCCTTGCCAGCGCCCGCCAAACCCGAACCGGCGCCAACACCGGCCCCCGAGCCAGCACCCGAGCCAGCACCCGAGCCGGAACCAGAACCTGTTGCCCCGCCGCCTGCGCCGCCAGTCAAGGCCGCGCCTGCGCCCCGCCCGGCCCCGGTGCAAGCGCCCGAGCCGCCGTCGGCGCGCCCGGATATCGCTTTCAAGGCCAAAGAAAGCAAACCCGAGCCCAAGCACAAGCCGGAAGAAAAAAAGCCGGAACCGAAAAAGCCCGAGCCCAAGCCGGAGCCTAAACCCGAGCCGAAGAAACCGGAGCCAAAACCGGAACCCAAGAAGCCTGAGCCGAAACCAGAGCCAAAGAAATCCGAGCCCAAACCGGAGCCGAAAAAGTCGGAACCCAAGCCGGAGCCGAAACCGGAACCGAAGAAACCCGAGCCCAAGCCAGAACCGAAAAAGCCTGAGCCTAAGCCCGAGCCAAAACCGGAACCTAAGAAACCTGAGCCCAAGCCTGAGCCGAAAAAAACCGAGTCCAAGCCCGAAGCCAAGCCGGAGCCAAAAAAATCCGACGCCAAGGCCGACAGCAAAGCCGACAGCAAGGCCGAGGTGAAAAAACCTGAGGCCAAGCCGGATGGCAAATCCGCCGAGGGCAAGGACGCCAAGGCCAAGGGCGAAGGCAAGGCGGACGCCAAATCCACGCAAAAGGGTGATGGCGCCAGCGCCAGCAAAACACCGGCCAAGGCCAATAATCCGTTTGCCGATGACTTGCTGGCCGACCTGAACAGCAGCAACAGCACGCACAAGCCCAACGCCAAAACCACCCAGGCCGGCGCGGCCGGCGGCACGCCAGGCGGTGGCGCCAGCGGGGCCAAGAGCAGCAATGGCGAATACATCAGCCAGGTGGTGGCGCGGGTGCGTCCGCATGTGCAGGTGCCCGACAATGTCAGCGGCAACCCCAAGGCGGTGGTCGAAGTCACCCTGCTGCCCAGCCTGGAAGTGCGTGACGTCAAGCTGCTGCAATCGTCTGGCAATCCGGCTTACGATGAGGCCGTGCAGCGGGCAGTGTGGGCGGCCAAGACCTTTCCGCCGCTGCCGCCTGGCGCGCAGTTTGCCGATTTTCGTCGCCTGAAGCTGGAGTTCCGCCCACGCTGAGGCTCATTATTCATGTCCCGAGAACTTACCCGAGGAAACCCCATGCTGCGTCGTCTGTTGCACGCCCTTGCCGCCAGCCTGTTGCTGACGCTGGCCAGCCTGCCCGCCCGCGCCGACATGACCATTGAAATCGTCGGCGGCGGCGCCAACCGCCATGTGATCGCCCTGCCGGCCTTTGCCGCCGAAGCTGGCGTCAATGGCGGCATCACCCCGATTGTGCGCAACGACTTGCAGCGCTCGGGCGCTTTTAATGTGCTGGCGCCGGGCGTGGTGGCCAATGCGCCCAGCAGCCCTGGCGAAATCGACTACCCGGCCTGGCGCGGCGCGGGCGCCATGAGCGTGGCAGTGGGGCGGGTTAGCGTCAGCGGTGGGCAATTGTCGGTGGAGTTCAATCTGATGGACGCCGCGCAGAAAAAACGCCTGACCGGCGGCGTGGTCACCGTGCCGGTCAGCGACAGCCGTGCGGCCGCGCATCGCATTGCCGACATGATTTATCAGGCCATCACCGGCGAGCGCGGGGTGTTCTCCACCCAGATTGCCTACGTGCTGCGCACCGGCCGCAGCTATCAGCTGCAAGTGGCCGATGCTGACGGCGCTGGCGCACAAACCCTGCTGCGCTCGGGCGAACCGATCATCTCGCCGGCCTGGAGCCCGGATGGCAGCAAGCTGGCTTATGTGTCGTTTGAAACCAAAAAACCGGTGGTGTATGTACACGCGTTGGCTACGGGCGCGCGCTATGCGGTGGCGGCGTTCAAGGGCAGTAATTCAGCCCCGGCCTGGAGCGCCGATGGCAGCCGGCTGGCGGTGGTGCTGACCCGTGACGGCGGCTCGCAGATTTATTCGGTGCCGGTGGCTGGCGGTGAAGCCACCCGCCTGAGCCAGAGCGCGGGCATCGACACCGAGCCAGACTATTCGCCGGATGGCTCGCGCATCCTGTTTACCTCTGACCGCGCTGGTGGCCCGCAGATTTACAGCATGTCGGCCGGTGGCGGCGGCGCCAGCCGGGTGACTTTCGAGGGCAATTACAATGTGTCGCCGAACTTTGCCCCGGATGGCAAGTCTTTTACCTTTATCCGCCGGGAAGGCGGCCGTTACCGGGTGATGGTGCATGATTTCACCACCGGCCAGGCCAATGCGCTGACCGACACTTCCCGCGACGAATCGCCCAGCTTTGCCCCCAATGGCAAGATGATCTTGTTCGCCACCGAGCAAGGCGGGCGCGGCGTACTCTATACCGTCACCCGCGATGGCCTGACCAAGACCCGGTTGGCCACCACGGGCGGCGATGTGCAGGAACCGGCCTGGGGCCCCTTCCCGCGCTGAACCATCCCTCACGACAGGAGAATGAAACAATGAAAGCGATCCAGCTTGTTCTGGGCCTGACGCTGGCCGCCACGCTGGCGGCGTGCTCCAGCACCGGCGGCGCCAATGGCGCAAACGGGGCCAATGGCACGAATGGCGCCAACGGCCAGCTTGACCCGAGCGCATCCGGCTACGGCCGCAATGGCGTGGGCGTGGGCGGCGATGGCAGCGGCAGCGGTGACCCGCTGCGTGACCCGAAGAGCATCCTGTCCAAGCGCAGCGTGTACTTTGACTTTGACAGCTCGGCGGTCAAGGGCGAATACAAGCCGGTGGTGGAGGCGCATGCCGGCTATCTGAAGAAAAACCCGCAACGCAAGGCGCAAATCCAGGGCAATACCGATGCCCAGGGCAGCCGTGAATACAATCTGGCGCTGGGCCAGCGTCGCGCCGAAAGCGTCAAGAGCATGATGCGCGTGCTGGGCGTGCCGGAAAATCAGCTGGAAGCCGTCAGCTACGGCAAGGAAAAACTGCGCGCCACCGGCAGCAGCGACGCGGATAACGCCGAAAACCGCCGTGCCGACGTGGCCTACGACGGCGAATAAGTCGTCGCCACGCTAGCGCCAATCTGGCCGAAGCATCTTGCTTCGGCCATTTTTTTGCCGGCAAATTGGCGTAATCGGTCTGTACCGTGGCAATCTTGCCGCGCTTTGCCGATTATTCTTGCGTCAGCGCAATGGAATGCTGCACAAAGATTGACCCCTCCTGTGCCTTATGGCGACACTAAGAGTCGCTCACAAAACCCCCTGGCGTTGTTGTGTGACCTTGCCGTACTTGTTGTACTGTCTGCGGTCACACGCCTAGCCAGGACCAGCTTCGCTGGGTTTTGTGAGCGACTCTAAAGAGCCGCTAACAAAACTCTCCTGGCGTCGTTGCACGGCCTTGCCGCACTCCTTGTACTGTCTGCGGCCGCGCGCCTAGCCAGGCGTGCTTCGCTGAGTTTTGTGAGCGGCTGTAAGCAAATATTCATAACAACTGGCCTCAGGCCGGATCTCGGTTGCGTTTGCCTGTCGCTCTCCCCCAGCCAGGGCAGCGCTCCACGGAGGAGACCTCGTCATGCACGCACCCTCGTTTGGCTGGCGCTCGATTCGCGTCCGTCTGTATCTGTTGTTCAGCCTGACTTTGCTGGGTGTGATGGCCTATGCGCTGACTGATGCCTGGAGCAACTGGCAGACCTTGCAGCGCCTGCAACGCATGGAGGCCCTGGAGCAAACCGCCCGTTCGGTCAGTGCGGTGGTGCATGAGCTGCAAAAAGAGCGCGGTCTGTCGGCCGGCTGGATTGGCACGCAGGGCAAGCGCTTTGGCCCGGAACTGGGCAAGCAGCGCGAACTGGGTGATCGGGCACACCAGGCCCTGAGCGCGCGACTGAACGGGCAGAACCCGGCTGCCGTCCTGGGTGAGTCGGCCAGCGCGGCGCTGTCGGCGGCCGACCGCCAGTTTGCCGCCGTGCGTGCGCTGCGCGCCGGCATCAGCGGGCTGAGCGTGGCCGGCCCCGCTTCATTTGCCCAGTACACCGCCACCATTGATGCCTATCTGGCGGTGCTGGCCCACCTGCCGGCGCAGGCCAGCGATGTGGATCTGGCGCGTGAGCTGTCGGCGTATATCCGCTTTATCGGCGCCAAGGAACAAGCCGGCCGCGAGCGCGCCACCCTGAATGCCGCCGTGACGGCAGACACCGCGCTGGACGATGCGCTGTATGCCCGCTTGTTGGGCGTGCTGACGACACAGTCGGTCTATCTGGCGCAGTTTCGCGAGCAGGCCGGCGCCACGCAGCGCGCGGCGCTGGATGCGCTATTGGCCACGCCGGCGGCGCAGGATACCGAGGCCATGCGCAAGCGTGTGCTGGAGCGCGCCCGGCTGGGTGGCTTTGGCGTGGCGGCAGATGTGTGGTTTGCCACCATCACCCGCAAGATCGACGCCATGAAAGGGCTGGAAGACCAACTGGCCGATGGCATTCACCAGCAGGTGCTGAGCCTGCGCCAGGCGGCGCGCTGGAATGTCGGCGTGTCGATGGCCGCCAATGTGTTGATGCTGGCGCTGGCCGTGGCGTTTGGCCTGCTGGTTAACCGGGTGCTTGCCGGCATTCATCGCACGGCGGTGACCGCCCGCCAACTGGCCAGCGGGGATTTGACCGCCCGGGTGGAGGTGGACGCGCAGGACGAATTGGGCGAGCTGCAATCCTCGCTGCAATACACCATCCAGCATCTGGCCCATATGATTGGCGAAGTGCGCAGTGCCTCGGAGCAACTGAGCAATGCTGCCGAGCAGGTGTCGGTGACCTCGCAATCGCTGGCGCAGTCGGCCTCTACCCAGGCCGCATCAGTCGAAGAAACCAGCTCGGCCATGGAAGAAATGAGCGCCGCCATCGAGCACAGCGCCGACAACGCCCGCCAAGCCGACCATCAGGCGGCGCAAGCTGCCGGACAGGCGCAAACTGGCGAACAGGCTGTCAGCGCCACGGTAGACGCCATGCGCCAGATTGCCGACAAAATCTGCATCATCGACGACATCACCTATCAGACCAATCTGCTGGCGCTGAATGCCGCCATTGAGGCCGCCCGCGCGGGGGCGCAGGGCAAAGGCTTTGCTGTGGTGGCCAGCGAGGTGCGCAAGCTGGCCGAGCGCAGCCAGGTGGCCGCGCAGGAAATCGGCCGGCTGGCCGAGGGCAGCGTGCGCCAGGCAGAGCAGGCCGGGCAATTGCTGACCAAGATGACCCCGGCCATTTTGCACACTGCCACACAGGTGCAAGAAATCGCCCGCGCCAGTGCTGAGCAAGCCACGGGTGTCGAGCAAATCAACCGCGCCATGGGTTTGTTGAACCAGTCCACCCAACACGCTGCCTCAGCCTCTGAGCAACTGGCTGCCACTGCCGAACAAATGGGCGCTCAGGCGCAGACTTTGCAGGAAAACATGGCGCATTTTCGCTTGTAGTTAAAAAACATGCCATGTGGGAGACTAATCCTGCCCTGCTTGATGTCGGTCAAGAACAAAATATTTCCAGTGCTTACAGTGTGTTTTAGACATTGTCTAAAAAGCCGGCCGCTAAGCGCGGCTAACAAAACCCAGCGCAGCACGCCTGCCTAGGCGTGTGACCGTAGACAGTACAAGTCGTACGGCAAGGTCACACAACAACGCCAGAAGGGTTTTGTGAGCCACGCTAAGTCAGCCCATTTGGGCCATGGCCGGCGCCACACCGTCAGAAGGGAAATATCATGAAAACACTGCACTGGGCGATGAGCGGCGCGCTGTTGGCATCCGCCATCAGCATGGCCTGGGCCGCCGAGCCGATTCAGCCGATTGCCGCCGCCAAACCGGGCAACCCGGCCATGGTGGAGCTGGGCAAAAAGCTGTTCTTTGACCCGCGTCTGTCCAAATCCGGCTTTATTTCCTGTAACTCCTGCCACAACCTGAGCATGGGCGGCAGTGACAACCTGAAAACCTCCATCGGCGACCACTGGCAACAAGGCCCGATCAACTCGCCCACCGTGGGGTCGTCTCAGAAAACGGAAAATAAAGCACGCTAAGCGTGCGTGGAGGCTGGCACCCAGCGGTACAGCGTCGGAATGGACACGCCGAGGTTCTTGGCCACGTCCTTGGGCGGCACCCCGCTGGCCAGCAGCTTCTTGGCCGACTCGATCTTGCTGTCGGTCATCTTCGGCTTGCGGCCGCCTTTGCGGCCGAGCTGCTTGGCGACTTCCAGCCCGGCGCGGGTGCGCTCGACGGTCAGCTCGCGCTCCATTTCGGCAAGGCTCGCCATGACGTGGAAGAAGAACCGCCCGGATGGTGTGCCGGTGTCGATGGAGTCGGTGAGGCTCCTGAACTGGACACCGTGCTTGTGCAGATCGCCGACCAGATCGACCAGTTGCTTGACCGACCGGCCCAGCCGGTCGAGCTTCCAGACGACCAAAGTATCGCCTTCGCGCAGCATTTCGAGCGTCTTGGCCAAGCCAGGCCGGTCTGCCCGCGTGCCACTCACCTTGTCCTCGAAGACCTTTTTACATCCGGCCTTGCTCAAGGCTTCGCGTTGCAGCTCCAGGTTCTGATCCTGCGTCGAGACGCGCGCATAGCCAATCAACATGGCTTGTCTCGCGCCCGGTCGATGCGTTCCTGCATCGCCTGCATCACTTCTTCGTGGGTGTACGATCTGGCGTTGGCGTCGGTGGCTTGCCGCAGGGCTTCCTCAACCTCGCGCGTCATCCGCTCGTAATCCTCCGGCCACAGCGCTTGCTCCATGCGCAGCGACGCCTGACCCAGCAGGTGCAGCAGGCTGAACAGCCGCATGTCGTTGGTGGCGACGATGCGCTCCCGAATCTGCTCCTGAATAGCTTCGCTAGCCCGATGCGCTTGTGGTGTGGCAGTCCCCTCGTAGTCAGCGGGGAATTCCGCTTCCTCGGCAATCCTTGCCCAGGCGCTGGCCAGCGCCTCGATGGTTGACGTGCTCATTTCCGCCGCTCCTGTGCTCTTTGGCGAATCAACCGGCCAAGGGGCCTCGACGCGAAAACCAGCAGCATCACGCCTATCGGATACCAGGTCGAGAAGACCACCAAGGCATCGAAGGCTGGCCGTCCGGTGTTGGTAGGCAGTACGGCGGTCACAGCCATCAACCCGCCGACCGTCCAGATGATGCGCCACACGTAGGGCATCACGCGGGGCACGTAGCCGTCATCGAAAGCGGTCTGGTAGTAGCGGCGCAGGCCGCGCTCGGCAAGCGCCTGGCGCTGCCGCTCCGACAGCGCATCCGTCCGGCCATACCAGCGCCGGAATGGTGGACAGCGCAGCAGCAAAGGGGTGAAGAGGATCATCACCGCCACGATCGCGACACCCCACGCCATGACGGCGCCGGCATCGGGCCGCTTGGCGTTCTCGATCACGGGCGCGAAGACGCCCGGAGCACCGATCATCCAGAACAGCGCAATGTGCTGATGGAAGGAGAGCTTCATTTGCTCATCCACTTGCGCAGCAGGCGCTTTTTCAGGGAGGCGCGTTCTTGCGGGTTGCGTCCCTTGTGATTGGCGATGCGATCCGCCGTGGCGGCCTGGCGCTTGACGGGCCAGTAGGAGCGGCCATCCTTGCCCATCGACCAGACGCTGCTGGCCTGGTTTTCCAGCAGGGGCAGATGGGCGCTCAGGGCTTCGGGCGACGCGCTGGTCAGCGCCGTGCGCTCACGGGTGCGCCAGCGCTGATGTCAGAGCTTCTTGTCCTCGCGCTCGCTGCCGCAGGTCGTGTGCCCGACGATGGGTGTTTTGCGGCGGCTGCGGCTCATAACGTAGTGGTCTCCAAGAACATTCAGGACTGATCCCAGGCGTCGATGGTCAAGACCTGATCGGCAGGACAGGCGGCTACGCGGTCGGGAACTGGATGGTGTTCAGTCTCATGCCGACCCCATTCGATTGATCGCGTCGCTTGCGGCACGCTGCGACGCAAGGAGGTTTGCGACCTGGTTTAGCAGCCGTGTCCGCTGCATGTCTGTTACCTATCTCCCCGACCGCTCATTGGACCAACTCCAGAGATTGGGCTCTATCGCTCAGCCAATACGAAACCGGCATTGGCTGATGCCACAACCGAGACGAACACAAATGGCTCGGTACCTGTATTTCGCGCCCCGTGCACTTGGCCCGGTCTTGCCACGGCTATCTCACCTTCCCTGAGGGCACGAACAATCCCATTGCCCTGAAAGTAATCAGCCATTCCCGACAAAACAGTCCACGTGTCTTGGCCGTGAGGATGAATGTGAGCCGCAATTTCCTGCCCGGGATGGACATGCCAAACCACGATAATTGAGTCTCGGGTTTCAAGCACAACGGAACGAATAGGCTCGCCTTCGGACGGCTGAACATACTCGGCTACAGAAAATATTCTCGATTCAACAGTCATCGGAGATCCCTCTTTCACAGTGCCCCCAGACAGGCTGGATATGAGTTCTAACTCGAATTTGAACGGGAGGCTGGTCGTGCGGTCGTGCAGTTGCCGATGAGCGTGTCGGCTGCTGCCTCCTTGCCCACCAGCGAACCGCATCGACCAACAGGTCGAGGTCGCTGCCATCCCGGTCGGTGCCATGCAGCACCGAGCCGAAGACGCGCGGGTTCGCGGCGCGAAAGCGGCCTACCGCTTCACGCACTGCGCTTCGCTTCATGTCAAGCACAACAGACGGTCGCATGCGCATCCTTTCTTATCGAAACTCGTTGAGATGATATGCAATCAAGAATAGAATTTCAAGAACTATTTTCGAGAATCGCAATGCCTTGATTCCCGTGCCGCGCCGGTTGCCTTGGCGGGCTTGTCACAAACCTACGTTTTCAAGAAGAAGGAAACCGCATGCCCCGCCGTTCGATCCTCTCCGCCGCCGAGCGCGAAAGCCTGCTGGCGTTGCCGGACACCAAGGATGAGTTGATCCGTCACTACACGTTCAGCGAAAGCGACCTCTCCATCATCCGGCAGCGGCGCGGCCCGGCCAATCGGCTGGGCTTCGCGGTGCAGCTCTGCTACCTGCGCTTTCCCGGCGTCATCCTTGGCGCTGATGAGCCACCGTTCCCGCCATTGCTGAGACTGGTCGCCAACCAGCTCAAGGTCGGCATCGAAAGCTGGGACGAGTACGGGCAGCGTGAGCAGACCCGACGCGAGCACCTGGTCGAGCTGCAAACGGTGTTCGGCTTCCAGCCGTTCACGATTGGCCACTACCGGCAGGCTGTCCAGTTGCTGACCGAGCTGGCCATGCAAACCGACAAGGGCATCGTGCTGGCCAGAGCCTTGATCGAGCACCTGCGGCGGCAGTCGGTCATTGTGCCCGCCCTCAACGCCGTCGAGCGGGCGAGCGCCGAAGCGATTACCCGCGCCAACCGGCGTCTGTTCGGGCGCATCGGCCAGGCGCTGATCGAGGCCAAGCAAGCGGGCCGCGATCCGTTCGCCGCCATCGAGGCCGTCATGTCCTGGGATGCTTTCGCCGAGAGCGTCACCGAAGCGCAGCGGCTCGCGCAACCCGAGGACTTCGATTTCCTGCACCGCATCGGCGAGAGCTACGCCACGCTGCGCCGCTACGCGCCGGAATTTCTCGACGTGCTCAAGTTGCGGGCCGCGCCCGCCGCCAAGGACGTACTCGACGCCATCGAGGTGCTGCGCAGCATGAACAGCGACAACGCCCGCAAGGTGCCCACCGACGCGCCGACCGAGTTCATCAAGCCGCGCTGGCAGAAGCTGGTGATGACCGACACCGGCATCGACCGGCGCTACTACGAACTGTGCGCGCTGTCGGAGCTGAAGAACGCGCTGCGCTCCGGCGACATCTGGGTGCAAGGCTCGCGCCAGTTCAAGGACTTCGAGGACTACCTGGTGCCGCCCGCGAAATTCGCCAGCCTCAAGCAGGCCAGCGAATTGCCGCTGGCCGTGGCCACCGATTGCGACCAGTACCTGCATGACCGGCTGACGCTGCTGGAAACGCAGCTCGCCACCGTCAACCGCATGGCGCTGGCCAACGAGCTGCCGGACGCCATCATCACGGAGTCGGGCCTGAAGATCACGCCGCTCGATGCGGCGGTGCCCGATACCGCACAGGCCCTGATCGACCAGACGGCGATGATCCTACCGCACGTCAAGATCACCGAATTGCTGCTGGAGGTAGACGAATGGACGGGCTTCACCCGGCACTTCGCCCACCTGAAGTCAGGCGACCTGGCCAAGGACAAAAACCTGTTGCTGACCACGATCCTCGCCGACGCGATCAACCTGGGCCTGACCAAGATGGCGGAATCGTGCCCCGGCACGACCTACGCCAAGCTGGCCTGGCTGCAAGCCTGGCACATCCGCGACGAAACCTACGGGGCGGCACTGGCCGAGCTGGTCAACGCGCAGTTCCGACATCCCTTCGCCGAGCATTGGGGCGACGGCACCACGTCATCGTCGGACGGCCAGAACTTCCGCACCGGCAGCAAGGCCGAGAGCACCGGCCACATCAATCCGAAATACGGCAGCAGCCCAGGGCGGACGTTCTACACCCATATCTCCGACCAGTACGCGCCGTTCCACACCAAGGTCGTGAACGTCGGCGTGCGCGACTCGACCTACGTGCTCGACGGCCTGCTGTATCACGAATCCGACCTGCGGATCGAGGAGCACTACACCGACACGGCAGGGTTCACGGACCACGTCTTCGCGTTGATGCACCTGCTGGGCTTCCGCTTCGCCCCGCGCATTCGTGACCTGGGCGACACCAAGCTCTACATCCCGAAGGGCGATGCCACCTACGAGGCGTTGAAACCGATGATCGGCGGCACGCTCAACATCAAGCACGTCCGCGCCCATTGGGATGAAATCCTGCGGATGGCCACCTCGATCAAGCAGGGCACGGCGACGGCCTCGCTGATGCTCAGGAAGCTTGGCAGCTACCCGCGCCAGAACGGCCTGGCCGTCGCCCTGCGTGAGCTGGGACGCATCGAGCGCACACTGTTCATCCTGGACTGGCTGCAAAGCGTCGAGCTGCGCCGCCGCGTGCATGCCGGGCTGAACAAAGGCGAGGCGCGCAACGCGCTGGCCCGCGCCGTGTTCTTCAACCGCCTGGGGGAAATCCGCGACCGCAGCTTCGAGCAGCAGCGCTACCGGGCCAGCGGCCTCAACCTGGTGACGGCGGCCATCGTGCTATGGAACACGGTCTATCTGGAGCGGGCCGCGAACGCCTTGCGTGGCCACGGTCAAGCCGTCGATGACGGCCTGTTGCAGTACCTGTCGCCGCTCGGCTGGGAGCACATCAACCTGACCGGCGATTACCTCTGGCGCAGCAGCGCCAAGATCGGCGCGGGCAAGTTCAGGCCGCTACGGCCGCTGCAACCGGCTTAGCGTGCTTTATTTTCCGTTTTCTGAGACGACCCCACCGTGCTCAATTCGCGGCTGAACCTGGCCCAGTTCTGGGATGGCCGCGCCAAAGACCTGAAAGAACAAGCCGGCGGCCCGATCGCCAACCCCAAAGAAATGGCCTTCAGCCACGCGCTGGCGGTGGATGTGCTGCGCTCGATTCCGCAGTATGTCAACGAATTCAAAAAGGTCTACGGCGAACCCGCCATCGACATCGGCAAGGTCACCACGGCGATTGCCGCCTTTGAAGACACCCTGGTCACCCCGGACAGCCGCTTTGACCAATGGCTGAAGGGCAATAAAAAGGCGCTGAGCGCCCAGGAGCTGCGCGGCTACCAAACTTTCAAGAACAGCGGTTGTGTGGCCTGTCACAATGGCCCGAACGTTGGCGGCAATTCCTTCCAGAAAATGGGCCAGGTCGAGCCGTACAAAACCAGCAACCCGGCCGAGGGGCGCGTAGCAGTCACTGGTAAGGATGCCGATCGGTTTACCTTCAAGGTGCCCACGCTGCGCAATGTCGAACTGACCTACCCGTACTTCCACGATGGCGAAGCCGCCACCCTGGCGCAGGCGGTGGACGTGATGGGCCGTCTGCAACTGGGCAAGAAGTTTACCGAGCAGGAAATCGGCGATGTGGTGAGCTTCTTGAAAACGCTGACCGGCAAGCAACCGGATTTCAAACTGCCGATTCTGCCACCGTCCACCGACAGCACCCCGCGCCCGCGTCCGTTTGACTGAAACGCCGCACGCACCCTGCCTGCCGCTGCTGCGTCATTTTGCCTGGGTGGCGGCTGGGCAGCGGGGCAGGATGGCCGTGCGCTGTGTGCTGCAAATCGACAGCGCCTGAGCGACCCGCAGTGCCCGAGCGTGATACGTTCTGGACGCCGTGGGTCATATGCCATCCGGATGGCGTGTGGGCATGGGCTTGACAGCACCCGGCCGGCGCGCCATCGTGCGCCGTTTCATGGTTCTGTTGTGCAAGAGGCGTTGCCATGCCCACTTTGCTGCCTTCCCTGCCGGATGTGTCCGGTCATTTGTTGCGCGCCGGTATCCCGGTGACCGCGCAACGGCTGGCCATTGCCCGTGTGCTGTTGCCGCTGCCGGTGCACCTGAGCGCCGAGCAGGTGCAACAGTGCGCCAGCCACTACACCAGCGGCTTGTCGCGCGCCACGGTGTACAACACCCTCAAGCTGTTCACCGCCCGCGGCCTGCTGCGCGAACTGGCGGTGGAGCCGGGAAAAACCATGTTTGATTCCAATCCCCAGCCACATCACCATTTGTATAACAGCGCTACCGGCGAGCTGACCGACATCCCGGCCGACACCCTGCGCCTGTCTGGTGCGCCGGTGCTGCCCGACGGCTTGGAGCTGGAGCAAATCGAAGTGATTGTGCGGGTGCGTCCGCGAGAGGACGGCCAGCCCGCCCCACGCAATTAAGCGCCGCTCACAAAACCCGCCTGGCCTCGCTGCGCGGCCTGCGGGTTTGGGCGCGCTCAGCGGGTAAAGCGCAGCACCCGCAAGCCATTGCCCACCACCAACAGGCTGGCGCCGACATCGGCGAACACCGCCAGCCACAGGCTGCCATGGCCGCTGAGCGTCAAGCCTAAAAACACCACTTTCAGCCCCAGCGCCAGGCCAATGTTCTGCCACAGCACGGTGCGGGTGTGCCGCGCCAGGCGGATAAACCAGGCCAGCTTGCGCGGGTCGTCGTCCATCAGCGCCACGTCGGCCACTTCCAGCGCGGTGGCCGAGCCGGCGGCGCCCATGGCAAAGCCGACGTCGGCGCGCGCCAGCGCCGGGCCGTCGTTGATGCCGTCGCCCACCATGCCCACCACGCCGTGGCGCGTTTGCAGGGCTTCGATTTCACTGAGCTTGTCTTGCGGCAACAGCCCGGCGCGCACTTCATTCAGCGACAGCTGCGCCGCCACCGCTTGCGCGGGCGCGGCGCCGTCGCCGGTCAGCATGGCGCTGTGCACGCCCAGCGCCGACAGCGCGGCCACCGCCTCGGGCGCGGCGGGGCGCAGCTGGTCGGCCACGGCAAACAGCGCCAGCGTATGCGCTCCGCAGCCAAACAGCACCGGGGTGTAGCCTTGCGCGTCCCAGTCGGCCAGCGCGGCGTCCAGCTCGCTGGATTCCGCAGCAAAGCGCGCCGCCAGGCGACGATTGCCCAGCCAGTAGGTTTCGCCATGCTGTTCACCGCTGATGCCCTCGCCCGGCCAGGCGCGCACGCCGGCAAACGCCCAGGCGGCAGCCTCGCTCAGCGCCAGGGCGCGCGACACCGGGTGGTCCGAGCGCGCCGCCAGCGCGCCAGCAGCCTGACGCCAGTCGGCCAGCTCGCCGCGCAGCGCGCGCGCCTGTTGCAGGCGCGGCTGGCCCAGCGTCAGCGTGCCGGTTTTGTCCAGCGCCAGCGCGCGCAGCCGCGCGCCTTGCTCCAGCACCGCGCCGCCCTTCACCAGCACGCCATGCCGCGCGGCGGCGGCCAGGCCGCTGACCAGGGTGACCGGGGTGGAAATCACCAGCGCGCACGGGCAGGCAATCACCAGCATCACCAGCGCCTGATATACGCTGTCCAGCCAGCCGGCCCAGCCCAGCAGCGGCGGGGCCATGGCGGCCAGCAAGGCCAGGGCGAACACCGCCGGGGTGTAGTGTCGGGCAAATTGATCGACAAAGCGTTGCGTGGGCGCGCGGCGCGATTCGGCTTGTTCGATGGCGTGCAGAATGCGCGCCAGGGTGGATTCGCTGGCCGGCGCGCTGGCGCGCAGGGTGAGTTCGCCATAGGTGTTCAGGCTGCCGGCAAACACCGTGTCGCCGATGGTTTTATCCACCGGCACGCTTTCGCCGGTGATTGGCGATTGGTCCAGCGCCGACGCGCCGGCGGTGATGACGGCATCCAGCGCCACCCGTTCGCCGGGCAGCACGCGCAGCACGCTGCCGGCGCTCAGCTCGCTGGCCGGGCATTGCCGCCATTGGCCGTCGGCGGTTTGCACCCAGGCGGTGTCTGGCGTCACCGCCATCAGGCTGCTGATGGCGTCGCGGGCGCGCGCCAGCGAGCGCGCCTCGATGCGCTCGGCCAGCACAAACAAACACATCACCATCGCGGCTTCTGGCCACTGGCCGATCAACACTGCGCCGGTCACCGCCACGCTCATCAGCGCATTGATGTTCAGCGTGCGCTGGCGCAAGGCCAGCCAGCCTTTGCGGTAGGTGCTTAGCCCACAGCCGGCAATCGCCGCCAGCGCCAGCACGGCCGACAGCCATGGCCAGGGGGCAAAGGCGTGCGCCAGCTCGGCGCCTAGCGCCGCCGCGCCAGACAAGGCCAGCCCCAGCCAGCGCTCGGGCGGCGGCGGCGCGGCCGGCGCGTCGGCGGCCTCGACGGTAAAGCCCAGCGCGACAATCGCCGCCTGCCAGTGTGGCTCGCTGCCCGGCGCATGATCGACGGTGAGCTCGCGCTTGAGCAGATTAAACGCCAGCGCCGACACCTGTGGCAGCTTGCCCAGCGCGTGTTCGATCATATTGGCTTCTACCGGACAATCCATCTGGGCAATGCGCACCACGCTGCGCGTATGACCCGCCGCCAACTGGCTGGGCGGCGCGGCAGGGCTGGGCGGCGTGGCAGGCGGATGCCCGCAACTGCACGCGCCATGGCAGCTGTCGCCACTGGCTGGCGGCGTCGGGCTGGCGCGGTAAATCGGCAGGGGTTTTAACTCGGACATGGCGCATCCCTTTCTGTCGGCCACAACATCACGGTGTTCGTGCATTTCGCGTGCCAGGCGGCTGGCGTGGGCACGCGCCTAACCAGGCATGCTGCGCTGGGTTTGGTGAGCGGCGCGAAATGCGGCATGCCGACAGTAAACACTCTGGAGCAACTCCAGAGTCAAGCGCGCAGATTCAATTGCTTGCCATTCATGCACAAAACGCGCCGCCAGCGTCCAGTTTTGCCGTGCGTGAGTTTTGTCTCCCTTCGACGACGCGAGTATGCTCGCGCCTTTGCCGACTTTTGCAACGGATGCTCCCATGGCGCTGAAAGCCACCATTTTTAAAGCTGACCTTAATATCTCCGACATGGATCGCGGCTATTACGCCAGCCATGCCTTGACCATTGCTCGCCATCCTTCCGAGAACGACGAGCGCATGATGTTGCGCATTGCTGCATTTGCCTTGCATGCCGATGAACAACTGAGCTTCACCAAGGGCTTGTGCGCCGACGATGAGCCGGAGGTGTGGCGTAAAAACTACGCTGATGAAATCGAGCTGTGGATTGATTTAGGCGAACCAGACGAAAAACGTTTGCGCAAAGCGTGCGGCCGCGCTGATCAGGTCTGGCTGTATTGCTACGGAGGGCGCGCCAGTGAAATCTGGTGGCAGGGCATGCAAGGCAAGGCCAGCCGTTTTGCCAACCTGACCGTGGTCAGCATCCCGCCCGAAACCTTGCAGCAACTGACCACCCTCACCGAACGCAGCATGCAGCTGCAGGCCACCATCCAGGATGGCCAGATGTGGCTGAGCAGCGGCGAACGCTCGGTGCTGGTGGAAGGGGAATTCTGGCAACGCAGCCAGTGATTAAGCGCCGCTCACCAAACGCAGCGCCGTGCGCCTGCGGCCGCAGCCAATAACGAGGCTGCGCCACAACGCCAGCAGGGGTTTAGCGGCGCGACACTGCGCTTGCTGAAGCGCCACACGGCATGCGCCATCCTCGACTGCACACCTCACGCAAAAGCATGGCGTGGAATGGCTTCGCACGCTCAATAGACAACAGGCGAGCGTGCGTCTACAGGACGCAAGTCAATACCAATCAATCCATTATGAATTTTTTAATAGCATTAGCATTTTCCTTGATCACATCGACGCCAAGCTGTCTTCGGATGTAATCGCTTTTGGTATTTCTACGTATATGCTTTTGTTTGCATGCCGCGCAGAATGATTTCACTTTGACCTTATTCATGCGTTGTAGCTTGGCTGCTGTCATCGCCGCAACAGACGCATAGGCTTACCCTATTAATCAGGACTTGTCAGTTTTTGTCAGCTGGAATATTTGATACTTGGGCAAAGTGGTCTTTGTTAAGCACGCTATTTTTTCATCAGCAAAACAAGGCCCTCTTGACATAACGTCTGTGCAGCATGTTGCGCCTTAAATGACAATAGATTATTCACCAGCCAAAATGGATGCAAGTGGCGAGTGAATGATGTTTGGGCGATGCCCACATTCAACAAACAGATACACAAAAACCAAAGGAGCAAGACAATGGATCCGATTTTGGGGCAAATCATCCTGTGGCCGTTGAACTGGGTGCCCGTAGGCTGGCTGGCCTGTGAAGGCCAAGAGTTGCAAGTTCAGCAATATACTGCGCTGTATTCACTGTTGGGTCAGACCTATGGCGGCAATGGCTCCAGTACGTTCAAGCTGCCAAATCTGCTTGGGCGTGTGGCGATGGGGTCAACGGGCCAAGTTGGCTTGACGCCGGGCTCCGCCACCTCGACCATGACTGCCACGGGCACGGGTTCGGTGACTTTGCAGGCTAATCAAGTGCCGCTGCCTGCGCATACCCATACCGCCACATTCACCAGCACAACCGCCAGCAGCGCCAGCGTCAGTGTGTCTATTCCGGTAGATGCTGCCTCCAGCGACAACAATGTGCCTAGCAGTGCTTCAGTCTTGGGTAAGGGGCTGGTAAGTTCCTCTGCGGCAAAAATCTATAGTACGGCCGCCGCCACCACGACACTCAAGCCATTTACGGCAAGTGCAACCCTGCCTACTGTCTCTGGCACAGTGGCGGTAGGCTCTGCGAACGCATTGGCGGCACAGCAGCCGGTGCCGCTGGCTGTGGCTGTGCCTGTGGCCATGAGCACCGTGCAGCCATCATTCACGCTGCGCTACATTATCGCCGTGGAAGGTATGTATCCGGTGCGCCCGTAAGCGGCATGTGATAGCGTATTTCGCATGCGCTGGTTTGCCCAGGTGTCTTGGCAGAAACCTGGGCACGCACGGTATGAGGCATTATGAAAATATGGCGGATGTTAATATATCTGCCACGATACTGTTAGGTTTGGGTCAGATTTCTTCATGTAGCTGTTTGCTGTCGCCGTAATGCTTTAATATGTAGGTTTAGAGTCGCTAACAAAATCCAGCGCAGCACTCCTGGCTGGGCGCACGACCGCAGGCAGTACAAGAAAGTACGGCAAGGTCGGGCAGCAACGCCAGGAGGGTTTTGTTAGCGGCTCTTATTGTTGTCTAACTTGCCAAGCCGCCGCCAGCCTTCCTGTTGCACAGGTTGTGAGCCTCCTGCCTGATTTTCAAGTCTATCTTAAACATGGCATGTGGCATGCTGCTGGCGCCCATATGTGGTGCGCATGGCTTGTGGTGGACATTCAGTCTGGCGCGTTGTCGCCGTGACTGATGGTCTGGCAATGTGATCAAGAGGCTCAGGGGGAGCTATGGATACCGTTACGATCAATGCACTTTCATCCATCCCGGCAGCGCAGCCTGCGCGCCAAGTGGTGTTCATTGAAAATAATTTGTACGACTGGGGTCTATTGTCCCGTCAGATGGCGGCCAATGCCGAGGTGATCGTGCTGGATAGCGCGCAGGATGGCCTGGCGCAAATGGCAAGCTACCTGGCCACCCTCCAACCCGGCTCGCTGGACGCTATTCATGTGCTGTCGCATGGCGCGGCAGGGCAACTTAACTTGGGCAGCATTACACTCACTCAAGATTCACTGTCGCAGTACAGCGCCGAGCTTAATGCAATTGGCCAAGCACTTGGCGAAGACGGTGATCTGCTGCTGTATGGTTGCGATGTAGGCGCAGGGGAGGCCGGTGAAACGCTGGTGCGGCAGCTTGCCGCCATCACCCGCGCCGATGTCGCGGCATCCAGCAACCTCACTGGCGCAAGCGCGTTGGGGGGGGATTGGGTGCTGGAAACCCATTCAGGTGCAGTCAATAGCGCAGCGCTGACGCTGGACGAGTATATGGGGACGCTGGCGCTTACCGTCACCAATAGTTTTGCGACCGGCGTGGGTACGCCAGAGGACTTGGCTATTGATAGCCAAAATAATTTATATGTCGTATCTATTGATGACAATACGCTTTACAAATATGCCGCCAGTGGAGGAGCCATTACGGGTGGAGCGGTAAACACCGCTTTTGCAACCATCACAAACGCCACCTGCGTAGCGATTGATACAGCGGGCAACTTATACCTTGGCACAGGGAGCGGCATCATTATGAAATACCCCGCCAGTGGCGGGGTGCCCAGCAATGTAGGCGGCGTTTCGTTTGCCTCTGGATTCAATAATATCTCTGATATCGTGGTTGGATCCGATGGTTACCTTTATGCCGCAGATAGCGGCGCCAGTAAAGTGTACAAGCTCCCGGCTTCTGGCGGCCCACTCACGCTCGCTTCTGTACTGGCATCGGCGACGGTAAATGGTGCGCAACAGCTATATATTGATGCCGCCAACAACCTGTATGCCACCAGCCCAAGCGATGGCAAAGTCATCAAGTTTGCCGCTTCTGGCGGCGCCATCTCCCTGGCCAGCCCCAGCGATTTTGTCACTGGATTGAGTGATGAGCCACGGTCGATCACCAGTGACGGCACAAATTTTTATATTGGCACAGGGTCGTTTGGTGGTGATGGTAAGGTGTATAAAACAGGTGCTGGCGGCGGTGCTGTCACGCCGGAGAACACCTTTACCGGTGCGCAGGTCACAGAATTACTCTGGGCCGGCAGCAACACCTTGTATGGCACATTTTCGGACAATATGGTGCGCAAGCTGGTGACGCCAGCCCCCAACACCGCCCCCACCATCACCAGTGGCGCCGGCGGCTCGGTCGGCGAAAACTCCAGCACCTCCGTCGTGGTGTACACCGCCACCGCCACCGATGCCGAGAGTAATCCTATCTCTTATTCGCTGTCTGGCGCCGATGCGGGCCAGCTCACTATCGACAGCAGCACCGGGGTGGTGCGCCTGGTGTCTGCGGCCAACTATGAAGTCAAGAACGCCTACAACATCAATATTGTGGCGTCTGATGGCGCGGCCAGCAGCACCAAGGCGGTGACCATCAGCGTCACTGATGTGAACGAAAACCCGGTGTTTTCCGGCGCTGCCTCTGGCAGCGTGGCGGAAAACGCACCCACCTCCACCGTGGTGTACACGGCGACGGCCACGGATCCGGAGGGGGCCACAGTCAATTATAAGTTGAGTGGCACCGATGCCGCGTCGTTCAATATCGACAGCACCACCGGCGCCATCACGCTGAAAGCCTCGGCCGACTATGAAACCAAGAGCAGCTACAGCCTCAACCTGCTGGCCGTCGATGGCGTCAACACGGGGCTGAAGGTCATCACCGTGGCGGTGACCAACGTCAATGAAAAACCGGCCATCACCGCGCCTGCCTCACAGAGCGTCAACCAGGCCACCGCCACTGCGCTGACCGGCATCAGTGTGACCGATCCGGATTCCGGCTCGAACATGCTCACCCTGTCGTTTTCGGCGCCGGCGGGCACGTTTGCCGCCACCTCCGGCAGCGGTGTCACGGCACTGGGCAGCGGCACCAGCTCGATGACCTTGACCGGCACGCAAACCAATATCAACGCCTTCATCACCGCCAGCAAAGTCACCTACACCACTGCCGCGGGCGCCACCGGCACGGTGACGCTGAGCATTGGCTCCAATGACGGCGGCAATAGCGGCTCTGGCGGCACGCAAACCGACAGCGCAACCGAAACGCTGAACATTGCCGTGGCGAACGCCGCCCCCACCATCACCAGCGGCGCCAGCGGCAGCGTGGCGGAGAACGCCGCCACCAGCACCGTGGTGTACACCACCACGGCCACCGATCCGGAAAGCGATGCGCTCACCTATGCGCTGACCGGAACCGACGCGGCGTCGTTCACCATCGACACTGCTGGCGCCGTGCGGCTGGTCAGCCCGGCTGACTTTGAAACCAAGTCCAGCTACAGCATCACCGTCAACGCCAAAGATGCCAGCAACACCACCACCAAGGCGGTGACCATCAATGTCACCGACGTCAACGAAGCGCCAAACATCACTAGCGGCGCCACTGGCTCTGTCGCCGAAAATGCCGCCACCAGCACCGTGGTGTACACCGCCGCCGCCAGCGATCCGGAAAGCGGCGCAGTCAGCTATTCGCTCAGTGGAACCGACGCTGCCTCGTTCAGCATCAACAGCAGCACCGGCGCGGTGACACTGAACGCCTCGGCGGACTACGAAACCAAGAGTAGCTATAACCTGACGCTGATTGCTGCGGATGCTTCCAGTAATACCTCTGGCAAGGCTGTCACCATCAATGTCACCAACGTCAACGAAAAACCCGTGCTGACGGCGCCCGCCTCGCAGAATGTGATGCAGGCCACTGCCACGGCGCTGACCGGCATTAGCGTGGCCGATCCGGATTCTGGTTCCAACCCGATCACTGTCTCGTTGTCGGCGCCGGCTGGCACGTTTACCAGCACCACTGGCAGCGGCGTCACCGTGCTGGGCAGCGGCACCAGCTCGATGACGCTGACCGGCACCCAGTCCAACATCAATGCCTTTATCACTGCCAGCAAGGTCACCTATACCACTGCCGCAGGCGCGACTGGCACGGTGACGCTGAGCATTGGCTCCAATGATGGCGGTAACTCCGGCTCGGGCGGCACGCAGACCGACAGCAAGACCGAAACCCTGAATGTGGTGCCGCCGAATGCTGCGCCGGTCATCTCCAGCGGCGCCAGCGGCAGCGTGGCAGAAAACGCCGCCACCAGCACGGTGGTTTATACGGCTACCGCCACGGATGCCGAGAGCGACACCATTGCCTACGCCCTGTCCGGCACCGACGCTGCTTCGTTCAGCATCAACAGCAGCACCGGCGCGGTCACCCTCAATGCCTCGGCGGACTTTGAGACCAAGTCCAGCTACAGCATCACGGTGAATGCCAAGGATGCCAGCAACACCACCACCAAGGCGGTGACCATCAATGTCACCGACGTCAACGAGGCACCGACCAATATTGCTCTGTCGGCCAGCAGCGTCGCCGAGAACACCTCGACCGCCAGTGCGCTGAACATCGGCAACCTCACCAGCACCGACCCGGATACCGGCAACACCTTCACCTACAGCGTGGTTGGCGGCGCTGATCAGGCCAGCTTCCAGGTGACAGGTGCAGCCTTGCAGTTCAAGGCCGGCACCACACTGGATTACGAAACCAAGAACAGCTACGCCGTCACCGTGCGCAGCACCGACCAGGGCGGGCTGACCTTTGACAAGGCCTTCACCGTCACCCTGACCGATGCCAATGACAAGCCGGTCATCACTGTTCCCGCCTCGCAAAACATCACCATCGGTTCTGCGGCGGCACTGTCTGGCATCAGCGTGGCCGATCAGGATGCTGGCAGCAACAGCATTTCGCTGGCCCTGTCGGTGCCGGCCGGCACGCTCACGGCGACCAGCGGTGGTGGGGTGACGGTCAGCGGTTCTGGCAGTGGCTCGCTCACGCTGGCCGGCTCGCAAAGCGCCATCAATACCTTTCTGTCGGGCGGTGGTGTCAGCTATGCCACCGCTGTCGGCGCCAGTGCCGGCAGTACCGTCACGCTCTCGCTGGTGGCCAACGACAATGGCTTCAGCGGTGGCGGTGCGCAAACCGGCAATGGCTCGGTCACCCTGAATCTGGCTGCCGCAGGGGGCGGTGGCGGCGGTGGGGGCAGCGGTTCTTCATCTTCCAGCACCTTGGTGGATGGCGTCAATGTGACCTCTGGCACGGTGACCCGTAGCGACGGCAGCAGCGTGCCCAGCAAAATCATCCCGGTGGTTACTGCTGGCCGTCAGGACCAGGACGGCGCCAGCGCCAATGCCGACATCCCGCTGGCCGGCAGCAACACCACGCCTGCCATCAAAGCAGAAATCCCGGTCGGCATCGGCATGACCTCCATCGGCGGCGACAGCACCAAGACCGACAAAACCGACCTGATCACCGCCATCAAGAGCCGCACGGTGGACAAATCCG
>NZ_QJKI01000023.1 GCF_003201855.1 Rivihabitans pingtungensis | reverse complement strand
AGACGTTGTGGCTTGGGCTACGTGACATTGCTGTGTGCGTTGAGGGGATGCGTTTCGCTCGTGAGCTGTTGTAGCACGATGTGTGTAAGGGGATGATCTAGAGGGGCGACGCTCATCAGGCACAATGGGGCCGAGCGATCGCAATCAAACGGGAGTATTACTTTTTCCATAGTACCCAAGAGCAGAATGTTGCTTCAATGGGTATTCTGGAAATTTTACGCCGCAAAGCGGCGAATTCAGCACGTTTTTCTCCAATTTGTGACACATGGCGATGATGCAATGCAATATCGCCATGTGTTTTTAAGAAAGGGTTGTATTCATGCTTCGCATTTTGCTTGCCTGCATGCTGGCACTGCTGACCAGCCTCACGCTGGCCGATGATCTGCCATTGCCAGGCGATGCCGCACCGGTCAGCAGCAAGGCACGTGCCCAAAAGCCCAGCAAACCTCATGCCAGTGTCGCCAGCCATGGCAAGCGCCATGCCGGCAAGCATCTTGGCAAGCGGGCACACAAGCGCGGCAAGGGCAAGACCGTGATTCATGGTCGTCATCACGCAAGCAAAGCCGTATCCAGCAAGGGCAGACAGCATGCACACAGCGCACGCAAGGCCAGCATCCGACACGCAGGCAAGAAAGCCGTGGCACAGCAGAAACACACTAAACATGCGGCAAAGCACGGGCGCAAGGCGGGGCACCACAAAGGCAAGGTCAGCCAGCAGAAAACCACCCACAAGGCAGGCAAGGCAGCGCACAAACACGGTGCACAGTCGCGCAAAGTGAGCAAGCATGCAGGTAAACCTGCACGCTCTGCACGCGCCACGCATCCAAAGAAACCGACACGTCACCGCACACATCACAGATAAGGGAGTCGGCGCGTTGACATGCACCATGGCGCACTTGTGCGTTTGGTGCATGTCATTGAGCGCAGAGCACAAAGCCCGGATTAGCACGTCCGGGCGATGCCAAGAAGGTCAGACAGAAGCAACCACCTCAGCAGATCATGTCACGCCATATAGCTCTGGCCAGAGCCTCATAACCACTTTGTTGAGTATGGTGAGTGGCTCTTATTGCTTCATTGAGCGGACAAATTTTTCGCGGGAAGCCTGACTATCATCATGAGGCGCCGGCGTAGATGCAGCCTGAGCCTGGGCTTGTGTGATCAGCTCAACATCTTTAAGTGGAAATGGTCGGATATTGGCCGTGCCGTTGACGATTCCGACTTCAATCTCTAAAGGGATACCGCGCTTGTAATACGCGTCAACCCGACCACGCCCACTGGTATCATTTACCCAGCCATCAGCCTGCAGCAGATATTTAAAATAATCTATGCCATCATTTTTACGGCATTCCAACAATCGTACCCATGCATGCCCGGGTCGTTCTTTGTTATGTTTATTCAGACAGTCCGTATCATAAAAAGTCGGGCCGAATTCAATTTGAATCGAACGATAACTAAATACGCCGGGATTACGCTTCTGGATACTGAACCGAGTTTCAATAAAATTGTCCATCTCATCCAGAATCAACGATGCCGCACGCACCTCAACCCCTAAAAACTTGCCCATCCGCGGCCGGGTGCAATAAAAAAAGGCATCATTGGCACTGCAGTCAGAGAAGCCTAGCCTCTTGGCATCTTCTTTGGTGCCAGGCACCATCAGGCCGTGAAAATCGTAGGAAGTGATTCGATCTGGTCTGGCACCCAGTTGGCGCATCAGTGGCTCATCAAAAAACTCGCGCTCTTCTCCGCATGAGCTGATGAAAAAACCAACCAGAACCAGCGGCCACACCACCAGCACGGCAAGCGCCATCAGGCGCCCCAGCCAGCGAGAACTTTTGCGCGCCTGCCTCCCGGAAACATGAGAAGGAGCTTGCGTGCGGGAATGATTGTCCTGACTCGTCATTTGTTGCTGTACCTGTGTCCACCCGCCATATCAGGCGTAAGACAATCACCCGGGAGAAACCTGTTTACCAGAGCTTGGGCAATACCGATGTGCCTGCTCGGCATCGCCCATCAACATGCGCCAAACATGCCAAAAATATCAAAAAGCAACAAAGCGGCAAATTTTCTGCACATCAGCAGATTACCGACCAGCCCACAGCGGGTCTCGTTCAAACTGTCGGAATGCAGCTTCCAGTTGCCACTGGCGCTGGGCTTTTTCGCTACTGCCCAGTGCATGGGCGCAACGCGGCGACAAGGCCTTGGCGCCAGGTGTGTCATTGCGGCATACGGCCAGCACTTTACCTGCAGACAGATTGCGCCACAGGCTGTCACCAGGCAGAAAGCTGTATTCCAGGCTGTTTCTGGATAATTGCTTGAGCTGTGGATAGCTCAGCCGGTAAGTTTGCGCAGCGCGCAGGTATTCATGGCTCAGATCGATGCGGGATACACCCTCATCGTCCGAGGCCAATACCACCGGCACACCGGCAGCCAGATACACTGGCAGAGGATGCTGTTCACCCGATACACCCAGAATGACGTCATTGCTGCTCAAACACACCTCGACTGCCACCTGACGAGTGTGCATGGTGGCCAAGGTGCGGGTAGCATGGTCTTCATAGCCAATCGCCACACCATGGCCAATGCGCTTGGCGCCCGCAACGTTCACCGCGTCAGCAATATGATGGCGCAGGGTTTCCGGTGGCGTCAGGCCTTGCGTCAATTCGCCGGCATGCAGGGCGATATTCACGTCCGGCATCTGGCGCGACAGCCAGCCGATCATCGCCATATGCAGGCGATAGTCGCGCAAGGCCACTGGGTCATCCTCAGGCGCCACCAGATTGATGCCAACCACACGGCCGTCGGCGTGGGCCAGGGCAAAGGCAAAAGCCAATTGGCTGAACACCTGTGCCGGGCTGGCGGTGCGGCTGGTTTGTTGCTGCCAGCGCAGGCTGATCTGGCAACCCGGCTGGGCATCAGGCTGCCCGCACCGCTGGGTAGCGCGATAGGCTTGATCAAACTGATCCAGTTCATTCCGGGCAGCCTCGACCTGAGCGTCCAGACCATTGGCCTGCAACCAGGCCAGGCTGGCGGCAAAGTCAGGTGTCTGCGGCCAGGGTAGTTTGCCGGCCAACTCGCGCACCCCCGAACCTTGCAGAGTGGTCATCAGTTCCAGATGCAGGATATTCTGGCTGGCCGCCCGATTGCTGACTTCGGCAGCCAGGGCCACCGAGGCTTCAGGCAAGTTGGCGGGTAGGCGGAAGCGGGAAAAAGTGGCAAAAAACTGGTCATGCCCACTGCTGCCGGACAAAGCGACATTGCGGATGGACAGCTGGTTGACCATGGCGCTGTATACGCCGGACGGCAGTTGGCGGGCAGAGACCGACGGCGACGGGCACGTCGCCCCATCTGGAGAGACAAATGCCAACGTTTGGCTATCGACGCACAAGCCGTGCTCGGCGGCCAGGCGCAAATAGGTTTCCGCATACGCGGCGCCAGTCAAATGGCTGTGCAGATCGGCCCCCTTGGGCAGGCGCTGGACAAATTGTCTCAGCAAAGGGATCTGCTGGCGGTGGGCCTGCAACCATCGGTTGACTTGCGCACTGGCGGCACGATCATCCAGCGCCATGGCGGGCAAGGCCGCCAAGAGCAGCAGCACAGCGGACAGGGCGGTTGTCAGGGAATTTTTCATGTCTGGATCTGTTAAACGGCAGTCGGAGGCGTGTTAGGTCAGTCAGGCCAATGCGAAGGGGCATGAACCGCCATGCAGGTCATGGCGAAAATACAGCTTATGTCAACTGCTTGCATGGACATGGATATATACATGACCCACAGGCTCCTGAAAATCAAACACCATCAATATGGCCAATCGGCGCATGCCCGCCACGGCCCCATCTGGCCCAGTATTTTTACTTAATAAATGGCATGCCAGCATGCCTACCGAGCATTGCAGGCATGATATACCAGTTTAAGCCCGATGTTGGCCATGATCCAACGCAAGCCAATCGATGGCTACGTATTTCTACCTAATAAATAAATAGCTGTAACATGGTAAAAAACGGATGGCGGGGGATTAAACGACAGAATGCCTTGGCTTGCAAGAGGCAGGTCGTTATCAGAAGATAGAATCGTACTTAAAAACCCAGCGCAGCATTCCTGACCAGGCGCGCAGCCGCAGACAGCGCAAGGAGTACGGCAAAGCCGTGAATGACACCAGGCGGGTTTTGCCAGCCACGCTTAGGCGGAGACGACCAGCAAGCCGGCAGCGCCGCCCGGGACAAACCGCGAGAGCCAATTACCAGCGCGGCCAACACGCTGCATGACTTCCACCTCATCGCACGATGGCAAAATCAAGCAGATATCGAGATCTGCTGCACCACAAAATACTTGCGCACCGGGCTGAGCACTTCAAACGCCCCCACAAACCCAGCCGGAATCACCCCGGCTTCACCGGCGCGCACGTCGTGCACCTGACCATCAGCATCATGCAGACGGACATGGCCTTCCAGCACACAAAAAAATTCCAGTTTGTTGGCGGCAAAACGGATACGCCACATACCGGGCTCGCACGCCCAAACACCACACTCCATGCCGTGCATGGCATCAGTAAAATAGGTCCAGGTCTGTCGTTGCGGCGCTCCATGCACCCGACGCTCTGCGGCGGGCTGGTCATGCACGGGGACAGGGGCGTGTTCGGCAAATGCCACAAAACGCAAGAGATCAGGCGTATCCATCATCAATGGGCTTCATCCACTTGGCCATCCACATACAGCCAGCGGCCATCCTGGCAAACAAACCGGCTGTGCTCGGACAGGCGCTGAGCACGGCCATTGACTTTATAGCGGGCCACAAAGCGCACCGTGCCTTGTGCGTCGCCTGGCTGCCCGGCCTGGCAGGCCAACACATCCAGCCCCAGCCACTTGACAGGCGCATCGTCTGCCAGACCCAGCACGGCAGGTCGGGTATCCGGATGCCAGGTGGCCAGCAGATAGGCCTCATTACCCAGCACATAAGCGCTATAACGTGAGCGCATCAGCGCCTCGGCGCTGACCGCCAGCTCACCAGCATGCAGGCGGCCGCAGCAGGCCGCCAGCGCCAGGCCAGAACCACACGGACATGGCGTGGCAGGCGTCTTACAACGGTGGCCGGTCATAGATTTGCAGCAACATATTGGTGAACACTGGTGGCTTGACCGGCTTGGGGTCGAGCAAAGCATAACCTTTGCGCACCGCGTCCAGCTTGTTCATCAGGGTGATGCGCAGCTTATCCTGGGTGATCTTGTTCTGTTGCACCTGCACACTGAGCAGTCGATAGGTGCGGAACACTTCGTCATCCACCGGATGCGGGCCAATCATCGCCAGTCGGCGGGCATTCAACTGGTCAGCGGCTTCAACCCGGCTCAGGCTGCCATTGCCAACCAGATTGGCCAGGCGTTTGGTTTCCTGAAACAGGCTGTTCTGCATGGCGTTGAAGTCCGGCGCAGGCGGCACAACCGGAGGCGGCGCCTGCACAGCGGAGCAGGCGGACAACAGCACCAGTGCACAAGCACCGGCAAGCAGGGTGGATTTCATCGGGCGTCTCCCTCGAAATGATTCTGCTGATGGCATGATTTTGCGCAAGTATGCCGCAAAATCGCATGGTTTGTCCGCTATCCGGGCGCGCCACGAGCTTTTTCCCGGCCTAGACGCTCAGGCATGACAGGGCCGGAGAGAAACGGCAGCCAGGGTCACCGGGCATCACTCCCGGCATCTGACTACAGGCAGAGCAGCCCGACACCGGGAGACGAAGGCCGAAGTTACACTGTCAGATAAGAAGACCGCTTCAGCCCCTGCTTGAGCTCGTTCAGGAAGGCGCCACGCTCATCGCTGGTGAGCTCGGCGCGCACGATTTTGTCCAGATAACGGCTGATCAGGTCTTCCGGCTGCAAATGCACATAGCGCAGCATGTCTTCGATGGTGTCGTGTACTTCCACACCTTCGATGCGCAGCGAACCATCATCCTCGGTGTAGACGTTGACTGAATCCGTGTCGCCAAACAGATTGTGCATATCGCCCAGAATTTCCTGGTAGGCGCCCACCAGGAACACACCGATCAGGTATTCCTCGTCCGGCTTCAGGTCGTGCACCGGCATCGATGATTCAATGCTTTGGTGATCAACATACTGCGTCACTTTGCCGTCCGAATCGCAGGTCAGGTCTTGCAGCACGGCGCGGCGCAGCGGCTGCTCGTCCAGCCGGTGCAAAGGCACGGTGGGCAGCAGCTGGCCAATGCCCCAGGTGTCCGGCAGCGACTGGAACACCGAGAAATTGCAGAAATACTTGTCCGCCAGCTTGTCGTGCAGCTCATCGTACACCTGGCGGTGCGAACGCTGGGCGGCAGTCAGCGCGCGGTGCAGGCGGCGGCACAGCGCGGCGTAGCATTGCTCGGCAAAGGCTTTTTCCGCCAGGCTCAGCTTGCCGTCGGTGTACAGCTCGGTGACGGTGGCCACATACTGGCCGGCGCGGTAATAGGTTTCTGCCGCCAGTTCGATATCGCCGGTCAGCGCCAGCTCGTACAGCTTGTGCAGCGGGTCGGCCAGCTCTTCCAGCGTGTCCACGCTGGGCACGGCGTCAATCGGCTGCTCGACGTCGGTGACATTGGTGATCAGCACGGCGTGATGCGCGGTCAGCGCCCGGCCAGACTCAGACAGCAAATGCGGCATCGGCAGGCCGTGGGCGTCGCAGAATTCATGCATCATGCCGACGATGGTTTCCGCGTATTCGCCAATGGTGTAGTTCACCGACCACGGGTTGCGCGAATGGGTGCCGTCGTAATCCACCGCCAGACCGCCGCCCACGTCCACATGGTCCACCGGCAAGCCCATATTGATCAGCTCGCCATACCAGCGCACCGCCTCGCGAAAGCCCAGCCGATAGTCGCTGATGTTGGCGATTTGCGAACCCATATGAAAATGCATCAGGCGGATGGCGTTTTGCATGCCGGCATCGACAAAACGGCCAATCACCGACAGCACCTGCGCCGCCGACAGGCCAAACTTGCCTTTTTCACCGCCGCTGTCCGCCCATTGGCCGTGCGACAACGCCGACAGGCGCACGCGCAGGCCCACCATCGGCGTCAGCCCCAAGCGCTTGGATTCTTCGATCACCAGCGGCACTTCTGCTTCTTTTTCGATGACGATGAAAATCTTGTGGCCCAGCTTCTGGCCAATCAGCGCCAGGCGGACAAATTCACGGTCTTTATAGCCATTGCAGACAATGGTGCCGCCCGACGGCGCCAAGGCCAGCACCGCCATCAACTCGGGCTTGGAGCCGGCTTCCAGGCCAATGGCCAGGGAGGGGTCGGCGATCATGCTTTTGATCACCGCTTCTTGCTGGTTGACCTTGATCGGGTAGAGCAGGGTATAGCCGTTTTCGTAGCCGAGTTTTTCCCGCGCCTGATCAAAGCCGCCGATGATGCGGCGCACCCGATGTTGCAGAATGTCAGGAAAGCGCACCAGCAAGGGCAGCGCCAGGCCGCGCGCGCGCAGGTCGCGGGTGAGCTGGTAGAGATCCAGCGAGGCGTCGTCGTGCTTGCCGCGTGGGTGCACGCACACCTGGCCGTTGTCGCCGATATCAAAATACCCGGCGCCCCAATGGCGAATGCCGTACATACTGCGGCTGTCTGCAATGGTCCAAGCCATGAATAGAGTCCTTTCGTGGGGCCGCAGGGCGGCCGCGTCGATTGATCCAGTCACACAGCGCCCGCTTCACGGCTTGGGGCCGAATCGAGGCGAAAGGCTCGGCCGCGCGGCATGCGGCCGGCGGACCTGGCGGGCGCGAAAAAAGGACGCGGATTGTAGCAATAAATACTTGGCGCGCGGGGAATTTCCCTCCCTCACCAAGCCAGGAAGCCACCGGCAAAAACAATGGCATCGCCCCTTCTTCCGCCAGCACAACTTACGGAAGCTGAGTGAGAGCGGCCAACAAAACTCAGCACAGCGGTTCTTGCGGTTCTTGGCCGGCGTGTGGCCGTACACAGTACGGGTGTGCAGCAAGGCCACACAACAACGCCAGGAGAGTTTTGCTAGCCAGTCTTGATCTGCACCATAGCAGAACTTGATGACTGTTTGACGGTATGGAAACGACACGGGGCAGACAGGCACCGCATCTGAGCGCAAGAGACAAGAACCCTTACAGACATAGCCAATAACATACATCGTCATATGACAAGCAATGTATTTTACTAAATCAGGGAGAATGCGCACACCACCCAAAAGCTTTCCTGAAGCAAGACCCAGAAAACTGGTTTTATTGCATACACAGTACATCCATCAAGCCAGGAAAATCAGCGCACAATTCAGCAGATTTTGGCCCAGCGCGAGTCGTTCCATGCATCTGACAAAGGTACTGTATTGACACGCCACAGATCCCTCATCACCCACGCGGCACAAGGCAGATCGCGCAGCACACACAGAACGCCACAGCCAGAAAAAAATCAACATACTGATTCTTAAAAAAGAAAACGGCCCGACGATGCAAGACATCGACGGGCCGTTGTCCGTCATCCCCCCGGACGACAGGCAATCAGGCATATAGCGCGTGAATTTTACCCACGCTATATGCAGTAAAAACTATTCGTGGGACTTCTTGATAAAGAACGTGATAGCAGTACCCACCACCACACAGGTGACGACGATGGTGATCAGGCTCAGAATACCCACATCAGACGACAGCAGCTCTTTCATCAATGCCATGTTAACCTCCCCCGGTCGTAGCCGACCTGTATGCCAAGTTTGTTTATTTGCTGTGCACAGTATGCTTCAGTTTAAAAATTATATATATTGACCCACATCAAATATGTGCTGGGTGATGGCACAGACAGACCGGCGACCAGACAGGCAGATTTGCAAGAAAGCAAAAATCCATGACAATGCAGGTTCCACCTTCACCCAGGACACCGCGCTGCCGCGCACGCCATCACCATGCGTCTTGACTCGCCCTCCACGCCCCTGCGTGAACACGAAGCCCGCAAATGGACCATCATCGTCTACAGTCTGCAAGTAGCCTCTCTTTTCGTAGGGGTCACCTTGTTGATCGCCATCATCATCAACTACATCAAACTGGACGACGTGCGCGGCACCTGGCTGGAATCCCATTTTCGCTGGCAGATGCGCACCTTCTGGTTTTCCTTGCTGTGGGGTGTGCTGGGTCTGGCCACCTCATGGTTTGGCGTGGGTCTGATCGTGCTGGCGGTGGCAGGCATCTGGTTTCTGTATCGCCTGATCAAAGGCGCCATCTATCTGTACGACGGCAAGACCATGTATCTGAATACCCTGCCTTGATGGCGCGGCGCACTCACCGGCCGGGCGCTGTGGCTTTTTGGCGACCTGCCCGTCATGTTGCAGTGCAAGGCGCTTGCATTGCCCGGCAAATCGCGGCACACTGCCCCGCATAGAAGCGCTCACACAATGACGCGAAGCGTCCCCGACGCCTTGCCCCGCCGAGCGAACACCAGCGGGGCCATACAGCCAGGGGTTTTTGTAGGCGCCTCTACAAAGAAGCGTTTACAAAATCGAATGTTTGTCTTTTTGAAGCCTGCATCCATGCCCCAAACCGCCCTGCGCCCTCTGCTGTCCCTGTCGCCCTTGCCGGCAGGCGTGCTGCTGTCCGGCGTAGTGGTAAGCGTAGTGGTCCTAGACCACACGCCGCGGGCTGCTGGATAGCGTTCAGGACGATCCGAATCCAACCAAACCCCCGCCGGCGTGACGCTCGCGGGGGTTTGTGCTTTTCCCGCCTGCGTCGCCCGGCCTGCAATATGGAGAACAAGGCATGCATGCCTCTTCCAACACTGCCGCGCACGGCGAAGCCGAATGGTTGACCGGCGCTGAATTAACCGTTCGTTTGCTGGAGCGCCAGGGTGTGCGCGTGCTGTCGGGCATTCCCGGCGGCGCCATCCTGCCGTTTTACGACGCCCTGTCGGCGTCCACCGAAATCCACCACGTGCTGGCCCGTCACGAACAGGGCGCCGGCTTTATCGCCCAGGGCATGGCGCGCACCACCGGCCAGGCAGCGGTGTGCCTGGCTTCGTCCGGCCCGGGCGCCACCAATCTGCTGACCGCGATTGCCGACGCCAAGCTGGATTCCATCCCGCTGGTGGCCATCACCGGCCAGGTGCCGCAAAGCATGATCGGCACCGACGCCTTTCAAGAAGTGGACACCTATGGCCTGAGCGTGCCGATCACCAAGCATAATTTTTTGGTGGACAGCGCCGAAGCGCTGCTGGAAGTGATTCCGCGCGCCTTCTCGCTGGCGCTGTCTGGCCGCCCCGGCCCGGTGCTGGTGGACATCCCCAAAGACGTGCAATTGCAGCGCATTGCCGTCAGCCGCTGGCCCGAGCCGGGTTGCGCCCAGGCCGCGCCGGCGCCGGACGCCGACAAAATCGCCCAGGCGGCGCAGATGATCAACCAGGCCAAGCGCCCGATTCTGTATTTGGGCGGCGGTGTGGTGCACTCTGGCGCCTCCGAAGCCGCCGTGACCCTGGCCGAGCAAGCCAGCCTGCCGACCACCATGACGCTGATGGCGCTGGGCGCCATGCCGGTGGACCACCCCTTGTCGCTGGGCATGCTGGGCATGCACGGCGCGCCGTACACCAATCTGGCGCTGGAAGAATGTGACCTGCTGATTGCCGTGGGCGCGCGCTTTGACGACCGCGCCACCGGCAAGGTGGCGGCATTCTGCCCGAATGCGGCGATTATTCACATCGACATCGACCCGTCCGAGCTGGACAAGATCAAGACCGCCCACATCGGCATCGCCGGCGATGTCGGCGCAGTGCTGGCGCAATTGCTGCCGCAGGTGCAAGCCACCCTGCGCGAAGACTGGAACCAGCGCGTGGCCCAGCTCAAGGCCGAGCGGCCGCTGCAATTGCCCGGCCTGGACGACCCGCGCAGCCATTACGGCCTGGTGCAGGCAGTGGCCGACGCGCTGGACGACAGCGCCTTTGTCGCCACCGACGTCGGCCAGCATCAGATGTGGGTGGCGCAAGCCTACCCGCTGCGCCGCCCGCGCCAATGGCTGACCTCTGGCGGCCTGGGCACCATGGGCTTTGGCCTGCCCACCGCCATCGGCGCGGCGCTGGCCAACCCGGAACGCACCGTGGTGTGCTTCTCCGGTGACGGCAGTATCTTGATGAATATTCAGGAATTTGCCACCCTGGCCGAAGCCGGGCTGAACGTGAAAGTGGTGCTGATGAACAACGCCTCGCTGGGCCTGGTGCACCAGCAGCAGGAGCTGTTCTACGGCGAGCGCATTTTTGCTTCGCGCTTTATCGCCCAGCCGGACTTCCTGCAAATCGCCCGTGGTTTTCGCATTGCCGAGCTGGATCTGGACGCCGCCGCCGACCCGCGCGCCGCGCTCAAGCAGGCGCTGAATGCGCCCGGCCCGTGCCTGATTCACGCCAGCATCGACGTGAAGGAAAAAGTCTACCCGATGGTGCCGCCGGGCGCCGCCAACAAAGAAATGATCGGAGGTTAACCATGACCGCAGAACAACTCACTCGTCCGGTGCTGGAAATCGACGTGAATAACCATCCTGGCGTGATGTCGCATGTGGTGGGGCTGTTCTCCCGCCGCGCCTACAATGTGGAAGGCATCATCTGCGTGCCGGTGGGCAGTGGCGAAACCAGCCGCATCTGGTTGCAGATCAACGAAGACGAACGTCTGGAGCAGATCGTCAAACAGGTGGAAAAGCTGGAAGACGTGCTGGTGGTGCGCCGCCATGACGCCGGCCACCCGGCATTTGCCGGCCTGGAACGCTACGCCGGCTGATTGACGCAAATCTGGCAGTAAAAAACATACGCCCCACCCGGTTGCCCGGCGGGGCGTATGTTTTTACGTCAAAGCAAAAGCGCGGGGTGTCAGACCGCAGCTTCAGCCGGAGCAGCTTGCTTGGCCTTGGCTTGCGGCAGATCCAACAGTTCGGCGTTTTCGTCGCAGAACTTCAGGCCGGCTTCGTAGCCCACCTTGAACAGCAGCTCCAGATTGCTGGCCGACCAGTCCATCACTTGCGGCCAATGCTCTTTGGGGATGCCGCCCATCAGATCCACCTTCAGCAGCTTGCGCTTTTCCTTGCCGGTTTTGTGGTCGATATTGTGCCGATACTGGAACAGGCTGATATCGTCCTTGGCGATTTCCACCAGCGGGGTGATGATCGAACCCACCCAGGCATCGTACAGGTCGCGCGGCTTGCGAATCAGTTGATCGGCCCCGAGGATGTCGAAAATCACCAGGGTGTCCAGGTCGCAGTGCAGGCCTTTTTGCTTGGCGTCTTCGTTGTCGTTGACCAGCGCCTTGAAGTTCAGCGTATCAATCGCCGCACCTTCGATGTAGTCCTCGCCATTCAGGGTGTACGGCGGGTAGATCAGCGGGAAGGAAAACGCCGCGCGCAGATGGGCCGGGGTGATGTCGCCCTTGCCCCAGATGGTCATCTCCGCACGGTTCATATTGTAGGCGTTGATATAGAACTCAGGCTTGAGCTTGGGAATGGCGTCAAAGTCGATCACCTGCTCGGCAAACGGCAGGTGGGCGCACATGCCCAGGCTTTTGCCGCTCAGGTCCGACGGCGACATGGTGGCCAGGAACAGCTTGGCCATGTCCGAGAAAAAGCCATGGCCCATCGGCGAGGACGGGTCGTACAGCGGCTTGGTGAACGGGTTGCGGTTCATGATCCAGTCGCGGTAGGCGGCGGCTTGCTCGCCCGGCTTCATGAACACCTTGAAGTTCACCGGAAAACGATTGTAAATGGCGTCAGACACGCCCACCTTGGCCCAGTCTTCCAGCGCCTGGCGCGGGTTGCCGTTTTTCGGCGCAGCATACAACAAGCCCATCAGCGCGCCTGCGCCAGAGGCGGAAATCACGTCAAATTCTGCGCCTTTTTCCAGAAACGCCACCAAGGCGCCGGCCATCAGCGTGGAGTTGGGCGCACCGCCGCCAATCAGCAGGGCTTTTTTGTGTTTGTGTTGCGGATTCACCTTGGCTGTCATGCCTGTTTCCTTATAGAGGGGATGGAGAGAACGCCCAGCCAGCCACGGTACGCCCCTGGATAAAGAGCGGTCGTTGGAGGTGGCGGGGATGGCGCCGCAGGGGATTCCCGCACACGTGTGCGCCAGACGTGACAATCCCGGCAAAGCCGGGATTGTGCGGTGGGTTTGCTTGCCATGCGGGTGCAGAGACACTTTAAGTCATGGCAGGGGCATTTTCAAATCAATGCGCCAGCTGGCATGCGCAAGTCTGGGAGAGTGTGGTGATTTTGCCGCACCGCAGCATGATGCACGCGGGCAGGTTTGCCGGTGGCCGGCAGCAGGCCCAAGAGCAGGCCGTGTTCTTCCAGGAATTCCTGGCCAGTCTGGTAGCCCACCTCGAACAGGCGCTTGAGGTTGCTTTCCGACCAGTCAAAGATTTCCGGCAGCCAGGCGTCCGGCACATTCTTGTAGAAGTCCAGTTGCAGCACGGTTTTGCCATGCTGGGCCATTTGCATCTTGTACATCTGGGTGTCGCTGTGGGCGATCTTCACCAGCGGGGTGATGATGGATTTCACCCAAGCATCGTACAGATTGCGCGGTTTTTGCAACAAGCGATAGCTGCCCAGGATGTCGGCGACAATCACCACATCAACGTGGTCTTCCACCTCGGGGCGGGTCATCACTTCAAAGTTGAGCGGCTCGATTGAAGCGCCTTCGATATACCACTGGCCATCCAGTTCGTACGGCGGGTAGATGAACGGGAAAGAAAACGCCGCGCGGATGCGCTCGGCCGAGAGTTTTTCCTTGCCCCAGACTTCCATTTTGGATTGGTCCAGATTGAAGGCATTGAAATAAAACTCGCCAGCGTGGTGATGGGCCAGATCAAAATCGACGTAGTCTTCGACAAACGGCAGGTGAGCGCACAAACCCAGGCTTTTTTTGCTGAGGTTGCTCGGGCACATCGACGCCCAGGTCAGCTGCATCATGTCGCTGAGCAGGCCGCCTTGCGGGAACATGCTCTGGCACCATTTCATCCACGGATTGCCCGACATCGCCTGACGGAACTGGTGCGCATGGTCGCCCGGCTTCATGAATACCTTGTGGTTGACGGGAAAGAACTGATAAAGCTCGTCAGACACGCCAATCTGCGACCAACGGGTGAGCGCCTCGATGCGGTCGCCACCACGCGGGCAGTTGTACAACAGACCCATCAGCGCGCCTGCGCCAGAAGTCGACATCACGTCAAACTCCATTTCGCGCTCGGCAAACGCCACCAGTGCGCCAGCAATCAGGCTGGAATTAGGGGCGCCGCCGCCCAGGACAAGTCCGGTCTTCACGTGGGGGGTGCTATTCATCATTGTTCTCCTGCGAACTGATTTCGGTCCAGGGCGCAAGGTGGCAAATACAGATCCGGGCCAACCTTGCGTCATTCTTCCAATGAAACAGTCAGTCTGGTGATGCATGAGGCAGTGCTCGCATCGTCAGGCTGGCGTCAGCTAGCACGCCGGCCTGGCTGGTCACTTGTCACAGGCATGCGCTGACGGGACTCCCCTTTTATTCCTCGTCAGCACCCGAGACAAACGAATGCATACAACATATTTCTTGCTGTTGCTTTTGGCCTGGTTATATGACCATTGCCCCAGAAAAAAGTAAATACGTAAATATGCTTACCAGCTCCGATAAATTCATAAAAATGACTTTATCATCAAAGGCGCACCAGAGCCGGGCACGCCATTTCATGCTGCACCGCAGCGTAAAGATAAGCAGCAAACGGGCCAATTGATCTGACTACTTGCTGATAAGCCAGAAAATTGCTAGTTCTTGAAATTTTTTACCAAATTTCACAAAATTTTCCTTGCTGACTGAACGTTTGTTTTGCAACCGGGCCTTGCATGCCTGATGGCAAAAACTGCCACACCGGCAGAAACGTCCAGCCATGGCGGCAGCAGATGCACCCTTTCAGCACGCTCTGCTGCACGGGCAACACCGGCAAGCCCGGGCAAGTGGGCAGAAAATCACGCAGACAACGATGGCCAGAACAGTCCTCAGCGGCAAAGCAGAAGACTGATGTGTTGCGCGTCAACTGTTGCGCTGCAAGATAGAACCAGCAGCACATCCTCAGCAGATCACCACATACGAGCACTTGTCATGACGATGATGACAGAGCAAAACAGACACCAGGTATGCAGCACGGGATGTCAGCACACACAGAACTCAGGTACACTGCGCATCCCGGTTTTTTGATTGTTATTTAAGGGAAAATCTACAAATGGAACAGTTTGACAACGTCAGCGTAATCAAAAAAGCCAACGTCTATTTTGACGGTCGCTGCGTCAGCCACAGCCTGATTCTGGCTGACGGCGTACGCAAATCGGTGGGGGTGATCCTGCCGGGCGCCACGCTGACCTTCAATACCGGCGCACCAGAAATCATGGAAGTGCTGGCCGGCCAGTGCAGCGTTCAGCTCAAAGGCGAAAGCACAGCGCAAAACTATGGCGCAGGCCAGTCATTCTCGGTGCCAGGCGACAGCGCGTTTGACATCACGGTGACCGACACCCTGCATTACGTCTGCCACTTCGGCTAAGCGCCACGCCTGGCCAGACACGCGACGGCAAACAGTACAAGCAGTACGGCAAGGTCGGCTCACCACGCCAGAAGGGTTTTCTCACCTCACGGGAGGAGCCGACCAATCAAAAACGGGCGGGATCAGCCAGTACAGTTTTCTGGCCGATCCCGCCCGTAACATTGACTCAGTGCGCAAACAACGCCTGATACGCCGCCTCACTGAACCCCACCTCCACCCGACCGGCCTGCACCAGCACCGGGCGCTTGATCAGCGAAGGCTGTGCCAGCAGCAAGGCAATCGCGCCCTCCCGGTGTTCAGCCTGTGCCCGGCTGGCCTCATCCAGCTTGCGCCAAGTGGTACCCTTACGATTGACCAGCGCATCCAGCGTAGCGCCCTGCGCCAGCCAGCCCTCAATGACTTCAGCGGTGATGCCGAGCTTTTTATAGTCATGAAACGTCACCTCGATACCTTGTGCCGCCAGCCAGGCGCGGGCTTTTTTCATGGTGTCGCAATTGGGAATACCATACAGAACGGGGGTGGACATGGGGAAAGCTCCAGGGGCAAAACCGGCAGTGTAGCCGGAATGCCGCCGCAGACAAGCCATGGGCCCGGCAGCATGGCTGGCCGGGCCCATGGCGCAGGGTGTGCGCAGCGCTTATCCCTTGTTGGCGGTCATGCCGGGCTTCTCGTCGCGCAAGGCGCGGCGCAGGATTTTGCCGACATTGGTCTTGGGCAGTTCGTCGCGGAACTCGACAAACTTGGGCACCTTGTAGCCGGTCAGGTTGGCCTTGCAGTGGGCGAGGATGTCTTTCTCGGTCAGCGCCGGGTCCTTGCGCACCACAAACACCTTGACCAGCTCGCCGGATTTCTCGTCCGCCACGCCCACGCAGGCCACCTCCAGCACGCCCGGATGGCTGGCCACCACGTCTTCGACTTCATTCGGGTAGACATTAAAGCCCGACACCAGAATCATGTCTTTTTTGCGGTCCACCAGTTTGACAAAGCCCTCCGGCGTCATCATCGCCATATCGCCGGTGGCCAGAAAGCCCTGCTCGTCGATCACCTTGGCGGTTTCATCCGGACGCCGCCAATAGCCCTTCATCACCTGTGGGCCGCGAATGCATAGCTCGCCGGATTCGCCATACGCCACCTCATGGCCCTGGCTGTCACGAATCTGGATCTCGGTAGAAGGGATGGGCACGCCAATCGTGCCATTGTATTCGGTTAGGTCCAGCGGGTTCATGCACGCCGCCGGGCTGGTTTCGGTCAGGCCGTAGGCCTCAATCAGCGGCACGCCGGTCAGCGCCTTCCATTTGTCGGCCACGGCTTTTTGCACCGCCATGCCGCCGCCCAGCGCCAGTCGCCAGGTGGAAAAATTCACCGAAGCAAAATCCGGGTGATTGAGCAGAGCATTAAACAGGGTGTTCACCCCGGTCATCGCCGTCACCGGGTATTGCTTGATTTCCTTGATAAAGCCCGGGATGTCGCGCGGGTTGGTGATCAGGATGTTCAGCGCGCCAATTTCGGTGAACACCATCAGGTTGGCGGTCAGCGAAAAGATATGATAAAGCGGCAGGGCGGTGACAATCACTTCCTGGCCTTCGCGCACGGCAGGCTTCACCCAGCCGCCAGCCTGTAGCATATTGGCGACAATATTGCGATGCAGCAACATGGCGCCCTTGGCCACGCCGGTGGTGCCGCCGGTGTATTGCAAAAACGCCACATCATCATGGCCAATGCTCACTGGCTTGAGCGGCTGCGCGGCGCCAGCCTTGAGCGCATCATTAAACAAGATCGGCGTCACCGGCAGCTTCCAGGCTGGCACCATCTTCTTAACGTGCTTGACGGCAAAGTTCACCAGCCAGGACTTGGGCGCGCCCAGCAAGTCGCCAATGCGGGTCAGCACCACATGCTTGACCGCAGTACGGGCGATCACCTGTTGCAGCACGTTGGCAAAATTTTCCAGGATAACGATGGTATCCACGCCAGCGTCGTTAAGCTGGTGCTCCAGTTCACGCGGGGTATACAAGGGATTGACATTGACCACGGTGTAGCCGGCGCGCAGGATGGCGAACACCGCCACCGGGTATTGCAGCAGATTGGGCATCATCACCGCCACCCGCGCGCCCATCGGCAGCTTGAGGGTATTTTGCAGGAACGAGGCAAAACGAACAGTCAGGGCGTCCAGCTCGCCATAGGTGTACACTTTGCCCATATTGGCCATCGCCGGCCGGTCTCGAAAACGCTCGACACTGCGGGCAAACACTTCCGAAACCGACTGGAACTGGTTGATGTCGATTTCGGCGGGCACGCCGGGTTGATAATTCTTCAGCCAGACTTTGTCCATTGTCTTGTTTCTCCATCGTCTTTGAGGTGGCGCCGTCCTGGCTGTGTGCGGCGAGCAGCAGGTCGGTCAGTATGCTTTGGCGGGCGTCGCTCGCTGGCGCTTGCAGGGCAGGCGAGGTGACTTTTACTATAGATGCCGCATCGTTGTCCGGCACGAGCCGTGTTACAAACGATTGTTTGAAATATGGCATGACCGCTGGGCTTCTGTCCACCCTGTCGCGTTAAGAGTCGCGTACAAAGCCTGAGCACCGCGTTCCCGGTCAAGCGTGCGGCGGCGGGCAGTACAAGAAATACGGCTGCGCAACGACGCCAGGAGGGTTTTGTTAGCGGCGCTAAATCCCACTTGCAGGCTGCGGCACCACTCATGCTTTCGTCAAGTTCAGATACTTGTCGGAGGCCACATTTTCTGCCACACTTGGTCGGTGATGACCAGCAGTTTCTTTTTCTTTCAAGAGTCTGTTATAATCAACGGCATCAGTGTGGGCGTTTCGCCCATTTTTTATTTGTGGAAAAAACATGGATGTTCGCGCGTTGCTGGAAAGCACGCTCGTCGGGCTCGGGTACGAATTTGTCGACCTCGAATTGACCCGATCGGGCGGTTTTCGTCTGTTCATCGACAAGCCGGAAGGCATTACCGTGGATGACTGCGTGCTGGTCAGCAATCACCTGACCCGCCTGTTCATGGTGGAAAACATTGACTACGACCGATTGGAAGTGTCGTCGCCGGGCCTGGATCGCCCGCTGAAAAAAGAACAGGACTTCGTCCGCTTCACCGGTCAGTTGGCCAAGGTGAAAACCCGCATGCCGCTGGAAGGCCGCAAGAATTTCCACGGCCGCCTGTGCGGCGTGGAAGAAAGCGCCCTGCGCCTGGAAGTGGAAGGCAAACTGGTAAGCATTCCGCTGGCCAGCATCGACAAGGCACGACTCGACCCCGAGTTCTAAGCCAGGTTGAATGCGCCGCCCGGCAGGCGGCGGCGCCGAGGAAGACAATCACACAAGCCGATGGGCCCCGCGCCATCCGGCGTCAGGGTTGGCGAACACATCGCCGGCCGATGCGGAGAGAATGTTTAGATGAGTCGAGAGATTTTGCTGCTGGTGGATGCGCTGGCGCGTGAAAAGAACGTCAGCAAGGAAATCGTGTTTGGCGCGCTGGAGCTGGCGCTGGCCTCCGCCACCAAGAAAAAAAGCAATCAGGAAGACATTGACGTGCGCGTCGAAATCGACCGCAACACTGGCGACTATCATTCCTTCCGTCGCTGGCAGCTTGTCGAAGATAACGACCACGAATACCCGTCGCGCCAGGTGGCAGTCAGCGACCTGGACGAGCGTCATGCTGGCCTGGAGCTTGGTGACTTCTACGAAGAACCGCTGGAAGCCATCGAATTTGGCCGCATTGGCGCACAAACCGCCAAGCAGGTGATTTTGCAAAAAATCCGCGACGCCGAACGCGAACAGGTGCTGAACGACTTCCTGGAACGCAATGACTTCCTGGTGCGCGGCAATATCAAGCGCATGGAGCGCGGCAACGCCATCATCGAAATCGGCAAGCTGGAAGCCGTGCTGCCGCGCGAACAGATGATCCCCAAGGAAAACCTGCGCGTGGGTGACCCGGTGCGCGCCTATCTGCTGCGTGTGGATCGCGGTGGTCGTGGCCCGCAGCTGGTGCTGTCGCGCACCTCGGCCGAGTTCGTCAAGAAACTGTTCGAACTGGAAGTCCCGGAAATCGAAGAAGGCCTGCTGGAAATCCGTGGCGCCGCGCGCGACCCGGGCAGTCGCGCCAAGATCTCGGTGAAAGCCAACGACCCGCGCATCGACCCGCAAGGCACCTGCATCGGCATGCGCGGCTCGCGCGTGCAGGCGGTCACCAGCGAACTGGCCGGCGAGCGCGTGGACATCGTGCTGTGGTCGCCGGAACAAGCCACCTATGTGATCAACGCGCTGTCGCCGGCCGAAGTGCAGCGCATCATGGTCGATGAAGAAAAGCACAGCATGGACGTGGTGGTCGAAGAAGACCAACTGGCGCTGGCGATTGGCCGCGGCGGCCAGAACGTGCGCCTGGCCTCCGAGCTGACCGGCTGGATTCTCAACATCATGACCGTTGACGAAGCCGCCGAGAAACACGAAGCCGAAGACGCCGCGCTGCGCAGCCTGTTCATCAACTCGCTGGACGTGGACGAAGAAATGGCCGAAGTGCTGATCAGCGAAGGCTTCACCACGCTGGAAGAAGTGGCCTATGTGCCGCTGGCCGAGATGCTGGAAATTGACGCGCTGGACGAAGAAACCGTCAATGAACTGCGCAGCCGCGCACGCAATGCCCTGCTGACCCAGGCCATTGCTTCGGAAGAAAAAGTCGAGAGCGTCTCTGAAGAGCTCAAGACCCTGGAAGGCATTGATAGCGACCTGGTGCGTCAGTTGGCCGAACACGGCATCACCACCCGCGACGATTTGGCCGACCTGGCTGTGGACGATCTGGTCGAAATGACCGGCATGGAAGCCGATGCTGCCACTGCGCTGATCATGAAAGCGCGTGAGCACTGGTTTAGTGAAGAATGATGATGGCCATGTGAACGACGGCGGGCGGTACGCCTGCCCTGCGGCCGGGCCAGGCGAAAAGATAGGGATATTTAGGAACGCGAATGCTTGAAACGAATGTAAAACAATTTGCCAGTGAATTAGGCTTGCAACCGGATCACCTCCTTGAACAGCTGCGCGCGGCCGGCGTGGGCAAGTCTTCGATGGAAGACGTGCTGACCGAACAGGACAAAACCCAGCTGCGCAACCATCTGCGTCGCGCCCATGGCGGCACCGTAGACAACCGCGTCACCCTCAAGCGCAAGGAAACCTCCGAGATTCGCAAGGCCGACAGCACTGGCAAATCGCGCACGATTCAAGTGGAGGTGCGCAAAAAGCGCGTGGTGGTGTTGCCGGAAGAAGAAGCTGCCAAGAACGCCCCTGCCGTTGCCGTACCCGCCGCCGTGACCGCCGAGCCGGCCCCGGTGAACACCCCCGCCGCCGAACCGGCGGCCCCGGTCCAGGCTGAAGCCCCGGTCGCCGCACCGACCGCCACCGCCGCGCCTGTTGTCGAAACCGTGACGCCGACCCCGGCGCCCACTGTCGAGCCGGCCAGCCCTGCTGCTGCCCCGGCCATTGAAGCCAAAGAAGTGAAATCCGAAGCCAAACCGGAAGCGAAACCGGAAGCCAAACCCGCCGAGGCCCGTCCGGCCAGTCAACCCCAGGCTGCCCGCCCGAGCAACCCGGCGCAAAAACCTGCTGGTCAGGGTCGTCGTGATGACGGCCGTCGTGACAACCGCGACAACCGTGGCCGCGACCGTGACAACCGCGGCCCACGCAACAGCGCGCCGCAAACCCCGCGCCTGTCGCCGGCCGCTGCCGCTGCCGCCCAGATGAACGCGCCGCAAGCCAGCGCACCGGTCAATCCGGCGCTGATTCTCACCCCGGAAGAAATTGCTGCCCGTGAGAACGAAGCTCGTCGCCAGGACAAGCTGCGCGCCGCCCAGGAAGCGCTGATTCGCGAACGTCAGGAACGCGAAGCGCGCCGTCTGGTCGCCCGCCAGCAAGCCGAAGCCGACGCAGCTGCTGCCAAACAGGCTGCCAGCAAGCCGGCCGCCCCGGCTGCTGCCGCAGGCGAGAAAACGCCGAAACCGGCCCACGGCAGCGTGCTGCACAAACCGGCCAAACCGGCAGGCGCCGCAGGCGCTGCACGTCCGGCGCCGGCCGCTGCAGCAGGTGCGCCGGGCGCCGCCAAACCGGCCGGTGGCAACGACGCTCCGGGCCGTGGTGGCAACAAGAAAGCCGGCGGCAAGGACAGCTGGGACGATGGCGCCAAGAAGCGCGGCGGCCTGAAAACCAAGGGCAGCAGCGACAGCCGCAACGACTGGAAATCCAAGAAGGGCGGCAAGGGCAACAAGCACGCTCAGGGTGCGCATCAGTTCCAGGCGCCGACCGAGCCGATCGTGCACGAAGTGCTGGTGCCGGAAACCATCTCGGTGGCCGAACTGGCCCACAAGATGGCGGTGAAGGCCGCTGAGGTGATCAAGACCCTGATGAAGATGGGCATGATGGTCACCATCAACCAGGTGCTGGACCAGGAAACCGCCATGATCGTGGTGGAAGAAATGGGCCACCTGGCCAAGCCGGCCAAGCTGGACGACCCGGAATCCTATCTGGACGACGTTGGTGGCGAACACCACGAAGCCGTGCTGGAATCGCGCGCGCCGGTGGTGACGGTGATGGGTCACGTTGACCACGGTAAAACCTCGCTGCTGGATTACATCCGTCGCGCCAAAGTGGCGGCGGGCGAAGCCGGCGGCATTACCCAGCACATCGGCGCCTACCACGTGGATACCCCGCGCGGCATGGTGACCTTCCTGGATACACCGGGTCACGAAGCGTTTACCGCCATGCGTGCCCGTGGCGCCAAGGCCACCGATATCGTGGTGCTGGTGGTGGCCGCTGACGATGGCGTGATGCCGCAAACCATCGAAGCCATCCACCACGCCAAGGCAGCAGGTGTGCCGATGGTGGTGGCGGTGAACAAGATCGATAAACAAGGCGCCAACCCCGAGCGCATCCGTCAGGAGCTGTCTGCTCACGGCGTGGCGCCGGAAGACTGGGGTGGCGATACCCAGTTTGTTGAAGTGTCTGCCAAGCAAGGCACCAATATCGACGGCCTGCTGGAAGCCATTCTGCTGCAAGCCGAAGTGCTGGAGCTGCAAGCCGCGCGCGAAGCACCGGCCAAGGGCATCGTGGTGGAAGCCCGCCTGGACAAGGGTCGCGGCGCCGTGGCCACCATCCTGGTGCAGTCTGGCACCCTGAAGAAGGGCGATGTGCTGCTGGCTGGCACCGTGTTTGGCCGCGTACGCGCCATGAACGACGAAAACGGCAAGCCGGTTACCGAAGCCGGCCCGTCCATCCCGGTGGAAATTCTCGGTCTGTCGGAAGTACCGGCGGCCGGTGAAGACGTGATGGTGCTGACCGACGAGCGCAAGGCGCGTGAAATCGCCCTGTTCCGTCAAGGCAAGTATCGCGATGTGCGTCTGGCCAAGCAACAAGCCGCCAAGCTGGAAAACATGTTTGCCCAGATGGCCGAAGGCGAAGTGCAAACCCTGTCGGTCATCATCAAGGCCGACGTGCAGGGTTCTTGCGAAGCGCTGGCCGGTTCGCTGCAAAAACTGTCCACCGACGAAGTGCGCGTCAACATCCTGCACTCGGCCGTGGGCGGCATCACCGAATCCGACGTCAACCTGGCGGCAGCCTCCAGCGCCATTGTCATTGGCTTTAACACCCGCGCCGACGCGCAAGCGCGCAAGCAGGCCGAAGCCAACGATGTGGAAATCCGCTACTACAACATCATCTATGACGCCATCGATGAAGTGAAGGCAGCGTTGTCGGGCATGCTGGCGCCGGAGCGCAAGGAACAAGTCATCGGCACGGTGGAAATCCGTCAGGTGTTCACGGTGTCCAAGGTTGGCTCGATTGCCGGTTGTATGGTCACCGACGGTATGGTCAAGCGCGGCTCCTCGGTGCGCATCATCCGCCAGAACGTGGTGGTGCATCAGGGCGAGCTGGAATCGCTCAAGCGCTTCAAGGACGACGTCAAGGAAGTCAAGCAAGGCTACGAATGCGGCCTGCAAATCAAGAACTTCAACGACATCCAGGAAGGCGACCAACTGGAAGTGTTCGAAATCGTCGAAGTGGCCCGCACGCTGTAAGCGCAGCCAGATCGACCGGGGGCGGGCGGCGAAGCCCGCCCCTTTTTTCATGGCCGGCCCGTCTCGGCCATCAGGAGAGACCCCATGGCGAAAAAACAGTTTTCCCGCGCTGACCGCATCTCCGAGCAGATGCAGCGCGAACTGGCCGACATCATCCGCACCGAGTTGAAAGACCCGCGCGTGGGCTGGGTCACCATCACTGGCGTGGACGTCACCCGCGACTATTCGCACGCCAAGGTGTTTTACACGCTGATGACCAGCAGCGATCTGGACACCACACAACACGCGCTGGAGCGCGCTGCGGGCTTTCTGCGCTCGGAAGTGGCGCGCCGCATCAAGCTGTTCACCGTGCCGCAACTGCACTTTGTGTACGACCACTCGATCGAGCGCGGCGTACACATGACCCAGCTGATCAACCAAGTGGCGCAGGACGACGCCGCCAGCCGCGTTGACGACGACAACACCGACGCGCCCGCCCAGGACTGACGCCCGTTTTGGCCGGCCATCCGCGCCGGCCGCCGATGTGATGACTTCAATGACTGTAAGCAGACTGCCCAAGCCGCCCAAGCGGCCGATTCATGGCGTGCTGTTGCTGGACAAGCCGCTGGGCATGTCCAGCAACAAGGCGCTGCAAACCACGCGCTGGCACTACCACGCCGAAAAAGCCGGCCACACCGGCGTGCTCGACCCGCTGGCCACCGGCCTGTTGCCGGTGTGCCTGGGCGAAGCCACCAAGTTTTCCGCCCACCTGCTGGACGCCGACAAGGGCTACACCGCCACCGTGCGATTTGGCCACTATTCCAGCACCGGCGACCTGGAAGGCGAGTTCACCCCCGGCGAGCGGCCGATTGATTTTGACCAGGCCGGCCTGCTGGCGGCCATGGCCAGCCTGACCGGGCCAATCGAGCAAGTGCCGCCGATGTATTCCGCGCTCAAACACCAAGGCCGCTCGCTGTACGAATACGCCCGACAAGGGGTGGAAATCGAGCGCAAGCCACGGCAAGTGGTGATTCATCGGCTGGAGCTGCTCAGCTTTGACGGCCAAGACGCAGTGCTGGACGTGCAATGCAGCAAGGGCACCTATGTGCGCACGCTGGCCGCCGACCTGGGCGCCAAGCTGGGCTGCGGCGCACACCTGGCCGGCCTGCGCCGCACCCGCACCGCCGGCTTTGACATCGCCGACGCCATCGCGCTGGATACGCTGGTGGAGATGACGCCCGAGGCGCGCATGGCCATGCTGCTGCCCGTGGATATCCTGGTGAACCACCTGCCCATCCACACCCTGAACGACGCGGAAACGCACAAAATTTGTCATGGCCAGCCGGTGCATGTCGCCGAAAAAGATGCGATAATCCAAGGCTGCCGTTTATACGATTCCCAACAACGGTTTGTCGGAATCGGTCGCATGCGGGCCGATGGCCTGTTGTGGCCGGACCGATTGCTGGCGTTCTCGCCAGCAGCCTGAGCGGACAAGAGTCGCTCACAAAACTCAGCACAGCAGGCCTGGCTAGGCGTGTGACCGCAGACAGTGCAAATAGCACGGCAAGGTCACACCACAACGCCAAGCAGGTTTTTGAGCGGCTCTCAGAGTCGCTCAAAAAACTCAGCGCAGCGGGCCTGGCTAGGCGTGTGACCGCAGACAGTACAACAAGTACGGCAAGGTCACACAACAACGCCAGGCGGGTTTTGTGAGCGACTCTCAAGCAAAGGCAGGGAGCGCGGAGGGGTTTAGGCTCGCCGCGTCTTGACCGGGCGCAAGCCCAATATTTTATCTGGAGTGTTTCATGGCTGTTTCTACCGAACAAAAAGCAGGTATCGTTCAAGATTTCCAACGCGCCGCTGGCGACACGGGTTCCCCTGAAGTGCAAGTGGCCCTGCTGACCGCACGCATCAACGATCTGACCCCGCACTTCAAGGCCAACACCAAAGACCACCACAGCCGTCGTGGTCTGCTGAAGATGGTGAGCCGCCGCCGCAAGCTGCTGGACTACCTGAAGAAAAAAGACGCTGAAGCGTATCGCACCCTGATCACCCGTCTGGGTCTGCGTAAGTAATTACGTGGTTTTGCCAGAAAGTCGCAGCGCCTGCTGCGACTTTTTGGCTTTTGCGGGGCGCATATGTCTCGCATGGCGCGGCGCCTGCCGCGTCTGTTGTCGCAACGGGGGGAGCCTCTAGGCATTGGCGTCGCTTGCGGCCCCAATAGCTAGGGGTTCCCGTTGTTTTGCCGGGTGTCCGGCAATCCTCACCAAGAGTCACACATCGTGTTCAATAAAATCAGCAAGACTTTCCAGTACGGTCGTCACACCGTCACCCTTGAAACCGGCGAAATCGCCCGCCAGGCCTCCGGCGCCGTGATGGTGTCCATGGACGACACCGTGGTGCTGGTCACCGTGGTGGGCGCGCAGGGCGTCAAGCCGGGCCAGGATTTCTTCCCGCTGACCGTGGACTACCAGGAACGCACCTACGCCGCCGGCAAAATCCCCGGTGGTTTCTTCAAGCGCGAAGGCCGTCCGTCCGAGAAAGAAATCCTCACCAGCCGCCTGATCGACCGCCCGATCCGCCCGCTGTTTCCGGAAGGCTTCTACAACGAAGTGCAAATCGTCGCCACCGTGGTGTCGCTGAACCCGGAAGTGGACGCTGACATCCCGGCCATGCTGGGCGCCTCTGCCGCACTGGCCTTGTCCGGCCTGCCGTTCCAGGGCCCGATTGGCGCCGCCCGCGTGGGCTACGCCAATGGCGAATACATCCTGAACCCAACCAAGACCGAGCTGCAAACCAGCGAACTCGATCTGGTGGTGGCCGGCACCCAGCGCGCCGTGCTGATGGTGGAATCCGAAGCCCGCGAACTGGCCGAAACCGTGATGCTGGGCGCCGTGGTGTTTGGCCACGAGCAAATGCAAGCCGCCATCAACGCCATCAACGCCCTGGCTGACGAAGTCAACCCGGTGCTGTGGGACTGGGCCGAGCCGGTGCGCAACGAAGCGCTGATCGCCCAAGTGCGCGAGATCGCCGGCGCCGACATCAAGGCCGCCTTCGCCATCCGCCAAAAGCAAGTGCGCAGCCAAAAGCTGAACGAAGCCTGGGACAAGGTCAAGGCCGCGCTGATCACCGAAGACACCGACACCCTGACCGCCAACGAGATCAAGGGCATCTTCAAGAACCTGGAAGCCGAAATCGTCCGTGGCCAGATCCTGGCCGGCGAGCCGCGCATCGACGGCCGCGACACCCGCACCGTGCGCCCGATCAGCATCCGCACCGGCGTGCTGCCGCGCGCCCACGGCTCGGCGCTGTTCACCCGCGGCGAAACCCAGGCGCTGGTGGTGACCACGCTGGGCACCAAGCAGGACGAGCAGGTGATTGACGCCCTGGCTGGCGAATACACCGAACGCTTCATGCTGCACTACAACTTCCCGCCGTACTCCACCGGCGAAACCGGCCGCGTCGGCAGCCCCAAGCGCCGCGAAATCGGCCACGGCCGCCTGGCCAAGCGCGCCCTGGTGGCCGCGCTGCCGCCGGCTGACGAGTTCAGCTACTCGATGCGCGTGGTGTCGGAAATCACCGAATCCAACGGCTCCTCGTCGATGGCTTCGGTGTGCGGCGGCTGCCTGGCCATGCTGAACGCTGGCGTCCCGCTGAAAGACCACGTGGCCGGCATCGCCATGGGCCTGATTCTGGAAGGCAACCGTTTTGCCGTGCTGACCGACATCCTGGGCGATGAAGATCACCTGGGCGATATGGACTTCAAGGTGGCCGGCACCGCCAACGGCGTGACCGCGCTGCAGATGGACATCAAGATCCAGGGCATCACCAAGGAAATCATGCGCGTGGCGCTGGATCAGGCCAAAGAAGGCCGTCTGCACATCCTCAGCCTGATGAAGAATGCCGTGGACGCCCCGCAAGAGCTGTCCGCCCACGCCCCGCGCCTGTACACCATGAAGATCAATCCGGAGAAAATCCGCGACGTGATCGGCAAGGGTGGCTCGGTGATCCGTTCGATCACCGAAGAAACCGGCACCAGCATCGACATCGGCGAAGACGGCCTGATCACCATCGCTTCGGTGTCCGGCGAAGGCGCCGAAGCCGCCAAGCGCCGCATCGAACAGATCACTGCCGAAGTGGAAATCGGCAAGATCTACGAAGGCACGGTGATGAAGATTCTGGACAAGAACGTCGGCGCCATCGTGCAGATCATGCCGGGCCGCGATGGTCTGGTGCACATCAGCCAGATCGCCAATGAGCGCATCGCCAATGTCGGCGACTACCTCAAGGAAGGCCAGCAAGTGCGCGTGAAGGTGCTGGAAACCGACGAGCGCGGCCGCATCCGCCTGTCGATCAAGGCCGTGCTGAACGAAGAAGCCGCCGCTGCCGCACCGGCACCGAGCGAAGCTGCCGCTCAGTAAGCCTGAAACCTGGTCCACCCTCGGCGGTGGGCCGGACAAGAAAAAACCCGCTGGTGAATATCAGCGGGTTTTTTCTTGTCCGGTTATCTGACTCAGTCCAGCCGTCGCGCAGGAATCTGCGCCAGCAGCTCGCACAGAAAATCCCAGAAGCGCGCCACCGACGCCACATTTACCCGCTCGGACGGCGAGTGCGCGCCGCGGATGTCCGGGCCAAACGAAATAATGTCCAGGTCTGGGTATTTGCCCAGCAAAATCCCGCATTCCAGCCCGGCGTGAATCACTTTCACCTTGGGCTTTGCCCCGTGCTGGCGCTGATACACCTGGCTGGCCAAGGCCAGCAGCGGCGATTCCGGGCGCGGGGTCCAGCCGGGGTAAAAGCCCTCGCGCACGCCCGAACAGCCGGCCAGACGGCCACAGGCCAATAAAGAAGTCACCCGGCTTTCCAGCCCGTCATCGCTCAGTGAACGCACCATCGACACCGCCTGAAAGCGGCCATTGTCCAGGCTGACCACGCCCAGATTGGACGAGGTGTGCACCACATCGGGCAAGGCGGGGCTCAGGCCGGCCATGCCGTCGGGCAGGGCGTTGAGCAGATCGATCAGCACCGCCTGGTCGTGCAGCGACAGCACCGCGTTCAGCTGCGCCGGGCCAAGGGTGACGGTCAGGCCGTGGTCCCATTCCGGCAGGGTGGCGGCCACCCGCTTTTGCCAGTCCAGCAAGGTGTGTTGCAGCGCTTCCAGCTTGCTTTCCGGCACGGCCAGCGTGGCGCTGGCTTCGCGCGGAATCACATTGCGCAGCGCGCCGCCTGCCAGTTGGCCAACGCGCAGGCCAAAGCGCCCGGCCAGCTCGGACAACAGCCGCGCCAGCAGGCGGGTGGCGTTGGCGCGGTAGCGGTGGATGTCCACCCCGGAATGCCCACCGCACAGGCCGCGCACGGTCAGCCGCCAGGCCTTGTGCTCGGGCGGCAGCGGCTCACGCTCGCACTGGCGGCGCAAAATCACGTCTTCGCCGCCGGCGCAGCCAATGTAAAACTCGCCCCAGTCTTCGGTGTCCAGATTCAGCAAGAAGCGGCCGGTGAGCAGGTCTTCCGCCAGGTCGTGGGCGCCGTCCATGCCGGCTTCTTCGTTGACGGTGAACAGCGCCTCCAGCGGCGGATGGGCGATGTCATCGCTTTCCAGCACCGCCAGCATGGCGGCCACGCCAATGCCGTTGTCAGCGCCCAGGCTGGTGCCGCGCGCGCGCACCCAGCCATCGTCGGCCAGCCAGGGCTGAATCGGGTCGCTGAAAAAATCATGGGCGTCGCCGTCCTGCTGGCACACCATGTCCACATGGCCTTGCAGCACCACGGTTTCCCGTTCGGCCATGCCGGGGCTGGCGGGTTTGCGGATCAAAAGATTGCCGGCGGCGTCTTGCGTCCAGTTCAGGCTGCGCGTGCTGGCCCAGCGGCACAGGTGGTCCATCACCTGGCCTTCGTGGCGCGAGGGGCGCGGCAGCCGGCACAGCGTGGCAAAGTGCCGCCACAGCGCGGCGGGCGGCAAATCAAGGGGCAAGGAAGGCAAAGTCGGTTCAGGCATGGTCGGCGTCTTGCAATTGCAGCTGCCACATCTGGGCAAAACGGCCCTGACGGTCGAGCAGGTCGCGGAAGCTGCCTTGTTCAATAATGCGCCCGCCTTCCATCACCACAATCTGATGCGCGTCCACCACGGTGGACAGCCGGTGGGCAATGATCAGGGTGGTGCGTTGGGCGGCAATCTCCGCCAGCTCGGCCTGGATGGCTTTTTCGGTGTGCGAATCCAGCGCGCTGGTGGCCTCGTCAAAGATCAGGATCGGCGGGTTTTTCAGCAGGGTGCGGGCAATCGCCACCCGCTGCTTTTCGCCGCCAGAGAGCTTCAGCCCACGTTCGCCCACCACGGTGTCGTAGCCGTCGGGCAACTGGCTGACAAAATCGTGAATATGCGCGGCGCGCGCCGCTTCGATCACCTGTTCGCGGCTGGCGTCGGGGCGTCCATATGCAATATTGTAGTAGATGCTGTCGTTGAACAGCACGGTATCCTGCGGCACGATGCCGATATGCGTGCGCAGGCTGGCCTGGGTCAGCTCGCGGATGTCCACGCCATTGAGGGTGATGCGCCCGGCGCCCACATCATAAAAACGGAACAACAGCCGTGACAGGGTGGATTTGCCAGCGCCGCTGGCCCCCACCACCGCCACCGTCTTGCCGGCCGGGATGTCAAAGCTGACGTCGTGCAGAATCTGCCGCTTGCCGTCGTAGCCAAACTGCACCTGCTCAAAGCGGATGGCCGCCTGGCGGGTGGCCAGGGTTTGCGCGCCGGGGCGGTCGGCCACTTCTTCGCCTTGCTCCAGCAGGGTGAACATGCGCTCCATATCGGCCAGCGAGTGTTTGATCTCGCGGTAGACAAAGCCCAGAAAATTCAACGGCGCGTACAGCTGAATCAAATAGGCGTTGACCAGCACCATATCGCCCACGCTCATGCTGCCATCCACCACGCCACGGGCGGCCAGGCCGACCAGCACGGTGACGCCCACGGCGATGATCACCCCCTGGCCGGCGTTCAGAAAATTCAGCGAGGTCTGGTTGCGCACCGCAGAGCGCTCCCACGAGGCCAGATTGCCGTCGTAGCGGGCCACTTCGTAGCGCTCATTGCCAAAATACTTGACCGTCTCGTAATTGAGCAGCGCGTCAATCGCCTTGCTATTGGCCTGCGAATCCAGCTCGTTCATGCTGCGGCGAAACACCATGCGCCATTCGGTCACCCCGAGGGTGAAGCCGATATAAGACGCAATGGTCAAAAAAGTCACCACGGCGAACGACCAGTGATAATTCACCAGCAGAATGCCCGCCACCAGGCCAATTTCCACCAGGGTGGGCAGGATATTGAACAGGGTGAAATTGAGCAAAAAGCCAATGCCCTTGGTGCCACGCTCGATATCGCGGCTCATGCCGCCGGTCTGGCGCTCCAGATGAAAGCGCAAGCTCAGCCGGTGCAGGTGCTCGAACACTTGCAAGGCAATGCGGCGGATGGCGCGCTGGGTGACCTTGGCGAACACCGCGTCGCGCAGCTCGCCAAACACGCTGGTGGCCAACCGCGCCAGGCCATACGCCGCCACCAGGCCCAGCGGCATGGCCAGCGCGGCCTGGGTGGCCGACAGCTGATCGACAATATCCTTGAGAAACCACGGCACGCTGACATTGGCCAGCTTGGCCAGCATCAGCAAAGACAGCGCCAACGCCACCCGGCCCTTGAATTCCAGCAAGTAGGGCAGCAGGGTTTTCAGGGTTTTGGCGTCGTTACGCTCGGTGGGCGCAGGCCCGGAATGGGTGAATCGCATGGCAGTCCCGTCGGGGCGCGGTCAGGAAAGCCGGCCAAGGCCGGCGCGGGGGCGTCGCCCAATGGCGACGCCCGCAGCCGCCGCCGTCGGGAATGTCGATCAGTGCAGCGCTTGCGCGCCGTTCAGGAAGAACTCCGGCACTGGCGCTTCAAATTCGCGGCCATCGTCGGCGGTGAAATTATAACTGCCGCGCATGGTGCCCTGGGCGGTGGCCAGCACCGCGCCGCTGACGTATTCGTAGGTTTCGCCCGGTTGCAGACGCGGCTGCTCGCCCACCACCCCTTCGCCGTGCACTTCGCGCACATGGTTGTTGGCGTCGGTGATGTACCAACTGCGCGAGATCAGCTGCACGCCGACATCGCCGTCGTTGTGAATCTGGATGCGGTAGGCAAACACATAGCAGTGGTTGGCAGGGTTAGATTGGTCGGCGATGTAGTACGCCTGCGGTTCCACACGAATGGGGGAGGTCATGACAAAAACAGCCTTTCACTTGCAAACCCGGCGCGCCGGGATATCCGGTTCAAATGGCGCGGGACAACCCCAACGCTCACCTGACTCTCACCAAACCCTGCACAGCGCGCTTGGCTGGGCGTGTGGCCATACCCGGCAAGCCGGGAAGGTTTGCTTAACAACGCCCACTGGCGCGCGGCCAGCGTCAGCCAGAGTCAGGATGATTTCTTTATAGTCTATCGTCAGTAACTGAACAAAAATTCATGCCAACATGGTTTTTTCCGCTGACCAAGCTGGCAAGCGGAGACTATCGGGTAAAATCCGGGCACTTTCCCCGTTTACAAGACCCACCATGCGCACTTTCCGTATTGCTCCCAGCATTCTTTCCGCCAATTTCGCCTGTCTGGGCCAGGAAGTCACCGATGTGATCGCCGCTGGCGCCGACATCATCCACTTTGACGTGATGGACAACCACTACGTGCCCAATCTCACCATTGGTCCGCTGGTGTGCGAAGCCATCCGCCCGCTGACCCAGGCGCCGATTGACGTGCATTTGATGGTCAAGCCGGTGGACAGCCTGGTGCCGATGTTCGCCAAGGCTGGCGCCAACTTGATCACCTTTCACCCGGAAGGCTCCGAGCATGTCGATCGCACGCTGGCGCTGATCCGCGACTGTGGCTGCAAGGCTGGCCTGGTGTTCAACCCGGCCACCCCGCTGCACCATCTGGACCATGTGATGGACAAGCTGGACATGATTCTGATCATGTCGGTCAACCCCGGCTTTGGCGGCCAGAGCTTTATTCCGCAAGCGCTGAACAAGCTGCGCGAAGCGCGCCGCCGCATCGACGCCTACCGCGAGGCCACCGGCCGCGACATCTGGCTGGAGGTGGACGGTGGGGTGAAGGTGGACAATATCGCCGAAATCGCCGCCGCTGGCGCCGACACCTTTGTGGCGGGCTCGGCCATCTATGGCGCCGACGACTACGCCGCGACCATCGCCGCAATGCGGGCAGAACTGGCCAAAGTAGCCTGATCCGGCACGGCCGCCGCGCCAGCGGCGGCCGTGGGCTCACTCGGCCAGATTGACGGCTGGGGTGTGCTCGAACACGTCAGACAAGTGCGGCAAGCCCAGATACGAGGTGGATTGCATTTCGGTCAGCCGGCTGGCGGTGCGGAAGAACTCACTGGACTGCACGCCGTCGGTATAAATCTGCTCAGCCTCAACTTCGGCAGACAGCACCAGTTTGACGCGGTGGTCATAAAACACGTCCACCAGCCAGGTAAAACGGCGCGCTTCGCTGGATTGATGCGGAGCCAGCTTGGGCACATTGGAGACAAACACCGTCTGGTATTCGCGGGCGATTTCCAGATAATCGGTCTGCGCCCGCGGGCCGCCGCAGATCTCCATGAAATCAAACCAGATCGCCCCCGGCGAGTGGCGGATGGCGCGGATTTTGCGGTCGAACACAATAATTTCGTGCTTGAGCTCTTTGCCGGTGCCAGACGACAAGCGCTCGTACAAGACATCCAGCTTGTCGCGGCTGCCTTTCAGCGGGGTAATGAACAAGGGCTCGCGGGTCAGCTCGCGCAGGCGGTAGTCATTGCCGCCATCCACATTCAGCACGGTCAGCCAGTTTTTCAGCAGCTCAATGGCCGGCAAAAAGTTGATGCGCTGCAAGCCATTGGGGTAAAGCTCGTCCGGCGGGTAATTGGAGGTCAGCACACAAATCACTCCACGCTCGAACAGCTCTTTCATCAAGCGACCCAGAATCATGGCGTCAGCAATGTCAGACACATGAAACTCGTCAAAGCACAGCAACCGGGTTTTCTGCGCGATGCGCTCGGCCACGGTGATCAGCGGGTCGGTGGCATTGGTCAGGGTTTTCAGCTCGTTATGCACTTCCATCATGAAATGGTGAAAGTGAATCCGCCGTTTGCGCCGATACGGCACACAGGCGTAGAACGCATCCATCAAAAAGCTCTTGCCGCGCCCCACCCCGCCCCAGAAATACAGCCCGCGCGGAATGCTGGGCTTGCGCAAGGATTTACCCAGAAACGAATGGCGCTTTTTCTTGAACACCAGCAGTTCTTGATACAGCGCATCCAGATGGTCAATAGCCATGGATTGGGCGGCATCACGGATGAATCCGGGTTTTTGGGCGGCGTCTTCGTACCACTGCCGAGGGGACAGCGTGGTGTGCTTGTCGGGGGAAAAAGCGTGCTGGGACATGGCGGGGGCAGTAAAAACGGCAAAAGCGCAACTGTACCACAGCGCCATGCCCCCGACACCGCCAAGCAACGGCGGCGGCTACGCTCAGGCTTGCAGCGTGGCCAGCGAATGTTCCAGCACGCGGATATTGCGCTCATACGCCGACGGATCGCCCAGCGCGCGCTCGCCTTGCGGCACATACATGGCAAACGGCAGCTCACGCACGGCAAAAAAGCTCATGAAACGGTCCGGGCGCAGGGTGTCGGCGCTCAGGCCAATGGCCTGGTTGCGTGATTTGTATTCGTTGAGTGTGGCGATGGTGTTGTCGATCTGGGCTTTTTCGGTGGCACGCAGGTGCGCCATATACATATTCAGCGTGGCGATGTTTTTTTCGTAGGCGCTGGCCTCGCCGATGGCGATACCCGAGCAAGAGCGCACATAGTAAGCAAACGGCAGATTGCGCTCGGTAAAAAACGCCAGTAGTGCATCAGGCTGCAAGGTTTCGCTGTCCATGCCAATGGAACGCTGTTCGCGCTGGCTATCCAGCAAGAGCGACACTTGCTGCTGACAGGCGTGAAGTTCGTGTTTGACGGCAGGTTTGACGGACATGGCGTGTTCTCCTCACTCAGTGCCACGCGGGCGCCGTGAAGCACGGCGGGCGCAGATCATGTTGAGCATGACTGTAAGCAACACCGACACCGAAAACGATTACAGCTGATTACAGCTGACCAAACCTGACGTGTTATGGCCCCCCCAAAACACACCGCCCCCGCCGGGCAAGCCGGGCGGGGGCGGTGTGTTGAGCGATTCGCTGTCGCAGCAACACTGCCGACAAAACCCAGCGCAGCGATCCTGGCTAGGCGTGTGGCCGCAGACAGTGCAATAGCACGGCAAGGCCACACAACACCGCCAGGAGGGTTTTGTTAAACAGCTTTAAGCGCCGAACGGGTGACGCAGTACGATGGTTTCTTCCCGATCCGGGCCGGTCGAGATGATGTCGATCGGCGCTTCGCAGAACTCGGAAATCCGTTGCAGGTAGTTGCGGGCGTTTTCCGGCAGTTCTTCGTAACGCTTCACGCCGAAAGTGGTTTCGCTCCAGCCCGGCCAGGTTTCGTAAATCGGCTCGCAGCCGGCGACGTTCTCGGCGCCAAACGGCAGGATGTCGTAAGTCTGGCCGTCTTTCTTGTAGCCGACGCACAGGCGGATTTCGTCCATGCCGTCCATCACGTCCAGCTTGGTCACGCACAGGCCGGACACGCCGTTGATCTGGATCGAGCGCTTGAGCAGCGCGGCGTCAAACCAGCCGCAGCGACGCGGGCGGCCAGTCACGGCGCCAAACTCGTTGCCGCGCTTGGCCAGGCCAGCGCCAACGTCGTCGAACAGTTCGGTCGGGAACGGGCCAGAACCGACGCGGGTGGTGTACGCCTTGACGATGCCCAGCACGTAGTTGAGCATCTGCGGGGCGACGCCAGCGCCAGCAGAGGCGGCGCCGGCCACACAGTTGGACGAGGTGACAAACGGATAGGTGCCGTGGTCCACGTCCAGCAGGGTGCCCTGGGCGCCTTCGAACAGGATGGATTTACCGCTCTTGTTCAGCTCGTACAGGGTGCGCGACACGTCGGCCACCATCGGCTTGATGCGCTCGGCCAGCTGCATGGTCTGCTCCAGGGTTTCCTGGAAGTCCACGGTGTCGGTCTTGAAGTATTCCTTGAGCAGGAAGTTATAGTAAGCCAGGTTTTCGCCCAGCTTGGCGGCAAAGCGCTCGGGGTGGAACAAGTCCTGCACGCGGATGGCGCGGCGGGCCACCTTGTCTTCGTAGGTCGGGCCAATGCCGCGGCCGGTGGTGCCGATCTTGTTTTCGCCCTTGGCGGCTTCGCGCGCCTTGTCCAGCGCGATGTGGTAGGGCAGGATCAGCGGGCAGGCTTCGGAAATCTTCAGGCGGCTGGCCACGTCGATGCCGGCGGCTTGCAGTTCGTCGATTTCCTTCAGCAGCGCTTCCGGCGACAGCACCACGCCATTGCCGATAAAGCAGGTCTTGCCAGGATGCAGCATGCCGGACGGAATCAGGCGCAGCACGGTTTTCTTGCCATTCACCACCAGGGTGTGGCCAGCGTTGTGGCCGCCCTGGAAGCGCACCACGCCCTCGGCGTGATCGGTCAGCCAGTCAACAATCTTGCCTTTGCCTTCGTCACCCCACTGGGTGCCGATCACGACTACGTTCTTGGACATGAAGAAACCTCTTTACACAATGCAGTTCAATGGGAAGCGAACGGTTCGACTTGCCAGCCGTCCGCCCGCCAGACCAGCGCGCGGTCGCAATTAAGCGCCGTCGCTGATTCACCGAGATAATCAATCACCAGCACTTCGCCAGCGGTGCGCAAGGCGGCGATGGCCTCGCGCGCGCGGCCCGCGTCAGCGCCGGCCACGCGAATGCCCATGGCCGGGCTGCGCTGCGGCAGCACACGCACCAGATCGCGCAAATCCAGGCTAAAGCCGGTGGCCGGGCGGGCGCGGCCAAATTTGTCGCCGACATTGTCGTAGCGGCCGCCGCGCGCCAGCGCATCCGACCAGCCCGGCGCGTAGGCGGCGAACATCAGGCCGGTGTGATACGCCGTGCCGCGCAGGTCAGACAAATCAAAGTTCACCGTGGCGCGGCCGGCCACGCTGTCCGCCACCGCCTGCATATCGGCCAGCGCCCGACGGATTTCCGGCAGCGCCGGCAGGCATTGGCTGGCGCGGCTGAGCGCATCCGGGCCATATAGCCCCGGCAAGGCCAGCAAGGCGCTGCGGAAGGGCTCGGCGGCGCCGGCCAGCAGGGTTTCGGCGCTGGGGATGTCCTTGGCCTGCAACACGCCAAACAGCTCGGCGGTCAGCGGCGCCGGCAGCGCCGCCGCTGCGGCCAGCGCGCGGAAGATGCCGACATGGCCGATGTCCAGCGTCAAGCCGCCCACGCCCACGCCTTCCAGCGAGGCGAGCATCAGGTCAACGATTTCCAGGTCAGCGCCGACGTCGGACGAGCCATACAGCTCGGCGCCGATTTGCAGCGGCTCGCGCGAGCGCATGGCGCTTTCCGGCACGGTGTGCAGCACGCTGCCGGCGTAGCACAGCCGGGTGACGCCTTGGCGGCTGGACAGCAAATGCGCGTCGATGCGCGCCACCTGCGGGGTGATGTCGGCGCGCAAGCCCAGCTGACGGCCGCTCATCTGGTCGTCGAGCTTGAAGGTCTTCATCACCAGCGCGGTGTCGCCGTCGTAAACCAGCGAATCGATGTATTCGATCAGGGGAGGACAGACCAGCTCGTATCCGTAAGTGCGGAAGCGTTCGAGCATCGCCGCCTTGGCCGATTCAACCTGGCGCGCGGTGGCGGGCAGGATGTCGGCGATGTTTTCAGGGAGCAGCCAGTTTCGCATGGGAGAATTCACAGCAAAAAGCGGGGGAGGAGCCCCCGCTTAATGGTCAAACCGCTATTGTAATCCGAAATCGTCCTACTGGGTGGCCTTTGCGCCTGCGCCCGGATTCTTCAGGTATTTGAAGAACTGCGAGCTGGGGTCGAGCACCAGCACATCGCTCTTGTTGCGGAAGGTTTGCTTGTAGGCGTCCATGCTGCGGTAAAACGCATAGAACTCGGGGTTTTTGCCATACGCCTCGGCGTAGATGGCGGCGGCGCGGGCGTCGCCCTCACCCTTGATGGCCTGGGCCTTGCGGTAGGCTTCGGCCAGGATGATGTCGCGCTGGCGTTCGGCGTCGGCGCGGATGCGTTCAGCCTCGGCAGCGCCTTCCGAGCGTTGCTGGCTGGCCACGGCGCGGCGCTCGGACTGCATGCGGTCATACACCGACTGGCTGATCTTCTCGGGGAAGTCCACCCGCTTCAGGCGCACGTCCAGGAGCTGCACGCCAATCTTGCGCGCGTCCAGGTCGGCGCGCTTGCGCACCGATTCCATCACTTGGTCGCGCTGGCCGGAAATCACGTCGGTGACGGTTTTCTGGCCAAACTCGGCGCGCAGGCCATCGTTGATGGTCTGGCGCAGGCGCGACACCGCAGCGGCTTCATTGCCGCCCACCGATTTGTAAAACTGCTCGACGTCCACCACGCGCCATTTGACAAAGCTGTCCACCAGCACGTTTTTCTTTTCGCGGGTGTTGAACAGCTCGGGCGAGTCCGGATCGATGGTCTGAATGCGGCGGTCAAAGTAGCGCACGTTCTGCAACATCGGGATCTTGAACTGGATGCCAGGCTCTTTGATCACCCGCACCACTTCGCCAAACTGGAACACCATCGCATACTGACGCTGATCGACGGTGAACAGCGACAGGCTGAGCACCAGCAGCACGGCCAGCAGGGCAATCAGGCTGGGAATAAGACGATCCATCAATCAACGCTCCTCAAATTCGCGGCTGCGCACCACGTCGCGGCTGCTGCTACGGTTGGCGCCAGCCGGGGCGGAACTGGCCGGTTCAGTGGTGGGCGGCGGCGGCAGATTGGCCGCAGGCGCGCCCGCTTGCGGCGCAGCGCCGGCTTGTTGCGGATGGGTCTGCTGAATCAGCTTGTCCAGCGGCAAATACAGCAGATTGCTGCCGGATTTTTGATCGACCAGCACCTTGCTGCTGTTGCTGAGGATTTGCTGCATCATGTCCTGATACAGACGCTCGCGCATCACGCCCGGCGCCTTGCTGTATTCGGCCAGCACCTGCTTGAAGCGGGCGGCGTCACCCTCGGCGTTGGACACCACGCGCTGCTTGTAGCCCTCGGCTTCTTCCATCAGCCGCGACGCCAGGCCGCTGGCCTTGGGAATCACGTCATTGGCGTAGGCCTGGCCTTCGTTGCGCAGCTTTTCACGGTCCTGGCTGGCCTTGACTGCGTCGTCAAACGCCGCCAGCACCTGCTCGGGCGGCTGCACATCGTTGATATTGACCTTGCTCACCCGCACGCCCAGGTTGTAGCGGTCCAGCGTTTGCTGAATCAAGGCGGCGGTTTCCGACGCCACTTGGGCGCGGCCTTCGTTGAGCACAAAATCCACCTTGTTGCGGCCGACCACCTCGCGGATGGCGGTTTCGGTGGCCTGTTTGACAATGTCCTTGGCGTCGCGGTCGCTGGCGGCATTGTTGAACAGGAAGGCTTTCGGGTCTTTGACGTCGTACTGCACCGACAATTGCACGTCGATGATGTTCTGGTCTTCGGTGAGCATCAGCGATTCTTCGGGAATGCGGTTCTTGGCGTTGCCGCGATAGCCCACTTCCACGCTGCGCACTTCGGTCAGGGTGACGATTTCGACTTTTTCAAACGGATACGGCGCGTGCCATTGCAGGCCGGAGTCGGACACGCGGTTAAAGCTGCCCATGCGCAGCACCACGCCCACTTCGCGGGCGTCCACCACGTAAAAACCAGAAGCCAGCCATACGCCGCCCAGAATCAGCGCCAGCAGCGAAGCGCCGCCCTTGAACAGCGCGCGTCCGCCATCGGGCGAGCCGCCGCCCTGGCCGCCGCGCCCGCCCAACAGCCGCGAGAGCTTTTGGTTGAGCGAACGGAAAATTTCGTCGAGGTCGGGCGGGCCGTCGTTGTTGTCCCGTTTGCCGCCGCGCCAGCCGTTGTCATTCATTGCCATGTGTTTTCCGAAGTATCGTGAATATCGTAAGCGGGTCCAGCTAAGAAGCTGGGGGCAGGCGCAAGTTCCACAAGCGCCGCGCGCAAGGCGTCCAACCCTTCGCCAGTGAGCGCAGATACGCGCACTGCATGAAGACTGCCATTTTCATCCCGCTCGATGCCGCCCGGCAAGCCCTTGAGGTCGGTCTTGTTCAGCACCAGCAGCTGCGGAATGCCGTCGGCGGAGATTTCCGCCAACACCTTGTTGACGTCTTCAATCTGCCGGTCGCGCTGATCATTGGCGCTGTCCACCACGTGCAGCAGCAAATCGGCATGCACGGTTTCTTCCAGCGTGGCGCGAAACGCCGCCACCAGCGAGTGCGGCAGATCGCGGATAAAGCCCACGGTGTCGGACAGCACCACCGAACAGCTGGCGTTCAAGTATAGCCGCCGGCTGGTGGTGTCAAGGGTGGCGAACAGCTGATCCGCCGCATAAGCGCCGGCCTTGGTCAGGGCGTTGAACAAGGTGGATTTGCCGGCATTGGTGTAGCCGACAATCGACACGCTCATCACGCCCGAGCGCGAGCGGCTGCGCCGCTGCACCTGGCGCTGCTTTTGCACCGTGGCCAGCCGGTCGCGCAACAGCTTGACGCGCTTGCCCAGCAAGCGGCGGTCGGTTTCCAGCTGGGTTTCGCCGGGGCCGCGCAGGCCAATGCCGCCTTTTTGCCGCTCCAGGTGCGTCCAGCCGCGCACCAGTCGGGTGGACAGATAATCCAGCTGGGCCAACTCCACCTGCAATTTGCCTTCGTGGCTTTTCGCGCGCTGGGCAAAAATATCCAGAATCAGGCTGTTGCGGTCCACCACCCGACACTGAAACTCGCGCTCCAGATTGCGCTGCTGCGCCGGCGACAGCTGGTGATTGAAAATCACCACATTGGCCTCCAGGCCGCGCACTTCGCTGGCGATTTCTTCCACTTTGCCCTTGCCGGCAAACAGGGCGGCGTCCGGACGGCTGCGCTTGGCCTGAATCACCGACAGCACGGTGACGCCAGCGCCGCGCACCAGCTCGACGGCCTCGGCCACCGATTCGGCAAAATCGGCCAGGCCAAAGTCCAGACACACGACGACCGCACGGTCGCCAAATTCGTGACGTTCAAACACGGGAGAGCTGCATCCTGCAAAGAAAATCGACCGGTGCACCCTGCGTGTGGTTCCGGCCAGCAGGCTGGAACCGGAATGCGCCAGGGCAACGGCCGGTCGATGGATTCAGGGCGAGGGCCAATCAGCTATTGGCCTGGGGTGCGGCAGCCGGGTTTTCATACGGCACCGACACCGGGCGCGCCGGCACCACGGTGGAAATGGCGTGCTTGTACACCATCTGGGTGACGGTGTTTTTCAGCAGCACCACATACTGGTCGAACGATTCGATCTGGCCTTGCAGCTTGATGCCGTTCACCAGATAGATCGACACCGGAATGTGTTCTTTCCGCAGAATGTTCAGAAACGGGTCTTGTAGCATTTGCCCTTTGGCGCTCATGGATTGACTCCAGGTTAAGTTAAATTGTTATGTTGTCGAACACCGGATTCCATACTCCGCCCGGCGATGGCCAGACAGAGCACCGTTGCCCCTGCTGCGTTATTTCTTCCTGAACTGCTTTCCTGGCTTGACCGGATCGCGTCGCCCCGGATGCACGCTGACCTGCTTGCGTTCGGCATACGGATTGTCCGTCGATTTGTACTGAACCCGCAATGGGGTGCCTTCCAGTTTGAACAATTTGCACAGGCTGTGTTCAAGATAGCGAGTGTAACTGTCCGGAATATTCACCAGATTGCTGCCATGGATCACCACGACAGGCGGATTCACCCCACCCTGGTGGGCGTAGCGCATCTTCGGACGCGACATGCCGTTGCGCGGCGGCGCCTGGCGCTCGGTGATCACGTCCAGCGCGCGGGTCAGGCGTGGGGTGGACAATTTCACCATGGCGGCCTGATAAGCCTGATCGATCGAGCGGAACAAATCGCCCACGCCCTTGCCGTGCAAGGCAGAGATGAAGTGGAACTTGGCAAAGCCCAAAAAGTTCAATTTGCGGTCGATTTCGCGGCGCACACAGTCTTTGGCGTAATCGTCCAGCCCGTCCCATTTGTTCACCGCCACCACCAGCGCGCGGCCGGCTTCCAGGGCAAAGCCGGCCAGGGTGGCATCCTGCTCGGAAACATCCAGCTGGGCGTCCAGCACCAGCACCACCACATTGGCGTCCTCGATGGCCTGCAAGGTCTTGATCACCGAGAATTTCTCGATCATCTCGTCCACCTTGCCGCGCCGGCGCACGCCGGCGGTGTCGATAATGGTATACGGTTTGGCTTCGCGTTCGAAATCGATATAAATACTGTCGCGCGTGGTGCCGGCCTGGTCAAAGGCAATCACCCGCTCTTCGCCCAGAATGGCGTTGACCAGGGTGGATTTGCCCACATTCGGCCGGCCAATCACGGCGAATTTGGGATGCTGGCGGGCGTCTTCGTCCTCGCTGGCGTCGGGGAAGTGCTCGAGCACGTCTTCGATCAGCTCACGCACGCCGTCGCCATGCGCGCCAGAAATCGCCCACGGCTCGCCCAGCGCCAGCTCGTGGAACTCGGCGCCGGCCATGTCGCGGCGCAGGCCTTCGGCCTTGTTCACCACCAGATACACCGGCCGGCCCAGCTGACGCAGCTGGTTGGCGATGATCTTGTCGTGCGGCGTGGCGCCCGAGCGGGCGTCCACCAAAAAAATCACCGCGTCAGCTTCGTCCACGGCCTGAAGCGTCTGGCGCGCCATTTCGTGCATGATGCCGTCGGTGACAATCGGTTCAAAACCGCCGGTGTCCACCACCAGATACGGTTTGCTGGCGCCACGGCCGTGGCCATAGTGGCGGTCGCGTGTCAGGCCGGGGATGTCGGCCACCAGGGCGTCGCGACTGCGGGTGAGCCGGTTGAACAGCGTCGATTTGCCGACATTGGGCCGTCCGACCAGCGCGATAGTGGGTTTCACTGCCATTTTTCCTTGCGGGCTGCACTTGCCTGCGCCAGCGCCAGACGACCCGGCGGGAAGCTCCCGGCGGGCCGTGGCGGGTGGGCAGGCGGCGCCGTGAACGGCGCAAGCAGCCTCTGTGGGTTCAGTAAGTTACAGGCTCAGCGCCAGCACGCGGCCGCCCTGGGTTTGCACCAGCACGCGGTCGCCCAGGCTTTGCGGCTGGGTCTGGGTCTTGCCGCCGGCCACCGACTGGCGGCCGACAAATTCGCCGGATTCGTTAGACAGCAAGTGGGCAATGCCCTCGCCGTCCAGCACCAGCACAAAACGGTCCAACATGGCCGGCGCGCTGACGTTGCGGTATTTCAGCTTGTTCTGCGTCCACACCGAGCGGCCAGTGGCCCGGTCAAACGCCCACACTGTGCCATCGTCACCGGTGACGTACAGATTGACCGCGTCCACAGTCAGCCCCTGGCTGGAGCCAACATCGCGCGACCACATCGGCGTGCCGCTGCGGGCGTCAAAGCAGGTCAGCTTGCCCTGGAAGGCCACCGCACACACCTGGCCACGGTCGAACACCGGGCGGCTGGCCACATCGGCCATGCGTTCCAGCTCGGAAGCGCCGCGCGGGGTGGAGACCGAAGCCTCCCACAGCAGATCGCCCATATTGGCGCCAATTACCGCCAGACGGCCGCCCGGCATGCCCAGCAGCACGGCTTCGCCGCCCACCAGGGTGGTGGAGCCATAATTACGCACGGTCAGCGTCGGCTGCGGGCGCTGGAAGGTCCACAGCGACTTGCCATTGTCAGCGTCAAATGCCGACAGGCGGCCGTCGTTGGTGCGCACCAGCACGCGCTGACCATCGCTTTGCGGGGCTTCCAGCGCCTGGCTGGTCAAGCGGCTGCGCCAGCGAATCTTGCCGTTTTCGTCCAGCGACACCAGCTCGCCTTCGGTGGTGGCCACGTACAGCGCGCCGTTCTTGGCGCCAATGCCGCCCGACAGCGGCAGACGGGTGTCCACCCGACCCACTTGCCGGCCGGTATTGACGTCCACCCCCACCACCTGGCCATCACGGCCAGCAGCCCACACCACATCGCCCATCAAGGCCGGGGTAAAGGCATAATCCGCAGAACCGCCCAGCGAAACGTCCCAACGCACTTTCGGCGTCACGTTATTCTGAATGGCTTGCAGCGGGGTCGGCTTGGGGGCATTGTCGCTGCCGGTAAACCATCCGGTGACAGTCGAGCAGCCGCCAAGCATGGCGGCCAGTGCGGCTACGGTCGCCACACGGCGCAGACCTGCGGGCATGTTCATCAAGATTCGCCTCCCAGCGCATCAAGCTTGATTTGAAGATAGGATCGGTTCGGCGCATCAGCCGGGGTCTTGTTCAGTGCTTCACGATAGGCGGAGCGAGCGCCAGCAGTATCGCCCTTGGCCGCCAGGGCATCACCCTTGGCGTCCAGGAACAGGCCGTCAAAGGCGGTGTCATGCTCGCCACCCAGCAGGCCCAATGCCTCATCGTATTGCTTGCCATCCACCGCCAGCGTGGCCAGGCGCAGGCGAGCCACCGCCTTCAGGCCAGGCTCGCTGGCGTGCTCCAGCACCCAATTCAGCTGTTCGCGGGCGGTCTTGGCGTCGTTGGCTTCATAAGCAGCACGGGCAGCGGCCAGCGCGGCGCGGGCGGCGTAGGCGGTGCGCGGATATTCCTGCTTGATCGGCTCGGCAGCGCTCACCAGCTTGGCGGTGTCACCCTTGGCCGCCAGCGCTTCCATCTGCCCGTACAGCGCAGCGGCCGATTCAGCCTGGCGATGCTGATACCAGCGCCAGCCCTGCACACCGGCCGTGCCCAGCGCAGCGGCCACCAGCACGCCGGTGATCAGTGTGCCCCATTTGCGCCAGAAGGCCTTGAGTTCGTCAATCTGTTCCTGTTCCTGAAGATCAAACGCCATGGCTTCCTCGTTCAGCGGTTAAGGTGGGCGGCCACTGCGGCGGCCAGCTCGGCGCGGGCAACGGTGGTTTGCTCGCCGCCGCCGCGCAGCGGCTTGACCACGGCCTGTTGCTGGGCCACTTCATTGTCGCCCAGCACCACGGCCACTGCCGCGCCGCTGGCGTCGGCTTTTTTGAATTGCGATTTGAAGCTGGCTTCACCGCAGTGCTGGATCACCTTCAGGCCGGCGGCGCGCAGCGCCTGGGCCACAGTCAGCGCATACAGCGCCGCGCCTTCGCCCTGGTTGACCAGATACACGTCCGGGGCCGGCGCCGCCGGCAGCAGGGCTTTGTCCTGCAACAGCAGCATCAGCCGCTCGACGCCCATGGCAAAGCCCACGGCCGGCGCCGGCTTGCCACCCAGCTGCTCGATCAGGCTGTCGTAACGGCCGCCGCCGCACACCGTGCCTTGCGCGCCCAGTTCAGTGGTGACCCACTCGAACACCGACAGATTGTAGTAATCCAGGCCGCGCACCAGACGCGGGTTTTCCACGTAATCAATACCCACCGCTTGCAGCATGGCGCGCCAGTCGTCGTAGTGACGGCGGCTGGCCTCGCCCAGGTGGTCGATCAGGCGCGGGGCGTTGTCGCAGATGGCCTGCATCGACGGGGTCTTGCTGTCCAGCACGCGCAGCGGGTTGCTGTACAGGCGGCGCTGGCCGTCTTCGTCCAGCGCGTCCTTGTGCTGCTCCAGATAGGCAATCAGCGCCTGACGATGCTCGGCGCGCTCGGCGCTGGAGCCCAGGGTGTTCAGGTGCAGCTTGAGGTAGGGGGCCAGGCCCAGGCGCTGCCACAGGTCGGCGGTCATCAGGATCAGCTCGGCGTCGATGTCCGGGCCGTTGAAGCCCAGCGCTTCCACGCCGATCTGGTGAAACTGACGATAGCGGCCTTTTTGCGGGCGCTCGTGGCGGAACATCGGGCCGACATACCACAGCCGTTGGGTGGTGTTGTACAGCAGATTGTGTTCGGTGACCGCGCGCAGGCACGAGGCGGTGCCTTCCGGGCGCAGGGTCAGGCTGTCGCCGTTGAGGCTGTCGGTGAAGGTGTACATTTCCTTCTCGACAATATCGGTCGCCTCGCCAATCGAGCGCACAAACAGGCGGGTGTCTTCGACAATCGGCATGCGGATATTGCGGTAGCCGTAGTCGGACAGCCAGTTGCGCACGGTGTGCTCAAGGAATTCCCACTGGTGCGATTCATCCGGCAGGATGTCGTTCATGCCGCGAATTGCCTGGATTTTTTCTGCCATGTTGTTTTTTTCAGTCAATGCAATAGCTGTTCGGTAGGCGGATCAGCACGGCGCTCAGGCCGGCTGGATGGGCACAATCTTGCGCCGCTTGGGGCCGCCTTCGCCGTAGCGGCTGGCCACATAATCGGCGACGATGCGCTGGAATTCATCGGCGATGCCCTCGCCCTTGAGGGTGACGGTTTTTTCGCCGTCGACATACACCGGGCACACCGGCACTTCGCCAGTGCCGGGCAGGCTGATGCCAATGTCGGCCAGCTTGGATTCGCCAGGGCCGTTCACCACACAGCCCATCACCGCCACATTCAGGGTTTCCACGCCGGGGTATTGTTGCCGCCACTGCGGCATTTGCTCGCGCAGCCAGGATTGAATGCGCGCCGCCAGTTCCTGGAAGAAGGTGCTGGTGGTGCGCCCGCAACCCGGACAGGCGGTGACCAGCGGGGTGAAGGCGCGCAGACCCATGGTTTGCAGCAGTTCCTGGGCGACGATCACTTCCTTGTCGCGCGGGGCGCCCGGCTCGGGGGTCAGCGAAATGCGGATGGTGTCGCCAATGCCTTCTTGCAGCAGCACGGCCAGCGCCGCACTGGAGGCGACAATGCCTTTCGAGCCCATGCCGGCCTCGGTCAGGCCCAGATGCAGCGGAAAATCACAACGGCGCGCCAGCTCGCGGTAAACGGCGATCAAATCCTGCACATGGCTGACCTTGCACGACAGCAAAATCTTGTCGGCGGCCAGGCCCAGCGCCATGGCTTTGTCGGCGCTGTCCAGCGCCGAGACAATCAGCGCTTCGCGCATCACCGCGTCCGGCGGCAAAGGCTGGGCACGGCGGTTGTTTTCGTCCATCAGCCGCACCGCCAGGCTTTGGTCCAGGCTGCCCCAGTTCACGCCAATGCGCACCGGCTTGTCGTGCTCGATGGCCTGCTGGATCATGAAGGCGAATTTCTCGTCGCCCTTGGCGCCCTTGCCGACATTGCCAGGGTTGATGCGGTATTTGGCCAGCGCGCGTGCGCAGTCCGGGTAGTCGCGCAGCAGGCGCTCGCCATTGAAGTGAAAATCACCCACCAGCGGCACATTGCAGCCCAGATCGTCCAGACGCTGGCGGATCTCGGCCACGGCGGCAGCGGCCTCGGCGGTGTTGACGGTGATGCGCACCACCTCCGAGCCGGCCATGGCCAGCTCGAACACCTGCTGCGCGGTGGCGGCGGCGTCGGCGGTGTCGGTGTTGGTCATCGACTGGATCATCACCGGGGCGTCGCCGCCCACCGGCACATGACCAATCCAGACTTGCCGCGAGGCGCGGCGGATAATCGGTGTCAGGCTCATGATTTTATCGGTTCACGCCATCCGGGGTCATTGCAGTTCCAGCTTGGCGGTGCTGCCCTTGGTCTTGTCGGCCAGCGGCACCGCCTGGCCCTTGTAATTGAGCTCCACTTGCGGAGCATTGCCGATGATCAGCTTGTACGGCGGCGCGCCGCCGCCCAGGCGTTTTTCGCCGCTGATCTGGCCGTACAGCAATTTTTTGCCCTTGGCGTCGATCACGGACACCCAAGCTTTCTCGCGGGCGTTCAGCACCAGTTCACCCGCGCCAGTGTCGCTGACGGCGGCTTGCGCCGTGCTGGTGTCGGTGCTGGTCGGTTTGGCCTCTGCGGGCTTGACCTCGGCCGGCTTCACCGGCGCCACGGCAAGCGCTTCGGGCTTGGCTGGCTCGGGTTTGAGTTCGGCAGGCTTGCTGTCAACCGACGGAGCGGCGCTGACCGGAGCGGCAGAGCTGGCCGGCTCAGGATTCAGCGCGGCCTGCGGCAAGGCGCTGTCCACAGCAGGCGCGGCCAGTGGCGGCGTGGCCGGTGCGCTGGCGCCCTGGGTGAGCAGGCGATAGCCCACGCCTGCCGCCAGCAGCAGCACCAGCAGAGCCAGTGCGCCCTTGATCAGGGTGGGATTGACAGCTGGCGAGCGGCTGGACGCCGCCTGCGCAGCCGCAGCCGGGGCGGCGTCTGCCGCTGGCGGATTGAGCGGCGGCATCGGCAGATGGGCATCCAGCGAGGCATTCAGCAAGGCCACATCCAGGCCCAGCAGCTTGGCGTAATTGCGCACAAAACCACGCGCAAACGCCGGGCCGGGCAGCTTGTCGTATTCGTCGTTTTCGATGGCTTCCAGTTGCTTGCGGGACAGCTTGAGCCGGTCGGCGACCTCTTGCAAGGACAAGCCGCGCTTGACTCGCTCATTGGACAGCAGCATGCCAGGAGAAGCTGTGTGTGTAGCCGATTCAGCGCCGGGCGTGGGGATATCGCTCATTCAGTACAGTCCGCTTGCAAAAGGGTTCAATAAAATACAGCTGTTGGCGCAGACCCGCCAGCGCGGGACAAGGTTCACTCCGGCGCGGCATCCGACAGCCAGCGCACGGCGCGGCGGGTTTTGTCCTCCACCTTGCCGGCCAGTTGGCCACAGGCGGCGTCGATGTCGTCGCCGCGCGTCTTGCGCACCGTCACCACATAACCCGCTTCCTGCAGGATTTCCCGGAATGTGCGAATGGCCCCGGCGCTGGAGCGGGCATAGCCGGAATTCGGGAAGGGATTGAACGGGATCAGGTTGAACTTGCACGGCACGGCCTTCACCAGTGCAAGCAATTGCCGTGCATGTTCGGGCGTGTCGTTCACGCCGTCAAGCATCACATATTCGAACGTCACGAAATCGCGCGGCGCGCGCTGCAAATAGCGTTCGCAGGCGGCCAGCAGTTCTCGCAACGGGTATTTTTTGTTGATCGGCACGATCTGGTCGCGCAGCGCGTCGTTGGGCGCGTGCAGGCTGACCGCCAGCGCCACCGGGCAATCTTCGCGCAGCCGGTCCAGCGCCGGCACCAGGCCGGAGGTGGACAAGGTCACGCGGCGGCGGCTCAGGCCGTAGCCGTGGTCGTCCAGCATGATCTGCATGGCCGCCACCACATTGTCGTAGTTGGCCAGCGGCTCGCCCATGCCCATCATCACCACATTGGAAATCACCCGCTCGTTTTTCGGGGTGACGCCCATGGATTTGTTCGCCCACCACAGCTGACCAATGATCTCGGCGGTGGACAGATTACGGTTGAAGCCCTGACGGCCGGTGGAGCAAAACGTGCATTCCAGCGCGCAGCCCACCTGGCTGGACACGCACAGCGTGCCCCGGTCATCTTCGGGGATGAACACGGTTTCCACGCCATTGCCCGTCCCCACATCCAGCAGCCACTTGCGCGTGCCGTCGGTGGAGGCCTGCCCGGTCATCAGCTGCGGCACGCGCACTTCGGCGCAGGCTTCCAGCTTGGCGCGCAAGGTCTTGGCCAGATCAGTCATGGCAGAAAAATCATCCGTGCCCATCTGGTGCATCCAGCGCATCACTTGCGTGGCGCGAAACGGCTTCTCGCCCATGGCGGCGAAATGGTCGGTGAGTTGCGGCAGGGTAAAATCGAGCAGATTGGTTTTCATGGCGGGGCGTCAGGTTGCGGGCCACACACGCGGCCCGCAGGGGCGGAAATCAGCGGGCGTACACTTCCGAAGCCGGGAAGAAGTAGGCGATTTCGATCGCGGCGTTTTCCAGGCTGTCCGAACCGTGCACGGCGTTGGCGTCGATGGATTCGGCAAAGTCAGCGCGGATGGTGCCGGCGTCGGCCTTTTTCGGGTCGGTGGCGCCCATCAGCTCACGGTTTTTCAGCACAGCGCCTTCGCCTTCCAGCACTTGCACCATCACCGGGCCAGAGATCATGAAGCTGACCAGATCGTTGAAGAACGGGCGCTCTTTGTGCACAGCGTAAAAGCCTTCGGCTTCGGCGCGGGACAGGTGCTTCATCTTGGCGGCAACCACTTTCAGGCCAGCAGCTTCAAAGCGGCTGTAGATTTGGCCGATGACATTTTTGGCGACTGCATCGGGCTTGACGATGGACAGCGTACGTTCGATTGCCATAAAAACTTCTCCAGGTGAAAAGACAAATGGTTACACTAGTAACCTGTTCGATTTTAGCCGCATCAGATTTGGGCTTGTGGCCCAGTCAGTTGCGAAGAACCCTGCATTCTAACAGCTTTTGCGCTTTTTGCCGCTCTCGGCCGCGATGACGACATGAACGACACGACCAAACCGGACAGCAACGCTCCCAAAACCAGCGCCGCCAGCCCCGCCGGCGGCAAGGGTAAACCCGCTTCTTCCAAACCTGCTGGCGCGCCGCCGGCGGGTGGCAAGCCGCCGGCAGGCAGCACCGCCAAACCGGCCAATCCCAATCGCAAGCGGCTGATTATTGCCGGCATCGGCATTGCGGCTGCCCTGGCAGCCGTGCCGGCATTCAATCACTTCAACAAGCCCAAGTCTGGTGCGGCAGCTCCCGCCCCGGAAGTCAGCCCCACCGTGGCCAGTGGCAAGATCAAGGATGCGCCACCGCCGCCGCCAGCCGAAGCCCCGCCGCCCAGCCCGGTGGCGCCAGACGCGGTAAGCCCGGAAGAAGCCGACAAGATCAGCAGCCCGCCGCCACCGCCGCCGGCCCCACCCAAACCTGAGCCGGCGCCAGCACCGGCCCCTCATGCTGCACCTGCGCCGCCGCCACCCAAGCCGACTGCACCGCCGCCACCGCCGGCCCCGGCAGCCAAACCGGCCCAGCCCCCGGCCAAGCCAGAAAAACCGGCAGAAAAACCGGCCGACAAGCCTGCGCCACCGGCCAAGCCCGAGCCCAAGCCGGCAGAAAAGCCCGAGCCACGCCCTGAGCCGGCCAAACCAACCAAGCCCGAACCCGCTCCGGCGCCAGCACCCGCCAAGGCAGAAGCCAAACCGGCTGAACCCGAGCGGCCAAAGGCGTTCAAGCCAGAAACCGCCCTGCCGGATGGCAGCTCGGCCGGCTATCGCGTGCAACTGGGCTTGTTCACCAACACGGCGAATGCCGAAAAAATGGTGGCCAAGCTGAAAGAAGCCGGCGTGGAAGCTCACACCGAAACCCGTGTGCATCTGGGGCCGTTCAAGACCCGCGCCGAAGCTGACGAAGCCTCGACCAAGCTCAAGACGCTGGGCTTTACCCCCTTGCTGGTTCCGCTGAGCAAATAAACCAACTACCCCGCACGTCTGCCACAGCCCCGGTGATCGCCACCGGGGCTGTGGCATTTTAGAGCCGCTAACAAAACCCTCCTGGCGTCGTTGCACGGCCTTGCCGTACTCCTTGTACTGTCGGCGGCCGCGCGCCTAGCCAGGCGCGCTTCGCTGAGTTTTGTTAGCGGCTCTGAGTAGGCATGACAAGTGCGCTGTATTGCACTACCCCAGGGCAAAATGTTGTTTTTTTACAACGTTTAGACCATGGCAGGCCGTCCCAGCACCAAGGTGGCATGGACGATAGCCCTGACACATGCTGCCATGCTGGTTCAGTCCGCATCCCGACGGACGTCACGAGGAGCCTCACCATGAATGCAGATGAACTGAAAGCCCGCCAGGCGCCACTGAAAACCGCTTATCAGCAAGACCCCGCCTGCGCCTGCCTGACCCTGTCCGCCAGCGGCGAGCTGGCCCCAGGCGAGCAGACCGTCACCATCCGCACGCCGCACACCACCCTGCGGGCTGGCTTGCATCCGGCCGCAGGCGGCAGCGGTGAAGACGCCTGCTCGGGCGAAATGTTGCTGGAAGCGCTGATTGCCTGCGCTGGCGTCACCTTGCAGGCCGTGGCCACGGCCATGGGCATTGCGTTGCGTGGCGGCCGGGTACGCGCCGAGGGTGAACTGGATTTTCGCGGCACACTGGGGGTCAGCAAGGAAGCCCCAGTGGGCTTTGCCGCCATCCGCCTGACATTTGAACTGGATACCGACGCCAGCGACGAGAAACTGGCCACCCTGCTGCGGCTGTCCGAGCGCTACTGCGTGATTTATCAATCGTTGAAACAGCCACCAGAACTGGCCTGGGTACGCCTGCCGGGTTAAAAATTGCTGACAAAACTCACAAAACCGCTCTGACCAAGCAGATAATCACAGACGGTACGGGAAGCACACCACAACGCCAGGGGGTTTTGTGAGCGACGTTAAGCGCCGCAGACAAAATCTGCCTGGACGTGGCAAGTGGCTCTTTGCAAGGCGTGGCTAGCGGCGGCGCGGCATTTTGGCGCTGACGGCGCCACGCCCGGCCGGGCTGGGCATGGACGGCGGAGCCGGCGGTGTGGGACGCGCCACCGGCGGATGCGGCGTGGCATGGTGGCCATGGTGACGGGCGTGGCCATGGCTGGCGCTGGCTCGCCCCAGCACATATACCGCCCAGAACGCGGCGGGCAGCCAACCCACCACACTCAGTTGCAACAACAGGCTGAATACGCCTGCCCCAGTGCGGCGCAGACGGAAAAACGCGGTACACGGCAACAGGATGGCGAGCAGCACGCGCATGATAGTCTCCCGGTCATCATCAGAAGCCTGCCAGTGGGCCACTCCACCCCGCCACACGCCTGGCCGATCTTGGTCGGCTCTGCACAGCTCACTCATCACAAGACAGGTCGCCACAGACTGACTGGCGACACACGCCCGCCCGAAGGACGAGATGAACGAAACTTGGCGCACGGCCTGACAGGCAATGCTTAGGCCACTCACAAAACTCAGCCCAACACGCCCGGCCAGGCAGACACGGCAAGGTCGTGCAACAACGCCAGGGGATTGTGAGCAGCTCTTACTGTGGATGGTAGCGCAGCCGCCTTGGCGATGGGCAGGTTTTTCCAGATGTCCGCCCCAGGCAAATCCGGCGCTAACCCATATCACACAGCACGATCGCCACGCACTTGGCAGCACCATGCAAGCCCATGCCGCGTAGCGGCTTTGACTGAGGTGCGGCCTCAAGCACGGCCAGCGGCGCACCGAATCAGCGCTGTTCAGTCAAATCCGCGCCCATACACCACATCCAGCGCGCTTTGCTCGCCAGCGCGCAGCACCATCGACCACTGCCGCGACCATTCCCAAGTCAGCTTCACCGCCTGGCCCACGCCGGTCAGGCTTTGCTCATAGCCCAGATACAGGCCACTGGCCAGGCGCTTGCCCAGGGTCACCACTTGATTGTCCAGTGGATTGCGGCTGGCCACGGTTTTGCTGCTTTGCACGGTTGGCCGGTTGCTGGCGGCGCCCACGCTCAGCTCGTCCAGCCCCAGGCGCGCAGCCAACTGTTGCTGGATGCCCAGCGCGCCGGAGCTGCCCAACAGCGTGCTGGCAGCCGAAAACAGCAAATCGGTTTCGCCGCCGCGCAAGGCGGTGGCGCTGCGCCCCAGCACCAGCCAGGAAAGTTTTTCGCTATCGGGCAGCTCGGGCGTGGACACCAATTGCACGCGCGGCGCCTGGGCGGTGCCGGAGATTTCTACCCCTGGCTCCACGCTCAGGCCCTTGCGCACCGCCAGCACGTCCAGGCCGGGGTCGTCCAGGCGGCGGACAAAGGTCAGCACGCCCCGGCTGATGTCCAGCCGCTGGCCATAGGCGGCGTAGTGGCCGCTGACCACCCGCACCGCGCCCGTGGCGCGCGGGGCCTGGCCGGCGTCGGCGGCCAGGCGCAGGCGGCCGGCCAGTTTCACGTCCAGGCCCTTGCCGCTCAGACGGAATTGCTCGCCCAGGTCCAGATCCAGCGCCACCGCCACCGGGATGGCCAGCGGCGCGTCTGGCTCGGCGCGCGGCCGGCCGACAATCACCACATCGTCGCCCAGGCTGGGGGTATCGCTGTCCGGCAGGGTGATGCGGCCCTGATCGACGGTAAAGCCGCCAGACAATAACAAGCCGCTGCCCTGCTGGCGCAACTGCGCCTGGCCGCTGACGCTCAGGCTGCGGCTGGGGTGGCTGAGCGCCGCCAGCTTGCGCACATTCAGGGTGAACTGCGCGCTGCCCGGGCGTCGCCAGTTGGCCTGGCCGCTGAGGCTCAGCTCGCCGCCCTGGCGGTCGCGCAGGCTGAGAGTATCTAGCTTGACCAGCTCGTCTTGCAAGCTGGCGCGCAGTTGGCCGTTTTCCAGCGCCAGGCCGTCGGCCGGCCGGCTGAGCGCCAGCGCCTCGCCTTTGAGCGCGCCGCGCCAGCGCGGCGCCGCCAGGCTGCCCTCCACGCTGACATTGGCGGCCAACCGTCCGCCCACGCGCATGCCCGGCGGCAGCCAGGTGGCCCAGGCGGCCAGGTCTGGCGCGTCAGCATTGACGGCCAGCCGCAGCGGGCTTTGCGCATTGGGCAAACCATTGGCCGCCGGCCGCCAGTCGCCATTGGCGTCCAGCCGACCCAGATGGGCGCTGCGCAGTTGGGCCTGCGCCTGCCAGCGCTGCGGCGAGACGGTGAATTGCAGTTGCGCCTGCTCCAGCCGCAAAGGCCGCGCGCTCTGGCCTGCCGGCCAGACATCGCCGGCTTCGCGGCGCAGCGTCAGCCGGCCCTGGCTGTCTTGCACGCGCCAGTCGGCGCCCAGCAGCAGCGGGCCGTCCAGTGGGCTGGCCAGGTTGAATTTTTTCAGCCACTCGCTTGGCGACACCGCGCTGAGCTGGCCCTGGCTGCTCCACAGCGCGCCACGCCGCGCCAGCTGCTCGATATTCAGCCGCGCGCCCAAGGCGCGCAGGCGCGCGCCGCTCAGCCGCCAGCGTTGGGCGTCCTGCACTTGCACGCTGGCCGGCGCGTCCAGCGCCAGCGGCAAACGGCCTTGATTACTCAGTTTCAGCACCCGGCCTTGCCAGCCCTGGCCGTTTTGCCAGCCGCCTTCCAGCGCGGCTTGCACATCAAATTCGCCCTGCGGGCCATCGCCGCGCGCGCTGGCGCTCAGCGTGTGGCGCGCGCGCTGGCCCTGGTAGCGCGCCTGCGCGCTGCTGATTTGCCAGCCGGCGGCGCGCAGTTGCCGCGCCTCCAGCGTGGCTTCGCCGGGCAGATTGAAATCATCCGGCAGCCGGGCTTGCAGTTGCAGGCTATCCACACTGACGCCGCCGGGCGCGCGCAGTCGGCGGGCGCGCAATTCGCCATTCAGGCGCAGCCGCCAGCCCTGGCCCAATAGCTGGCCCTGGCCTTGCAGCTCGCCGGCAAAGCCGCTGCCCAGCTGTTCCAGCCGGGGCGCGGCCAGGGTGAAGCGCAGGCTGTCGCGCTCGCCGCCCAGCGCGCCGTCGGCGTGCAGCTGGTTGCCGCCCAGTTGGGCGTCCAGGCTCAGGCCATGCGCGCGCTGGCCGTCCCACTGGCCGCGCAAGCGCGCCGACGCCGGCTGGCCGCGATACTGGCTGTCGGCCAGCGTCAGTTCGCCCTGCACGCGCAAGGGCTGCGCCGCGCCTTGCACGCTCAAGGCGGCGTTGAGCTGACCGGCGTCCAGCTGCGGCGACCAGCGCGCCGGATTCAGCTGGCGCAGCGTGGCCTGCAGCCGAAACGCCCGCTCGCCGGCCAAGGCCAGCTCGCCAGCGCCGTCCAGCCGGGCGGGGCCATCGCGCAATTGCAGGGTGTTCAATAGCAGCTTGCGCGCCGCCCCGATGCCGGCCAGCGCCAGCTCAGCGCGCAACTCGCGCTGCTGGCGGTCGTTCAGTTGCACGCTGAATTGCGGCGCGTCTGGCCGGCCGCGCAACTGCACCGCGCCATCGGCCGGCCAGTCCGGCAGCGCCGGGGCCAAGCGCTGCAAGCGCAGGCCGCGCAACACGCCGTCCATGCTGAAGGCCTCAGGCCGCCAATGGCCGCTGCCAGTGAATTCGCCATCCAACGCATGCACGGTCAGCTGGCGCAGCGTCAGCGCGTCGGCGTTGATGTCCAGTTCGGCGTCGCCATCCAGCCAAGGCAGGCGCTTGGCCGCCCAATCGCCGGCCAAGGCATTGTCGGCGCGCAGCCGCAAGCGCTGACGCGCAGCCGACACCGGCGCACTGGCCACGCTCAAGGAAATATCCGCCTCGGGCGCGCCGGGCAGCCATTGCGCCGGATTCAGCCGCACCAGCGTGGCTTCGGCCTGGCGCAGGCGGGCAAAGGGCTGGGCGGCAAACGGCGCCAAGGTGGCGCGCGCGCCCAGCGCGCTGTGCTGATAGCCCAAGGCCAGCGCCAGCTGCAAGGCGCGCAAATCCCCACTCAAGCGCGCTTCACCATTGATTGGCGCGCCGTCCAGCTGGCCGCCATGCCGCCATACCCCGGACAACGCAAACGGCTGCGCGCCGGCCAGGGTGAATTCGCCATGGCCCTCGCCCCACGGCGTGCGCGCCTCGCTGACCCACAGCCGATGCTGCTCGCCATCGCTATCCACCTTGGCCAGCAGCGGCCCCAGCGCCACGCTGCCAACCTCCAGCCGCGCCAGGCGCAGGCGCTCGATATGCAGCGCCAGAGGCAGGCGCAGGTCGGCGGGCAAGCTGGGTGGGGTGGGGTCGGGGGCCAGGGTGCGCAGGCGCAGCACGCCCAGCTCCAGGGCGTCAATGTCCAGCCGACCGCGCCACAGCGCGGCTGGCCGCCAGCGCAGGGCCAACTCATCCAGCTGATATTCGCTCAAGGCCGTGCGCGCCAGCACCCCGCGCAAGCGCAAGTTGCCGCTGGCCAGGCTGCCGTCCAGCGCCGCCACCTGCACGGCGCCGCCGCTGAGCGACTGCGCCGCCGCCAGCGCCGCGCGCAAGCCGGCTTCGCTGCCCAGCGCGGCCAGCAGCAGCAAGGGCAACAGGCACACCACGGCCAGCGCCCAAGGCCAGCGACGACGCGGCTTAGGCGGCACAGCAGAAGAGGGGGGCGATTCGGGGGCGTCAGGCGGGGTGGCGGCGGTCATGGGCGCGTGGGTAGAACGCAAGAGGAATGCGCCGATGTTCGCACCCGGCTGGCATGCGTGCAAGCCCGACAAAGCGGGCTTGCATCTTTGCCGGCGCGAACGCGCCGGCAGGGGGTATTACACAAACAGCCAGTGCTGGTTGGACTGCACGCCGCCAGAAGCCGGCGACACACGCAGACCATTCACATCAGCCAGCGCATCGCCGCTGGGGCGGCAACGCAAGATGTAGCCGTCTCCATCCAGATAGATGTTCCAGTACTGATCGGGCTGATCCGGGCCCTGGTAAGCAATCGGGTTGCCGCCGCTGTCGGCAATAACGGCGCCCAGGTGCACGGCGTTCATCAGGCGATAACCTTGCGCGCCAAAATCCAGCACAAACCAATATTGGTCGGGTTGATCCGGGCCATCATACACAATCAGTTTGCCACCACTGTCGGCCAAGACGCGCTTGCTGTCACGGTTGACGATTTTGTATTTTTTACCGGCTACGAATTCCATTGATACGCTCCGTGGTCAATCATCACCCTGAAGAGTAAGACAGATGTCTGTGCAGGGCCGAACACAGCCACCGACAAATGAGACAGCCACAAGCAAACCATGGATTGCCCTGCATGCGAAAAACATCATCCCGGCCCAAAACCCGCTGAAGCCTTTGGGTACTCATGACACGCATGACATGTCAACACTTGACGCTGGCATCGTATATCTACGAGATTTTTATGTCCATAGCAAGCCATGAGTTAGCGATTTCATGCCAAAAATCATGTAAAAAGCACAACACAACCAAGTACCGTTCCCAAGACATACAGCACATCATTATTCAATATTTTCCAAACAAACCATGCCACTATAAATAACTTAACTCATTGGATATGCCTTTTAGGCAAGAAAAAACAAAATTCTCCATAGATAATGAGTTGCCGATTAATGCATATAAAATAAACAGTCGCTTGAGCGCATAAACACCCAACCAAAAACATCATGCATCAGAAGCATTCCGATGGCACAAAGACACCAGCAAGGCCAGACAAACACCGTAGAAAAACAGCTGGACCACCGCAGCCGGTCTACCACTGCCACGGAGCATTCAAGCCTCAGCACCAGATTCCCGCACCCATTGCACAAATGCCCGCAAGCCCGCCGGCAACAAACGCCGGCTCGGGTAGTACAGATAAAAATGCTCGTCAGTGCAACGCCAGTCGTCCAACACGCTCACCAAACGGCCGTCGGCCAGTGCCTGGGCGGCATAGCTGGCATGCACATAAGCCAAGCCGATACCCGCCTCTGCCGCGCATATCGCCAAAGGCATTTCCCCCACGGTGATCGGCCCGTCCACCTCGACCCCAAGTGTTTCGCCATCGCGGGCAAAATCCCAGCGATAAAGCGCTCCACTCGGAAAACGCAGACGCACGCAGGAATGACGGGTCAGCGCGTGTGGTGTGGCAGGCGTGCCATATCGGGCCAGATAGGCCGGTGCAGCTACCACCAGAAAGCGCTGCACCGGGCCGATCGGCAGTGCCACCATATCTTGTTGCAAACGCTCGCCAAAACGCACGCCGGCATCAAACCCGGCAGCAACAATGTCTACCAGGGCATCGTCGGCCACGAGCTCAACCTGCATGCCGGGGTGGCGGGCCAAAAAGCGGCATACCAAAGGCGCCAACACCTGCTCGCAGGCGGCACGCGGCGCATTGATGCGCAAGCTGCCCAACGGTGAATCGCGAAAGGCATTCACCTCGTCCAGCGCCGTCTGAATATCGCCCAGCGCGGGCACCAAGCGCGCCAGCAGACGTGCGCCCGCCTCAGTCGGCGCCACACTGCGGGTGGTGCGGTTGAGCAAGCGAACTCCCAGCCGAGCTTCCAGCCCGCGCAAGGCATGGCTGAGCGCCGAAGGCGAGACGGCCAGCTCGGCGGCAGCCTGGCGAAAGCTGCGCAAGCGGGCCACAGTGGCAAATGCATGCAAATCGTTCAGGCTGGTGGCCGGCATTAGTGAATTTTCCTCAACAAGTCATGCAATCTGGCGTGGATTGTTGCACAGCCAGCCGGCGATTAGCCTGTGTAGACGATTTTTCTCACACAGGAGTACAGCACATGTCTTCTCTTTTGGCCGATCTGGCAGGCAAAAGCATTCTGATCACAGGCGCCTCATCCGGCATTGGCGCCGCCACGGCGCGGCTCCTGGGCCGTGCCGGTGCCCACCTCACCCTGACAGCACGGCGCGCGGATCTGCTGGAGGCCGTGGCGGTAGACGTGCGTGCCGCAGGCGGACAAGCCTGGGCATGCCCGGCCGACATCACCGTGGAAGCCGAACACGCGCGTCTGGTGGACGCTGCAGTCGCCCAGTTTGGCCGGCTGGATGGCGCGTTTAACAATGCCGGCGTGCTGGGCCGCGCCGGCCCCTTGCACACCTTGAGCACGGCGGATTTTGCCGAGGTGATGCTGGCCAATGTGCAGGCGATGTTCTGGGCGATGAAGGCGCAGATTCCGGTGTTGCGCGCCCAGGGCGGCGGGGCGATTGTCAACACGGCGTCGGTGGTGGCGCAGGTGGGGTTTGCCAATGGAGCGGCCTACACGGCCAGCAAGCATGCGGTGCTGGGGCTGACGCGCAGTGCGGCACTGGAGAATTTTGCCCATGGGGTGCGCATCAATGCGGTGAATCCGGGGCCGATTGTGACGCCGATGGCGGAGCAGGGGTTTGGCGGGCGGGAAAACCTGGAGGCTGTGTTGCAAACCACACCAGCCGGGCGGCCGGGACAGCCGGAAGAGGTGGCGGGTTTGGTGGCGTTTTTGTTGTCGGCGGCGGCCAGTTATGTGAGTGGGCAGGGGGTGACGGTGGATGGGGGGTTTACGGTGGCGTGATTGTGATGATGCCGCGCTGACGCGCGGGTAGGCTGGGGCTGAATATTGGGCGGGGGTTCCCCCCGCACCCGACCCCTTTTCTTTGTCTCGCCAAAGAAAAGGGGGAAAAGAAAGGCGACCCGGGCGCCACGCCCTACGCCTGCGGCTTCGGGTGCCCTGCGCTTCTCGAAAGTCAGGGCCGCCACGGAATGGCGCGTCGGCTGCGCCGCCGCTTAGCCGTGGCGGAAACCTCCCTGATTTTCTGCGATGCTCGGCGCGCCACACGGGGGTGAACGGCGGCTAAGCGCTATCGGCTCAGCGTTGAATAAGCGTTTTCTGGTCATCCATGCTTGGCGCCTCCCGCCCCCCCCCACACACACGATATGCGCATCCTGCAGGCGGGGTTTTTCCCGCCGCGCGGCTGTTTTTTCCTGAAAGTGATCGATATGCAAACACGTTTTCTCGGCGCGTCCGAGCTGGCGGTATCCGCCATTGGCTTGGGTTGTATGGGCATGAGTGAGTTTTATGGGCCCAGTGATGATGAGGTGTCGCTGACGGTGCTGCACGAGGCGCAGGCCTTGGGGGTGAGGATGTTCGACAGCGCCGACACGTATGGCCATGGCCATAACGAAGCCTTGCTCGGGCGTTTTTTGCGCGGGCTTGCCGCCAGTGCGCGCGAGCAGGTGGTGGTGGCGACCAAGTTTGGCATTGTGCGCCAGCCGGGGGAGTATGGCCGGCGCATCGACAACAGCCCGGGCTATATCCGCGCGGCGTGTGAGGCGTCTTTGCAGCGTTTGCGGGTGGAGCGCATTGGGCTGTATTACTGCCATCGCCGCGACCCTGCCGTGCCGATTGAAGACGTGGTCGGGGCGATGGCGGAGTTGGTGCAGGCCGGCAAGGTGGCGCAGATTGGTTTGTCTGAAGTCTCCGCAGCTACCTTGCGGCGGGCGGTGGCGGTGCATCCGGTGGCGGCGGTGCAGAGCGAGTATTCGCTGTGGCAACGTGAGGTCGAGGCCGAGTTATTGCCGTGCTGCGCCGAGCTGGGGGTGAGCCTGGTGGCGTACAGCCCCTTGGGGCGGGCGTTTCTGGCCAATAATTTTCAGGTGGAGAACCTGGCCGAGGATGATTTTCGCCGGCACAACCCGCGTTTTCAGGCCGAGGCGGCACAGGCCAATCAGCGCCTGGTGGATGCGCTGGGCGGGTTTGCCGCCGCGCGTGGGTGCAGCCACGCCCAGGTGGCGCTGGCGTGGTTGCTGCACAAGCACCCGCAGCTGATCGCCATCCCCGGTGCGCGCAAATTGCCGCACCTGCGCGCCAACGCCGCCGCCACAGAGTTGGCATTGTCGGCGGCGGAGGTAGCCGAGCTGGACGCCATGTTCGACCCGGCCAAGGTGAGCGGCGCGCGTTATCCAGATGCCGGCTGGGCGGGGATTGAACGCTAAGCGGCTTCTGGCGGTGTAGCGCGGCCCGACTGTTGCCAGCAGCACCACACCGGAAGGGAAGCGTCGCGTGATTTCAGATTGACTGGGCATCTTGTTGCTTGACACTCTGTTTTGCAGAGTAATAAACTCTGTAAAACAGAGTGAACGCCATTCACACCAGACGCTGGCACAATGACGTTCACGCTGATGACCTAGCCCAGGACTCGCCATGACCGTCCCCAGCCAACAATTACACGCCATTCACAGCATGCTTACCGCCGGCCAGCGCAATCTGCGTCTGGAGCGTCACACCCTATGGTTATGGGGGGTGCCGGCCGGTGTGCTGTTTGTGCTGTTTGTGCTGTCTGAGCACATTCTCACCCCCGATCAGTTTCCCGACCTCACCCAGCGTGCGCTGGCCTGGCTGGCGCTGTTGCTGACGGTGCTGGCCACAGTGGCCACGCTGGACTGGCACTGGACGCGACAGGCCAAGCAAACCCGTGATGAGGCGTGGTCGTTTATTCACCGTCAAGTAGTCAAGGTGTTATGGCTGTTGATGGGCCTGGCCACGCTGACCACCTTTGCCATGTTTTTTTATGGCGGCGGTTATATGGTGTGTGCGGTGTGGCTGGTGTTTCTCGGCGTCAGCCTGTATCTGCACGGGCTGTTTTCTGAAGAGCTGCTGGAATGGGCGGGGCTGCTGACCATTGCGCTGGGCATTGTCAGCCTGCTGGCGCGGCTGCCCTACGACAGCATGCGCTGGGTGGCGGCGGCGGTGTTTGGCCTGGGCCTGCCGATGTTGTCGCTGATGCTCGACCACGGCCGCCATCGCCCGGCTTCGCTGCGGCTGGGGCAGATGCTGGCCTGGTTGTCGGTGGTGGTGCTGGCCCCGCTGACGCTGGATCGACTGCTGCACCAAACCCCGCCGGTCGAGCTGCCGATTACCCCCTTGCGCGAGTTCCACCAATCACAGCCGGGCGCACAAGTGGTGCGCCTGCCGGTGGGTACGGTGATTCCGGTGCAAATCGAGCTGGCCGGCGATGTGTTCGCCAGCCCAAGCCCGGTGCAGTTGCCGCTGACCTTGCGCCAGCCGGTGGATGTGCTGCTGAAAAACGGCCAGCTCAGCGGCGAGGCGCGCATTCCTGGCGAGCCGTGGCTGCGCCGCGACACCCGCTGGCTGAATATTCCCTGGCTCAAGGCGGATCTACCGCCCGGCGGCCAGCCGGCGGTGCGCACCCAGTTGATTGTGCGTGTGGGCGGCCAACCCTGACACGGCAGCGCCCTTTCTAAGAGCCGCTCACAAAACCCCCTGGCGTTGTTGTGTGACCTTGCCGTACTGCTTGTACTGTCTGCGGTCACACGCCTAGCCAAGGCCGCTTCGCTGGATTTTGTGAGCGGCTCTTAAAACATCCCTGTGTTGTGTGTATATCCAGCCGCATGGCGCGCCGGAGGGCTGCGTGCGCCTGTGAACTGACTTTTTGACGGCAATAGTGCCTAATTTAGGAGAATAACCATGATGATCCGTGCTGCTTCCCTGCTGGCTTGCGCCACCCTGCTCACCGCCTGCGCCGGCCTGGGCGCGCCGTCCTCGACTGATATTCAACGCCTGCCGGTAGTGCGCTACGGCCAGGCCGCGCCAGCTGACCGGGATTTTGTGCTGCTGTATCCGGCCGGGGCGGATTTGCCGGTGAATGTGCAGGTGGATGGCTCGCTGCTGGCCAAGAGCGACCAAGCCAAGCTCACCGTGCGGGTGAAGCGCGATGTGTTTGTCTACCGCGATCAAGTGAGCTTTGACGGCAAAATCTGGAAGCGCGGTCAGGACTGCATCGGCGGCAATATTGTGTTCTCGCTGCCGGGCGATGTGCCGGGCAGCAATGGCCAGGCGCGCGACGGCGTCAGTCCGGGGGTGCTGGCAGCGCGCTTTGATTTGCGCGGCGAAGCCGCCGGCAAGTAAGCGCCCATCCCGCTGGCCAGGGTGAGCGCCGTCCACACTGGCCGCGTGGCGCGCTTGCGCGCATACTGTCTGGTGGATTGCAGAAAGTGCAGTATGGAACCTCTCGACCCTTTGCTTCATCAACCCCTGCGCACCCAGCTGGTGGCGTTTCTGGCTGGCGCCGGCGAGCAAACCTTCAGCGAGCTCAAGCGCCAGTTGGGCGTGTCGGACGGCAATCTGGACGCCCACCTGAAAAAACTGCTGGCGGCAGACTATGTCTGCGTGCGCAAGGACGCCAGCGGCGCGCGCGCGCAGTCGTTTTTTGCGCTGACGCCCGCCGGCCTGACGGCGCTGCAACAGTATGTGCAGGCGCTGCAACGCCTGCTGCCGGCCGATCTGGGCGGCGAAGCACAGCCCGGCGCGCCGGCATGGATGCCGGCGCGCTGAGCACCCCCTCAAAAAAACCGCCATGCCTGCCGGTGCAGGGATGGCGGTTTTTTATGTGTGTCGGGCAGGTTGAGAGTCGCTCACAAAACCCAGCGAAGCGACCCTGGCTAGTAGCCAGTCACCATGATTTGAACCGACTGGCTGGCGCTTAGACCGCAGTACGCTGTGGACACGCCTGGATTCCCGCCTGCGCGGGAATGACTCGGTGTGATGCGACGTGGGGTTCTTCGTGGCGCACGAACCCTTGTGTTTCAACGTGACTGGCTACTAGTAGCCAGTCACCATGATCTGAACAGATAATAGGCACAGCCGCTGCATACAGGACAGCACAACCCCGCTGAGGAAATCACCATGCCCGCCAT
>NZ_QJKI01000022.1 GCF_003201855.1 Rivihabitans pingtungensis | reverse complement strand
GATGAAGAAACGTTGCGACGCGAGGTTGAGGCCAATGTGCGTGAACGCAACGCCAAAGCCATCCCCATCAAGTGGAAGTTCTCCACTCAGGATGCCCGACGTAAGCTTGCTCGTCTTTATCCTCGCGTTTCAACGTGACTGGCTACTAGGCGTGTGACCGCAGACAGTACAACAAGTACGGCAAGGTCACACAACAACGCCAGGGGGTTTTGTTAGCGGCTCTTAGTCGTCGGCGGCGGTATTGTCAGCATCCACCGCACCAACCTCGGCGGCGTCCACCGCGTCAAACCAGGTTTGCACCACTTGCTCGACGGTGTCCATGCCCTGTTTTTTCAGGCTGGAGAACAATTGCACGCTGACGGTGTCGCCGTATTGGGCCAGCTCGGCCTTGACCTTGCGCAGGGTGGTGGCTTGTTCCTGGCGGCTGAGTTTGTCGGCTTTGGACAGTAAAATATGCACCGGCCGGCCGGTGGGGGTGAAATAGTCCAGCATGCGCCGGTCGAGGTCTTTCAGCGGATGGCGGGCGTCCATGATCAGCAAGAGGCCAATCAGCGAGCTGCGCTCGCCCAGATAGCGGCCCAGGAGCTCCACCCAGTGGGCGCGCACGGCTTCCGGCACTTCGGCGTAGCCATAACCGGGCAAGTCCACCAGAAAGCGTTCGTGGCCCAGGTCAAAAAAATTGATGTGCTGGGTGCGGCCAGGGGTTTTCGAGACATAAGCCAGCCGGGTGCGGTTGGCCAGGGTGTTGATGGCGCTGGATTTGCCGGCGTTGGAGCGGCCGACAAAGGCCACTTCGGCGCGGGTGTCCGGCAGGTCGCGCAAGTGATTGACGGTAGTGAAAAAAGCGGCGTTTTGAAACAGCGGCATGGCATTCTTTCAGGCCGGCGCGGCGCGCCGGATGGCAAAGACGATATTGTCTGCGCGCAGGGTCGGCAAGGCCAGCGCTTTTTTTGCCCGCCCGGCCCATGCCATCAAGCTAATTGGCCGTGGCCACTGCGTATTTTCACCAAAACCCTGCTCGGGCCAGTGGCAACGGCAAATCCCTTTGGTATAGAATAGTAAGGTTCAAAATTCTACTTTCCGACAGCGGTCAAGCTTGCTGTTCGCGCCCGATTGTGCGGTCCTCGGGCCGGGCGGGCGCCGCTGGGCCAAAAATCTCAAGGAGTTCTCATGAAGGTTACCAAGCTGCTGGCTGTGGCCGGCCTCGCGACGGCAGGGTTTGCTTTTGCCAACTCGCCGGCTGCTCCGACCGCCAAAGCGGATCCGGCCAAGGGCAAAGTGCTGGTCGAGCAAGTGTGCGCCGCCTGTCACGGCGCGGACGGCAACAGCGTTGCCGCCGCCAACCCCAGCCTGGCCGGCCAGCATGCCGACTACATCGTCAAGCAACTGACCGAGTTCAAGTCGGGCGCGCGCAAAAACCCGATCATGATGGGCATGGCCGCTCCGCTGTCGCCGGAAGACATGAAAAACGTCGGCGCTTACTTCTCTGAACAGAAGATCAAGCCGCGTGACGCTGCCGACAAGGCGCTGCTGCCGGAAGGCAAGAAAATCTTCAAGGGCGGCGTGGCCAGCACCAAGATCCCGGCTTGCATGGCCTGCCACGGCCCCAGCGGCGCCGGCATTCCGGCCCAATACCCGCGTCTGGGCGGCCAGCACGCTGGCTACATCGTGGCGCAGATGACCGCCTTCCGCAGCGGCGAGCGCGCCAACAACACGGTGATGCGCGACATCGCCCTGAAGATGACCGACGCCCAGATCAAAGCCGTGGCCGAGTATATCTCCGGCCTGCGCTGATCCCGGACGCAACTTTTTCGACGGCGTTTCGTCCAAGCCGCGCTGGTTTATTTGCCAGCGGCGGCGCTGTCCTGCCAACGGCCCGCGCGCATTGTCTGCTCGCGGGCCGTTGGCCGTCATGGCCGCCCGCAGCGCGCCATGCGATACTGCCGCCCGGACGCCGGCTGACGGCGATTTGATAGATTTTTCCTCCGCAATATGCGGCGCTTGCGCCGGCCGTGGCGGAGTCTGATTGTGACGTGAATGCCTATGCGCGCGCCTTCCCGCTCGAGCCCTGCGCTCGCCAGCCTCTACGAGCTGTTCAGCTCCATGCGTTTTGCCATCAGCCTGCTGACCCTGCTGGCGATTGCCTCGGTGATTGGCACCGTGCTCAAGCAAAACGAACCCTACCCCAATTATGTGGTGGAATTCGGCCAGTTCTGGTTTACCGGCTTTGAATGGCTGGGCCTGTTCGATGTGTACCATTCTTCGTGGTTCTTGCTGATTCTGGCTTTTCTGGTGCTGTCCACCAGCTTGTGCATCTGGCGCAATGCGCCGGGTTTTATCAAGGACATGAAGGGCTACCGCGAGAAAGCCAGCGAAAGCTCGCTGGCGGCCATGTCGCACAGCGTGGCGCTGCCGGCGGGCGTCAGCGCCGCCCAGGCCAGCGCCTATCTGCGCGGCCAGGGGTTTTTGGTGCGCGAGGCCAGCCGCGAAGACGGCGTGCTGGTGGCGGCCAAAAAGGGCGCGGCCAACAAGCTGGGGTATTTTCTGGCGCACATCGCCCTGGTGGTGATTTGTCTGGGCGGCCTGCTGGATGGCAATGTGCCGCTGAAAGTGGCGGAGCTGTTTGGCAAGGTCGTGCCAGAAACCCGGGATATTCCGCAAAGCCAGATTCCGCCGCAAAGCCGGCTATCCACCAGCAATCTGTCGTTTCGCGGCAATGTCACCATCCCGGAAAACAGCACGGCTGATGTGGTGTTTCTGAATGCCGGCAATGGTTATTTTGTGCAGGATTTGCCCTTCCTGGTGACGCTGAAAAAATTCCATGTCGATTATTACAGCACCGGCATGCCCAAGCTGTTTGCCAGCGATCTAGTGGTGACCGACAAGCAAACCGGCAAGGAAACCGTGGCCACGGTGAAGGTGAACCACCCGCTGATCATCGACGGCGTGGCGATTTATCAGGCCAGCTTTGGCGATGGCGGCTCGCCGCTGCGCTTTAAGGCCTGGAACCTGGGCGTGCCCAACGCGCCGGCGCAAACCCTGGCGGCCAAATCGCTGGGCAACCAGCCGGTGGAAATCAATAGCCAGCGCTACCAGCTGGAAGCCGGCGAGCTGCGCACTTTCAATATCGAGAACGTCGGCGACAACAACGCCGCCATGGGCGTGAACAAAACCTTCCAGGAGGTAATGCAGAGCGCCGGCCAGGTCAAGCACGACAAGCAGCTGCGCAATCTGGGGCCGTCGATCACCTACAAGCTGCGCGATGCCCAGGGCCAGGCGCGCGAATATCATTTGTACATGTCGCCAATCAGCCAGGATGGCCGGCCGTACATGATGGCCGGCATGCGCAGCGAAGTGGCGCAGCCGTTTGCCTATCTGCGCCTGCCGCTGGACGACAACAATAGCCTGGACGACTTTATGCGCCTGCGCGCGGCGCTGATGGACGCCAAGGTGCAAAGCGAAGTCGCTCGCCGGGTGGCGGCGCAAGCGCTGGCCGGCCAGGCGATTGGCCGCGAAATGCGCGAGCCGTTTGAGCAAAGCGTGCGCTGGGTGCTGGACCGCTTTGGCCAGGGCGGCTTTGCCGCGCTGGAAAGCTTTTTGGATGAGCGGGTGCCCAAGGACAAGCGCAAGGACGTGGCGCAGACCTATATCAAGATCGTGCAGGGCGCCGTGGTGGAGGTGGACGCCGTGGCGCGCGAGCGCGCTGGCCTGCCGCGCCGACCGGTCAACGAAGCCAATTATCGCTTCCTGATCGACAGCCTGGTGGGGGTCAGCGCCCTGTTTGACTACGGCGCGCCGGTGTTCATGCAGCTGGACAGTTTTGACGAAGTCAAGGCCACCGGCCTGCAAATCACCCGTTCGCCGGGTAAGACTATCGTCTATCTTGGCTCGGTGCTGCTGGTGCTGGGTATCATCTGCATGTTTTACATCCGCGAACTGCGCGTGTGGGTGCTGGTCAAGTCTGATCAGGTCCGCGTGGCGATGGCGTCCAACCGCAAGACCAGCGACCTGGATCGGGATTTCGAGCGCCACAGCAATGCGCTGCAACAACTGGCAAGAGGTGAATGATGGAACTGGTTCAACCGCTGCACGCGCCGGGGTTTTCCCTGCGCCAGCTTAATGGCCGCGACTGGCTGTACGCCCTGGTGGTGCTGGCCGCCGCCGGCGTGGCGTATTCCCGCTATGGCCACGCCATGGATGGCTACGAGCAAGGCATTCTGGCCGGCTCGGCGCTGGGCCTGATTGCGCTGGGCTGGTTCTGGAAAAGCTGGCAATGGTATTTCCCACTGTCCGGCGCGCTGGCGCTGGGCGGGCTGGCCTTGTATGGCGATGATCTGGCGCGCGGGCAAACCAGCTTTGGGCTGAAGTTTCTGCTCAGCAGCCAATCGGCCATCATGTGGATGTGTTTTTTGTATTTTCTGGCCACGGCGGTGTACTGGCTGGGCCTGCTGCGCCGCTCGGATTTTCTCAACCGCGTCGGCAGCGGGCTGACCTGGGCCGCCACCGTGCTGGGCCTGACCGGCCTGTTTGTGCGCTGGGGCGAGAGCTATCTGATTGGCGCGGATGTCGGCCATATCCCGGTGTCCAATCTGTACGAAGTGTTTGTGCTGTTCTGTCTGATCACCGCGCTGATGTATCTGTATTACGAAGCGCGCTATCAGGCCCGGCAGATGGGCGCTTTTGTGCTGGTGGTGATTTCCGCCGCCGTGGGTTTTATCCTGTGGTACACCTTCGACCGTCAGGCGCATGAAATCCAGCCGCTGATTCCGGCGCTGCAATCGTGGTGGATGAAAATCCACGTGCCGGCCAACTTTGTCGGCTATGGCGCCTTTGCCCTGTCAGCCATGCTGGGCGTGGCGGAGCTGCTGGCCATGCGCGGCATCCTCACCAACAAGCTGCCCAAGCCGGAAGTGATCGACGAGGTGATGTACAAGGCCATCGCCGTGGGCTTTTTGTTCTTCACCATCGCCACCGTGCTGGGCGCCATGTGGGCGGCCGACGCCTGGGGCGGCTACTGGAGCTGGGATCCAAAAGAAACCTGGGCGCTGATTGTCTGGCTGAATTACGCCGCCTGGCTGCATGTGCGTCTGGTCAAGGGCTGGCGCGGCGCGGTGCTGGCCTGGTGGGCGGTGATCGGGCTGTTTGTCACCAGCTTTGCCTTTATCGGCGTGAATATGTTCCTGACCGGTTTGCACTCTTACGGCACGCTGTAAAAAAATTCTTGTATTCCTGACCGAAACCGTCTTTACTGACTTCAGGGCGGCAGCAATCGTGCCGCCCTGACAAACCGGTTGCCATCCAGCCGGTTTGCCCGAAGTTGCCGGTGGTCTGATCGGCGGAAAGACCTGGAGCGATGCTCCTCACCGCCTGCACGCGTTTTCCCGGCGCGTAGACCCTTCACCGGCCGGAGCTGCGTCTCTGTGCAGCATGTCGCCAACCCAGCGCCTGCGCCTTGTGCGTGCGGCGAGTCTTCAACCTGCATCATTTCATTGAAGTCACGAGTTGTTTGTACGTTATGCTCCGTCACGAGGCCGCCTTTGGGCGGCCTCTTTCCATTTATAGCCCGCGCGGCAAACACTCTATTACAATGTGAACTATCTGCTCACTTCAGAGGCGCCCACCATGACCGACCCCCGCCCGATTCGCCGCAACCCGGACGTGCTCACCGACACCCTGGCGGTAGCCGGCAAACAGCTGATCGACGTCGGCTGCGGCAATGGCCATCTGGTGCGTCACCTGGCCCGCCATGGCGCGCAGGTGCTGGGGGTGGAATGCAGCCCGCGCCAGCTGGCCGCCGCGCACGCGGCCGCACGCGTGGCCGACGAAACCATCGTCGAAGGCGTGGGTCAGGCCTTGCCCGCTGCCGACGCCAGCGCCGACATCGTGGTGTTTTTCAACTCGCTGCACCACATCCCTGGCGAACACATGGCCACCGCGCTCAACGAAGCCTGCCGCGTGCTGCGCGCCGACGGCGTGGTGTACGTGGCCGAACCGCTGGCTGAAGGTGAGTTTTTTGCCCTGTGCCGCGCCGTGGACGACGAAACCCAAGTGCGCGCCGCCGCCCAGCACGCCGTGCTCACCCACCCGCGCCTGCGCCTGGCGCAGACGTTTGATTATCTCCACCCGGTGGTGCTGGCCGACTTTGCCGCCTTTCGCGAGCGGCTGGTGTCAGCCAATCACGAGCGCGAAGCGCGCTTTGCCGCGCATCAGGCCGAGCTCAGCGCCCTGTTTGCCCGCTCGGGCCAGCCGGTGGACGATGGCCGGCTGTTTATCCAGCCGATGCGCGTGCATCTGTTGCATCCGCTCCCGCCGGGCTGAGCGCCGGTGTGGGCGCCAGAAATGTCGCACGATAGCCACGCCAACGGCGCATAAGCAATTGCCCGCCGCCCCGGATTGGGGGATGATTGGCATTCATTGTCGATTCACTGCACTGTCATGGTGCGGCAATGCGTTCCACCCCTGCTTATGCCCTGGCGGCGTCGCCCCTGACCGCTGCCCACAACCTCTACAGGATGCTGTTTTGCCATGTTTGAACATGTAGACGCCTACGCCGGCGACCCGATTCTGACCCTGGTCGAAACCTTCAACAAAGATACCCGCGAATCCAAGGTGAACCTGGGCATCGGCCTCTACTACGACGAAGCCGGCCGCATTCCGCTGCTGGAATCGGTGCGTCAGGCCGAAGCCGCCCGCGCCGCCCAGCCGGCCGCCCGCCCGTACCAGCCGATGGAAGGCGCCGCCAACTATCGCCAGGCCGTGCAACACCTGCTGTTTGGCGCCGAGCACCCGGCCGTCAAGGAAGGCCGCATCGCCACCATCCAGACCATCGGCGGCTCTGGCGCCATCAAGATCGGCGCCGACCTGCTCAAGCGCTACTTCCCGGCCAGCGAAGTGTGGGTCAGCAGCCCGACCTGGGATAACCATCGCTCGATGTTCGAAGGCGCTGGCTTCAAGGTGCACGACTACCCGTACTACGACGCCAGCACCGGCGGCGTGAACTTTGCCGCCATGCTCGACACCCTGAAGTCGCTGCCGGCCAAGAGCATCGTCCTGCTGCACCCGTGCTGCCACAACCCCACCGGCGTGGACCTGAACCAAGAGCAATGGCTGCAAGTCATCGCCGTGGCCAAGGCCAACCAGCTGATCCCGTTCATGGACATCGCCTACCAGGGCTTTGGCGACGGCCTGGACGAAGACGCCTTCGCCATTCGCGCCATGACCGAAGCCGGCGTGAGCTTCCTGCTGAGCAACTCGTTCTCCAAGAACCTGTCGCTGTACGGCGAGCGCTGTGGCGGCCTGTCGGTGATCTGCCAGAACGCCGAAGAAGCCAACCGCGTGCTGGGCCAGATGAAGTTCACCGTGCGCCGCAACTACTCCAGCCCGCCGACCCACGGCGGTCAGGTGACCGCTGCAGTGATGAACACCGCAGAACTGCGCGCCATCTGGGAAGGCGAAGTCGCCGAAATGCGCGTGCGCATCAAGGCCATGCGCCAGAAGCTGTTTGAAGTGCTGACCGCCAAGGTGCCGGGCCGCGACTTCAGCTACTTCGTCAAGCAACGCGGCATGTTCAGCTACACCGGCCTGACCCCGGAACAAGTGGACCGCCTGCGCGAAGAGTTCGCCGTTTACCTGGTGCGCTCCGGCCGCATGTGCGTGGCCGGCCTGAACACCCGCAACGTCGAATACGTGGCCGACGCCATGGCCGCCGTGCTGAAGGGCTGATTCAGCGCCCCAAGCCAAACTGGCGCTGCGCTAGTTTGGCTGCCAACAAAAACCCCCGCTGGTGACAGCGGGGGTTTTTGTTGGTGCATACGCTCAATGCCGCGAAAACAAATCGCGCAATTTGCACAGCGTGGTGGTGACGTCAAAACGCGGGTCGGGCAGCGCTTCGCCGGCCAGGATTTGCGTCAGCGCCGTGGCCGGGTCGTCTTCGCCGGTCAGCAGCACATCGGCGCCGCGCTCGCGCATGTGGCGGATAAAGCCCTCGCCAGCGCTGCCGGCCACCACCAGATCCACCCCATCCAGCGGGTGCGGGGCGTCGTCCTTGAAGTGATGCATCACCTGCTCGGGGGCCAGCTTGATCAGCGTGGGCGCCGGCAGCAGTTGTTGCGGAGTGTGGCCGTGCAGCAGGTAAAGCAGCCAGTGACGCGCCTTGCCGGCGTGGCCGGCGACGCGGGTGTAGTTATCGGTGGCAATGGCGATTTTCATGGTCGGTCACAGTGAAAAACAAAAATCCGTCTAGGCGCAACGCGCCCGCATGCTCACCGCCACATCGCGCGGCGCGGCGTGGTAGGGCGCGCTGCTGACCAGCAGGCCGGCCCCGGCGCGGGCGTAGTCGGCGGCGTTGCCGGCGTGCACGCCGCCTGCGGCGGCAATCAGCGGCGGCGCGGCGCGCTGGCGGGCGTAAGCCACCACCTCGGCCAGCTGGGCCGGGGGGCATTTTTCCAGTTGAATCACCTCGGCGCCGGCGTCGATCCAGCGGCGCGCTTCGGCCGGGTCGGCCACTTCCACCACGGTCTTGCGCTCGCTCCAGCTGCGCAGCGCCATCAGCATGGCCTCGGGGCTGGCGTCGGGTAAAAATGTGCGATGTTCAGCAAACAGCAGTAGGGTTTCCGACACACTCAGCCGGTGCGGCACGGCGCCGCCGGCCAACACCGCCTTGATGCAGGCGACCTTGCCACCGGGAAACGTCTTGCGTGTGCAGGCCACGCCAATATCCGGGCTGACCGCGCGGGCGGCGTCCACCAGCGCGCTGACCGCGCTGGCAATCCCTGATAGATACTCCATCAGCGTTTGCGCCGGCTTCCACAGCCGATGCAGCGCATCGGCCGCACCGCTCACCGTCAGGATAGGCTCGCCGGCAACCAGTCGGGCGCCGCTGGCGCGGGCAGGCTGATCAATGTGCAGGCCCAGCATCTGCGCCATGCGCTGGGCGTCTTCGCTGGCGCACAGCGTCATCGCCTGGCGGGCGGCAAAATGCAGCTCGCCCTGATGCGCGCCCAGGCCCAGGGCAAAGCTGGTGGCGTCGCCGTATGGGCTGTCTTCGTGCAATAACTGTTCCAGCAGGGAATCGGGCAGGCAGTAGGGGTTCATGGCGGGCTCATCGCAGCAGCAAGGGGACACCAGACACGAGCAAGGCGCGCGCCAGCGTCCGCCTGCCGCCATCAGTCAGGGCAAATCGTAGCCGTAGGAATGAATCACCGCGCGCGCCTTGGCGCTCTTCAGGTAGGTCATCAACGCTTGCACCGCCGGCTTGCCGGCGCCCTTGTTCAATACCACGGCGTCCTGGCGAATCGGGCTGTACAGCGTGCCTGGCACTTGCCACATCGAGCCGGAAGTCAACTTGCCGTCCACATACACTTGCGACAGGGCGACAAAGCCCAATTCGGCATTGCCGGTGGCGACAAACTGATGCGCCTGCGAGATATTTTCCCCCTGCACGATCTTGGGCTGGAGCGCGGGCAACAGCTTCAGCTTGTCCAGGGCTTCCATCGCCGCCTGGCCATAAGGGGCGGTTTTCGGGTTGGCGATCGACAGGCGGGCAAACTCGCCTTTTTTCAGCACCTCGCCCTTGCTGTCCACATAGCCCGGCTTGGCCGACCACAGCACCAGCTTGCCAATGGCGTAGGTAAAGCGGCTGCCCGCCACGCCAGCTTGTTCTTTTTCCAGCTTGGCCGGGGTTTCGTCGTCGGCCGACAGCAGCACCTCAAACGGTGCGCCATTGGTGATCTGGGCGTAGAACTTGCCGGTGGCACCAAACGACAGCACCGCCTTGTGGCCGGTGTCTTTCTCGAATTCGGCGGCGATTTTTTGCATCGGCGCAGTAAAATTGGCCGCGACGGCGACGGCAACTTCGTCAGCTTGGGCCAAGGGGGCAAAGGCCAGCAGCACGGCGGCAGAGGTCAGAACGGGACGCCACATGGCAAAACTCCTGGGTGGGTGAAAAATGGGTTGATTGATCGCGCAGCAATCCTGGTTAGACGCGCGGCCGCAGACGGCAAGGCCGTGCAACGACGCCAGGAGGGTTTTGTGAGCGGCTCTTAGGCGACGCTTACTGATAGGTGCACAGAATCACCGCTGAAGCCTTGAACACCGCGCACACCTTGCCGCCAACTTCCAGCCCCAGCCGTTCCAGGCTGTCGTGGGTGACCACGGCGCACAGCGATTTGCCGCCGGGCATCACCAGGGTGACTTCGGCGTTGACCGGGCCATCGACAATGCGGCTGATTTCGCCCCACAGCTGATTGCGCGCGGTGGTTTTCACCTTGTTGTCGGTCAGCAGCAAAATCGACGAGGACTTCACCAGCGCGTACAGCTCCTGGCCCATGTGCAGCTGAAAATTCTCGGCCGATTCGCGGGTGATCACCGCCACCAGCTCGTTATCGGCGTCCAGGCGCAGGCGCACTTCGTAATCGACATCGCCTTCACGCAGCGCACACACCGTGCCGGCAAACTGGTTGCGCGCGCTGCTGCGCATCGACATGCGCTTGAGCAACTGGCGGAACTGGGCAAAATCACCGTGCTCGCTGCTGTGCATATTGGCGGCCAGACGGTCCAGCGCGGCCTGATATTCGCTTTCCAGCGCGCGGTACAGCGCCACCACTTTTTCGCCATACGGCGTCAGCGTCGAGCCGCCGCCGTGCCGCCCGCCGGTCACGCGGGTGACCAGCGGATGCTCGGCCAGATTGTTCATGGCGTCGATGGCGTCCCACGCCGCCTTGTAAGACAAGGGCACCGCCTTGGCCGCCTGCGAAATCGAGCCATGCTTGGCAATGGCTTCCAGCAGGCGGATGCGGGTGTCGCCCAAAAACGTGCCCAGCTCGGTGTCCACTTCCAGCTTGCCGCGCAAGCGTGGTAAAGAAGGATGCATAACGCTCTCCGGTAAAATAAGCCCAAACCCATTTTGCCAGCTCAGACGGCCCGGAAACACCGGCCAGGCTGGCATGCTGCATGCTTGAAGGCTGTATAGTCAGTTAGTCAACCCTGCTGACAAGCAAAACCAGCGCCATGTCATCGCGCCAGCCCGACCTTGTGCGGTTTTGTGCGCGTTACTCAGCCCCGCGCCGCGCATTCAGATTCAGCTTTGCCAACCAGTCAACGTCAACCCAGGAGCCTCATCATGCAAGTCAGCGCCCGCAATGTCTTTGCCGGAACCCTCACCGCCGTGGTTTGCGGCGCCGTCAACGCCGAAGTTGAACTCACCACCGCGGGTGGCGATGTGCTGGTGGCCGTGGTCACCGCCAACAGCGTTCAGGCGCTGGGGCTGGCGGTGGGCGTCAGCGCCGTGGCCTATGTCAAAGCGCCGCTGGTGATGCTGCTGACTGGCGGCGAAGGCATGCGCTTTTCTGCGCGCAACCAGCTCGCGGGCGTGGTCAGCGCGCTGACGCGCGGCGCGGTGAATAGCGAAGTGGCGCTCACCCTGCCCGGCGGCACGGTGGTGTATGCCGTGGTCACCAACGACGCCATCAAAGAGTTGGACCTGCGCGAAGGCGCGCCGGCCACCGCGCTGATCAAGGCCAGCCATGTGGTACTGGGCGTGCCGGCCTGACCGCGACGCACCCACCGCCGCATCCCGCGCAAGCGGAAATCCAGAAGCTATCCACCGCGTGGGACAGTGGTGATTTCACCAACGCCCGCCCTAACGCGGCATTTCCGGGCTGAACACATAAAATCCGCGCGGCAGGGTGGCGCCGCCGGCGCCGATCAAACGAAACACCAGCCAGCGCTCGTCACGCAGCCGCCAGGCGGCCAGCATTTCTGAATACGCCACCGCCGCGCCCGCGCTGGCATCCTGCGCCGGCAGCGCGTAATGGTGGGCGGTGTAGCACGGCTGCTCGTCGGCGTCGTAGCCCACCCAGCGCTGGGCGTCCAGTTGGTATTCCTGGAACTCTTCTACCCACAATGGCGCTTCCACCCGATCGGCCCAGGCGTCGGGCAAATAGCCGCGCCAGTTGTGCGCGCCCTCCACGGCTGCCGCGCTCGCGCGTATGGTGTCTGCCCAGCTTTGTTGTCCTTGCTGCCTGTCCAGTCTCATCGCGCGCCTCCTGCTTGCTGTTTTTGCCATCCGCCTGGCCGGTGGCCTGTCTTTCATGCCCAGCAGATGCCATGCCAGTTTATTTATTCATTTAAATCAGCCAATTACACCAACACCACCACGAGCAGCTGTTCGATGTATAACAAAATATACAACGATTGTCGCACACATGCCATACGCCATCCGGCAGACAAGACAACGCCCCGCACCGGCAAACCGGGCGGGGCGTGTCAACCAGGGAGAACCACTCACAGCACTCAGCGAAGCGGCCCTGGCCAGGCGTGTGACCGCAAACCGTACACGCCGTATGGCAAGGCCGCGAACAACCTCAAGGGGGTTTTCAGCGGCGCTTAGCCGACCAGCAATCAGCCTTGCAGGCGGGCGCGATGGCGGGCGATTTGCGCGCGCACTTGTGCCGGGGCAGTGCCGCCGATGTGGTTGCGCTGGGCCAGCGAGCCTTCCGGGGTCAGCACGGCGTACACGTCGTCGTCAATCAGCGCGCTGAACTGGCGCAGCACGTCCAGCGACAAGTCGGCGATGTCCACGCCCTGCACTTCGGCGTGGCGCACGGCGCGGGCCACCACTTCGTGGCTGTCGCGGAAGGGCACGCCCTTTTTCACCAGGTAGTCGGCCAGGTCGGTGGCGGTGGCAAAGCCTTGCAGCACGGCGGCGCGCATGGCTTCGGGTTTGACGGTGACGCCGCGCATCATGTCGGCGTAGATGCGCAGGGTGTCGATCAGGGTGTCCACCGTGTCGAACAGCGGTTCTTTATCTTCCTGATTGTCCTTGTTGTAGGCCAGCGGCTGCGACTTCATCAGCATCAGCAGGGCCAGCAGATGGCCGGTGACGCGGCCGCTCTTGCCGCGCACCAGCTCGGGCACGTCCGGGTTTTTCTTTTGCGGCATGATCGAGCTGCCGGTGCAAAAGCGGTCGGCAATATCAATAAAGCCCACGCGCGGGCTCATCCACAGGATCAGCTCTTCCGACAGGCGGCTCAAATGCACCATCACCAGCGAGGCGGCGGCGGTGAATTCGATGGCAAAGTCACGGTCGGACACCGCGTCCAGCGAGTTGTGACAGACGTCGTCAAACCCCAGCAGCTGGGCGGTGTAAAAACGATCCACCGGGAAGGTGGTGCCGGCCAGCGCGGCGGCGCCCAGCGGCAGGCGGTTAACCCGCTTGCGGCAATCCACCATGCGCTCGCCGTCGCGGCCGAGCATTTCCACATAGGCCAGCATATGGTGGCCAAAGGTCACCGGCTGCGCCACCTGTAAGTGGGTGAAGCCCGGCATCACCGTGTCGGCGTGCTGTTCGGCCAGATCCAGCAGGCTGGTTTGCAGCGCGGCAATCAGGGTAACGATATGGTCGATGGCGTCGCGCAGATACAGGCGGATGTCGGTGGCCACCTGGTCGTTGCGGCTGCGGCCGGTGTGCAGGCGCTTGCCGGCGTCACCGATTTTGTCGGTCAGGCGCTTTTCCACGTTCATGTGCACATCTTCCAGGTCCACGCTCCATTCAAAGCGGCCTTCCTGGATGTCTTGCAGAATCTCGGCCATGCCGGCTTCGATGGCGCTCAAGTCGGCTTCGGACAGCACGCCGGCGCGGGTGAGCATGGCGGCGTGGGCCAGCGAGCCCTGGATGTCGAACGCGGCCATGCGTTTATCGAAATCAACCGAGGCGGTGTATTTTTTGACCAGTTCGGAAACCGGCTCGGAAAAGCGGCCGGACCAGGCGTGCGCGTCTTGCATGGCGAAGTGTCCTGAAAAGATGGGCGTCGCCGGCCTGCGGCAGGCGACGAAATCGGGGTAAAAACGCGATTATATCAGCCGCGCGGCTCAGGGCTGGGCGCTGCGCTGCTGCTTGACGCCCCAGGTGGCGTCCAGCCGCTGGCGAGCCAGGCCCAGATCGGTGACCGCATCGCGCTCAGCCGCCTCGGCGCGCGCCTGCTCGGCCTGCGCGGCATCCAGCGCGCGCTGGGCGGTCACCAGCTGGCCTTCGGCGTTCTGCCGGTTTTGGCGAGCCAGATCGGCCTCTTGCCGGGCTTTTTCAGCAAAGCGGGTGGCGCGCTGGTAATTCATCTGCGCGGCCAGCAAATCATCGTCAATGGTCTGGGCGGCGGCAACAGCGGCCAGCAGCGCGCCAGCCAGCGCCAGAGAGCGCGTCAGCAGCAACATGGCGAACCTCGGGGTGTAGAGTGGGATGGCGGGATGATACCCGAAGCGGGCAACAAGCGTTTATCATCAAGCGCTTTACACCTGCTTGCAGAGGATGAGGCCATGGCCGCTGGCGAACTCGACCCCGGTCTGATGATCTGGCACGGCAACCAGCTGGAAGACCTGCGCGATGTGCTGGCCGCCTGGCTGCGCCGCCAGCCCTTGGCGCCGCTGGAAAACGAAATCATCCTGGTGCAAAGCCAGGGCATGGGCCAGTGGCTGAAGCTGGCGCTGGCCGGCGGCGATGGCGTCAGCGCGGCGGTGAGCATGCAGCTGCCGTCGCAGTTTTTGTGGCGCGCTTACCGCGATGTGCTGGGGCCGGATGCCGTGCCGGCCGATTCGCCGCTGGAGCGGCGCACCCTGGTGTGGCGTTTGATGCGGCTGTTGCCAGCCTTAAGCGCCGGGCCGGAGTTTGCCGTGCTGCGGGGGTTTCTGGCCGGCGACGACGACGGCCGCAAGCTGTTTCAGCTGGCCGGCAAGCTGGCGGAACTGTTTGACCAATACCAGGTGTACCGCGCCGACTGGCTGGCTGACTGGCAAGCCGGGCGCGATGGCCTGGCGCAGGCGGACGGGCAGTGGCGGGCGCTGACGGACGACGACCGCTGGCAGCCGGCGCTGTGGCGCGCGCTGCTGGCCGATATTGCCGCCGACGGCCATCAGGACATCGGCCGCGCGCAGATTCACCAGCAGTTTTTGCAGGCGCTGGCCGCCGCCCCGAGCCGCCCGCCGGCCTTGCCGCGCCGGGTGGTGGTGTTTGGCATTTCCGCCCTGCCGCAGCAGGCGCTGGCCGCGCTGGCGGCGCTGGGCCGCCATTGCCAGGTGATTCTGGCGGTGCACAACCCCTGCCAGCATTATTGGGGCGATCTGGACGACCCGAAAACCATCGCCCGCCGCCTGGCGCGGCGCGGCGCTGGCGCGCTGCCCAGCCGCGACAGCCTGTACGCCGACAACCAGCCGCTGCTGGCCGCCTGGGGCCGGCATGGCCGGGATTTTCTGGCGCTGCTGGACCAATACGACCAGCCCGAGCGCTATCAGCCGCAACTGGCCAGCCAGGGCCAGCGCATTGATTTATTCACCGAGCCAGACGCCAGCCGGCTGCTGGGCCAGCTGCAACACGGTATTTTTGATCTTACCCCGCCGCCGGCCTCGCCCGAGGCGCGCCAGCCGGTGGCGGCGGACGATGACTCGCTGTGTTTTCACCTTGCCCACAGTCGCCAGCGCGAAGTGGAAATCCTGCACGACCAATTGCTGGCCTATTGCGAGGCGGCGCAGGCTGCCGGCGCGCCGCTGGCGCCGCGCGATATTGTGGTGATGACGCCGGATGTGGCCGCCTACGCGCCGCATGTGCGCGCGGTGTTTGGCCGCATTCCGCCCGGCGACCCGCGCCATTTGCCGTTCACCCTGGCCGACCGGCGCGCGCGCGACAGCTCGCCGCTATTGCGCGCGCTGGATGCGCTGCTGGCCAGCCCGCACGCGCGCTTTACCGTCAGCGAGGTGTTTGACCTGCTGGACGCGCCAGCGCTGGCGCGCCGCTTTGGCCTGCAAGCCAGCCAGCTGCCGGCCTTGCGCCAGTGGGCGGAACAGGCCGGCGTGCGCTGGGGGCTGGACGCCGACCAGCGCGCCCAACTGAACCTGCCCGACGGCCTGAACCAAAACAGCTGGGCGTTTGGCCTGGAGCGGCTGCTGTTGGGCTATGCGGTGGGCGATGGCGACGCCTGGGATGGCCGCATCCAGCCCTGCGACGAGGCCGCCGGCCTGGAAGTGGCCGCGCTGGGACCGCTGGCGCAACTGGTGGACGCCTTGCGCCGCTGGTCGCGCGTGCTGGCCGAGCCCGCCGCGCCTGCGCAATGGGGCGAGCGCCTGCGCCAGCTGATGGCGGATTTTTTGCTGCCGGACGACGACCACGAGCGGCGCATGCTGCTGCGGCTGGACAGCGCGCTGGAAGACTGGCTGAGCGCCTGCGCCGACGCCGGGCTGCACGCCGCGCTGCCGCTGGCGGTGGCGCGCGAAGGCTGGCTGGCCGGGGTGGACGAAGCCGCGCCGTCGCAGCAGTTTTTGGCGGGCGCGGTGAATATCTGCACGCTGATGCCGATGCGGGCGATTCCGTTTCGCGTGGTGTGTTTATTGGGCATGAACGACGGCGATTATCCGCGTCGCCAGCCGCCCAGCGACTTTGACCTGATGGCGCGCCCGTATGGCCAGCGCCCCGGCGACCGCGCCCGCCGCGACGACGACCGCTATCTGCTGCTGGAAGCGCTGCTGTCGGCGCGCGAACGCCTGCATATCAGCTGGGTGGGGCGCAGCGTGCGCGACAACAGCCCGCTGCCGCCGTCGATGCTGATTGGTCAGCTGCGCGACGCGCTGGCCGCCGGCTGGCGGCTGGCCGACGACCCCGAGGCCAGCGGCGAGCGCCTGCTGGCGGCGCTCAGCTGCGAACACCCGCTGCAACCGTTCAGCCCGCGCTATTTCAGCGGCGAAGACCCCCGGCTGTTCACCTACGCCAGCGAATGGCGCGCCGCCCACGACCGCGCCGATGCCGCCCCCACGGCGCTGCCGCCCGCTGCGCCGGCCGTCACCCTGGTGGGCGTCACCGAGCTGGCGCGGCTGCTGCGCCGGCCGACCGCGCATTTTTTTCAGCGCCGGCTGCGGGTGAACTTTGCCAACGCCGACGACAGCCTGCTGGAGCACGAGCCCTTCGAGCTGTCTGGCCTGGATGGCTACGCGCTGCGCGAGCGGCTGTTTGCCGCGCTGCGGCGCGGCGCGCGCGATGGCCTGTCGGCCGAGGCGGTGTGCGCCGCCGAGCTGGCGCGCTGGCAACGCGAAGGCGTGCTGCCGCTGCAAGCCGCCGAGGCGCGCTTTGCCGCGCTGGCCGAGCAAGTCACCCCGGTGTGGCAAGCCTGGCAGGCGCAGGCCGCGCACTGCCCGGCGCGGCCTGCGCGCGAAATCAGCCTGAGCCTGGCGCACGGCCTGCAACTGGAGGACTGGGTGCGCGAGCTGCACGACAGCGAGGCCGGCCTGTTGCGGCTATTGGCCCTGCCGCACCCGCTGCGCCACAGCGGCGGCTGGCGCGCCGAGCGCCTGCTGGCGCCGTGGCTGGCCCACCTGGCAGTGAACGCCGACCACACCCCGCTGCGCACCTGCCTGCTGGCCAGCGACGACGGCGACAATGGCCCGCTGTGCTGGCCGGCCATGCCCGCAGAACAGGCGCTAAGCCTGCTGGACAGCGTCGCCGAGGCCTGGCGCACCGGGCTGGATGCGCCGCTGCCGCTGGCCTGCAAAACCACGCTGGCCTATCTGCAATACCGATTGCGCCACGCCGACGACGAGCCGGCCGAGGTTGAAGCCGCCGCCTGGCAGGCCGCCAGCCAGACCTTTATCGGCGGCTGGAATCTGCGCGGCGAAGTGGACGACGACCCCTATCTGGCCCGCGCCTACCCCGACTGGCCGGCGCTGCTGGCCGGCGGCGAGCGCGCCCGCGACTGGGCCGAGCGCCTGTATCTGCCCCTGCTGCACGCCACCCTGTCGCCCAAGGAATGTTTGTGATGAGCCAGCCGCTGAACCCCTTGACCCTGCCGCTGTCCGGCAGCTGGCTGATTGAGGCCAGCGCCGGCACCGGCAAAACCTATACCCTGGCCGCGCTGTATGTGCGGCTGGCGCTGGGCCACGGCCCCGACGATGGCGCGCGGCTGCCGGCGCTGAGCCCCAGCCAGATTCTGGTGATGACCTTTACCGAAGCCGCCGCCGGCGAGCTGCGCGACCGCATCCGTCAGCGGCTCACCGGCCTGGCCGACTGGCTGCGCCGCGACGCCCCGGCCGCCGAAGCCGACGCCTTCAGCCTGGGTTTGCTGGGCGAGTTGGACGCAGCCGACGGCATGGGCCGCGAACAAGCGGCGCGGCGGCTGGCGCTGGCGGCCGATTTGCTGGACGACGCGGCGATTTCCACCATCCACAGCTGGTGTTTGCGCATGCTGCGCGAGCACGCGCTGTACAGCGGCAATCTGTTTGACGAAAGCCTGGACAGCGACGACGGCGCGCGCTACGCCGACAGCGTGCGCGACTACTGGCGCACCTTTGTCTATCCGCTGTCCGACGCCGACTTTGCCGCCGTGGCCGTGCACTGGGCCACCCCGGACCAACTGGCCGACGCCCTGCGCCCACTGCTGGGCGAACTGCCCGCGCCGCCCGCCGTCTGGCGCGGGCCGCTGGCGCTGGCGCACGGGCGTCAGCACAGCCTGCAAGAAGCCGCCGCGCTCAAAACCGGCTGGCCTGAGCGGGTGGCGGAACTGCGCGCGCGCTTTGCCGACTGGCAAGCGGCCAAGGCGTATAACGGCAACCGCCTGCGCGCCGCCACCCTGGCCAAACTGCTGGACGCGCTGGACGCCTGGGCCAGCCAGCCGCATCTGGCGCAGCTGGACGACAGCCTGGACTGGAGCCGCTTGTCGCCAGACTTCTTGGCGGAGATCTGGAAAGGCGACGGCCCGCCGCTGTGCGAGCCGCTGCGCGCGCTGGCGACGCTGCACAGCCAGCTGGCGGCGCTGACGCCGTTTCACCATGGCGTGCTGGCGCACGCCAGCCAGTGGCTGGGCCGCGTGCTGGACGCGCACAAGCGCCGCGAAGCGGTGATGGATTTTGACGACCTGCTGATTCGCCTGGACCAGGCCTTGCAGACCGACGCCAGCCACCCCGACCCCGAGCAGCGCGGCCGGCTGGCGGCGGCCATTCGCCAGCAGTTTCCGGCGGCGCTGGTGGATGAGTTTCAGGACACCGACCCGCGCCAGTACCGCATCCTCGATGCGCTGTATCGGGTGGCCGCGCCGCACCCCGGCACGCTGCTGGCGATGATTGGCGACCCGAAACAGGCGATTTACGCCTTTCGCGGCGGCGATATTTTTACCTACCTCACCGCCCGCGCCGCCGCCCACGGCCGCCATGTCACCCTGGACACCAATTTCCGCTCCACCGAGGCCATGGTGGCGCGGGTGAACGCCATGTTCGCCCGCGCCGAGGCCCGCCCTGGCGGCGCATTTGCCTTTGCCGACGACGCGGGCGCGCCGCTATTGCCATTTCAGCCGGTGCGCGCCGCCGGCCGGCGGGAAACCCTGCACCACCAGGGCGCGCCGCTGGCGGCCTTGCAGGTGTGGCTGGACGCCGAACCGCTGAACGCCGCCAGCTACCGCGAGCGCATGGCCGAGCGCTGCGCCGCCCAGGTGTGCGCGCTGCTGGCTGGCGCGCAAGCCGGCGACACCGGCTTTGCCGACGCCGACGGCGGCTGGCGCGCGCTCACCGCCGCCGACATCGCCATCCTGGTGCGCGACGGCGGCGAGGCAAAAAGCGTGCGCGCGGCGCTGACTCGACGCGGCATCCAGAGCGTGTATCTGTCCGACCGCGATTCGGTGTTTGCCAGCCGCGAAGCCGCCGACCTCTTGCACTGGCTGCGCGCCTGCGCCGAACCCACGCAAGAGCGCTGGGTGCGCGCCGCGCTGGCCACCGCCACGCTGGACCTGCCCTATGCCCGGCTGGACGCGCAAAGCGAGGCCGGCGCGCGCGACTGGGACGCCGAAGTCGAGCGCTTTGTCGCGCTGAACGCCTGTTGGCGGCGGCAAGGCGTGCTGCCCATGCTGCGCCAGCTGCTGCACCGCTTTGATGTGCCGGCGCGCTGCCTGGCGCGCGACGGCGGCGAACGCGCGCTGACCAACCTCTTGCACCTGGCTGAGCTTTTGCACGCCGACGCCGAACTGCTGGACGGCGAACACGCGCTGATCCGCCGCCTGGCCGAGCGCATCGCCCGGCCCGATCGCGGCGGCGACGAGCGCATTGTCCGCCTGGAAAGCGACGCCGGCCTGGTGCGGGTGGTGACCATCCACAAATCCAAAGGCCTGGAATATCCGCTGGCCATGCTGCCGTTTGCCGCCAGCTACCGGCCGGTGGACGGCGCGCGGCTGCCGGCCTATCGCTATCACCAAAAAGACGGCGACGCCTATCGGCCGGCGCTGTCGCTGTTCAAGCGCGAAGACGAGCGCCTGGCGCAAGACCGCGAGCGCCTGCAAGAAGACCTGCGGCTGTTTTATGTGGCGGTCACCCGCGCCCGCCACGCGCTGTGGCTGGGCATCGCCCCGCTCAGGCGCGGGCGCGGCAAGAGCAACACCTTGCACGAAAGCGCGCTGGGCCACCTGCTCAACGGCGGCGCGCCCATCGACGATGCCGCGGTGCCGGCACTGTGCCGCGACTGGCTGGACGCCGAACACGCCGCCGCCAGCGAGCTGGCCTGGGCTGAGCTTGACCCCAGCCTGGCCCCGGCGCGCTTGCCGCCGCCCGCCGACGCCCCGGCGCTGGCCGCCGCCCGCGCCTGCTGGCTGCGCCCGCCCGCGCCCTGGCGCATCAGCAGCTATAGCGGGCTGACCCTGCGCCTGGACGCCGAGGCCGCGCCGCTGGCTGAATCCGCCCATGACGACGTGGCCCAGGAAGCCCAGGCCGACGCCGAGCGCGAGCCGGCCAGCGCCGTGGGCGGCCTGCCGGCGCTGCTGGATGCGCTGCCGCCCGGCGCCGCCAGCGGCGTGTTTGTGCACAGCCTGCTGGAATGGATGGCGCACACCGGCTTTGCCGCCGTGGCCGCCAACCCGTCGGCGCTGCGCGACCGCGTGGCGCGCGGCTGCGCGCTGCGCCAATGGCCGCAACTGATCGACCCGCTGACCGAACAACTGCTGGCCTGGCTGCACACCCCGCTGGGCCTGCCCGGCGCGCCGGCCACCCTGGCCGGGCTGGGCGCCTATCAGGCCGAACTGGAATTCTGGTTTGCCGCCCAACAGCTGCCGCTGCCGGCGCTGGACGCCCACACCCGCGCCATGCTGCTGCCCGGCCTGCCGCGCCCGGCGCTGGCCGCCGACACGCTCAACGGCATGCTCAAAGGCTTTGCCGACCTGGTGCTGTGTCACGACGGCCGCTATTACGTGGTGGATTACAAAACCAACTGGCTGGGCCCGCTGCGCGCCGACTACGCCCCGGCCGCGCTGGCCGCGCCGCTGGCCGAGTCGCGCTACGACCTGCAAGCGGCGATTTATCTGCTGGCGCTGCACCGCCACCTGCGCGAACGCCTGCCCGACTACCAGTGCGAACGCCACCTGGGCGGCGCGCTGTATCTGTTTTTGCGCGGCTGGGACGGCCACGGCCACGGCGTGTGGCATGCCTGCCCCAGCGCCGCCGAGATGGACGCGCTGGACCAGCTGTTTGCCGGGGGCCGCGCATGAGTCCCCGCCGTATTTGCCCGCCTGCCGCCAAGGATGCGCCATGACCCACCCCGCCCCGCTGCTGGACATCCAGCCCCTGCTCGACGACTGGCTGGCGCGCCGCTGGCTGCGGCCGCTGGACGTGCGCTTTGCCGCGTTTTTGGCCGAGCTTGACCCCGACGCCGACCCGCGCGTGTGGCTGGCCGGCGCCTTGGCCAGCCACCAGCTGGGGCGCGGTCATCCCTGCCTGGATTTGCGCGCGCTGGGCCAGCACGCCTCGCTGGAAGACGCGCTGGGCCTGCCGCCAGAAGGCGCTCCGCGCGCCGCGAATGCGCTCATGCCGCCCGCGCTGTGGCCGTGGCCAGCCGCCGCCACGCCCTTGCTGGCCGAGGCGGACGCCGACGCCGGCCGCGCCTCGCCGCTGGTGCGCGACGGCGCGCGGCTGTATCTGCGCCGCTATTGGCAATACGAACAAGACGTGGCTGCCGCGCTGTGCGCCCGCGCCGCGCCACTGAGCGCCGCCGCGCAACCCACGCTGCCCGACTGGCTGCGCGCCAGCGGCGCCAAGCCCGACTGGCAAACCCTGGCCTGCGCGCTGGCGCTGCGCGGCCGGCTGACCTTGATCACCGGCGGCCCCGGCACCGGTAAAACCACCACTGTGGTGCGCGTGCTGGCGCTGCTGCAACACCAGGCCATCGCCGCTGGCGCGCCGCCGTTGCGCCTGCGCCTGGCCGCGCCCACCGGCAAGGCCGCCGCCCGGCTGAGCGAATCGCTGGAATCCGCCCGCCAGCGCTTGGTGGGCCTGGCCCCGGACGAGGTGCTCACGCACATCCCGCTGACCGTCAGCACCGTGCACCGCCTGCTGGGCAGCCGCCCGGACAGCCGGCATTTTCGCCATCACCGCGAAGCGCCGCTGCACGCCGACGTGGTGGTGGTGGACGAAGCCTCGATGATTGATCTGGAAATGATGGCCGCGCTGCTGGATGCGCTGCCGGAACACGCCCGGCTGATTCTGCTGGGCGACAAAGACCAGTTGGCCTCTGTCGAAGCCGGCGCCGTGCTGGGCCAGCTGTGCGCCCACGCCGACGCTGGCGGCTACCGCCCCGACACCCTGAACTGGCTGGCCGCCGCCGCCGACGGCGCGGATCTGGGCCCCTACGCCGCCCGCCCCGAACTGGCCGCGCCGCCCTTGGCCGACTGCACGGTGATGCTGCGCCACTCGCACCGCTTTGACGCCAGCAGCGGCATCGGCCAATTGGCGCAAGCCGTGCGCCAGGGCGCCGAGCTGGGCGCGCTGTGGGGCCGCTACGCCGACATCCGCGCTCTGCGCCTGCACGGCGAACACGACGCCCAGCTGGATCAACTTTTGCGCAACGGCTATCAAACCATGCTGCACGCCGTGCGCCAACGCCCAGCCGCCGACGCCGCCCCAGCCGATTGGGACGCCTGGGCGCAACACGCCCTGCGGGTGTTTGCCGGTTTTCAGCTGCTCACCCCACTGCGCCGTGGCCCCTGGGGCGTGGCCGGCCTGAACACCCGCGCCGAACAGGTGCTGGCCGCCGCCGGCCTGATCCAGCCCGAACGCGAATGGTATCCCGGCCGCCCGGTGATGCTCACCCGCAACGACCCCACCCTGGGCCTGATGAACGGCGACGTCGGCCTGACCGTGCTGGACGCCCGCCAGCAACTGCGGGTGATCTTCGCCCAAGCCGGCGCCGTGCGCTGGATCTCGCCGCTGCGGCTGCCCGACGTGGACACCGTATTCGCCATGACCGTGCACAAATCACAAGGCTCGGAATTCACCCACGCCGCCCTGATCCTGCCCGACCACCCCAGCCCCCTGCTCACCCGCGAACTCGCCTACACGGCGATTACCCGCGCCAAGGCGGAATTTACTTTACTGGAGGCAAGGGAAGGGATGCTGGCGCTGGCGGCGGGGACGGAGACGAGGCGGCAGAGTGGGTTGGGGGAGAGGGTAGCGGGGTTGAGGGGGTTTTATACTGGTCGTGTTTTTTCAAACACCCTGTAGGTTCAAGTTTGAACCGGTATTTCCCTGCTTTGCCGATGCTGTACGGTGTCGACATGTTCGAAAAACCGAGGCCATGCACGTATCCCTTTGATACAATGCGAAAAGCCCGCCAAAAAGGCGGGCTTTTCTAAACTACATCGTATATCCCTGAGGGCGGTTTCCCACAATCCCCAGTGGCTAGCTCCATCATGGTAGCTCAACACGATAATGGCTTCAAACGCGCCGCCGACATCAACAATCACCCCCGACTGCACAAGAAGTCGCAGTTAAAAACGCCTTTCGCCATCCTCGAATCAGCACTTACGAGGCGGCGACAACCGCGCTCCCTCCGGTGCGCGGGGCGCTTGAGCTGTATGACTGGAATGCTCAGGTTTCAGCTGCATTTCTCGCGCCCCTTCACCTTTGTGAAGTCGTCATCAGAAACGCGGTTGCGGGTGCCATTGCCGCCGTATACCGTCCCCTGTAGCCATGGCACGCTGACGTCACCGCATGGTTTCTCCCGTTCTGACAGCACCGGATTGTCAAATTAAATCTGAACTTCTACACATGGCGACGTCGAGCCTATTCAAACATCTCCAGCATCACCCCATGCCACACCTTGGGCTCAATCTCACCCAAGCGCCCAAGCAAGCGCGCTTTGTCCACACAACGCAGTTGATCTAGCAAAATGCGCGCGGGACGGCCATTGAACAGCACTTCGGGCCGACAGCCCAAGGGCTGTCCTTTGCTGGTGAGCGGCGCCACAATCACCCGTGGCAGCATGGCGTTCATGTCATCAGGCGACACCACCAAGGCGGGACGGGTTTTCTGGATTTCACTGCCCACGGTAGGGTCCAGATTCACCCAAAACACGTCACCACGCCGGATCAAGGCGCTGGTTTTCACCATTCCCATGCCTCGCTGTCTGCATCTGGGGGCAATTGCTGCCAGACATCCACATCGTCTTCGGCACGGTAGCCGTCAAACCAACCTGCTCGGGGTTGCTGAACAGGCTCGATCACAATTTTTTTGCCTTCCAGATGCAGTTCGATTTCATCCTGGATGCCACATTCTGCCAATAAGGGAGCAGGAATCAACACCCCTTGTGAGTTACCGATACGTCTGAGTGTCGTGCGCATGTCTGCCTCCTGAGGGCCCGCAAGTAATAACTTTGTTAGTACACCACAACTTCACCACAAAACCAAGCACACGCCAGCATCAAACATCGCATGAATAGATTCTTTTAGCAGAATCTTATTATATATCAACAGCTTGGCGGTTTTTAGCCGCCGGACGTGAATAGATACTCCACCCCCGCCTCAGCCTGGCCGCCTAGCCCGCCACCCGCCCATACAAAGCCAGCCAGGCGTCTTCCAGTTGGCGGGCAAAGCCGGCCGGGTCCATCAGTGGCGAGGCTTGCATGCGCACGCGCAGGCTGTGGCGCAGGGTGTTCAGGTGTTCGGGCTGGCTGGCCAGTTGTTGGGCGATGCGCAGGTAGTCGTGTTCGTCGCGGGCGGCCAGTTCGGGCAGGCCGATGGCGGCCAGCAGCGCCCAGGTTTGCCGGCTGACCGGGGTGGCGCCGGGCCAGGTGAGCACCGGCACGCCCATCCACAGCGCTTCGCAGCTAGTCAGCCCGCCGGTGAAGGGAAAAGGATCCAGAGCGATGTCGATGTCGGCGTATTCATGCAGCAGGTCGGCATGAAACGACGCGCCCCGGCAGCTTATCCGCGCCGGGTCGATGCCGTGTTCGGCAAAGGTGTTGACCACGCGCTGGCGCAGGCCGGCGTCGATCAGCGTGCGCCATTTCAGCAGCAGGCGGGCGTGGGGGATGGCGTGCAGCAGGCGCGCCCACAACGCCAAGACGGCCGGGTTGAGTTTGGAGGTGTTGTTAAAGCAGCCAAAGGTGATATGGCCTTGGCTCAGACAGGGTGGCGGGGCCACCGTGGCCGGCGCCCACGGCGCGGGCTGGTAGCAAAACTTGCCGCGCGGCAGCCGCCACACGGGCTCGATGCACTGCGCTGCCACCTCGGGCGGAGCGTGCCAGTCGTCCAGCAGCAGCGCGTCGATATCGCTCAGGCCGGTGGTGGCAAAGTAGCCCAGCCAGGAGGCTTGCACCGGGGCCGGGCGCAGGGCAAAGGCGGTCAGCCGCGAGCCGGCGGTGTGGCCAGACAAATCCACCAGCACATCAATGCCGTCGGCGCGCACCTGGGCGGCCAGCGCGGCGTCGTCCAGCGCGGCCACATCGCGCCACTGGCTACAGGCGGCGATATTGCGGCTGACCCAGTCCGACACGCCGCCAGCGCTGTAGGCAAATACGCTCACCCGCGCCGGGTTGTGCGCGCGCAAGACGTCCTGCACCAACAGGCCGACGGTGTGCTGACAAAAATCCGCCGATACATAGCCCACTCGCAGCGGCCGGCCATTCAGCGCCGGGGCCGGCGGGCGCGGCTGGCGGCCGCCCACCCGCGCCTGCGCCCATTCACCCCAAAGCTGCGCCATGGTGCGACGCACCGCCGGGCTGGCGTCCGGGTCGTATTCCAGGCTGACCAGGGCATTGCGGCGGATCAGCGGGTGATCTGGCAGCACATGCACCAATTGCTGATACAACTGGCGCGAGGCGCGATGTTCGCCGATTTCCCGATACAGATTGGCCAGGTTGACATGGGCGCGATAGTCTTGCGGCGCCAGGCGGATGGCCTGCTGCAAACAGGCTTGCGCCGGGCTGACATGCCCGCTGCCCAGCAGCAGCGCGGCCACGTCCAGCAGGGCGTTGACGTCCTGACTGTGAGTGGCGTCCAGAATGCGCTGACAGGTGGCCAGCAGGGCATCGTGCTGGCCGGTGCTGGCGTGGGCTTGCGCCTGGGCAAGCAAGGTGGCGGTGGTCATGGCGGGCAATCGGCACAACAGGCAAGAAAGCCCGATGATACCCGAGGCAGGTTCGGTTCTCCGGATGCATCAGCTGGCACAGATTCGGTTTTCCGGACGCCGGAATAGGGCGTCAGCGCAATATTCTTTTAAAAACATCATGTTGAAAAACACAATCTGCTGTTGTGCCGCTGGCGCGCTATCTGCTGGAGAAACACCAGTCACCCCCGGACTGGAGCCCCACCATGTTAAAGCCGCCGCGCCGCCTCAGCGTTGCCCTGAAAATCTCCCTGTCGGTCACTTTGCTGTCGCTGCTGGGCTTTGCCTTGATCGTCGGCTATGGCGCGTTTGAACATATCCGCCAGGCGCGCGCGCAGGGCATGCGCGAAGCGGAATTGCAGGCCGAGCTGAAAGCCCGCTGGGTGGAAGAGCGCCTGCGCGCCGCGCTGGACACCTCGCGCGAGCTGGCCACCACTTATGAATCGCTCAAGCGCAGCCAGGTCAGCGACCGCGACATGCTGGCGCGGCTGCTGCTCAATGCGCTGGAGCAACGCACCGCGTTTCAGGGCATCTGGTCGGTGTGGGAGCCCAACGCCCTGGACGGCCGCGACGCCAGTTGGAAAGACAAACCCATGCACGATGGCTCGGGCCGCTTTGCCCCCTACTGGCGGCGTCAGGGCGGCGAGGTGCTCAGCACCGCCATGGCCGGCTACAGCGAGCCTTCCAGCCCCTATCAAACCCTGCTGACACGGCCCGAGCCGCTGCTGAGCGAATCCTACCGCGAGAGCTCGGGCAACCAGAGCCTGACCCTGATCAGCGCCGCCACGCCGGTGATGATTGGCGGCCAGTTTCTGGGTGCGGTGGGGGTGACGCTGGATTTGTCGCGCATCCAGGCCGACCTGGCGGCGGTGAAGCTGTACGACACCGGTTATCTGGGCCTGCTGTCCAGCCAGGGGCGCTGGCTGGCGCATCCGCAGCCTGACCGGGTGGGCCAGTCGGCGGCGGAGCTGCCGCAGGCGGCGCGCGCGGCGCTGGGCAAGGGCGAGCGCTACCGCTGGCGCAGCGACGACGGCCGCTGGATGGTGCTGGCGCCGATTCAACTGGGCGAAACCGTAGCGCCGTGGGCGGTGGCGGTGTCGGTGGATGCCGACGAGCTGGCCGCCGACGCGCTGACCGTGGTGCGCAACACCCTGATCACCAGCGCGCTGGGCTTTGTCGCCATGCTGGCGCTGACCACCTGGATTGTGCGCCGCACCCTCCATCCGCTGCGGCGCATGGCCGACGCCATGGACGAGCTGTCGCGCGGCCAGGGCGACCTCACCCGCCGCCTGCCGGTCAGCGGCCATGACGAAATCAGCCGCACCGCCGCCGCGTTCAACCGCTTTGTCGACTGCCTGCGCGATATGTTCGCCGAGGTCAAACAACACAGCCAGGCGCTGGACGCCCACCTGCTGCACCTGGTGGACAACACCGCCAGCGTGGCGCAAACCTCGGAGCAACAAGCGCAGGCCGCGCAGCGGGTGAACAGCAGCGTGGCCGACACCTCGGCCAGCATGGCGCGCATCGCCGCCGCCGCGCAAAGCGGGCGCGACGAAGCGCGGCGCACTGGCGATTTGTCGGGCGAGCTGGCCGGCGGCGTGGAAGCCACCGCCCAAGCCATCGCCCGCGCCGCCGACACCGTGGGCCAACTGGCCGGCGCGCTCAACGGCCTGGGCGCACGCTCCAGCCAGATCGGCCAGATTGTGGCGGTGATCAACGACATTGCCGAGCAAACCAATCTCTTGGCGCTGAACGCGGCCATCGAAGCCGCCCGCGCCGGCGAGCAAGGCCGGGGCTTTGCCGTGGTGGCCGACGAGGTGCGCAAACTGGCCGAACGCACCGCCAGCGCCACCCAGGAAATCGGCGGCATGATCAGCGCCATCCAGCGCGAAATGGCCGACGCCAGCCACACCATGCGCGATACCCAGGCGCGCATGGACGACGGCGTCAGCCAGGCCGAACACACTGCCCAGGCCATCAGCGGCATTCAGGACAGCATGTGCGCCCTGCTGGCCTCCAGCCAGGCCATCGCCCAAGCCACCCAGGACCACGCCCAGGCCAGTGAAACCGTGGCCAGCCACGTGCGCGACATCCACGACATGACCCGCGCCACCGACGACGCCATCCGCCACACCTCGCGCGCCAGCCACGAGCTGCAAGCGCTGGCGGCGCAGCTGGATGGGCTGGTGGGGCGGTTCAGGACGTGAGGGGGTAAGCGCAACCGCCACCGTCAGCACGCGGGGGTGATTTGCCTGGGTCTGGGCGGACGCAGCACGGTGAAGCGCATGAATCGGGTAGCGGCGCACCGCCCGGCGCCCGTGCTCAACTTGCAGTATTCGGCGTGCTGGCTGGTTTATTGCCTGCCCCGCGCAGGTGGGTAGCTTTTTGCAGCAGATCAAACCAGAACGGCGCGCCAAACAAGGTGGTCAGCGCGGTCACGCCCCAGCCCAGCGCCATCAGCAAGAAATCACTCAGGCCATAATTCCAGTGCGGGCCATCCGCCCCCCAGGAGAAAGGCGGCTTCTCCCAGCCTATCGGCAGACTGGTGACGCTCAGTTGATCCATGGCCACTTGCGCGTTGGCAAATTGATCGGCGCTGATATTGGCCGCCAGTGTCGGGTGCAACCACAGCACCTTGAACAAATGAAAAGTATCAATATTGAACACCATGGCCAGCACCAGGCCAAACACCACGGTCCACACCTGAATGGTGCGTTTGTACGCCCCGGCCAGTCTTTGCATGGATTGATCAAACCAGTAGGCCACTTCCGCCTCGAACTGCGACAGATCATTGCCGGCCCGCTCGTACATGCTGGACAGTGCCTGGCGCAGTTGCGGGTTGGGGATGTTCTGGATGGCGCTGCCCATATCGCCCGGCAGGGTTTGCAAGGTGGTCAGCGTGTCGGTCAGCGCGGTGGCAAACTGGCGCGGCGAGGCATACGAGGGCAGGCTCTCCAGGTCTTTGGCATTCACGGCCTGGCCATTGCCGGCCGGGTGAAACTGGGCGTTGTTGTACACCGCCTGCGCCATGTGGTTAAAGTCCGGGTCGTTGAGCAGTTTTTGAATGCCCTGCAACAAATACTTGCCGCGCAATTGCAGCATGGACGACACGCCTTCGTTGATCGAGCTGACAATCAGGCTGACAGCGCAATAGCAGGAAATCATGCCGATGGCGACTTCCAGAACCGTACTGTTGAACATGGGGGAGCCTTTCTGAGGGGGTTAAGTTTGCGTCACTTGCCGTCGTCCAACCCGGCAGGCCGTCGGGGGCACAACGCGCGGGCGGACGGTTTGTGAACCGAACTACAGATACACCAGCCATTCCAGCTCGCTGCTGGCGTCTGGCGCGCGCGCCTCGGGGGGCGGGCAGGGCAGCGGGATGTCCAGCGTGCCATTGGCGGCGCGCAGGCGCGGCTGATAGCGCGCGCCGGCCTGCTGGGCCAGGGTCAGCGGCGCGGGTGAGCGCCACAGCCGCCCGCTGCGGCCTGCCGTCTGCACCGGGCCCTGATCGCTAAAAGTGAGCGTCTGGCCGCTGACGCTGTCTTGCACGGTGAGCTGACAGTCGGCCAGCGTGGCGGCGTCGCCCAGCACCTGATAGCGCCAGTGGCGGCTGGCGGCCGACAGTTGCAACTGATACACCTTGCCTGGCTGGCGCGCCGAGGGTGGGCGTGGCGCATCCACGGTGAGCACGCCCCAGGCGTCGGCCGGGCAGGGGCCAAACCAGGCATCCAGCGCCTGCGCGTCATTCACCAGCAGCTGGTAACGCCCTTCCGCCACGCCGCTGATGCGCAAGGGCAGCCGCGCCAGCCGGGCAGCAGGGCTGAGCGCCTGCCAGACAGGGGGCGCGCCGCGCGCCGCCAGCGGGTCGATCAGGCTCAGCACGGCGGCCTGCACGGGCGGGTTCACCGGCCAGTCAAACGCCCAAGGCATGGCCGGCAGGCAGGGCGCGGCCAGCGGGCCGGCGGCGTTCAGCGCGCCACTGTTGCGCGGCCGGCATTGCCGGCTGTCAAAACACCACAGGCCCAGCGTGGCCGGCTGCGCCAGCGCGGTGTAATACAGCCAGTCGCCGCCCACCCCACTTAACCAAAAATGCAGCCGCGCCTGTTCGGCATCGGCCGCCCAGCTGTCGTCACCCTCTGGCGCCCACAGCACGCCGCCGTCGGCATTGGGCTGAAAGCGCAGCCCGCGCGCGGCCAGCCAGGCGGCGCTGGCGGCCGACGGCTGCACGCGCAGGCCCGGCCAGCGGCGGTCGGCAAAATACTCGTGCTGGCAATGCAGCGAAAACCACGCGCGCCAGCCGTTCATGTTTGTCTCCCCACTTGCGGCGCGGGCTGCGACACCGCCGGCAGCAGCTGGCGTGGGCCGCTGTGCAGGCTGAGCATGCGCACGCGAAACACCACTGCCGGCTGGTGCTTGGCGCCGAGCATGCCCCACAGCGTATTCATGGTGTTCAAGTCCAGGCTGCGCAGCTCGACGCTGAGTTTGCCCAGGCCAGGCGGAAAGCCCGGCATGTCGGCAGTGAACAGCGGCTGCGCCTGAAAAAACCCCAAGGTCAGGCTGAGCAGGCGCAGGGCGTCTTCGTAGCGGGCGCACAGGGCGGTGCACAGCATGTCCAGGTTCAGATGCAGGCTGGGCGCGGCCTGCGCCGGGCTGTAGCCGGGCGGCAGCATGGGCGCAGCGCTTTCGCGCTCGACATTCAATAAAGACATCACCAGACAATTGCCCAGCCCGGCGGTGGGCTGGCCGTCTGGCTGCACCAGGCTGGCCAGACGCGCCAGCGGCTGGGCGCTGGCCAGTTGCTGTTGCAGGGCGGCGTTGAGTTGTTGTTGCAGAAATTGCAGGGTGACATCCAGCATGGCGGGGCCTTTTGGGGGTCAGCGGCGGCCTAGATGCGGCCGTCCTTGCGCACTTCGCGGGCAATGCCGCGGGTGAGGTCGTTAAGGGTGATTTCGGCCGGCTGGCGGCGCACGGCCTGGAGGGCGGCGTAGCGCAGCACATTGCTGATCGAGCCGCCGCTGAGCGCGGCTTCGCTCGCCAGGCGGGGCAGGTCGCAATCGCCGGCCAGCGGGCAGGGCAGCGCCGCCAGGCCGTCGCGCCACAGTTGCAGGCGCTCGTCCGGGCCAGGCAGCGGGAAATACAGCATGGATTGAAAACGACGAGCAAAGGCTTCGTCGATATTGTCTTTCAGGTTGCTGGCCAGGATGGCGATGCCAGGAAAATCCTCGATGCGTTGCAGCAGATAGGCCACTTCCTGGTTGGCGTAGCGGTCGTTGGCGCTGCTGGCGCTGCTGCGCTTGCCAAACAGCGCGTCGGCCTCGTCAAAAAACAGAATCCAGTCTTGCCGCTGGGCCTGATCAAACAGCCGCGACAGGTTTTTTTCGGTTTCGCCAATGTATTTGGACACCACCTGCGACAAATCCACCCGGTACACCGGCAGGCCGGTGGCCTTGCCCAGCAGGGTGGCGGTCAGCGTCTTGCCCGAGCCGGGCGGGCCGTAAAACAGGCAGCGATAGCCGGCCTTGATGCGCCGCGACAGCCCCCAGTCGTCCAGCAGGGTGTGCCGGTGCTGCACCCAGGCCAGTAAATCTTCCACCTCGGCGCGCACGCTGGCCGGCAACACCAGATCAACCCATTCCAGCCCGGTGACCAGCCGCTGCGCCGGAAAATCCGCGCTGTGCTGCGGCTGGTGCGGGCGGTCGCGCAGCAAGAGGCTGAGCGCCTCGTCGCTGACGCGCAGCGGCATGTCCAGCCAGGCGCCGGGCTGGCTGCGGTCGCTGGGCGGCGGGCCATCCAGCACGCCATGGCAGCGCAGCGGCGCGTCGGCGTCAAACAGCTGCTGGGCGTGCAGCCGGCGGGCCATATCGTCGCCGGCCAGCAAAAACACCGCGGTTTCGGCGCTGGGCCAAAAGCCGCGCCGCTGGCTGGAGACATGGCCGCCAAAGGCGGTGAAGGGCTGATTGAGCTGGCTGTTTTGCAAGAGCAGCGCATCCAACGCCGCCGGGCGCAGATGCGGGGCCAAGGCCAGCGCCAGCACCAGGCGGGCATCGTCGTCCAGCCCCCAGCGCGCCAGCCACTGGGCATAAGGGCCATCGGCGGCCAGGGTGGGCGGCGGCGGGCCGGCCAGCGGCGCATCCTGAAAATACGCTTCCAGCGCGGCGGTGATCCACGCTTGCAGCCAGTCCAGTTCTTGACCCAGGGCTTGAGCGCGCAAGGCGTCGGCGTTCATGGTGTGTGTCTCCAGCGCACCTGGAGCAGTTCGCTCATCCAGGGCAGTTTGATCATCGAATATCCCCACGGCAGGCTGTCCAGCAGCATGTCGTAGGCGCGCGGCGCGACTTCCAGCCACAGCCGCTCACGCTGGCGCAGCAGACGGCCATCGCGGCGCAAAAAGGTTTCTTGCAGACCGGCCACCGAGGTGTGTTTCAGCTTGTCCCAACGCTGGGTGATCATATACAGCAGGCTGTGCGCCAACTCGTGCTCCGCCGGGTCGGCCGCGCCCGGCCACGGTGGCGAGGCGGCGGCGGGCAGGCCGCACAGCAGCTTGTTCAGCGCCAGCTGGTCTTCTGGCGCTTCAGTCGGCAGGCCGGCCAGGCGGTGCAGGGCAAACACCGCGCGCCCGCGCGCCAGCTCATCGACAAATCCGCCATCGCGCAGCCAGCCCAGCCGCTCGAAATACATCGACAAAAACGGCGTCAGCAACACCAGCCCGGCATTGTTCACCACGCCCAGACACACGCTGTCGTCGGCCTCGGCGGGCGCGGCGGCGGGGGTTTCTGGCGGCCGGGCTGGCGCGGGTTCACGGGCGGCCAGCGCCAGCCGCCAGGCGGCGTCCACCCAGTCGCGGGCGGCGTCGGCGCCCAGGGCGCGGTGCATGGCGGGCAACAACGCCAGTTCGCGCAGGCCGGTGCGCGCGCGCAACTGGGCCAGCAAAGCGGTCAGCAGCGCTGCCGGATGCCGGGCGCGGCCCTCGGCGCGAGAACAGGCGGCCAGCAACCCGGCCCAAACCCACACCAAACCCTGACGCCGCCAGCCGGCCGGCAAGGCCTGGCCCAGCGCCTGGCACACCGCCAGCCAGCGCGCCGCCTGCGCGGGCGGCAGCCACAGGCACAGCAGACGGGCCAGCGCCGCCGGCGGCAGGCTGGCGGCCAAGCGCGTCAACGCCAGCGGCTCGGCCAGCCCATCGCGCAGTTGACCACGCCAGTGGCGACGCCGGGCGGCCGAGGCGTCGGCCAGGCTGTTCAGCGCCGCCAGCAGGCTGGCGCGGGCCGTGCCATGCGGCGCGCCGCCACCGCGCAGCACCGCCCACAGCGTGGCCAGCGGCGTAGGCACAGCAGGCTGACGATAGCGCCGGGTGGGCGCGGGGGCGGGTGGCGCTGGCGACGCGCTGATCGGCTGGCCGGCCAGCCACTGGTGCAGCGCGGCGTCGGCCGGGGTGTGGGCGTGCAGGGTGCGCGCCAGGGCCACGCGCAGACGGTCGGCGTCCTGCCGGCGCAGCTGGGCCAGCGTGCGGGTGGCTTCGTCCAGCCAGCGCGCCGCCGACCAACTGGCGTCGGCCTGGGCCACGGTGCGCCACAGCGCCTGCCACAGTTGGCTGCGGCGCTGGCCCTGCTGGCTGGCCGGGCCGGGCAGCAGGGCCATGCGCGCCAGCCAGCTCAGCAAGACATCGGCCTGCGCCGGCGCCGCGCGGCGCAGGGCCAGCGCCTGGCTGGCCTCGGGCAGGCAGCGCGCCAATCGGGCGCAGGCGCGAGGGGTGTGCAAGGCCGGCCGCAGGCTGGCCAGCGCGTCGGGCGCGCGCCACAGCTGCGCCCAGGCCTGCGCGGGCGAGGCGCTGGCCAGCGGCCAATCGCCCTCGGCCAACCAGTGCGCCAACGCCGGGCGAGCAGTCGCCTGCTCCAGCGGCGCACGGCTGGCGTGCCGCCAGCTTGGGGCCGCCTCCCACTCGCGCCACCACGCCAGCGCGGCGGACGGCGCGCCACGCCAAGCCGGGCGGGCAGACCGCACAGGCAGGGCCGGCGGCGCGGGGGTGGCGGGTGGCGCGTGTCGATCCAGCGCCGCCGCCACCGCGTCAGCGTCGGCCTGCCAGGCCAGGGCCAGCTCGGCCGCCAGCACCGACAAGGGCATGGGCTGCAAAGCCTGCTGCGCCCGCCACGGCCACAAGGCCGCCACTGGCAGCCCCAACCGCGCCGCCAGCGCCGACCAGGCCAGGCTGTCGGCCGCCCCCAGCCAGCGCACCAGGCGGGCTTGCGCCTGGGCGGGCAGTTGCGGCAACGCCGACAGGCAGGCGGCCAGTACATCGCGCCAGCCCACTGGCGGCGCAGCCTCGCTGGCCAGGCTGGCGCACAGCGCCGACCAGACCGCAGGCGGCGTCGCCAGTGGCGGAGCAAGCGGTGGGCGCAGCCTGCTGGCCAGTTCGGCCAAGGCCGGCTGACTTTGCGCCCCCAGCGCCAGCGCCAACCGGCACTGCGCCAGCGACAGCCCGGCGCTGGCGGCCAGTTGGGTCAGCGCCGGGCCGAGCCAGTCGTCGGCGTCGGGCGCGGCCAGCCAGCTGGCCAACAGGGCATCGTGCCATTCGCCATCCAGCGTCTGCGCCGCCAGCGGGCCATGCCGCCAGGCGCGCAACACGCCATCCACGCGACGCAGCCAGCGCGGCGGGGCGGCCAGCCAGCGCCACAGCGGCCGCCGGCTGGCGGCTGGCAGCGCCCGCAACAAGCGGCGGCGCACCGCCGGGGCCGCCAGTTCAGCACGCAGACGCCGGGCCAGATCCGCCGGGTCGCGCGCGGCGCGGGTGGCCAGCCAATTGGCCAACGTCGGGCTGGGCTGGGCGGCCAGGAAAGCGCGCCAGGGGTCGTCAGCAACATCGGCGGCGTGCTCGCCGGGTGAGCCGTCCAGCTCGGCCAGCGCGCTCAGGGTGTGCAACAGGCTGTTGCGCGCGCCATGCGCCGGCAGCCAGTCGCGGGCGTGCTGGCTCAGCCGCGCCAGCAGCTCGCGGTACGCCACATTGTGGCGGGCGGCCAGTTGGCGCAGGGTGGCGGCGATAAAGCGGCGGCGGTTGAATTCCGAGCCGTGCCGCACCAGTAGGTCATGCACAATCACCGCCCACACGGCGCGTGCCACCGCGCTGGGCGTGCCCGGCAGCAGCGGCGCATGGCTGGGCGGCGCGCGCAGCTGCCGGGCGTAGCCCACGATATAGTCGGCGTGGCCGGGGGCCAGCAGCTGCACCACCTCGGCCAGGCCGTCTTCGTCCAGTTGGGCGGCCAGCCGCTCGCTCAGCGCAAGGGGCGGTGCGGCCAGCAGCGCCTGGCGCAGGCGCGCCGGCTGTTGGCGGGCGGCGCGGCGCAGCACCGGGCGCGGGGCAAAGCCAGCCGGCGCCTGGCCAGCCAGCCAATCCAGCCAGGCGGTGTCGGCGGTGGCCTCGGCGTGGTCAGCCGGGGCGGGCAAGCTGGCCGGCGCGGCGTGTTCGGCCAGTTCGTGCAATAGGGTCAGCAGGCTGTCGCGCGCGCCCAGCGGCGCTTGCGCTTCGCGCAGGCTGACGGTCAGCCGGCTCAATAGCGCGTGGTAGGCCAGATTGTGGCGGGCGGCCAGCTGGCGCAGGGTGGCGGCGACAAAGCGGCGGCGGTTGAACGCCGAGCCGTGGCTGACCAATAAATCCAGCAGGATCACCGCCCACACCTCGGCGCGAAAGCCGTCGCCATCGCGCGCCACCAGCGGCGCGCGCCGCTGTTGTTCGCGCAGCCGGCTGGCGTAATGCACGATATAGCCGCCCTGGCCGGGTTGCAGCGCTTCCACCAGCTGGCCCAGGCTGGCTTCGGCCAGGTGCTGGGCCAGCCGCGCGCTGAGCGCGCCGGGCGCGCGCTGGGCCAGCAAGGCGGCCAGCAGCCAGTCGCGGCGACGGGCCAGCGCCTGGCCAAACGCCTGATCCAGCGTTGGCGGGCCAGACCACGGCGCGCCAGCCAGCCAGTGCAGCACGGCATCGTGGTTCAGGCTGGTGCGGGCATGCGCCGGGGTGGGCAGCGGCAGTTGGCTGTTCAGCGCCGCTGCCAGCGCGCGCGCCACGCGGCGTGGCAGTTCTTCGGTCAGCGCCGCGCGCTCGATCTGGCCGATGTCCAGTTCCAGCCGACCCAAGCGGGCAGGCGGCCGGCCGGCCAGCGCCTGATCCAGCGCCTCGCCCAAGGCGCCCTGGCACAGCTCGGCCAGCTGCGCGGCCAGTGCCCGCGCCGGGGCGGGGTTGTCGTCGCCGGGCAGGCGCAGCGCCAGGCGCAGGCGGCCAATGCGATGCCGGGGCGCGTTCATGCCGCAGGCAGGGCGGCCAGCCAGTCGCGCAGCGCCTGGGCGCAGGCATTCAGCGTGGCCATGGCCTCGGCGCTGCTGTCGGCGCAGGCGCGGCGGCGGGCGTCGGCCCAGTCGGCGTAGCGCTGCTCGAAAGCCTGCATGGCGGCAAAGTCCAGCCAGTGGCAGCGCAGCGCCAGATGCGCCGGGGCAAACTGGCAGGCCAGGGTGTGCACATGGCGGCGGAATTCCGGGTTGCAAAAGCGCAGCGGCCAATCGGGCAGCAGCACGCTCAGCCGCAGTGCTTCATCCGCCGGCCAGGCCGCCGCCGCCGCGCCCTGCGGGCGCAGCAGCACATGTTCCAGCACATACAAGCCTTCGTCGGCGTACACCGAGGCCCAGGCCGGGCCATCGCGGCGCAGCCACAGCAGCAGGCGTTCGCGGGCGTCGATCATCTCGGCTTCGCTGTGGCCGCGCAGGATTTCCAGCTGGGCGCCATCCGGGGTGTCGAAATACAGCATGTGATGACAGCCGCAGTGGCTGACGCCCAGTTGATAGCGGCCACGGTCGCCGCCGTAGCGCAGCAGCATGGCCAGCAGTTGCGGGTCTTGGCTGACAAAGCGCAGCTGCGGCCCGGCGCTGCTTGGCGGGGTGCGGCCCAGCGCCAGCGGCGGGCGCGAGCGTGGATGGCGGACAAATTTTTGCCATCCACCCAGCCCCAGCCGGCTGAACAAAATATGCTCCAGCCCCGAGCCAAACGGCATGCGCTCGGCCAGGGCCATGCCGTAATCGGCGCCGTGGCCGCGCCGGGCGCTCCACAGCGGGTAGCTGGCCAGCAGGCTGGTTTTCCAGCTGGCCAGCTCCAGCAAAAAGCCCTCGACATAGGCCGGACGCGGGTCGAAGCTGGCCAGCAAGGCATTGTCGAAGCGCTCGTCAAAGCGGGCCAGCAGGTGATCCAGAAACTGGTTGCGTCGGGCCGGATGCGGGTCGGCGGCGGCGGTTTGCCGACGCAGGGCGTCCAGGTAATGGGCGGCGGCATCGCCGCTGTCCACGGGCGGGTCGGCTTCGGGCAGCCATTGCAGCCAGTGGCCAGTGGGCTGACAGCCGCAGGCCAGCTCGCGCACCCAGTGGGCGATTTCACGGGCGCCCAGGCAGGCGGCCTGGCTGTCTGGCCAGCGGCGCGGGCACACCGCCAGCACCTCGCCGTTGGCGTCGCACAGCGCCAGCCCCCAGCCGCCGTCTGGCCAGCGCCGTTGTCGGTAGTGGTGGGCGTGGCGGCCAAAAAACAGCAGGGCGTCGGCGCGTTCGGCGCGCGCGCTGGCGTCGATGGCCCAGCAGGCGCTGAGCAGCACGCGCTGCTCGCGGTCCAGCACGCGCAGGCCCTGCGCGCCCTGGCGCTGCACATGGCTTTCCAGCGGGCCGGCGGACAGACGGTTGCACAGCGCCTGGGCGGCGGCCTCGCTGGCCAGGGTGGCCACGCCGCTGGCCAGCAAGCGGCCACGGGCGTCATACAGCGCCAGCCGCCAGCCTTCGGCCTCGCTGTGCGCGCGCCAGCCTTGCGCGGCGCAGGCGGCGCGCACCTCGGCCAGCCAATCCTCGGCGCGGGCGTGGTTGGGCAGGCGCGGGCTGCGCAGGATGAGCGCGCCGACCAGATTGACGCAGACGATATAGCGCCAGTGCGGGTCGGCATTGTCTGGCGGCGGCATCAGCACGGCGGCGGTGTCCGGTGCATCCCACGGTTGCGGCGGCTTGCTGATCAGCGATTGGTAAAAATAACTCTGGCCGGGGTCACTCAGCGAAAACAGCTCGCGCGCATGCGCCAGTTGGGCAAAGGCATTGCTCAGCACTTGCTCGAACAGCAAGAGATACGCGCGCAGCTGGCGCACGCGGGCCTGGCGGTTAAGCGGGCGCAGCTGGGCGTCTTCTGGCCAGGCAAAGGCTTCGGCCAGGCCATAGCGCCCCAGGCCGTAGGCTTGCGGAAACTGGTGCTGCACCGAGACATAATCCGCCACGTTCAGCACGCGGCCGTCGGGCAGCTGGCGGTAAGCTTGTTCGTCGGTGGACAGCGTCACAGCGGTTTCCTGCGCCTGCGCCTCGGCGCGGCGCTTGAGAAAATACTGCTCGACGCGCTGGCGGTTGAGCGTCAGACGCCCGCCGGCGGCGCTGGTGACGCTGAATGGCCAGGGCTGGCCGTCGGCGGGCAAATCCACCAGCGGGGCTTCGTCGATGCCCAGGGTGAAATGGTCGCCGCCGCCGACAAAGCGCAGGGCGCGCACGCTGGCCACGCCGGCCACCGCCTGGGCAATGCGCACCACATCCTGCAAGGCGATCCGGCAGACCGGATTGGCCGGGCTGGGGTCGTCGATCCAGCCGCAGCCCAGTTCCGGGCCGTTGTAGCGCGCCTCGGGCGGCAGTTGGGCGGCCAGTTCGGCATCCATGGCGCGCGGGGAGGGGCCGGGCGACAGGCCCAGATTCAGGGCAAACAGCAGCGCGCCCATCACCGCGTCGGCGTCAGCGCCCGCGCTGAGGGTAAGCTCGCCTTGCAAGGGCAGGGCGCGCGGGGTCAGCACGGTGATGCGCCCCCAGTCCTGGCCCAACGGCCGCACCGCGCGCAGCTCGCGGCCCACATCGGCCACCAGCTGGGCATCTTTGCCCCATTTGAATTTTTCCACCCGCACATCCACCACGCCGGGGGTGTGCTCGCTGGGGCTCAGCCAGACGTTTTTCAGGCCGTGTACCCGGTCGTACAGCCATTTGCGCACGTCTTCCGGGGTGACCGGGGCGGTGGTGAGGATGCGGTTGCCGGTAAACAGCGTGTCGCGGGCGATCTTGCCGCGCGCGTCGGCCAGCAGATCGGCCACCGGATAATGGCCGCGCAGGCCCAGGTCCGTCAGCGCATAGCACAGCTGTTCCAGCATGGTCAGGCCGGGGTCGTGCTCGTTGTAGTCGCTCCATTGGTCGGACGACATGGCCTGGGTCAGCGCCACACCTTCGGCCAGCAGGGCGGCAAAGTCCATGCTGGCGGGCAGGGTGGCAGGAAAATCCGGCAGCAGCGGCGCTGAAGAGGCAGGCAGGCTCATGCGCGTCAGCCCTTGAGCGGGGTGAGCTGGCAGTCGATCTGCGTGGGCTGCCCCTGGGTGTTGACGCCAAAGTCGCAGCGGGTGCGCAGCGCCAGTTGATACAGCCCGCCGCTGGACGGCAGCCACTCAAACTGGATGGTGTGCCAGGGCAAAAAGCTGTCGCGGTCCAGATCCTGGCGCAAATGGCGCTCGCCTTGCTGGTCTACCATGGCGGTGGCGGTGTTGCTGACCCGAAAACTCGGTCGCGGGTCCAGCGTGTTGGCCAGGCAGCGCCAGTGCCCCGGCTGATCGCTGGTCACCGGCAGGGTGAACCAGTTGCCATTGGCCGGCACGGTAAAGCGGCGGGTGTCGCCGCTGGGGGCGGGGTCGGGCGCGGGGCCTGGGCTGGGGTCGGGCGTGGGCGGCGGGGCATCGCCTCCGGCGTCGGGCTGGCCGCCGCCGGGTTGATTGCCGCTGTCGGGGCTGGGCGCGGGGTTCTGGCTGCGCCACCAGGCGATGATCTCGCGCAGGGTGCGCACCTCGTCGCTGGTCAGCTCGTTGCGCGGCACAAACGAGTCGATCAGGTCGGCAAAGTCGCCACCGCTGGGGGTGGCGCCATTGGCAAAGGTTTTTTTCAGCTCATCGGGCCGTTTGATCATGGCGGGCGTCTCGCAAGGGCAGGGCGGGCAGGTCGGTCAGCGGCAAGGCCAGGGTGTATTCGGGCGGCGGCGCAGCGGCATCCAGCGCGGCGGCGCTGTCGGCCGGCGCGGTGTCAAACACCATCACGTCGGCGCCGATGGTCAGTTGGCCGATGCCATAGGGCAGGCTGTCGCGGGTCAGCGTGTGGTTGTCGGCCGGAATCAGCGCCGCCCACGGGCTGGATGGCGTCAGCGCGTCGTCGCGGCTGAGCCAGCGGGTGTGGCGCTGACCGTTCAGGGTGTAGACATGCAGGGCAAACAGCTGCTCGACGGTGTCTACATCGGGCTGGTCGGCCAGATAGACGTACAGGTCGTTCATGCTGCGGCCATCGCCGCCGATGGGCAGCGGCTGGCGCGCGTCGCTGCGCCAGGGCGCCAGCCAGGCCGATAGCGCGGTGTTCAGGGTGTGGCGCAAATAAACAAAATCACAGCTGGGGTTCACCGTGAGCTGGGCGCAAATCTTGACGGTTTCGTATTCCGGGGCAAACACCCACAAATCGCGCAGACCGGGCGGGCAGTGGGTCAGCAGGGCGTCGCGGATGCGACGCTGGCTGCTCACCGGCAAAGCCGGGCGCAGGCTGCCCACCGGGCGCGGGGCCACCACCAGGCCGACGCGACCGGCCGGCGGTGGCGGCGCCAGATACTGCTGGCGCGGGTCGTGGTTGGGGGTGATGCACTTGGCCTGACCCACTTCGGGAAACAGCTCCAGCGCCAGTTGCTCCAGGTCGCGGGCACGCTGGCAGCGCGCCTTGTGGCGCAGGCGCTGGCTGATGCGGGTGCGAAAATCCGCCAGCGATTCGCCCGCCTGACCGCCGACGGTGGCCAGCGCCTGCTGCACGCCTTGCAGGCCGCGCGGTTTGACCACCAGCGCCTGAATGCTGCCCGCCGGCAACGGGCCGGCGGCGTCTGGCTGCGCCGCGGTCAGCACCTGGGTGATGCTGGCCGCCTGGGTATCCAGCACGGTGATCTGGCTGTGCGCGTCCGGACGCTGGCTGATGGCGGCCAGCCAGTGGCAGCCGGCCGGCATCAGGGTGTTGTCGGCGGTGATGCGGCCTTCGTGGGTTTGCAGGCGCACCATGCCGCTGCCGGTCAGCGCCTCGCTGCTGTCGGAGAGAATATCGCCCGGCGCAAACGGCCACCATTGATCATGGCCCAGAAAAAACCAGCTGACGGCATCGCCCTGGCCGGGGCCCTGGCTGGCGCCCGGCCAGCCCTGACGCTGGGCGGCCTGCTGAAGCTCGGTGGGCTGCATGCCGAATAGCAGCGACACGGTCTGCCCCGCTTGCAAGCCGCTCAGGCCGATGTACAGCTGGCCCGGCGTGGCCAGGCCGGGCAGCACGGTGGCGCCGCGCACCGAGGCGGCGCGGTGGCCAAATGGCCCCAGATGATAAAAACACGCTTGCGACACGCCGCTGTCGTCGATCTGGCGCACACCATGCAGCGTGGCGCTGGCGCTGTAGTTCAGCCGCACGGCGCTGGCCTGCGGGGTGTAGGGCGCATTCGGCCACTTGGGCAAGCTGGCTGGCGGCGGCGCAGCCGGATTGGTAGCGGCTTGCAGCGCCTCGCGGCTGATGGCGGCGGCGGCGCGCAGCGACACGGTGGCCAGCACTTGCGGATAAATGGCATGGCCAAAGCCATCGGCCGGTGCGGTCAGTTGCAGGCTGACCGCACGCCATGGCTGCGCGGCGCCGCCCACGGCAGGCAAGGCAAAGCGCACGCTGGCGGCCAGCGGCGCGGCCGCGTCGGCGCTGGCGGTAAACAGCGGCACGGCATCCGCCTGGGTGCGCGAGCCATCGGCAGCGTCCACCCGCCAGGCACCCTGAAAACTGCCATTGCCCGGCGTGGGCGCCGGGTAGCCGGCGTAGTAGCTGGCCAGATCGGCCGGCAGGTTGAACCAATCCAGGTCCACGCTGGCGCGGGTGATCGGTTTGCTGGCCAGTTCGGCGTCGCTGAGGGTGAGATAGCTGCCGACGGTGGGCGCGTGGCCCAGCGGGGCAAAGGGCTGGCGGGTGTCCAGCAGGCTTTGCTGATTGGCCAGCTGCTGTGGCGCCAGGCCGCTGACCACGGTGTCCAGCCGCATGCCGGTGAGGCTGAGTTGTTGCAGATAGCCATAGGCCGGCACGGCGGCGTTGGGGTTGAGCAGCAGTTTCAGCCGGGGCCAGGGCGAATCGGCCCCGGCCTCGCCGGGGGGCAGCACGCCTGCGGCGGCCGGGGCTACTGCCGGAAAGGTTTCGGCCAGGGTCAGGCGCACTTCCACCCAGGCTTGGTCGCGGCTGGCAAAAATGGCGACATTGTCGGCCTGTCGCCAGCCGGCGGCGGTGCTCAGCCACAGGGTGCAGCTGGCGCTGATGGCGCGCAGCAGGCTGCCGGCGTCGGGGTTGCGCTGACCGTCGGCCACCAGGCTGGCGCGCACGGCGTGCAAATAGTCATCGGCCACGTCGGCAAACGGCCGCGCCGGGGCCGGATTGGGCTGGAAGGGAGAGTCGGGCAGGGTGGCCGGGCTGGGGTCGTATTGCAGGCGCAGGCGTACGCTGCGCCGGCCGCCGCGCAGGCTGAGCAGGGGCGAGGTGATCAGCAGGCCCACCTCGGCATCGGCCGCGCCTTGCGCCGAGCCGGGGCCAAACGCCGGCCAGCCCTGCGCCGGGTGCGCCAGCGGCGCGCCCTGGCCATTGGCGCTATTGGCCACGGGCGCCGCGCACAGCCGCGCCGGCAGGCCATCTGCGCCAAATTCGGCGCGCACGGCGCACAGCTGCGCCACGCGATCCTGATTGACCACCAGCGCCTGATCCAGCGCATAGCGCAGCGGCTGACCATTGGCCTGCTGGCCGGCGTCCAGCAGCAGGCCGGCCGGCGCCAGCACGCCGGGCTGGCCAGGGGCGGCCAGCAGGCTTACCCAGCCCTGGTCGGGTTGCGGCGCGCGGGCGCTCAGGCGCAGCACGGTTTGGTAATAAAAATCCAGATGGCGGCCAGTCAGCGCATTGGCGTCGGCCTGGGCGTGGCGCAGCAGGCGGGCAAAGGCAATCAGCAGCGCGGTATGCGGCTGGTGGCCAAAGGTGTCGGCCAGGCTGGCGTCAAAATAATGGCGCATCGGCGGCAGGCTTTGCCCGATGCGCTCGACAAACGACACATGCACGGCATACAGCTCGGGCGCGGCGTATAGGTCTGCGTCGCCGCTGCCGCGCCATTGCCCCAGCAGCCAGTCGGCGTCGGCGGCGGCCAGCCCGGCTTGCCAGGCAGCCTGCCAGTGGGCCCAGTGCTGCGCCCACTCCGGGTGCTCGGGGTGGTGCAGCATAGCCAGATACAGCGGCGAGAGTTGCTGGCGGATGAGGTTTTCCAGGCTCAGGCCCAGCGGCGTGCCCAGGGTGGCGCTGGCGCTGATGTCGCGCGCGGCCAGCGCCCAGTCGCTGACGCGGGTGAACAGGCCAAACAGCAGGTGCAGCAGGGCGCGGTCGCGCCGGCTGGGCTCGGCCTCGCTGTGCAGCACGCGATTGGCCTCGGCGTGGGTCAGCAGGGGGTCAAAGCACAGGATGCGCGCCAGCAAAAAGCTGATGTCGTCGCGCAAGAACACCTGCCAGTCGCCTTGGGTGACGCCGTCGTCGCCCACATCGCGCAGCTGGCGGGCAAAGTCGGCGATAAAGCACAGCAGTTGCGCCAGGTCGCGGTCGTCCACGGGCGCGCGCGCCGGGTCCAGCGCGGCTTGCGCGTCCTGGCCGCGCACGCTGCCGCGCCAGACGGCGAGTTCAGCGAGCCAGGCGGCGGACATGGGTGCCCTCGGCAAAGTAGAACGGGAACACCATATTGCTGCGGGTGTTGGTCTGGCGAATCAGGTAATCCAGCGTGATGCGCAGTTCGCCCTGCATGGCGCCGCTCAGGTCAAATATCACGTCTTCCAGCAGGATGCGCGGTTCGTAGCGCAGGATGGCGTCGGCAATCAGGCTGCGCAGCTGGGTGAGGGTATTCTGGTTCATGGCGTCGAAGACGTGCAGGTGCAGCGGGCAGCCGTAGTCGGGCAGCATCACCCGCTCGCCGGGCACGGTGGAGAACAGCACGGTGAGGCTTTGCCGGATGTCGGCTTCTGCCTCGACCATATCGGGCAGGCGGCGGCTGCGGTCAAAGCGCGGCGGAAAGCCCCAGCCCCGACCCAAAAACCCGGCGTTGTCGGCCAGCGCCATGGTCAGCCTCCAATCAGCACGGTAAAGCAGCCCAGCACCACGCTGCCGCCATGGGCGGTGGTGTCGCCCAGGCGGGCGGCCGGCCGGCTGTTGATCATCACCGTGGACGAGCCTTTGACGATGGTGTCGGGCGGGCCCACGCACACCAGGTTGTCGCCGACCACGGCGGCGGGCAGGCCGCCAATCAGCACGGTGGGCACGCACGGGCCAATCACCGGGCCGCCAACATGCGGAATCGGCGGCAGGCCGGGGGTTTGCATCGGGCAGGTGTGCATATCGGTCAGGCGGGCGGCGGGTTGTCCCATGGGGTGGCCTTTGTGCTCAGTTAATCATCACCAGCGCGCCCTTGACCGTGGTCTGGCCCGAGGCGCTGAGTTCGGCGGTGGCGCTGCCGCTGAGCTTGGCGCCAACCTGGGCGCTGGCCTCGACATTCAGGCCGGAGGCTTTCAGGTCCTGGGTGGCGGTCAGCGTGGTTTTGCCGGTGCTGGACGTCTCCAGATTGCCGGTGGCGGTGATCTTGATGTCTTTCGGGCTGCTGATCAGGATGCCGTCGCCCGAGAGTTTGATCTGGTTGCCGTGGCTGTCTTCAATCAGGATGGATTTGTCGTCGTCGCTCATCACCAGCTGATGGCCGCCAGGCGTGCTGGCGGTGAGGATTTTCTTTTCGTCGTTGAAGGTGAGCTTCAGCGTGCTGCGGGTGACGATGGATTTCAGGGTGTTTTTGTTGTCCGGCGTGGTGGGCGGCGGGCGCTTGCTGCTGTACAGGCTGCCCAGAATCACCGGAAAGCGCGGGTCGTTGTTGACAAAGCCCACCACCACTTCGTCGTCGATTTCCGGCATGAACTGCACGCCAAACTGGTTCGAGGCATACGGCGAGCCCATGCGCGCCCACACACCATTGCCGTCGGCGTCGAACAGCGGCAGCTTGATTTGCACGCGGGTCTGGTTTTGCGGGTCGCTGTCGATTTTCATCACCTTGCCGATGTGCAGGCCGCCGGTGGCCGGCAGTTGGCCGGCGGCGGGCGGCGGGGCGATGTCGGGTGTGGTTTCGGCAAAATTGCGCGCCGGCAGGCCAAAGCCCACTTCAGTCACCCAGTTGCCATCACCCGCCTGGTGAGACACGCTGGCGATGTAGGCGTCGCCATTAAAGCGCGCGCCCAGGCCGGCCAGCTCCAGCGTGGTGTTGGGCTGCGGCAGGGCATTGCCCTGAAACGCCACCGTGCCGCGAATGCGCGCCAGCCGCATGCGCAACAGGCTGGCGTCGGCCCATTGCTTGAGGTCGCCTTGCTCCAGCGGCGCATCTGATTGCAAACGCCCGGCGCCGGGGTTCAGCGCCTTGGCCAGGGTTTCGCCGCTGAGGTTGCCTTGCTGGTTAAGAGTGGGCGCGCTGCTGTTGGCGCTCAGCGCATCCTGGGTGCTGATGTCCCAGGCATTGGCCGACACCTGGCTAAGCTGCGGCCGGGCGTCGATGTCGGTGTGCAGCTCGCGCAGCGCCTCGCCGTAGCGCACCACCAGCCCGCAGGCGCTGCTGACCGCCGGCTTGGCGATGGTGAGCTTGTCGTCGTCCACCACGGCGATCAGGCCGTTGATTTCGGCACGGGTGAGCACAAAATCCCAGTCGCAGCAGTGATAGCGCACCAGCTCTTCGTAGCTGACGCTGGTGCTGTCCACCGTGGCCGACAGCCCGGCGTCGCTGATCAATTGCTGCATCACCGCCTGGTCGGTTTTGTTCAGGTAGACCGCGCTCTGGCGGGTGAGGGTGAGCTTGACCGCGCTTTCGGCGCATTCCAGCACCAGTTGCGCCACGCCGCGCTCGCTGACGCGCAGGCCATGTTTGACGATCAGGCCCTTGAATACCGTTTGGGTGTTCTGGTGATAGCCCAGGCGGATTTCCACCTTGGCGCCGGGCACAAAGGTGGCGCTTTCGCTCAGGGCAAAGGTTTCGTCGCTGGGGTCGCCATCGCTCACGGCAATGCGCGCCCAGCCGATGCGGTTGACTTCGCGCCGGGTTTCCACGCTGATCAGGTCGATATTGCTGGCCAGCGCCTTGCCGTCGATCAGCACATCAATGGTGGTCAGGTCGGTCTGGCCGGCCAGGGGAGAGACATTCATGGCGGCTCACAAAGGGGGAAAGACAATGCGCTGGCCGGGTTCCAGCTGGCGAAAGCGGGTCAGGCCGTTATGGTTGGCCACCATCAGGTAATGGCGGCTGTCGCCATAAATGCGCTGGCACATCAGTGGCAGGGTGTCGCCCGCCGCCACAGTACGAATATGGGTCATATCCGGGGAGTTCTTGCCGCTGAGCTTGGCCAGGTCGTCCGGCGACAGATATTGCTCAAAGCTGGGGGTGAGCTTGGCGCGCAAAGGGGCGCCATTGCTGTCGAACAGGGTGTAATCAATATTCAGCGAGGTCAGCCGGCATTTGAACGCCAGTCCGCCCCACACCACTTGCAAATAATTGGGGCTGTGGATCGTGCCGTTGTACTGGTACACCAGCTGTTTGAAGGCCTTGATGCTGTCGGCGACGGTCAACGTGCTGACCACGCCAGTGCCATCCAGATAAAAGCTGAACGACAGGGTTTCCGGCTCGATGCGGTGGTATTTGGTGGTGGTGCCGGCAGTGTCGGTGGTGTTGGCCGGGTTATAGCTGGCGGTGTGGCTGTGGGTGTAGCTGTCCGGGTTGATCTGCACGCTGTAGCTGCCCACCTTGCTGGTGAACTGCTCGTCGCTGTAGGCGGTGATGGTGAGTTTTTGCAGGCCCATGGCGCCGGGTCTCAGCGTTCGCGCTCGCGCTGGCGGGCCTGCGCCAGCAGCTCGCAGCATTCGGCCAGCACTTCATCGCGCCACTGCTGCAAACGTGCGTCCAGCGCCGGCTCGGCGCGCGCGCCGGGGGCGTCGGTGACGGTCACGTGGATGACCAGCTCGTCGATCTCGATGGCCATGCTCAGCTCCTGCGCAATTGTCGATAGGCAAATTCCAGGGTTTCCACGGCAATATCGTTCTGGTTGGCGTTGAACGCCCCCACGCTCCACTTTACCGGCCAGGCGTGGGCGCAGTTCCAGGTCAGCAAGGGCTGGCCGCTGGCATCCAGCAGAAAGACATTGAGATCCTGGCACTGCACCGCGCCGTTCCATTCCGATTGCAGCACCGACTGGCACCACTGGGCAAATTGCGAGCCCTTGGCCAGGATGCCGCGCTTGAGCACCAGATTGCCGTATTTCACCCGCCCGGGCAGCCGGTGGCTGAAGGCGTTTTCACCGCCTTCTTTGATTTCTTCGATTTCAATCTCGGTATCCAGGCCGGACACCTCGCTGAAGGCCGCGTCGTCGTCAGACGACGCGCCAGAAATCTGCACCTTGAAGTAAAAGCCGACGGGCGGGTAGTAGCTCATGCTCAGCTATTGGCGATGGTCAGCCCTTCATGGGCGATTTCCAGGGTTTCCACCGCCACTTCATTGCCGTCGGCCTTCAGGTCGGTGCCGGTGATCTTGGTCGGCCAGGCGTTTTGCAAGGTCCAGACCATGGTCGGGTTGCCTTTTTCGTCCAGCAGCTTGATCACCACCGGCACGCGCTTGATGGTGTTCATCGAAATTTGCGAATACCAGTCCCAGAACTTGTTGTCTTTGACGAAGATGCCTTTCTTCAGGGTGACATTGCCCACCTTCTTGATGCCGGGCATTTTCACCGTGGAGAAATCCTTGCTGTTGCCCGCACGGTATTCAATGATCTGGGTTTCTGTGTCCAGGCCGGACACTTCTTGAAACGCCAGGTTTTTCTGGTCGCCGATGTCCACCGAGAAATGGAATTTCGGCAACGGCCAAATGCTTTGATCTTGTGCTTCACCTGCCATGGTGACGTCTCCTGCTGGGATGAGGTCTCGCGCGCCCTGGCGCTGGCCTGGGCCGCGCGCGATGTCGATCTAGGGTCGTCCGGAATCAGGACGTCTGCATTTGCTGCTGGAAGGTCAGCTCGATGAATTCGGCCGGATGGACAATCGCCACCTTCACCGTCACCCGCATATAACCATCCAGAATGTCGTCGGCGGTCATCGTGCTGCCCAGGCCCACGGTCACGCTGAAGGCATCCGCCGCCTTGGCCCCGGCCAGGGCGCCGGCCTTCCACTGATTGGTGAGGAAGTTGGCAATCATGTTTTGCACCGCCACCCAGGTGGAGGCATCGTTGGGGGCGAACACATAGGTCATCACCGCCGCCTTGATGGACTGCTCCAGCATGATCAGCGTGCGGCGCACATTGATGTAGCGCCAGTCCTGGCTATTGCCGTCCAGCGTGCGCGCGCCCCACACCACCAGGCCACGGCCGGGAATGGTGCGGATGGCGTTCACCGCCTTGCCGTCCAGCGGTACGTTCAAATCCGCCTGATCTTCGGCGGTGAGGTCCACTGCCGGCGACACCGCCAGGGCAATGCTGGTATTGGCCGGCGCTTGCCACACGCCATCATTGGCGTCGATCTGCGCATACAGGCCCACCATGGCGGCGGCCGGCGGCAAGAGGTTGACCAGCTTGAGCATATCGTTGATCACGCGCTGATACAGCGGGCTGATTTGCAACAGCTGATTGTGGTTGCGCGTCACCGTGGCGGCGTCCACCGGCGCCGTAGCGGGCGTGGCGGCTTCGGCGCTGCCGTCTGCCGGCGCTTCGGCCGGGGCAGCGGGCGCGGCCGGCGCCAGGCTGCTGTACAGCGCCTTGATCTTGCTGGCCATGCTTGCTGCCGGCTGGGGGTTCATCGCCGCCAGTTCAGCATTCAAGCCCGCCACCAGCGCGGTCAGCGAGGCGCTGTCCAGCTGGGCATAGGTGATGGCGGCCGGGTCCACCACATTGAAGTTGAGCCACGGGTAATAACTGGCGCCGTAATTGAGGAAATTGGTGCCGATTTTGTCGCGAAAGCCGGCGCTGCCGGAAATCACGTCGGTTTTGTCATCGTAGTTGCGCGGCTGGTCGCCTTGCTGGATGTCGATGATGGCCATGCGGCTTTGCATGGTGTTGCAATGCGCCAGCGCGGCAGTCCACACCCCGGCCCAGTCGTCCACCTTGCCCAGCAGGGTAGTGTCCGGCGCCACCACCAGGGTAACGTCCAGCACTTTTTTCAGCGCATCAAACGGCGCCTGCTTGCCATTGCCGAGCTTGGTCGGGTCGGGCAGAAAGTCGGCCATGGCCTTGCCATTGACGGTGGCATTGGCGTAGCTGCCCACCGAAATCACATAGGCCGGGCCGCCGCCGTTGGCGAAGTACAGCATCACGCTGTGATACAGAAAGAACCGGGTCTTGGCGTCTTGCGCCACCGCCAGCGTGCTCGACAGCGAAAAGCTCGGGGTGGGCGCGCCGCCAAAGTAGCGGATGTAATCGGCCAGCGAGGCGATGTAGGTGGGGGTGTAGGATTTGTCCACCGGGCCGTCTGCGGCCTTTTCGGTGTAACCGATGAATACCGGAATGGCAGTGGCGACTTCCACCACCGAATTGGGGAACGCGTTCTTTTCGACGATGTACACGCCAGGAGTCTTGTATTGCATCATCCCTCCGATGATTGGGCGCCTCCAGCCGGGCGGTCAGGCCGTCGTGGCGGGCGGAAAAACCGACGGCGACAGGGCCGTCATACAGAAGTCGCCGGATGGCAGCCGGTTGGGTCATGCGCAAGGGATGTGTCGGCAAACGATTGTCATCCTGAGCGCGGTTGATTGTTATGGATTTTCCAGGCTATTTCAAGACTGCCAGAAACACTTAATCAAAACAGCAAATAACCTTGGCCAATCCGCTGAGATTTTGCTGCACAAAGCAAGAAACCATGTGCCAGATAGTGCACTTTCGCCATCTTCCGCCCGCCGACCATGCAAGATCAGAAAAACATATTATCTTGATGATTATAAAAATAAAATATCACTCCACCTCGGCAAGCTTATCAGCTACCCCAGGCCAGCTCACCACAACCACGCACAGGACAAAAGCAATTATGACCCAGTATTTATACGTAAAATCAATTCCAACACATTCAGCCTGAAACTTTCCAGCCCTGCGCCCGACTTCATGCAAACGTCAGGCAATGTCAGGCTTAGCCAGCCAGTAAGACAAATATCATGCATATCGTGGCAATTTGGCCAGAGATGGCGCAGTTCCCCCATGGCAACCGGCTTTTTGCCGACTTGGGCTGGCTCATGCGCAATATTCTGACCTGGATCAGCACACAGGCATCTACATACAAATAGATTGTTCGTTTGGTATGCTTGCGCCACTTGCCTGCCCAGGCACCGTCATCCCCCACTCAAGGAACAGCCCCATGCTCAAGAATCTGACCATTGGCGTTCGACTCACCCTCGGCTTTGGCCTGTTGGCGGCCTTGCTGCTGGGGGTGGCGGCGCTGGCTTATCTGCGCATCCAGGACATTGACTCTTCGGTACAAACCATCAGCCGCGTCAACCTGCCCAAAGTGGAGCAGGCACACGCCGCGATTGATCAGGTGAATGTCACCGCCCGCGCCATCCGCAACGCCATGCTGGTGAAAACAACGGACGAAGCACAAAAAGAATTTGACCGTCTCACCCAGGCACGCAAGGAAACCACCGAACTGTATGCCAAGCTGGACAAGGCGATTACCAGCGCCGAAGGGCGCAAAATGTTCGACACCGTGCTGGAAACGCGCAAGATCACCGTGGCAGACCAAGACAAGGTAATCAGCCTGTTCAAGGCCGGCCACAAAGATGAAGCAGCTGATTTTCTGATCAATCAGGTGCGCAAGAGCCAGGCCGACTACATCCGCGCACTGGAAGTCCTGATCCGCCATGAAACCGAGCTGATGGAGCAAGCCACCGAACACAGCAATGCACTGGTGGACTCCACCGCCCGCTTGCTGCTGATCATGGCTGGCGTGGCACTGGCGGTGGCTGCCATTGGCGCCATCACCGTCACCCGCAGCATCACCGGCCCGGTCAGCGAAGCAGTGGCTGCCACCAAACGGCTGGCCGAAGGCGACCTGACGCTGAATACCCGCAGCGACCGCCGCGACGAAATGGGCCATCTGATGAATGCCCTGCAAGACATGATCGACAAGCTCGCCCACATCATCGGTGAGGTCAATCAAGCCGGCGGCTCGCTCAACAGCGCCGCCCAGCAGGTGTCGGCCACCGCGCAAAGCCTGTCGCAATCGTCGTCCGAACAGGCCGCTGCCGTGGAAGAAACCACCGCCAGCATCGAAGAAATGACCGCCAGCGTGAACCAGAACAGCGACAACGCCCGCGTCACCAACGATATGGCGCTGAAATCGGCCGACGAAGCGCGCGAAGGCGGCGCCGCCGTACGTGAAACAGTGGACGCCATGAAGAAAATCGCCGACAAGATCGGCATCATCGACGACATCGCCTACCAGACCAATCTGCTGGCACTGAACGCCGCGATTGAGGCCGCCCGCGCTGGCGAACACGGCAAGGGCTTTGCCGTGGTGGCGGCAGAGGTGCGCAAGCTGGCCGAACGCAGCCAGGTGGCCGCGCAGGAAATCAGCCAGGTGGCCGGCTCGTCGGTGCGCATGGCAGAAAAAGCCGGTGAATTGCTCGACGAAATGGTGCCCAGCATCCAGCGCACCTCCGATCTGGTACAGGAAATCTCCGCCGCCTCGGGCGAGCAATCCTCGGCCACCGCGCAAATCAACAACGCCATGGGCCAACTGAACCAGGCCACCCAGCAAAATGCCTCGGCCTCGGAGCAACTGGCCGCCACCGCCGAAGAAATGAGCGCACAGGCCGACCAGCTGCAAACGCTGATGGAATTCTTCCGCCTCAGCGGGGCGCCGTCAGCGCGCCGCAGCAGCGGCAACAGCCGCACCACCCGAACCGCCAGCCGCAGCGCAGTACCGGCCACGCCTCAAGTCAAAGCCGTCCCGGCCGCCGCCCCGGTCAGCGAACAGGATTTTGAACGCTTCTGACGGCGTAGCGCCCGCCCATAAAAAAACCGCCGAGGTCTTCGGCGGTTTTTTTATGGGCGACAAGCTTAAGCAGCCCCAGGCTCAGCCCTGATTTTCTGCTTCACGGGCGGCGATTTCCGCGTGAATCTGCGCCATATCCAGCTCGGCCACTTGTTGCAACAGCGTTTCCAGCTGGCCAGCCGACAGCGCGCCGGCCTGATTGAACAGCAGCACCTGCTCGCGGAACACCATCAGCGTCGGAATCGAACGGATGTTCAGCTCGCCAGCCAGCTGCTGCTGTTCTTCGGTGTTAACCTTGGCGAACACCACATCGGCGTGCTTGGCCGCTGCGGCCTCAAACGTGGGGGCAAAGCTGCGGCAGGGACCACACCACGGCGCCCAAAAATCAATGATCACGGTTTTGTCGGCGGCGATGGCGTCGTTGAAAGTGTCAGCGGTGAGTTCGAGAACGGCCATGATGGCTTCCTTCTTGGCGGGGGCAATACCAGCAGGGTAGCGGAATCCGGCCGGGGCGGTGATGGTATTTCCCTGTCACAACGATAGTTTTACGCTATGACCGACCGGCCGGGCAAAAGCCGGCTACAATTCAGCCTGATTGTCTACACGGGCGCAGGTCGCCCACAGCCGGGATTCCATGCATACCGACCGCTTTTTTGCCCCTTGTCCGCGCGGACTGGAAGGGGTGCTTGCCGAAGAACTGGACACGCTGGGCGCGTCCGCCATCGAAACCGCCGACGGCGGCGTGGCCTTTGCCGGTGATTTCACCGTGATGATGCGCGCCAATCTGCACTCGCGCTTTGCCAGCCGTATTCTGTGGCGGTTGGGCGGCGGGCGTTGCCGCACCGAGGCCGAGCTGTACCGCGCCGCCAGCGGCATCGACTGGCCCTTGCTGTTTAATGTCGAGCGCACCATCAAGGTCAAGACCGACGCCATCCGCAGCCCGCTGAAAAGCCTGGAGTTCGCCTCGCTGAAAATCAAGGACGCGGTGTGCGATGTGTTCCGCCAGCGCACCGGCCAGCGCCCCAGCGTGGACACCCGCGCGCCGGACGTGCGCATTCACGCCTTTCTGACCGCCGACACCGCCACGCTATACCTGGACACCTCGGGCGAGGCGCTGTTCAAGCGCGGCTGGCGGCGGGAAACCCAGGAAGCCCCGCTGCGGGAAAACCTGGCCGCCGGCATTCTGCGCCTGAGCGGCTGGCAACCGGGCGAGCCCTTGCTCGACCCGATGTGCGGTAGCGGCACGTTTTTGGTGGAAGCCGCCGACATGGCGCTGAACCGCGCGCCAGGCCGCACCCGCACATTTGGTTTTGAGAAGCTCAATGGCTTTGTGCCGGCGCGCTGGCGCACGCTGCAAGACGAGGCGCACGCCGCCGAGCGGCCGGCCGCGCCGCTGCCGATCTGGGGCAGTGACCGCTACCGCCCGGCGCTGGACAGCGCCCGGCAAAATCTGGAAGCCGCCGGGCTGACCGGCTGCGTGCAGCTGGACTGCCGCGACGTGCTGGAAAGCCGCCCGCCGGCCGAGCACGGCGTGGTGGTGTGCAACCCGCCCTACGGCGTGCGGCTGGACGACCAGGACCGCCTGGCCGAGTTGTACCCGCGCCTGGGCGACTGGCTGAAACAGCATTGGTCGGGCTGGAATGCGTTTTTCTTTACCGCCGACTTGCGGCTGGCCAAGCTGATCCGCCTGTCGGCCAGCCGGCGCACGCCCTTGTTCAATGGCGCGCTGGAGTGCCGGCTGTTTGCCTACAAGATGGTGGCTGGCGGCAACCGCAAAGCGTAAGCGCCGCTCAGCCGCCCCGCTGGGGCGGGTGCGCTGTCCGGTGCCTACCGGACAGCGCCATTCACACACGCTTCAAGACGCCGCGCCATCTGTAGCGCTGAGCGCTTCGGCCATACTGGCGGCCTCGATGTCGGCAACATTGTCCACCGCGTCGTCCAGCGCCACCGGCTCGGGCGCGGCGCCGTCCAGTCGGCCCAGCACGCGGTATTCGATATCCAGGGTCAATTCGTCGATGCGCACAATCGCCAGTCGCACCTTGTCGCCGGCTTGCAGGCCGTCGGGCAGGCCGGACAGGCGGGTGGCCATTGGCAGGCCGTCGATGCGCACCAGGTCTTCCTTGACGTAGGTGGCAATCGGCTCGCTGACGCCTTCCTGGGTGAACCAGCGCAGGCACCAGAAGCGTTCCATTTGATCCTGGAACTGGTTGTAGGCGCTGTAGGCGGCGTCAAAGTCGCGCAGGATGGCGTACAGGCGGGCGTCGCCAGGCGGGAAGGCGGCCGGTTCGCCGCGAATCATCGCCACCAGCTGGCGCTGGTTGACAAAGTCCACCGCGCGGCGCAGCGGCGAGCTGGACCAGGCGTATTGCGCCACGCCCAGGCCGACGTGCGGCTGGGCGGTGGTGACCATTTTCACCTTGCCCTGGGTTTGCGCGCGGTAAATCGCCGGGAAGCCGGCGCGATCCAGCTCGCCGCCCCATTCGCAGTTGACCAGAATCATCAGCTCGGACACCAGCTTGTCCATCGGCGCGCCGCGCTTGCGGCGGGTGATGATGACCTTGCCGTCTTCGATGGCGAAGTTGTAATCCAGCTGCGGCGGCCGGGTCGGGTCGGCCTTGCCGCGCCGCACTTCCAGCGCGTTGGCGAATTCCCACAGCCAGCGCAGCTCGGCTTTATATGGGTAGTCCACGCCGGGGTCGTTGGCCAGGGTGTCTTCGTTGAACAGCGGCTCCAGCGTGTCGTGGCGCAGGTTGGCGGCGACAAACACCTGCTCGACCCGGCTTTCGTGGCTGAGCACGGTGAAATCCGGGGCGACTTCCAGATACATGCTCACCGCCGGGCAGTGCTGGCCTTCTTTCAGGGTGAAGGCATTCACCGCGTCGTCCGGCAGCATGGTGATCTTGTCGCCGGGGAAGTACACGGTGGACAGGCGGTTATACACCAGTTTTTCCAGCTCGCTGTCCACGCCAATGCCCAGCGTCGGCGCGGCGATGTGCACGCCCACGCGCCAGTTGCCGTTGTCCAGGCGGGTGAGCGAGAAGGCGTCGTCGATTTCGGTGGTGGCGGCATCGTCAATCGAAAACGCCTGCACGCCGGCATCGACCAGCTCGCCGGGGGCTTGCGCCGGCGCATAGGCCGAAAACCCCCGACCCTTGGGGAAGTGCTCCATCAGGAAACCGGCCAGCAGATAGTCCGGCACCGACGGAATGCCGCCAGCAGCGGCCACCAGGCGCAGGGGCGGCTGGTTGGCGTCGCGGCTGGCGGCGTCCAGGGCTTTCCATTCCAGGGTGTTTTTGTCCGGGCGGTGCAAGAGCGTCATCAGCTGGCTGCGCAGCGCCTCGGGGATGTTTCCGGCGCGCAGCTGGGCGGCCCATTCGTCGATTTGCAGCTGCTGCTGGCGACGTTTTTCCTGGCCGGCCAGCGCGGCCTTGAGGGTGTCTTCCGGCGCGGCTTTGTAGTGGCCACGGCCCTTGCGGTAGAAATACATCGGCGCACCATGCAGGCGCAGGGCGATGGCGGCGGCCTCGATGGCCGACGGCGCATGGCCCCAGTAATCAGCGGCCAGTGCTTCAAACTGGAATTCATCCGCGCCGCAGCATTCCCACAGGAAATCCACGTCGATGTCCGCCGCAGCGGTTTCGGCCTGCGGCAAAAAGTCCGCCAGCGGCGAAGTGAACTTCAGCAGCACATGGGCGGTTTTGATTTTGCTGCGCTTGCCGTGCGGCGCTTCGACTTGCAGGCTGGCGTCGGTGGAGGACATGACGGCGCCAACCTTGAAGCCGCCGTCTTCTTCGTAAAACACATTCATCGTGGGAGTCCCGCGCGGGAGAGTGGCTAGCCCACCAGTATACCAGCAGCGCTGTGGGGCTTAGCGCCGCTGACAAAACTCGGCGCAACGTTCCGGCCAGGCACGGTGATCCTAAACAGGACAGGACGTAGGGCAAGATCACACAACGATGCCAGGGGGGTTGGCGAGCGGCTGTGACTGAACGGGGACAGCCGCAGGCAATGTCAGCACTGGCCAGACGCGCATCTTGGCCGTTGGGGTTTTCCGGTATCATGCGCCATTCTTCCGGCCGTCTGGCTGGTGGCAATCAATTGAGTTGTCTGGAGTTTTGCAGAGTATGGCGTCTAGAAAAGCGCATCACGCCTCGGGCGTGGCCGCTGGGGTGCTGGCGGCGTTGCTGGTGGTTCGTGCTGGGGCGGGCGGGCCGTTTCAGCTGTGGGCGATCGTGGCCTTGTTTGCCGGGGCCTGGGGCGGCACCGCGCCGGATTGGCTGGAGGTTGCGTGGTGGCGCAGCCGAGGCCAGCGCGGCGCACAGCGCTTGTGGATCAAGCACCGTACGCTGACACACTGGGGCGTGCCCTGGGTGTTGCTGCTGTGCGGCTCGTATATCAGCCTGGGCAGCGCCTGGTGGGCGCCAGCGGCGTTTGGCTTTGCTGCTGGCGGAGTGATGCACCTGCTGGCCGACTGGCCCAATCCGATGGGGGTGCCGTGGCTGTTTCGCCGCCATTCGCTGGCCATGTGGACCAGCGGCAGCTTTGAGGTGCTGATTATTGTCTTGTCGTGGGCGGCGTGCGCGCTGCTGGCCGACGGCATGCTGTTTGGCGGCCAACATACCGGCAATATGTTCCGTGCCTTGTCTACCTTGATCTGAACACGTCCAAGCCACGCTAACTTATTCATTCACGCCCGGCCTGCGCCGGGCGTTTTGCATGCGCTCAGCCCTCGTTGCGCGCCAGCCGCTCCATGGCGGCGCGCAGAGCCGGGCTGGCAATTTGCGCTGCCGCGCGGCTGAGCGATTCGCGTGCGTGTGGGGTCAGCGCAATCTGCTTGGCCGGGCGCGGCGGCTCGGGCTCGTCCACATGCACCTTCACCCGCAGCGCGCCCACGTCCAGGCCGCGTTGGCGCAGGGCGTGAATCAGGTGGTCGGCCAAGAGGCGCAGCTTGGTGGCAGCGCCGCCGTTGCGGGCGTACACCAGCACTTCGCCTTGTTCGATGCGCACCACGCGAAACAGCCCGGCCAGGCCGGGCGGCAGCGCGCCCTGCATCACCGCCGTGGCGCGCTGGTTCAGCCGCACGGCGGCAAACAGGCGCTTGAGCCGGGCGTCGCGGCTGGCAATGTCGGTGAACGGGCTGGCGCTCATGAGGGGGCTTGAAAAAGGCGGGAGATGGGTCGATTTTAGCATGGCTGCGCGCGCCGGCCCGAGCTTGGCGCATGGGGCCGGCCCGGCCGCCCAGCGCTTGCCCCTTTAGACTTTGTGGTCATTCACGCCATCCCGGCTCACCCGGCTGTGCTAGAATTTTCAGAATTTTTTTTACGGTCTCTGGCCGAAAGCCTTCCATGATTTCCTCCCTGCTCAAAAAAGTGTTCGGCAGCCGCAACGACCGGCTGGTCAAGCAATATCGGCAAACCGTGGCGCGCATCAATGCGCTGGAGAGCGGCCTCACCGGCCTGAGCGACGAGGCGCTGGGCGCCAAGACGGCGGAGTTCCGCCAACGCCTGGCCAATGGCGAAACACTGGAGCAACTGCTGCCAGAGGCCTTTGCCGTTTGCCGTGAAGCCAGCCGCCGCGCCATGGGCATGCGCCATTTCGACGTGCAGCTGATTGGCGGCATGGTGCTCAACGACGGCAAGATTGCCGAAATGCGCACCGGCGAAGGCAAAACGCTGGTGGCCACCCTGCCGGCCTACCTGAATGCGCTGACCGGCAACGGCGTGCACATCGTCACCGTCAACGACTACCTGGCCAGCCGCGATGCAGCGCTGATGGCGCCCTTGTATGAGTTCCTGGGCCTGAGCGTGGGGGTGAACCTGTCGCAGATGTCGCACGAGGCCAAACAAGCGGCCTATGGCGCCGACATCACCTACGGCACCAATAATGAATTCGGCTTTGACTACCTGCGCGACAATATGGTGTTCAGCCTGGCCGAGAAGGTGCAGCGCAAACTGGCGTTTGCCGTGGTCGATGAGGTGGACTCGATCCTGATTGACGAGGCGCGCACGCCGCTGCTGATTTCTGGCCCGGCCGACGACAATGTCGAGATGTACCAGCGCATGAACGGCGTGCCGGCCATGCTGACCCGGCAAACCGAGGAAGAAGGCTCGGGCGATTACTGGGTGGACGAAAAAGCCCATACGGTAATGCTGTCGGAAGCCGGCCACGAGCGCGCCGAAGCCATCCTCACCGAGCAGGGCCTGCTGGCGGTGGGCGACAGCCTGTATTCGGCCACCAACATCACCCTGATGCACCACCTGATGGCGGCGCTGCGCGCGCATGCGCTGTACCACCGCGACCAGCACTATGTGGTGCAAAACGACGAAGTGGTGATTGTCGATGAATTCACCGGCCGGCTGATGTCCGGGCGGCGCTGGAGCGAGGGCCTGCATCAGGCGGTGGAAGCCAAGGAAGGCGTCACCATCAACCGCGAAAACCAGACGCTGGCGTCGATCACCTTCCAGAATTACTTCCGGCTGTACCGCAAGCTGTCGGGCATGACCGGCACCGCCGACACCGAAGCCTATGAGTTCCAGCAGATTTACGGCCTGGAAACCGTGGTGATCCCCACCAACAAGCCGATGATCCGCAAAGATAATCTGGACTTGGTGTACCGCACCAACCCGGAAAAATACCGCGCCATCGTCGCCGACATCCGCGACTGCCAGCAGCGCGGCCAGCCGGTGCTGGTGGGCACCACCTCGATTGAAAGCTCCGAGCTGCTGTCCAACTTCCTCAAGCAGGAAAAACTGGCGCACGAAGTGCTGAACGCCAAACAGCACGCCCGCGAGGCGGATATTGTGGCGCAGGCCGGCCGCGCCGGCGCCATCACCATCGCCACCAATATGGCCGGTCGCGGCACCGACATCGTGCTGGGCGGCAGCATCGCCAGCGAGCTGAAGGCGCTGGCGGCGGACGACAGCCTGAGCGAAGCCGAGCGCGCCAGCCGCACCGCTGCGCTGAAGGCGGAATGGCAGCAGCGCCACGACGCCGTGCTGGCCGCTGGCGGCCTGCACATCATCGGCACCGAACGCCACGAATCGCGCCGCATCGACAACCAGCTGCGCGGCCGTTCCGGCCGTCAGGGCGACCCCGGCTCCAGCCGCTTCTACCTGAGCCTGGAAGACCCGCTCTTGCGCATTTTTGCCTCGGAGCGCGTGTCCGCCATCATGGAACGGCTGAAAATGCCGGAAGGCGAGGCCATCGAGCACACCTGGGTGACCCGCGCCATCGAAAACGCCCAGCGCAAGGTGGAAGGCCGCAACTTTGACATCCGCAAGCAATTGCTGGAATACGACGACGTCGCCAACGACCAGCGCAAGGTGATTTACCAGCAGCGCAACGACATTCTGGACACCCCGGATGTGTCGGACATGGTGGCCAATATGCGCCAGGCGGCGCTGGGCGCGCTGTTTGATCTGTATCTGCCGCCGGGCTCGATTGAAGAGCAATGGGACGCCACCGGCCTGGAAAAAGCGCTGGAAGCCGAATACCAGCTGCAAGCGCCGCTCAGCGAGTGGATGAAGGCCGCGCCGGACGCCGAGCTGGACTCCCTGCGCGAACAGCTGATCGCCCTGGGCGAGGCGCACTACCAGGCCAAGGTGGATCTGGCTGGCGAAACCACCATGCGCCAGTTTGAGCATGCCGTGCTGCTGCAACATCTGGATCAGCACTGGCGCGAACACCTGGCCGCGCTGGACCACCTGCGCCAGGGCATTCACCTGCGCGGCTACGCGCAAAAGAACCCCAAGCAGGAGTACAAGCGCGAGGCATTCGAGCTGTTCTCGCACATGCTGGATTCGATCAAGCGCGATGTGGCGCAGCTGCTGTTCACCGTGCGCATTCAAAGCGCCGAAGAAGTGGCCGCCATGGAAGCCGAAGAGCAGCGCCAGCGGCCGATGCAGTTCCAGCATGCTGATTTTGACGCAGCGCTGGGTGAAGACGCCATGGAAGCGCTGGCCAGCAGTGCCAGTGACGACGATAACCCGTTCAGCCCGGAAGCGCTGGCCGCACAAGGCCTGCGTGTAGGCCGCAACGACCCGTGCCCGTGTGGCTCAGGCAAGAAGTACAAGCAGTGTCATGGCAAGCTGGGTTAATCCAGTCCGCCCACACGCATAACACCCCACACCTTGTTGGTGAGGAACGACGCCAAGGGGTAGTGAGCGGAATCACGCTTCTGAAGCACGACCCTGCACGGGGCCGGTGACCAGTCACCGGCCCCGTGCATTTTTATGCACTTGTTGCGTTTCACATACATTTCTGTTCTTTTATTTAGCCTATTTTTTTGGCGTACTGCGCCAGACAAGCAATACTGCCAAAGGCATAATCCACTGGTAAACAATCAGTTACCGCGCCGCAGAAGATAATCGTTCGCTCGGCTATACCGATATAAACTCATTCCCAGCAGCTGTTCTACGTATATTTACCAATTACGTAAAAACACCAAATCAAGATGCGATTCAAATAAATCGATGCTCGACATGTTAGAATCTGATACATGTCAGACAGAGCCATCTCCACGCAAAAAATCTGAATGGCATTTCAAATATAAGCAAACATGCCAACATCCCATGGCGATGGGAGCCTGATCCTGTGAGGGTTTGATCATGACACGCTTGCTGGATCTGGACAGCACGCCATCACACACCATTACGTCTGCACCACTTGCCTCACCGGCCTTGGATGTTCCTCAATGGCAGCAAATGGGTTATCGGGCCGAGGTAGATGGATTGCGCGCCATCGCCGTATTGAGCGTCATGCTCCACCATGCAGGCCTTGCCTTATTTGATGGTGGGTTCATCGGCGTAGATGTATTTTTTGTCATCAGCGGTTATCTGATCACCCGCATCCTGCTGACAGAATGGGCACAAGGCCGCTTCAGCCTGCTGCAATTTTATGAGCGCCGGGTAAGACGGATTCTACCCGCCTTGTTTTTTATGTTGGTCATGTGCATGTTCATGTCCATGATTTTCTTGTGGCCAGCAGATAACAAATCCTTTTCCCGCAGCCTGGCAGGCACAGCCATATCAATCTCTAATGTGATTTTTTGGCGGGAGAGCGGATATTTTGACAGCAGCGCCAGTTTCAAGCCATTACTGCATACCTGGAGCCTGAGTGTTGAAGAACAGTTTTATCTGATTTTTCCTCTGGGGCTGATGATCATCCTGCGTTGGCAACGGGCATTGACACCCTGGCTGTTGGGCCTGATTGCCTTGCTCAGTCTGGGGTTGGCGCAGTGGCTGGTGCATCGCCATCCGATGATGGCGTTTTTTCTGCTGCCAGGCCGTGCCTGGGAATTGCTGCTGGGCAGCCTGCTTGCCTGGCGACACCAGCATCAGGACGCTTCAAGCGCCCGAGAAAAACAGTTAGGCAGCCTGTTGGGTATGGGCCTGATTGCCTGGGCAATACTGACGTTTGACCAAAACACGCCTTTTCCCGGCCTGGCCGCCCTGCTGCCCACTGCGGGAGCCATCCTGATTATCCATTATGCCCAACCCGGCACCTGGGTTCATCAGCTGTTGTGCCAGCCCATTCTGGTCGGCATCGGGTTGATCAGCTATAGCGCCTACCTTTGGCATCAGCCCCTGCTGGTATTTTCACGTCATTATTTACAAGCTGAGCCTGGCCCGATTTGGATCACCGGTATTCTGCTTGCCACTTTATTGGTGGCTTATTTCAGCTGGCGCTATATTGAACGGCCTTTGCGCAAATCAGACAATATGTCCCGTTCCCATGCCCTGGGTTTGGCACTGACAGGCAGTATTCTCTTTTTTGGCGCAGGCATGCTTGGCTACCACAGCGAAGGATTTTCCCGTTTTTATCCAGCCCAGGTGCAGGCATTGCAACACATTCACCAGAATCCCAATACCCCGGATCATTGCTGGCGCAGACTGTCCCAGGATCAGAATTTTGATCATGCCTGCCACTTGGGTACGCCAGGGCAGCCACCCTCTTTTGTCCTGCTGGGCGACAGCCATGCTGGATCACTGAGTGCCGCATTGGATCAGGCCAGCCGGGCTCAACATCTGGCAGGACTGGATTTCAGTTTCAGAAGCTGCTTACCCGTGATCCACAGCACCTATCAGGCCAAAGACGCAACGGCACGCACCTGCAGTGCATTGCGCCAGTTATTTTTTGCCCCGAACCAGCTGGCATCCTGGCCAGAAACGGTGATTCTGGTTGGACGCTGGACGCTGGCCATGGAGCGACATCGACCAAACAATGGGGAAGGCGGGCAAGAGCCCGGAGGCGATTACACACTGGAAAGCCAGCGGACAGCCAGCGAAGGCTATACACGTGCCCTGGCCCAGGACTATGCGGATACCGTGCACACCCTGCTGAAATCCGGCAAAAAAGTCATCCTGGTGTACCCGATTCCGGAAATGGCCTGGGATGTTCCCCAGCGCCTGGCACAGCTTTACATGCGTCACGGCCGCCTGCAGCCTGATGATGCGTCGGTCAGCGTGCAATACATCAAACAGCGTAATCAGCGCGCAGAAGCAGCGCTGGATGCCATTGGTGAGCAACCAGGCTTGTCACGAGTCCGCCCAAGCAATATTTTGTGCCATCGTGCAATCAAGGATCGCTGCGTGGCACATACCGCTGGTGCTCCGGTTTATTTTGACAACAATCACCTGAGCATCACCGGCGCCAAACCCATCGTAGACGCCATCACCCAACAGCTTGTTGCCGAAAAACACTGATCTCGCGCAAAAAACTCAGCAAAGCGATTCTGGCCAGGATGTGGCGCCAGGCAGTACGAGAAACACAACAAGGCCACACGACAGCGCCAATGGGGGGTAATGCCCCCTCAAAACATATGTGCGGATTTCCGCACATATGTTAATACAACCCGGCGAAAATCTGCACACACCGCCCTGCCCAAAGAAAAATCTCTCATTTTATTCAATAGCTTGCCCATCCTCTGCGCATGGCACGCTTCCTGCCAAAGTAGCTGAGCACAGCAGCGCCGCTGCGCCCTGTGCAGAGCCGCTCACAAAACTCAGCGCAGCACTCCTGGCAAGGCGCATGACCGCAGACAGTACAGGTAGTACGGCAAGGTCGGGCAACGACGCCAGGCGGGTTTTGTTAGCCACTCTTACAACCAAAATCAGAGGAGAAACTCATGCGCACATCCATCCGCCTGTCCCTGCTGGCCGCCAGCCTGCTGGCCGCCCCCTTGGCGCTGGCCAACCCTGACGTGGTGCGTCTGGGCAATCTGAAGTTTGCCCATTACGGCGCGGTGTCCTACATGAAGGATTACTGCGGCAAGTACAACCTCAAGGTGGAAGAACGCATGTTCCCCAAGGGCCCGGACATCATGCCGGCGATTGTCGCCGGCGAGATCGACGTGGCCGCGCTGGCCTCGGACGGGGCGATTTCTGGCCGCGCCAATGGCGTGCCGATTTACACCGTGGCCGGTTTTGCCAAGGGCGGCGCGCGCATCGTGGCTGGGGTGGACAGCGGCATCAAGAACATTCAGGGGCTGAAGGGCAAAAAGGTGGGCGTCACCCGTGGCGGCGCGCATGAGCTCTTGCTGTACGCCGAGCTGGAAAAAGCCGGCCTGAGCTGGTCGGACAAGCCGGGCAAGGATGTGCAGATTGTTTTCCTGGCCTTTGCCGACCTGAACCAGGCGCTGGCCGCCAAGCAGATCGACGCCATGTGTCAGTCCGAGCCGCAATCCTCGCAGGCGATCAATAAAAAATTCGGCGTGGAAATCATGAAGCCGTACACCACCAAGATGGGCGAGCCGGTGCGCCTGCTGGTGATGACGGAAAAACTCTACAACGAGAAAAAAGACGTCGCCCAGCGCCTGATGAAGTGTTTTGTCGATAGTACGGCGCAGTTCAACAAAGATAGCGCCCTGGCAGAAAAATACGTGCGCGAGCAGATGTTCAAGGGCCAGATCACCCCGCAGGACTTCAAAGACGCCATGGACAATGCCGACTACACCTACGATGTGTCGCTGGAGCACGTCGACATCACCACTGATTACATGCAGAAATACGGCGTCGGCCGCATGGCCAAGCCGCCCAAGGCGGCAGAGTGGGTGAAGCTGGATCTGCTGCAAAAGGCCAAGGCCGAGCTGAAGGTGAAGTGAGACGGCCATGAACAAACTCAAATCGCTGATGCATGGCGCGCTGGCCCCGGTGCTGGTGTTGCTGGTGTGGGAGGCCTGCGCGCGCGCCGGGCTGTTTTCGGCCGTGGTGATGCCAGCGCCGTCGGCAGTGGCGGCCAAGTGGTGGGCGTATTTGCTGCCGGCGCAGCCGCAGGCCGAGGGCCAGTCGTATCTGGGCTGGCTGTTGTCGGGCGAATTGCTGCACGACGCCTATTCCAGCCTGTACCGGGTGATTGCCGGCTTTGTGATTGGCGCCGGGCTGGCGCTGCCTTTGGGGCTGGTGATGGGCGCCAACACCCGCATCCATGACTTTTTCAACCCGCTGGTGCAAATCCTGCGCCCGATCCCACCGATTGCTTATATTCCACTGGCCATCTTGTGGTTTGGCCTGGGCAACCCGCCGTCGTTCTTTTTGATCGCCATTGGCGCGTTTTTCCCGGTGCTGATGAACACCATCGCTGGCGTGCGCCACGTGGACGGCATTTATCTGCGCGCGGCGCGCAATCTGGGCGTCAACCAACTGACCCTGTTCACCCGCGTCATCCTGCCGGCGGCCACGCCGTATATCCTGGCCGGCGTGCGCATTGGCATCGGCACGGCGTTTATTGTGGTGATTGTCTCCGAGATGATCGCCGTCAACGATGGCCTGGGTTTCCGCATTCTGGAAGCGCGTGAGTTTATGTGGTCGGACAAAATCATCGCCGGCATGATCACCATCGGCCTCTTGGGCCTGGCCATCGACACCGCCGTCAGCCGCCTGAACAACCATCTGCTGCGCTGGCATCGCGGCCTGGAGCACTAAGATGAGCCAGATTCTGATCAATAATGTGCAAAAAGTGTTCACCACGCCGGGTGGCCCGGTGGTGGCGATGAAAGACATTCAGCTGACCATCCAGCCCGGCGAGTTTGTCTGCCTGCTGGGGCCGTCCGGCTGCGGCAAATCCACCCTGCTGAACGCCGTGGCCGGTTTTCAGCCGCCGTCGGCGGGCGAAATCACCATCGAGGGCAAAAAAATCCTCAGCCCCGGCCCGGATCGCGGCATGGTGTTTCAGGAATACGCGCTGTTTCCGTGGATGACCGTGGCGCAAAACATCGCCTTTGGCCTGGAGGTGCAAAAGAAATCGCGCAGCGACATCGCCCAGACGGTGAATCAGCTGCTGGATTTGCTGCACCTGAAAGACTTTCGCGACCGCTACCCAAAAGACCTCTCCGGCGGCATGCGCCAGCGGGTGGCGATTGCCCGCGTGCTGGCGCTGGATTCGCCGATCATGCTGATGGACGAACCGTTTGGCGCGCTGGACGCGCTGACCCGACGCAATCTGCAAGACGAGCTGCTGCGCATCTGGGAGAAACTGGGCAAGACCATCCTCTTCGTCACGCACTCCATCGAGGAATCGATCTACCTGGCCGACCGCATCGTGGTGATGACCTACCGCCCCGGCACGGTCAAACGCGACCAGATCGTGGACATGCCGCGCCCACGCGACCCGTCATCCGCCGCGTTCAACGCCCTCAAGCGCGAGCTGGGCGCGCTGGTGATGGAGGAGCAACAGCGCCATGCCAATGCCGAGATGAAGCTGGCGGCGGTGGATTAAGCGCCGCTCACGAAACCCGCTGGCGTTGTGGTGTGACCCGCCTGGCCAGGACCGCTTCGCTGGGTTTTGTGCGCGATGCTAAGTTCTCCCGACCTTGCTCCATATACCAGCGCCCTGTTGGCCATTGCGTCCGGCAGGGCGTTTTTACGCTTGCGCCCAAGCCAGTGGTGGCCGATGCTGCCACAGCCCCCCTCTGAAAGCCCGCGATGTCTACGAACGCTCGTCTGCCCGCGCTGGTGTTGGCCGCCGCTGTCTGCCTGTTGCTGGGAGAAACCGGCTATCAGCTGACCCTGAACGCCAATCTGGCCCGTGAGCGCCAGGCCAGTGCCCAGCAGCTGGATGGCCTGGCACTGTCGCTGGAGGCCACCCTCTCGCGGCACGAATCCCTGCCCGGCCTCTTGGCGCTGGACCCTTCCTTGCTGGCGCTGCTGCGCGAGCCGGGCAACCCGGCGCGACAAGCCGCCGCCAATGCCTATCTGGAAGCCGCCCAGCAAGGCGCGGCGGTGGCGGCGGCTTATTTGCTGACGGCCGATGGGCGCACGCTGGCGGCCAGCAATTGGCGGCAGCCGCAAAGCTTTGTGGGCCACCAGTATGCGTTTCGGCCGTATTTTCGCGAGGCGCTGGCCGGTGGGCTGGGGCGGTTTTATGGCGTGGGCGTCACCACGGGCGAGCCGGGGTATTTTCTGGCAGCGCCGGTGCGTGAGGGCAATCAGGTGCGCGGCGTGGTGGCGCTCAAGCTGAATCTGGACGCGCTGGAACAAGCGCTGGCCAGCGCGGGCGACACCCTGCTGCTGGCCGATGGCGACGGCGTGGTGTTTTTGTCGTCGGCGCGCCGCTGGCGTTATCACACGCTCACCCCACTGCCAGCCGCCACCGCCGCGCGACTGGCCAGCACCCGGCAATACGGCGGCCAGCCGATTCCGCCGCTGGCCAATCAGCCAGTGCCACTGAACCCGACAACGCCGGTGCGGCTGGCGCTGGCCGAGGCCCCCGCGCGCGACTGGCTGGTGCATAGCCGCCCAGTGGGCGGGCAAGGTTGGCGACTGGTGCAATTGGGCGACCCCAGCGAGGCGCGCGCCGCCGCCTGGGCAGTGGGCGCCGCCAGCGTGTTCGCCAGCGCCTTTGTGCTGGGTCTGGCCGCCCACCTGCGCCACCGCCAGCGCCGCCGTGAAGAACTGCGCCGGGTGTACGCCGAGCTGGAAGACCGCATCGCCGAGCGCACTGCCGACCTGACCGGGCAGATTGCCGCACTGGAGCGCACCAAGGCGATTCTGCGGGAAACCCGCGACGCCGCCGTGCAGGCCGGTAAGCTGGCCACCCTGGGGCAGATGTCGGCCGGCGTCAGCCACGAGCTGAGCCAGCCGCTGGCGGCGCTGCACACCTTTGCCGACAACGCCCAGGCGCTGCTGGCGCGCGGCCGCTACGACGACGTGGCGGAAAACTTGCAGATGATCAGCGAGCTGATCGACCGCACCGGCCGCATTGTTCGCCAGCTGAAAAGCTTTGCCCGCCAGGAGGCCGCCACCCCGCAGCCGGTGAGCGTGGCCAGCGCCATCCACCACGCGCTGATGATGCTGGAGCCGCGCCGCCGCGAATTGCAGGCGATGTTTCACGTGGAACCATGCGGCGATTTGCAGTTGCTGGCCGAAGCCGGCCGGCTGGAGCAGGTGTTGGTGAACCTGCTGCGCAATGGTCTGGACGCCATGCACGGCCAAACGGCCCCGCAGCTGCATGTGCGCGCCTGGGCCGAGGGCGCCATGGCGCATATTGCCGTGCGCGACCACGGCCCCGGCCTGAGCGCCGACGCCCAGCGCCGGTTGTTCGAGCCGTTTTACACCACCAAGCCGGCCGGCGAAGGGCTGGGCCTGGGGCTGGCGATTTCACTGACCATTGTCGAAAGCTACGGCGGTGCGCTAAACGCGCATAATATGGCCGACGGCGGCGCCGAGTTTGTGCTGAGCCTACCCACCAGTGATGCCTGATTCACGACGGTATGCAGCGACACACGGCCAGCTCGCCAACACGCAAGGTTCAGGCTAGCCCGGCGCCAGATTGCCGGCTAGTAGCCAGTCACCATGATCTGAACAGATAATAGGCACAGCCGCTGCATACAGGACAGCACAACCCCGCTGAGGAAATCACCATGCCCGCCAT
>NZ_QJKI01000021.1 GCF_003201855.1 Rivihabitans pingtungensis | reverse complement strand
GATGAAGAAACGTTGCGACGCGAGGTTGAGGCCAATGTGCGTGAACGCAACGCCAAAGCCATCCCCATCAAGTGGAAGTTCTCCACTCAGGATGCCCGACGTAAGCTTGCTCGTCTTTATCCTCGCGTTTCAACGTGACTGGCTACTAGGCCGGGCACGCCGACTGCCTTGCCGCTGGCCACTGCCTGGGTGAAGGGCAGCGGCTTGCCGTCGGCGCCGATAAAGCGCTCGCCGCGCGCGGCGGCGGGCGCGGTTTCCCGGCCGTCCCAGCTTTGCAGCGTGCGCTTGCCGTCGTGAGTCAGCAAAAAGCCGCCGCCGCCCAGGCCGGACGACTGCGGCTCGGTCAGCCCCAGCACCCATTGCGCGGCAATCAGCGCATCCACCGCGCTGCCGCCCTGGCGCAGGATGGCGGCGCCGGCATCGCTGGCCAGCGGGTTGGCGGTGACAATCATGGCGTGGTCAAACGCCGTGGGGGCCGTGATGCGGGCAAAGCCACTGGCAGCTTCGGGCGGCGGCTGGTCGGCCAGCGTGGGCAGGCTGCCCAGCAGGCCACCGGCCAGCAGTGCGGCCGATGCCCAGTGGCGAAAAGACAAGGTCAGCATCAAATACTCCTGGAGTCCTGGCCGGTGCGCCGTTCGCACGGGCTCTGCGACGATAACGCCATCAGGCGCAGGCTGTGAGGCAACGGGGCACTGTGGCATGGGCGGCAGGCCGCTGGCAAAAAATCCCGCGCGACACCGGGGAGACGCGCGGGCCACAGTAAACCACCTGACTCGGCCGGCCAGGCGATTCATGACACTCAAGCGATACGGAAATGCCCGAGCAGCTTGTTCAGGCTCAGGCTGCTTTGCGATAGCCGGCCGGCTTGCTGCTGCAAATCCACGGCGGTTTGTTCGTTGCGCTCCAGCGAGGCGAACACTTCATTCAGGTGCACCACCACATCCTGGGTGGCTTCCGATTGCTGCGAGGTGAAGCCCAGCAGCGCGCGGGCCTGTTGCAGCGCGTGTTCGGCGGCGTCGCGGATATTGTTCAGCCCCTGCGAAAAGTGGCCAATCGCCTGCTGGCTGTGCTCGACGGTGCCCATGGCTTTTTCGGTGCGGCCAAATGCCTCGAACACATGGCTGTGGATGGCTTGCAGGGTGTCCTGAATGCTTTGATTGGAGCTGACCGTGCGTTCGGCCAGCTTGCGCACTTCGTCGGCCACCACAGAAAACCCGCGCCCGTGCTCGCCAGCGCGCGCCGCTTCAATCGAGGCGTTCAGCGCCAGAAGATTGGTCTGCCCGGCGATATCGTCGATCAGCGCTGACATTTCCTGAATCCTGGCCACCGTCTGGCGCAAGGCCTGCATTGACGCGCAGGAGTGGGTCATCGCATCCAGGGTGTTGCGCGACGAGCTGGAGATATCCAGCATGGTGACATCGCCTTCGGCCACCCGCTCGCGGGTGTGCTCGGCTTCGTGCGACATGGCATCAGACACGGCGACGATTTCTTTGACCGAGCTGCCCACACTGTCCAGCTGGGCGGCCATCTCTGCCAGCATGACGTTCTGGGCGTGAAAGCATTGCACCAGTTGGCCCAGATTGGCGTTGAGCATTTCGGCCGAGGCGCTGTTGGCCTGCGCCTCGGTGATCACATCGGCCACCACGGCTTTTTGGTAGATGCGCATGGATTCCAGGCGCACCTGCACATCGCCCAGCGCGCAGTGCCAGCTTTGCCGCACCGGCATGTTCAGCTTGCCTTCGGCCAAGTTGATAAAGCCGGCCGATACCTCGTTCAGCGTGCGGGTGAGTTGCGGCAGCAGCCATAGCACCGGCAACATGCCCAGCATGCCGCCAGCGATCCAGCTCAGCCAAGCCAGGCCCATGCGGTCCAGCCAGAAATTGGCGCCGCCAGCCAGCAAGCCGCACAGCAGGCTGGCGCCCCACATGCGCCGGGCAAACGATGGCAGCCGACGTGCGCGCGTCAAGGTGGATGGCATTTTGGCTTGTTTGTTGCGAATGGCGGCGTACAGGCGCTCGGCTTCGGCAATCTGCTGCGGGGACGGCGCATTGCGCACTGACATATAACCAATGGTCTGGCCGTTTTCGGTCACCGGGGTGACGTAGGCGTCCACCCAGTAAAAGCCGCCATCCTTGGCGCGGTTTTTCACGATGCCCTGCCAGGGCGAGCCGGCTTTCAGGGTTTCCCACAAATCGGCAAACGCTTCGGGCGGCATGTCCGGGTGACGCACCACATTGTGGCTGTGGCCAATCAGCTCGGCTTCGGTAAAGCCGCTCAGTGCAATAAAGGCCGGGTTGGCGTAGGTGATAATGCCCTTCAGATCGGTGCGGGTGACAATCGGCTGCTTGGGATCCACCCGGTATTCGGTCTGATTGATCGGCAGATTGATTTTCATGCGAGCGTCTCCACGAGAAAACCGGTGGCGGGCAGGGGTGTCGCCTTCACCGCGGTGCCGCAGCCAGGGTTTCTGGCGTGCCTGACACATGGGGCCGGATTGCGCCCCGTGTTTCACTGTAGAAGAGCTCAGTTGGGTTTCAATTCGTACGAATACTTAGAGCGGCTGGTTGGGAGGGAGCTATTTCTGAAACACTTGACGGTTGGTTGTTTTGCGGCGCACAAAATTCATATGACATTAATGGGGGATGGTATGCGCAAAACGGATAAGCCTTGTCAAACTGAACGCACGCCAGCCCGTATCACTGCCCCATTGCCAGGGCAAGCACCTGACATATTGGATTCATTACGGCGTATTTTGTCCAGCGCATGCCATTTATTGAATAGTACAAAGTATTGACACAATATCCTGTGCCAATAAAAAACGCGCAACCCGGATGGGCTGCGCGCGTGGTGCGGACGCAGTACGACGCTTACTCAGCGTGGTAGCTGGCAACGCGCTCGACTTCGTTTTTCGAGCCCAGAATCACCGAAATGCGCTGATGCAGGCCGGTCGGCGCGACATCCATAATGCGCTGGCGACCGGTGCTGGCGGCGCCACCGGCTTGTTCCACCAGGAAGGACATCGGGTTGGCTTCATACATCAAGCGCAGTTTGCCGCCCTTGGCCTGATTTTCGGCGTCCATCGGGTACATGAACAGCCCGCCACGGGTGAGGATGCGGTGCACTTCGGCCACCATCGAGGCAATCCAGCGCATATTGAAATCACGCCCGCGCGGGCCGGTTTTGCCGGCCAGGCATTCGTCCACATAGCGCTTGACCGGCGCCTCCCAGAAGCGGGCACGCGAGGCGTTGATGGCAAACTCCTTGGTGTCTGCCGGGATGCTCATGTCCGGGTGAGTCAGGTAGAACAGGCCGGTGTTGCGATCCAGGGTAAAGCCATGCACGCCCTGGCCGACACTGATCACCAGCATGGTGGACGGGCCATACAGCGCATAGCCGGCAGCCACTTGTTGCACACCCGTTTGCAGGAAGGCGGCCGCCTGGCTGGGATCAGCGCCTTCAGGCAGGCGCAGGATGGAGAAAATACTGCCCACCGAGACATTCACGTCGATATTGGACGAGCCATCCAGCGGGTCAAACAGCAGCAGATACTTGCCCTCGGCCGCGCCATCCACCACATAGACGTCTTCCAGCTCTTCCGAAGCCATCGCTGGGTAATGACCGGCCTGAGCGTTTACCGCCAGAAAGATATCGTTGGCGATCACGTCCAGCTGTTTTTGCTCTTCCCCTTGCACATTCTCGCTACCGGCCTTGCCCAGATTGCCAAGCATGGCGCCTTGGGCGATTTCGTGGGAGATCATCTTGCAGGCGGTGGCGATGTCGTCAAGCAGCTGCAACATCACGCTGTCGCCGCCAGCCTTGCGCTGGGCGTCGATCAGCCAGTGGGTCAGGGTCTGGGGAATCTGGGACATGTCGAAAACCTTGTGGAATGGCAAAAAGGGCCGCCAATGCAGCCCAGGGTGTTTGGATTGGCCGTCATTATAGCGCCAAAACCCTGGGCCGCCGGGCCAGGGTATCGCCGAAAAAAAACCCCGATCAGCCGGAGAGCTGTCGGGGTATCAACACGCATCCTGCAAAGACGTCTTGTTGGCAAATGGGCAATGCCAGCAAGGCCTTGGAGATGTATTGTATATTAACATAAGTAGAACAGACTGTCAGCGCTCCGCGCATTGCAATAAGATATGCCTCATTACACATTTGTATGAGTGTCTTCATCATGCCGTCATCCGGACCTCGCATCCCGCGTAAGCCTGCCGGCCGCTATCATCATGGCGATCTGCGCCGCGCGCTGATTGATGCCTCGCTGGAACTGGTGCGCCAGCGTGGCCCGTCTGGCTTTACCCTGGCCGAAATCTGCCGGGCCGCTGGCGTCAGTCAGGCCGCGCCCTACCGGCACTTCGAAGGCAAGGATCACGTTCTGGCGGTGGCCGCCAGCGAAGGCTACCAGCTGCTGCACGCGGCCATGGCCGGCATTGCCCGCGAGCCCAATCAACTGAACGAAACCCTGGAGCGCATGGCGCGTGCCTACCTGAACTTTGCCATCCGCCACCCGGCGCACTTAGCGGTGATGTTCAGCCACTGCCCGGGCGATCACTTTGGTGGACTGCTCAAAGAGCCCAATCATGGCGGCCCGGACGGCCTGAAAAACCTCCCTCCGCCGCAAAACCAGACCGAAGAAGCCATTCTGGCCAGCTGGCAGGCCGGCCAGGCCGGTTTTCAGGCGCTGACCCAGGCCATCCTGACCGCAGCGCAAGGCTCGCCGATGGCCGCGCGCATCAACGAAACCACGGCCAGCCATTATTCTGCGGCCATCTGGTCGATGGTGCACGGTCTGGCCATGCTGCTGCTGGAACGCATGATTCCGCCAGAATGGATGCAGGATGATTTCAAGCTGGCCATCGAACTGGTGGTGCGGCCATGGATCAACGGCCTGGCCGACATGCCAACTCCAGTGCTGAGCCAGATGGTCAATTGCCCGCGTCTGCACATGATGGGTGTGCAACTGCCGGCACTGGCCGACCCCGCCCACCCGGCAGGCTGAGCTGCCAATGCACACAGGCCCACGCTGTATGGCGTGGGCCTGTGTGCATCTGCCTGTGTGTGTGGGCGTGGCTGACAAAACTCAGCGTAGCGGCCCTGACCGGGCGCACGACCGCAGACAGTCAAGCAGGGCGGCAAGACCGTACAACAACGCCAGGAGGGGTTGCTGAGCGGCGCTTACACCGCCAGCCGCAGCCTGGCCAGCGAAGCCGGCCATGGCGCCGCCTGGGGCGGCGGCTGCGGGGCGTCCTCGCGGTCGTCCAGCAGGGCCAGAATCTCCGCCTCGGCGCGCGCCAGCCGGGCGTCGCCGCGCTGGCGCGGATGCGGCCAATCCACCCGCACCTCGCCGCGAATCCGCCCGGGGTTGCGCCCCAGCACCAGCACCCGGTCGCTCAGATACGCCGCTTCGTTGACGTCGTGGGTCACCAGCAGCACGCTGGCCTGGCTGTGGCTGGCGGCCGCCAGCAGCACATCCTGCAAGCGCATGCGGGTAAAGGCGTCCACCGCGCTGAACGGCTCGTCCAGCAACAGCAGCGCCGGGCGGGTGAACAAACCGCGGGCAATCGCCACGCGCTGCGCCATGCCGCCAGACAATTGCTTGGGGTAGGCGTGGCCCCAGTCGGCCAGCCCGACATCCGCCAGCAGCTCGGCCACCCGTGGATGGCGGCCGCCGCGCCGGCCCAGCTCAAAGCCGACATTGTCGGCCACGCTCAACCATGGCAGCAAGCGAGGCTCCTGAAACACCACGCCGACATGGCGCGAATGCAGGCGAATCGGCTCGCCCAGAATCTGCGCCTGGCCCTGATAGTCGCGGTCCAGCCCGGCGATGATGCGCAGCAGCGTGCTTTTGCCGCAGCCGCTGGGGCCCACCAGGCTGACCACTTCGCCAGCGGCCAGCGACAGGCTGACCCGATCCAGCACCAGGCGGCGGGCAAACTGCTTGGCCTGAATATCCAGTTGCAACAAGGGCGCGCTCATGGCTGGGCCTCCTGGGTCAGGGCCACGTCGCGCCAGGCCAGCCAGCGGGTTTCCAGCAGGCGCAACAGGCTGTCGCTGAGCGCGCCCAGCACCGCCAACACGCCAATCGCCACCAGCACCAGGTCGGCGCGGCCGGTTTCCCGGCCATCGGTCAGCAAATACCCCAGACCACGCGTGGCGGCCATCAACTCGGCCGCCACCAAAAACATCCACGCCAGCGACAGCCCGCCGCGCAAGCCGGTGAGCACATGCGGCAACGCCGCCGGCAGAAACACCCGACCGATCAGCGCGCCAGTACGCAGGCCATGCACACGTCCGACCTCCACCCATTTGCGATCGACATTGTGAATGCCGGCCACCAGATTCAGATACACCGGAAAAAACGCGCCAATGGCGATCAGGGTGAGCTTGGGCGCCTCATCAATGCCCAGCCACAGCAACAAGAGCGGCACCCAGGCCAGCGACGGAATGGCGCGCAGCGCCTGAAAGCTGGGGTCGATCAGCGCCTCGACGCGCGGCGACAGCCCCACCGCCGCGCCCAGCGCCACCGCCAGCGCCGCGCCGATGGCAAAGCCGGCCAGCACCCGCGCCACGCTGACGCCGATATGCGCCAGCAAGGCGCCGCTGCGGGTCAACTCCAGCAGGGTGTGCGCCAGCTCGCTGGGCGGCGGCAGCAAATGCGCGCTCACCCACTGCTGGGCCACCACCGTCTCCCAGATCAGCAGCACGGCCAGCGGCAACAGCCAGCCCTGCGCCCGTTTCGCCCAGGCGGCTGTCAGCGGGCGCGCGGCGTGTTGGTCAATATCCGCCATGCTGCGCTCCGCTTAGCGCACCACGGCGCGGGCAAAGCCCGGCTCGATCAGCGCGTCGATCACCCGGTTGACTTCCGTGCCTTTTTTCACGAGCTCTTCTTCCAGCAGGATGGGCGCGGCGGCTTTCAGCGCCTGGCTGTGCGCCTCACCCGGAATCGGGGTCTTGAAGTCGTTGCGGCTCAGTTGCAGTTTGGCCACCGCCAGCGGCAGCTTGGCTTCTTCGGCAATGATTTTGGCGGTTTCGTCCGGGTTGGCCAGAATCCATTTGCGCGCCTGCTCGTAGGCGGCGATGACTTTTTTCACCTGCTCGGGGTAGGCGCTGGCGAATTTTTCGCTGACATTCAAAAACCCGTAGGTGTTGAACGCCACATTGCGGTAAATCAGCCGCGAGCCGGCTTCCAGCTCGCTGGCGGCCAGCAGCGGATCCAGCCCGGCCCAGGCGTCCACCCGGCCTTGCTCCAGCGCGGCGCGGCCATCGGCGTGTTGCAGCGCCACGTGCTCAATATCGGTTTTTTTCAGCCCTTCGGTGTGCAGCGCGCGCAGCAGGAACAAATACGGGTCGGTGCCCTTGGTGGCGGCGATTTTCTTGCCCTTGAGATCCTTGATCGACTTGATCGGCGAATCCTTGGCCACCGCCAGCGCAGTCCATTCCGGGCGCGAATACACGTACACGCTCTTGATCGGGTTGCCGTTGGCGCGGCTGAGCACCGCCGCCAGGCCGGCGGTGGAGCCAAAATCCACGCTGCCGCTGTTCAGGAACTCCAGCGCGCGGTTGCTGCCCTGGCTGAGCACCCATTTCACCGTGATGCTTTCTGGCTTGAGCGCCTGCTCCAGCCAGCCAAAGCGCTTGAGCACCAGGCTGGGCGGCGAATAATAGGCATAATCCAGGCGGATTTCCTTGGGGGCGTCGGCAGCGTGCGTCGCGCTGGCGAACAAGGCCACGGCGGCCACGGCAAGGCGTTTGAAGGCAGTGAGCATGATAAGTCCCGAACAGAATTCACAAAAAATATGGCATCGCCGGCCACTCTAGCCGCCGCCTGCGGCAAACCCAAACGAGCAGGTTTGCATTGCTTATGCGGATTTGTGCATTGCCGGCGCCGCAGACAGCCGCGCGCCCCAGACGCGGGTCAGGCGGCTGGGGCGCAGGTGGGCAAGGTCGGGCAATGACACCAGGAGGGTGTTATGCGCGACGCTTACTGCCCCGACCAGACAATGTCTTTCACCGACACCGGCTTGGGAATCAGCTTGAGCTGATGAAACACATCGGCGATGCGCTGTTGCTCGGCAATCACTTTGGCATCCAGCAGGCGCACATCGTAAGTGCCGCGTTCAGCGGCCACCCGCACGATGTTGACGTCCAGGCCGATTTGCGAGGACAGCTGGCCGGCCACGTCCTTGAAGTTTTGCCGCGCCCAGGCGTCCAGGCGGGCGAGTTCTTCCACGATCAGCTTGATCACCTTGCCGTTTTGCTCGGCATAGCGGCGCGAAGCCAGGTAAAACTGGTGATTGCTGACCAGCCCGACGCCGTCGGCCAGCTGGCGCGCGCCCAGCTGATGCTCGGCGGCGGCCAGGAACGGGTCCCAGATCACCCAGGCGTCCACGCTGCCGCGCTCGAAGGCGGCGCGCGCGTCGGACGGGTTGAGAAACACGGTTTGCACGTCTTCGTATTTCAGCCCAGCTTTTTCCAGCGCCTTGACCAGCAGGTAGTGGACATTCGAGCCCTTGTTCAGCGCCACGCGCTTGCCTTTGAGGTCTTTCACCGATTTCAGCGGCGAATCCTTGGCCACCACAATCGCCTCGCCCTTGGGCGCCGGCGGCTCATAGGCCACGTATTGCAAGTCGGCGCCGGCGGCCTGGGCGAAGATCGGCGGGGTTTCGCCGGTGGTGCCAAAGTCCACGCTGCCGACGTTCAGCGCTTCCAGGAGTTGCGGGCCGCCGGGGAATTCCGCCCATTTCACCTGAATGCCCAGCGGGGCCAGGCGTTTTTCCAGCGTGCCTTGCGCCTTCAGCAGCACCAGCGTGCCGTATTTCTGGTAGCCGATGCGCAGGGTGTCGCTGGCGGCCCGCGCCGGGCGCGGCAGCGCGGCGGCCAGGGCGGCGGCGGACAAGGCGCCCAGCAGGCGGCGGCGGGACGGTTGAAAAGCGTCGGTCATGATGTGTTCTCCAGGGAATTCGGTTCAGCGGGCCGGCGCCGGGCCCAGCTTGAGCAAGCGCGCGGCGTTGTCGTGCAGCACCGCTTCTACGGCGCCGTCCTTGAAGCCCAGCGCCAGAAAATCGTCAATCGACTGGCCAATCGGCCGGAACGGGTAGGACGAACCAAACAACAATTGCTCGCGCAAAAAGCCATTGCCGGCCTCGACGTAATCGCGCGCGCCCGCCACAAACAAATACATGTCCGGCACCACATAAACATTCTCGTGACGGAAGGCCACGCCCAGAATGCCGGCGACATTGGGGTAAAAGCCGTGGTAGCAGACAATCGGCAAGGTGGGGAAAGCCTGCGCCAGCCGGCCGATGGCCGCCGGGTCGTTGTAGCTGGGGTCGGGCGTGGTCGGGCCGGACATGATGAACACCGGCACATTCAGCGCCGCGCAGGCTTCGTACACCGGGAAATACGCGCGGTCGTCGGCGTGGCGCGCCGGCTGGCCAAAGCCTGGCTCGACATCAATGCCGATCAGCCCCAGGCTGTTCACCGCGCGCTCCAGCTCATCCAGCGCCGGCTGCACGCCCTGCACAATCGGGTCCACTGCACCCACCCCCAGCAGCACCGGGTCGTCGGCGACAATCTGCTGGATGCGGTCATTGGGCAGGTGCTGGCCGGGGGTGTGGCGGCCCACCACCACGGCGTGGCGCAGGCCGGCGGCGTGGACTTCCTGCAAGAAGCCCTCGCGGGTCAGCGACGGGGTGAAGTGCTCGTCGTGGCGCGAGCCCACCCGGCGGTTAAGCCAGCGCGCCGACTCATACGCCGCCGTGCCGGGCGTGGCGCCAAAAAAGTCGTGCAGATAGGCCGGCCGGCAGCGCATGTCGATGACGTTCATGCGGCCTCCTGTTCGGCCGGGACGTCGGCCAGGGTGCTGGCGTCAAACGGGCCGCCGGTGACAATCTTGCCGGCCGGGCGCAGCTCGGCCTTGCCCGGCAGCAGCGGAAACACCAGCTCGGCAAAGCGGTAGGCTTCTTCCAGGTGCGGGTAACCGGACAGCACAAAGCTGTCCACACCCAGGTCGGCGTATTCCTTCAGCCGCGCCGCCACGGTGTGCGGATCGCCCACCAGCGCGGTGCCGGCGCCGCCGCGCACCAGGCCAACGCCCGCCCACAGATTGGGGCTGACTTCCAGCTGGTCGCGCCGGCCATTGTGCAGCGCGGCCATGCGCCGCTGGCCTTCAGAATCCATCTGCGCGTAGCGCGCCTGCACCTTGGCGATGGTGGCATCGTCCACATGCTCGATCAGCGCATCAGCCGCCGCCCAGGCGGCTTCGTTGGTTTCGCGCACAATCACATGCAGGCGCACGCCAAAACGCACGGTGCGGCCATGCTGGGCGGCGCGGGCGCGCACGTCGGCGATTTTTTCCGCCACGGCGGCCGGCGGCTCGCCCCAGGTCAGGTAGGCGTCCACCTGTTCGGCAGCCAAGTCATGCGCCGCCGGCGACGAGCCGCCAAAATAAATGCCCGGATGCGGGGTTTGCACCGGTGGGAAGAAATTGCGCGCGTCTTTCACCGTGTGATATTTGCCAGAGAAATTCACCGTCTCGCCAGCCAGCAGCTGGCGCCAGATGGTGAGAAACTCGCGGGCTTCTTCGTAGCGGGCGTCGTGATCCAGAAAAATCCCGTCCCCGGCCAGCTCGATGGCGTCGCCGCCAGCCACCACATTGACCAGCAGGCGGCCATTGCTGACCTGATCCAGCGTGGCGGCCTGACGGGCGGCGGCGGTGGGCTGGGTCAGCGCGGTGCGCAGCGCCACCAGGAGCTTGATGCGCTGGGTGACGGTGGCCACGGTTGAGGCGGTCACCCAGGGGTCCAGGCAGCCGCTGCCGGTGGGAATCAGAATCCCGTCGTAACCGAGCTGATCCACCGCCACGGCGATCTGCTTGAGATACGCATTGTTCAGCGGGCGGGCGGCGTCGGCGCGGCCCAGGTAACGGGTGTCGCCCGAGGTGGGCAGAAACCAGAAAATATCAAGACTCATCGCACATTCCTCATTACAAGTGGGCAGCCGCCGGCGGGGCCGACAGTCGCGTCAGGGGATGGCGAGGATTCTAGGCAGCGCCGGCCAGCCGGCGGAAACGAGGAAAACTGCAAAGCTTTGCAGATAAAGTTATAACCTGTCATAACAGGTTGGCTGGCCAGTGCGGGTATACTGCCCGGCATCTTGTGCAACTTAGCATGCCGCCCACAAAACCCAGCGCAGCGAGCCTGGCCAGCACGCCGACAGAGCCAGAAGCACGGCAAGGCTGGGCAACAAGGCCAAGAGCGTTTTGTGGGCAGTGCTTAGAGCCGCTCACAAAACCCCCTGGCGTTGTTGTGTGACCTTGCCGTACTGCTTGTACTGTCTGCGGTCACACGCCTAGCCAGGGCCGCTTCGCTGGGTTTTGTGAGCGACTCTTAACCCTGGACTCCTTCGATGACGCCCCTGCTTGACCCCAGCCAGCCGCTGCATGGCCAGATTCGTGACTGGCTGCGCGGCGAAATTCTCACCGGCCGCTACCCGCCGCATGCGCGCCTGCCCTCGGAAAAAGCGCTGATGAGCCAGTTTGGCGTCAGCCGCATCACCGTGCGCCACGCGCTGGGCGTGCTGGCGCAAGAAGGCCTGCTCAGCACCGTGGCCGGCAAGGGCAGCTTTGTCGCCCCGCCCAAACCCGCCCAGGCGCTGGGCCGGCTGCAAGGCTTTGCCGAAGCCATGCGCGACCAGGGCTATCTGGCGCACAACCGGGTGGAGTCGCTACAGGAACGCCCAGCCAGCGCCGCCGTGGCCCGCTGGCTGGCGCTGGCCGAAGGCGCGCCAGTCACCGAAATCCGCCGCGTGCGCCACCTGGACGGCGCGCCAGTTTCGGTAGACCTGACCTATGTGCCGGTGGAACTGGGCCGGCGGCTGGCGCAGGAAGACCTGGCCGGACGCGACATTTTCGCCATCTACGAACAGGATTACGGCATCGCCCTGGGCTACGCCGAACTGAGCATCGACGCCGTCGCCGCCAGCGCGGAGCTGGCCGCCCGGCTGGAAGTGGCCGAAGGCGCGCCGCTGATTCATCTGGAGCGGATGACCTACACCCGCGACGGCCAGCCGCTGGAGCTGGACTGGATTCACTACCGGGGAGATCGCTTTCGCTATCGGCTGCGGGTGGAGCGGGAGGGCGGCGCCGAGGGGTAAGCGCCGCTCACCAAACCCGGCGCCGCGGCGCTGGCCAGGCGTGCGCAGACAGTGCGGGAGTCCAGCAAGGTCACGCCACCACGTCGGGGATTTTATGAGCCGCGCTTACTCCTGCGTCACCGGACTCAGCGCCTGCTTCACCGTCGCCTCATCCAGCACGTCGGCGCACAGTTCAATAAAGCGGTAGGCGTAGCTGCGCAAATAGTGGCCACGGCGCACGGCGATGCGGGCGGTGTGGTAGCCAAACAGCGGTTCGCCGGCCACCACCGGCAGGTGGGCGTCGCGCTTGGGATCGACGGCCATCGAGGCGATGATGCCCACGCCCAGGCCAAGCTCCACATAGGCCTTGATCACATCGGCGTCCAGCGCGGCCATGACGATGTCGGCGTTCAGGCCGGCGTCGGCAAAGGTGCGGTCGATGCGGGTGCGGCCGGTAAAGCCGTGGTGATAAGTGATCAGCGGATAATCGGCCAGCGCTTCTAGCGTCAGCGGCCCTTGGTGCAGCGGGTGCGCCGGCGGGGCGATTACGGCGTGATGCCAGCTGTAATATGGAAACGACACCAGCTCGGGCACGTCGGCCACCGCCTCGGTGGCGATGCCGATGTCGGCCTCGCCTTCCTGCAACAGGCGCACCAGCTCGCTGGGGCTGGCCTGGTGCAGCACCAGATGCACTTTCGGAAACGCCGCCTTGAAGGCGGTGACCACGCGCGGCAGCGCGTAGCGCGCCTGGGTGTGGGTGGTGGCGATGGTCAGCTGGCCTTCGTCGCGCTGGCTGAACTGCTCGGCCAGGCGGCGGATGTTGGCGGCGTCCAGCAGCATGCGCTCGACAATCACCAGCAGCTCCTTGCCGGGGTCGGTCAGGCCAAGAAAGCGCTTGCCCTTGCGGATGAACAGCTCCAGGCCAAGTTCGTCCTCCAGGTCTTTGATGTGCTTGCTGACGCCGGATTGCGAGGCGTACAGCGCATTGGCCACTTCGGTGAGGTTGAAATTCTGCCGCACGGTTTCGCGGATGATGCGCAGTTGCTGAAAATTCATCGCGCGGCTCCCGGCGGCCGGGAAAAGTCTGGGCGGGCGAGCATGCCGGTCTCCTGTCGTGGGGGATCACGGGCTGTGATCCGGCCCGCCAGCATAGGCGGCGAGCGTGTGCGCCCGGAAAGAAGCGATATTTTGCGGCTTATACGTATTTGGTTGGCAGCAAACCCAGAGGCCCAGGCCCATGTGCTGCATGGCAAAAAATGGGCCATAGCCCATCGCGTTCTGTACTGCCCGCGGCGTAGACTGCCGCATCCGCCTGCCCTCCCCACCGACAAGGAAGCCCCGATGGAATACCGCACCCTGCCCGGCAGCACGCTGCATGTCTCCGCCATTTGCCTGGGCACCATGACCTTTGGCCAGCAGAACAGCGAGGCCGAAGGCCATGCCCAGCTGGATTACGCCTTTGCCCGTGGCGTCAACTTCATCGACACCGCCGAGATGTACCCGGTGCCGCCGCGCGCCGACACCGTGCACGCCACCGAGCGGATTGTCGGCAGCTGGCTGGCCCGCCAGGACCGCGACAAAGTGGTGCTGGCCACCAAGGCCACCGGCGCCAGCCGGGGTTTGCAATGGATTCGTGACGGCCAGCATGCCTTCACCCGCGCCAATTTGCGCGCGGCGGTGGAAGACTCGCTGCGCCGGCTGCAAACCGACTACATTGATCTCTACCAATTGCACTGGCCCGAGCGCAACACGCCGATGTTTGGCGAGTTTGTTTACGATCCGGCCAAGGAGCGGCCGTTTACCCCGCCGCGCGAAACGCTGGAAGCGCTGGCCGAGCTGGTGGACGAGGGCAAGATTCGCCATATCGGCCTGTCCAACGAATGGCCATGGGGGCTGATGCAGTTTCTCAACGCCGCCCGTGAATACCAGCTGCCGCGCGTGGTCAGCGTGCAAAACGCCTACAGCCTGCTGAACCGCACCTGGGAAACCGCCATGCTGGAGTTTTGCCACCGTGAGCAGATTGCCCTGCTGCCGTATTCGCCGATGGCGTTTGGCCTGCTCAGCGGCAAATACCTGCGCGACCCGCAGGCGCGCGGCCGGGTGACCGAGTTTGACGGCTTTGCCCAGCGCTACAGCAAGCCAGGCGTGCCCGAGGCGGTGGCCGCCTACGCCGCGCTGGCCGAGGCGCACGGCTTGAGCCCGGCGCAGCTGGCGCTGAAGTTTGTTTATTCGCGCTGGTTTGTCGCCAGCACCATCATCGGCGCCACCTCGCTGGCCCAGCTGGAAGAAAACCTCAACGCCTGGGAGGCGCCGTGGAGCGAGGCGCTGGAACAGGCGGTGGCGGACATCCGCCTGCGCTGGTTCAACCCGGCGCCGTAAGCCGGCGACGCCTGGCGGGTTTGGTGAGCCGCGCTTATCTGAAAAAGCCATATCGTTGTGCGGATTCCTTGTTTAGCCTGGCCGGCCGGCTTGGGTACAGTGCGGCGCATCCCCATTGCACTTCAGGAGCGCTGTCATGTCCTTTACCCGTTTGCTGCGTCCGCACGCCGTGCGCGCCGCCTGCGCCGCGCTGGCGCTGAGCCTGTCTGGCCTGGCGCTGGCCGAACCGATCAAGGTTGGCTATCTGCCGGTCACCGGCCACGCCAAGTTTTTTGTCGCCAAAGAGCAGGGCCTGTTCGCCCAGGAAGGGCTGGATGTCGAGCTGGTGGAATTCCAGAACTCGGCCGACGGCCTGAATGCCGTGGTGGCCGGCAAGCTGGACGTGGGCGCGTTTGGCACCACCGCCCCGGTGGCGCATATTTCCAAAGGCGCCAACCTGAAGATCATTGGCGGCATCATGGGCGGCGACGCGGCGGTGATCACCACGGCGGAAAACGCTGGCGTGTACAATAAAATCAGCGCGCTGCGCGGCAAAAAAATCGCCACCGTGCGCATGGCCTCGGGGGACGCCGTGCTGCGCGGCGCGCTCAAGGACGCCGGCATCCGCTGGAAAACCGATGTGCAGATTTTCGAGCTGAAAAACCCGCCGGCAGTGATTGAAGCGGTGAAATCCGGCCAGGTGGACGCCGGCGTGGTGTGGGGCCCGCATGACCTGCGCGCCGAAGACCAGGGCCTGAAAGTGGTGATCCACTCCACCGACCTGCAACCCGGCCACCCGTGCTGCCGGCTGGTGGTCACCGACACCCGGCTGAAGGATCAGGCCACCTGGGAGAAATTCCTGCGCGCCATTCTCAAGGCGGAAAAATTCGCCACCGAGAACAAACAACAAACCATCGATTCGATCGCCAAATACGTCAAGCTCGACCCGAAACTGCTGTGGCGCGGGTTTTACTCCCCGTATCTGGACCAATCCAGCGACCCCAACGTCAAGGGCGTCAAACACTTTGCCGACGTGATGGTGAACAGCGAATTCATCCCCACCAAGCCGGACCTGAACGCCGCCATCGACAGCCAACTGTACGCCAAAGTGCTGGCCCAGCTGGCGCGGGAAAACCCCAACGACCCGTTCTGGAAAAAGCTGCAAAAAGAGTACAAGCAAAAGGACGCATGATGAGCCAGGGACTGATTCTGGAAGGCGTGCACTTTGGCTATGACGGCGCGCCGATCCTGGACAATATCCACCTGCATGTGCCGCCCGGACAGTTTGTCTCGCTGCTGGGGGCCAGCGGCTCGGGCAAATCCACCCTGCTGCGCCTGGCCGCCGGCCTGCTGGAGCCGGCGCGTGGCCGGCTGTACTGGGCCGGCCGGCCGCTGAAAGGCCCAGGGCTGGAGCGCGGCGTGGTGTTTCAGGATTACGCGCTGTTTCCGTGGATGACGGTGGTGGACAACCTGGCGCTGGCCATCGGCAAAGCCCGCCCACGCACCCCCAGCGCCGCGCGCCGCCAGGAAGCGCACCACGCGCTGGCCCGCGTGGGCCTGGACGACATCGGCGACAAATACCCGTTTGAATTGTCTGGCGGCATGCGCCAGCGCGCCGCCATCGCCCGCGCCCTGGCCATCGGCTCGCCGCTATTGCTGATGGACGAACCGTTTGGCGCGCTCGACCCGGTCAACCGCGCCCGCCTGCAAGACGTGCTGCTGGATGTGTGGGAAACCGCCGAACCCAAAACCACCGTGCTGTTCGTCACCCACGACGTGGACGAAGCGCTGTACCTGGGCCAGCGGGTGGTCATCCTCGGCTCCAGCCCCGGCCGGGTGATCGCCGACCTGAACGTGCCCTTCCCCCGCCACCGCGACCGCCGCGCCTTGTTCGCCAGCGCCGAATTCCAGCTGCTGCGCGAACAGATTGCCGAAACCCTGGCGGACGACACCCTGCGCCAGCTTGCGCCGGCGTGAAACCGGGCTTTATGTCTTACGCAAAAGATAAATGGCCTGAAAAATGCCTCAGGTGGTTATCAGATGCCAGAAGCCAGACTGGCAACGCCAAAGTCTGCTTTGGGGTTTTTCATTGCACAGCTCGTTGTGCCTAGCTGGGGTTCCCCCCGTAAAGCGCGCCGAGCATCGCAGAAAGTCAGGGGGTAGTCCGGCCCGGTTAAGCGGCGGCGTAGCCGACGCGCCATTCCGGGGCGGCCCTGACTTTCGAGAAGCACAGGGCATCCGGCCCGCAGGGACGGACGCGCGTCCCGGGTCGCCTTTCTTTTCCCCCTTTTCTTTGGCGAGACAAAGAAAAGGGGTCGGGTGCGGGGAGAAGCCCCGCCCTCAATCAACCTTGGCATCCCTGCGCGCCAGCGCAGCCTGCAACCCCATTTCGACAACCCTACCCCGACCGTGAAAAAGGACCCCACCCCATGACCACCGTCGCCACCACCGCCCCGGCGCCCACCGCCGCCCTCGCCGCCCCGCCCGCCTGGCGCCGCCTGCTTACCCTGGCGCGCCACGCCCTGGAAGCCAGCCTGATCTGGCTGCTGCTGCTCGCCGCCTGGCTGGCCGCCGCCCGCTACCTGCCGCTGGGCCACAACCCGCTGATCCCCGCGCCCGACGTCACCCTGCGCGCGCTGGTGGAATCCTTGCCCGAACTGTGGACCGGCACGCTGTCGTCGTTTTCCATCCTGCTGCCCGGCTTTGGCCTGGCCTGCCTGCTGGGCATCGCCAGCGGCCTGGCGGTGGGCAGCTCGCCGCGCCTGCAACGCATGAGCCTGCCCTTTGCCCGCGTCGCCGCGCCAGTGCCGCCCACGGTGTACATCCCCTACGCCATCGCCGTGCTGCCCACCTTCAAGCTGTCGGCGATTTTTGTGGTGTTCATCGGCGCCTTCTGGCCGATTTTTCAGAACAGCGCCGCCGGCGCGCACGCGCTGGAAGCGCGCTGGCGCGACAACGCCCGCATTCTTGGCCTCACCGGCTGGGCTTTTCAGCGTCAGGTGGTGTTTCCTGCTGCGCTGCCGCATATTTTTTCCGGCATGGCGGTGGGGCTGGGCTTTTCTTTCATCCTGCTCACCGTGGCCGAGCTGTTTGGCGCCAACGCCGGCCTGGGCCGCTTTGTGCAGTATTACGCCGACTTTGCCGACTACCCGAAAATGGTCGCCGGCATTCTGTACACCGGCTTGATCACCTGGCTGGCGATGTCGGCGCTGGACGCCGTCAAGCGCCGCGCCTTGTTCTGGGTGCGCGCCTGATGCGTTGGCTGCTGATGCTGTGCGCGCTGGCCGCCGCCGCGCTGGCGCAGGCCGGCGCGCTGTTTGCCCAAGACACCCTGCGGCTGGATCAGGCGCGGGAGGCCGCTGCGCGCGCCGGCAAGGGCGTGGCGGTGTGGCTGACCCTGCCTGAGTGCGCCGGCTGCGCCGAAATGGCCAGCCAGGTGTTCACCCAGCCGGCGTTGGCGGCGCGGCTGCGTCAGGACTTTGTCGAAGCGCGCATTGATCTGGCCAGCCCCGCCCCGCTGACCGACCTGGACGGCGCGTCCACCACTGCGGCTGATTTTGCCCGCCGCCTGCGGCTGTACGCCACGCCGTCGCTGGCGTTTTTTGCCGCCGATGGCGCGTTGCGCTACCGCTACACCGGCGTGCTCAACGCCGATGGCCTGCGCCAGTTGCTGGACTATGTGCGCCGGGGCGATTACGACCGCCAGCCCTTTGTGCCGCGCCAGCCGGCGCGCCCCAAGCTGCACGCAGCGCCGCCGCCGGTGAATGCCCCACAGCAGCCGCAGTTCAGCCTGAGCGACAGCGCCGGCCAGCGCCGTTCGCTGGCCGACTGGCGCGGCCGGGTGGTGGCGCTGGCGGTGGGCTACACCCATTGCCCGGATGTCTGCCCCACCACGCTCAGTGAGCTGAAAACCGCCATCGAGCAGCTGCCGGCCGGCTTGCGCGGGCGGGTGCAGGGGGTGTTTGTCACCCTCGATCCGGCGCGTGACTCAGCCGCCATCCTGGCCGAATACGCCGCTGCCTTCCGCCCACGCGGCGGCCGCGCCATCACCACGCTGCGCGGCGATGGCGAAGCCGACACCACTGCGCTGGTGCGCGCGCTGCAACTGCACGCCGAGCGCCAGCCGGCGGCGGACGGCGCTGACTACACACTGGATCACAGCGCCGGCATTTATTTGTTTGACGCGCGCGGCCGCTGGCTGGGCGTGGCGGCTTACCAAACCCCGACGGCGCAGTTGCGCGCCGATCTGCTCACCCTGGCGCGCCGGGCCGGCGCGCCGCATCCGGACCGTTTTTAAACCATGCCCGCCCATCGTTTGATTTCTCTGGCCGAAGCCGTGCGCCGCTACACCCGCGACGGCATGCAATACGCCAGCGGCGCCGCGCTGCCCATCGGCTCGGACGCCATCGTGTTTGGCCGCGAACTGCTGCGCCAGCGCCGCAGCAAGCTGCACGCCATCTTTCATTGCAATAGCCAGCAGCTCAATCTGCTGGCCGCCGCTGGCGCGGTGGACAAGGCCGAGTGCGGGTTTTCCGGGCTGGAGGTGTTCGGCTTTGCCAACGGCCTGCGCCGGGCGGTGGAATCCGGCCAGACCGCGCTGGAGGATTATTCCAATCTGGCCATGGCGCTGCGTCTGCTGGGCGGCGCGCTGAACTGGCCATTTGTGCCGGCCACCGTCAATATCGGCTCGGACATCCAGCACCGCTCGGCCTTCGCGCCCGAAGACTACCCGTCCACCACAAAAATCCCGACCGTCACCGACCCGTTTTCCGGGCGGGAAATCGGCGCCTTCAGCCCGCTGCGGCCCGAATTGGCGGCCATCCATGTGTCGCTGGCCGACCCGCAGGGCAACGCCATCATGCTGGGCAGCGAGTGGAGCCGCTTTGAGCTGTCGCGCGCCGCCGGCAAGGTGATCCTGATTGCCGACGCCATCGTCGATGGCGCTTGCATGCTGCAATTCCCCAATCTGGTGCGCATTCCTGACATTCTGGTCGAGGCGGTGGTCTATCACCCGTTTGCCGCCTGGCCGCAAAGTTCGCCCGGCTGGTACGACGCCGACGAGGCGCACATGCTGCACATGAATCAGGCGCTGGCCACGGCCGAAGGCACGGCGCAATACCTGAATGAATTTGTTTATGGGGTGAACAGCCTGGACGACTATCTGGCGCGCATTGGCGACGATGTCCGCGCCCGCCTGTCGGCCACCGCCACCGGCTTTTTGCTCGACCCGTTTCGCCAATGGATCAAAACCCCCGAGCAAGTGGCGGCGCTGCTGGCGCACACCCCGGAGACGCACGCATGAGCGAGCTGCCTTACACCCGTCAGGAAATGATGGCGATTGCCGCCGGCCGCGAGCTGCGCGACGGCGAGCTGGCCATTTTTGGCGTTGGCCTGTCCATGCTGGCCGGCTATTTTGCCCAGGCGCACCACGCGCCCCGACTGCGCTCGATGACCGAAGGCGGCGTGTACGGCGCCACGCCAGTGGGCGGCCTGCCCTGGGGCATTGAATGCAACCGGCTGTCGGCCAACGCCACCAGCTTTACCCATGCGCTGGATGCGCTGGGCTTTCTGGTGGCGTCTGGCCGTTGCGATGTGGGGATTATTGGCGCGGCGCAGGTGGACAAGTTTGGCAACGTCAACACCACCGGCATCTGGCAGGATGGCCTGGGCGAGCATTACCGCGCGCCAGACACCCGGCTGACCGGCGCGGGCGGCGCCAATGACATTGCCTGCGGCGCCGGGCGGGTGGTGATCATGGTCAGCCATGAAGCCAAGCGCTTTGCCGAACGGGTGGACTACATCAGCTCGCCCGGCTATCTGGAAGGCGGCAACGCCCGCGCCCGCCATGGCTTTGTCGGCGGCGGCCCATCCGCCATTGTCACCACGCTGGGCGTGCTGCGCCCCGAGCCAGACAGCAAGGAATTTGTGCTGACCGGCTATTACCCGTTTTCCAGCGTGGCCGAGATTCAGGCGCACACCGGCTGGGCCTTGCGCGTGGCGGCCGATGTGCAGGAAATCGCCCCGCCCAGCTCGGCCGAACTGGCGGCGCTGCGCCGGGTGGATGTCACGGGCGCCTTGCGCAAGCCAGCCAAGCACGGCAAATGACCATTGGCTATCATGCGGACACCCCGAGGAGAACGGAGAACAACCATGAACGACACCCCCTATGTGCTGCAAGACCACCAGGATGGCGTGGTCACCCTGACGCTGAATCGCCCGCAGGTGCGCAATGCGCTGTCGCAAGGCATGCTGCGCGCGCTGCTGGCCGCGCTGGCCGACATCGCCGCCAACCCGGACGCCCGCGTGGTGGTGCTGGCCGGCGCCGGCCCGGCTTTTTGCGCCGGCCATGACCTGAAAGAACTGCGCGCCGCCGATTACGCGCCGGACTACACCGAGGCGCTGTTTGCCGACTGTGCCGAGCTGATGCAGGCGATTGTCGCCCTGCCCAAGCCGGTGATCGCCCGCGTGCACGGCGTGGCCACCGCCGCCGGCGCGCAATTGGTGGCCAGTTGCGACCTGGCGCTGGCGGCGGCGGACGCGCGCTTTGCCACCCCCGGCGTGAACATCGGCCTGTTCTGTTCCACGCCGATGGTGGCGCTGTCGCGCAATATCAGCCACAAGCACGCCATGCAGATGCTGCTGACCGGCGAGCTGATCGACGCCGACACCGCGCTGCGCTTTGGCCTGATCAACGACTATGTGCCGGCCGCCGAGCTGGAAGCGCGCACCACGGCGCTGGCGCGGCAAATCGCCAGCAAATCGCCGTTGACCCTGGCGATGGGCAAACAGGCGTTTTACCGCCAGGCGGAACTGCCGCTGGATCAAGCCTACGCCTACACCCGCGGGGTGATGGTGGCCAATTTGCAGGCCCGCGACGCGCAGGAGGGAATTAATGCTTTTATCGACAAGCGCCCGCCGACGTGGTGCGGGCAGTAAGCGTCGCTCACAAAATGCAGCAAAGCGCGCCTGGCCTGGCGCGCGGCGGCAGACAGTACACGCAGTGCGGCAAGGCTGGGTTTGGTGAGCGGCCTAGCCTGCGTCATTTCAAGAACGAGATTTATCCGGCGTTCTGAGCCCGCTGTAGTCCGCTTGGATATAAGCGCATAACCCTTGCTTCGTTCCGGCCGCCGGCGCGGCGGCCGACAATGCCGGCTTTGCCTTGCTGCCGGAGCCCGCCGATGAGCCACCACGCCGCCGATGACCGCCGCTATTGGGACGCCGCGCTGGAAACCCAGTCGCGCGCCGACTGGGACGCGCTGAAACTTGCCTTGTTGCAAGACCACCTGCGCCTGGCCTATGCACAGTCGCCGTTTTACCGCCAGCACTTCGACGCCGCAGGCGTGCGCCCCGAGCAATTGCGCACGCTGGATGACCTGCGCCGCTTTCCGTTTACCCATAAGCACATCCTGCGCGAGCGCCAGCTGGCGGTTCCGCCGTTTGGCGACTTATTGGCTGCGCCCGAGCGCGACATTGTGTATGTGTCGGCTTCCAGCGGTTCGACCGGAGTGCCCACCGCGTCGCCATTCACCGCACGCGATTTTGACGACTGGATGGATTACGAGGCACGCCAATTCTGGTCGTCCGGCTTGCGCCCGCACGACCGTTATTGCCATGCGCTGAATTTCTCGCTGTTTGTCGGCGGCCCGTGCGTGCTGGGCGCGCAAAAGCTGGGAGCCTTGTCCATCCACGCCGGCACGCTGCCGTCCGAGCGGCTGCTGGCGGTGCTGCGCCAGTTTCAGGCCACGGCGATGTGGACCACGCCGTCCTACGCCTGGCATCTGGGCGAAACCGCGCTGAAAGCCGGGCTGGACCCACGCAGCGAGCTGGCGGTGCGGCGGATTTTTGTTGCCGGCGAGCCGGGCGGCTCGATCCCGGAAACCCGCCAGCGCATCGAAGCGCTGTGGGGGGCCAAGGTGTATGACTACTACGGCCTGTCGGATATTTTTGGCTCTTGCGCCGGTATGTGCGAAGAGCAGGACGGCCTGCACTGGGCGGAAGACCATATTCTGGCGGAAGTGCTCGACCCGGAAACCGGCCTGCCGGTGGCCGATGGCGAGCGCGGCGAGCTGGTGCTGACCACGCTGAAAAAAACCGCCCGTCCGTTGATCCGCTTTCGCACCGGCGACATTGTCTCGTTCACCACCGAGCCCTGCCGCTGCGGACGCACCTCGCAACGCATGCTGGGCACTCATGGCCGGCTGGACGATATGCTGATCATCAAGGGGGTGAATATCTTCCCCAGCGATGTCGAAGCGGTGGTGCGCGCGCTGGTGGGCTTCAATGGCGAATACCGGCTGGTGGTGGAGCGCGAACAGCATCTGGACCGCCTGCGGGTGGAAGCCGAGCGCGCCGACGCCAGCCCGCACGCCGATGGCGAACTGGCGGCGCAGCTGGCGCGCCAGCTGAAAGCCGTCACCGGCGTGTCGGCCGAGGTGGCGGTGCTGGCGCCAGACACCCTGCCGCGCGCCACCCACAAGGCCAAGCGGGTGGAAGACCGCCGCCAGCAGGTGTGGTAAGCGTCGTTTAACAGGCAGGCAAGGGCCTGGTCTACTACCCTGCCTGGCCCGGCGCGCCGCTCACCCGCCCCTGTGTGCTGGCCAGCCAGCTGTCCAGTTGCTCGATCGGCATCGGGCGGCCAAACAGATAGCCCTGGAAGGCATGGCAGCCGTTGTGCTCCAGAAAACTGCGCTGGGCTTCGGTTTCCACCCCTTCGGCGATGACTTCCAGCTTCAGGCTGTGCGCCATGGCGATGATGGCGCGCACAATGGCCTCGTCGTCGCGGTCGGTGGTGAGATCGCGCACAAAGGATTGGTCGATTTTCAGCTGGTCAATCGGCAGGCGCTTGACGTAGGTCAGCGAGGAATAGCCGGTGCCAAAATCATCCATCGAGAAGGCAATGCCCAGCGTGCGCAGCGCCTGCATGGTGGCGATGGATTCATTGACATTGTCCAGCAGCAGGCTTTCGGTGAGTTCCAGCTTCAGCCGCGACGAATGAATGCCGTGGCGCTGGATCAGCCCGTGCACCGATTCGGCAAAGCCAGGCTGGTGAAACTGGCGGGCGCTGACATTGACGGCAATATGCAGGTGGGCGGTGGCCGGCGAGTGGGCCCAGACGGCCAGCTGGCGGCAGGCTTCTTCCAGCACCCAGTTCCCCAGCGGCAAAATCAGGCCGGTGTCTTCGGCCAGGGCAATAAACTCGCCCGGCGGCACCAGCCCACGTTCGGGGTGCTGCCAGCGCACCAGCGCCTCCACGCCGCGCACGCGCTGGCCGGGGCCGATCTGCACCTGATAAAATAAGCGCAACTGGCCTTCGGCAATGCCCCGGCGTAGTTCGGACTCCCAGAGCAGCCGCGCTTCCAGCGCCTCTTGCATGGCCGGCACAAAAAAGCGCGCCACACCACGCCCGGCCGCCTTGGCCTGATACATGGCGGTATCGGCGTGCTTGAGCAGTTCTTCCACACTTTCCCGGCAGCCAAAAAACACGCTGACGCCAATACTGCACGAGCTGTGATGCCGATAACCGGCCAGCTCGAACGGCGCTTGCATGGCCTGGATAATCGGCGTGGCCACCCGCTCGGCCTCGCCCACCGCCTGGGCAAATTCAACGGACAGGTTTTCCAGCATCACCACAAATTCATCGCCGCCCAAGCGCGCCACGGTGTCGGTTTCGCGCACGCACTGCTTGAGCCGCGCCGCCACTTCCACCAGCAGCAGGTCGCCCACATCGTGGCCCTGGGTGTCGTTCAGCGATTTGAAATTGTCCAGGTCGATAAACAACACTGCGGCGTGGCGGCCGTGGCGTTCGCTATTGAGCAGCGCCTGGTGCAGGCGGTCCAGCAGCAGACGGCGGTTGGGCAGGCCGGTGAGTGGATCGTAAAAGGCCAGGTGGCGGATTTGCTCTTCGGCGTGTTTACGCTCGGAGATATCCGAGAAGGTGGCAATGTAGTTTTCGATGGCGCCAGCGGCATTGCGCACCACGGCAATGCGCAGCCATTCCGGGAAGATCGACCCATCCTTGCGCCGGTTCCAGATTTCGCCATCCCATTGGTCTTCCTGCTTCAGCCGCAGCCACATGGCCTGATAAAACGCGGCATCGTGGTAGCCCGAGGCAAACAGCGACGGGCTCTGGCCAATCACGTCTTCGGCGGCATAGCCGGTAATCTGGGTGAATGGCCGGTTGACGGTGAGAATGCGGTTATCCGCATCGCAGATCACTACCGCCTCGCTGCCGCCCTCGAACACCGCAGCCGCCAACTGCAACTTGCGGGCGTGCTCGCGCAGTTCCTGATTTTTTTGCTCCAGCCGCGCCTGATACTGGCGCACCATGGCGCGCATGCGGTGGGTAAAGCGCCAGGAAAACACCAGCGCCCCGGCCAGCACCAACAGGGTGATGCCGGCCCCCACCAGCAGCCGGTTGCGGGCGCGCCCGTCTACTGCCTGCTGCTCGGCAGCCATCACCTGGTCAAACTCGTCCAGATACACCCCGGTAACCAGTACCCAGTTCCATGGGGCATACACGCTGACATAAGAGAGTTTTTCCACCAGCGCGTCAGAATCCGGGTGATGCCACTGGTAACGCACCAGCCCACCGCCGCGTCGCGCCTGGCCAAGCACGGCCTCCACCGCGCGGCGCTCCTGGCCGTTCAGTTGCGAAACGAGCAGGCCTTCCGACTGCGGCCGGGTGGGCGACACCAGTACGCGGCCATCCATCGACAGCACGGCCACATAACCATGCGACTCAAAACGCACGCCGCGCAGTTGGCGCAAGGCCGCCTGCTGCTGGTCTGCCTCGATATTGGAGACATATTCCCCAGCGCCAATCAGCCAGTTGAACGGGGCGAATGTTCGGGCATAGGCGATTTTTTCGCGCATGGTTTTTTCGCCAGGCGGATACCAGTAATAGCGGGAAAACCCGGCGCGCTGAAGATTCTGGGTGGCTTCGACCAGGCCACGCATGATGTAGTGGCCGGTAGGGTCCTGGTTATTCCACAGCGAGCTGCCTTCCAGCTGTGGCGAGGTGGGCAGCAACACACACTGGCCGTCCAGGGTGTCGATGAAGTAATAACCACGGCCCTCAAAAAAGCGCAGGGGGCGCAGCGCTTCAATCACCATGGTCTTGATGCGGGCCTCTTCCTGGTGGCCATGGTTGAGCCGGTATATGGTTTCGGCAATGCTGACCGCGTGGTCTACCCGCTGCTGGATTTCGGCGCGCAGCACCGATTCAGCATTGCCGCGCCGGTAATCCAGATCCTGGCCGATGGCCTCGGCCTCGCGTTTGAGCAGGGTTTGCTGCTCTTGCAGCGCGCGCTGACGCAGGGTGACCATCACCCCGTCAAAGTCGTGACGCTGCACCACAAAATAATAGCCACCCAGCAACAGGGCAATCAGCAGGGACATGCCCACCATGCCCAGCAGCAGAATGCGGGCCAGCCGGCGTTCGGTCAGATCTTTCACCATGCGAAGTCATCCACACATGTGCGGGGGCACAGACGCGCGCCGGGGTGGCCGGCGCTGCGGTGGGAGGGTTTTTGGGCGCAACACACGAAGGCGGGGATAAGCATCGGCTTGCGCAGCCGCCCGAGGGGCGGCGTGTCTGATTGAGAAACGCTGACGATTATGCAGAGCCCGCCGGGCCCGGGCAAGCCGCGCAGGCGGGCGGGGCTGACCTGGATCAAGCGCCGGTAGCCACCGGGCGCGCCGGGTTGGCGCACCACTCGCTCCACGAACCCGGATACAGCCGGCCGCCGCCCAGGCCGGCGTGCGCCAGCGCCAAGAGATTATGGCAGGCGGTCACCCCGGAACCGCACTGATGAATCGCCGCCCCAGCCGGCTGGCCGTCCAGGCAGGCCAACCATTCGGCGCGCAGCGCCGCCGCCGGCTTGAAGCGGCCGTCAGCGTCCAGATTCAGCTGAAAAAACCGGTTGCGCGCGCCAGGAATATGCCCGCCCACCGGGTCCAGCGTTTCATCCTGGCCGGCAAAGCGGTTGGCGGCGCGCGCGTCGATCAAGCGTAGCGTGGGCGTGGTCAGCAGGGCCAGCAGTTGATCGGCGTTCAGCGTGGCCTCCAGCGTCGGGCGCAGCAGAAAACCGCCATGACCGCGCGCGGGGGTGATGGCGTCCAGCGCGCCGCCCGCGGCCTGCCAGGCCTGCACGCCGCCATCCAGCACCGCCACCGCCTCATGGCCCAGCCAGCGCAACAGCCACCAGGCGCGCGCGGCAAACATGCCGCCAGCGTCGTCATACGCCACCACTTGCGTTTCCGGGCCAATGCCCAAGGCGCCCAGGGTCAGCGCCAGCCGGCCAACATCGGGCAGCGGATGGCGGCCGTTGTCGCCAGTGCGCGGGCCGGAGAGGTCTTCATCCAGATGCAAGAAATGCGCGCCAGGCACATGCCCGGCTGCGTAAGCACGCCGGCCGTAGTCGGTGTCGGTCAGCTGGTGGCGGCAGTCGATCAGCACAACGCTGCCGGCCGCGCGGGCGGCCAGCTCGGCGGCGGAAATCAGGGTGGTGAACATGGCGAAGACTCCTGGTGCGACGGGCAAGATTGCTGGGTGATTCTAGCTGGCGGGGGCGAGGATGACAAAGTGATGTGGGTTTACGCAATATGCCAAAAAAAAGCCTATCGACCCTAGCGACATGGCACAGACAGCGCTGTGGCGCAGCACGACAGGGCAATGGTACAGATCCTTTTATCGTGCATTTGACTGATGTTTATCCACAATCGACAGGTCAGAGACTGTCCACATCCTCTCTGATTTGTGGTTTTTTAGATGGAATCATGAAAAAAGAAGGTCTGTAGCGGCTGGCAGCGTGTTCATTTGCGGATGTGGGCTGATTTCATTCATGCGAGCCCTACCGCTCACCTCCTAGCGTTGCCCGTACTGTCTGCGATCCGCATGCACTGAGTATTGTGGGCGGCTCTTAAGCCAATAGCGCCTATCTCGCAACACGCGGATAGGCGCTTCAGGCGCTTCATACTCAGCGCTCAACTCATGCCAATAAAATACATAAAAGCACTTTTTAATTCATTTGCAATGTTGCGCGTCACCCCCATTTTTCACCATGATGCCCCTCTCACAGGTAATGAATCACCCACTCCGTGTCGGCTGACGTGCCGGACGAGGTGGACAGCCATTCGCGACCGCAGCTGATGGCCTTGGTGGTTTCCTGATTGCGCAGGCGGATGGCGTCGCCCGAACGGATCGGGCCGCTGCTGCCGTCGGCTTTTTCCAGCAGCCAGCTTTGCCGGGTGGGGGCATAGCCGTCATAGTAGTAATACAGGGAATCGCTGGTGCGCCAGTCGCCCAGGCAGTCTTCCGGGCCCACGGCCGATTCTTCGGTGATGATTTTCACCAGCCCGCCGGTTTCCAGCGCCTGACGGCCATCCACCATCACCAGTTGCAGGGAAATCGGCGAGGTGGCCGCGCGTGGGAAGCAATACTTGATGCCACCCAGCAGCGTGCTGCTGCGGCTCATCGGGCCGATATACACCGGGCGACCCGAGCGGGAGGCCAGTTGCACCCGCTGCACGGCGCAGTTGGGGTTTTCCTGAATGGTGATGGCCGCATCGGTGCGCAGCACATCGCCCACCAGCTGGACATGGCGGACGGCGGCCTGGTTGAAGCGGTAGTAATCGGTGCCAGGCTGATTTTCCAGTGCCGTGCGCTTGTATTCATCCAGCCAGGCATCGGCGCGGAATGGCGGTGGCGCGCCAAAGCATTGGCCGTCGAATGTCCAGCTGTCCAGTGCTTCGGCCCACTTGCGTGTGCGCACCTTGGCGTTGGTGTTTTCCAGCATCTGGACCAGGGCATTGATCTTGAACGTCACGTCTTCCGACAGCGGGGCATATTGGTTGATCACAAACGGCTGGCCGGTCAGCACGCAGCGCATGGCCTGGATCATCTGCCCCATGCCGTTCAGATAGTCGCGCGGATTGTTTTTGAAAATCGGCTGCCCCGACCACTTGGCCGGGTACATATAGCGCATGAACGGATAATCCGGCAGATGCCCCATGCGACCGTGGCCCAGAAAGGGCATGCCCCAGTAGCTGAGGGAGGTGCCCGGCGAAAATTCTTCCCGCCCTTGCCCGCCCGGCCCCCATTTGATTTCTGCGGTACTGCCATCCGGAAACACCCGGGTGACCGGATTATCCGCCTCGTTCACGCACCACGACGGCGTGCCGGCAAAATAGGTGTGTGCCCAGGTATCGGCCAGCACATGCATGCGCACACCAATCAGGTGCGGCAGGTAGGGTTGATCCTGGTGGTTGAGCAGGTCGTTGACCATATTGGCCACCAGCGGGCTGTTGGTCAGGCACAGCATGCTGAATTCTTCGGCGCACTGGTCGTCGTAACGCCAGCCACGCGCCTCGGTCGGGCCTTCGTAGCTAAACGGTGCGTCGGGGCCATAGTTGCCCGGCAAAAAGTGAAAACACGCCCAGACCCGGCGCAGATGGCGCAGATAGGCTTCGCTCCAGCCGGTGCGGGTGCTGCTGTCCCATTTCCACAGATTGACGGTATCGCGGATCAGTTCATTGGTGGACTGCACGGTGGGGTGCGGCTTGAAGTCCCTGATCCAGAAACCGGCGTCCTTGTCCTGTAGCCGGCTCATGTCCGATTCGTCCACATACTGGGCGGCATGGGCAATAGTGGTGGCCTGAGGCTTGTCAAAGCCGGCCAGTCGCGCCGCCAGATAGGTGGCCTGGTAGTGCATGTCGATTTCCATCCTTCGGGCTCCTTGGGGGCAAGTTGGCGGTGAACGCCACTGCGCCGGGGCCCCGCGCGCCCGATGCAGTCCGGCTGCCATTCACCGACCGGGAACAGGCATGCAGGAGAGGACGCGGCAAGGGAGAAACTGTGAGGCCTTTGCCGGCAGACACCGGCAAAGGCCTCAGGACATGCAATGATAAAAAACCACTCAGGGATGCTGATGCAGGGTGGCCAGCCGTTCGCGCAGGCAGTCGGCCAGATGGGGCAGGGTGTGCGCGGTGGCCGCTTCGCGCTGCGGCGTGGCCCAGACCGGCGCCGGGAAGTGGCGGTCGTCAGCAAAGCGCGGGATCACATGCCAGTGCAGATGCGGCACGACATTGCCCAGGCTGGCCAGGTTGATCTTGTCCGGGCGCAACACCTCGCGCAGCAGGGCTTCCACTTGCAGCACGGTGTTCAGCAGGTAGTAGCGGTCCACCGCCGGGAGGTCGGTCATCTCGCGCACATGGGCGTTCCAGATCACCCGGCAAAAGCCGGGGTAATCGGCGTCGTTGACCAGCACGATGCGCAGCTTGGCGTCGCGGTAGAGCAGTTCGCCGCCGTCGGCGGCGCAGAGTTCACAGGCTGAGGGCATGGTGGGCTTTCAGAAAAATGGCCCGTGCAGGACGGGCCAAAAAAATACCGTGTAGACAGGGCGGCGGATGCACGCTGGCGCACCCGCCGCAGCTGTGAGCGTCGCTTACAACAACACCCGTTCCACCCCGCCCTGGCTGGCCTTGGCCACATAATCCGCCATCCAGTTGTCGCCCAGCACCGCCTTGGCCATTTCCACCACGATGTAATCGGCGTCAGCGTTGGCGTCGTCGTGGTAGCGCGACAGGCCTTGCAGGCAGGCCGGGCAGGAGGTGAGGATTTTCACTTCGCTGTCCGGGCTTTGCTCGCGCAGGCCGGCGGCCACTTTGCGGATGTCTTCTTCCTTGCGGAAGCGCACCTGGGTGGAGACATCCGGGCGGGTGGCGGCCAGGGTGCCGGATTCGCCGCAGCAGCGGTCGGTCAGCTTGACTTCGCTGCCCATCAGCTCGTTGACCACCTTCAGCGGGGCGTGGGTCTTCATCGGCGTGTGGCAGGGGTCGTGGTACATATAGCGCACGCCTTGCACACCGTCGAGCTTGATGCCCTTTTCCATCAGGTATTCGTGGATGTCCAGAATCCGGCAGCCGGGGAAGATCTGGCCAAAGGCGTATTTTTGCAGCTGGTCCATGCAGGTGCCGCAAGAGACAATCACCGTCTTGATGTCCAGATAATTCAGCGTATTGGCCACGCGGTGGAACAGCACGCGGTTTTCCGTGGTGATGGCCTGGCCCTTGTCGGCGTTGCCGGTGGCGTTTTGCGGGTAGCCGCAGCACAGATAGCCGGGCGGCAGCACGGTTTGCACGCCAGCGTGGTAGAGCATGGCCTGGGTGGCCAGGCCCACCTGGCTGAACAGGCGCTCCGAGCCGCAGCCGGGGAAGTAAAACACCGCTTCGGCGCCTTCGCTGGCCTTTTGCGGGTCGCGGATCACCGGCACGATGTTCGGGTCTTCGATGTCCAGCAGGGCGCGGCTGGTTTTCTTGGGCAGATTGCCCGGCATCGGCTTATTGAAGAAGTGAATCACCTGGCTCTTCACCGCCGGCTTGCCCACCGTGGACGGCGGCTGGCTGGTTTGCTCCTGAATCAGGCCCAGGCGCTTGAACAGCTGGTGGCCGGCGCGCTGCGCCTTGTAGCCCAGCCCCATCATGCCCGCACGCATGGCCTTGATGGTGGCCGGGTCCTTGGCGTTGAGGAAGGCCATGGCGGCGGCGGTGCCGGGGTTGAATTTTTTCTTGCCGGCCTTGCGCAGGAAGTTGCGCATGGCCACCGACACATCGCCAAAGTCGATCTTCACCGGGCAGGGGTTCACGCACTTGTGGCAGACGGTGCAGTGGTCGGCCACGTCGGTGAGCTCGTCAAAATGCTTGAGGCTGACGCCGCGCCGGGTTTGCTCTTCGTACAGGAAGGCCTCAGTCAACAGGCCCACGCCCAGAATCTTGTTGCGCGGGCTGTACAGCAGGTTGGCGCGCGGCACGTGGGTGGAGCACACCGGCTTGCACTTGCCGCAGCGCAGGCAGTCTTTCACCGAGGCGGAAATCTCGCCCAGGTCGGATTGCTCCAGAATCAGGCTTTCCGCGCCCAGCAGTTCAAAGCTGGGGGTGTAGGCGTTGCGCAGGTCGGCGCCCGGCAGCAGCTTGCCCTGGTTGAAGTGGCCTTTCGGGTCAACCTGTTGCTTGTAGGCGACAAACGGGGCGATTTCTTCGTCGCGCAAAAATTCCAGCTTGGTGATGCCAATGCCGTGCTCGCCCGAAATCACGCCATTGAGCCCGCGCGCCAGGTCCATGATGCGCGCCACCGCCTTGTGTGCGGTTTGCAGCATGTCGTAGTCGTCGGAGTTCACCGGGATATTGGTGTGCACATTGCCGTCGCCAGCGTGCATGTGCAGGGCGACAAACACCCGGCCGCGCAGCACCTGCTGGTGGATATTGGCCACCGCCTGGCGAATCGGCGCGTCGGTCTTGCCCGAGAACAGGGTGTCCAGGTCTTCCAGCAGCTCGCGCTTCCAGGAGACGCGCAGGGCAAAGTCGCGCATGGCGTGAAACACCGTGGCCGGGCTCAGGTGGGCGGCGCTGGGCTCCAGCGGCGCGTCCGGGTAGCGGGCGGTGTAATCGGCAAACGGCGCGTCCATCTGGCTGTTGATCCAGCTCCAGCGCGCACGCACTGCGTCAATCAGCGCCAGCGCGGCTTCGCGGCGGTCGCCCAGCAGCTCATCAGCGGTGACCGCGCTGCCCAAGGTGTCCACCGGCAGGCGGCCGTGGAAGAATTCGGTCAGTTGGTCGAGCAGGCGCAGCTTGTTGGCCATCGACAGCTCGATATTGATGCGCTCGATACCGTCGGAGTAATCACCCAGGCGCGGCAGCGGAATCACCACGTCTTCGTTGATCTTGAAGGCGTTGGTGTGGCGCGAAATCGCCGCCGTGCGGCTGCGGTCCAGCCAGAATTTTTTGCGCGCTTCCGGGGTGACGGCGATAAAGCCTTCGCCATTGCGAGCATTGGCCAGGCGCACGATATGGCTGGCGGCTTCGCCGACAGCGGCTTCGTCGTCCGAGACAATATCGGCAATCAGCACCATCTTCGGCCGGCCCTTGGATTTGGCCTTGGTGGCATAGCCCACTGCGCGCACATAGCGCCAGTCCAGATGCTCCAGGCCAGCCAGCTGCACGCCAGCCAGCACGCCGCCGCCGCCGGGCTTGAAGTAGTCGGTGATTTCCACAATCGCCGGCGTGGCTTCGGCCACCGTGCCAAAGAATTCCAGACACACGGTGCGGGTGTGCTTGGGCATGCGGTGCAGCACAAAGCGCGCGCTGGTGATGATGCCGTCAGTGCCTTCTTTTTGTACACCCGGCAGGCCGGCCAGGAATTTATCCGTCACGTCCTTGCCCAGGCCCACCTTGCGGAAGGACGGGCCGGGGATGTTCAGGGTGTTTTCCGACAGCAGGGTTTTGCCATCTGCGGCAAAGCGGCGCACCCGGAAGCTGGCCACGTCCACATCGTGAATCTTGCCGTAGTTGTGGCCGATGCGTTCGACAAACATCCAGTTGCCGTCCGGGTCGACCATTTTCCAGCTGGCCAGATTGTCCAGCGCGGTGCCCCACAGCACGGCTTTTTTGCCGCCGGCGTTCATCGCCACATTGCCGCCGATACAGGAGGCTTCCGCCGAGGTCGGATCGACGGCGAACACCACGCCCGCCGCGCTGGCGGCTTCGGACACGCGCGCAGTGACCACGCCCGCGCCGCACTGGATGGTGGCGTGCTTGCCTTCCAGGCCAGGCAGCTCGATGTATTCCACGCCCTGATGGCGGTCGAGTTTTTCGGTGTTGATCACCGCCGACTTGGGCGACAGCGGCACGGCGCCGCCTGTGTAGCCAGTGCCGCCCCCGCGCGGGATGATGGTCAGGCCCAGTTCGATACAGGCTTTGACCATGTGGGCGATTTCGTCTTCGGTGTCCGGGTAGAGCACCACAAACGGGTATTCCACCCGCCAGTCGGTGGCGTCGGTGACGTGGGCCACGCGGGCCAGGCCATCAAAGGCGACGTTGTCTTTGCGGGTGATGCCGGCAAAGCGCTGCTGGATCTGTTTGCGCAGCGCGGCCATGTCGGCAAAGGCGGCGGCAAAGCTGTCCACCGCCTGATGGGCGGCGGCGAGCATCTGGCTGACGCGCTCGTTGCCGGCGCGGCGCTGGCCGATGTCGTTCAGCCGGTGGCGCATGGCGCCCACCAGCAGGGTCAGCCGGCTGGGGTTGTCCAGCAGGTCGTCTTGCAGGTAGGGGTTGCGGCGCACCACCCAGATATCGCCCAGCACCTCAAACAGCATGCGCGCGGAACGGCCAGTGCGGCGTTCGCCGCGCAGCTCGTTGAGCAAGCTCCAGATGTCCTCGCCCAACAGGCGGATGACGATCTCGCGGTCGGAAAACGAGGTGTAGTTGTACGGAATTTCGCGCAAGCGGGGTGTGGGAGCGTTCATCGGGACTCGCGGCAGCGGCCAAATACGGAAAAGTCGTTCATTTTAGCGGAATTGGCGCGCTGCGAAAAACACGTTTGGAAACAAGGTTATTCCGCCGCCGACCCAAGTCAGCGGAAAAAGAACAGGATTTGCGGGGTGAGCGCCGCTTACAAAACCCTCCGGGCGGTGTTGCGCGGGGCGGCCGCGCGCACGCGGCGCGGGGTTTTGTGTGCGCCGCTCAGGCGGCGCGCACGCTGGCCAGCTGCTGCGCCAGCGCCATGGCGGCGTCCAGGCTGCCAGGGTCGATCTGGCCGGTGCCGGCCAGGCTCAGCGCGGTGCCGTGGTCCACCGAGGTGCGCACAATCGGCAGGCCCAGGGTGACGTTAATACCATGGCCAAAGCTGGCGTATTTCAGCACTGGCAAGCCTTGGTCGTGGTACATGGCCAGCACGGCGTCGGCGTCGGCCAGGGTGGCTGGGTTAAACAGCGTGTCGGCCGGCAAGGGGCCGCTCAGACGCAGGCCTTCTGCGCGCAAGGCATCCAGCGCCGGGATGATCACGTCCAGCTCTTCGCGGCCCATATGGCCACCTTCGCCCGCGTGTGGATTCAGCCCGGCCACCAGAATATGCGGCTGGGCGATGCCGAATTTATCGTGCAGGTCAGCGTGGACAATGCGCAACACTTCGTCCAGCAAGGCCGGCGTCAGGCTGGGCGCCACTTGCGCCAGCGGCAGATGGGTGGTGGCCAGCGCCACGCGCATGCCGCCGCCGGTGAGCATCATCACCACGCGTGGAGTGTGGGTGCGCTCGGCCAGGTATTCTGTGTGCCCGGAAAACGCCACACCCGCGTCGTTGATCACGCCCTTGTGCACCGGGGCGGTGACCATGGCGGCAAATTGCCCGGCCAGACAGCCGTCAATCGCGGCGTCGAGCGTGTTGAGCACATAGCGGCCGTTGGCGGCGTTGAGCACGCCGGCCTCGGCTGGCGCGGCGAGCGGCACATGCAGCACTTCCAGACCGCGCACCGGGGCGGGGGCGTCTGGCTGAAAACCCGCCCATTGGGCATCCACGCCCAGTTGCGCGGCGCGGCTGGCCAACAGATGGCGGTCGGCAATCGCCACCCAGCGCGCGCCAGCGGGCAGCGCCGGGCGGGCGGCCAGCAGCGCCAGCAGATCAGGGCCGATGCCGGCGGGTTCGCCGGCGGTGATGGCGATCACCGGCAGGGCTGTGGCCATGCTTATTGCTCGTTCAGGTAGTTTTCCACATGGGCGCTGTCGCGCAGCTGGCGAATCCAGTCCTGGTATTGCTGCTCGGCCTTGCGCGTACGGATTTCACGCTTGACTGCCTGCACGTCGCGCTCGGCGCCCACGTCCTGGTTGCGGCGGCCGATCACTTCAATCAGGTGCCAGCCAAACGGCGAGCGCACCGGCTCGGATAGCACACCCGGCTTGAGGGCCAGCATCACCCGTTCGAATTCCGGCACAGTGTCGCCCTGCGCCAGCCAGCCCAGGTCGCCACCACGGTTGGCGCTGGCGTCTTCGGAGTACAGGCGGGCGGCTTCTTCAAATTTCATGCCGCTTTGCAGGCGGTCACGGATTTGCAGGATACGACGCTTGGCGTCGGCTTCGCTGATGGCTTCGTTGGTCTTGATCAGGATGTGACGGGCCTGGATTTGTTCAATCACATGCGACTGACCGCCGGAGCGCTTGTCCAGCAGCTTGAAGATGTGCAGGCCAGAGGCCGAGCGCAGGATGGGGGTGACACCGCCGGCCTTGAGCTGGTCCAGCTCGCGCACAAACTCCGCCGGCAGCTGGCTGGCCGGGCGCCAGCCCAGTTCACCGCCGCTCATGGCGTCGCGCGCGTCAGAATAACTGGCCGCCAGTTGGGCAAAGTTGCCGCCAGCGCGCACTTTTTGCAGCGCTTCTTCGGCACGGCGGGCACGGCCTTCCAGCACTTGCGGGGTGGCTTGCTCGGGCAGCGACACCAGAATGTGCGCCAGGTGGTATTCGCTGCGGTTGGCGTTTACCGCGCTTTTCATGAACAGATCCGCCTCGGCGTCGGTGACCACGACTTTATTGTCCACTTCGCGCTCGCGCAGGCGGTCCAGCATCACTTCGCGGCGCACTTGTTCGCGGAACTGGTTCAGGTCGGTGCCTTCGCGCTTGAGGCGCTCACGGAAAGCTTCCGGGCTGAGCTTGTTGCTTTCGGCAATGCGGGTCAGTGTGCGCTCCAGCTCGGCGTCGTCCAGGCGCAGCCCGGTCTGCTCGGCGTATTGCAGTTGCACCGATTCGGTCACCATTTGCTCGAACACCTGGGTGCGCAGCACCTCGGCCGGCGGCAGCGGCACATTTTGCTTTTTTAGCATGGCCTGGGCTTCGGCCACGCGCTGGCGCAGGCCGACTTCGGTGATCACGTCCTTGTTGACAACCGCCACAATGCGGTCGGCCTCGCGCACGGCAGCGCCGGCCTGGGCGAAGGCGGTGGCAAGCAGGGCGGCAATCAGCAGTTTTTTCATCAGAGTTTTCCGGGAACGTCGTTGATCTTGCTATAACCAGGGATGCTCTGGCGCAGGGTTTGCAGCGGATTGCTGCCAATGCCGCCCAGGCCGTTGAGCTCCAGTTGCAGGTAGAAGGCAGTGGTGCTGGTGTTCAGGTCTTTCTGATAACGCTGGCCCACCAGGCGCACGGCCCAGCAGCCGTCGTTGTATTCCACGCCCAGCAGGGTTTCCAGCGATTGCTTGCCAGTAAAAGAATAATTCTGCCGGCCCACCACATACCATTTGCGGGCAATCGGCCACTGACCGGCAATGTCGATCTGTCGCGACGGGCCACGCAGGGCGGCGCCGGCCACTTCGGTATCGCGCTCGTAGCGCCAGCGCAGGCTCAGCGTCTTGCCCGGCGCCGGGTTGTAGCGCAAGCCCAGATTGTAACGCTCGGCCTTGCCCAGCTCGCGGTTGTACTGGTAGTTGGTGTCCATCCAGGCGTCGCGGGTCAGCTGGCCGCTGACCGAGGCCAGAAAATCGGACAGGGTTTTGGTGCGGCGCACGTCGTTGGCGTCCAGGGTGACGCGCTGTTCGTCAAAATACATGCGCTGGCCCAAGGACACGCGCAGGCGCTCGACGCCATTGTCGTTGTCGATAAAGCGGCTGGTGATGGCGGCAGTCAGCTGGTTGGCGTTATTGATGCGGTCGCCGCCGGCATAGTGGTTTTCGTTGAACAGCTGGGCAAAGCTGGTGTCGTAGCGTGCGCTGTCGAAGTTGGGCAGGCGCGATTGATCGCGGTAAGGGATGTACAGATAGTACAGCCGCGGTTCCAGCGTTTGCGTCAGGCTCTGGCCAAACCAGTTGCTGTCGCGCTCGAACACCAGGCCGGCGTCCACGCTGGCCACTGGCAGCGCCCGCGAATAATTGCCGGTTTCGCCTTGCGCCGGGGCGTTTTGCGCCGACAGCCAGTATTCGGTGTAGTGCAGGCCGACTTTCGGGGTGATAAAGCCGTAGCTGGCTTGCAAGGGCAAGGACAAGCTCGGATAGAACGTCAGCCGCTTGCCATCCTGGCGAGCGTTCAGGCCGCCATTGACCACTTGCTGGCCGTGGCTGAACTGGTTGTATTCAGCGTAAAAATTGGCCTCTACGCCAGCCGGCAAGCCGATGCCGTAATTCCAGGTCAGCTGCGGCAGACGGGCATACGGCTCATCCACCAGCGCCTTGCTGTCCTGCATGGTTTTGTAGCGCTGGGCCTTGACGGTGAAAAAGCCAAACGGGCTATGCCAGTTGGCCCAGCCTTCGCGCAGCAGGTTGGCGCCGTCGGCAATGGCGCGGCGGTCGCCAAAGTCGCGGAAATAGTCATTATCCGAGGCGTAGCGGATATTGTAGCCAAACGCCATATTCAGGCTGGGCGCTTGCTGAAGGTGGCTGAGCGTATAGGCAAAGCGGGTGTCGCCATTGCGCTTGCGGTCGTCCGGCATGATTTCGCCGGCCATCTGCCCGTTGTAGTCCGGCATCAGGTAGCGGAACTCGCCGCCCAGCATCAGGCCGCGCCGCGACAGGACGCGCGGGATGACGGTGGCGTCGTAATTGGGCGCCAGATTCAGGTAATACGGTTGGGCAAACTCAATGCCATTGCCGCCGCCCAGCTTGAAAGTAGGCGCCAGCAGGCCGCTTTTGCGGCGCTCTTGCAGCGGAAAATCAATCCATGGCGTGTACAGCAGCGGCACGCCTTTGAACTCCACCCAGGCGCCACGCGCCACGCCCAGATTGCTGGCGTAGTCCAGATCCATCTCGCGGGCGCGCACATACCAGTCATCGCGCCCCGGCTCACAGGTGGTAAAGCGCGACTGGCTGATTTCGTAGGTATCCTTGCCGGTCATGCGCACCAGTGCGCCACCGGCGCGATAGCCAGGCGCACCGCGTCGGCCAGGCTGGTTGCGGTAGACATCGGCGTTTTCCAGCGTGCCTTGCGAGGCTTCCATGCTGTAATCCAGCGCCTCGCCAGTGAGGTCGTCCGGGCCGCGCGTCATGTGCACACGGTCGCCGGCCCGCACATGCTGGCGGGTTTGGTAGTATTCCAGCCAGTCGGACTCCACCCGTTCGTCGTCGCGCACGGCCACCACTCGGCCTTCGGCGCGCACGCGTTCGGAGCCTACCCCGCTCATGTGGTCGGCTTCAACGGCAATCTGCCCGGCGACCGGGTCGGCGGGTTCTACGGGGTCTGCGTGGGCGCAGTACACCACCAGGGCGGCGGCAATCGGGGTCAGGCGAAAGAGCGGCATGGAACATCCGGGGCACAAGCGCCCGTGTACGTTGGAAATCAAGGCGGTATAAAATCGCATACTTTAGCGTTTACCGCAATTCTGGCGCCCCCAATGACTGCACGTTTTGACACCCTTTCCGCCTGGCTGGCGACACAACGTCCCGGCCAAACCTTCACCCTCAAGCCGGCTTCCAGCGACGCCAGCTTTCGGCGCTACTTCCGCGCCACCTTTGCCGATGGCGCCACCGCCATCGTCATGGACGCGCCGCCCGAGCACGAAAACTGCGAGCCCTTTGTGCGCGTGTCCGGCCTGCTGGCCGCCGCCGGTGTGCATGTGCCGCGCGTGCACGCCCAGGATCTGCAACAGGGCTTTTTGCTGCTGGACGATCTGGGCTCGACCACCTATCTGGCCGGCCTCACCGAAGACAAGGCCCGCGCGCTGTACCTGGACGCCATCGACGCGCTGGTGCTGATCCAGCAAGCAGCTGGCGGCGATAGCCTGCCGCCCTACGACGAGGCGCTGCTGACCCGCGAAATGAATTTGTTCCCCGAGTGGTTCGCCAGCCGTCATCTGGGCAAGCCGTTTGACCACGACACCCTGACGGTGTGGAAAGACGCCCAGCGCCTGCTGCTGGACGCCATTCAGGCGCAGCCGCGCGTGCTGGTGCACCGCGACTACCACTGCCGCAACCTGATGGTGAGCCAACCCAACCCCGGCGTGCTGGATTTTCAGGACGCGGTGTACGGCCCGCTCACCTACGATCTGGTGTCGCTGCTGAAAGACGCCTATCTGGAATGGCCGGAAGAATTCATCCTCGACATGGTCATCCGCTACTGGGAAAAAGCCCGCAAGGCCGGCCTGCCGGTGCAGGCGGACATTGATGCGTTCTATCGCGACTTTGAATGGATGGGCGTGCAGCGCCACCTGAAAGTGGCCGGCATCTTTGCCCGCCTGTCGCACCGCGACGGCAAGCACGCCTACCTGGACGACATCCCGCTGGTGGTGCACTACCTCAAGCGCACCTGCAAGCGCTACACCGAGCTGCTGCCGCTGGGGCGTCTGATTCAGTCGCTGGTGGGCGAGGACGAACAAGTGGGCTACACCTTCTGATGGCCGCGCCCGCCTGCCCGGCCATGGTGCTGGCCGCCGGACGCGGCGAGCGCATGCGCCCGCTGACCGACACCACGCCCAAACCCCTGCTGCAAGTGGGCGCCGAGCCGCTGATTGGCTGGCATTTGCGCCGGCTGGCCGCCGCTGGCGTGCGCCGGGTGGTGGTCAACCACGCCCACCTGGGCGCGCAGATCGAAGCCCGGCTGGGCGACGGCGCCGCCTGGGGCGTGCAACTGGCGTATTCCGCCGAGCCCAGCGCGCTGGAAACCGCCGGCGGCATCGCCACCGCGCTGCCCTTGCTGGGTGAGGGGCCGTTCATGGTGGTGAATGGCGACGTCTACACTGACTACCCATTTGCTCGCCTGCTGGCGCGCGCGCCGCAGCTGGACGCCGACGGCGTGCTGGCGCACCTGGTGCTGGTGGCCAACCCCGAGCACAACCCCAAGGGCGACTTTGCCCTGGACGCCGACGGCCGCGTGCACGATGCGCCGGGGCTGACCTTCTCCGGCATCGGCGTGTATCACCCGGCCCTGTTTACCGACACCCCGGCCCATGCGCCGGCCAAACTGGCCCCGCTGCTGCGCGCGGCCATGGCGCGCGGTCAGGTCAGCGGCGAATGCTGGGACGGCCAGTGGCTGGACGTGGGCACGCCAGCGCGGCTGGACGACGCCCGCGCGCTGGCGGCCGGCGCGTGAGCGCGCCGCGCCGGGTGCTGGGCATCGATCCTGGTTCGCGCATCACCGGCTTTGGCGTGGTGGATTTGCACGGCCAGCATCGCCAGTATGTGGCCTCGGGCTGCATCCGAGCGCCAGAAGGCGCGCCGCTGCCCGAGCGCATCCGCGCCATTCTGGACGGCATTGCCGAAGTCACCCGCCTGCACCAACCGACTGAAGCCGCCGTCGAGCAAGTGTTCGTCAACGTCAACCCGGCCTCAACCCTGCTGCTGGGCCAGGCGCGCGGCGCGGCGCTGTCGGCGCTGGTGCTGGCCAATCTGCCGATTGCCGAATACACCGCGCTGCAAGTCAAGCAATCGGTGGTCGGCAACGGCCATGCCGGCAAAGAGCAAGTGCAGGCCATGGTGGTGCGCCTGCTCAAGCTCAATGGCACGCCACAGGCCGACGCCGCCGACGCGCTGGCGGTGGCGCTGTGCCACGCCAACCACAGCCAGGGCGCGCTCAGCGCATTGCAGCACAGCGGCTTGCGCCTGCGGCGCGGGCGATTGGGTTAAGCGCGGCCAACGTAAAAACCCCTCGATGCCGGCAAAGTTGGGCATCGAGGGGTTTGATTTTGCGGTGTGTTTGGCCGGCGCGATTGTGCTGGAGCAATCCGCGCTGTCCTAACCGTCACTCACAGCGGGCACGGCTCGCCAAACGCTGTCTGATAACGCTGGCGAATGTCGTCGTGATTCAGCGGGTGATTCTGTCCGCCGCGGCTGGCGATTTTGATCGCCCCCAGCACGCTGGCCAACCGGCCGCAATCCAGCCAGGGCCAGCCTTGCGCCAGACCGTGCAACAGCCCGGCGCGGTAGGCGTCGCCGCAGCCGGTGGGGTCGACAATCGCGTCGGCCGCCGCCGCCGGCACGCGCCAGTGCTGGCCGTCGGCGTACAAGTCCGAGCCTTGCCCGCCACGGGTGATCACCAGCCCGGCCACGCGCGCGGCCAGTTGCGCCACGTCCAGCCCGGTGCGCTGCATCAGCAATTCTGATTCATAGTCGTTCAGCGCCAGCCAGCGGGCGCGGGCAATCAGCGCATGCAATTGCTCGACGCTGAACAGCGGCAGCTCCTGGCCCGGATCAAACATGAATGGCACACCTAGCGCGCTCAGCTCATCGGCCAGTTGCAGGGTGGACTGCGGCCCGCCCGGGGCCAGGATGGCCAGTTGCAGCGGCCCGGCGGCCGACGGGTGCGCCGCTGGTGGGTTGTCCATGGCGCCGGGATGAAACGCGGTGATCTGGTTATCGGCCTGGTCGGAGGTGATGAAACACTGCGCGGTATACTGGCCGGGAACTGTGCGCACCAGCCGGCTGTCCACCCCCAGCGCGTCCAGATGCGCCTGGTAAGGGGCAAAGTCCTCACCGACGCTGGCCAGCAGGCAGGGATGCCCGCCCAGTGCGCGCAGATTGTAGACAATATTGCCGGCGCAGCCGCCAAACTCGCGGCGCAGGCGCGGCACTTTGAAACACACCGACAGCTTGTGCAGCTGGTCGGGCAGCAGATGGTCGCTGAACGCCCCGTCAAAATGCAGCAGGGTGTCGTAGGCCAGCGAACCGCAAACAAGCACGGACATGACGAAGCAGGCCTTTATCAATAGATTGCAATGGCCGCCAGTCTAGCATTCGCCCGTCTTGTGCACAGAATGTCATGATCAGATCAACAAGGAAGCCCACCATGCCTCTCTTTACCCGTCGCCACGCCCTGGGGCTGGCTGCCGCCGCCTTGTGCAGCATTGCTCTGCCGGCGCGCGCTGCGCCATTGGATGGCGTGTTTTATCCCGATCTGGCCGGCAAATCGCAAGGGCTGACCGGCGCCTGGCGCGGCAAGGTGGTGGTGTTGAATTTCTGGGCCACCTGGTGCGCGCCGTGCCGTGAGGAAATGCCGATGCTCAACCAGTATGCCGACCGCTACGGCGCCGCCCCGCTGGCAGTGGTGGGCGTAGCGATTGACGACAAGGTGGCGGTGCGCAATTTTGTTCAGCAGTTCAATATCCGCTATCCGGTGCTGCTGGGCGACAGCAGCGCGCTGAACGTGATGCGTGCGGCCGGCAATCAGGTGGGGGTGCTGCCGTTCACCCTGGTGCTGGACAAGCGCGGCGAGATTGTCGCCCGGCTGACCGGCAAACTCAGCGAGGCGCAACTGGACGCCGCGGTACGCGCCCACCTGTAAGCGAGCTTTCCACCAACGGGCTCTTAATGCCAATACGCTGGCGCTGCCGTATTGGCATACATCAGCCATGACGGCGCGTCCTTGCCCTGGCCAATCACAAAAGTGTTGCATGAATGTGCCATTTTTCGGTACATCATTCCCAAACAGCATGCCCAACTTGCGTAAAAATACGTAGCATGCTCCAATGCTTCGCTTGATTTTTCCAGGGCTTTTGCCATATGGCCTACCCTGGTGTTCTGCCTGTTTTCTGCGCCCATTCTGGCTCTGGCATGTGCGGCTTTGGCTAACAAAACCCTCCTGGCGTTGTTGCTTACCGTACTGTCTGCGGTCGTGCGCCTGGCCAGGCGCGTTGCGCTGAGTTTTGTTAGCCGCTCTAAGCTGCCTGTCGGGTCGGGCCTGGGATATAATAAAAGAATAATTCTCACTCAAGCACAACATGACTCGAGCCGATGTCTTGCTGGTCAGTCGTGGACTGGCCGTCTCGCGCACTGCCGCGCAACATTTGATTGACACAGGGCGGGTCTATCATGGCCCGGCAAACCAGCGCCACCGGGTAGGCAAGCCCAGTGCCAAGCTGGATGACGATGTCGAACTGTATGTCGAACCACATGCCGATGACCGCTTTGTCTCGCGCGGTGGCTTGAAGCTGGCCGGCGCGCTGGCTGAAGTGGGCCTGGATGTGCTGGGCTGGCGGGCGCTGGACGTGGGGATGTCCACTGGCGGCTTTACCGATTGCCTGTTGCAGGCAGGCGCTGCGCGGGTGGTCGGCATTGATGTTGGCCACGACCAATTGCACCCGCGCTTGCGCGCCGATGACCGTGTACGCTGGTTCGAAGGCGTCAATGCCCGGGCTCCCGAGCTGGACAGCCTGCGCCAGGCCAATGACGGCGCGTTGTTTGATCTGATTGTCGGCGATGTCTCGTTTATTTCGCTGACCCTGACCCTGCCTCCCTTGCTTGCCCTGTTGCGGCCAGGCGGACATATTCTGCATTTAGTGAAACCCCAATTCGAAGTGGGGCGGGAAGGCATTGGCCGTGGTGGGCTGGTAAAAGACCCATCGCGTTATCTTGATGTTCGTATGCGAATGGAAAGTATGGCGGTGGAAAATCATTTGAATTGGCTGAATTGGCTGGATAGTCCGATCACCGGTGGAGATGGCAACCGGGAATTTTTCATGCATGCATACAAGCCTCTGTAAATGCAATAGATTTTTTTGTTGTGACAAACGCAAGAAACACTCTTTTGCTGCGCCGCAACATGTGCTATGTTGGTGTTACAATAGCCACAAAAATGACAAAAACCGCGCAACCCATGGTTGCGCTACGTATTTCTACGTATTCGCGCTAAACACACACGCTATTTGAGACTTACCGGAGATTAATGACCATGGGACGCATGACTCTCTCTGCCCGGCTGATGCTTGGCATTGGCATGATGGTGCTATCGCTGTTGGTGACAGCCGCACTGGGGATTTATGGCCTGACGCAAAGCCAGCACACCATGCAAAAAATGGTGGAAAAAGACTGGGAGCGCGCCCGCGCAGCGGCTGACATCATTTACATGGCCAACCAGTTCAATAACGGCATGTTCCTGATGTTTGATAACCCCTCGCTGCTGCCAGAAGTCAAAGCCAAATTTCCTGGTCAGCGTGGCCGCATCTCGGAAAATTTCAAGAAACTGGCCACGCTGATGACCGAGCCGGAAGAAAAAGCCTTTCTTGATGATCTGACTGCCAAGCGTAAAGCCTATACGGATGTCTATTTCAAGACCTTCAAGCTATTTGAAGAAGGCAAGTTTGACGAAGGCCGCCTGGTGTTCAAAAACGAGGCGGCAGGTCCGTTGGTGACCTATATGAAAAAACTCGAAGACTTGGTGGACGAGCAAAACAAGCACTTTGACACCAATGCCAAAACCGCAGAAGACGCTGCTGATGTGCTGCGTACTCTGTTGGTGGTGGTCACCCTGGGTGCATGCGTGGTGGCCTTCGCCACAGGCTTCTGGATTGTGCGCAGCGTCACCGTGCCGTTGGGTGGTGAACCGCATGTGGCCAGCGAAGTGATGCGCAAGATTGCCAAGGGTGATCTGTCCGCCCATGTGCCGGTCAAGTCTGGCGACCGCAGCAGCCTGCTGGCTGACCTGGCGTCGATGCGTGACGGCCTGCGCGAAGTGATCAGCAGTATCCAGAAAAACTCGCTGGAAGTCGCCGCCGCCGCCCAGCAAGTGTCGGTGGCCTCGTCGCAAGTGGCTTCGCGCTCGATGGAGCAGGCCGAGTCGGCCTCGTCGATGGCCCTGGCGGTGGAAACCCTGTCCACCGGCATTTCCGGCGTCAGCGAAAACGCCAGCACCACCAAACAGATTGCCCACGAAGCCAGCACCCGCTCGCACACCGGCCGCGAAGCGATTTCGTCCACCGCCAGCGAAATGGAAGCCATCGCCTCGCTGGTGCAGGAAGCCGCCTCGGGCATTCACGCCATGGCCGAGAAATCCCAGCAGATTTCCGGCATTGTCGCCGTGATTCGTGAAATCGCCGACCAAACCAATCTCTTGGCGCTGAACGCCGCCATTGAAGCCGCCCGCGCGGGTGAACAGGGCCGTGGCTTTGCCGTGGTGGCCGACGAAGTGCGCAAGCTGGCCGAACGCACCGCCGTGGCCACCAGCGAAATCGCTGGCATGATCCAGCAGGTGCAGGACAGCGCCTCTGGCGCAGTGGATGGCATGGCCAGCGCCGCCAGCCAGGTGGGCCGTGGTGTGGATCAGGCCAATGGCGCCAGCGCCACCATGGGCGAGATTTACAACGATCTGGCTGCTGCCTCGGATTCGGTGGGCGTGATTGCCGAAGTACTGCACCAGCAGCGCGAAGCCACCAATGTGCTGTCCGGCAATGTCGAACTGATTGCCCGCATGGCCGAAGAAAACAGCGCGGCCACCCGCGAAAGCGCCAGTTCGGCCCAGCGCCTGGAAGAACTGGCCGGCTCGCTGCGCGATATGGCCAGCCGCTTCGTGGTGTAACCCGCAAGCCGCTCAATAAAAACCCCCCGCGCCAGTGCATGGCGCGGGGGTTTTTATTTTTCATTGAGTGCCGCGAATCACACTCGGCGGACAAGACCCGCGATGCGCCAGTACGGCCAGGAGAGTTTTGTTCTCCGCGCTAATTGGCCGGCCGGTCACTGTGCCCCAGCGAGCGGCCAGGGTCGATCTGGTCGCGCACTTTCTGCTTGAGTGTCTTGATATCGGGAAAGCCGTCTTCGGTTTTGCGGTCCCACAGCAACACGCCATCCACATGCACACTGAATAGCCCGCCCGTGGCCGGAATCAACGCTACCTCGCCCAGATCCCCGTCAAACGTGGTCAGCAGCTCCTGCGCCATCCAGGCAGCGCGCAGCAACCAGCGGCACTGGGTGCAATAGCGGATTTCCACCCTGGGGCGGACAACAACGGGATCAGACATGGCAAGGGCTCCGGCAAAACGCCATTATAAGCGTGAGGACGTGGCCTAGCCGGTATGAAACGCCGACGCATGGCCGGCCAGGTGCTGAGCTTCTTCAGCCAGGGCGCTGGCCGAGACATCCAGCTGCTCCACTACCTGCTGCAAAACCTGCAAGCTGCCATGAATATGTTGCATGCCTTCGGCGTTTTCTGCCATGGCCGCCGCCTGCTGGCGGGTGGCGCTGGCCACTTCGCCTGCTACTTGATGGATATTGTGCATGTGGCCGGTAATGGTGTCCTGGGCCAGACGAGCCTGATCCAGCGCGGCCAGGCCATCTTCCACCTGGCTGGTCAGCGCCCCCATCGACTGTGCGGCATGCTCGGTCGAGCCCCGGATCGCCTCAATAATGGCGGTGATATCGCCGGTGCTGCTGCTGGTGCGCTCGGCCAGTTTGCGCACCTCATCGGCCACCACGGCAAAACCCCGCCCTTGCTCGCCGGCACGGGCGGCTTCAATCGCCGCGTTCAAGGCCAGCAGATTGGTCTGATCGGCGATGTCGTTGATCACTTGCGCCATGGCCCCGATACGCCCCACCGCTTCGTTCAGCTCGCTCATCATGCTGCCCAACTGGCGGGTGGCGTCTACCAGCCCCTGACTGGCATCACGCGAGGCCAGCATGGCTGATTCAGCATGCTGGTTGGCCTGGTTGGCCTGACGCACTTCTTCGGCATGGCCGCCAATCGCCCGCGCCATGGCGTCGATCCCGGCGCGCATCTGCTCGGCGGCGGCGGTCAGCGCCGACATGGTGTGGGCGATATCGGCTCCGCGCGAGCTGGCGGTCTGCGATTGTGACGACACCTGACCGGAAGTCTGGCGCAGGGTGCTGGCTGCATGCTGGATCATGCGGATGGTGTCAGCCTGCTTATCCAGCATGCTGTCGATGGCACGGGCGATATCCGCCACTTCATCACGGCCACGGCTATGCAAGCGCCGGTCCAGATGATTGCCAAGGCCGGCCAGAAACTGGCGGATATCGTCCAGCGAACGCACGATGCTGCGGCCGAACAGCACATCCAGGGTAATCAGCCCCGCCATGCACAGCAGCAGGGCAATCACCAGATTGGTGCTGGTGCGCTCGGCCTGGGCGCTGGCCTGCTGCTGCTCTTGCTGGCCCTCGCGCTCCAGCGTGGTGCTGAAGGCATCCATGGATTTTTCCAGCGCCTTGAAACGCTGGTTGAAGGTATCGAATACCTGGTGGGCATCGCCGTGGCTGGCCAGGGTGTTGAGCGCGGCGTCGGCCTCGCGCAGATAGGCTTCCAGATCCGGCTTGAGCGCATCCAGCTCGCGGCGCTCCTGGGACGACAGCGGCAGCGCGTCGTTTTTGGCGACATGTTCGCGCAAATCCTTGGCATGCTCGGCAAACGATTTGCGCACCTCGTCCAGCGTGGCCGGCGTGGTATTGGCCTGGCTGGCCTGGTAATACATTTCCAGCACATCGCCGCGAACCGCGTCGTGCATCATGTCGGCCTCACCCTGGTTGCGCAGCTTGCCCTGGCCGGCCGATGCCTGCTCCAGTGCCTGGGTCAGCTGGCGCGTCTGCCAGTAGTTCACCGAGCCCAGCACCAGCAGGGCCAGCGATGCCATGATGGCCAGAATGGCCAGGCGGGTGCGGATACTCAATTGGTTCAGCATGGCGATATCTCCGGCCTTTGCACACAAAGGCAACAAGCGATTAATCGTTTGATTTTGATCAATATCCAGCGTGATTTAGTTGAATGGTATGCCATGGCTGCCCGGTTTGTCAGCCTGGCATGGCTGATGCCCGGGTAATTTGTCGTGATGGCTGCGCTACAATGCGGTTTTGTTCACGAAAGTTTCCGTCCATGAGCGACTCCGCCGCCCTGCCCCGCCTGTCCAAACTGATGGCCGAACGCGGTCTGTGCTCGCGCCGCGAAGCAGACAGCTATATCGAGCGCGGCTGGGTGAAAGTGGATGGTGAAGTGGCCACCCTCGGGTTGCGCGTCAGCCCGGACGCCCGCATCGAGTTGCTGGCCCAGGCGCGCGGCGCCCAGCAAGAGCGGGTGACCATCCTGCTGCACAAGCCGGTGGGTTATGTCTCAGGCCAGGCGGAAAAAGGCTATCAACCCGCTGTCAGCCTGATCCTGCCCGAGCGGCGCTGGGGCGGTGATACGGCGCCGTTGCGTTTTCAGCGCGAACACCTGCGCGGCCTGGCCCCGGCCGGCCGGCTGGATATCGATTCCACCGGGCTCTTGGTGCTGACCCAGGATGGCCGGGTGGCCAAAACGCTGATTGGCGAAGATTCCGGCGTCGAAAAAGAATATCTGGTGCGGGTGGCCGGCAAATTGTCGGCCGAAGGACTGGCCAAGCTTAACCACGGCCTGAGCCTGGATGGCCAGCCGCTGCGCCCGGCCAAGGTGTGGTGGCAAAACGACGATCAGCTGCGCTTTGTGCTGCGCGAAGGCAAAAAGCGCCAGATCCGCCGCATGTGCGATCTGGTGGGCCTGCGCGTGTTGGGCCTCAAGCGCATCCGTATCGGCAAGCTCATGCTGGGCGACCTGCCGCAGGGCCAGTGGCGCTATCTGGCGCCAGGCGAACGTTTCGACTGAGGATGGGTCCACCAGCCCAAGCTGGCCTGCAGCTTGCCGTGGCCAGCGCATTCCGAATTTCTCCCGTTGACAGGAGTTTGTCATGTACCGCCGCATCCTGGTTGCCATCGACAATAGCCACGGCACGCCGCATGTGCTGGATGAGGCACTGAAACTGGCCGGCCTGCACCCGGCCGAGCTGCATCTGGTCACTGTGGTCAACCTGCTGGAGCTGGCCGTAGAAGACCCCCGCCAGCACGATCCGGCGCAACTGGCCACGCTGGCCGATCAGCATGGCCACACCGTGCTGGCCCCGGCCAAGCAACACGCCGGCCAGCATGCCGGCCCGCTGCACACCAGCGTGCGGCACTGCTGGGAAGGCGGCAAGGACATTGCCCGCGCCCTGCTCAAGCATGCCCGCGACATCCATGCCGACCTGATCATCATGGGCACCCACGGCCGGCGTGGTTTGCGCCATGCGTTGATGGGCAGCGTGGCCGAATATGTGATGCGGGAAAGCCACCTGCCGGTGCTGGTGGTGCGCACCCCGCGTGACTGATATTTGGCAAAAACCCTTCTGTGCTTGTGGAATCCCGCTACAATCTGTCAAAACATAAAACAGAACGTCAGCCGGGATACGGAGCGCGCTTCGTAGGCGCAGGCTGGCACCCGAGCGCATGCCTTGCCTGATGGTCTGCCTGACCATGAATCAGCGGGCTGCGCTGGCCCCTTGGAACGGCTGACCCATCCTCAAGCATTGCCTACAACACTCAGCGCAACGGTCCTGGCCAGGCGTGTGACCACCACCATATCGGTGACACAAGCCCGCCAGACGGGCTTTGTGGGCCGCGCTGACTGGCCTGAACCGCTGCGCGGGGTTTGTCCGCCGTTCCTGGTGCTGTTTACCGTATGTTCCCGTGTGGCGAAGCAGCCTGGCTGCTCGGCGCGCTGTGCCTGTGCCAGCACGCCCGGCCTGATGCGTCACGCGAAAACCCGGTGGCCAGCGTTGACTTCACGGACTTTCACATGAGCTTTCGTCTTCGCATCATGAGCATGGTGGCCGGTGCGCTGCTGCTCGCCCTGATTGGCCTGGGCTACGCTGCCCTGGCCTTGCAAGCCAGCCAGCACAGCGCCAGCCGCTTTTTTGACCACGACCTGAAAACCCTGCACGCCATCGACGAAATGTACGCGCAGGGATTGCAAACCGGCCAGGCGCTGCGCAATGTCATTCTTGACCACAGCAACCCGCAGGGCCATCAAAACCTGGCTTCTGCGCTGAAAGCCTTTGACATCGCCTTGGCCAGCGCGCGCGAAGCCAGTCCCGAACGCGCCGAACTCTGGCAGCAGATCGACCAGTTGCAACAGCAGCGCCGCCGCGCACTGGAACACACTCTCCAACTGGCGGCCGATCAGCACGCCGAAGCCGTCGCCACACTGAATGCCAGTGAAACCCCGGCCTGGCGTGCCTTGCGCAAAGTGCTGCTGGATGCCCGGCAAAGCCAGCGCCAGACTGCCGAACAGATCAAGGCCGATACCGTAGCCGACAGCCGGCAGGCCATGCACACCGTGCTGGTGCTGGGCGCGGTCAGCCTGCTGGTGGCTGCCGTGCTGATCCAGCGGGTGCTGGCCAGCCTCAAGCGCGAGCTGGGCGGCGAACCGCGTGCCGCACGGCAGATGATGCGCCGGGTGGCTGACGGCGACCTGACCGTGCATATCGACGCCCCGGCCGGCAGCTTGCTGGCCACACTGGACGACATGGTTACCGCGCTGCGCACCCTGCTGGAAGCCATCGACAAACAGGCGGTGGAGCTGGCACTGGATGGCGATGAAACCAGCCGGGCCTCGGCCAGCATGGCGGACACCGCCCAGCAGGAAGCCCTGGCGGCCGGCGCACTGACCGACAGCGTCAATGCTTTTCTGGACAGCGCCGCGCGCATTGCCGAGAGCGCGCAATCCACCCGCCACGACGCAGACGCCGCGCTGACCCTGTCACGCGAAGGCGCCCAACTGGCGCAAAGCGCCGCCACGCGCATGGACAGCCTGTCGCGCACGGTCAGCCAGGCCGCCAACACCATCCAGGTGCTGGATCAGCGCGCCGACAAGATCGCCAGCATGACCTCGGTCATCAAGGATATCGCCGACCAGACCAATCTGCTGGCGCTGAACGCTGCCATCGAAGCTGCCCGTGCTGGCGAGCAAGGGCGCGGCTTTGCCGTGGTGGCCGACGAAGTGCGCAAGCTGGCCGAACGTACTGCCCAGACCACGCTGGAAATCGACGGCCTGGTCAACGCCATCCAGCACGATACCGATGCCGCCGTGCACGCCATGCACGCCGCTCTGCCGGAAGTGGACGACGGCCAGAAACTGGCCAGTCAGGCGGCGGGGGCGCTGGATGCCATCCGCGATGGCGCCCAACGCACAGTGGCACGGGTGGAAGACATCGCCCAGGCCAGCCAGGGGCAAACCCAAGCCAGCCACGCCATTGCCGGCCAGGTACAGCGGGTGGCCGCCATGGTGGCCGAAACCAGCGACACCATCCGCCAGTCGGCCATCAATGCCGCCCACCTCAACGGCATTGCCGTGGCACTGAAAACCCAGGTGGAGCGCTTCCGGATGTAGTGGTATACACGCGGTTACATTCCGACACGCCTCACTCACAGACCGCATTCAGGGCAGCGGGTAATCTTCACTCATCGGCTGCAAGACAAGGCAGCGACACCCAAACCCCTGGGGATATGCCCCAAACCCTGAACGCTTGAGAGATAAAAGGATAGCCGCCATGAACGCCAAGACCCTGACCCAATCCCTGATCGCTGGTGTGTTTGCCGTGTCCGCCGGCCTGGGCTTTGCCGCCGACGCCGCCAAGCCGGAAGCCAAACCCGCCGCCGCACCGACCCCGGCAGCCGCTGCCGCCCCGGCTGCCAAGGCTGAAGCCAAGCCGGAAGTGAAGGCCGAAGTGAAAAAGACTGAAAAGGCCGAGAAGAAAGACGTGAAGAAGGTTGAACACAAGGCTGAGCACAAGGCAGAAAAGAAGGCTGAAAAGCCGGAAGCCGCCAAGCAATAAGCACCCGGCCCGCACCCAGACCTTTCGTGCCCGCCCCCGCCGCAGCCTCTCTGCGCCGGGGGCGGGGTGCATTCAGGTCGCCAGCCGGAAGCGGCCGACTTCCTGATCCAGCTGCAGCACAATGCTGCGCAACGATTCCGCCAGCCCCATGGCCTGATGGGCGTCCACGCTGAAGCGTTGCGCCGACTGCGCCACATGCTCGGTGCGCTCGCCAATATGGCGGGTGGCCAGCGATTGCTCGCCCAGGGCGTTGATCAGGCCGTTGAGCTCGCGGTGCGCCAGCGCCGCGCCTTCGCGCAGCTCGGCAAACGGCTGCAACAACTCGCCAATCAACTGCACGCCAAACGCCACCAGGTCTTCGCCTTGCAGCAAATTGGCCGCCGAGGCGCGGGTTTGCTGCTGGATGGCGTTCACCGTCACGCCGATTTCCTGGGTCGAGCGAGTGGTGTGTTCCGACAGCTTGCGGATTTCATCGGCCACCACGGCAAAGCCGCGCCCTTGCTCGCCGGCGCGGGCGGCTTCAATCGCCGCGTTCAAGGCCAGCAGATTGGTTTGCTCGGCAATCTCGCGGATCACGCCGACCACGCGGTGAATTTCGTCGGTTTTACTGGCCAGCTCGGCCACCTCTTGCGACGACGCATGGATGGAATCCACCATGCGCTGGATATGCCCGGCGGCGTCGCGCAGCACTTGGTCGCCGCGTTCGGACAAGGTCAGCGCTCGCTCAGACACCGCTTGCACCTGCTGCGAGCTGTGCGACAGGCGCTGGATATTGTCGCCCAACTGATCCACCGCGCTGGCCATGGCGGCGGTGGCCGTGCTTTGCCCTTCGGCGCCCTGGTGGATCGAGTGGCACAGCTCGCCCATTGATGAAGCCGCGCCAGAGACGCTGCCAGTGGCGTGCTGAATGCGCGACACCAGATCATGCAGCTGGGCGCGCATGCGCTCCAGATTGGCCATCAGGCTGTGCGGGTGGGCGTTTTTTGCCTGCACGCTGTGGCCCAGATCACCTTCCGCGATCGAGGCCAGCGCATGCGCCGCCTGGCGCGGATCGCCGCCCAGCGGGCGTTGCACGCTGTGCAAAATGCCCAGCCCGACCCCCAGCGCCGTCACCCCGCTGGCCAGCGCCAGCGCCCACAGCCAGTGCGTCAGCTGGCGGCCATCGGCGCCGGCTTGCTCGCCAGCCTGACGCAGCGCGCGCTGACGCTCGGCCAGAAAAGTGCTCATGCGCTGGCTGTATTCACGCAATACCGGTACGCCTTCGCGGGCGAACAGATCGCGCGCTTCCGGTTCTTGGCCGCTTTGCAAGAGCGAGGCCAATTGCGGTGCCAGGGTGATCAGCGTGCGATGCAGACTTTGCAGCCGCGCCAGCGCGGCGCGCTCGGCGGGCTGATTTAATTGACTGGCGGCGCCGGCCAGCGCCGCGCCAATGGCCTTGTCACGGCCGGGCAAGCTTTGCTTGAAGCGCATCAGCTCGCTGGCGGTGGGATTGCTGTTGACCAGCAGATGAATATCGCGCTCCAGGTCGTTGACCAGAAACAAGGTGCGGGTGGCCTGCTCGACTTGCGCGGCTTCCACCTGGGCCAGACGCTGCACTGTCGCCTGCATCCGTGCCGCACCATAACCGGCCGTGAGGCCCAACACCGCAAACAGCGCCACCAGCAAGGCCACGCCCAGGCGCACGCGCCAGATCAGATTCAGGAAAGTCAGCATGGAGAAAGCTCCGTCAAGGGCTGACGGTTGGCGCCAGCCGCACTGTCAGGCGCTGGCGCGGTTTATCCGGCCAGCAAGGCATGTAGTCGAGAGCGCAAGACGCACATACGCAGGCCCAGATCGTGCAGTTCACGGCGCAGGGTGTGGCTGGAATGCGGGGCAGTGTTGAGAGGGGTCATGGTCAAATCTCCCGAAAAAGCGGCAAGGCCGAGTAAGAGCCGCTCACAAAACTCCCTGGCGTTGTTGTGTGACCTTGCCGTACTGTTTGTACTGTCTGCGGTCACACGCCTAGCCAGGATCGCTGCGCTGAGTTTTGTGAGCGGCTCCAGGCCTTGCCGTAAGCCAATGTTGACAATCAGAGGTTGCGGAAACGAGCCGCACCACCACTGTACCTTGCTTGCATAGAATTAAAAAAACAAAAAATATGACTTTTATAGTTAAAATAATTCTAAATGCAATGGGGACAAAAAAAGGGCATGCCAGCTGGCATGCCCGTCAGACACAAGCCCCCTAGGCTTGGATGCAACTCAGCGGCGGCCGTGCGCCAGGCGGTTGACCACCGCCACCAGCGCGTCCACTTCCTCGCAGGTGTTATAAAACGCCAGCGATGGGCGCACGGTGGCTTCCAGACCGAAACGGCGCAGGATGGGCTGGGCACAATGGTGGCCAGAGCGCACGGCGATGCCTTCGCGGTTGAGCGCCGCGCCGATTTCCTCGGTGCGGTAGCCCGGCAGCACAAAGGACAGCACGCTGGCCTTGTGTTGCGCCGTGCCGATCAGCCGCAGGCCGGGCACCCGCTGCAAGCCGTGGGTGGCGTAGGCCAAGAGATCATGCTCGTAATGGGCAATGCGCTCCAGACCGATGCGCTCGACATAGTCGATGGCGGCACCCAGGCCCACGGCGTCGGCGATATTGCCGGTGCCGGCTTCGAACTTGTTCGGCGCGGGCTGATACTGCGTGCGCTCGAAGGTCACGTCGGCAATCATATTGCCGCCGCCCTGCCACGGCGGCATCTGCTCCAGCAGCGCTGCCTTGCCGTACACCACGCCGATGCCGGTGGGCGCAAACACCTTGTGTCCGGAGAACACAAAGAAATCCGCGTCCAGCGCACGCACATTGACGCGCAGATGCGACACCGACTGCGCGCCATCCACCAGCACGCGCGCGCCTGCCGCATGCGCCAGCGCGACAATGGTTTCCACCGGGGTGATGGTGCCCAGCGCATTGGACACCTGGGTGATGGCCACCAGCTTGGTGCGCGCGTTCAGCAGCTTGCGGTATTCATCCAGCAGGATCTGGCCGCTGTCGTCCACCGGAATCACCCGGATCACCGCCCCCACCCGCTGCGCCAGCAACTGCCACGGCACGATATTGGCGTGGTGCTCCAGCTGCGACACCACGATTTCATCGCCGGCGCCAATATTCTGCTGGCCCCAGGTGTTGGCCACCAGATTGATGGCCTCGGTGGCGCCGCGCACAAAGATGATTTCGCTGGACGAACCGGCGCCGATAAAGCGCGCCACCTTGTCGCGCGCCGCCTCGTAAGCATCGGTGGCGCGCGCTGCCAGCTCATGCGCGGCGCGGTGGATATTGGAGTTTTCGTGCTGGTAAAAGTACGAAATCCGATCAATCACCGACTGCGGCTTGTGCGTGGTGGCGGCATTGTCCAGCCAGATCAGCGGCTTGCCGTTCACCCGCTCGGCCAGGATGGGAAAATCCCGGCGCACCGCCTGCACATCCAGCGCCCCGCTGTGCTGGCCGGGGTGACTGGGCGCGGCCGGCTGGGCATACAGCCGGGGAATATCGCCCTCCAGAAAATAATACGACGGCGCGCTGGCGGCGGCCGGCGTTGGCGCGGCGCGCGGCGGCTCGGCCAGCAGCAGGCGCAGGCCATCTTCGCCCGGCAGGCCAAAGGCGCGCGCCACCACGGCATCGTCGCCCTGCGCCGGCAGCGGCGGCAGGTCGGCCGGCTCTGATGGGCCGCTGCGGCCGCCCAGCGCGCCGTTTTCCGCCAGGAAGTAATACGCCCCGGCGCTGTCGCTGTGCGGACGCGGGCCGCCTGCCGGCACATCGGGCAGACCGGCGCCAAAGCCCACTGGCGCAGCGTAGGAGGCCACCCCGGCGCGGCCAAAGTCGGCCAGTTCGGCCGGCGGCGCGGGCGCATCGTCCGGGGTGGCGGGCAGCGCTGCGGGCGTCACGCTGGCGGGGGCGGCGGGCTGCACGGCGGTGACCGGTGGGGTCTGGCCGGGCAGGCTGGCAAAAAAGGCATTCGCCAGTTGCGCCAGGCCGGCGACGTCAAACGGGCTGGCCGTCAGCTCACTTGTAGGTGTTGGGGTAGTCATGGTACTTGTCAATCTCCACGTCATCGAGCACGGCCACGGCGTCTTCGGTCAGCACAGCCAGCGAGCAGTACAGCGAAATCAGGTAGGACGCGATGGCGTTGCGGCTGATGCCCATGAAGCGCACCGACAGCCCCGGGCTTTGCTCGCCAGCCAGGCCCGGCTGGAACAGACCCACCACGCCCTGGCGCTTTTCGCCCACGCGCAGCAACAGGATTTGCGTCTTGCCGTCCACGATCGGCAGCTTGTCCGACGGCACCAGCGGCACGCCGCGCCAGGTCAGGAACTGGCTGCCAAACAGGCTGACGGTGGGCGGCGGCACGCCACGGCGGGTGCATTCACGGCCAAAGGCGGCAATCGCCAGCGGGTGGGCCAGGAAGAAGCCCGGCTCTTTCCACACCTTGGTCAGCAGCTCGTCCAGATCATCCGGGGTGGGCGCGCCGGTCAGCGTGCTGATGCGCTGGGTCGGGTCGATATTGCTCAGCAGGCCGTATTCCGGGTTGTTGATCAGTTCGCTTTCCTGACGCTCCTTGATGGTTTCGATGGTCAGGCGCAGCTGTTCGCGGATCTGGTCGTGCGGGCTGCTGTACAGATCGGACACGCGGGTGTGCACGTCCAGCACGGTGGTGACCGCGTTCAGGAAATACTCACGCGGGTTTTGTTCGTAATCGACATAGGTTTGCGGCAGTTCGGCTTCGTCGCGTTGCGAGCAGGCCACTTGCACGTTCGAGGCATTTTTCACCCGGTTCAGGCGGAAAATACCCGCTTCCACCGGCAGCCATTGCAACATGTGCACCAGCCAGCGCGGCGAGATGGTGGACAGCTGCGGCACGGTTTTGGTGGCGTTGGCCAACTGGCGGGCGGCATGGTCGCCCAGCGCCTGCTGCGGGATATTCTGGTAGTCTGTCATGTTTTAAGCTCCTTGTCATATTCGGCGGCCAAACGGGGGCCTGCCGGGGGAAAAATCCACGGAAAACATTCAGTGTCGGGTGGCGGTCAGCCGGTGTGTCGGCAGATGGGCGCCATGCGGTCTTGCGGGTTCAGCTCACTGCCGCCTGGCAGGGATAAGCGCCGCTCACAAAACCCAGCGAGCGGTCCTGGCTAGACAGTACAAGCACGACCACGCCAGGAGGGTTTGGTAAGCGGCGCTACGTGCGTTCAGTCATGGCGCACCTCGCTTTGCACATTGGCCTGGGTGACATGGCTGCCCGGCGGCACGCTGCGCGTCAGCCAGACATTGCCGCCAATGCTGGAGCCACGGCCGATGGTGATGCGTCCCAGCACAGTGGCGCCGGCGTAAATCACCACGTCATCCTCAACAATCGGATGGCGCGGCGCGCCTTTTTCCAGCGAGCCGTCCTCGGTGGTGGCAAAGCGCTTGGCGCCCAGCGTCACCGCCTGATACAGCCGCACCCGCTCGCCAATCACCGCGGTTTCGCCAATCACTACGCCGGTGCCGTGATCAATAAAAAATCCACGGCCAATCCGCGCGCCAGGGTGGATGTCGATGCCGGTTTGCGCATGCGCCAGCTCGGCGATCATCCGCGCCAGCAGCGGCGCGCCCGTCTGATACAGCTGATGGGCCAGGCGGTGATGCAGCACGGCCAGAATGCCGGGGTAGCACAGCAGCACTTCGTCCACGCTGCGCGCGGCCGGGTCGCCATGAAACGCCGCCATCACATCGTCGTCGAGCAGGCCGCGCAGACCGGGCAGCGCGGCGGCAAAGTCCTGCACGATATGCACCGCCCGCTGGTGCAAATCCGGCCGCTCGCGCGCCTCGTGGCGAACCTGATAGTTAAGCTCCAGCTTGACCTGGGCCAGCAGGGCGTTCAGCGCGCTGTCCAGGGTGTGGCCAACGTAAAAATCTTCGCTTTCTTCGCGCAGATCGGGCGGGCCCAGCCGCATGGGAAACAGCGCGCCGCACACGGCGTGGACAATCTCGGCCAGCGCCTCGCGCGAGGGCAGCTCGCGCCCGCCGGGCTCGCGTCCGCGCCCCTGGCGCTTGCGCCAGCTCATGCGCGCCACGCGCAGCCGCGCCACCACATCGGCCAGCGCCCACTGGCCGCCAAACACTTCCGGGGCCGGGCTCAGCCCGGCGCGCACGCTGTCATTCATGGCAACTCTCCGTATGGGGGCGATGGGTGTTGGCTCAGTCCTGCACCCACGGCAGCCCCCAGTGGCGCCAGCCGCCGCTGTCGCCGCGACGTTGCTGGGTGTCCAGGTCGCCTTCAAAGCCTTCCAGCACGTTGTACACCGCGGTAAAACCGGCCAGGGTGGCAGCTTCTGCCGCTGCCGCCGAGCGCTTGCCACTGCGGCACAGCAGCAGGATCACGCTGTCCTTGCTGGCGATTTTTTCCAGCTCGCGGACAAAGCGCGGGTTTTTCACCAGCGCGGCGCCGGTCATCCACGCCACATGCTGGCCGCCAGGCACATGGCCGACGAATTTGAGTTCTTCCGCTGAGCGCACATCGACCAACTGCGCGGCGCCGGCCTGAAACAGCGCCCAGGCTTCTGGCGGATACACGCCGCCAGCGTAAATGGCGCCGGATTGCTGGCCGCGCAGGCGCGCCTGGCTGAGAATGTCGGCAGGGGTGTGCGCCGCCAGATCAGACAGCGGGGCATCGAGAGAATCATCAATGGTGGCGGTGCTCATGGCGAAATCCTTGTGAAGAGTGGATGTGCTTCACTATACCGGCCATATATATTTCTTTTTGTAAGAAAACAGGATTTCTATATTTCTAATAAATCTAAAAAGACCGTGGATAAGCATTCGAAAAGCATGCAAATTGTTGCGGACTTATATCATTCAGATACAAACGATGCCAACAGTGGCCACTATGATGACGTTTGTCAGCTGCCAGCACACAGCAGACTCTCGCGGCAAGAAAGCGCCGCCTCACCAAAGGAACCCACGCTTGATGAACGCCAAGACCTCGTGTCACCCTCAGCTTGTCGGCATGCTGGCCAACCTGGAACCGTTTGGGGGGCTCGTGGGCATTCACGGCAATCTGGCCGGTCGGCCTGCGATGAGAAAAGTACGCAAGAGACGAAACCTGGCGCACTAAGCGCTGCTCACCAAACCCTCCTGGCGTCGTTACGCGGCCTTGCCGTACGACTTGTACTGTCTGCGGCCGCGCGCCTAGCCAGGACCGCTTTGCTGAGTTTTGTGAGCGGCACTAAGCCAGGCTAAACCAGGATTCACCGCCCGCCTCTGACCGGGGGCGCACCTTCACCAGCGGATTCAGGGGTAATACCTGATGGGGTATTAACCAGGCTGTTATCGGTGAAGAAAGTGTCCCCGGTCAGAGGCGTGGCCATCGGCGCAGAACGCCTGTCGCGACTGCGCCGACACTATTTTTGTCTCACGCCGCATAACGCAGCGCGGCGGTGTCCGGCGTGGATTGCAGGCGAGTGGCCACTTCGGCCTGACCGCCCTGCTTGCGGCCGACAAAAGCCACGCTGATGCGCTGGCTGCGCGCCGTGGTTTTCATCTTGCGCGCCAGCGCATGGCTGACAAACTCCAGCATGATGACCATATGGGTGACGCCAGCCGGCAGCGGCCGCTTCAGGTCGTTGTTCTTGCGCCCGGTCCAGTGCACCACCTCGGTGTAGCCGCTGGCGTACAGCGCGCGTTTGGCGGCGTCAACGTGGTCGCCGCCGATGATCAGTGCCCGCATGTCAGCCTCCCCGTCACACGATGTGTGCAACCTCGTCAAACGCCAGACGCGGGCCACGCGGCGCGGCGCCTTCGCGCACGCCATAGCCCAGATTCACCAGCAAGAGCGAATGCAAACGCTTGTCGGCAAAAAACGCCTGATCCACCGCGTCGGCGTCAAAGCCGGTCATCGGCCCGGCGTCCAGCCCCAGCGCGCGCGCCGCCAGAATCAGATAGCCCGCCTGCAAGGTGGCGCTGGTGCGCGCGCTGGGTTCGATCAATTCGGGGGCCTTGGCGAACACCCCGCGCGCGTCAAACGCCGGGAACAGCTCGGGCAGACGCTCGTGGAACTCGCGGTCGTAGGCGACAATCACCGTCACCGGCGCGGCCAGGGTCTTGTCGCGGTTGCTGCCGGACAAAGTCGGCGCCAGGCGCGCCTTGGCGTCGGCGCCGCGCACGAACACATAGCGCGCCGGCTGGCCATTGAAGGCGGTCGGCCCCCATTTCAGCAGCTCGTACAGCGATTCGATCACCGCATCGCTAACCGGCTGATCGGTAAAACGGTGCAGTGAGCGCGCCTGGGTGAACAGTTGTTCCAGCGCGGCGTCGGGCAGGGGCGTGGCCATGGTGAGGCTCCTTGGGCGGGGGTTATAGCGTGGCGATCGACACTTCGGTCGATTTGACGAAGGCGACCACTTCCGAGCCGACCTTCAGTTGCAGTTCTTTCACCGAGCGGGTGGTGATCACCGAGGTGACAATGCCCGAGGCGGTTTGCACATCGACTTCCGACAGCACCGGGCCTTCGATGATTTCCTTGATCGTGCCGCGAAACTGGTTGCGCACATTGATGGATTGGATGGTCATGGGGTGAGTCCTTATTCAGTATTCAGAGGGATGTCTGTCAAAAACACGCAGCGGGGCCTCGAGCGGCTAACAAAACCCTCCTGGCGTTGTTGCCCGACCTTGCCGTACTACCCGTACTGTCTACGGTCGTGCGCCTAGCCAGGATCGCTGCGCTGGGTGTTGTGAGCCGCTCTTATAGCGCCCACTGCAATTGCGAAACATGAATCGCCGGCGCAGGCGTAGGCGTAGACGCCGGCTGGGCGTTGGGGCCTTGCAGCACCCGTTGCAGGATGGCGTGCTCCAGCGCCACAAAGGCCGGGTCGGCCGGGTTGCGGCTGCGCGCCAGCGGCACCGGCGTGTCCATGGCCACCTGGCCGTTTTCCACCAGCACCACCCGGTCGGCCAGGTTCACCGCCTCGCCCACATCGTGAGTCACCAGCACGGTGGTGCAGCGATGCGCCAGCCACAGCCGTTCGATCAGCCCCTGCATGTCCAGCCGGGTGAGCGCATCCAGCGCGCCCAGGGGTTCGTCCAGCAGCAAGAGGCGCGGCTGGTGCACCAGCGCGCGGGCCAGGGCCACCCGCTGGCGCTGGCCGCCGGACAAGCGCGCCGGCCATTCATCGGCCCGATCGGCCAGGCCGACTTCGGCCAGCGCGTCTCGCGCCTGCTCGCGCTGCGCCGGGGCCAGGCCCAGGGCGACGTTGTCCAGCACCGACTTCCACGGCAACAGCCGCGCCTCCTGAAACATCACCCGCACGCTTTGCTGCGCCGGCTGGCGCAGCTCGCCGCCGTCGGCGCGATCCAGCCCGGCCAGCAGGCGCAGCAGCGTGCTCTTGCCGCAGCCGGAGCGGCCGACCACCGCCAGAAACTGGCCGGCCGGAATGCTCAGGTTCAGCCCATCCAGCACCACCCGTTCGCCAAAGCGGCGCGTCAGGCCGGACAACACAATCGGCGCGTGTTCTGCGCTGGGCAGGTCGTCAAGTTTCATCACGGTTTCCTTTCTTCTGCACGGCGTCATGCGGGCTGGAAGTACGAGGGATGCCACTGCAACCAGCGGCGCTCCAGCCAGCGGGCCAGCGAATCCACCACCTTGCCCAGCAGGGCGTACAGCAGGATGGACAGCACGACAATGTCGGTTTGCAAAAACTCACGGGCGTTGGCGGCCAGATAGCCAATGCCGCTGGTGGCCGACAAGGTTTCCGCCACGATCAGCAAGATCCAGGCGATGCCCAGCGCGTAGCGCACGCCCACCAGAATCGACGGCAACGCGCCAGGCAGCACCACATGGCGGAACAGCTCGCGGCCGGACACACCATAGCTGCGCGCCATTTCCAGCAAGGCCGGGTCGATTGAGCGGATGCCGTGATAGGTGTTCAGGTACACCGGAAACAGCGTGCCGAACGCCACCAGAAACACCTTGGCCGATTCATCGATGCCAAACCACAAAATCACCAGCGGCAAAATCGCCAGCGGCGGGATGTTGCGCAGCATTTGCAGGGTGGTGTCGAACAGCGCCTCGCCCAGCCGCGACAGGCCGGCGATCAGGCCAAAAATCAAACCCAGGCCGCCGCCGATGACAAAGCCGCTGGCGGCGCGGCCAAAGCTGCTGGCCAGATGGCGAAACAACTCGCCGCTGCTCAGCAAGCCCCAGCCAGAAGTCAGCACCGCCAGCGGCGCCGGCAGCACGCGATGATTGATCCAGCCCAGGCTGGAGCCGAGCTGCCACAGCGCCAGCAGGGTGAACGGCGCCAGCCAGGGAATCAGCCGGGAAAACCAGGAAGCTTTCATGCGGATGCTCCGTTCACGACGCCGCCGCCAGGCGCGGCACATGCTGGTTGGCCATCACCTCGCCGGCCGCATGGCCGCCGGTGCGCGCCGGCTGGGCGCGGCCCGGCAGGTGCGGAAACACCAGTTCGGCCACCCGATAGGCTTCGTCCAGGTGCGGATAGCCGGACAGCACAAAGGTGTCGATGCCCAGCTCGGCATATTCGCGCAGCCGCGCCGCCACGGTGGGGCCATCGCCCACCAGCGCCGTGCCGGCGCCGCCGCGCACCAGGCCCACGCCCGCCCACAAATTGGGGGCGATTTCCAGCCGGTCGCGGCGGCCGCCGTGCAAGGCCGCCATCCGGCGCTGACCTTCAGAATCGGCGCGGCCCAGGGTGTGTTGGGCGTTGGTGATCACCTGATCATCCAGCTTGCTGATCAAGGCATCCGCTGCGCGCCAGGCTTCTTCGGTGCTGTCGCGCACAATCACATGCACGCGCAGGCCAAAGCGCAACGTGCGGCCATAGGCGGCAGCGCGCTGGCGCAGATCGGCAATTTTTTTCGCCACCTCGTCCAGCGGCTCGCCCCAGCTCAGGTACAAATCCACATGGCGGGCGGCCAGGTCGTGCGCTGCCGGCGACGAGCCGCCAAAATACACCGGCGGATGCGGCTGGCTGACCGGGGGAAACAACTGTTGCGCGCCTTTGACGGTGATGTGCTTGCCTTCCAGGTCCACCACCTGGCCGGACAGCACGCCCTTCCAGACATCCAGAAACTCGCTGGCCGCCTCGTAGCGCTCGTCGTGGCTCAGCCAGCAGCCGTCGCCGGCCAGCTCCACCGGGTCGCCGCCAGCCACCACATTGATCAGCAAGCGGCCATTGGAGTGACGGTCAAAACTGGCCGCCATGCGCGCCGCCACGGTGGGCGACATGATGCCGGGGCGCACCGCCACCAGAAACTTCAGCTTGCGGGTCAGCGGAATCAGGCTGGACGCGGTCACCCACGGGTCTTCACACGAACGCCCGGTGGGAATCAGCGCGCCATCAAAACCCAGCGACTCGGCGGCGCGGGCAATCTGGCTCAGATAATCATGGTCCACGGTGCGCGCGCCTTCCGGGCTGCCCAGAAAGCGGCCGTCGCCATGGGTGGGGAAAAACCAGAACACATTCATTGCAATACACTCCTGCCAGATTGAATTCGGTGATGGGCGGAAACCCCGAGCCGGCGCTCAGCGGCCTGGCCGCCAGGCGGCTTCGTGCACCTGAATCGGACGCGGGATCAGCCCCAGACCATGAAAGGTGTCGGCGATCTTTTGCTGCTCGCGCAGCACCGCAGGCGTCAGGTAATCCACCCGATAGCTGGGATGGCGCTCCAGCATGGTTTCGTACACGCCAGCGTCCAGGCCGGTGTAGCCGGACAAGGTGGCAGCCACTTTTTTCACCTCGCCAGCCAGCTGGCGGTCGTTTTCGGTGAGCGCCTGAAACACCACGTCGATCACCTTGGGGTTGGCGCGGGCAAATTTGCGCGCAGCCAGATAAAACGTGTTGTTGCTGGTCAGCCCCTGGCCGGTGGCCAGCACGCGCACGCCGCCCGCGCGCTGGGCGGCGGCGTAGTACGGATCCCAGATGGTCCAGGCGTCCACGCTGCCGCGCTCCAGCGCGGCGCGCGCCTCGGACGGGCTCAGATACACCGGCTGAATGTCGGCGTAGCTCAGGCCGGCTTTTTGCAGCGCGCTCACCGTCAGGTAATGGGCGCTGGAGCCCTTGGTGAAGGCGATTTTCTTGCCCTTCAGATCCGCCAGCGTGCGAATCGACGACGCCGCCGGCACCAGGATGGCGGAGGATTCCGGCTTGGCCGGCTCCTGGCCGATGTAGACAATCTCGGCGCCGGCAGACTGGGCAAAGATCGGCGGCGAATCGCCGGTCATGCCCAAGCTGACGCTGCCGGCGTTCATCGCCTCCAGAATCGGCGGGCCGGCCTGAAATTCAAACCACTTCACCTCCACCCCCAGCGGCTTGAGCCTTTGCTCCAGCACGCCCTGCGCTTTCAGCGAAGCCAGATTGATGGCGCTTTTCTGGTAGCCGATGTTCAGCTCCAGCGCCCAGGCTGAAGACAGCGATGCCGCCAGCAGCAGCGCGCTGGCCAGACGAAAAACCGGTTTCATGACATGTCTCCCTGATCAATGTCGCGCAACGGCGCCCAGACACAGCGGCGCGCGCTCACAGACACACTCGCAGGCCAGACCACGAGGCCGGCGCCTGCTGGGCGCGCCGTCGCGCCGACAGCTGGCTGGCAAACAGCTGGGCGGCTTCGTCCAGCCGGGCGCGCAGCGCCGGCGCCAATGCCAGGCCGCCGTCGGCGTCCACGCCGATGTCGCCGCTGACCGCGAACACGCCCTGATGAATCTCGCTGGCTTTCAGCGCCGACAGCACCGGCTTGAGCGCGTAATCCACCGCCAGCAGGTGCCCGGCCGAGCCGCCGCTGACCAGCGGCAACACCGGCTTGCCGGCCAACCCGCCTTCCGGGATCAAATCCAGCAGCACTTTCAGCGCGCCGGCGTAGGCCGACTGGTACACCGGGGTGAGCACCACCACGCCGCTGGCCTGCGCCAGCTGGCGGTGAAAACCCTGTACGGCTGGATGGTCAAAGCGCGCCAACAGCGCCGCCTCGGCCGGAAAATCACTGACCGACACACGGCGCAGCTCGATGTCGGCGGCGTTGAGCGCCTGCTCCAGCGGGTCGAGCAGACGCAGGGTTTTCGAGGTGGCGCTGGGGCTGCCAGAAATGGCGAGGACGTTCATCGGGTAGGCCAGAATGCAGTCAAGATGGTCGCACCTTAGCACGCAGTTTTTATGCGCTTTAAACAAGGGAATTGCACATCGTTAGCAGAATTTCTGCTAAGAGTTGCTCACGAAACTCAGCGGAGCACGCCTGGCCAGGCGCGCAGCCGCAGGCCGTACAAGTACTGGGCAACAACGCCGAGAGGGGTTTGTGAGCGGCATATCTGGTCAGGTGCGCCCGCGCCGGCCGCACAAGGGGACAAAACGTGGAGTGGTACAAAATCTGGCGTTTGCGTACAGGCCAGGCAAAATCATGTGCTGTCTGGCCTGTCACAGTGCGGATAATGAATGGTGGTATGATCCGGCAGAATATCTTTCGGATCATTCTCACACGAGCGCACCGATGTCCAGCACAGGTGAAGACCGCCTGCCCCTGATTCATTTCACCAGCCAGGATTTGCCGGCTGAGCAGAATTACGCCATCTGGCGTCAGGCCACCGATACGCTGTTTGATATTGCCCTGCATGACCCGGGGCAAGCCGGGCGTTTTCAGGCGGATTTAACCTCTTATTCACTGGGCTCGGTATTGCTGGGCCACACCCGCTCGGTGGCGCAGTGTTTTTCCCGCTCGACCACCACCATTGCCCGCAGTGGCATTGACCATATCATCGTCCAGCTTTACATGGTGGGCGGGTATCACGGCCGCGCCGGCTCAGCAGAGATTGAAGTACAGGCTGGGGATATTTGTGTGCTGGATTGCGCGGAGACATTTGATACTCAGGCCAGTGATTTTGAAAACCTCACATTGGTGATTCCCCGGGTACTGCTGGAGGCCAAATTGCCCCGGCTGGAAGCCCTGCATGGCCTGGTGCTCAAGGCCGGCAGCACCTGGAACCGGATTCTGTCGCAACACCTTTTGGTGCTGTTCGAGCAGGCGCCACACATGACCGTGCGCGAGTGCGAAAGAATCGCCGGTGGCGCCATTGCCCTGCTGGCGGCTTGTCTGCAAGGTGAAATCGAAACCCGGGATGAACAGGCTGGCGCCAATGTCACCCGCACGGTGCTGCACGTGCGCCGCCATATTGACGCCCACCTTTCTGACCCCGCGCTGGACGCCGAGCAGGTGGCTGCCCGCTTTGCCCTGTCGCGCGCCACCCTATACCGGCTGTTTGAACCGTTTGGCGGTGTGGCCGGCTATATCCGCAGCCGTCGCCTGCGCCGGGCGTTTTTTGCCTTGCGTGCCCGCGAACTGGCCAATCTGCGCATCAGCGACATAGCCCAACGCTGTGGCTTTGCCAGCATGGCCACCTTTACCCGTGCCTTCAAGGCGGCATACGGTGTCACTCCGGCCGCGCTGCGCAGCGTGTCGGCATTGAATCCGGCTCGGACTGGCCCGCACAATCCTGCGCTGGACGACGGGCAGGGCATTACCCGCTGGATGCATGAAATCACGGCAGATCAACACGGTTAATAAGCACGCACAAAACACGTGTGGCATTGTTGCACGTCAGTTCTACTGTCTGCGGCCGCCTGCCTCACGGCATTTTTGAGCGGCCTTATTCGTATTGCAAGCGGAGTTTTTGCGCTGGGAAACCGACATTTCATCGCAAAGTCCGCTCAATCTGTCTTAATCGTTCTGGTGGCAATTGACTTTGCCTGGCCCGCTATCCAACATCGGCAAACGTTGAAAAACGTGCAAGGTTTCGCCATGGCGGAGGCTGCCAAATCTTGCCCGGTTAAGCGCCGCTCACAAAACTCGAAGTGATCGTGCTTAGGCATGTGGCCGTAAGAGCGTACGCCACGCCACAAGGGATTTTGTGAGCGGCGCTGAACGTCGCCTTGGCCATTTTCTCACCCACCTGGGGATGAAGTGGCCCACATCATGACGTAATCAAACAGCATGTTGCCGGCGCCCTGCGCACACGAATCCAGCTAAATTCAAGCCCAAAACATGCCATATATGTTTTTTGATGGATATTGCGTTTTCACCGATTGAAGTGATCGGCGCTGATGTCACGATCAGCGACCATTTTTACCGCGCCAGACCCATGAATCCTGCTTTTTTCGTTCGCCATCCAGACACCCCCACCCTGTACGCAGCAGCCAAGCCCGCATCATTGATTGTGGTTGATCAGGGCATCCAGGATTGGCCATATCTGGTCAGCCTGTTGCCAGCCTCATCTGCACATACTGAAGTAGTGATACTGGATGGCGGGCTGGATCAACTGGCCACCCACCTGGCGCACAGGCCGGCAGGTTCGCTGCACACACTGCATCTGCTCTGTCACGGCCGCAGCGGTGGCTTGTTACTGGGCAAGCAGTGGCTGACGCAAGCCAATCTGGCCACACACGCGGATAGCCTGCGCCAGATTGGCCGCGCACTGGCGACAGACGCCGACTGGTGGGTGTATGGCTGTGAAGTGGCACAGGGAGCACGTGGCCAGCGTTTTGTCGCTGAGCTGGCACAGTGGAGCGGCGCCCAGCTTGCCGCAGCATCCACGCCAATTGGCGCGGGCCATGGCTGGACGCTGGATGTGCAGGTCGGCCGGCCCAGCCGCCAGCGGATTCCGGCCTGGTTGACCAAGGTGGCCAACCAGTATCGTGGCGTGCTGGCGGCCTCGCATGATTTTGACAGCACCACCGATGGGGGCGATTATACCTCGGTGGCCACCTCCACCACCTGGGGCTGGAGCGCCCCCATCACCGCCATCCGCTTGACCGCCGCCAACGGCACTTGGCGGATGATCAACGATTACGGTTATAACGGCATATACGGCTGGGGCGGCTCGGCATTCACCGGCGCCTGGGCGCTGAATACCGGTTCCAGCGCCGGCAGCTCGGTTACCCTGACCGCCGACATCAACAACGACGGCGTGTTTGGCGATGCCTTCTGGCTGAAAAGCCTGAAACTGGCCGACCCAAGCAATACCGGCGGCATTTATACCATCAAACCCAACGGCGCCAGCAGCGGGCAGGAGCTGGTGGAAGTGCCCAGCAGCTTTACTTCGCTTGCCAGCTACACGCCCGGCGTCACCAGCAATTTCAATCGTGTTACCAGCGTGGTGATCCAGTTTGCCGGCAGTGCCAGCGGCATCGGCCTGGACGACATCGACATTGCCGAGCCCAGCAATACCGCTCCGACCATCAGCAGCGGCGACACTGCCAGCGTGGCGGAAAACGCCGCCACCAGCACCGTGGTGTACACCACCAGCGCCAGCGATGCGGAAGGCGACGCCATTACCTATTCGCTCAGCGGAACCGATGCCGCTGCATTCAGCATCGACACCGCCGGCGCCGTCCGCCTGCTCAGCCCGGCAGACTATGAAACCCAGCCCAGTTACAGCTTCACCGTCAATGCCGCCGATGGCTATGCCACCAGCAGCCAGGCGGTGACACTGAGCATCAGCAATGTCAACGAAGCGCCGACAGCGGTCAATTTCACCAGCGCTGGCCTGAATTCTGCCACCGCCGTGGCGGGCGCCTCGGTGGGCACGCTGTCCGCAGCAGACCCCGATGTTGGCGACACACACACCTTCAGCCTGGCTCTGGGCAATGGCAGCAATGACGCCGACAATGGCAAGTTCACCATGCTGGGAAACACGCTGAAAGTGGGCGCCACGCCTTTGGCGGCAGGCAGCTATCATGTGCTGATGCGCGCCACCGATGCCGGTGGCTACTATCTCAACCAAGCCAAAACCATCGTCATCAGCCTGGCCAATATGGCGCCGGTCATCACCAGTGGAGCCAGCGGCAGCGTGGCAGAAAACGCCGCCACCAGCACGGTGGTTTATACCGCCACCGCCACGGATGCCGAGAGCGATGCGCTCACCTATGCGCTGACCGGCACCGATGCGGCATCATTCAGCATCGACACCGCTGGCGCCGTGCGTTTGCTCAGCCCGGCCAACTTTGAGGTCAAATCCAGCTACAGCCTCACCATCAATGTCAGGGATGCCACCCACACCACCACCAAGGCGGTGACCCTCAATGTCACCGATGTCAACGAAGCCCCCAGCGACATCAGCCTGAGCAACAGCAGTGTGGCAGAAAACACCGCCACCGCCAGCGCGCTGACCATCGGCTCCCTCACCAGCGCCGACCCGGATGCCGGCAACACCTTCACCTACAGCATTGTCGGCGGCGCCGACCAGGCACGCTTTCAGCTCAGCGGCGCCAACCTGCAATTCAAGGCCGGCACCACGCTGGACTACGAAAC
>NZ_QJKI01000020.1 GCF_003201855.1 Rivihabitans pingtungensis | reverse complement strand
GATGAAGAAACGTTGCGACGCGAGGTTGAGGCCAATGTGCGTGAACGCAACGCCAAAGCCATCCCCATCAAGTGGAAGTTCTCCACTCAGGATGCCCGACGTAAGCTTGCTCGTCTTTATCCTCGCGTTTCAACGTGACTGGCTACTAGCGCTGGGCGTGGTTGGCCCTGGCCAGTTGCGGTTCGGGCAGCCTGATCAGCCAGGCGCTCAGGGTGAGGCCGATCACGGCCAGCAGCAGTTGCAGCCAGGGTTGGCCTTGCATCAGCAAGAGCGACAGGCCAATCGAGCATGCCATGCTGGCGAGGGCAATCCATTTTACCCGGCGCGGCACGGCGCGTTCGCGCTGCCAGGTGTCGATCATCGGGCCAAACAGGCGGTGGCGGAGCAGCCAGCCGTATATGCGCGGCGATGAGCGGGCAAAGCAGGCGGCGGCCAGCAGCACAAACGGCGTGGTGGGCAGCACTGGCAAAAAGATGCCGATGATCCCGGCCAGCAGGGCCAGCACGCCGGCGATGGCAAACAGGGCGCGCAGCCAGGGGCGGGGATGGTGCAGGGCGGGCAGTGGGGGCGGATTCATGCGGCGCTCTGGGCGGTGAAGGTGAGCGCCACCGAGTTGATGCAGTAGCGTTCGCCGGTGGGCGGTGGGCCGTCGTCGAATACATGGCCCAGGTGGGCGTCGCACTGGCCGCAGCGCACTTCGGTGCGGATCATGCCGTGGCTACGGTCGCGCAGGCGGCGGATGCCGGCGCCGGGGGCTTCTTGCCAGAAGCTGGGCCAGCCGCAGCCGGCGTCGAATTTGACGTCAGCGTCAAACAGATGGGCGCCGCAACAGACGCAGTGATATTGGCCGGGCTCGCTACGGCGGTAGTGTTCCCCGCTGAACGGGTATTCGGTGCCGCCCTGGCGAGTCACGCGAAATTGTTCTGGCGTCAGCCGCGCGCGCCATTGCGCCTCGCTCAGGCGGGAGAGGTCGTCAGTCATGTGGGCTCCAGAAAAAAGCGGTTTTATTGATCTTTATCATAGCGGATAATGTTGAATCTTAGGTTTGCCCTGGTGTTGCTGCGCGCCTCACCGGCTCGTGGCGGGGCAGATTTTGCTGTGATGATGCGCCGCCGGCCAAGTTCCCGGTGTGTGCGCCAGGCGCCGCGCCGCGCTGCTGGGCGAGCGGTGCACGGCGTTTAAGCGCGGCTTGCAGCACTCAGCGCAGCGAGGCTGAGGATGGTCTTGCCCCACAGTCAACCCGATAAAAATCAAAGTGCTGGCTTCTCTGCCTGGCGGCAAGCGTGATTTGCCCAGCGCATTCTTGACTCAATTTTTGTTTTTTAAAGTGAATACCATGACCCATCGTCTTTCCACCATCACCACCCGCACCGGCGACGACGGCAGCACCGGCCTGGGTGACGGCAGCCGGGTGGCCAAGGATTGCCCGCGCGTGCGTTTGCTGGGCGAGGTTGACGAACTCAATAGCCATCTCGGTGTATTGCTGTGTGAGCCCTTGCCAGACGCGGCGCGCGCGGCGCTGGTGGATACTCAGCATGATTTGTTTGATCTGGGCGGCGAAATTGCCGTGCCGGGGTATCAGGCGATTGGCGAGATTCAGGTGTTGCGCCTGGAGAGCTGGCTGGCCACGCTGAACGCGGATTTGCCGCCGTTGCGCGAGTTTATTTTGCCGGGCGGCTGTCGGGCGGCGGCCTTGGCCCATGTGGGGCGGGCGGTGGCACGTCGGGCCGAGCGGCAGGCGGTCACGCTGGCGCGCGAGGATATTGTGTCGCCGCATGTGCTGCATTACCTGAACCGTTTGTCGGATGTGCTGTTTGTGCTGGCGCGGCATTTGAATGTGGCGGCTGGCGCGGCGGATGTATTGTGGCGGCATCCTGGCGGGCGTTGAGCGTGTTTAGAGCGGCTAACAAAACCCGCCTGGCGTTGGGGTGTGACCTTGCCGGATTTGTTTACTGTCTGCGTCACACGCCCAGGGGTTTTGTGAGCGGCGCTTAATTTTCTTCGTCGCTGTTTTCCCCCGCCTCGCCGGCAAACAAACCTTGGGCGCGGATCATCGCCTTGAAGGTTTTCATCACCGGGCGCGATAGCGTGGTTTCCGCCAGTACACGACGTTCGTACACCGTCTGGCGCAGTGCTTCGTCCATGCCGGCGCGGGCCTGGGCAATCAGCGCGTGTTCGGCCTGGCCAAAGCGCTGGCCGGGGCGGCCAAGCAAGGCGTCGTACAGCCAGGCCATGATGTGTTTTTCCCGCTCGGCCATTTTGCATTTGCCGTCGAGGATTTTCAGCATCACCGTGGTGGCGCAATCCACATCGCTGGCGCTCAGTGGGGCGGCGGCGGCCCAGGCGGCAACGTCGGCGGGGGTGTTCATGCCAGCGCCGCGCCGGCGTCCAGCAGCGCGGCAAAGCCGCCGTCCACGCTGTACACCCGGTTAAAACGAAAATCCGCCAGCATCTGGGCGTATTCCTGGCTGCTGTTGCCGTGATAGCAATACACCAGCACCGGGGCGTCTTTGTTCAGCCGCTTGCTCCACGCCGGGATGCGCTCCATGGCCAGGTTGGCGGCCTTGGCCAGGTGGCCGGCTTGATAGGCCGCGCTGTCGCGCACATCAAACACCGTGGCGTCGTCCTGCGCCAGCAAGGTCAGCGCCTCGCTGGCAGAAATGCGCAGCCAGCTCATGCGCCGTCTCCCGTCAATGCCGCTTGCAGCAGCGGGGTAACTTGCGCCAGCCAGGCGTCGATGCGTTCATCGGTGAGCATGCCTTGCGTGCGCTGGTCGATAATCAGCCCCAAAAAGCGGCCGTCAACCTCGGCGGCGGAATAATCATAGCGGTAGCCATCCAGCGGCCAGTCGCCCACCACCTCAGCGCCCCAGGCGCGGAATTTATCCACCAGCGGCCGCAGCGAGCTGGCAAAGCGGTCGGCGTAGCGCTCTTGCGCGCCCAGGCCAAAAAAGGCAATGCGCTTGCCGCTGAAATCCGCCTCGGCCGGCCCTTGGGCGAAAAACTCTTCCCAGTTGGGCTCAAAACAGCCCACGCTTTTGCCTGGCAAGTCGCCTTCGCCATAGCTGGGCGTGCCCAGAATCAGCGCGTCGTAGCGCAGCAAGTCGGCCAGGGTGACGCGGTTGACGTTGACGGGTTTGTCGCACAGCGCTTCGCCGAGTTTTTTATGGATTTTTTTCGCCACCAGCCGGGTGGTGCCGGTTTCCGAACCAAAAAACATCCCGATCTTGTTCATGTGGGGTCTGCTCCATCCTGATGTCTGTCAGGGCGACCACATGCAGGGATGGTGCCAGCGTGCATATGATTGATGATGCTGGAAAATTTTTTCTAGAAAGCACCGAATGTCAAGAAACCCACACTCAGCGGAATGGAAAATGTCATGGGTGTGGGTGTGAAAAAGCACACAGACACGACACAGGCCGGTTTGCATTTAGCGTTGCTCACAAAACCCAGCGCAGCGGTCCTGGCCAGGCGCCGCTCGCCAAACCCGTCTGGCATGAGAGCATGACCTTGCCGTACCGCTTGCCGTGCGCCATTTCGCTGTGCTTTGTGAGGATGTATCCTGGTGCTTGCCGTCTGTTAGCGCTCACCCTCAGCGCCCGGACGCTGCGTCCAGGATTTTTTTCAGATAGTGCCCGGTATGGCTATCCGGGTGCACTGCCACCTCTTCCGGCGCGCCAGCCGCCAGAATCTGCCCGCCGCCCGCGCCGCCTTCCGGGCCCAGGTCAATAATCCAGTCGGCGGTTTTGATCACGTCCAGATTGTGTTCGATCACCACAATGCTGTTGCCGTGCTCGCGCAGGCGGTGCAGCACTTGCAACAGCAAATCAATGTCATGAAAATGCAGGCCGGTGGTGGGTTCGTCCAGGATGTACAAGGTGCGGCCGGTGTCGCGCTTGGACAATTCCAGCGCCAGCTTCACCCGCTGCGCCTCGCCGCCAGACAGCGTGGTGGCGCTTTGCCCCAGGCGGATATAGCCCAGGCCGACGTCCATCAGCGTTTGCAGCTTGCGCGCCACCGTGGGCACGGCGGCAAAGAATTCCAGCGCGTGCTCGACGGTCATGTCCAGCACTTCGTGAATGCTCTTGCCCTTGTATTGCACTTCCAGGGTTTCCCGGTTGTAGCGCTTGCCGTGGCAGACGTCGCACGGCACATAGATATCCGGCAGAAAATGCATTTCCACCTTGATCATGCCATCGCCCTGGCAGGCTTCGCAGCGCCCGCCCTTGACGTTGAAGGAAAAGCGCCCCGGCCCGTAGCCGCGCTCGCGCGCCATCGGCACGCCGGCAAACAGCTCGCGAATCGGGGTGAACAGCCCGGTGTAGGTGGCCGGGTTGGAGCGCGGGGTGCGGCCAATCGGGCTTTGATCGACGTTGATCACCTTGTCGAACTGCTCCAGACCCTGAATGTCATCAAACGGCGCCGGCTCGGCGCTGCCGCCGTGCAGATGGCGGGCGACGGCATGGTATAGCGTGTCGTTGATCAGCGTGGATTTGCCCGAGCCGGACACCCCGGTGATGCACACCAACAAGCCCAGCGGCAGTTGCAGGGTGACGTTTTTCAGGTTGTTGCCGCGCGCGCCGCTCAGCGTCAGCCAACGCGCCGGGTCGGGCGTGCGGCGCTGGGCCGGCACAACGATTTGCCGGCGGCCAGACAAAAACGCCCCGGTGACCGAATCCCCATGCGCGGCCACTTCGGCCGGCGTGCCGGCCACCAGCACCTCGCCGCCGTGCTCGCCCGCGCCGGGGCCCATGTCCACCACGTAATCCGCGGCGCGGATGGCGTCTTCGTCGTGCTCGACCACAATCACGCTATTGCCCAGATCGCGCAGCCGCATCAGCGTGGCCAGCAGGCGGTCGTTGTCGCGCTGGTGCAGGCCGATGGACGGCTCGTCCAGCACATACATCACCCCGGTCAGGCCAGAGCCGATCTGGCTGGCCAAGCGGATGCGCTGCGCTTCGCCGCCGGACAGGGTGTCGGCCGAGCGGTCCAGGCTGAGGTAGTCCAGGCCGACGTTCACCAGAAACTGCACGCGGTCGCTGATTTCCTTGACGATTTTTTCCGCTACCGCCTGCTTTTGCCCAGTGAACGCCAGCGAGCTGAAAAACCCGGCGGTTTGCTTGAGCGGCCATTGATTGATGGTGTGCAGGGTTTCGCCGCCCACTCGCACATGGCGCGCCTCGCGGCGCAGGCGCGAGCCGCCGCAGCTGGGGCAGGGCTGGCTGTTCTGGTATTTGACCAATTCTTCGCGCACCGCGCTGGAGTCGGTTTCCCGGTAGCGGCGCTCGAAATTGTGCAAAATCCCCTCAAACGGATGGCTGCGGGTGAATTTGCTGCCTTTTTCGTTCAGGTAAATAAACGGGATGGATTCGCTGCCCGAGCCATACAACACCACCTTGCGCACCGCTTCCGGCAGGTTTTCGAACGGGGTGTCGATGTCAAAGCCATAGTGCATGGCCAGGCTTTGCAGCATCTGAAAATAAAACTGGTTGCGCTTGTCCCAGCCCTTCACCGCGCCAGCGGCCAGGCTCAGCTCGGGGTGGGCCACCACGCGCTTGGGGTCAAAAAAGCTGATTTGCCCCAAGCCATCGCACTTGGGGCAGGCGCCCATCGGGTTATTGAACGAAAACAGGCGCGGCTCCAGCTCGGGCAGGCTGTAGCTGCACACCGGGCAGGCAAACTTGGCGGAAAACCAGTGCTCCTGGCCGCTGTCCATTTCCAGCGCAATCGCCCGGCCGTCGGCGTGGCGCAGCGCGGTTTCGAAAGATTCCGCCAGCCGTTGCTTGGCGTCTTCGCGCACTTTCAGCCGGTCAACCACCACATCGACAGTGTGCTTTTTGTTTTTGTCCAGCTTGGGCACGGCGTCCAGTTCGTAAACCTCGCCGTCCACCCGCACGCGCACAAAGCCCTGCGCGCGCAGCTCGTCAAACAAATCCAGCTGCTCGCCCTTTTTGCCCACCACCACCGGCGCCAGCACCATCAGTTTGGTGTCGGCCGGCAAGGCCAGCACATGGTCCACCATCTGGCTGACTGTCTGGCTTTCCAGCGGCTGTTCGTGCTCGGGGCAAAACGGCGTGCCGACGCGGGCAAACAACAGGCGCAGATAATCGTGGATTTCAGTCACCGTGCCCACCGTCGAGCGCGGGTTGTGGCTGGTGGCTTTTTGCTCGATGGAAATCGCTGGCGACAGGCCTTCGATCAGGTCTACGTCGGGTTTTTCCATCAGCTGCAAAAACTGCCGGGCGTAGGCGGACAGGCTTTCCACATAGCGGCGCTGACCCTCGGCGTACAGGGTGTCAAACGCCAGCGAAGACTTGCCCGAGCCGGACAGGCCCGTCATCACAATCAGCTTGTGTCGGGGCAAATCCAGATTGACGTTTTTGAGGTTGTGCGTGCGTGCACCGCGAATGCGGATCAGATCCATGAGTGTCTGCGCTGAAAGCCGGGGAGGAATCGGTTAATATACCGTGTTTCCCGCCATTGGCCCAAGCCTGCTGACTTGCCGCGCTGCAAGCTGGCGCTCCCCCGCGCCAGCGCGCTGTGCACCACGGATTTTGCCGTGGCGCACCATGATGCGGCGGGCAGATGGCGGCCCCCCTCGGAACCAAAACCGGCGCAACGGATGGCCCACCCCCACCGTGCGCCCAGCATACAGCTGTCACCATGACCAAACTCGAACTACGGGCAAGCCTGGGGCTTGCCGGCATCTACGCCCTGCGCATGCTGGGCATGTTTCTTATCCTGCCTGTGTTTGCCCTGTACGCCCATCAGCTGCCCGGCGGCGATAACCCCACCTGGATTGGCCTGGCGCTGGGCAGCTACGGGCTGACGCAAGCCCTGCTGCAACTGCCGCTGGGCATGCTGTCCGACCGCATCGGCCGCAAAAAGGTGATTTACGGCGGGCTGGCGGTGTTTGCCCTGGGCAGCTTTGTGGCCGCTGGCGCGCATGATCTGCTCACCCTCACCCTGGGCCGCACCCTGCAAGGCGCCGGGGCGATTTCCGCCGCCGTCACCGCGCTGTTGGCCGACCTGACCCGCGAAGAACACCGCACCCGCGCCATGGCGATGATCGGCATGACCATTGGCCTGACCTTTGCCGCCAGCCTGGTGCTGGGCCCGCTGCTGGCGCGGCTGATTGGCGTGCCGGGGATTTTTGCCCTGACTGGCGCGCTCAGCCTGCTGGCGCTGGTGTGGGTGAAATTCGCCATCCCCGACCCCAGCGTGTCGCGCTTTCATTCCGATGCCGAAGCCAACACCGCCCGGCTGCCCGCCGTGCTGCGCGATGGCCAGCTGCTGCGGCTGAATTTTGGCATCTTTGCCCTGCACGCCGCGCAAATGGCCATGTTTGTGGTCATCCCCTTTGCCCTGCTGCACCACGGCCTGGACAAGGCGCACCACTGGCAGGTGTATCTGCCGGTGGTGGTGGCCGGCTTTGTGCTGATGGTGCCGGCCATTATCTATGGCGAAAAACGCCACCAGCTGAAAAAAGTGTTTGTCGCCGCCATCGCCCTGATGGCTGCCGCGCAGCTGGGCATGACCCTGGCGCTGGATTCGCTGACCGCCATTGTGGTCTTGCTGGGGGGGTATTTCATCGCCTTCAACATCCTGGAAGCGACACTGCCCTCGCTGATTTCCAAAATCGCCCCCGCCGACGCCAAGGGCACCGCCATCGGTGTGTATAATACCGCCCAATCGCTGGGCCTGTTTCTCGGGGCGGCTGCCGGGGGCTGGTTGTACAGTCATGGCGGCGCCCCGTTCGTGTTTGCATTCTGCTCCGCCTTGATGCTGCTGTGGCTGCTCATGGCCATCACCATGCGCCCGCCGCGCGCCGTTCGCACCCAGATGCTGGCGCTGCCCGACGGCTGGCAGGGCAACCCGGCCACGCTGTCGGCCCGCCTGCGCGCCCTGCATGGCGTGGAAGAAGCGGTGGTGATTGCCGCCGAGCGCGTGGCCTACCTCAAGGTGGCGCAAACCGGCTGGGACGAAGCAGGCGCCAGCCAATCAATCAGGGAGACTCAATAAAATGGCATCGGTCAACAAGGTGATTCTGGTCGGCAACCTCGGCCGCGACCCGGAAGTGCGCTACATGCCCAACGGCGACGCCGTGGCGAACTACAGCATCGCCACCACGGAAACCTGGAAAGACAAAAATGGCATGCGCCAGGAAAAAACCGAATGGCACAATATTGTCATGTACCGCCGTCTGGCGGAAATTGCCGGTGAATACCTGAAAAAAGGCAGCTCGGTGTACATCGAAGGCCGCCTGCAAACCCGCAAATGGCAAGACAAGCAAGGTAACGACCGCTACACCACAGAAATCGTCGCCGACCAAATGCAAATGCTGGGCGGCCGCAACAGCGGCGGCGGCGGTGGCGGCTACGAAGGCGGCAGCCATGACGGCGGCGGCTACGGTGGTGGCGGCAATATGGGCGGCGGTAGCGGCAATCGCGGTGGCAACTACGGCGCCCCGCAAGGCGGCTACGACGACAACCAACCGCCGCGCATGCGCGACGACACCCCACCGCCGCCACGCCGCCAGGAAGCCAAGCCGGCAGCGAATTTTGATGATATGGATGATGATATTCCGTTCTGATTGAATTTGCCTGCGCAGCCCTCTCTCAGCCCATTCGCCCCCTGCGGACGAATGGGCTGATTGTTGTGTGTCAGCGTAAAAACGCCAGCATCGCGTCTGCTGTCTGTTGCGGCGCTTCCAGTTGTGGATAGTGTCCCACGTCTGCCAGCAGTTGCACTTGCACCTGGCGATGGCTGGCCAGCCAGGCGGCTTCGCCAGCGGGGTCGGTCAGGTCGGCGTCCTGGGCGCCAATCAGCGCCAGGGTGGGCGTGGATTGGGCGGCGATGTGCGGGCTGATCTGCGCCGGATCGTAGGCCATCAGCGCGCGTAAAGCGCGCATGCGCCCGGGTTCGCGCAGGCGGGCAGCCAGCCTGTTGCGTTGCGCCAGATGGTCGGCGGGGCGACGCACAAACAGACTGTCCCGATAGCGCAGCCACATGGCTGCCCGCCATGGCCCGGCAAAGCCGATCTTCATGGCCAGCGGCGTCCACCAGGGCTGATGCTGCGCGCGCAACACTGGCCCCAGCCAGACTTGCGCCTGCACCCGCTGCGGCGCCAGCGCTGCGGCCAGGCAGACCACGCCCGCGGCAAATGAATGCCCGATCAACACCGCGCGGGCAATGCCCAGTGCGTCCAGCAAGGCCAGCACATCGCGTGCGCAGGCCTGCGCTGAATAATCCTGCCAGAAAATCGACGACTCTCCCTGGCCGCGCGCATCGACGGTGATCACCCGCCAGCCTGCGGCCAGCAGCAGCGGCCGCAGCGCGCGGAACTGGTCGCGCAAGTCGCCCATGCCGGCGATGGCCAGACACACCGGGCCATCGCCGCCACTGTCGTCGTAGGCCAGTTGTCCCAATTCGCGCGGCAGATAACGGGTGATAGGTTTCATGGCTGGCTATCCGGGCGCAGCAAAATGGCGCCGGCGCTCTGGCCGGATTGCAGCCGGCGATGCGCCTGGGCGGCGTCAGCCAGGGCAAATTCGCTGTCCACCGGCAGGGTGAGCCCGCCGGCCAGCTGCGCCAGCGTGGCCAGGCCGCCTTCCTGATAGCGCGCCGGGTCGCTCAGATAGCGAAACACTCCAGGCCGCGCCAGCGCCACCGAACGCGCTGGCCCCAGCAAGGACAGCGGCAAGGGGCCCGGGTCGCCGGCCACTTGGCCGACGCTGGCCACCATGCCATATGGGCGCACCACGCCCAGCGTCGCGGCCAGGGTATCGCCGCCAATGCCATCAATCGCATAATCCACGCCCTGCCCATCGGTCAGCGTCAGCACGGCGTCGGCAAAATTGCCCTCGTGGCGCAATACGGCGTGATCCAGGCCGTAGCGCCGCGCCAGCGCCGCCTTGGCCGCTGAGCTGACCGTGCCGATCACCCGCGCGCCCAGCGTCTTGGCCCATTGCGTCAGCACCAGGCCCAGCCCACCAGCCGCGGCGTGCACCAGCAGGGTGTCGCCCGCTTGCAGCCGATAGACCCGGGTGAACAGCATGTGTGCGGTGATGCCGCGCAGCAACAGACTGGCGGCGGCGGCGTCGGCGACCGCATCGGGCAGCGGCAGCGCCAGCCAGGCCGGCAGATTGCGCGCGCTGCTGTAACTGCCCACCGGCGGGCCGGCGTACGCCACCCGCTGGCCAATGTGCAGATGGCTGACGCCTGGGCCCAGCGCTTCGACCCACCCTGCGGCTTCTACGCCCAGGGGGGATGGCCAGACGGGCAGCGGGTACAAGCCATCGCGGTGATAAATGTCCACGTAGTTGACGCCGATGGCAGTGTGGCGCACGCGGATTTCGCCCGCTGCGGGCGGCGGCAGCTCCGCGTGGCTCAGGCGCAGCTGTGAGGCGTCGCCCGGCGAAGACAGCATCACGCGAGAAATGGGCAGGCAGGCAAAGGACATGGCAGAAGACTCCGTTCAGGGGTGAGATTGTCAGCCCAGCTTACGGTGTGCAGAATCCATCGGGAATTCGCAAAATATGGACATTCACTGTGCAAAAAAACACACATGAAGACGGCCAGACGCCGCGTCCGCTGCAATGGGACGATGTGCGTCATTTTTTGGCGCTGGCGCGCTTGGGCAGTTTGTCGGCCGCCGCCCGCCAACTGGCGGTGGAGCATTCCACCGTGGCTCGCCGGGTGGACGCGCTGGAAAAATCACTGGCGGTGCGTTTGTTTGATCGATTGGCCAAAGGCTGGGCGCTGACTGCCGAGGGCGAGGCCTTGCTGGCGCGGGCTGCGCGCATGGATGACGAAGCGCAGGCGTTTGCCCGCGCGGCGCTGGAAGTGGCGTCGCTGCAAGGTGTGGTGCGGGTGTCGGCGCCGCCGGCGTTCACCAGCCATTTTCTGGCGCCCAGGCTGGCGGCGCGGGCGCAGGACTGGCCGCAGATTGATCTGGAGCTGATTGGCGAAAGCCGCCAGGCCAATCTGGTGCGCGGCGAGGCGGATATCGCCTTGCGCATGGCGCGCCCGGAAGCGCCGGGATTGGCCGGGCGTCAGCTGGCCGAGCTGGGCTATGGCTTGTACGCCAGCGCCGGGCATCTGGCCAGACCGTCAGCGCACTGGTGTTTTTTGGGGGATGATGCCTTGTTGCGCTCACCACAACAGGCTTGGCTGGATCAAGTGGCCGATGGGCGGCGGGTGGTGTTGCGTGGCAATGATTTGACCACTCTGTTGCATGCCGCACGCGCAGGTCTCGGCGTGGCAGCCTTGCCGCATTTTCTGGCGGCGGACGATCCTGTGTTGCGGCTGGCGCCCGCGCCGGCCTGCCCGGTGCGCCGACCCTTGTGGCTGGTGCTGCATCCGGATGTGCGCCGCTCACCACGAGTGCGCCTGGTGGCGGATGTGCTGACCGCATTGATTGAAGACGCCCGCCAGGTGCTGGCAGGCCCGATGTCTGCTTCAGAGTGAGCCGTCAATAGTAACAGGGCTTGTCCACAAAACGTTTCTGTTGTGGCGGCATGTTTGGCCAGGCAATGACCCTGTACCTTGTCATGCCATCCTCACCCCCTTGTATCCGCCGCCTCCCGCAGCGCCTCGCCAATAAAAATCAGCAGCACCAGCGTGCCAACCAGCACGCCAAAGGTGGATAACGAAATCCACCAGGCGTCGAGGTTGTCTTTGCCTTGCGCCAGCAGTTCGCCCAGGCTGGGGGTGGAGGCGGGTACGCCCAGGCCGAGAAAGTCCAGGCTGGTCAGCGCCAGGATGGCGCCGGAGATGCGGAAGGGCAAAAAGGTAATCACCGGGGTGAGGCTGTTGGGCAGGATGTGCCGCCACATGATGGCGCTGTTGGACAGCCCCAGCGCGCGGGCGGCCAGCACGTATTCCATTTGCCGGTTGCGCAGAAATTCGGCGCGTACATAGTCGGATAGGCCCATCCAGCCAAACAGCGACAGCAAGGCCAGCAGCAGCCACAGGCTGGGGGTGAACAGCGAGGCAAAGATGATCAAGAGATACAGCTCGGGCAGCGAGCCCCAGATTTCGATCAGCCTTTGCAAAATCAAATCGGTGCGCCCACCAAAATAACCTTGCACTGCGCCGGCCAGGATGCCCAGCAGCGAGCCGATGGCGGTCAGCGCCAGGGCAAACAGCACCGACACTCTAAAACCGTATAGCAGGCGCGCCAGCACGTCGCGGCCACGGTCGTCGGTGCCCAGCAGGTTGTCGGTCGAGGGCGGCGCCGGGTTGGCGGCCTGGGCAAAGTAGTTCAGCGTGTCAAAGCGGTAGGGGTTGGGCGGGTAGAGCGCCCAGTTGCCGTCGCGGCTGAGTTGCTGGCGGATAAAGGGGTCGAGGTAGTCGGTGGGGCTGCGAAAATCGCCGCCAAAGGTGGTTTCCGGGTAGGTGTGCCACAGCGGAAAATAATACTCGCCCTGGTAGTGGGCGACGATGGGTTTGTCGTTGCTCAATAGCTCGGCAAACAGGCTCAGGCCAAACAGCGCCAGAAAAATCCACAAGCTCCACCAGCCGCGCCGGTTGCCGGCAAAGCGGCGCCAGGCGCGTTGGCGCGGGGTGAGGATGGCGGCGTCAGCCATGGTCGGGCGCTCCGGCGGGCTCGGCGGTGTGGCACATCACCTGATTGCGGCCGTTTTCTTTGGCGCGGTAGAGCGCGCTGTCGGCTTCGTGCAGCAGGCGGCGGGCGGCTTCGCCTGGGGTTTCCTGGGGCAGCAGGCCATGCAGGCAGCTGGCGCCGATGGATAAGGTGACGGGGATATCCAGCCCGCCACCCAGGCAGACCGGGCCGGCGGCCACGGCGGCGCGGATGCGCTCGGCCACGCGCGCGGCTTGCTCCAGGTCGGTTTGCGCCAGCAGCACGGCAAATTCTTCACCGCCGTAGCGCGCCAGGCTGTCGGTGATGCGCAGCATGTTTTTTACCCGGCGAGCCACTTCTTGCAGCACGGCGTCGCCCGCCGGATGGCCCCAGGTGTCGTTGATGCGCTTGAAAAAATCAATGTCCAGAAACAGTCCGCCCAGGCAGCTGCCCTGGCGTTGGGCGCGCAGGACTTCTTCGTCCAGGCGTTGGTCGAAGTAGCGGCGGTTATGCACGCCGGTCAGCGCGTCGGTCAGGCCCAGGCGTTTGATTTGCTCGTGGTGATAGACGTTTTCCAGGCAGACACCGGCAATGGCGGCCAGCCGGTCCAGAAAATCGGTGGATAAATCCGGGTCAAAGCGCTGAGGGTCGCGGCTGCCCAGCACCAGACAGCCCAGCAGATGGCCCTGGCGCACCAGCGGCAGCAAGGCCAGGCTGCCCATGCCATCGTCAGGCAGCCAGTCGCGGTGCAGCCCTGGGGTAAATGGGCTAAGCCGGGTGCGCAGGCCGGGGTTGAGCAGATGGGTGAGCGGAAACGGGCTGTGAATAAAGTGCAGGCGCGGGTAGTCGTCCAGATCCAGCCCGCCGCCGTGCAGCAGGGCTTGTACCTCACCTTGCGGGTCTACCCAGTGCAGATGCACGCTGTCCAGGGCAAATTCACTCTGGATGTCGTCCAGCAGCAAGCCCAGCAGTTGGGGGAAATCCCCCGCGCTGATCAGCGCCATTTCCAGCGCTTGCAGTTTGGACATCACCTGCTCGTTGTGGCGGGCGTTTTCCAGCAATTGTTCAAACGGAGTGGAAGACACGGCTCACGCTTTCTTGCCGGGTCAGCCGCGCGCGGCGTCAAATTGCACGCGCGGATCAACCCAGACATAACACAAATCAGACAACAGGCGGGTAAACAGCCCCACCAGGGTAAACACATACAGGCTGCCCATCACCACCGGGTAATCGCGCTTGACCACCGATTCATACGACAACAGGCCCAGGCCATCCAGCGAGAACAGGGTTTCGATCAGCAGGCTGCCGGCAAAAAATGCGCCGATAAACGCCGCCGGAAAGCCGGTGACCAGCGGGATCATGGCGTTGCGAAACACATGCTTGTACAAAATCTTGCGCTCGGACAAACCCTTGGCGCGGGCGGTCAGCACATATTGGCAGCGGATTTGCTCCAAAAAGGTGTTTTTGGTCAGCAGCGTCATCACCGCCAGGCTGCCCACCACCGAGGCGGTGACCGGCAGCACCAGATGCCACAGATAATCCAGCGCCTTGCCCAGCGGCGACAGCGTGGCCCAGTCGTCGCTGGTCAGCCCACGCAGCGGAAACCACTGCAAAAAGCTGCCGCCGCCAAACAGCACCAGCAGCGCCACGCCCAGCACAAAGCCGGGGATGGCGTAGCCCACCAGAATCACCGTGCTGCTCAGCAGATCAAAGGTGGAGCCATGGCGCACCGCCTTGGCGATGCCCAGCGGAATGCAGCACAGATAGGTCAGCAAAAAGCTGGAAAGCCCCAGGCTCATCGACACCGGCAGTTTGGACAGAATCAGGCTGCCGACGGATTGGTGATGATAAAAACTCTCGCCCAGATCAAAACGGGCGTAGCGCCAGAGCATGTCGATAAAGCGCTGGCTGGCCGGTTTGTCAAAGCCGTACAGGGTTTTGAGTTCGGCCAGTTGTTCCTGGTCCAGCCCCTGGCTGCGGTATAGCCCGCTGCTGGCGGTGCTGGCCGCTTCGCCGCCCTCGGCGCTGTGGCGCAGTTGCTGGGTGAGCTGCTCCACCGGGCCGCCGGGCACAAACTGGATGACGGCAAAGGTCAGCAGCAGCACGCCCAGCAGGGTGGGGATCATCAGCAACAGCCGTTTGGCCAGATAGCGCCACAGATTCATGGTCGGGCTCCCGGTTTGGCCCACCAGGTGCGCTCTACCCAGTCCTGCGCCTGAAAATAGCGCGGCAGGCGCTCGGGGCGGCCAAAGATGTCACGGTAGGCAATGCGGTGGTAGGCCAGGTGCCAATTGGGCATCAGGTAATAGCCGGCGCGCAGCACGCGGTCCAGCGCGCGGCTGGCGGCCACCAGCTCGGCGCGGTGGCGAAAGGTGACAAAGTGCTGCAACAGCGCGTCCACCGCCGGGTCTTGCAGGCCAAGCAGATTATTCGAGCCGGGCTGCCTGGCGGCGGCCGAGCCAAAATAATCCAGCTGTTCATTGCCGGGGCTGGCCGATTGCGGAAACCCCGCCACCGTCATGTCGAAATCAAACTGCTCCAGCCGTTTCTGGAACAGCGCCGGGTCCACCATGCGCACATTCAGCTTGACGCCGAGTTTCTCCAGATTGCGCTGATACGGCGCCGCCACCCGCTCAAAGGTGCGGGTATAGGTGAGAAATTCGAATTCCAGCCGCTGGCCGGCGGCGTTGACCAGCCAACCGTCGTCGCCCATGCGCCAGCCGGCCTCGGCCAGCAGTTTTTGCGCCTGGCGCAGATTGGCGCGCAGGCTGAGCGCGTCCGGGCTCTTTGGCGCGTCGATGGCCGGGCCGAATACGGCGGGGTCGAGCTTGTCTTTCAGCGGGTTGAGCAAGGCCAGCTCGTCGGCGCCGGGCAGGCCGCGCGCGGCCAGCTCGCTATTGCTGAAATAACTGTCGCTGCGGGTGTACTGGCGGTAAAACAGCTGGCGGTTGGCCCAGTCAAAGTCAAAGGCCAGCACCAGTGCCTGACGCACGCGGCGGTCGGTGAACAGCGGGCGGCGCAGATTCATGGCAAAGCCCTGCATGCCGGCGCCGTTGCCGTGCGGGACTTCCAGTTTTTTCAGGGCGCCGCTGGCAAAGGCGCGGCCGCTGTAGCCGCGCGCCCATTGCTTGGCGACGTTTTCCACCGAGACGTCAAATTCACCAGCCTTGAACGCCTCCAGCCGCACGGTGTCGTCCAGCATGTAGCGAAATTCAATGCGGTCAAAATTATACTGGCCGCGCCGGCTGGGCAGCTCGCGCGCCCAATAATCCGGGCGGCGCTGATACACGCTGTATTTGCCCAGCGCGTAGCGCGCCAAGAGATATGGCCCGCTGGCCAGCGGTGGCTGCAAAGTGCGGCTGGCCAGCGGCTGGCCTTGCAGCCAGTGGCGGGCAAACACCGGCAGCTCGCCCAGAATCATGTGCAGCTCGGCATTGCGGCGGCGAAAGTCAAAGCGCACCGTGTGCGTGTCCAGCACGGTGACTTGTTTCACGTCGGCAAAATACATGCGGTAGCGCGGGTGGGCGGTTTTGTCGCGGGTGAGGGTGTCAAAGCTGGCCTTGACGTCTTCGGCCAGCACCGGCGAGCCATCGCTAAAGCGCGCGGCCGGGTTGAGGTGAAAGCGCACCGACAGGCCGTCGTCGGCCAGGGCCATGTCGTCGGCCAGCAGGCCATACATGGCAAAGGGCTCGTCCAGGCTTTTTTCCATCAGCGTGTCCACCAAGAGCCCCAGGCCGGATTCTTTGTCGCCCTTCAGGGTGAAGGGATTGAGCGAATCAAAGCTGCCCATGGCCGGCAGCAGCAGCCGCCCGCCCTTGGGCGCGTTGGGGTTGACGTAGTCAAAATGGCTAAAGCCTGGCGCATAGCGCGGGGTTTCGCCCAGCGCCATGGCCGGCGCCGCCTGGGCGGGCCAGGCCGCCAGCAGACAAAAGCACCACAAAAAAGAAGCAAGAAGTTGTCGCCACATGCAGGCATTGTAAATGCGCCGCCCCGGCTTAGGCTATAATCGCTCGGTTTCCCGACTTACCAAGGACTGACGATGGGTTTTCTGCAAGACAAAAAGATCCTGATTACCGGCCTGCTTTCCAACCGCTCGATTGCCTATGGCATCGCCAAAGCCTGTCACCGTGAAGGCGCCCAGTTGGCCTTCACCTATGTGAACGACAAGCTCAAGGATCGCGTGGTGGACATGGCGGCCGAATTCGGCAGCGACATCGTCTTGCGTTGCGACGTGGCCAACGATGAGGACATCAATCAGCTGTTTGTCGATCTGGCCCAGCGCTGGGACGGCCTGGATGGCTTTGTGCACGCCATTGCCTTTGCCCCGCGAGAATCGCTGGAAGGGGATTTTCTGGATTCGCTCTCGCGTGAGGCTTTCCAGGTGGCGCACGACATCAGCGCTTACAGCTTCCCGGCCCTGGCCCGCGCCGCCCGCCCGATGATGCGCGGCCGCAACGGCGCCTGCCTGACGCTGTCCTACCTGGGCGCGGTGCGCGCCATCCCGCATTACAATGTGATGGGCCTGGCCAAGGCCAGCCTGGAAGCCAGCGTGCGCTTCACCGCCGCCAGCCTGGGCCGCGACAATATCCGCGCCAACGGTATTTCCGCCGGCCCGATCAAAACCCTGGCTGCCTCGGGCATTTCCGGGTTTGGCAAGCTGCTGAAAATGGCCTCGGACAATTCGCCGCTCAAGCGCAATGTGACCATTGAAGAAGTCGGCAACACCGCCGCCTTCTTGCTGTCTGATCTGTCTTCGGGCATCACGGGCGAAATCACCTATGTGGACGCCGGTTACAGCATCAATGCGCTGAACGTGCCGGAAGAAGCGTAAAAACCGGCTGCCCCTGCCGGTGGGGTGTGCTGCCGTACGCTGTGCGGTGGCCGCTGCCGGTTTGGGTGTGGATGAAAAGATGGGCCGTCGCGGAAAGTTTTCGCGACGGCCCATCTTGTTTTTAGCGCTGCTCACAACCGCCAGCGCAGCGGCCCTGGCCAGGCGGGGGGTCAGCGGCGCAAGGTCAGCCGCAAATCATTGCCCACCTTGGCCACATCATGCCACTGCCAGCGGCGGGCGACGTCCAGATTGGGCAGCGGCGGAATGTCGAACAAGCCGCGCGCGTCGTGGCCCAGGGTGACCGGCGCTTGATAAATCACCAACTCGTCCACCAAATCCGCCTGCAACAAGGCGCCGCACACGCCCATGCCGGCTTCCACCAGCAATTCATTCACGCCGTATTCTTGCGCCAACTGGGCCAGCAGCATCGGCAAATCCACCTTGCCGGGGTTATTGGCCAGCGGCAGCTCCCACACCGTCACGCCCTGGGCTTGCAGCTTGGCGCGCTGGCCGGGGTGAGCCAAGGCGCAGGCCACCACGGTGCGCCCGCCATCCTGATACACCGCGCGCTCCAGCGCGCCAGCGCACATCACCCCTTCGGCCACCACGCGCAACGGCTGGCGTTCTACGGCAAAATCGCGCACCGTCAGCCGCGGGTTGTCGGCCATCACCGTGCCGGCGCCAGTCAACACCGCGCAGCTGCGCGCGCGCAGGCGCTGCACATCGGCGCGCGCTGCCGGGCCGGTGATCCACTGGCTGCGGCCGTCGCTGAGCGCGCTTTTGCCGTCCAGGCTGGCCCCCAGCTTGACCGTTACCCACGGCCGTTGTTGCGTCATGCGCTGGATGAAACCCTTGTTCAGCTCGGCGGCCTCGGCGGCCAGCAGGCCATGCTCGGCGCTCACGCCCGCCGCCGCCAGCCGCGCCAGGCCGCGCCCAGCCACCAGCGGATTGGGGTCGGTCATTGCCGCCACCACGCGGCTGACGCCAGCGGCAATCAGCGCGTCGGCGCACGGCGGGGTGCGGCCGTGGTGGCTGCATGGCTCCAGCGTCACATAGGCGGTGGCGCCGGCGGCCTGGGCGCCGGCTTCGGCCAGCGCATGCACTTCGGCGTGCGGCTCACCGGCGCGGCGGTGCCAGCCGCTGCCCACCAATTGGCCATCGCGCACCAGCACGCAGCCCACGCGCGGATTGGGCGTGGTGGTGAAGAGGCCCTGGGCGGCCAGGCGCAGGGCCTGCGCCATCCAGGCGTGGTCTTCGGGGCGGAAGGTGGCGGTCATGATTGTGGCGGGCTGTGTTGGTGGGAGATTTCGCGAATGGCGTCAGAGAATTCCGAGACGTCCTGAAAGCTGCGGTATACCGAGGCAAAACGCACATAGGCCACTTTGTCCAGCTTGGCCAGTTCGTTCATCACCATTTCGCCGATTTCGCGCGAGCTGATTTCCCGCTCGCCCAGCGCCAGCAGCTTATGGCCGATGCGCTCGATGGCGGCGTCCACCAGGGTGGTGGACACCGGGCGCTTGTGCAGCGCGCGCATAAAGCTGGTGTACACCTTGCCGGCGTCGTATTCGGCACGGTGGCCGTTCTGCTTGACCACTTGCGGCATGCGCACTTCAGCGGTTTCAAACGTGGTGAAGCGCTTTTCGCAGTGCAGGCAGCGGCGGCGGCGGCGGATGCTGGCGCCGTCTTCGCTTACCCGCGAATCAATCACCTGCGTATCGGCATGGCCGCAAAACGGGCATTTCATGAAACGGATTCCCCAAAACGGATGGCGCGTATCTTATCGAAACCGGGCCTGCGCCGCCATGCGCTTTTGCACCCGGACGCCCGGCGGATTATCCTTTTGCCATCCGGTTTTTTTGACTCACTCACGATCGAACTCCTCATGGACATTGGCGCTTTCATCATTGGTGACGAACTGCTTTCGGGCAAACGTCAGGACAAACACCTGCCCAAACTCATCGAACTGCTGGCCGCGCGTGGGCTCAAACTGGCCTGGGCACAGTATCTGGGCGACAACCCGGCGCGCTTGCTGGCGGCGCTGCGCCACAGCCTGGCCAGTGGCGATCTGGTGTTCAGCTTTGGCGGCATTGGCGCCACGCCGGACGACCACACCCGCGCCTGCGCCGCCGCCGCGCTGGACGTGCCATTGGCCATCCACCCGGAAGGCCGGCTGCTGGTGGAAGGCCGCTTTGGCGAGGAAGCCTACCCGCACCGCATCAATATGGTGAACATCCCGGAGGGCAGCCGGCTGATTCCCAACCCGGTGAACCAGATGCCGGGCTTTAGCGTGCACGATCACCACTTTGTGCCTGGCTTTCCCAGCATGGCCTGGCCGATGGTCGAATGGGTGCTGGACACGCAATACCGCCATTTGTTCGCCCCTGGCGCCGATATCGAGCTGACGGTGATGGCCGAACACGCCCGCGAAGGTGATTTGATCGACCTGATGCAGCAGCTGGTGGCCGAACACCCGGCCGCCCGGCTTTCCAGCCTGCCCAGCTTTGGCACCGACACTCTGCCGCCGCATATCGAGTTTGGCTTCACCGGCCAGCCCGACGCCGCGCGCGCTGCCATGGCGGCGCTGACCGCCGGTTTGCAGGCCAAAGGTTATGTACTGCGCGAGGTGCGCCAGCGTTAAGCGTTGCTCACAAAACGCTTCTGGCATCGTTACGCGGCCTTGCCGTTTTATGTACTGTCTGCGGCTGCACGCCTGGCCAGAGCTGCTTCGCTGGGTTTTGTGAACGGCTCTACGCGCAGCCAGACACCGCTCAGCCCTGAGACACAAATGCATCGCGCCGCCCGGAGATGGGGCGGCGCGATGCTGGCGCACTGCTCAGCGGGCAAACCGCTCAGCTTTTACGCGTCACCAGCAGCGAAGCGACAATCGACGCGGTCAGCAGGCCAAACACCACGCCCAGCGACACCGCCACCGGCATGTGGAACACGTCCAGCAGCAGCATCTTCATGCCGATGAAGGTCAGCACGGCGGCCAGGCCGTATTTCAGCAGGTGGAAGCGGTCCGCCACATCAGCCAGCAGGAAGTACAAGGCGCGCAGACCCAGAATGGCGAAGATGTTCGAGGTCATGACGATGAACGGATCCTGAGTCACCGAGAAGATGGCCGGGATGCTGTCCACGGCAAACACCAGGTCGGTCAGCTCAATCATCACCAACACCAAAAACAGCGGCGTGGCCCACAAGATGCCATTGCGACGAACAAAGAATTTTTCTTCGTGGAATTCATCCGTCACCCGCAGGTGGCGACGCAGCCATTTCAGCACCGGGTTATTGGTCAGATCCTGTTGTTCTTCTTTTTCCGGCAACATCATTTTCAGGCCGGTGAACACCAGGAAGGCGCCAAACAGATACAGCACCCAAGAGAACTTGGCCACCAATGCCGCGCCGATGAAAATCATCACCGCCCGCATGATGATGGCGCCGACCACGCCATACACCAGCACCCGGCGCTGATAAATATCCGGCACCTTGAAAAACCCGAACAGCAGCAGGAACACAAAAATATTGTCCACCGCCAGCGATTTTTCAATCAGATAGCCGGTCATGAATTCCAGCGCTTTCTGATTGGCCAGCGCCTGGCGGGCGGCCTCGTCCAGGCCGGAGCCGACGTCGCCGCGAATGTGCCACCACAGCCAGGCGTTGAACAGCATGGCAATGGCAAACCACACCGCCGACCAGCCCAGCGCCTCACGCACGCTGACCTTGTGATTGCCGGCGCGGTTGAGCGCAAACATGTCAATCAACACCATCACCAGCACGGCGGCAAAAAAGCCAGCGTACATCAGTGGGCTGCCTACGGAACTCAGTCCAGTTTCCAAATGTGATCTCCTGTATGGTAAAAACCGGCAAAACTGCGGGGAAAACCGGCACAATCGCTGGCTTTGCCCTACATTCTGCCCGCCGCGTTTGACATCACGGCATGCATGACCGGCCGCAACTGGCAGAGGTTCCCGAAAAAATTCAGGGCTGGCGCATGCGTGCTCACCGCCATGCGGCAGCCTGGCATCACCACAAGGTATAGCACTCATGCACAGCATCTTGATCACCGGTTGTTCTTCCGGCATTGGCCATACCGTCGCCCACGGCCTGGCGCGTGAAGGCTGGCGGGTGTTCGCCAGCGCCCGCGCCGAGGCCGATGTGGCGCGGTTGCGCGCCGAGGGCCTCAGCGACGCGCTGCAACTGGATGTGGATGACTCGGTCTCGATCGAGCGCGCGCTGGCCCAGGTGCTGGCCGCCACTGGCGGTACGCTGGATGCGCTGTTCAACAACGCCGGCTTTGGCCAGCCCGGCGCCGCCGAAGACATCTCGCGCGCGGCGCTGCGCGCCCAGTTTGAAACCAATCTGTTTGGCGCCTGGGAGCTCACCGCCCGCGTGCTGCCGGTGATGCGCGCGCAAGGCCACGGCCGCGTGCTGTTTAATTCTTCCGTGCTGGGGTTTGCCGCCATGCGCTGGCGCGGTGCCTACAACGCCAGCAAATACGCCATGGAAGGCCTGGCCGACACCCTGCGGCTGGAGCTGGCCGGCAGCAATGTCCATGTCAGCCTGATTGAGCCCGGCCCGATCACCAGCCGCTTTCGGCCCAACGCCCTGGCCAAATTCCGCGCCCATGTGGACTGGACGCTCAGCGTGCACACCGAGGTGTACCGCGCGCAGATCGAACGCATGGAAAAACCCGGCCCGGCCGCACCGTTCACCCTGCCGGCCGAAGCGGTGCTGGACGCCGTGCGCCGCGCGCTCAACGCCCGCCGCCCAGCCGCCCGTTATCGGGTGACTTTTCCAACCCATCTGTTCTGGTGGCTCAAACGCTTGCTGCCCACCCGCTGGCTGGATGCGGTGCTGACGCGGGCGGCGTAACCCTTGCCGGCTCGCTGTCCATCGTTCGGCAGCCATGTCCTGACCTGAGCAAGTCAGCCGCCCCCACTGCACCACACGCCATCGGCAGTGCGACATTTTGTTGCACTGCGGCACTGCCCGTCGTTGCACTTTCCTGCTAATCTTGACGTCATTGCTGACTTTGCCGCTTTGATGCGACGCCTGCCCTGACTGCCGACATGCAACACGACTACCTCGAACGCATCCTCACCTCCCGCGTCTACGACGTGGCCATCGAAACCCCGCTGGACCCGGCCCCCGGCCTGTCGCGCCGCTTGAACAACACCATTTTGCTCAAGCGCGAAGACTTGCAGCCGGTGTTCTCGTTCAAGCTGCGCGGCGCCTACAACAAAATGGCCAAGCTCACCCCCGAGCAACGCCAGCGCGGGGTGATTGCCGCCTCGGCCGGCAACCACGCCCAGGGCGTGGCGCTGTCGGCGCAACGGCTGGGCTGCGAAGCCACCATCGTCATGCCGGTGACCACCCCGCAGGTGAAAATCGACGGCGTGTCGCGGCGCGGCGGCAAGGTGGTGCTGCATGGCGATTCGTACAGCGACGCCTACCTGCACGCCAAAAAGCTGGAAGCCGAAAACGGCATGACCTTTATCCATCCGTATGACGACCCGGACGTGATCGCCGGCCAGGGCACCATCGGCATGGAAATCCTGCGCCAGCACCCCGATCCGATCCACGCCGTGTTTGTCGCCATCGGCGGCGGCGGCCTGGCTGCCGGCGTGGCCGCGTACATCAAGCGCCTGAAGCCGGAAATCAAAGTCATTGGCGTGCAGACGGTGGATTCTGACGCCATGCACCGCTCGATTGCCGCCGGCCATCGGGTGGAGCTGAAAGACGTGGGCCTGTTTGCCGACGGCATCGCGGTGAAGCTGGTGGGCGAAGAAACCTTCCGCCTGTGCCGCGAGCTGCTGGACGAAGTGATCCTGGTGGACACCGACCAGATCTGCGCCGCGCTGAAAGACGTGTTTGAAGACACCCGCGCCGTGCTGGAGCCGGCCGGCGCCGCCGCCGTGGCGGGCCTTAAGCTGTACGCCCAGCGCGAGCAGCTCAGCGGCCAGACGCTGATCGCCGTGGCCTGTGGCGCCAATATGAATTTTGACCGCCTGCGCCACGTCGCCGAGCGCGCCGAGCTGGGCGAGCAGCGCGAGGCGATTCTGGCGGTCACCCTGCCCGAGCAACCGGGCAGCTTTAAAAAATTCTGTTCGCTGGTGGGCAGCCGCAACATCACCGAATTCAACTACCGTTACGCCGACGCGCGCACCGCCCATGTGTTTGTCGGCGTGCAAATCCAGCGCCGCCAGGACGTGACCGGCATGCTCAAGGACCTGGCCGACAGCGGCTTGCAGGCGCTGGACCTCACCGACAACGAGCTGGCCAAGCTGCATATCCGCCATCTGGTCGGCGGCCATGCGCCGCAGTTGCGCAACGAACGGGCGATTCGTTTTGAATTCCCCGAGCGCCCCGGCGCGCTGATGCGCTTTTTGACCGCCATGCACACCGACTGGAACATCAGCCTGTTCCACTACCGCAACCACGGCGCCGACTACGGCCGCGTGCTGGTGGGTGTGCAAGTGCCGGACGGCGACCGCGACGCCTTTGCCGCTTTCCTGGACGAGCTGGGCTACCCGTGGGTTGACGAAACCGACAACCCGGCCTACCAGCTGTTTTTGGGCAACGCGCCGGAGGCGGCATGATCCGCGCGGTGTTGTTCGATCTGGACGGCACGCTGGCCGACACCGCCCGCGACCTGGGCTGGGCGCTGAACGCGCTGCTGGCCGAACACGGCCTGCCGCCGCAGCCGTATGAGGCCATGCGCCCGATCGCCTCGCACGGCGCGCGCGGGCTGATTCGCCTGGGCTTTGGCCTGGACCGCGACGACAGCCGCTTTGAGGGCCTGCGCCAGCGCTTTCTGGACCTGTACGACACCCATTACGCCGACGACACCGTGCTGTTTGACGGCGTGCCCGAGCTGATCGACGGCCTGGCGCGAGCCGGCTACGGCTGGGGCATTGTCACCAACAAGCCGATGCGCTTTACCGACAAGCTGGTGCCCCGGCTGGGCTTTCCCTGCCCGCCGGCAGTGGTGGTCAGCGGCGACACGGTGGGCGTGCCCAAGCCCGACCCCAAACCCATGCTGCACGCCGCCGCCGGTCTGAAACTGCCGCCCGAGCACTGCATGTACGTCGGCGACGCCGAGCGCGACATCGAGGCCGGCCGCGTCACCGGCATGCGCACCGTGCTGGCCGACTATGGCTATATTGCCGACAGCGACACGCCAGACAGCTGGGGGGCGGATTTGCGCATTGCCCATCCGCGACAATTACTGGACTACCTGCCCACGCTTGCGCTATAGTGGAGTATCTGAATTCGTTTTCAGACCATCATCGGGGGCGACATGGCTTCGACGGGGGTTGCAAAGCGGATGAGGGCATACCGGGATCTCAGACCCCCGTAAAACACTGAATTTATATATTCGCAAACGACGAATCTTACGCTCTGGCCGCTTAATTGCGCCAGACTCTGCACTATCTCGCCCATTGGGTAGGTCGGGTCAAACCGGCAGCAGAGTCATTTAGATGGGATCGTGCCGATTCGGGTTACTTGGGTCGGAGCTAAAATTTAGGTGACTCGCCAATGCGCAGCCTGTCGGTCGGCGGCGCAACGGTTAAATCCAATTGGCCAGACTAAGTATGTAGAACTCACCGTAGAGGATTTCCGGACGCGGGTTCGATCCCCGCCGCCTCCACCAATCGCTAAAAAAGCCTGGATACCCTCCGGGCTTTTTTGCTTTCTGCACTGGCGGGTTTTGGGCATAAATTTTATCTAAACGCCGAAACTCCAGATCACATTGCTGCCCCCCACTCTTGCATGATTTTATGGCAGTGTTGGCGAGGAATTTCGTCATGCCCAGCGGGCTGAGATCCACCTTGCAGCCGATGGCTGGGTCGTGGCTTTTGCCAAAGCAGGTAACGGCCGGCACGTGTTCCACCGCGATCTTGCTAGCCCATTTGCGCTGGCGTCAACAAGCCCACATCCGCCGCCTGATGCGGCCACAGCGCCTGCTCGCCGCTCAAGGCGGCCGCCGGCGCTGTGTGATCTGGCTGACAGGTGCACAAAAACTGGTATTGCCAGTCTTGCAGCGCCAGCACCTGCACCCGCCAGTGCTGGCGGGTGAGCGCCAGCCAGCATGGGGCCAGCGCTGGCGCGGGCGGCGGCGGCGCGTTGGGCTGCTGTTGCAGCGTCTGCCAATAGGGCGCCAGCGGCAGCGGCAAGGCCAATAGCCGCACGCACGGCGCCAGCCGCCAGGCGCGCGCATCCAGCCCGCGCCACCAATCGGCCATGTCCAAGGCGGCATGCTCCAGCCCCGGCGCGCGCAGGCACTCCACATAGGCGCGCTCCAGCCGGGCCAGCGCCACCGGCAAGGCCAGCTCGGCGTGAGGTTCGGCGCTGGGCGGCTGGCTGGCGGCCAAAAAATCGGCAAACCGCGCGCCCAGATCGTAAAGCGTGGTCGAGCGCGACGGGCAGTGATGCAAATAACGACGGGCAAAAAAATCAAATACCTCGTCCCCCATCACCCGCGCCAGCAGCGGAAAATCCGCCCGCAGGCAGGCCAGCAGCCGGGCCAGATAACCCCCGGCGTACACCGCCACCCGCGCGCGCGCGTCGCCGCGCGGCGGCGGCATGATCATGTCTTCCAGCGTCAGGCCCTGCGCCTGCGCGGCCAGCGCCAGCCCGGCCTCGGCGCCCTGGCTGGCGGTCATCACGGTGAGCAGCCAGCGCTGGCTGTCAAGCAGGGTCGGCGAGGGGTTCATGGCGGCTCATCTGATGGTCAAGCGGGGTGGACAACGCAGCGGCGCCGGCGGGCAGGCGCACCGGCGCCGGGCAATCCGGCATCTGGCCGCGCAACACCTGGCGCGCCTTGTCCAGCTCGGCCAACAGCACCGGGTAGTCGGGGAGATTGGCGTCCCACTCCAGCAGGGTGGACACCGCGCCGCCGCACAGCTGTTGCGCCAGCGCGTACAGCGCCCAGGCCGGGCGGTGCACCGGCTGGTCGTGGGTGTCCAGCAAATAGTCGCCGCAGTCGGTGGGGCCGGCCAGATGAATCTGGGCGATATGGTCGTGCGGCAGTTGGCGGATATAGTGCTCGGCGTCAAAACCATGATTGAACGCCGACACGTAAACATTATTCACGTCCAGCAAGAGCGCGCAGCCGGTTTCCTCCACCAGTTGGGCCAGAAACGCCCATTCCGGCAGGGTGGAATGACGAAACTGCACATAGCTGCTGGGGTTTTCCAGCACCAGCGGCCGCCCCAAAAAATCCTGCACCGCCAGCACCCGCTGGCGCACATGGGCAAATGTGGCGGGGTTTAGCGGCAAGGGCAGTAAATCATGCGAATTCACCGTCAGTGCGCCGGTCCAGCACAAATGGTCGGAAACCCACGCCGGGCGCACTTCGTCGGCCAGCGCGCGCAGCTTGTGCAGGTAGGCCATGTTCAGCGGGTCGCTGCTGCCGATGGACAGCGACACGCCGTGCATGACAATCGGCGTGTGCTCGCGCAGGCGCAACAGCGCGTCGTGGCTGTAGCCGTGGTGGTCGATGTAGTTCTCGCTGATGATCTCGAACCAATCCACCCTGGGGCCGTGGGCCAGGATGTCAGCCAGATGGACATTGCGCAGGCCTACGCCAAAGCCCAGATCGGGCAGGCCCAGCCGGGGATGGGGCATGGTGTTTCCTTATAGGCTGGCGCGGCCGGCGGAACACCGACCGCTCACAACATTCAGCCCAACCCGCCAGGCGGGTTGGGCGAACGGCGCTTAGGTGGACGGCGGCAAAGCCAGACGCAAATCGGTCGGCTTGGGTTTTTCGCCCGGCGTTTGCTGGCGGGCGGCCAGCACGCGGCTGTAGGCTTCCCAGGCTTTGTCGTACACCGCTTCACCAAAGGCGAAGGGCAGCGGCTCGGCCAATGGCTGGCTGGTGTAGCCGCCCTCCGGATTGGCGACAAAATCAAACACCTTCATTTGCAAATCGCTGCCCTTGTCCGGGAACAACTGCGAAGCCGAAATCGGCACCGCGCAGCCGCCAAAGCCGCCGCACTTATTGTCGCTGGGCGCGCTGTAATACACCTGTTCCGTCGGCGGAGTGGGCGCGCCGCAGCCATTGCTGCTGCAACCATTGGGCTGGCTGTCTTGGCGCGGCGAGCTGGCGCGCAGCGCCGAGCACGAGCCGCCGCCCTTGTCGGCGTCCTGCACAAAACCGCAGCCGCCCTGGGCGTGGCAGCCGTTGGAGCCGCGACAGGTATGGTAAATCTCGATGGCGGCGCACTGCTGGGTGGGGTCGGGGTGGCTCAGATCCAGCCCCTGGCAGGCGTGATACAAGGTGTTTTTGTCCGGCTGGCCAATGCCCTGTGACAAATCCGGCGCCTGGCCAAATACCGCCCAGCACAGCGCCATGCGGTCGCCCGAGCCGGACATCGACGGATACGGGAAGCTGACTTGCGGTTTGCTCCAGTAGTTGTTCAGCACCGTGGTCACCCCGGCGATGGCGCCCACCGCCACCTTGGAGAACACGGTTTTGTCTCCCTCTTTCAGGCGATTCAGCGCGCCGGCGACATCTTCCGGGCTGGGGATATTGCTGGGCGCCGTGGCCGGGTTGTAGTCGGCGTTGGTCAGCAGCGCTTGCGTCCAGACATGGTTCTGCTCGTGCCATTGCGCCCAGGTGAGGATGTCCTTGAGCTGAGGACGCAGCGATTCAAAGCGCTCGTAATGGCTTTCCGGGGCGTACGTGGCGCGCGCCTCGGCGTCGGCCGACGGCGCTGGCTGACCTGCGCCATCGTAAGACGGGTAATCCGCTTCCAGCGCCGCGCGGTCTTCGCGGTAGGGCTTGGCCACGTTTTTGAGCGCGCGTGCGCGCAAATGGCGGCGGTAGGCGTGCAGCCGCTGGCTGATGTCGTGGCCTTCGCCCTGGTCGGTGATCGCCACCATGATGTCCAGCGCAGTGTCCAGCCCCAGCTCGGCGTCGGCCAGCGCCGCCTCGCTCAGCAGGGTGGGACAGTGCGGGTATTCTTTTTGCGGATGACCCTTGCCGGTGGCGTTGAACAAATCGCGCTGCACAGGCGCCTGGCCGCTGGCCTGCTGCGCGGCGCGCATCTTGGCCCACAGCGTTTGCCCATCCTGATACTCCAGCGTCAGATAGCGCGCCAAGCATTCATACATATGGCCAATGGTGCCAAACATCGGCAGCGCATCGCCGGCCTGCCAGTTGGCGAACGGCGCCTGCGGGAAATACTTGCCCGTGCCCAGTTCATCGCGCGCCTGTTTTTCTGGCTGCTCGATGGCGCACATGAGATCAATCTGGTTGTCGTTCAACGCCTCCAGATTCACCCGGGTGTGCTGATAGCGAGTGGTGTCCTTGAGGTCGACAATATGCGGAATCACCGATTTGTCCGGGCCATAACAGGTCCAGCCCCGATCGGCGTTCATCAGCGCCGAGGTGGTGAAGTCCGGCTGCACCCCCAGCGCGGTGGCGATATTACTGGCCATCTGCAAGTGCAGCATTTCTTGAATGAACACGCTGAACATCAGATTGAAGGCTTTTTCCGACGCCGTCTCCGGCTTGGCGCTGGGCGCCGCGCCCGGCCACTGGCGGCCCTGGTAATACTGGATGCCCTGGCTGTTGATCTGGTGCGTGCCCTGAATCGAATACATGGTGCTCATGTACAGCGGAATGGTGAACAGCTCCACGCTGACCGCCGCCTGAACAATGGCGGCGGCGGCGGCCTGGTCGGTGGCGAACAAAGCCGGATCGCGCCCGGTGAGGGGCGGCGGCGGAGCAAGGGTCAAGTCCAGCTCAACAGCGGTTTCGATGATTTCCATAAGGGCTCCAGCAGGGGCAGGGTGACACACCACGCCCGCACACCGTGCGGACGCATCGTGAGCGCACTCTAGAGCCCGAAGGCGTGATGGGAGAATTACATGGGCTTACACTGGTGGGGGGCGGCGGAAGGGTGACGGTGGGGTTGGTGGGTGGTGTATAATCGGATACCATGTTTGATGGGTGTATGGCATGATGGGGTGGTGCCTGCAGTAGAAGAGAATCCGGCTCTCTATCAAAAACCAAGTGCAACACTGACCACTAGGCTAGAGAAATCCGGTTACATGGACACACCCTGGTGTATTTGGAGTGGTGGGGCGTAAAGAAGTTAGAAAGTTTTTTTGAGGCGGATAGTTTAAATAATATTAAGGTGCTGACAAGAACGTAAAATGCCTTTTTAAATAAATTTGCAATGTAAAAACACAACTAGATAAGACGTTTATTTTTGTAACTACAGATCAGTCTATCAGCTGCTTAGGAGAAACACGTGCTAGATTTTTTTAAGGTTGTCGAAGGAAAAATTTTTATTATCCCCGACTATCAGAGAGAATACTCTTGGGAAAAGCCTCAGTGGGAAATGTTTTTTAAAGATGTCTCGCAAATTAAAGATCAGCAGCATTTAATGGGGTCGATTTTAACATCAAGATATAAAAAAGAGCTTCCTTTGAAGGAGCGAGCAGAGTTTCCTGCCTATAGCAATAAATTAGAGTTCGTCGAATTCATCGAAGATGATGGTACGGCATTGAACTTATATGAACTGATAGATGGCCAGCAACGGTTGACGACTATGTTGATATGTCTAGCAGCAATTAAATCTAGGCTATTGGCCAACCAAAACCAAAAATATGTATCAATAATTGCAAAAATTGACAAGGCGTTGCATACAAAAATTCGGACAGAAGGAGATGTGCTCCAGGTTTTGAAGGTTAACCCCATCATCTTTTGCCGAAAAGATTTTGGGAGCCTAATTGGTTTAACCAATTCAGCGTCAAAAAATAGAAGCAAAAGCTTGTCTGGGACAAGAAAATCTATTCTGCTAATGAATAAAGCATTTGATTTTTTCTACGAAAACTTTTCAAGCGCGGATGTAGCAGAAGATTTTTTTATTAAGTTAACAACCAGAGTGAAGTTTTGGTTTCAGGATCTGGAATCGGCGGAGCAGGCTAACATTATATTTGAATGCCAAAACAATCGAGGGACCCCGCTGACAAATCTCGATAAAGTAAAAAACAATCTGATCTACAGGCTTTCTCTCGTAAAAGACGGCCCTGATAAAAACAGTGTCTTAGATTCTGTAAATAAGGCCTGGAGTAGTATTTTTAAAATGCTAGCAGATCGCAACATATACGATACAAATGTAGAAAATGAAATTTTAGTAGATGCCATTACTTTGATTTACAAGGAAGGAATTACACAAAACGAGTCTTTTCAATATCTATCTAAAAAGCTGGATGAGGAAGGTGAATCTGCTGACCCGCAGAAAATGCTTTGTGTCGTCCAGGACTTTGTTACAAAACTTAGTGATATTGCAAAGGCTCATATTAACTTTGCTTGCCCGCTTTATTCTGATGGAGATTATGTTTTGCCATTGATTGAGCTCAAGCTAACATATGCAGAAATTTTTAGGCCGCTGTTACTTGCCTGTATGCTTCGCATGCAAACCTCTCAAGAGCTGCTGGAAGTCTTTGAAACAGCCAGAGATGCTGCTTTTTGGGTATACGGGGCATCAGCCAGAAGAACAAACTATAAGACATCTTTACATGATCGCACGGCAAGAGATATTTACACCCAAGGTAGAGCCACAAGCTCTACTATTGAATATTTGAAAGACTTCATTTCTTCTGGGATTGATAGAAAACGTATTGCCTATGATAGGGTGCCTGAATCCCTTGTTTATGCCTATGAGGCAAAAAATAAAAACAATGAAGAGCGATTTAAGTTTTTGACCTCTTACAACTATGTTCGTATCTTTAAAGAAGAGGATTATGCCAACCTACCTGCTATTAAAGGCATTACAGAAGAACGGGAGCGAAAGGAAAAGTTGGCGGATTTATATGAGCGCGCAAGTAACTACGCTCCCTCTCCCAAATCAAAATCTAGAACAAAGAGAGAATATTTATCAGAAGCCGCCATTCGAAAAGCCATGGATGAATCGCTAAAGCAAAAAGACTTGCAGTCTCTAAACGCTTATTCAGATGAGTTAGAAGCCTCAGCAAAAAGATATTTTAGGGCGAAATCATACGGGCTAAAAAATTAGAATGCAAACAAGGCTGCCTCCAGATCAATGCTACGTGCCGTATCCTGGAACAAGCCGTTGGCGTTTTGATTTCTGCCGGGACTTGACACGTAGCAAAGCACGCCCGAACGCCTGTTACGCTGTTAGATCTTTCATGCTGCCTCATCTTCCTACCTTGGGCTTGGCGTAGCAATGGCTCTGGAATGCGGTTGAGCATGGCCGTCAGCGCCTATGATGCCGAGGCGGAGCTCACACTTGACAGTCCAAGTTGGTGCACGACATTCCTCCACTCGCCCAAGGCCACCAGGGCAGCAAACAGGTGGGGGCCTGGCGACTTGTCAGCCGCCCCCCACAAGCCCACGAGCTTTTCACGCAAATGCGGTAAAATCTGCTTTTCGACTGCATTCGGGCCGGCCGCGCCGGCGCATCACGTTGAACCAACTGACCCTCGACCTCAGCCCGCCGCCCGCACCGGCCTTTGACACCTTTATTGCCGAGCGCAACCGGGAAGTCATCGCCGCGCTGACCGCCGCCGCGCCGCCTGCCGAACGCTTTGTGCACCTGTGGGGCGAAGGCGGCAGCGGCAAATCGCACCTGCTTAACGCCTGGGTGGAGCACGCCCACGCGCTGGGGCGGGCGGCGATTTATCTGGATGCGCGCAGCGAACGGCTGCCGGATTTTGTCCGTGAGGCCAGCGCGGTGGCGGTGGATCACGTCGATGACCTCGACCCGGACGACCAGATCACCCTGTTTTCGGTGTTCAACGCCTTTAAAGAATCCGGCGGACGGCTGCTGACCGCCGGGCGCTTGCCGCCGGCGCAGCTGGCCTTGCGCCCGGACTTGGCCACCCGGCTGGCGTCTGGCTTGGTGCTGGAGGTCAAGCCCTTGTCGGACAGTGACAAACTGGCCGCGCTGCGCCGCCACGCCAAGGCGCGCCAGCTGAATGTGCCGGATGAGGTGTTTCGCTATTTGCTGACCCACTGGCGGCGCGATCTTTCCAGCCTCACCGCCATGCTCGACACCCTGGACCGCTATTCGCTGGCGCTGCAACGGCCGGTGACGGTGCCGCTGGTGAAAAATGTGCTGCAATCGCGGCTGCTGCAAGACTAAGCGCTGCTCAGCAAACCCAGCGCAGCGCGCTTGGCAGCAGACAGCGCAAGCAACGCCAGGCAGGTTTTGTGAGCCGCTCTTAGAGTCGCTAACAAAACCCAGCGAAGCGCGCCTGGCTAGGCGTGTGACCGTAGACAGTACAGGTAGTACGGCAAGGTCACACAACAACGCCAGGCGGGTTTTGTTAGCGGCTCTTAAGGCCTGCCGTCTTTACTTTTCTTCTGTTGTGAAGCCCGATGAATATTGCCCTGTTTGACCTCGACAACACCCTGCTGGCTGGCGATTCCGACGTGGAATGGCCGCGTTACCTGATTGGCAAGGGGGTGCTGGACGCCGACTACTACAACCGCGAAAACGACCGCTTTTACGCTGACTACAAGGCCGGCACGCTGGATATTCAGGCGTTTCTGGATTTTCAGCTGGCCCCGCTGGCCGGGCGCGACCGCGCCGAGCTGGACGCCTGGCATGAGGAATACCTGGCGCGCCACATCCGCCCGATCATCACCGCGCGCGGGCGCGAGCTGATTCAGCAGCATCAGGCCAATGGCGACCTGGTGGTGATCATCACCGCCACCAACCGCTTTATCACCGGCCCGATTGCCGCCGAGCTGGGTGTGGAGCACCTGATCGCCACCGAAGCCGAAATCGGCGCCGATGGCCGTTACACCGGCAAACCCACCGGCACGCCGTGTTTTCAGGCGGGCAAGATCACCCGGCTGAACGCCTGGCTGGCCGAGCGCGGCCAGAGCATGGCCAGCTTTGCCGACAGCTGGTTTTACAGTGATTCGCGCAATGATATTCCGCTGCTGGAGCAGGTGAATCACCCGGTGGCGGTGGACCCGGACGACGCGCTGCGCGCCCATGCGCAGGATAAGGGTTGGCCGGTGGTGTCGCTGCGCGGGGCGTTTTAAGAGCTGCTAACAAAACCCGCCTGGCGTTGTGACTAGCGACTAGTCAGGCGCGCTGAGCTGGGTGTTGTGAGTCGCGCCAAGCGCTGCTCAGCCTACGCTGAAAAAATCGTCATTCCCGCGCTGGCGGGAATCCAGGGTGTTGATTTTGCGGGGTTTGGCTTTAGCCAACGCCCTGCCCAAATGAAAGGATAGCCCGGATGGCTTCGTCCCCTGATCTTGCCGCCTTGCTCACCCGCGCCGAATCGGTGCTGGCCCGGCTGGAAGCCTGGCTGCCGCCGCCGCCGCCCGCCACCGACTGGAGCGCGCACGCCTGGCGCTGGCGGGTGGGCGCTGGCGGGCGCGGCGGGCTGGAAGCGGTGCACAAGCCGCACGGCCTGGCGCTGGACGCGCTGACCGGGGTGGACGAGCAAAAAGCCCGGCTGGTGCGCAACACCCGCCAGTTCATCGCCGGCCGCCCGGCCAATAATGTGCTGCTGACCGGCGCGCGCGGCACCGGCAAATCCTCGCTGGTCAAGGCGCTGCTGCCGGCGTTTGCCGCCGACGGCTTGCGGCTGATCGAAGTGGACAAAACCCATCTGGCCGATTTGGCCGATATTGTCGAACTGCTGGCCGAGCGGCCCGAGCGCTTTATCATCTATTGCGATGATTTGTCGTTTGAAGAAGGCGACGACGCCTACAAGGCGCTGAAAACCGCGCTGGACGGCGGCCTGGCGCGCCGCGCCGACAATGTGCTGATCTACGCCACCTCCAACCGCCGCCACCTGATGCCCGAGCGCATGCAGGACAATCTGGACAGCCGCAACGTCAATGGCGAAATTCACCCCGGCGAAGCCGTGGAAGAAAAAGTCTCGTTGTCCGAGCGCTTTGGCCTGTGGCTGTCGTTCTACCCATTTGACCAGGACACCTATCTGGCCGCCGTGGCGGTGTGGCTGGCGCATCACCAGCTGAAACTCACCCCGCGCGCCGAACGCGCCGCGCTCCTGTGGGCGCTCACCCGTGGCGCGCGCAGCGGCCGGGTGGCCTGGCAGTTTGCCTGCGACTGGGCCGGGCGCACCCCGGCCGAGCGCAAGGCGGATTAAACGACACACAAAACATGACCTCCACCCAACTTGTTGAAGTGGTCGCCGGGGTGCTGGTGCGCCCCGACGGCCGGTTTTTGCTGGCCTCGCGCCCGGTGGGCAAGGTGTACGCCGGCTATTGGGAATTCCCCGGCGGCAAGATCGAGCCCGGCGAAGCGCCGTATGCCGCGCTGGTGCGTGAGCTGCAAGAAGAGCTGGCCATCACCGTCACCGCCGCCACGCCCTGGCTGGTGCAGCAGTTTGTCTACCCACACGCCCATGTGCGGCTGCGCTTTTATCGGGTCAGCGCCTGGCAGGGCGAGCCGCAGGCGCAAGAAGGCCAGCAGCTGAACTGGCAAACCCCCGGCCAGCTGGACGTGGCGCCGATGCTGCCGGCCAACACCCCCATCCTGCGCGCCTTGTCGCTGCCGGCCATCACCGCGCTGACCTGCGCAGGCGAGCTGGGCGAAGACGCCGTGCTGGCGGCGCTGCCGGCGCGGCTGGCCGCCGGGCTGTCGCTGCTGATTGTGCGCGAGCCGGATTATGCCCGCGACCAACTGGCCAGCTGGGTGGCGCGGCTGGCCGAGCTCACCCGCCCGGCCGGCTGCCGGCTGCTGGTCAACGCCGAGCCGGATTGGCTGGCCGGCTGGCCGGTGGACGGCGTGCACCTGAACAGCGCGCGGCTGGCCGCCTGCCGCCAGCGCCCGGACTTTGCCTGGGTGGGCGCTTCAGCGCATCGCCCCGAAGAATTGCAACACGCCGCCGAGCTGGGGCTGGATTACGCCCTGCTGGGCCATGTGCTGCCCACCGCCAGCCACCCGGACGCGCCGCCGCTGGGCTGGCAAGGCCTGGCCTGCCAGCTGGCCAGCGCCGGCCCGCGTCTGCCGGTGTACGCGCTGGGCGGCCTAGGTGACGCCGACCTGCCCGCCGCCTGTGAAGCCGGCGCGCACGGCGTGGCGCTGATGCGGGGGGCGTGGGCATGACGCTGAATCCCAGCCAACGCAAATGGGTGCTGATTGCCGTGGCGCTGCTGATTTTTGCCGGGGTGAAATTCTGGCTGATCAACACCTACCTCACCCGCCAGCACGCCGCCCCGCAAGCCATCAGCTGCCCCGACCTGCAAGCCGGCTGCACCCTGCCCGGCGGCGCGCGCGTGCGCTTTTTGCAGCCCGCCCGCCACGGCCAGCGCTTTGGCCTGGAACTGAGCCAGACGCCCGCCGGCAAGGCGCCGCCGGTGGCGGAATTCACCATGGCTGGCATGGACATGGGCAGCGCGCGTTTTCCGCTGCGTCAGGTGGGCGACGGCCGCTGGCAAGCCGACATCATGCTGCCGGTGTGCGTCACCGGCCGCCAGGACTGGCTGATGCTGCTGACCATCGGCGGCGAACACCTGCAAGTAGGGTTCACCGCCGGGCCGGGTTGAGGCTTGGCAGGGGCTCACGCTGACGGCCTTGCTGTGCGATGGGGCAAGCCACGTCATGGTGAAATTGCTCGCGCAGCGGTTTGCTGAGCGCTCACCGTTCGCCATCCCGTGGTGCGTTTCTGGATTCCCGCCTGCGCGGGAATGACGGGGTGGGGCGCCGTAAGCGCTGCGCACGGCAAGATCAGGCGCCGCAGGCGTCGGCATCGGTAAACAAATAGTGTTTTTGAAGGAGAAGCGCGGTGCGCAGCATCGGTAAACTGGTGATCATCGGCGTCGGCTTGATCGGCGGCTCTTTTGCGTTGGCGATGAAGCGTGCGGGCTTGGTTGGGCAGGTGGTGGGGGTGGGGCGTTCGCTGGACAACCTCAACCGCGCCATCGAGCTGGGGGTGATCGACGCCGCCAGCCAGGATCCGGCCCAGGCGGTGGCTGGCGCGGATTTGGTGATGGTGGCCACGCCGGTGGGGCAGATGGGGCGGGTGTTTGACGCCATTGCCCCTGTGTTGCCGGCAGCAGCGATTGTCACCGACGCCGGCAGCACCAAGGGCGATGTGGCGCAGTTGATGCGCGCGCACCTGCCCGAGCATCTGGCCTATTGCGTGCCGGCGCACCCGATTGCCGGTTCGGACCGCTCGGGCGCGGCGGCGGCGCAGTATGGGCTGTTCGAGCAGCGCCGGGTGGTGCTCACCCCGCTGGAGGCCACCTTGCCCGAGGCGGCCGAGGCGGTGGGCCAGTGGTGGCAGGCCAGCGGCGCGCGGGTGTTCAGCATGCGCGCCGACGAGCACGATGCGGTGTTCGCCAGCGTCAGCCATTTGCCGCATTTGCTGGCGTTTGCCTATGTCGAGATGGTGGCCAATAAAACCGACGCCGCGCGCTGTTTTGACTTTGCCGCCACCGGCTTCAAAGACTTCACCCGCATTGCCGGCAGCCACCCGGAAATGTGGCGCGACATCAGCCTGGCCAACCGCGACGCGCTATTGGCCGATTTGCGCGCCTATCAGGCCGGGCTGGCGCAGCTGACGCAATGGGTGGAGGCCGGCGACGGCGCGGCGCTGGAGCAGATGTTTCAGCATGCCCGTGAGGCGCGGGTGCAGTGGGCCCAGCGCTTTGCCCAGGGCGTCTGAGCGCGCCTTCCTGGCGTTGCACGGCCTTGCCGTTGTCTGCGCCGCACGTCTGGCAGGAACACTTCGCGGGGTTTTGTGAGCGACGCTGAGCCACATGCACATCGCTGTGCTATTGGCAATAACCCCTTTAGGTAAGTGGTTTAATCCAAGCATTGAATAGGCGTTGTCGGCGCTGCTCCCTAGACTGCTCTCTCATGCAGTCTGTATCGGGAGTTGTCTGATGAAACCTGTTTCTCTTGTCCGCCATCATGTGCGTCCGCTGCTAGTGGGCGCATTGCTCTGGCTGGGAGCTGGCGCCGCCGCGCTGGCCGCGCCCGCCAGTGCTGATATCCAGCGCGGCGAATACCTGGCCCGGCTGGGCGATTGCGTCGCCTGTCACACTGCCGAGCGCGGCCAGCCGATGGCTGGCGGCCGCGCCCTGCAAACACCGTTCGGCACGCTGTATTCCACCAATATTACCCCGGACCGCGCCACCGGCATTGGCCAGTACAGCTTTGCCCAGTTCGATCGTGCCATGCGTCAGGGGGTGGCGGCCGATGGTCACAATCTGTATCCGGCCATGCCTTATCCGTCTTACGCCAAGATGACTGCTGACGATATGCAGGCGCTGTACACCTATCTGATGCAGGGCCTCAAGCCTGTCAGTCAGGTGAATAAACCCACTGACATGCGCTGGCCCTTCAGCCTGCGCTGGGGGCTGTCGCTGTGGAACTGGGCTTTTCTGGATGACACGCCGTTCACCCCTGACCCAAAACAGGATCCCGTGTGGAACCGGGGCGCGTATCTGGTGCAGGGGCTGGGCCATTGCGGTGCCTGTCATACCCCGCGTGGCATTGGCTTTCAGGAAAAAGTCATGACCGAGCTGGGCGGCAAGGGCAAGTATTTTCTGGCTGGCGAGACGGTGGAATCCTGGCGGGCACTCAGCTTGCGCGGGCTGTGGACGGTAGACGATACCGCCCTGTTTCTGAAAACCGGGCAAAACCGCTTTGCCACGGCCTCGGGTTCAATGGCCGAGGTGATTCACCACAGCACCCAGCATGTGCGCGACGATGATCTGCGCGCCATCGCCACCTATCTGAAGGCGCTGCCGCCCGGCGAAAACGAATTGCCTGCGCCAAGCAAGCCACGCGCTGCCCTGACGCCGCACACACCCGATACGCTGTATACCAGCCGTGGCGGCCTGGCCTACGCCCAGTTCTGCGGGGATTGCCACCGGGCGGACGGTGGCGGCGTCAACCGGATCTTCCCGCCGCTGGCCGGCAACCCGACAGTCAGCGCCAAAGACCCGGCCACCCTGCTGCACATCATCCTGACCGGCGGGCAGACTGCCGCCACGGCTGCGCATCCACGGGTGTTTGCCATGCCCGGTTTTGCCCGGCTCAGTGATCAGGAGCTGGCGGAAATCCTGAGTTTTGTCCGCACCAGCTGGGGTCATGGTGCACCGGCAGTCAGCTCCGGCGATGTGCAGCGCATGCGCGCCACGCTGGACCCGAAAACCACTGACAATTCGCGCTTTGACACCCCGCGCGTGGCCGACATGCTCAAGCAGCCCAATGCCAGCCAGCTGGTGCGCGGCATGCGCCTGCACATGGAAACCCGCGACCTGCTGCCACGCCATGTTGGCAACCAGCTCAACTGCGCCAGCTGTCACCTGAATGCCGGCACCGTGGCCGATGGCTCGCCGTTTGTTGGTGTATCGGCGTTCTTCCCCAGCTATGCGCCACGCGCCGGCCGGATCATCAGCCTGGAAGATCGCATCAATGGCTGCTTCAGGCGCTCAATGAATGGCAAGCCGCTGCCGGTGGATTCTGCCGACATGAAAGCCATGGTTGCCTACTTTGACTGGATGAAGGGTGCGACCAAACCGGAAGACAAGGTGCCCGGGCGCGGGGTGGGCAAGATCGACCGTAAGCTCAAGGCCGACCCGGTGAACGGCAAGCAGATTTACGCCCAGCAATGTGCGGTGTGCCATGGCGACAATGGCGAAGGGCTCAAGCGTGCCGATGGCCGCATGGTCTACCCGCCGCTGTGGGGCGAGCAATCGTTCAATATCGGCGCCGGCATGGCGCGCACCTACACCGCTGCCGCCTTTGTCAAACGCAATATGCCGATCGGCTTTCATGGCAAGTTTCCGCTGGGTCAGGGCGGCTTGAGCGATCAGGAAGCGCTGGATGTGGCCGAATATTTCAGCCACCAGCCACGCCCGGACTTCCCGGACAAGGTCAAGGACTGGCCGAAGGACAAAAAGCCGGACGACGCGCGTTATTGAGTTGCTGATCGAACCCTTGAGGTGATGCCGCCACGCCCCGTCTATGCGGGGCGTGGCGGTGTGGCGTCTGCTGGGAAGATCTCTGCGATGCAGGCCAATTCGGCAGCGCCTAGGTCGCTAACAAAACTCAGCGAAGCGATCCTGACCAGGTGTGTGGCCGTAGACAGTACAAATGTACGACAAAGGCACACAACAACGTCAGGAGGGTCTTGTTAGCGGTTCTCAGTCCGCCGCCACGCCCGCTTCATCCAGCCCGGCCGGGTCGGCGCGCAGGATCAGCCGGGCCAGATCGGCCGGGCTGCCGGCGTCGGTTTTATCCATGATGTGCTGGCGGTGCACATGTACGGTGTGCTCGCTGATGGCCAGTTGCCGGGCAATGGCCTTGTTGGCCCAGCCCAGCGCCAGCCAGCGCGCCACCTCGGTTTCCCGTGGTGACAAGCGGGTGAGGATGGCGCGGGCTTCCTGGCTGCGCTGGCTGGCGGCGTGGTGGGCGCGGCTGAGTTCCACCGCGCGTTCGATGGCGTCCAGAAAGGGCTGGTCGCGAAAGGGCTTTTGCAGAAAATCCACCGCCCCGGCCTTCATGGCCTCGACGGCCAGCTCGACATCGCCGTGGCCGGTGACAAAAATCAGCGGAAACGGCGATCCTGCGGCTTGCAAACGGCGTTGCAGCTCCAGGCCGCTGACACGCGGCATGCGGATATCGGCCACCAGACAACCGCCGCCAGGTGGAAAAGGTGGGTCGGCGGCCAGAAACGCCTCGGCGCTGTCATGGCCGCTGGCCGGCCAGCCAGCGGATTCCAGCAGAAACAGCACCGAGCGCAAAAATGGCGCTTCATCGTCAATCACATGCACATGGGGGGCTGTGTTCATGCAGGGGGATTCTCCAGGCAAGGCAGGCGCAGCCACAGGCACAGACCGGGGCCGTCGGCCGGGGTGTCGGCGCTGAGCTCGCCGCCGTGCGCTTCGGCAATGGTTTTGCAAATCGACAAACCCAGGCCAAGGCCATCGGGCTTGGTGGTGAAAAACGGTTCGAACAACCGCCCCTGCGCTTCGAGGTCCAGGCCATTGCCATGGTCACGCACCGCCAGCGCCAGTCGGGCGCCATCACGCTGCAGGCTGACAACAATCGGCATCTGCTCACGGCCCGCCGCCTGCTGGGCGTCGCAGGCGTTTTTCAGCAGGTTGAGCAGCACTTGCTGAATCTGCAAGGGGTCGGCCAATACCTGTGCCTCGGCCGCCTCGGCGCTGCACTGCCAGGTGATGGCCGGCGCGTGCGCCAGCATGCCGCGAAACAGGCTGAGTGACTGCTCGGTCAGTGTGGCCAGCGCATGGGGCTCGCGCACCCGTGCGCGCTTGCGGGCAAATTCGCGGATGCCGGCCAGCACGCCAGCGGCGCGTTCGGATTCGCTGGCGATTTCGTCGGCGGCGCGGATCAGTGCGGCAGCGTCCAGCTGGCCTTTGGCCTGGCGGCGCTTCAGGCTGCGCGCGTAATTGCCGATGGTGGCCAGTGGCTGGTTCAGCTCATGCGCCAGTGAGCCAGATAATTCACCCAGCACCGACAGCCGCGACAGATGGTCCATTTCTCGTTGGTGGGCATGTACCCGTTCGGCCAGCTGATCGCGTGCGGTCAGCGCGGCCGACAGCTCACGGGTGCGTCGCTGGACCAGCGCTTCCACCCGCACGGTATAGGCCAGCCAGGCCAGTAGCAGCGCCAGTACACCGGCAGCCCATGGCCAGTAGCGGCGCACCTGGTTTTCCAGCCGGTGCTGACGCAGGAAGTCATAAGGCGGAATCTGTAGTTCGCGCAGCATGTCGTGCACTGGATGGTAATCGGCAGGCACGCCCCAGCGGGTGACATCATCGGTGTCCGGCAAGGCCAGCAGCGCCAGCAGCACGGCACGGGACAAGGCCGGCGGTGTGTCATGCGCGGCGGCGAATGCCCAGCCGGGATAGATGGGCGACGAGCGCTGGCAGGGTTCTCCGGCATTGTGTTGTGGCGATAGCACCCGAAACTCGCCCGGACGCACCTGGCCTGCGCGCTGCAGCGCTTCCAGCAGACAGGCGCGCAGCACGCCAGCGTCGGCCTGGCCGGCGCGCAGGGCATCCACCACTCGGGTCATCGGATAGCCGGTGGGGCGCAAGGTCAGCGCGCCGGTTTCCGGGTCTACCCCGGCGCGCTTGAGCTCGCCCCAGATCACTTGATAGCCACCAAATGCTTGCGGGGTGACCATGGCCAGCCGGGCATCGCGCAAATCGGCCAGCCGGCGTCGTGTGCTGTCCGTGGCCGGCACAATCACGGTGGCGGCCACCGCGTGTGCCGAGTCGTGGCCGGCGGCAATTTGCTGGGTGGCAATGCGGCTGACGCCATGGCGTGCTTCCAGCGCCACGTAATGCCCCGGGTTGGTGATGACAAAATCCAGCTCGCCGCGCGCCACGGCGGTGTCCATGGCATCCAGATCCAGATAGCGTGCGTGCAGGGAATGTGCCGGCAACCGGCTGGCCAGCGCATCCAGCAGCGGCGCCCATTGCGCGGCGGCGCGGTCCTCGCCCAGCCAGGCCAGCACCCCCAGCCGCACCGGCTGCGCCCCTGCGGGCAGGAGCCAGCTGGCCAGGCACAGGGCCAGCAGCATGCGCACCCACCACCATGCCATCAGGCCTTGGGCTCCAGTCCGTAACGCACCAGCTTGTTGCGCAGGCCCACCCGCGACAGGCCCAGTTCGCTGGCGGCGCGGGTTTTGTTCCAGCGGTGGCGGGTGAGGGTTTCGCGGATGATCTGGCTTTCCAGTTGGTCCAGCCGTTCTTTCAGGTCGCCGCGCACACTGCCCAGAAAAGCCAATTCTTGTTGCTGCGATTCGTCGCCAGCGTGCAGCACCTGCGGCGACAACAGCTCCGGGCCCAGCACCGGTGCGTCGGCCAGCGCCAGCATGCGCTGGATTTCGTTTTTCAGCTGGCGCACATTGCCGGGCCAGCGGTAGTTTTGCAGGCACACCAGGGTGGCCGGGCTGAACAGCGCGTCGGGCAGGCCAAAGCTGTCGCGCATGCGCTCCAGCAAGTCCAGCGCAATCAGCGGGATATCTTCTGGCCGCTCGCGCAGCGGCGGGGTAAGCACGGCAAACGGCGACAGCCGATAGTATAAATCTTCCCGAAAACGCCCCTGCTGCACCAAATCCGCCAGGGTGCGGTTGGTGGCCGACACCACGCGCACATCCACCCGCAGCGAGCGCGAACTGCCCACCGGGCGGATTTCGCCTTCTTGCAGCACGCGCAGCAGCTTGGCCTGAAAAGCCGGCGAGGTTTCGCCGATTTCATCCAGAAAAATCGTGCCGCCGTCAGCCTGCTGAAACAGCCCGACATGATCCTGATAGGCGCCGGTAAATGCGCCGCGCTTATGGCCAAACAGCACGCTTTCCAGCAGTTGTTCGGGCAGCGCCGCGCAATTTTCGCCCACAAACGGGCGCTGGGCGCGGTGGCTGGCGTAGTGCAGCGCGCGCGCCAGCAGCTCTTTGCCCACGCCGGATTCGCCCTCGATCAGCACGGCGATGTCGTGCACCGCCACCTTGGTCAGCAAGGCGCAGATGCGGTTCAGCGGGCTGTTGGCGGCGCGCACGATGCTGTGCATGGCAAAGGCGTCCGACGCCTGCTGGCGCTTGGCCGCCACCCGGCTGCGCATCCACGGCTCGCCGGCTTTCAGCTCGACATTGAGCAGCTCGTTTTCGCGTTGCAGGGTGGCCAGCCGCGCCGCGCCCTGCACGGTGAGCAACAGCGCATCCGGCCGCCAGGGCTTCAGCAGGTATTGATAGATGCCGGCCTCGTTGATGGCGGCAATGATGTCGGCGTTGTCGGCGTAGCCAGACAAAATAATGCGCGCCACCTCGGGCCAGCGCTCGCGCACCAGCTTGAGAAACGCCACGCCGGTCATGTCCGGCATGCGCTGGTCGCTGATCACCACATGGATGAATTCGTTTTGCAGAATGGCCAGCGCTTCGTCGGTGCTGGCGGCGGTGAACACCTCGAAGGCTTCTTCCAGCGTGCGCCGCAGGGTTTCCAGCGAGCGGATTTCATCGTCCACGATCAAGACAACGGGCAGGGTGGTGGACATGGCGTCTCCGGGGGATGCAACAACAAGGCGGCTATTATATCGGCGCGGCCTTCGGCCGGGGTGGCTGTTTCAGTCGTCGCCCCCACCGCAATCACACCCTCCGCCGCCACTATCGCCGCAGTCGCTGCTGCTCGCGCTGTCCGAGGTGTCGCTCATGTCCCAATCGCTGCTTGTGCCAGAGGCATCAACGCCACCCAGATTTCTGTACAGCGACCAGAGCGCCGACAGCACCCACACAAACAGCGCCACACCCAAGACGGGCGGCCAGTATTCGGTGTTCAGGCCCAGCCAGGCCAGCACGGCCATGGTGGCATCGGCCATGGTGTCCAGGACGGATTGTGACATTTCATATAAAGCAAGCCGCATGCAGCACGAAGACATGGGGGGATTTTCCAGGATGAATTTTATCAAGGCTGCACTGATGCCCGATTCATGCCAGGCGCCGTAAAACTACCATAACCCATCCTGATTGAATATATCGCCCCAGATGACGGCCGCACTTCGGTGGGCCTGGCGGGATGCATCAACAAAGCTGCTTGCCAAACCCGGCAGGTGGTGTTGCCCGACCTGGCTATCATTTTGCCCACGGCGTGCTGCACGGCGTTTTGTGGGCGGCTTAAAAAAGCACCCCGCTCACGCATGGCGCAGCGGGGTGTCGGGTGCAGCAACAGGCCATCAGCCCATGGCGATTACTTGCCGATGGTCTGCATCACCTTCCATTCGCCGTTTTCCACCTTGTAGACGGTGATGCCGCCGTCTTTCAGGTCACCCTTGTCGTCGTAGGCCCAGCTGGACGAGGTCACGCCAGCGTATTCGTTCTTGGCCAGGGTCGGCAGGTACTTGCTCGGCTCGACCGAGTTGGCCTTCTTCATGGCTTCGATCACGGCGCGGGTGGCGTCGTAGCCGTACGGCGAGTAGGTGGCTACGTCAGCATTGAAGCGGGCCTTGTAGCGGGTTTCGTAGTCCTTGCCCTTGGGCATCTGGTCCAGCGGCAGGCCAGCCAGAGAGGCGATGCTGCCTTCGGCTTCTTTGCCGGCCAGCTTCAGGAAGGTCGGGGTCTTGGTCATTTCGCCCGACACCAGCGGGGCCTTCAGGCCCAGGCGCTTCATCTGCTTGGCCATCGGGGCGGACTGGGCGTCGGCGCCGCCGTAGAACACCACATCCGGGCTGCTGGCCTTCAGGGCGGTCAGGATGGCAGCAAAGTCGGTGGCCTTGTCGGTGGTGAATTCACGCTTGACCACTTCGCCGCCATTGGCCTTGACGGCCTTTTCGAATTCATCCGCCAGGCCTTGGCCGTAGGCGGTGCGGTCGTCGATGATGGCGATTTTCTTGGCCTTCAGAGTTTCCACCACGAACTTGCCCATCACGGTGCCCTGTTGGGTGTCGGAGGTCATCGAACGGAAGGTGGTCTTGAAGCCTTGCTGGGTGTAGGCCGGGGCGGTGGCCATGGCCACTTGCGGGATGCCGGCGTCAGAGTAGATCTTGGAGGCCGGGATGGCGCAGCCGGAGTTGAAGTGACCGATGATGCCGTTCACCTTGGCGTCCACAAACTTTTGTGCGATCTGGGTGGCGGTTTTCGGGTCGGCCAGATCGTCTTCGGCCATCAGCTCGAACTTCACCGGCTTGCCGTCGATGGTCGGCTTTTCGGCGTTGGCGTCTTCGATGGCCAGGGTCACGCCGTTTTTGTACTCTTCGCCATAGTGCGCTTGCGGGCCGGTCAGCGGGGCGGCAAAGCCCAGCTTGACCACCACTTCGCCGGCAGCAGCCGGGGCCGCAGCCGGAGCGGCGGCATCAGCCGGCTTGGCTTCTTCCTTTTTGCCGCAAGCGGCGATGGACAGGGCGGCGGCAACTGCGCACGAGATGGTCAAAAGTTTGTGAGACATAGTCTTCTTCCTCTGATTGTGGAATGAAACCGGCCGCCGGCGGGGCCGGCAACACCTGTAACTGGGCGCGCTTGTGGCGCGCGCCCCGGATTGTACGTGAAACCGGCCGAATCGGGTTTCACGCGCAATATCTCCCCGTTTACCGCAGCGTCTGCCTGTTTGGCTGCGCAGACTGAGGGCAAGCGGGGTTCTCCCTGAAGCGGGCGGGCAGACCAATCATCTGCATCGCCCCATTTTGGCGCATAGCCTTATATATGTCTTGATGCGCCACCCCCTCCAGATGCAGATGCACCAGGAGGGGGCATAAAATCATCGGCGCCGGCCGCGTGGCGGCGGCCGGCGCCCAGTGGCTCAATCACCGATGGTCATCAGGCTGGCGTTGCCGCCGGCCGCCGTGGTGTTGACGCTGACCGTGCGTTCGGCCACCAGCCGATACAGGTCGGCTTCGGTCGGCTGCACGCAGACATGCAGCGCCACCAGCGGGCCATCGCGCTCGGCCAGCGCGGCGCGCAGCGCGGCTTCGCTGTCGGCGGCGCCTTCAAACAGCACGGCGTTCAGCGTCGGCTGCGTCACCGGCGACGCCAGCCAGGCGATGGCCAGGGTTTGCGGCAAGGCGTGCATCACCACATCGGCAGCTGCGCCGCCCAGCAGCACGCGGTTGTCGGTGGCCAGTGCGGCAATCAGCTGGGCCACCAGCGACGGCGCATGGTCGGCCACGCAGGCCACGGTGCCGCGCGGGGCAAAGCGCAAGGTGTTGGTTTCGCCGGTCGGGCCTGGCAGGGTGACGGCGCGCGCCAGCGGGCTGAGCTTGGCGGCTTGCTCGGCCCAGTGCATCAGTTGCTCGCATTCGTGACGATTCAGGCAGTTCAGCTTGGGCAGTGCATCGCGCAGTTGGGCCAGGCGCTCCAGCGCCGGGGTCTGGGCGTCGGCAGTCAGCTGCGGGGCGACGCTGGCGCGGGCCAGGCGGTGCAGATACAGCGGGCCGCCGGCTTTCGGGCCGGTGCCGGACAAACCTTCGCCGCCAAACGGCTGCACGCCGACCACGGCGCCAACGATATTGCGGTTGACGTAGATATTGCCCACATGCGCGGTGTCGCACACCAGATCAATGGTGTCGTCGATGCGGCTGTGCACGCCCAGGGTCAGGCCGTAGCCGGTGGCGTTGATGTCGCGGATCAGCTGCGGCAGCTCGGGGGCGGCAAAGCGGATGACATGCAGCACCGGGCCAAACACTTCGCGCTTGAGCTGGTCAATGCTGCGGATTTCAAACAGCGTCGGCGGCACAAACGTGCCATTGGCGCAGGCCTCGCCCAGGCGCACTTGATAGCAGCCCTTGGCCTCGCCCTTCATGCGCTCGATATGCGCTAGCAGGCCAGCGCGAGCTTCGGCGTCGATCACTGGGCCAATATCGGTGGCCAGCTGGGCCGGGTTGCCCACGGTCAGTTGGTCCATGGCGCCCTTGAGCATGGTCACCACTTTGTCGGCGATGTCTTCTTGCAGGCACAGAATGCGCAACGCCGAGCAGCGCTGGCCGGCGCTGTCGAAGGCCGAGTTGATCACATCGGCGACCACTTGTTCCGGCAGCGCCGAGCTATCGACGATCATGGCGTTCTGGCCGCCGGTTTCGGCAATCAGCGGCACTTCTTCGCTGCGGGCGGCCAGGGTGCGGTGAATCAGCTTGGCCACTTCGGTCGAGCCGGTGAAAATCACCCCCTTCACGCGCGGGTCGCCGGTCAGCGCCGCGCCCACCACTTCGCCACGGCCCGGCAACAGTTGCAGCACGTCGCGCGGCACGCCAGCGGCGTGGAACAGGCGCACAGCCAGGGTGGCGATCAGCGCGGTTTGCTCGGCCGGTTTGGCCAGCACCGGGTTGCCGGCGGCCAGCGCGGCGGCCACTTCGCCGGTAAAGATGGCCAGCGGGAAGTTCCACGGGCTGATGCACACCACCGGGCCCAGCGCCTGATGGCTGTCGTTGTTGAATTCCAGGCTGATGCGTTCGGCGTAGTAGCGGCAGAAGTCAATCGCCTCGCGCACTTCGGCGATGGCGTTGGGGATGGATTTGCCCGCTTCACGAATCGCCAGGCCCATCAGCGTGGCCAGATTGTCTTCCATGGCGTCGGCCACGCGCTGCAAGCAGGCGGCGCGTTCGGCCACCGGGGTGGCGGCCCAGCGCGGCGCGGCGGCTTCGGCGGCTTGCAGCGCGGATTGCACATCGGCCAGGCTGGCTTCGTAGACCACGCCCACTTTGTCGCTGTGGTTGGCCGGGTTGAGCGCCACTTGCGGCTCGGCGCTGGCGATGTCGCCGGCAGCCAGCAGCGGCAGCGCTTGCCAGTCCGGGCGGTCGCTGTCCAGCAGGCCTTGCGACAACACGCCCAGCGCGTGTTCGCTGGAGAGGTCAATGCCGCGCGAGTTGGCGCGCGCCGCGCCATACAGCGCCAGCGGCAGCGGAATCTTGTCGTGCGGCTGGCCATCCAGGCGGATGGATTCTTCCACCGGGTCGGCAATCAGGTCATCGATGCTGACGGTTTCGTCAACAATGCGGTTCACAAACGAGGTGTTGGCGCCGTTTTCCAGCAGGCGGCGAACCAGGTAGGCCAGCAGGGTTTCGTGCGAGCCGACCGGCGCATAAATGCGGCAGGCGCGACCCAGTTTGTCGTCGCCCACCACTTGGTCGTACAGGGTTTCGCCCATGCCGTGCAGGCACTGGAATTCATAATCCTTGCCTTCGCCCAGCTCGTACACCGCCGCCAGCGAATAGGCGTTGTGGGTGGCGAACTGCGGATAGATGGCGTCTTGCGCGGCCAGCAGTTTTTTGGCGCAGGCCAGGTAAGACACATCGGTATACACCTTGCGGGTGTACACCGGGTAGCCCGGCAGGCCGTCCACCTGGGCGCGCTTGATTTCGGCATCCCAGTAGGCGCCCTTCACCAGGCGCACCATAAAGCGATGGTGGCTGCGGCGGGCCAGGTCAATCAGGTGGTCGATGATGTAGGGGCAGCGCTTTTGGTAAGCCTGCACCACCAGGCCAATGCCGTTCCAGCCGGCCAGCTCGGGGTCAAACGCCAGCGCTTCCAGCAGGTCCAGCGACAACTCCATGCGGTCGGCTTCTTCGGCGTCGATGTTCAGGCCGATATTGTATTGCTTGGCCAGCACCAGCAGTTTTTTCAGGCGCGGCAGCAGCTCGTTCATCACCCGGTCGCGCTGGGCGCGGCTGTAGCGCGGGTGGATGGCCGACAGCTTGACCGAAATCCCCGGCCCTTCGTACACGCCACGGCCGGCCGAGGCCTTGCCGATGGCGTGGATGGCCATTTCGTAGTCGGCCAGATAGCGCTGGGCGTCGGCTTCGGTCATGGCGGCTTCGCCCAGCATGTCGTAGCTGAAGCGATAGCCGCGCGCCTCGCGCTCGCGGCCGTTGGCCAGCGCTTCGTCGATGGTTTCGCCGGTGACAAACTGCTTGCCCAGCATGCGCATGGCCAGGTCCACGCCCTTGCGGATCACCGGCTCGCCTTGCTTGGCGATCAGGCGGGTGAGCGCCGAGGACAGGCTGGTTTCGCTGTGGGTGGACACCAGCTTGCCGGTGACCACCAGGCCCCAGGTGGCGGCGTTGACAAACAGCGACTGGCTTTGCCCCAGGTGGGCTTTCCAGTCGCCCTTGCTGATCTTGTCGCGAATCAGGCGGTCGGCGGTGTGCTTGTCGGGGATGCGCAGCAGGGCTTCGGCCAGGCACATCAGCGCCACGCCTTCCTGGCTGGACAGCGAAAATTCATGCATCAGCGCATCCACCCCGCTGGCCCGCGTCCGCTTGGCGCGCACTTCGGTCACCAGCCGGCGCGCCAGGCCCTTGACGTCCAGCACCTGGGCGGGCGAGAGCGAGGCTTGCGGAATCAGCGTGTGAACGCATTCGCGTTCGTCGCGGCGGTAAGCGGAAGTGATGGCGTCACGCAGCGGCGATTGCGCGCGGGACAGTTCGGTAAACGACGGCATGGTGATGAACTCCGTAGGTGATCGGCGCGAGCGGCCAGCAGCATCGCCTGCCTGCCGGGCCGGCCAGGATGGCTGTTCCGGCGCGGCGGCAAAGGCCCGCTTCTGGCTGGGCTCGCCACAGTGCGGGCGGGGTCGCCCAGACAGTGACCGGCGCATTGTGTCGTGAAAGTTGCGCCCGGAAAATCCACTTTCCCCCCGGATGACACAGCCATGGTTGCCCATGTCGCAATTCCGTACAAAACCGCGAAAAACCCCGCCGCTGACGGCCTCAAGGGCAGAAAAACCACAAAAAACAGGGGGGGATGGGTGCGGATGGCGCAGTGCGCTGGCAGAATTTCAATATAAAACAAAGTGTTGTTTTTGCTAGCGAGCCAGGCAAACGCTTGCTTGGCGGCGTCGCGCGCGAAGCAAGCCCGAGGGCGTTTTGTCAAGCCAGGATGATTGGGGCGGTGATGTCACGGCAGAAACCGCCGCCAGGGTCAGGGTGGAGCTTGCCGGCGTCCAGGGCACGCAGCGGACAGTTATAGACAAAATTTTTGGGTGTGCGCCGGGCCGGGCGCCAAAGCCAGGAGAGCTTTGCGGGCTGCCTCTGATCGACAATCGGCCATCGCGTAGCTGCGCATGCCCTTGCTCGGTCACTCGTCATGCGCCGGCCCTGCTACAATACGCCGCTTTCGCGCGCGAGAAGCGCCTCCTGAACTTAAACTTTGTGGAGCGTCTGCCATGTATTTTGTCGATCGCGCCGTCGCGGTGATCAAACCCAAACAAGCCTTTGCCGACTGGCTCAACGCTGTGCCGGACAACGATATGGAGCTGTCGCTGGACAGCTTGCGCGCCGATAGCACGGTGATTTTGATTCCGGAATTCAACGAGCCGGAAGAAGGCGTGGCCTATATTGATGAGATTTTCGAGCAGCTGTTCGCCATGGAGCTGTCCAGCTGGTACGACGACCCCAGCCTGTGGCCGCAGGACCGTTCGCTGAAAACCTTCTGGGAATGGTTCGACGTGGAAATCCACTCCACCCTGATTGACTCGGTGGACGCCGACCTGAACAACGCCCCGCTGGAATGAACGCTGGCATGAGGCCATTTGTGGCGCCGCTGCGCCGCTCGCCGCGTTTGCTTGCCGCCTTATTGGCCGCCTACGCCGCCGCCTGGCTGGCCATCAGCCAGTTGCCGCTGGCGCCAGCCTTGCTGGCGGTGGCGCTGAGTGGGCTGGCCTTGTGGCGCGGCCTGCGTCAGCAAGGCTGGCTGGGCGCGCCGCTGCCGCAGCTGGAAGTGGGCGCGCGCGGCGAGCTGATTGCCCATTGGCCCAGCCACGCCGAGCAGGTGGGCGTGCGCGCCGACAGCCTGGCGCTGCCCTGGCTGATTGTGCTGAAACTGAACACCCAGCGCGGCCGCCTGGCCTTGCTGCTCACCGTGGACAGCGCTCCCGCCGACGCCTTGCGTCGGCTGCGGGTGTATCTGCGCTGGGCGCAGCCGACGACCGTCGCCTGACAGGACACTGCCTGACATCATGAGTCAAGACTTGACGCTGGCCGATTGGCTGACCCGGCTGGAAGCCCTCAACATCAACAGCATCGACCTGGGGCTGGACCGCGTAGGCGCCGTGCGCGACGCCATGGGGCTGATTCCGCCCTGCCCGGTGATCACCGTGGCCGGCACCAATGGCAAGGGCTCGGTGTGCGCCATGCTGTCCACCATCCTGCACACCGCGGGTTATCGGGTGGGGACGTTTACCTCGCCGCATTTGCTGGCCTACAACGAACGGGTGGCGATTGACCTCAAGCCCGCCAGCGACGCCCAACTGGCCGCCGGCTTTGCCGCTGTTGAGGCCGGGCGCGGCGACACCCGGCTGACTTATTTTGAGTTTTCCACCCTGGCGGCGATGCATACGTTTATTTCGGCCCAGGTGGACGTGATTGTGCTGGAAGTCGGCCTGGGCGGCCGGCTGGACGCCACCAACGCCTTTGACCCCAGCTGCGCGGTGCTGACCAGCGTGGACCTGGACCACCAGGATTGGCTGGGCGGCACGCGCGAGGCGATTGGCCGCGAAAAAGCCGGGATTTTTCGGGCGGCGACGCCGGCTATCTGCGCCGACCCGCGCCCGCCGCGCTCGGTGATCGAACACGCCGAGCAGATTGGCGCGCGCTTGCTGTGTCTGGGCCAAGATTTTGGCTTTGCCAAACAAGAAGACAGCCCGCAGTGGAATTTCTGGCTGGGCGAAACGCGACGCAGCGCCTTGCCGATTCCGGCCTTGCGCGGCGGCTATCAGCTGGCCAATGCCAGCGCGGCGCTGGCGGCGCTGGAAACGCTGCGCGAGGTGCTGCCGGTGGGTATGGGCGACATCCGGCGCGGCCTGCTGGAAGTAGAATGGCCAGGGCGTTTTCAGGTGCTGCCCGGCCGGCCGGTGACGGTGCTGGACGTGGCGCACAACCCGCAGGCAGCGCGCGCGCTGGCCGCCAACACCCTGAGCCTGGGCTTTGCCGAACAACGCTACGCGGTGTTTGGCATGCTGGGCGACAAAGACGCCGACAGCGTGATCGAGGTGATGCGCGAGCATATCGATACCTGGCTGCTGCCGCCGCTGGACAGCCCGCGCGCGCTCAGCCCGGCGGCGCTGGCGGAAAAACTGGCCGCGCACGGCGCGCGCGATGTGCGTCAGTGCGACAGCCTTGATCAAGCCTGGCGCCTGGCCACGTCGCTGGCCGGCGAAAATGATAGAATTACAGTCTTTGGCTCGTTTTACACCGTGGCCGGGGTGATGCAGGCCCGTCTTGCCGCCCGTCAGTGAGCCACGGCATATAGAACCACTCACCAAACTCAGCGTAGCGTGCCTGCGCCAGGCGCGCGGCCGCAGGCAGGACAGGTGGCAACAACGCCTGGAGGGTTTGGTGGGCGGCGCTGAATGATGGACTTTTGCGGCGCAGCCTAGCCCGGCGCGCCGTTTTCTCGCACAGGATGATCGATGTCAGCAATGAGCAGCCAGCAGGACGAACTGGATCAGCTGCGCAAACGCGCGCGGCGGCGTCTGGTTGGCGCCATCGTCATGAGTCTGATTGCCGGCGGCGTGATGCTGCGCGTGCTGGACAGCAAACCGCAACACGAAATGCGCCCGGAAACCGTGGACATTGTCAGCAATCTGCCGGGCCAGCAGCCCGCCAAGCCTGCCGGCGAGGCTGCGGCCACCGCGGCTCCGGCCGAGGGCGGCAGCACATCGACGCCCGCGGCCAGCACGCCGCCAGCAGACGCCAAGGCCACCGCCCCGGTTGGCGCCGCCCAGACGTCTGCCCCGGCACCGGCAACGCCGTCGGCAGAAACCACCCCGGCTGCGGTTGCGCCGCCGGCTCCCGCGCCGGTGCCCAAGCTGGCCGCCGCCATGCCGGCGCCCGTGGTGGAGCCCAGTGTGGCTACGGTTAAACCGCCGGTCGCAGCGGCCAAGGCCGAACCGAAACCTGAAGCCAAGGTCGAACCCCGAGTTGAGCCCAAGCCGGAAACCAAGCCCGAGCCACGTCATGAGCCCAAAGTAGAGCCACGGGCAGAGGTTAAACCGGAAAAACCACAAGACAAGCCTGCCGAGAAAAAACCGGAAGACAAAAAAACCGAAGAAAAAGAGAAAAAGCATGCCGACCCGGCGGCCATTCTCAGCGGCAAGGAAAGCAAACCCGAGTCGAAAAAAGACAAGGAAGCCAGCAAGCCCGAGCCAAAAACCGAGAAATCGGCAGACAAACCCGCCGAGAAAAAAACCGAGGACAAGCCCAAGGACAGCGGGGGCAAGCAACGCTATGTGATCCAACTGGCCGCGCTGTCTGACCCGGCCAAAGCCGATGCGCTCAAGCAAAAGCTCTCAGGCTTGGGTGTTTCCGCCTCGGTCAGCCGCGCGGAAACCAGCAAGGGCGAAATCCACCGTGTGCGGGTGGGGCCGTTTGCCTCGCAGGATGACGCCAAGGCGGTGATGAACAAGCTGAACGCGGCTGGGGTGTCCGGCATCATGGTGCCGCAATAATGAATACGCTCGATTGGGTGCTGCTGGCCATTTTGCTGCTGTCGGCGCTGTATGGCTTGCGGCGCGGGCTGGTGGCCGAGGTGTTGATTCTGGCCGGTTGGCTGGGCAGTTTTTTGCTGGCGCGGATGGCGGCCGGCACGGTAGGCCAGTTGTTGCCGCTGGGAGAGTCTGCCGAAGGCCCGCGCTGGCTGGCCGGGTTTGTGCTGACCATGCTGGCCGGCTGGCTGGGGTTTTTTCTGTTGCGCCAGGTGATTGGCGGCATGCTGAGCGTGGCCGGGTTGTCCGGGGTGGATCGGGTGCTGGGCATGGGTTTTGGCCTGGTGCGCGGGGCGCTGCTGCTGACAGTGCTCACCCTGCTGGTGGGCTTGACCGATCTGCCTCAACACACGCTGTGGCAACACTCGGCGGTGGCGCGGCCGCTGGAGCGCTTGGCGCTGACCGCGCGCGCCTGGCTGCCGGCAGACATCGCCGCCCGCGTGCATTTCGCCCAGGCTGACGATGCGGCGCCGCTGAGTGGCTGGGTGTCACCCCAGGTCAGCGATATGGTGCAGCCGGCCATGCCGGCCAGCCCGCCCACCATGGCCAATCCAGGGCGTCGCTGATGGCGGGGTAAGAGCCACTCACAAAACCCCCTGGCGTTGTTGTGTGACCTTGCCGTACTTGTTGTACTGTCTGCGGTCACACGCCTAGCCAGGGGTGCTTCGCTGAGTTTTGTGAGCGGCTCTAAATTTTTCGTCGCGGGCGTGGCCCGCGATATGGCGCCGGTCTTGGCCGGTGTGATCTTTTGCTGGGTTTTTTCGTGGCGGCCACGCGGCCGTCTCATCCGGCGGACAGCGTCCGCCAGCATGTTGGGAATTCTCTGTTATGTGCGGAATTATTGGGGTAGTGGGACAAACGCCGGTCAATCAGCTGCTGTACGATGGCCTGCAAGTGTTGCAGCATCGCGGCCAGGACGCCGCCGGCATTGTCACTGCCAACGGCAACAGCTTTCACATGCACAAGGGCAGCGGCATGGTGCGCGACGTGTTCCGCACCCGCAACATGCGCTCGCTGCTGGGCAAGGCCGGCATTGGCCATGTGCGCTACCCGACGGCCGGTTCGGCCTCCAGCCTGGCCGAGGCGCAGCCGTTTTATGTCAATTCGCCGTTTGGCATCGTGCTGGCGCACAACGGCAATCTGACCAACACCGAGGCGCTCAAGCGCTCGGTGTTCGAAAAAGACCTGCGCCACATCAACACCCAGTCCGATTCGGAAGTGCTGCTGAATGTGTTTGCCCACGAGCTGGAACACTATATCGAAGGCACCCAGCTGTCGGTCGAGGCGATTTTCAAGGGCGTGGCCGGCGTGCATCGCCGCGCCAAGGGCGCTTACGCCGTGGTGGCACTGATTGCCGGCCATGGCCTGGTGGCCTTCCGTGATCCGTGCGGCATCCGCCCGCTGGTGCTGGGCCGCAACGACGCTGGCGAATATATGCTGGCCTCGGAATCGGTGGCGCTGGACTGTTCCGGCTTTACCCTGGTGCGCGATGTGGCGCCGGGCGAAGCGGTGTACATCACCTTCGCCGGCGAGTTGCACAGCCGCCAATGCGCCGAACAGAGCAAGCTGGCGCCGTGCTTGTTTGAATATGTGTATTTTGCCCGCCCGGATTCGATCATCGACGGCGCCTCGGTGCACGCCGCCCGACTGAATATGGGCGAGAAGCTGGCCGAGAAAATCCGCGCGCAGGGCATTGAACTGGACGTGGTGATCCCCATCCCCGACACCAGCCTGCCGTCGGCGCTGGAGCTGGCCAAGTGCCTGAACCTGCCGTTCCGCATGGGCTTCATCAAAAACCGCTATGTTGGCCGCACCTTCATCATGCCGGGCCAGGCGGTGCGCAAAAAGTCGGTGCGCCAAAAGCTCAATCCGATCGCCAGCGAATTTGCCGGCAAGAATGTGCTGCTGGTGGACGATTCCATCGTGCGCGGCACCACCAGCCACGAAATCGTGCAGATGGCGCGCGACGCCGGCGCCAAGAAAGTGTACTTTGCCTCGGCCGCGCCGGCGGTGCGCTTCCCCAATGTGTACGGCATCGATATGCCGACCCGCGCCGAGCTGCTGGCCACCAACCGCGACGACGTGCAGATTGCCGCTGAAATCGGCGCGGATGCGGTGATTTATCAAGACCTGGAAGCGCTCAAGCAAGCCGTCCGCGAGGCCAGCCACCCCGACGCGCTGGCATTGAACGTATTCGAAACCTCGTGCTTTGACGGCCATTACATCACTGGCGACATCGACGAAGCGTTTTTGGCCAATATCGAAGCGCGCCGCAAGGAATCGATGGCCAGCCGCGAAGAATCGCAAGGCATGGTGGATTTGAACTTGAACGTGGCGGAACAGAACCTGGTGCAGTAAGCGCCGCTCACCAAACCCTCCGCTCGCCATCATCACGGCTCTGCCTGAGTGGTGTTGGTGGCGCGATTGGATGAAAGTGCTGTGGCACCCACGCCACGCCATGCCTCGTAAGGCATGGCGTGGCGTTTTTCATGCCGGCAAGGGTTGGCCTGATTCGGCAGGCGCACCCAGCCAGTCGCGCAGAAGCAGCAATTCATCCTGGCTGAGCTGCCATTGGCTGGTGGCACAACGGCGTGCCACGGCATCGGCATAGATGGCTGCCAGTTCGTCGCCCTGCTTGCCGGCATATTGCAGGTTCACTCCGTTGCGCTCCAGCAGGAACAGCATGCCGGTCGCGTCCTGGCGTGACAGGGCAATACCCTGATCCTTGGCATGGTCGCGCAGATTTTTGGACATCTCGTTCAGGCCACTGCCTTGGTGCTGCAAGAGCTCGGCAATGTGCTGGAAGCAGACACGGTATTCCTGCGGACTTAACGGCGGCGTTTCGGTCAGTGCGCAAATCCGGTTGGCCAATTGGATCAGCACCGGGTCGCTGCCCGGGTCGCGCAACCACTCGCCCAGGGTGGCCAGCTCACGCGGGGGCGTGTGCTTGTCGGCTAGGTAAAGATACCCAGGGGCCGCCTGCGAGAAAATCACTCCGTGTTCATAAATATTCACCGCAGTAAAGAAACTGGCCGGGCGACCAAACCCAAACCAGTTATTGGCCTCACTGCCAAAATTTTCACGCAGGATTTCAATCACCTTGGCGGAAGGAATGGCATGTGAGGCATTTTGCAGCGCCTCAATCAATACCTGGATCACGGCCTGGTTTTTTTCTTCACTTAACCATTCCGGGGCCGCTGGCGCTGGCACCACTGCCTGGCGCACCGGCCGGGCGGGATATTCGGCGCGTGGCGTCGGAGCATAATATTGCGAATGCTCGTTTTGCATATATGCCTGATTTCCGGCATAGCCTTGCATTTTGTCCAGCAGCTCGGTCAGCTGCAGGATTTCATCTGCTGATGCCCGATAGGCGCCCGACGTCATGCCGGCCAGCACCACGCAGGTCTGACGGTCGTATTCCCGCAGTTTCTGCAGCACCGGTGTGAAGTCCGAGTCGGCTGAAAACAGCATGAATTCTTCGAAATGGGTTGGATGCATCAAGCGATCGACAATGTCGATGGTCATGTGCATGTCGGCCAGTGTCTTGCCCTGTTTGGTGATGGGTGGGCAGTCGATGACATCGAACGCAGAATAAATAAAATAAGAGCGATATTCCTCGAACGACGACGGATTCATGTAACAGCGACGAATCAGAAAACGGCGGTCGGTGCTTTCCAACTGTTTCAGCCACTCGGCTGGCCGTTTGGCAAAACAATCCGCCAAACTCGGGTCGATGGCTTTCAGACATAAAAATACATTGTCAAAATCGACAAATAGCGCAGTTTTTTTAGGCACACGATGATCCTTGCAAAAAAGTCCGGCAAGCTGGGGATGGTAGCAACAAGCCGGGGGAATGGCAATCCAATTTAATCAATTGGATTAAGTGGCACGGATGCCGTAAGCGGTTGAATGTGTGAGCTACCGTAAATATACCTATTGGTTTGCTCATGATTTGCCAATCTCTCGACAAACCTAAAAATGCAAAAAGCATTCTCTCAGGATGAACAGGGCAACGGCAGGCAGTTTGTCATCGGCGTGTCGCTGGCCTGCCGTATGATGGTGGACACTTTCTTGCACGCACAGGAGACTCTCATGCGCATTTCCCTTTTGCTGGCCAGCTTGTTGACGGCCACACTGGCTCAGGCGGCGCCACCAGTATTCAGTTTTGGCGCCTGGGGTGACATGCCTTACGCCAAGAATCAGGATGCCACGCAGACTGAAGCGGTGATTCGTAGCCTCAATCAGTCGGATATCCGGTTCTCTTTGTACGACGGCGACATCAAGGATGGCAGTTCGTCATGTGATGATGCCACCTTTACCCGCGCCGCAGCCATGTTCAACCGCCTGAAAAAACCATTGATCTACGCGGTGGGCGACAACGAATGGACCGATTGCCATCGCCTGAACAACGGCGGTTATGACCCACTGGAGCGCCTGGCGCGGCTGCGTCAGGTGCTGGCCAACCAGCCGGACAGTTTTGGCCAAACCCGGCTGGCACTCATCCGTCAGGGGCCATTGGGCGGCAAATTTGCCGAGAACGTCCGCTTCAGTTACGGCGGCGTGGTGTTCATCGGCCTGAACGTGCCGGGCAGCAACAATAATCTGGTGCTGAGCGACAAAGAGTGCACGCACAAGAGCGCACGCACCCTGGCGCAGTGCCAGGCGGGCAATGCCGAGTATGCCGAGCGGGACGCTGCCAATATCGATTGGCTGCGCAGCGGCTTTGCCCAGGCCGGCCAGCAGCATGCGGCCGGTGTGGTGGTGTTTTTTCAGGCCGACCCCGGTTTTGACCTGCCAGAAACCGAAGACGTGGATGAAAGCACCCTGCCGCAGTACAAGGGCTATCGTGCCCTGATGCAGGCACTGACCGGGCTGACCGAGCAGTACGCTGGCCAGGTATTGCTAGTGCACGGTGACACCCATTTCTTCAAGGTGGACAAGCCGCTGTACAGCCCGACCCGGGTGCTGCCCAATCTGACCCGGCTGGAAACGTTTGGCAGCCCGGTCAATCACTGGGTACGGGTGACGGTGGACACACGCCAGCCAGAAGTGTTCACCCTCACGCCAGTGATGGTGCGCTGACGTGATTGTCGGTGATGGACATAGGCAAAGGCAATAAAGTTCCGGCACGAGCGGTCGGATGGCGACAGAAATGTCGCATTCCTGCATGGCCGTCAACAGCGGGCGCTGGGCTTTATGCCCAGCCGCCCCGGCGCAGGCACAATTTGGGTTCGCCGTGCAGGTCGGGACGGGTGTTCAGATAAAACCCTTCTGTCGGGTACTGACTGGCCACATAGACGTAGCGTTGCTGACTGCTGTGCTGGCTGTCGTAGCGGATGCGCAAGGTGCCTTGTTCCTGATCTACCCGATATACGCCGCGTACCTCATCCGGCTCGCCAGCCTGCTGCGGGCGCAACAGATAGCTGCCATCGCGCGCCAGGGCCAGGCTGAAATCACCACACTGCCAGTCTCCAGCCAGATGCAGGTTTTCGGGGCGGCAGCCGCTCAGGATGATCAGGCAGCACAAGGCGGTAAGGCGGAGGGTCCAGCAAGGAGTGGGAATCATGACAGACAGGGCTCGGCACGTGTTGGAACCGCTGACAAAACCCGCCTGCTGTTGTTGCACGGCCTGCCGGCTGTACGCCCGGCCAGGATTGCTGCGCTGAGTTTTGTGAGCAACGTTGACTATTTGACAGTGTAGATAACTACGTAGTTTTACGTAATAAAATAACAGTCCCTGCCATTCTTTTAACACATTGTTGTCGCTTTTCGCATATTTTTCTTGCCTGGCATGTCTGGCACGATGGCGCCCAGGCGGATTTTTTGCACCTGCAACATATTTTCGTCACATCCAGTTCGTAGCATGGCCGTGTCTTCCCCACCTTATCCCGTATCCGCGCCGCCGGCCGGCGCCCACCAGGCGCCCTCGACGCGCGGCTTGATATGGAGCTGCCGCCATGCCGAATACCGCTGTTCCTTCCCGTCTTACCGCCACCCGCCGCTCTGCCAGCCAGGTTCGTCCTGGCATCAACGGTCGTTCGCTGGCTGGCCATCTGGCGCAAAACTGCCCAGTGGCCTCGCCTGAGGACACCAATGAACAGGTGCTGCACTTGTTCTCCGAACATCAGCACGTTGGTGCGCTGCCGGTGGTGGAAAACGGCCGGCCGATGGGCATCATCAACCGCAACCAGTTCATGAGCCAACTGGCCAAGCCGTTTCACCGCGAGCTGTACGCTCGCAAGAGCTGCATCGCCTTCATGAACCACTCACCGCTGGTGGTCGAGCATGATGTCAGCTTGCAGGATCTGAGTTTCATGGCGGTGGCCAACGGCGAAAAAGCCCTGGCTGATGGTTTTATCATCACCCGTGACCAGCAATACATCGGGATTGGCGCCGGGGTGGATCTGGTCAAAGCGATAGCCGATCTGCAAGCAGAAAAAAACCGCCTGGTGATGGAATCCATCAACTACGCCAGCGTGATCCAGAAATCGTTTTTGCGCAGCAGCCGCGAGGACATGGCCGCCGCGCTGAATGACTATTTCATGCACTGGGAGCCACGCGATGTGGTGGGCGGCGATTACTACTATTTTGTCAAACACGACGACGGGTTTTTCTGCGCGGTGATCGACTGCACCGGCCACGGCGTGCCCGGCGCCTTCATGACGCTGATCATCGCCTCGGCGCTGAATCAGGTGCTGAAAGAAACCGACCTGCACAACCCGGCTGCCGCACTGGCCGAGGTCAACCGCACGGTCAAGCAGTCGCTGGGGCAGTTTGATGGTGGCCGCCAGGGCATGGACGACGGCGGCGAAATGCACTCGGACGACGGCATGGATACGGCATTCTGCTGGGTGGATCACCGTAGCCGCACGCTGACCTTTGCGGGCGCCAAAACGCCGCTGTTCATCCTGCCGCCGGGGGCGGAAGACCTGGAGGTGATCAAGGGTGATAAAAAAGGCGTGGGCTATATTGACACCCCCATGGATTACGCCTGGGAAAACCAGACCCTCAGCCTGAAGCCTGGTAGCCGGGTGTACATCACTACCGATGGCATCATCGATCAGATTGGCGGCCCCAAGCAGATTGCCTTTGGCAAGAAGCGGCTGAAAAAAGCCATCATGGAATGCGCCAGCAAATCGATGGAGCAGCAAAAAGCCCACATCATGGACACCTTTTACAAATACCAGGGCGAGCATCTGCGCCGTGATGACGTCAGTATTTTTGGTTTCCGTCTGGATTAAACCCGGATACCGGGTTCACTGAATCGTAATATCACAAAGGCACACTGAGATGACCGAGCATACCCTGCGAGTCAATGACATGTTGCAAAGTGAGATCAACAGCTTTCGCGAACTGGAGCGAAAGTGCAATGTGATCTTTTATTACTCTGGCCTGTTTTCCCAGAACATCGTCGCTGCCATGGCCGAAGCGCTGAAACAACGGCTGGCGCACTCCGGCAACAAGGCTGCCACCCAGCGCAAGGTGTTTTCCACCTTTATCGAGATGGCGCAGAACGTGATTCATTATTCTGCCGACACCTTCAGTGATGTTGACCAGCAGGACGACGAGCTGCGCCATGGCGCGGTGTGGATTGGCGAGAGTGAAGGCAAGTTCTTCATCGTCTGCGGCAATCCGGTGGCGGCCAGCCGGGCCCCGCGCATGCGCGACCGGCTGAATGCCCTGCAAAGCATGTCGCAGGAAGAAATCAAGGCGGCCTACAAAACCCAGCTGCGCAGCGAGAACGAAGCCGGCAGCAAGGGCGCTGGCCTGGGCTTTCTGACCGTGGCCCGCGATGCCTCCGAGCCGATTGAGTTCCATTTTGACGAACAGCCCGACGGCAAGACGGCGATGTTCTACCTGAAAGCCAAATTCTGATTCACGCCTCCAAGAGCCCAATCATGGAAAACCTGTATATCCCCGCCACCGCCAGCGAGCCGGAAGTGGACTTTCGCTTTGACACCCACTCCCTGACGCTGAAGGGTGAATCCTTTCCGGAAAATGCCGCCGCTTTTTATGTGCCGGTGATTGCCGCCGTGGAAAGCTATCTGGCCGGCCGCAGCGACACCACCATTCAGGTGAATGTCACCCTGGCTTACTTCAATAGCTCCAGCACCAAGATGCTGTTTTCGCTGTTTGAAATCCTCAATAACGCCGTGCTGTCGGGCAATATTGTGGTGCTCAACTGGTTTTACGACGAAGACGACGACACCATTCTGGAGTTTGGTCAGGAAATCGCCGACGACTTTGCCGCCCTGGAGTTTCGTCCGCAAGCGCTGGTGTAAACAGCGCCCCCCCCTGGCTACGCCGGGGAAACCAGGCTGTGTGGTGTGCAGGGGCGCAGGCGAGTTGTGGCTGCACCCGCACCGCCCCGGCATGGAATTTGACAACTTACCTATCAATAAGTAAATTCGCGGCATGACTGCTTCTGCACTGCCGCCGCCGGACGACGACCGGCAAGACACTAAAAAGCGCATTCTCGACATGGCCGAGGATCTGCTGCTCACCCGTGGCTTCAACGCCTTCAGCTACCAGCATATTTCCAGCGAGCTGGGCATGAAGAACGCCGCCATTCACTACCATTACCCGAAAAAAAACGACCTGGGCGTGGCGGTGATCCAGCGCTATCGCCGGCGTTTTCAGCGCTTTGTCGATGGCCAGGCCGGCCAATCGGCCCGCGCCCAGCTGGAAGCGTATTTTCAGCTGTCCACCCGTTACTACCAGCACAACCAGCAAATCTGCCCCAGCGGCGTGCTCAGCGCCGAGTTTCATGTGCTGCCGTCAGACATGCAAGCCGAAGCCCTGGCCTTTGTCGCCGAAATGCGCGATTGGGCCACTCGCATTCTGCAACACGGCCTGGCCAGCGGGGAGTTTCACTTTGCCGGCGACGCCCGCGCCATGGCGGCGGTGATGTTTGCCGCCCTGCAAGGCGGCCTGCAACTGGCCCGGCTGGATGCCGCCATCCTGGACGACCTGAAGCGCCAGCTGTGTGCGCTGCTGGGTCTGCCGCCTTGCTGATTCACCTTGACCACAGGAACGCCCACCCATGACCGACGCCTGCCTGAGCCGCCACCTTGCCGACGGCATCGCCACCCTGACGCTGAACCGCCCGGACAAATCCAACGCCTTTGACCAGGACATGTGGCGCGCGCTGCGCGAGGCGCTGCAATGGGCCGACGACACCCCCGAGGTGCGCGTGGTGGTGCTGACCGGCGCGGGCAAAAACTTTTGCGCCGGCATTGATCTGGCCATGCTGCTGAACATCCAGCAAGCCATCCACCAAGAATGCGAGGGCCGCAAGCGCGAGGCGCTGCGCCGGCTGATCCTGCAACTGCAAGACGATATCTCCAGCCTGGAGCGCTGCCGCAAGCCGGTGATCGCCGCCATCCACGGCGCCTGCATCGGCGGCGGCATTGATCTGGTCACCGCCGCCGACATCCGCTTTGCCAGCACCGACGCTTACTTTGCCGTGCGCGAAATCGACATGGGCATGACTGCCGACGTGGGCACGCTGCAACGGCTGCCGCGCATTGTCGGCGAAGGCGTGGCGCGCGAGCTGTGCCTGACCGGCCGACGCATCGACGCCGCCGAAGCCGCGCAGCTCAAATTGGTCAATCAGGTGTTCGACAGCCAGGACGCGCTGCTGGCCCACGCCCGCCAGGTGGCGGCCAGCATCGCCGGCAAATCGCCGCTGGCGGTGCGCGGGACAAAACAGGTGCTGAACTACAGCCGCGACCACAGCGTGGCCGACAGCCTGGAGTACGTGGCCAACTGGAACGCCGCCATGCTGTTATCCAACGATATTCAGCAGGCGGTGATGGCCAGCATGAGCAAGCGCACCGCGCAGTTTGCCGACTGATCAACCATCAAGGTCAGGGCGCCCCGGCGGCGACCAACTCATCTTCACAAAAAACCCCCGCCAGGCAGATGCCTGACGGGGGTTTTTGCATGGGCAGCGGCTACCCCGTGCGGCTTACATCTTCACAAAGGCCAGATCGCTGAAGCTGACTGTCTGCACCCCGGTCAGCTTGATGGCCAAATCACCGCTGGCAAACGTGGTGGCATTGCTCTGATCCAGCACCAGATAGGTGTCGCCAGAGAAACTAAACACCGTCACCTTGGGTGTGGTTGCAGCAGTGGCGCTGCTGCTGGCCTGGTTGAGCAGGCTGCTCAGCGTGGCCCCGGTGCCCGGCGTCAGGGTGGTGACGCTGGTGGGCAAGGTGACGCTGGCGCCCAGGGTGAGCTTGATTTTGTCCGCCCCGTGCACAAAGTCGGTGATGTTCAGGGTATTGGCCCCGCTGCTGTGGTCGCCCACATAGCCCTGGGTCATCCAGAACACATCCGATCCCGCGCCACCGGTCAGGGTGATCTGGCCGGTCAGCACGCGTGGTGCGCCTGTGCTGCTGGTATGCGTCACCGGGGCCAGAACATCATTGCCGGCTCCACCTTCCAGTGTGTCATCCCCGCCTTGCCCAATCAGTTGGTCGTTTCCATCGCGCCCCTGCAACAGATTGCTGCCGGTATTGCCCAGGATATAGTTGGCCAATGCGTTGCCCAGACCGTTGATATTGCCGGTTCCGGTCAGTGTCAGGTTTTCGACATCATCACTGACGGTGGACAGTGAGCCATAGTTAGGCACCAGAAATTCACCGTATTGCAAAGAGAAGGTGACGCTGGATTTGACCGTATCGATGCCGGCGTTGCTGTCTTCGATGACGGCGTTGTTCAGATTGTTGATGATGTAGGTGTCGTTGCCAGTACCGCCATACAGCCCCGACTGCACATCGCCCACCGAGGCATCCAGCGTGTCATTGCCGTCATCGCCATACACATAGGAGCCATAATTGCCGGATGCCGTGAAGCCATTAACATAAATCGTGTCATTGCCTGCGCCGCCGTGGACGATCTCCGTCGCCCCCATATCATTGCCCTGAGAGTAAATGATATCATTGCCGGCACCGCCGTCAATCAGCGCATCTTGTCCGGTCGAGCCATAGATCAGATTGTTTAGCGCATTGCCGACCAGGGTCAGCCCAATGGCCGTGGCACGCATGTTTTCCACATTGTCGGCCATGGTGTAACTGACTGAGGTAAATACTACATCCACGCCTTCGCCGGCCAGCTCAATGATTTGATCCCCCGCGTTGTCGAGATAGTAGGTATCGCTGCCCTGGCCGCCAACCAAGGTATCCGCCCCCTGTTTGCCATCCAGTACATCGTTACCGTCCAGCCCGGTCAGCATATTGTCACCCGTGTTGCCATTCATGGTATTGGCCAGGGCATTGCCGGTGCCGGAGAGGTTGGCGCTACCTTGCAGGTTCAAGCCTTCTACATTGGCAGACAATACATAGGATGCTGAGGCATACACAATATCCACCCCGCCAGTGACATCTTCACTGATTACATCGTCGCTGTTGTCCACATAGTAAATATCGTTGTCGGCACCACCAGCCAGCGAGTCCACCCCCAAGCCTCCGGTCAAGGTGTCTTTGCCTGCCCCGCCCAGCAGGGTGTCATTACCATTACCCCCGTTCAGCACATCATTGCCATTGCCACCGTCGATCAAGTTGGCGCCACTATTACCGGCAATGCTGTTATTCAGGGCATTGCCAATGATGTCCAGATTGTAGCTGCCGCTAGCAGTGTAGTTAGCCTGCGTAACACCCAGCGTATAAACGCCGCTGGTTGTCTGATTGCTGACGGCAAAGTTGCTGATGCTGGAGGCATCATTGCCTGTGATATCTTGTACCGCGTTGACATCATTGCTGCTGCTGGGGTCGGTGTAGCTGACGCTGACGGTTTGTGCCGGCAGGACGGCGGTGGCCAGGGTCAGGGTAATGGTTTTGGCGCTGGCATTGACTACCGGGCTACCGGTCAGTGCAGCGGCCACGCCGTTGACCTTCACCGAGTAAGCGCTTAATGGTGCGGTGGCACTGGCATCCAGCGCATTGGCGTCGTTCAGTGTCAGCACCACGGTGGCGCCATTGACGCTGGCGCTGGCAAAGGTGGGTGCCGTGGTGTCCGAGGCAGTAGTGCTGTTCAGCCACACGCCGACCTCACCTGACATCAAGGCGGTCACCACGTCCAGTTTGCCATCCTGATTGACGTCACCCAGTGCGACATCCACCGACCCCGTCACGGCGCCGGGCAGGTTGACTGGAGTGGAAAACGTGCCGGTGCCGGTATTGAGCAACACCTGTGGGCTGCCCATATCCGTGGCAACAACAATGTCTTGGTTCCCATCCTGGTTCACATCGCCCACGGCCAAACTGGTGACCATCCCCAGGCCGTTCAGGGCGTTGAATGTCGCGGCGCCAAACGTCCCATTGCCTTGATTCAGGCGCACTGTCACGGTCTGGATGCTGTCGATGGCGCTGATCATGTCCAGCTTGCCGTCATGATTGACATCCGCCAGGGCCAATGCATCGCCATCGGTATTGTTGAACGAGGATGAGGGATAAATCTGGCTCAGCGTCAGCCCGTTGGCGCTGCCAAACGACACGGAAGTCCGGCCGTCACTCCGCGTTGTCACCAGATCTGCGTAGCCATCCTGATTCAGATCGGCGGCCTCGATGTGTTGGACCACATTCACGCCGGCGGTTTCGATGGCCAGCGAGGTGGGTGTGCTGGCAAAGGCGCCATTGCCGGTGCCGGTCAGCACACTGATTGTGGTCTGACCGTTGGACTCGCCTGCCAGCACCAGATCCATTTTGCCATCGCCATTGACGTCGGCCACGGTAAAATCATCCCAGGCCAGTAAATTGGCTACACCATTCAACGGTTTGGCATAAGCCGTGTATTGACCCGTGCCAGCTCCCCAGGAAATCACCAAGTCTTTAGATGGCATGGTTGTCATGGCCACAAAGTCCAGATGTCCATCGCTGTTCATATCCGCCAGCCGGGTGTGTTGAGAAACCCCATTGGCTGCGCCAGGCAGATTAAATACTGCGGTGAAGGTGCCGGTGCCACCACCATCGTTCAGCAGGGTGCTTGTCAGATTTTCCGCGCCATACATATCCCGGCTGGCCGCTTGAATATCTACCAAGCCATCTTCGTTCAAATCGCCCAGGTTCACGGATTGTGCTGCCTCACCACGCTCGGCGTCTTGGTAGAACGCTGGCGAGATAAAGGACGGCTGGGTCGGCAGTGTGTGTTCATACGCTTCGCGCGCCTTAATGGCAAACGGCGGCACAATGGCCGGGGTCAGTGCCCAATAGCCATTGCCAATCAGGCGCTCGCTGGCCGCTACTCGTGCCCCGGTTGCCTGGGCCAATGCATGCACAAACGCCTTGCCTGCCTCGCCTTCACCCGTACGGCAAGACCAGAACGCCAGATCCAGATCGCGCTGGGCGGCGCCATCAAAACGGCGGACAAAATCAGCTGCGGTGAGTCGCTGGCCAGCAAATGCCACTGCACCCGGTTCACCGTGTGCCAGCACATGCAACTGGCGCAAGCCAGGCGTGGCCAGGGCCTGCCAGAATGCCGTCAATGCCTGTACCGCGCTGGTGACACGGACAACCTGCATCCGGGTGGGCAGATCCGCCAGCAGCACGTTCAGGTCGGTCAGGGTGCCGTCGGCAATCAATATGTTTTGCTGGGTCAGGGGCATGAAAAATATCCTTGTGTGACAATGTGTTGAAGTGGGGTTTGTGTGATAAGCAAGAGAATGTTTCGGTGCGATGCCAAGCTAGTGCCTTGGGCGTGGCTTTTGTAATGAATTGAAATTGACGTCAGTCCGCGTGTTGAGTTGCATGTCGGATGAGATAAAATGTTTCAGGTGAGTCACAATTCAATCAAGGTGTTATGGGTTTTTCATATTAAAACCAAAAATGATTTTTATGTAACAGCATGATTTACATGTAAAAAATACTTTTCACGTCAGACAAAAAGACTTTTGTCCTTGATTGTATCGCAAGGTTTTTTGCGGCTCAATATGCGATGACATCTATCGTTTATTGGTTGAGGCTATTTTATGGGTGGGCGTCCGTGTAGGGGTGACGGGGTTTTTATACGTGCTGATTGATGCGTGCCATATAAAAATACGCTAAGCTGGCGTCCAACTTCGCTACCACCCTTGAGCTGGCTTTTATCATGATCCGCCATATTCTTTCTGGCATGGCTGTGCTCGCCACGCTATGCCTTTGCAGTGCATCTTTCGCCAATGACTCCACCTTTGGCGAGGACAACGGCACCATCGTCTTCAAACAGCAAGCCGACATCAGCATGGACAAAGAAGTGCTGCTGATTAGCGAGAAACAGGTGAAGGTCGATTATGTGTTCACTAACCACAGCGCGCAGACACTCACCCTGCCCGTGGCCTTCCCGATGCCACAAGAGCGTTTTGGTGATATGTTTTATGATCGGATCACCCAGTTTCGACTCTGGGTGAATGGCCAGCGCCAATCCACCACACAACGCATGGTGGTATTGCTCAACGGAAAGACAGATGTCACCCAACAAATCTATGACCTGGGCTGGACGCTGGATGACCTGAGATATTATCTGGGGCAGGATGAGCCGGTTCTGGGCTGGCGGCCCAAACGTGGCAAACCGCTGCCACTGGCCTGGCGCGGCGAGCCGCCGTATGACCCAAAGTTAACCATTCATGAATATTTCACCTGGCAGCAAACTTTTCCGGCGGGGCAGTCTGTTGCCATCAGCCATGCTTACAAGCCCAGTCTCTACACCAGCGTTCCGTACACTGCCAGAAGTACCATCGAGACATGGCAAAAGCTAGCCTGCCTGGATGCCGAGGCGCGCACGGCCATTCACCGCCTGGAACGGCATATTGATCGGCGGGCAGACCCTGATCACACGCCAACGATCTTGTGGTCAGGACTCAGCTATATCCTGACCACCGGCAATCACTGGCGTGGGCCGATCAAAGACTTTACCTTGATCCTGAAAAAGGAGCTGCCGTCCGATCTGATCAGCCTGTGCCTGGACGGAAAATTCACGGCGACTGATCCACTGACGCTGACCCTGCACGAGCAGAACTTTGTGCCCAAAGCCAATCTGGATGTGCTGTTTGTGCGGCGGGACAGATATATGAAATCCCGTTAACCGCTTATTGGCACGGATACCCCAGCCGGCTGCGAATATGTCAAAAAGATTTTTGCGTGTCAAACCGCCAGAGAAACCTGCATAAAAAAGCGCCGGGCAAGGCCAGCGCGGGAGGGGTGAGCGGCGCTTAATGCGCCATGTCACTGCGTTCCAGCAGCAGAATGCCCGCCATTTCTTGATCGACTTTCTGCATATGCTGATACAGCGATTCGGTATGCGCGAGCATCGCCTCGACGTCGCCCTTGCCTTGCCGTGCGGCGGCGGCCAGCTGTTGCAGAGTATCCAGCGTGTCGCCCATGCGCTCGGCAAAGCCACCCACCAGCTCGCCCACCTGGTGAATCTGGCTGCTGACCTGCTCGATTGAGCGCAACACATTGTCGATCGAGCCGCCGGTGGTTTCCAGATTGGACTGGGTGTTGTTGGCCAGCTTGCGCACTTCATCGGCCACCACGGCAAAACCTCGGCCGGCTTCGCCGGCGCGCGCGGCCTCAATGGCGGCGTTCAAGGCCAGCAGATTGGTCTGTTCGGCGATTTTCTTGATCATACCCAGCACATTGCCAATTTGCCCGGCGTGCTCGGCCAGCTCGCCAATTTGCTGACGCACCGATTCGGTCGAGCGGGCGCCGTCGCTGACATGGGTGCTGAAATCACGCAGCCGGGTTTCGATGCTTTCCAGTTGCTCAATCTGCGTCTGCGCATTGCCACGGAAGGCCGGCAGGGTTTCGCCCAGCTCGGTGGCCAGGGTTTTGTAGCCCTGCAAATCCTGGATGATCTGGCTTTTCATGCCGCTGATCACCGTGCTGCGCGACAGCTCGCGGCGGAAAAAGTAATTTTTGTAATTGGCGTAATGCAGGGTGAACTGATCGACAAACTCATCGCGGAAACCCTGGCTGGCCGGGTAGAAAAACACCGCCGTCAGGGTCTGGTTGATATTCACCCCCAAGAGCTCGCCAAAAGTGGAAAACCCAGCCACCGGCACATCGCCATACACCTGGGCGCGAGCGAGCTGGGCAGCGTTGTTCAGCCGGCGCAAAATGCAGTCGGACAAAATCCCGCCCACTGGCGCCGGTTTGTTCTGGCTGAAGGTACGGTAGTCATTGGCGGTCTTGCTGACAAAATCCACCGCCTTGAGCAGGTGCAGGGTTTCACCAAAGGCGATGTCACAGGCAAAGTGCAGCTTGCGCGTTTGCCGGTTGATTTGCAGCACCGAGCGCACAAAGATTTCGCCATTGATCTTGATGCCGAAAGTATGGTTTTGCAGCTTGCCGTCCAGCTCGTCCTCGCGGCAATGAAAATGCTGGCACAGCTCGCCGATCATGTCGCGCACTTCGCCGGTTTTTTGCTCCAGCACTGAATCCACCGTGCGCAGCTCGGTATTGGCGCCGGCAATCAGGAAAGATTTACCGGTTTCTTCAAAGTTCTGGGTTTTGAACACCCCATAACGATACGCCGGGGTGAGCTTGATAAAGCACAGCAGCGCGTGGTTTTCGCGGGTTTGCTGGCCGTCATTCAGCCGGGTGTGGCTGAAATCCAGCAAGCCGCCGGCCGAGCCGCCAACAAACAGATACGGAAAGCGGTTGGATTCGTACACCGCTTCCATCAAAAAACTCTCGCTATTGGACAGCCCATCCACCAGGGTCAGCACAAAGCCTTCTTCCGCGCGCATCGAGAACGGCACCGACAATTGGCCCAGCGTGCGCGCCAGCTGCGCCACCCGCGCATCGTGGCGCAGCTTGGGCGCGCCCTGGCGGATGTCCTCACAGCCCAGCGGCACATTGGCCACATGCGCCTGCTCGATGATGGCCTCGCTGAACAGCTGCAACACCACGCCCTGCCAGCCTTGCGGGGTGTCCTGGTACAGCGCATCGCCCGCCCGCGTGGCGCACAGCTCGCCCGCCGTGCTGGTCAGCACCACGGCCGCGCGCGGAAAGCGCTCGCGCACGCTGCGCGCCACGGCGTCCATATTGGCGTTGGGGCTGACATAGCCCAATGCCAGCCGCACGCGCGGCTCGGGCTGGGCAGGCAGCGCCTGTGCCAATTGCCCGGCCTGGGCACGGATCACTTGCACGGGGGGAAGGGCGTCGGCGCGCGCGCCAGACGCGGGCGCACCGTCGTCAACGGCTTTTTTGCGGAAGAACAACATCTCGGCCTCACTTGGTGGGTGGTGTGTATGCCGGCGCTTCATGGTGGCGCCGTGCATTGGCCGGACGGGCCGGCCTGGCCCGGACAAGAGGGCCGCCGGGCCGGAAAGCATACGCAGCATGCCAGCAGAAGCAGATGGCATACATATTGACGCTAGAGCATGTTCTGAACCATCCCAACAACATCAGGAAGGTGCGGCAGCATCAACATGGCAAACGCCACGTAATGTAATCCAGCCAGCGTCTGCGGCAGCTTCTCGTAAGCTCTGGCCAAACGCCGGAAGCG
>NZ_QJKI01000019.1 GCF_003201855.1 Rivihabitans pingtungensis | reverse complement strand
GCCCATTCTTCGTCGCTGACATCGGATGGGTAAGGTTTGCGGTTTTCCATGGGGCTTGGATTTTACCGCTATGGGATAGTTCAGAACAGGCTCTAGTCAAGCAAAGCGACACACGATGGCGTAGCGCTATATGCAGCCAAACAAGGCTTTGTGCTGCGACACCGTACTACCCCGGTGTCGCCCCACCCTCACCCCACCACCCCCACTTCTTCCTTCTCCCCCACCCCCTTCTCCACCTTACTCCCTCCCCCCGTCGCCATCACCGCCGCGACCGCCATCAGCCCGCCGCCCAGCCAGCGCAGCGGGCCCATTGCCTCACCCAGCCACAGCCAGGCGAATAGTGCGCCGAACACCGGTTCGCTGCCCATCAGCAGGGCGACGCGGCTGGGGTCGCTGCGGCGCAGGGCGTAGTTCTGGATGGCAAAGGCGCAGACGGTGCACAGCACGGCCAGGTAGCTGATGGCCAGCCAGAAGCCGGGGTCGCGCGGCAGGGGCGGCAGGCCGCCTTGGCTGGCGCTCAGGGCGAGGGCGCCCAGGCCGACGGCCCAGCATTGCATGGCGGTCAGCGCCTGGGCTGTGGCGGGTTGGCGGTCGGCCAGTTGTTTCAGCCAGCACACGCCAAAGGCGCGCAGCACGGCGGCCAGCAGCATCAGCGCGTCGCCGCCTGAAAAATGCATGGCGCTGTCGCCAGTGAGCAGCAGCGCGCCCAGCCAGGACAGGCCCACCAGCGCCCAGATGCGCGCGGCCGGGCGTTGGCCGTACAGCAGCCATTCGGCCAGCGGGGTGAGCACCAGGCACAGGCTGATCAAAAACGCCGCGTTGCTGGCGCTGGTGTATTGCAGCGCCCAGGTTTCGCACAGCAGGATGGCCAGCAGGATGCCGCCCATCGGCAGGCCGGCGCGCCAGGCTTGCCAGCGGATGGCGCGCAGCGCCGGCAGTAGGCACAGCCCGGCCAGGATAAAGCGCACGGCCAGCACGCCGAACACCGGGTAGTGCTCCAGCGCCAGTTTGGCCACGCCATAGCTGGTGCCCCACACCAGCGCCACCGCCAGCAGCAGCCATTCGGCGCTGGCTAACATTCGTTGTCCCATCGTGTTCTCCTTGCTGCGGCTTACTTCACCCGGTTGGCCTGGTCGCCCGACGGTCTGTCTGGCTGGCCATGCGGGGCGGTGTTCGCCGTGCTGATAAAAAAGTGAACCCACTCACCCGCCTGAGCGGGGGCGCAGCGCGAGTGGCGGAAAATTCTTGATGGGCAGACGATACATTGATGCGAAAACGGCGATAATTCCGTTTTTTAGAACAGTAGCTGTGCACCATGGACACAAATAAACTGCTGGGGGTGTTGCCCGACTTGCTGGTGTTGGTGAAGGTAGTGGAAAGCGGCAGTTTTTCGGCGGCGGGGCGGGCGTTGGGCTGCACGCCATCGGCGGTCAGCCGGCAGATGGCGCGGCTGGAGCAGGCGCTGGGCAGCCGGCTGCTGGAGCGCACCACGCGCAGCCTGCGGCTGACCGAGGCTGGTCAACTGGCGTTTCAGCACAGCCAGGCCATGCTGGAATCGGCCCAAGCGGTGCTGGATAGCGCTGGCGCGCATCAGGCCGAGCCCAGCGGCCGGGTGCGGCTGGCCATGCCCAAGGCGTTTGGCCGACGGGTGATCCACCCGCTGATGCCGGCATTTTTGGCGCGCTACCCCAAGGTGGATGTGCAGCTGCTGCTGGACGACCACGCCCGCGACCCGATCAGCGATGAGGTGGATTTGGTGGTGCTGGCCACCGACCGACCGCCGCCGGGGCTGGTGGCGCGGCCCTTAATGCCGGTGGCGCAGTGGCTGTGCGCCTCGCCCGAGTATCTGGCCCGATGCGGCGAGCCGACCCAGCCGCAGGCGCTGCAAGACCATGATTGCCTGTTTCTGGGCGAAACACCGGACGATTGCGTGTGGGAGTTCGCCCGCGATGGCCAGCGCCAGCGGGTGCGGGTGTCCGGGCGCTATATCGTCAACCACAGCGACATCCGCCGCGATGCGGTGCTGCGCGGGCTGGGCATTGCCAGCCTGCCGCAGTTTGTCGCCGCCGATGACGTGCGCGCCGGCCGGCTGAGCCGGGTGCTGGCCGATTGGGAGTGCATCCCCCATGCCTATTGGGGCCATGCGTATCTGCTGTACCCGGCACACCGGCAATTGCCGCGCAAGGTGCGGGTGATGATTGATTACCTGCTGGAGACGGTGCGCGATCCGGCGGCGGGGGTGGCGTGATGACAGCCTAGCGTTTTGGCGGCACAAAGCTCAGACAAATGCCTTCCAGCAGATAGCGGTAATGGCGAAACTCGCTTTCGGCGGCGGTGCAGCGGATGTGCCAGGTTTGCCCCGGCACGGCTTGCACGCCCTCCAGCCGACGTTCGATGCGCCATTCGCCGTCGGCGCCATACATGCCGATGCGGTATTCGGTCCAGTGGATGGGCTGGCGGGGGCTGGCCGGGCGGCGGGCCAGCACGGCGGCATCGTCGTCGCTGCCGATGTCGGCCAGATGACGGGCCAGGGCGGCGGGTTTGAGCACCGGGCCGGGCCACACGTCCACCCGCACCTGGCCACGGTCGCGGTCGGTGCGTCGGGGCGGGCGCAGGCGCACGGTGTTGTCAGCTGGCGCGCCGGGCGGGCGGGCGCGTGCGGTCCAGCCCGGCGGCAGCTCCAGGCTGAAGCGCAGGATGGGGTCTTGGTAGCGGGCGGCGGCGGGCGCGGCCCACCCCAGCAGGCCAAGCCCCAGCAGCGCGGCATACGCCAGGCGCCGATTCATATGGCAGCAGAAAAATCATTCATGATGCAGTGCATTATACGAAGTTCGCGCCGCAGGCATAGCACGCCGCGCGCGCCGCGCTGGAAAAACGGTACAATGCCGCCATCTTGTGTTGACCCGACTGAACCTGTCCGATGCCCATGAATGCGATTACCCCGGTGCTGTTGTTGATTCTTGACGGTTTTGGCCACCGCGAGGAAGGCGAAGACAACGCCATCCTGCACGCCAACACCCCCAACTGGGACGCGCTGCGCGCCCGCTACCCCTACAGTGTGCTGGATGCGTCCGAGCACGCCGTGGGCCTGCCCGGCGGGCAGTTTGGCAATTCGGAAGTCGGCCACCTGAACATTGGCGCCGGCCGCGTGGTGCAACAGGACATCAGCCGCATCGACACCGACATCGAACAAGGCTGCTTTGCCAATAATCCGGTGATTGCCGACGCGCTGAACCGCGCCAAGGCCAGCCGCCTGCATGTGTTTGGCCTGCTGTCCGACGGCGGCGTGCACAGCCACGAAAACCATATTCACGCCCTGCTGCGCGCCGCCCAGGCGGCGGGCGTGGGCGAGGTGTGCCTGCACGCCTTCCTGGATGGCCGCGACACCCCGCCGCGCAGCGCGCAAACCTATTTGCAGCGGCTGGACAGCGTGCTGGCCGAGTGCCCGAATGCCCGGCTGGTCAGCGTGTGCGGCCGCTTCTGGGCGATGGACCGCGACAAGCGCTGGGAGCGCGTGCAAACCGCCTACCGGCTGGTGGTGGACGGCGAGGGTGAATTCCACGCCGACACCGGCCTGGCCGCGCTGGCGGCGGCTTACGCCCGCGACGAAAACGACGAATTCGTCAAACCCACCGCCATTGGCGCGCCGTGCCGCATCGACGATGGCGATGTGGTGTTGTTCATGAACTTCCGCGCCGACCGCGCCCGCGAGCTGACTAGCGCGCTGACCGACCCGGCGTTTGACGGCTTTGCCACCCGCCAGCCCAAGCTGGCGCTGTTTGCCTCGGTGACCAGCTATGGCGAGGCGTATTCCCACCCGGTGGCCTATCCGCCGCAAACCCTGAAAAACGGCCTGGGCGAATACCTGGCCGGGCTGGGGCTCAAGCAGCTGCGCATTGCCGAAACCGAGAAATACCCGCACGTCACCTATTTCTTCAACGGCGGCGAAGAGCAGGTGTATCCGGGCGAAGACCGCATTCTGGTGCAGTCGCCCAAGGTGGCCACCTATGATTTGCAGCCGGAAATGAGCGCGCCGGAAGTGGCCGACAAGATTGTTCAGGCCATCGCCAGCGGCCAGTATCAGGCGATTATCTGCAACTTCGCCAATGGCGATATGGTGGGCCACACCGGCAACTTCCCGGCGGCAGTCAAGGCCATCGAGGCGCTGGACGCCTGCGTCGGCCGCTGCGTCGAGGCCATGCGCGCCGCAGGCGGCGAGGTGTTGATTACCGCCGACCACGGCAACGCCGAGCAGATGTTTGACCACGGCCACGACCAGCCGCACACCCAGCACACGCTGAACCTGGTGCCGCTGCTGTATGTGGGCCGCGCCGCCCAGCTGCAATCCGGCGGCGCGCTGCGCGACATCGCCCCCACCCTGCTGGCGATGATGGGCCTGCCGCAGCCGGCCGAGATGACCGGCCGCTCGCTGATTCAATTCCAGTGACCCTGCGCCCGTGAAGCCGTCTACCCCCCTGCTGTTGATCCTGCTGCCGGCGCTGGCCATGGCCGCGCCGCCGACTGGCGACGCCACCCAGGCGCCAAAACAGGATCTGAAAGACGTTCGCCAGCAGATCAACGCGCTGGAAAAAGAAGTCAAGGCCAAAGAGGCCAACCGCGCCGAAGCCACCGACGCCCTGCGCGCCTCGGAAGTGGCCATCAGCGAGGCCAACCGTGCGCTGGCCTCGCTGAACGAGCAGCAAAGCCATTCCGAACAGCAGTTGGCCAAGGTGCGCGCCAATATCCAGCAGGCCCAGCGTGATGTGGCCGTGTCGCGCAAGCGGCTGGGGCGCATTCTGAACGCCCAGTACCGTCATGGCCAGAACGACGCCTTGACCGTGCTGCTGAACCAGCAAGACCCCAATCAAACCCAGCGTGATCTGGCGTACTATCGCAAGATTGCCCAGGCGCAGCAGCAAGTCGGCCAGCAGCTGAAAACCCAGTTGGCCGAGCTGGAGAGATTGTCCGGCCAGCTGGAAACCGAAAAAGCCAAGCTGGATGACATCGCCGCCTCGCGCGTCGAGCACAAGCAAAAGCTGGTCAAAGAAAAAGAAAACCGCCAGCAGGTGGTCAGCCAGCTGTCCAATCAGATTCAGCAGCAGCGCCAGCAGTTGGGCAAGCTGCAAGCCGACGAGCAGCGCATCAATGCGCTGATCGACAAGATCAACCGCGAACTGGAAGCCCAGCGCCGCGAAGCCGCGCGCAAGGCCGAAGAGGCGCGCAAGCTGGCGCAGGCCAAGCATGAACAGGCCGTGCGCGAAGCCAAGGCCAAGGCGGAACGTGAAGCCAAGGCGCAGCGCGAAGCCGCCGAGCGCGAGGCCAAGGCCCGCCACGCCCGCGATCTGGCCGCCGCGCAAGCTGCCGCCAAGGCCGGCAAGCCCGCGCCGCCGCCCGAACCCGCTCCGCCGCCTCCGCCACCGCCCAAGGCGGAACCTAAAGCCGAACCGCCAGCCAAAGCGGTGGATGACGTGGCCGATGATTCCAGCTCTGGCCGCGCTTTTGCCAGCCTGCAAGGCAAGCTCCGGCTACCGGTGCGCGGCGAAATCACCGGCCGCTTTGGCGCTGCGCGCGCCGAGGGCATGACCTGGAAAGGCGTGTTTATCCGCGCAGGTGGCGGTCAGCCGGTGCGCGCCGTGGCCGATGGCCGCGTGGTGTACGCCGACTGGCTGCGCGGTTTTGGCAATATGCTGATTGTGGATCACGGCGGCGGCTATATGACCGTATACGGCAGTGGCGAGGCGCTGATGAAATCCACCGGCGATAAAGTACGCGCCGGTGACACCGTGGCCACCACCGGCGCTTCCGGCGGCGGCAGCGAAACCGGGCTATATTTCGAAATCCGCCACCTGGGCCGCCCGCTCAACCCCTTGAGCTGGGCACAATCGTAATCCATCGGCGCAGCCCGCCCCCATGCTGAATCGGGCTGCGCAGTTTGAAGAACACACCGGCAGCGCCGGGGAGAACTATGCACACTCTGCAAAAAATGGCCTTGGTCAGCGCTGGCGCCGTGGCTGGCGCCATTCTCAGCCTGAGCATCAATGCCATGGCCGACAAAGAACCGGCCAACGCCACCACCCTGCCGCTGACCGAGCTGCGCACCTTCACCGAGGTGTTTGGCCGCATCAAGCAGGATTATGTCGAGCCGGTGGAAGACAAAAAACTGATCACCGAGGCGATCAACGGCATGTTGTCCGGGCTGGATCCGCACTCGTCCTACCTCGACCCGGAAGCCTTCAAAGAACTGCGCGAAGGCACCCAGGGCGAGTTTGGCGGGCTGGGCATTGAAATCGGCTCGGAAGACGGCCTGGTGAAAGTCATCGCCCCCATCGAAGACACCCCGGCGTTTCGCGCCGGCATCAAGTCGGGTGACTTGATCGTCAAGATCGACGAGGTATCGGTGCGCGGCCTGAGCATCAACGAAGCGGTCAAGCGCATGCGCGGCAAGCCGGGCACCAAGGTCACGCTGACCCTGGCGCGCAAGGGCGAAACCAAGCCCTTGGTGGTGCCGCTGACCCGCGCGGTGATCAAGACCAAGAGCGTGAAGTTCAAGATGCTGGAAGCCGACTACGGCTATATCCGCATCACCCAGTTCCAGGAACACACCACCGAGAACCTGGCGCAGGCGCTGGAAGCGCTGTACAAAGAAAACGCCAAGCCGCTCAAGGGCCTGGTGCTGGACCTGCGCGATGATCCGGGCGGCCTGCTCAATAGCGCCGTGGGCGTGTCTGCCGCCTTCCTGCCCAAGGATGCGCTGGTGGTGTACACCGACGGGCGCGCGCCGGACGCCAAGATGCGCTTGACCGCCACCCCGGCCAACTATATGCGCGAGCAAAGCAAGCAGGATTACTTCCAGCGCACCCCGGCTGAAGTCAAAACCCTGCCGCTGGTGGTGCTGGTCAACAGCGGCACGGCCTCGGCCTCGGAAATCGTCGCCGGCGCGCTGCAAGACCACAAGCGCGCAGTGGTGGTGGGGGTGAAAACCTTTGGCAAGGGCTCGGTGCAGTCGGTGTTGCCGCTGGGCAACCAGGGTGGCATCAAGCTGACCACTGCCCGCTATTACACCCCGAATGGCCGCTCGATCCAGGCCACCGGCATCACCCCGGATGTGGTAGTGGAAGAAGCCACGCTGAGCGGCGGTGCGGCAACGCCGTCGCTGCGCATCCGCGAAGCCGACCTTGAACACCATCTGAGCAACCCGAATGGCGACAAGGAAAGCAAGCCGGAAGCCGCACCCAAGGCAGACAAAGCGGAAAAACCCGCCGCCAAGCCGCGTGACGACAAATCCAAGGGAGACAGCAAGGACGAGCCGGCCAATCCGCGCGACCCCAACCCGAAAACCGACAACCAGCTGAATCAAGCGCTGACCGTGCTGAAAGTGCAGCAAATCCTGCCGGGCGGCGCCAGCCCGGTGCAGGATGCCAAGCCGGCGGCCAGCAAGTAAGCCACCCCCTGGCGGTTTGTGCCAGCACACGCGCCAGCAATCAGCCGCCGTTCGACATGGCCACATCACCACGCGGATGTGGCCATGTCATACACGCCGCCCCGGAGCCAGCCTCCCGGGCGGCATGTTGTCTGTCCGGTAGGGAGTGCGCTTCAGCGCACAAAGACATGGTAATTTTCCGGAAATGCTCTACACTGCAAATCACTCTGATTTCATCAGGAACAGGAATGGCTGATAGCCAACCTGCCTGGCCATATCCATCAGGGATTCAAGTGGCGCGGGCCGTGTGACCCGGATTCGCCCGCCGCGCCGTATCATCACTTGCTTGAGGCTGATAACACGTATGACCGCCCCCGACTCTGCTTTCTGTGATCAAGGACAACGCGCCCCCGGCGAACAAGCCTGCCAGGATTGCGGCATTATTGATGCCCTCACCGGCCAACCGGCGCGTTGCAGCAACCCCGTATACGAAACAGCGCGTGAAGCAGGTGAACGCGGCAAGGCAGCCCAGATTGCCCAACTACTGGCAGAGGGCGGCCCTCCTTCCCTGTAAGAACACCCAAAAGCCATGCGCCCGCTCCCGTTTATCCGGGGCGGGCGCATGGCTTTTGGCACCGACGATTTGCCCAGGCGGGCGACAGCCCCAGACCTTGGGCGCCACTCAAAAAATCTGCCTGTGCGCACGGTCTGTGACAATGTAGTCTGTGTGTTCAGTAACCCTCTGTTCTGGCGGTTTTTGTCCGTCGTGCTCAGGCTTACCCGCCTTCTGACCCCAGCCCCTCACTGTCCCGCCGCAACAACACCAGCAAGGCTCCCGCGCCGCCCTGGGCGTCGTCGGCCTCACAAAACGCCAAGACATGCGGATGGTGACGCAGCCAGGTGCGAATCACCTGCTTGAGCACCGGCAGCCCCTCGCGCGAGCCCAGCCCCTTGCCATGAATCACCCGCACACAGCACTGGCCATGCTGGCGGGCGCGGTGCAAGAGCACGGCCAGATGCTGCTGCGCGTCAAAGCGGGACAAGCCATGCAAATCCAGCTCGGCCACCACCGGCCAATGGCCTTGCCGCAGTTTTTTCAGGGTGTGGCGCTGCATGCCGGCGCGCACAAAGCTGGGGTCGATGGTGGCCGGCTCGAACCAGCCAACCATGCTGTCGGTGATATGCGCGTTGGAGCGTGGGTTGGCGTGCGCCTGGGCGGCGCTGTGGCGCGGCCAGTGCGGCGGCGCCGGCAAACGGTGTGGATAGCGGTTGTCGGTTTTCAGCGGCTGCACATCGGCAAAAAGCTCGCTGAACACCGGCTCCGGCTCGGGGGTGGGCGGCGGCGGGGCGATATGCGCTGGCGTCGCCTTGGGCAGGGCGCGGCGTAGCGGGCGCAAGGCATCCTTGAACGCCTGCCCCTTGGCTGCTTTGCCCGCCATCGCCGCCGCCCCGCGCGCCGTGCTTACAGCTGGTCGAGGTAGCGTTCGGCGTCCAGCGCAGCCTGGCAGCCGGACGCGGCGCTGGTGACCGCCTGACGATAGATATGATCCTGCACATCGCCGGCGGCGAACACGCCGGGCAGATTGGTGGCGGTGGCGTTGCCGTCACGGCCGCCACGGGTCACCAGATAGCCGTTGTCCATGTCCAGTTGGCCGACAAACAGCTCGGTGTTCGGCTTGTGACCGATGGCGACAAACACGCCGGCCAGCTCGATGTCGCGGGTGGCGCCGTCGTCGGTGGACTTGATGCGCATGCCGGTCACGCCGCTGGCGTCGCCCAGCACTTCGTCCAGGGTGTGGTTCATCGCCAGGGTGACCTTGCCTTCGGCCACGCGCGCCATCAGCTTGTCGGCCAGGATTTTTTCGCTGCGGAATTTATCGCGGCGATGCACCACGGTGACGTGGCGGGCGATATTGGCCAGATACAGCGCTTCTTCCACGGCGGTGTTGCCGCCGCCAATCACGGCGACGTCTTTATTGCGGTAGAAAAACCCATCGCAGGTGGCGCAGGCGGACACGCCACGGCCCATAAAGGCCTCTTCCGACGGCAGGCCCAGATACTGGGCGGAGGCGCCTGTGGCGATAATCAGCGCGTCGCAGGTGTATTCGCCCGAATCGCCGACCAGGCGGATGGGTTTTTCGGTCAGCGCGGCGGTGTGGATATGGTCAAAGATCATTTCCGTGCCAAAGCGCTCGGCGTGCTGCTGAAAACGCTGCATCAGCTCCGGGCCCATCACGCCTTGGGCATCAGCCGGCCAGTTGTCCACTTCGGTGGTGGTCATCAGTTGGCCGCCTTGCGCCAGGCCGGTGATGATCACCGGATTGAGGTTGGCGCGCGCGGCGTAGACGGCGGCAGTGTAACCAGCGGGGCCGGAGCCCAGGATCAAGAGGCGGCTGTGGCGTGGGGTGCTCATGTGTGCGGTCCTGTTGGGTGCAGAGTGGCAAGAGATGCGCCGCGCCGGGCGGATGGCTGGGCGCAAGGCGGGAAGCCGCGCGGCGGGCGGGGCGTTCCGGGACAATAGTCTAGTATTTTATTCAAGCAATGGATGGGTTTCAATAAATAGTATTTTTCTATCGAACGATAGTTTGAATTGATGGCCTGCCAGCTTGCTTTGCCCCGCCTGGGGCAGGGGCGCAAAGGACTGCGCAGGAGCCGCGCACGCACCAAACCCAGTCCGCAAACAGCACAAGACATACCGCCACGCCAGGGGCTACAACACCAGGTGATTTGTGCGCGGCGCTTACTGTTCGCGCATTTTCAGCGCTTCGACAATATCCACCGCCACAATGCGGCTGACGCCCTGTTCCTGCATGGTCACGCCGATCAGCTGTTCGGCCATTTCCATGGTCAGCCGGTTGTGGCTGATGTACAAAAACTGGGTGCGGTCGGCCATGCGTTTGACCAGCTCGCAAAAGCGCCCGGTGTTGGCGTCGTCCAGCGGGGCGTCCACTTCGTCCAGCAAGCAGAACGGCGCCGGGTTGAGGCGGAACAGCGAAAACACCAGGCTCATGGCGGTCAGGGCTTTTTCGCCGCCAGACAGCAGGTGAATGGTGGAGTTCTTTTTGCCGGGCGGCTGGGCGATGATCTGCACGCCAGCGTCCAGCAGGTCTTCGCCGGTCAGCGTCAGCTCGGCGCGGCCGCCGCCAAACAGCAGCGGGAACAGCTCGCGCATCGAGGCGTTGACCTGGTCAAACGTGCTTTGCAGCATGTCGCGGGTTTCGCCGTCCATCTTGGCGATGGCTTCCAGCAGGGTGTCCATGGCGGCGGTCAGGTCGGCGGCTTGCTCGGCCAGGTAGTCGTGGCGTTCGCGCGCGGCGGTCAGTTCGTCCAGCGCCGCCAGGTTGACCGCGCCCAGGCCGGTGATGGCCTGGGTGAGCTTGCCGATTTCGCCCACCAGCCCGGAGGCTTTCACCGCGTCGGTGAGGTCGGCCAATAGCGCGGTTTCGTCGGCCTCGGCGTTGCGCAGTTCTTCGTCAAAGCGCTCCACGGTCAGCAGCGCTTCCTGGCTTTTCAGCCGCCAGTCGTTGATGGCGTCGCGCAGCGGGTCCAGCGCGCCGTCCACCTGCTGGCGGGCCTGGGTGAGCTGGCGCAAGAGCTCGGTGGCGTGGTTGGCGGCGTCGCGGGCGGCGATGAGTTTTTCTTCGCATTCATCGCGCACAATCAGCGCGCTTTGCAATAGCTCGTCCAGATCGCTCTGGATCAGGCTGTCTTGCTCGATCACCAGGTTTTCCTGGCGCTCGTTCAGCGTGTCGCGGCGCTCGCTCAGGTCGTCGCGGCGGTGTTCCAGCTCGTTCAGGCGGTTTTGTGCGGTGGACAGGGCAAAGCGCGCCTCCTGGGCGTGGCGCTCCAGCTCGCGGCTGCGGGTGCGCGCCAGGGTGAGGCCGGTTTCTGCGTCCAGCCGGCGCACCTGGGCTTGCTCCAGCGCCAGGCTGAGTTCGTCCAGTTGCAGTTCGGCTTCTTCGGCCAACAGATTGGCGTGCTCGATGCTGGCGTGTTCTTGTTCGGCTTCTTCGTCCAGCCGGGCTTGTTCGTCGTCGATGGCGGCGCGGCGGGCGGCGTGCTGGGCCTGGGTGTGTTCCTGGCGGGCGCAGTGCAGCGCGGCCTGGGCGCGCGCCTGTTCGGCGCTGGCGGCGTGCTGGCGCAGTTGCCGCAGCGCCTGTTGCTGGTCGTGCAATTCGGCGTCCAGCGCGGCGCAGGCCTCGCCCAGGGCGGTGACCTCCGGCGCCAGCGCCTCGTGTTCGGCGGCCAGCCGTTCGCGCTCGGCCTGGCGGCCAATCATGCCGCTGTCGGCGTCCGCCGCCCAATAGGCCACGCTGGCGCCCATGGCGCGGTGGCCGTCGCGGCACACCAGCCACTGGCCCGGCCCCAGCCGCGCCTGCCAGCGGTATAGTTCGTCCAGGCTGTCCACCACATAGCCGCCGCGCAGCCAGTCGGCCAGCGCGCCAGTCAGCTCGGGCGCGCGCAGGCTGAGTTTGCTGGCCAGGGTGGGCAAGGGCAGCGGTTCGGCTTCGGCGGCCGGTTCGTCGGCGTGGCGCGCCAGCAGCGCCAGCCGGCTGGGCGGGGCGTCGCTGGGCCAGTCGTCCACCGCGCGCGCCGACAACAGCGGCGCCAGGGCGGCTTCTACGGCGGTTTCCCAGCCGGGCTGGATGTCCAGTTGCCGCCACAGCGGCGCTTGCCCGGCCAGGCCATGTTCGGCCAGCCAGGCTTCGCCGCGCCCGGCGCGCGCCGCTTGCGCCAGCAGTTTGTCCAACGCGGTCAGGTCGGCGTGCAGCCGGGTCAGCGCGTCGCGCTGGCGGGTGTGCAGGGCCTGGCGCTCCTGGCGCTGGCGGGTCAGCTGCTCCAGCGCGGCTTCGGCCTGCTGGGTGACTTCGCGCGCTTGCTCGGCTTCGGTTTCGGCTTGCGCCAGCGCTTCGCGCGCCAGGCTGAGCGCCTCGCTGTCTTCGCCGCTCAGGCGGCGCGCCTCGTCGTGCAGGCGCTCGCGGCGCTCGGCCTGGCGGCGCAGTGCGGTTTCGGCGTGTTGCGCCTGCTGGCGGGCCAGATCGCGCTGACGGGTCAGCTCGGCCTGGCGGCGGGTCAGGGTGTTCAGCGCTTCGTCCGCCTGGCGGAACAGCGCCTCGGCGGCCGGCACGCCGTCGTCTTCGCCATCGTGGGCCAGGGCGGCTTCTTCGGCGGCCAGCCGGGCTTCTTCGAGTTGGTCTTCCCAGTGTTCGATTTCGTCGTTGAGCTGGCGCTCTTGCTGGCTGAGCCCGGCCAGCTCCTGGCGCACGCCGTCCAGGTCGCGTTGCAGGCGGCTGGCGCTGTCGCGGCGATGGCGTTGTTGTTCTTCCAGCCGCGCCAGCTGCGCGCTGGCTTCGGCTTGTTCGGCCTGGCGCTGGTGCACGGCGTCGGTGGCGGCAAAATGCGCCTCGCGGGCGGCTTCTAGCCGGGCGTCCAGTTCAGTGCCCTGGCTGCTCATGCCCTCCAGCTCGGCTTCCAGCCGCGCCAGCTCGGCGCGCGCCTTGGCCTCGGCCTGTTGCGCGTCGCGGCGGCGGGCCATGGCCAGCAGGTTTTGCTTGTGGGTCAGCGCGTCGCGCAGGCCGTGGTATTGCTGGGCGACTTCGGCCTGCTCCAGCAGTTTTTCGGTTTGCCGCTCCAGCTCCTGGCGAATGTCTTCGATGCGGGCGAGGTTGTCGCGGGTGTCGGAGAGGCGCGATTCGGTTTCCCGGCGGCGCTCTTTGTAGCGCGACACGCCGGCGGCTTCTTCCAGGTAGGCGCGCAGTTCTTCCGGGCGCGCCTCGATGATGCGCGAGATCATGCCCTGCTCGATCACCGCATAGCCCTTGGCGCCGACGCCAGTGCCCAGAAACAAATCGGCGATGTCGCGCCGGCGCACTTGTTGCTGGTTGATCCAGTAGCTGGATTCACCCTGGCGGGTCAGCACGCGCTTGATGGAGATTTCGGCAAATTGCCCCCACGGCCCGCTGGCGCGGCCTTCGCTATTGTCGAACACCAGTTCGACCGAGGCGCGGCTGACCGGCTTGCGGGTGGACGAGCCGTTAAAAATCACGTCCTGCATGGATTCGCCGCGCAGTTGCTTGGCCGAGGATTCGCCCAGCACCCAGCGCACTGCGTCGATCACATTGGATTTGCCGCAGCCATTGGGGCCGATGACGGCCACCAGTTGGCCGGGCACGGGGATGGTGGTCGGGTCGACAAAGGATTTGAACCCGGCCAGTTTCAGATGAGTCAGGCGCACGAAGCTTCACAGTGCCACAGGAAATTCAGGAATGCGTGATTGTAACGAAAACCAGGTCAGCGCGCGCCGCAAGCGCATCAGCCTATGCCATAATGCTGACATGGATGAATTTTCTTTGACCGATCACTTCCTGATCGCCATGCCCAATATGACCGACCCGAACTTTGCCGGTACGGTGGTCTACCTGTGCGAGCACAACGAGCACGGGGCGATGGGTGTGGTGGTCAACCGCCCTGCCGAAGTCTCGCTGGGCGAACTATTCGACCAGATCGACCTCTCCTTGCCGCCAGGCGAGCTGCCCGGACAGCCGGTGTACCTGGGCGGGCCGGTGCAAACCGACCGTGGCTTTGTGCTGCATCAGCCGCTGGATAACTGGAACTCCACACTGGCCGTCTCGGACGACACCGGCTTGACCACCTCGCGCGATATTCTGGTGGCGGTCAGCCAGGGCGAGGGGCCTTACCGCATGCTGGTGACGCTGGGTTACGCCGGCTGGGGCGCCGGTCAGCTGGAACAAGAGCTGGCACAGAACGCCTGGCTGACGGTGCCGGCCAATCTGGATTGCGTGTTTGATCTGCCGGCGCAGGATCGCTTCCGCGCCGCCATGCAATTGCTGGGTTTTGACCCGCTGGCGCTGTCGGGCGAGGCCGGCCATGCCTGATGTTGCGCTGCCGCAAGGCGCTTTGCTGGGCTTTGACTTTGGCCAGGCGCGCATTGGCGTGGCCTTGGGCAATACCGAGGTGGCGATTGCCCATCCGCTGGAAACCATCACTGGTGACAGCAACGACCAGCGCTTTGCCCGCATCGGCGTCTTGATTCAGGAATGGTCGCCCGCCGCGCTGGTGGTGGGCCTGCCCACCCACGCCGACGGCACCCCGCACGAGATGACCCGGCTGGCGCGCAAATTTGCCCAGCGCCTGCATGGGCGCTTTGGCCTGCCGGTGTGGCTGGTGGACGAGCGCCACAGCTCGCAGGTGGCCGAAGTGCAGCTGAACGACGCCGGCCTGCGCGGCCGCCGGCAAAAGCCGGCGCTGGATCAGGTGGCGGCGCAGGTGATTTTGCAAAGTTTTCTGGACATGCCGCAGGCGGCGGGTATCGAGCCACTGTAAACGCCGCGAACAACATGCAGCAGCGATCCGGGCCAGGCGTGCAACCGTAACCGTTCGGGGATGCGGCAAGGTCTGTCACCACGCCAGCAGGGTTTGTGAGCTTCACACCGTCAGGTGCCGGGCGTTCTTGTGCTGGGCTGTTTTCAGCAAGGAGCGCGCATGTTGTCCGAACCCCATCCGTTTTTGGCCCAGGCTTTTGCCGGTCCGCGCAGCTATCTGCCGATGGCCAGCCATGCCTATGCCCTGTCCGGCAATCCGCTGACCATGGACGATTTTCATCGCCGTTATCAGCTACTCAACCAGTATCTGGCCGACCCGCATCCGCTGACCCAGCTCAAGCCCGAGGCCATTGCCCCGGGCCTGGCCACGCTGACCTGTCAGCAGGTGATTGAGCTGCTGCTGCACTGGCCGGGCGCACCGCAGCGCAATGCCATTCTGGAGGCGGTGTGTGTCGAATTTGGCCTGTGTCCGGTGGATAACAGCCCGTTTCGCATCTGGGGGTATTACGCCCCAGGTCAGGGGGCGTTGCCGCTGCATGTGTATATCGGCTGCGACGGCTGGCTGTACGACACCTTGCCCGGCCTGCCCGCACACCGCACCCGCGACAGCCATGGCCGCTGCCCGCCAAGCTGGTTGTTGCACCACGGCATGCAGCCGCTGGATGAGGCACACGTGTGCAGCACAGCCGTGCATGCCCTGGCCGCTGGCACCCTGGCCAGCATTCATGCGCCGGAACAGGCCTGGCGCACGGTGACAGAAGCCAGCGGATAAGAGTCGCTAACAAAACCCAGCGCAGCGTTCCTGGCTAGGCGTGTGACCGCAGACAGTACAAGTAGTACGACAAGGTCACACAACAACGCCAGGAGGGTTTTGTTAGCGGCTCTAAGCACCACTCACCCCCTCAATCCCGCCTGCCCTTGTTACACGGCAAGATCGCGCAACACGGCCCGGTGAGTTTTGTGAGCCACGCCAAAGCCCACGCAGCCAAGCAAAAACCGAGTTCTTTACTCAACTATTTAGCGGCGCTATACTCGTTCGGTCTTGTTTTCATTTTCTTGCCCCATGACCGTTGAATCTACCGCCGCCGCCATGCCCGACGTGCAGGCCTCGGCCGACATCCGCAATATCGCCATCAACAAGGTGGGGATCAAATCCATTCGCCATCCCGTGCTGGTGGCCGACCGCAGCGGCGGCGTGCAGCACAGCGTGGGCGTATTCGACATGTACGTGCACCTGCCCCAGCATTTCAAGGGCACCCATATGTCGCGCTTTGTTGAGATCCTCAACGCCCAGGAGCGTGAGCTGTCGGTGGCCTCGTTCGAGCAGATCGTGCGCCAGATGGTCGAGCGACTGGAAGCGCCGTCCGGCTATCTGGAAATGCGCTTTCCGTACTTCGTCAACAAAACCGCGCCAGTCTCCGGCGTGCAAAGCCTGCTGGATTACGACGTGACCTTGATCGGCGAGCTGCGCGATGGCCAGTATCGCTTCACCATGAAGGTGTTGATTCCGGTCACCAGCCTGTGCCCATGCTCGAAAAAAATCTCCGAGCGCGGCGCGCACAACCAGCGCTCGCACATCACCATCACCGCGCGCACCGCCCAGCACGTGTGGATCGAAGAGCTGATCGACATCGCTGAACGCCAGGCCTCCTGTGAGCTGTATGGCCTGCTCAAGCGCCCGGATGAAAAATACGTCACCGAGCGCGCCTACGATAACCCCAAGTTTGTCGAAGACCTGGTGCGCGATGTGGCCGCCGCGCTGACCGCCGATGCCCGCATCGACGCCTATGTGGTGGAAAGTGAAAACTTTGAATCCATCCACAATCATTCTGCCTATGCGCTGATCGAGTTCGAGCGCCCCCAGGCCTGAGTTTGATTGTCTGCCTGCCCGGCCATGGGCAGACTGCGCTTGCCGCGTGGTCTGCCCATGGCCTTTTTGCTGCTTGTTTGCCCTCGCCTGCCAGACAGATACATCGCGTGCACGGTTCTTGCTGGACGCCGCGCATGACTGTTTTGTCCGTACCTTTCGAGAAACCCATGCTGAAAGTTTTGTTGGTCAACGATACTCCCCGACATCTGGGGCGGCTGCGCGATGCGCTGACCGCCGCCGGCTGTCTGGTGGTGGGTGAAGCTGACAATGCTTTTATTCTGGCGGATCAGGTTGCGCAGCTTGCCCCGGATGTGATCATTGTCGATACCGAATCGCCCAGCCGCGATACGCTGGAGCAGGTGTGCGTGCTCAGCCAGTCGGCGCCGCACCCGATCGTGATGTTTACCGATGATGGTGGCAACAGCAGCATTCGGGCGGCGATCCAAGCCGGCGTGACTGCCTATGTGGTGGAAGGCCTGGCCGAGGCGCGCATTCTGCCCATCCTGCAAGTGGCACAGGCGCGCTTTGAGGAAGAACAGCGACTGCGCGCTCAGGTGAGCGCAGCCGAAGCCCGGCTGGCCGAGCGCAAGACCATCGAACGCGCCAAGGGCATCCTGATGAAAAGCCGGGGGTTTTCCGAAGCAGAGGCCTACAATGTGTTGCGCAGCAAGGCCATGCAGACTAACTGCAAGCTGGCTGAGGTGGCCCAGCGCATCATCGACATGGCCGATCTGCTGGGCTGAACGCCCGTTTTTGGTGCGCTGCACACCAGGATGGTGCGCACCAAGCCAGCAGACAACGCAGATAGACGGCCCAACACTGGCTTTCTGACATATAAAAAACTGGCACGCTATCTGCTTATAGTGTTCTGAGCACCAACGGCGGTGCAGCGCGACACCCGATGTCGCACCCGAATTTGCTGTAAAGGTCGGCTTGCCAATGGCGGCGAGTCTGGCCCAAGGACAATGGCGTCCCTCAAGACGTGGCGAAAGCTGCGTGCTTGATGGACGCCTTTTTTATTGCCCAAAATTTTTATTGCATAACCCAGGAGCGCCCCACCATGACTGACCACCTGCAAGCGGCCACCCCCAGCCGCCGTGATTTCCTGAAAACCTGCGCCGCCGGGGTGTCGGCGTCGGCCATTACCACACTGATTCCGGCGGGCGTGAAGAGCGCGGCATATGCCGGCGGTTCGGACGCCCCGGAAAAAGCCGCGGTTAAAATCGGTTTTATTCCGCTGACCGATTGCGCCCCGATTGTGGTGGCCGCCACGCAGAATTTCGGCAAGAAATACGGCCTGACCATCACCCCGAGCAAAGAAGCCTCGTGGGCGGCAGTGCGCGACAAGCTGGTGAATGGCGAACTGGACGCCGCTCATGTGCTGTACGGCTTGATCTATGGTGTGCAAATGGGCATCGGCGGCCAGCAAAAGAACATGGCCACGCTGATGACGCTGAACCAGAATGGCCAGGCCATCACCCTGTCCAACCAACTGCGCGACGAAAAGAAAGTCTCGGACGGCGCCAGCCTGAAAAAGCTGATCTCCGCCGAGCCGCGCGAATACACCTTTGCCCAGACCTTCCCGACCGGCACCCACGCCATGTGGCTGTACTACTGGCTGGCCAGCATCGGCGTGAACCCGTTCAAGGACGTCAAGACCATCGTGGTGCCGCCGCCGCAAATGGTGGCCAATATGCGCATCGGCAATATGGACGGCTACTGTGTGGGTGAACCGTGGAACGCCCGCGCCGTGGCGGACAAAATTGGCTTTACCGTGGCCACCAGCCAGGACATCTGGGCCGGTCACCCGGAAAAAGTGCTGGGCGCCACTGCTGACTTCGTCAAGCAATACCCGAACACCGCCCGCGCCATGGTGGCGTCCATCCTGGAAGCCAGCCGTTATATCGACGCCAAGGCCAACCGCGCCAGCGTGGCCAAGCTGATTGCCGACAAGGCTTATGTGAACGCGCCGGAAGACGTGATTGTTCAGCGCTTCATGGGCAACTACGACAACGGGATTGGCAAGCGCTGGCAAGACCCGAACCTGATGAAGTTCTACGACGAAGGCAAGGTGTCCTTCCCGTACTTGTCCGATGGTATGTGGTTCCTCACCCAGCACAAGCGTTGGGGCCTGCTCAAGAGCGAGCCGGATTACCTGGCCATCGCCAAGCAAGTGAACCAGATCGAGCTGTACACCCAGGCCGCCGCCATGGCCAAGGTGCCGGTGCCCAAGGATCCGATGCGTTCGGCCAAGCTGATTGACGGCAAGGTATGGGACGGCAAGGACCCGAAGGGCTACGCCAACAGCTTTGCCATCAAAGCTTGATAGGAGGGGTGCGCGATGACTCAATCCGCCACTGTGACCGTAGACGCCAAGGCGTCTGCACACTCGGCCGCCGCCCCGGCGGCGGCCAAACCCGCAGCAGCCCCCGCCGCCCGCCCGGCAGCCGAGGCCAGCCCTGGCATTGATTGGCGCGAGCTGATCGGCCAACGCATCATCCCGCCGATTCTGGGTTTTGCCTTGTTTATCGCCGTGTGGGCGGCGGTGGCGCAAGTCACCAAGGGCATTCCTGGCCCATCCTCGACGTTTGTGGCGGCAGTGAAATTGTTCTCTGATCCGTTCTACATTGCCGGTCCCAACGATGTTGGCATTGGCTGGAAGATTCTCAACTCGCTGTCGCGGGTGGGCCTGGGCTTTGGCCTGGCGGCGCTGGTGGGCATTCCGGCCGGGTTCTTGTTGGGCCGCTTCATGTTCCTGAACCGCATGCTGTCGCCGGTGATTGGCCTGTTGCGTCCGGTCAGCCCGCTGGCCTGGCTGCCGATTGGTCTGCTGGTGTTCAAGGCCGCGCAACCGGCGGCGATCTGGGTGATTTTTATCTCCAGCATCTGGCCGATTATTTTGAACACCGCCGCAGGCGTGTCCACCGTGCCGCAGGATTACCTGAACGTGGCCCGTGTGCTCAAGCTGTCGGAATGGAAAGTGTTCACCACCATTCTGTTTCCCTCGGTGCTGCCGCATCTGATGACCGGCATCCGTCTGTCGATTGGCGTGGCCTGGCTGGTGATTGTCGCTGCCGAAATGCTGACTGGCGGCGTGGGCCTGGGTTTCTGGGTGTGGGATGAATGGAACAACCTGAATGTGGAGCACATCATTGTCGCCATCTTCGTGGTGGGCCTGATTGGCCTGGCGCTGGAGCAAGGCTTGATGATGCTGGCGCGCCGCTTCCAGTACAACTGATTTGCGCAGGGAGAGGGAAAATGGATAACCGATACGTGCACCTGGAACAAGTCGGCATGGCGTTCGACACCAAAAAAGGCCGCTTTGTCGCCCTGCAGAACGTCAATCTGGACATTGCCCAAGGGGAGTTCATCTCGCTGATTGGCCACTCCGGCTGTGGCAAATCCACCGTGCTGAACGTGATTGCCGGCCTGCTTACCCCCACCTCGGGCGTGGCGCTGGCCGCCGGCCGCGAAATCGACGGCCCGGGGCCGGAGCGCGCAGTGGTGTTCCAGAACCATTCGCTGCTGCCGTGGCTGAGCTGCTTTGGCAATGTCTACCTGGCGGTGGAGCGGGTGTTTGGCAAAAAAGAAAACAAAGCCCAGCTCAAGGCGCGCACCCACGCCGCGCTGGAGATGGTGAAAATGACCCACGCCACCGACAAACTGCCCAATGAGATTTCTGGCGGCATGAAGCAGCGCATCGGCATTGCCCGCGCGCTGGCCATGGAGCCGAAAGTCTTGCTGATGGACGAGCCGTTTGGCGCCCTGGACGCGCTGACCCGCGCCCACTTGCAGGATGAGCTGATGCGCATCGTGCAGGCCACCGGCTCGACCGTGGTGATGGTCACCCACGATGTGGACGAAGCCGTGCTGCTGTCGGACCGCATCGTGATGATGACCAATGGCCCGGCCGCCACCGTCGGCGAGATTCTGACCGTGAACCTGGCGCGTCCGCGCGACCGCCTGGCACTGGCCAATGATGCGGAATACCACCACTACCGTTCGGCGGTGCTGGAATTCCTCTATCACAAAGAGCTGCGTCCGGCAGCCTGACCCCCGAACTGAACCGATGCTGAATGGATGGCGAACCGGTGTAAACCGGCCCGCAGGCCCGAGTCACGCCCGCCATCCGCTGCCGAAGAGTGGAGCAACCATGAAAAAACCCAAACTTGTGATGGTCGGCAACGGCATGGCCGGGGTGCGCACGCTGGAAGAGCTGCTCAAGCTGGTGCCGGACATGTACGACATCACCGTCTTTGGTGCCGAGCCGCACCCCAACTACAACCGCATCCTGCTCTCGCCGGTGCTGGCGGGTGAACAGACGGTGAACGACATCATCCTCAACCCGCTGAGCTGGTACGCCGAACACCATATCCGGCTTTATCTCAACCGCAAGGTGGTGCAGATCGACCGCCAGCGCCGGGTGGTGGTGGCCGATGACGGCACCGAAGCCGAATACGACCGCCTGCTGCTGGCCACCGGCTCCACCCCGTTTATCCTGCCGGTACCGGGCAATCAGCTGGATGGCGTGATTGGCTACCGCGACATCCACGACACCGAAACCATGATTGAGGCCGCCACCCGCTATCGTCACGCCGTGGTGATCGGCGGCGGCCTGCTGGGCCTGGAGGCCGCCAACGGCCTGAAGCTGCGCGGCATGGATGTCACCGTGGTGCACCTCAGTGACTGGCTGCTGGAGCGCCAGCTCGACCGCACCGCCGGCAAGCTGCTGCAAACCTCATTGGAAGCCCGTGGCCTGAAATTCCTGCTGCCCAAACACACCGCCGAGCTGCTGGGCGGCGAAGACGGCCGCGTCAAGGCCGTGCGCTTTAAAGACGGCGAAGAAATCCCCGCCGACCTGGTGGTGATGGCCGCCGGCATCCGCCCCAACGCCACGCTGGCCGAAGAAGCCGGCCTGTATTGCAACCGTGGCGTGGTGGTGGATGACACCATGCAAACCTACGACCCGCGCATCTACGCCGTGGGCGAATGCGCCAACCACCGTGGCATTGCCTACGGCCTGGTGGCGCCGCTGTACGAACAGGCGCGCGTGGTGGCCAATCACCTGGCCGGTTTTGGCATCGCCAAGTATCAAGGCTCGGTGACTTCCACCAAGCTGAAAGTCACCGGCATTGATCTGTTCTCCGCTGGCGAATTCATGGGCGGCGGCAGCACCGAAGAAATCCTGCTCTCCGACCCGATGGGCGGCGTGTACAAAAAGCTGGTGATTCAGGACAACAAACTGGTGGGCGCCTGCCTGTACGGCGACACTGGCGACGGCGCCTGGTATTTCCAGCTGATCCGCGAAGGCCACGACATCCACGAGATGCGCGACCACTTGATGTTTGGCGAAAACCACCTGGGCGACGCCGGCCACGCCGGGCAAAGCAAGGCGGCCACCATGGCCGACGACGCCGAGGTGTGCGGCTGCAACGGCATCAAGAAGGGAACCATCGTCAAGGCCATTCAAGAGCATGGCCTGACCAGCGTGGACGACATCAAGCGCTGCACCAAGGCTGCCAGCTCCTGCGGCTCCTGCGCCGGGCTGTGCGAGCAAATCCTGATTGCCACCGTCGGCGGCGCCGCCGACCTGACGCCGAAAACCGAAAAACCGATTTGCGGCTGCACCGACCACAACCACGCCAGCGTGCGCAAAGCCATCCGCGATGCCCACCTGACCAGCATTCCCGAGGTGATGAAAGCCCTGGAATGGCGCACCCCCAACGGCTGCGCCACCTGCCGCCCGGCGCTGAATTATTACCTGATCTCCACCTGGCCGAAAGAAGCCAAGGACGATCCGCAAAGCCGCTTCATCAACGAACGCGCCCACGCCAATATTCAAAAAGATGGCACCTATTCGGTGGTGCCGCAGATGAAGGGCGGCGTCACCAATGCCGCCGAGCTGCGCCGCATTGCCGATGTGGCCGACAAGTACGCCATCCCGATGGTGAAAATGACCGGTGGCCAGCGCATTGACTTGCTGGGCGTGAAAAAAGAAGACCTGGTCAATGTCTGGAAAGACCTGGGCATGAACTCCGGCCACGCCTACGGCAAATCGATCCGCACGGTGAAAACCTGCGTCGGCCAGGAATTCTGCCGCTTTGGCACGCAAAACAGCACGCAGATGGGCATCGAGCTGGAAACCATGCTGGCCAATATGTGGAGCCCGCACAAGGTCAAGCTGGCGGTGTCTGGCTGCCCGCGCAACTGCGCCGAATCCGGCATCAAGGACGTGGGCATCATCGCGGTGGATTCTGGCTGGGAGCTCTATATCGGCGGCAACGGCGGCATCAAGACCGAAGTGGCGGAATTCTTCGTCAAGGTGTCCAGCTCGGAAGAAGTCAAGGAATACACCGGCGCCTTCCTGCAACTGTACCGCGAAGAGGCGTTTTATCTGGAGCGCACCGTGCACTACCTGCACCGCGTGGGCATGGAATACATCCAGAACAAAGTGCTGAAAGACCCGGCCCAGCGTCTGGCGCTGTACGAGCGCCTGCTGTACTCGCTGGAGGGGCTGCCCGACCCGTGGGCGGCGCGCATTGCCGGCGCCCAGGCGCATGAATTCACCCCGCTGGCAGCCCCGGCCGCACAAGCCGAAAAGGAGACCGTGTAATGAGCAGCTGGCAAAAAATCTGCCGCATTGAAGATATTCCCGTGCTGGGCAGCCGGGTGGTCAAACGCGCGGGTGGCGACATCGCCATCTTTCGCAACGACCAGGACGAAATCTTCGCCATCCACGACAAATGCCCGCACAAAGGCGGCCCGCTGTCGCAAGGCATTGTGTTTGGCCGCACCGTCGCCTGTCCGCTGCACAGCTGGCAGATCGACCTGGCCACGGGCGAGGCGCTGGCGCCAGACCACGGCTGCGCCGGCCGCTTTGAGCTGAAAGTAGAGCAAGGCGAAGTCTATCTCGCCCTGTAAGAGCCGCCCACAAAACCCGCCTGGCGTTGTTGTGTGACCTTGCCGTACTACCCGCACTGTCTGCGGTCACACGCCTAGCCAGGACCGCTTCGCTGGGTTTTGTGAGCGACTCTAAATAAAGCCTGTTTGAGCCGGCGTTTTGCCGGCCTGCTCTGCCGGCAGCGCCGGCCCGCCACGGCGGGCGGCGCGCAGTCAGCAGAGATGGGCGCAGCCTTGGCTGCATCCTGAGGTGGTCTGTGCATGGTCTGTTCCCCCCTCTCCAGACCTCGCCCGCCTGTGCGGTTCCCCTGCCGCATTGCCGCCCGGATGAACCCCTCGGCCAATCGCTGCGCCCTTCTCTGCCGTTTGCCCGGCCCTGTTTGATAAGGATGTCATCATGATGACTGTCAAATCCACCTGTTGCTACTGCGGCACCGGCTGTGGGGTTGAAATCGACGTAGACCACGGCCAGGTGCTGGCCGTGCGCGGCGACCCCGAGCACCCGGCCAATTTTGGCCGACTGTGCACCAAGGGCCTGACCCTGGCGCACACCCTGCACGCCGATTCGCGGCTGGCCGAGCCGCGTCTGCGCCCTGGCCGGCTTGGCCCCGGCCAGGCGGTCAGCTGGGACGTGGCGCTGGATACGGTCAGCGAGCGGCTGGCGGCCATCATCGCCGAGCACGGCCCGGAATCGGTGGCGTTTTATTTGTCTGGCCAGATGCTCACCGAAGACTATTACGTCTACAACAAGCTGGCGCGCGGCCTGATTGGCACGCCGCATGTGGACACCAACTCGCGGCTGTGCATGTCCAGCGCCGTCACCGGCTACAAGCTGGCGCTGGGCGCCGACGCGCCGCCGTGCAGCTATGAAGACTTTGACCACGCCGACTGCGTGCTGATTGCCGGCTCGAATATGGCCTACGCCCACCCGGTGCTGTTTCGCCGGCTGGAAGCCGCCCGCGCCGCCAACCCCAAGATGAAGCTGATTGTGGTCGATCCGCGCCGCACCGACACCGCCGCCAGCGCCGACCTGCACCTGGCCATCCAGCCGGGCGCCGATGTGGCGCTGTTCAACGGCATGCTGCACGCGCTGATCTGGGACGACCGGCTGGACCGCGACTTTATCAATGCGCACACCGAAGGCTTTGCCGAGCTGCGCCACGCCGTGCGCGAATACACCCCAAAAATGGCGGCTGATATTTGCGGCATCAGCGAAGAAGCCCTGCTCACCGCCGCCCGCTGGTTTGGTGAGGCCGGCGCGGTGCTGTCGCTGTGGTGCATGGGCCTGAATCAATCGGCGCATGGCTCTGACAAAAACCTGGCCTTGATCAATCTGCACCTGGCCACCGGCCAGATTGGCCGCCCCGGCGCCGGGCCGTTTTCGCTGACCGGCCAGCCCAACGCTATGGGCGGGCGCGAAGTCGGCGGCCTGGCCACCGCGCTGAGCGGCCACCGCGACCCGGCCAACCCACAACACCGCGCCGAAGTGGCCGCCATCTGGGGCGTGGACGCGCTGCCGGCCACGCCGGGCAAAACCGCCATCCCGATGTTTGACGCCATCGCCGCCGGCCAGATCAAGGCGCTGTGGATTGTCTGCACCAACCCGGCGCACTCGATGCCGGACGCCAACAAGGTGCGCGAGGCGCTGGCGGCCTGTGAATTGGTCATCGTGCAGGACGCCTACGCCGACACCGACAGCGTCGCCTACGCCGATGTGCTGCTGCCGGCCGCCGGCTGGGCAGAAAAAGACGGCACGGTGACCAACTCCGAGCGGCGCATCTCGCGCGTGCGCCGCGCCGTGGCCGCGCCAGGCAGCGCCCGCGCCGACTGGGACATCGGCATCGACGCCGCCCGCCGGCTGGCCGCCCGACTGGGGCGCGGCGCGCATTTATTCCCCTACGCCGGCCCGGATGAAGTGTTTGCCGAACATTGCCTGACCACGGTCGGCCGCGACCTGGACATTGGCGGCTTGTCGTATGCCGTGCTGGAAGCCGAAGGCCCGCAGCAATGGCCGCGCCCGGCCGGCGCCAGCCAGGGCGCCGCCCGGCTGTACACCGACCACCACTTTGCCACCGACAACGGCCGCGCCCGCTTTCATGTGGCGCGCCACCACGGCGTGGCCAGCCCGATCAGCGCCCGCTATCCCTTTCATTTGCTGACCGGCCGCCTGCGCGACCAATGGCACGGCATGAGCCGCAGCGGCCGGGTGCCGGCGTTGTTTGCCCACACCCAGGAAGCCGCGCTGAGCATGAACCCCGGCGACATGGCGCGCCGTGGCCTGACCGATGGCGAACTGGTGCGGGTGAGCAATAGCCACGGCGATTGGGTGCTGCCGGTGAGCAGCAACGACGCCATGCTGTCGGGCCAATTATTTGTGCCCATGCACTGGTCGTCGGCTTTTGTCGGCAGCGCCGGCAGCAATGCGCTGACCGCCGCCAAGATCGACCGCAAATCGTTTCAGCCCGAGCTCAAGCATGTGGCGGTGCGGGTGGACAAGATTGATCTGGCCTGGCAATGCGCGGCGGTGTCCGCCTGTGGCGACCCGGTGCGCGCGCTGAGCGCGCTGCGCCCGCTGCTGGCCGAATGCCGCTTTGCCAGCGCCACCTTGCTGGACGGCGAGCGCCCGGCGGTGCGCGTGCGCTTTGCCCACGAAGCATTGCCGGCGGCGGATTTTCTGGCCCGGCTGGACGCCGCGCTGGGGCTGGAGGGCGAAGGCCTGGCGCAAGTGTTTGCCGACCCGCGTCGCGGCATCGACAAGCGCGCCATCTGGCAGGACGGCTGCCTGCGCGCGGTGCGGCTGGCCGGCGAATGCTGCGCGCTGGGCTGGCTGGGCGAGCGCATTGTCAGCGGCGGCGAGCTGGGCGAGCTGCGCGCCATGGTGTTCGCCCCGCAGGCCAACCCGCCGGGGCTGACCCGCCGCGCGCGCATGGTCTGCCATTGCGCCAAGGTGGACGAAGCGGCGATTTATCAGGCCCTGGCCGGCGGCGCCAGCCCGGACAGCCTGCGCGACACCCTGGGCTGCGGCAGCGGCTGCGGCTCGTGCATGCCGGAAGTGCGGCGGATGGCGGCCTCGGTCACCAAAGCTGCGTAAATTTTGCAAACAGCCTGGCCGGCCCGACGCCGCGCCCTGGGCAGTGTGGAGACGACCATGATGAAAACCCCCGGAAAAATCTGGCTGATTGGCGCCGGCCCTGGCGATGTGGAATTGCTGACGCTGAAGGCCGTGCGCGCGCTGGGTGAGGCGCAGGTGTGGCTGGTGGATGATCTGGTCAACCCGGAAATCGCCCAGTTTGCCCTGCCCGGCACACGCATCATCGGCGTGGGCAAGCGCGGCGGCTGTCGCTCCACCCCGCAGGGCTTCATCAACCGCTTGATGGCGCGCTATGCCCGGCAGGGCCAGGTGGTGGCGCGCATCAAGGGTGGAGACGCCATGCTGTTTGGCCGTGGCGGCGAAGAAGTGGCCTATTTGCAAGAGCGCGGCCTGAGCGTGGAAGTGGTCAATGGCCTGACCTCCGGCCTGGTGGGCGCCACCCGCGCCGGCATTCCGCTCACCCACCGCGATTACACCCGAGGCGTGACCTTTGTCACCGCCCACGCGCAAGACCATTCCGAGCCGGATTGGGCGGCGCTGGCCGCCACCGGCACGACATTGGTGATTTATATGGGCATGAGCCGCCTGAGCAGCATTCAGGCCGGCCTGCGCGCCGCCGGCCTGCCGGCCGAGATGCCGGCGGCGGTGATCGAGCGCGCCGCCTCGCCCGACGAGCGGGTGCTGGTCACCTCGCTGGGCCTGCTGGCGCGCGAGGCGCAGCTGGGCGGCTACGCCAGCCCGGCGGTGATTGTGGTGGGCGAAGTGGTGGCGCTGGCCACGGTGCGCGAGGCTGAGTTGCGGCGATGCTGGGCGCGCTGTGCCTGATGGCGATGCGGCATTGCAATATGCAAAAACAATTATCCGTGAATGGGTGAATCCGTTTTTGTCTGAATTGCTACAATCTGGTGCATGGTTTGCGCCAAATTGTAGCATTCAGGCCGATTTGATTTTTTGTTTATCTGGATTTTTTGAATGACCGGTGTGAAGAATCACCTTGTCAGTAAATCGCCCATGCTGCATTGCATGATTTTTATTTGATCCGATTTGATCTTACGCTTGCTTGAAATAGCCTGTAAGCGCATGTTTTGCCTGTGTTTGTATAAAATGCACACTGGTGTACAATACTTTTCCGCTGAGTCATGTGCACTCAAGCTGGTGAGTAAAAAAATAAGCGCGCCCACTCAACTTCTGCGTTGTTGTTTACGTCCAGCCCAGCTTGCCATGCACCATCGTGGATCATTTCGGCCATGGCCTGATTTGCTCCACGAAAACGCCAGCGGATAATATGCGCCAATTCCATAAAAAAATGTCCCAATATCGGTTTATGCCTGGACAGACGCTTTGTATGCTCGTCTGTTTCTGTCCGTCTGGCCCCGATGCCCCTCAGGGAGGCCGCCGAGTCGGCCATGGGCGGGACAGGTCTGCAGCAGTGTGTCTGCAGGTCTCACCAAAAAACCACAGGAGCATGACATCATGGCAACCCCTCAACGCGGCGGATTGGGGCGTTTCAGCCTGAAGACGCTGTTCGTGATCATGATCGGCATGGTCATGACGGCATATCTGGCCTTCGGGCTGTGGACCTGGAAAGTGATGACCCAGGTGGAAGTCAACGGGCCGGAATACCATCGGGTGGTGCTGGGCAAAGATTTGATTGCCGACATCCTGCCGCCGCCGAAATACATCATCGAAACCTATCTGGTGACCTTGCAGCTGGATCGCGCCCAGCCCACCGAGCGCGCGGCGCTGATCGAGCGGCTGAAGGTCCTGAAAAAAGAATACGACGAGCGGCAAACCTATTGGATTGCCACAGAATTCGAGCCAGACCTGAAGCAGGCGATGATCAAGACCACCCACGAGCCAGCCATGCGCTACTACAGCGTGCTGTTCGAGCACTTCATCCCGGCCCTGCAGGCCGGTGACGACGCCGCGCGCGCCAGCGCGCTGGCCGACATGGACGCCGCCTATCAGCAACATCGCGCGGCGGTGGACGATCTGGTGGCCAAGACCAATGCCTTCAACACCCGGGTGGAAAAAGAAACCGCCGACACCATCGCCGAGGGGCAATGGGGCATGCTGAGCATCTGGCTGCTGGCCTTGCTGGCGGTCAGCGGCTTTACCGTGGCCTTGGCCCGCTATCTGCTGCGCGTACTGGGCGGCGATCCGCGCGTGGCCATGGAAGTCGTTCAGGCCATCGCCAGCAACGATCTGCATCAGCCGGTGAAAGTGCAAATGGGTGACACGCAGTCGCTGCTGGCGGCCATGGCGGCCATGCAAAGCCACCTGAAAAGCGTGATTGGCGAAGTCAACGCCGCCGCGCAAGAGCTCTCGTCCGCCTCGCAGCACCTGACCGACACCTCGCAGCAAGTGTCGCAAAGCTCCAGCGAGCAAAGCGAAGCGGTGATGTCGGTGGCCGCCGCCATGGAAGAAGTCGCCATCGGCATCGCCCACATTTCTGACAACGCCGAAGGTGCGCACCGCCTGGCCAGCGAATCGCACGACCGCTCGGTCAGCGGCATTGAGCTGGCGCAAAGCGCCTCGCTGCAGATGGCCGAGCTGCAAGGCACGGTAGAAGCCTCGTCGAGCAAGATTTCTGCCCTGCAGGCCAATTCCGAGCTGATCCGCAGCGCGGCGGAAACCATCCGCACCATTGCTGACCAGACCAACCTGTTGGCGCTGAACGCCGCCATTGAGGCCGCGCGCGCGGGCGAGGCCGGGCGCGGCTTTGCCGTGGTGGCCGACGAAGTACGCAAGCTGGCGGAAAACACCGCCCGCGCCACCGGCGAAATTGATCAGGTGATCCAGGCCATTCATGTGGACATGAATCACGCGGTGGAAACCATGGGCGATGGCGTCAACCGGGTGGGCGAAGGCGTCAGCGTCACCCGTGCGCTGGGCGACTCCATGCAGGAGCTGGCCAGCGGCGCCGATGGCGTAGTCAGCACCGTGTCGGAAATCACCATGTCGCTGCGCCAGCAAACCGCCGCGCACGAGCAAGTGGCGGCCAATGTGGAAACCATTGCCCGCATGAGCGAGGCCAATACCGGCGAGGTCAAGCGCATCGCCAGCGCCGCGCAAACCCTGGCGCAGCTGGCGCAGCGCCTGCAAGGGGCGATCAGCGTATTCCGGCTGAACTGAGCAAAAACGCGCCTGACGCCGCCAGCGGGTGTGTGCCCCTGGCGGCTTTTTTCTGGCGGCAAATGCCCGGCCCATGATCATGCCCAGTCGCCAGATTACCTCAGCAACAGACTGATTCTGGCCCAAGCACACTGACAGGGCACAAAAAAACCCCCACCAGCCAGGCTGATGGGGGTTTTTTGGCGCGAGGGGGAAATCAGCCCAGCTTGCTGCCGACCCAGCCGGCCACGCTGGCCAGCGCTTCCGGCAGCTTGGCCGGTTCGCTGCCGCCGGCCATGGCCATGTCCGGCTTGCCGCCGCCCTTGCCGCCGACCTGGCCGGCAACAAAGTTGACCAGCTCGCCGGCCTTGACCTTGCCGGTCAGGTCGGCGGTGACGCCAGCAGCCAGCTGCACCTTGCCGTCGCCCCGGCTGGCCAGCACGATGATGGCCGACTTGAGCTTGTCTTTCAGCTTGTCCAGCGTTTCGCGCAGCGCGGCGGCATCGGCGCCTTCCAGCTCGGCGGCCAACAGCTTGGCGCCGCCGATGTCCTGCGCCTGGGCGGCCAGTTCGTCGCCGGCGCTGGCGGCCAGTTTGGCTTTCAGGCGAGCCAGTTCTTTTTCCAGGGTTTTCACGCCGTCCTGCATGGCGGCGATCTTGCCGGCCACGTCGTCCAGGCTTTGCGCCTTCAGCGTGGCGGACAGCTCGCGCAGCAGGGCGTCTTGCGTCTGGATGTGGGCAATCGCGCCTTCGCCGGTCACCGCTTCAATCCGGCGCACGCCAGCGGCCACGCCGCCTTCGCTGACCACTTTGAACAGGCCGATGTCGCCAGTGCGGCCGACGTGGGTGCCGCCGCACAGCTCGATGGACACGTCGCCCATGCTCAGCACGCGCACCACATCGCCATATTTTTCGCCAAACAGGGCCATGGCGCCGGCTTTCAGCGCGTCGTCCTGGTTCATCAGCTCGGCTTTGACTTCGTGGTTGGCCAGAATCGCCTGGTTGACCAGACGCTCCACCTCGGCCAGTTCGGCCGCGCTCACCGGCTGGCCGTGGGCAAAGTCAAAGCGCGCGCGCTCCGGGTTCACCAGCGAGCCCTTTTGCTGCACATGGCTGCCCAGCACATGGCGCAGCGCGCTGTGCAGCAAGTGGGTGGCCGAGTGGTTACGCTGGGTGGCGCGACGGGCGTGCAGGTCGATGGTGGCGGTGACGCTGTCGCCTACTTTCAGGCTGCCGCGCGACAGCGCGCCGTGGTGGCCGAACACGCTGGCGGTGATTTTTTGGGTGTCCTTGACGTCAAACAGCGCGTCCAGGCCGCCGGTGGCGGCAATTTCGCCCACATCGCCCACCTGGCCGCCGCCTTCGGCGTAAAACGCGGTGTTGTCCAGCACCACCACGCCAGCCTCGCCGGCTTGCAGGCTGTTCACCGGCTGGCCGTCTTTGTACAAGGCCAGCACATGCGCTTGCGTGGTGGCCAGGGTGTAGCCTTCAAAGTGGGTGTCGGCGCCGCTGTATTCCAGCTGGCCGCCCATCTTGAAGCTGGAGGCGGCGCGGCTTTGCGCGCGCTGGGCATCCATGGCGGCGTCAAAGCCGGCCTGGTCGATGGCGATGTCGCGCTCACGGCAGATGTCGGCGGTGAGGTCGAGCGGGAAGCCATAGGTGTCGTACAGCTGGAAGGCCACCTTGCCGTCCAGGGTTTTTTGCTCGCCGGCCAGCGCGCCTTCCAGGAGCGCCATGCCCTTGTCCAGGGTTTCGGCGAATTTGATTTCTTCCTGCTTGAGCGCGTCTTCGATCTTGGCCTGTTGCTGGCGCAGTTCCGGGTAGGCGTCGCCCATTTCAGCGGCCAGATCGGCCACCAGGGTGTGGAAGAACAAGCCCTTCTGGCCCAGCTTGTAGCCGTGGCGGATGGCGCGGCGGATGATGCGGCGCAGCACATAGCCGCGACCGTCGTTGGACGGCAGCACGCCGTCGGCAATCAGGAAAGAACACGCGCGGATATGGTCGGCGATGACTTTCAGCGACGGCGTTTGCTGGCTGTATTCCACGCCAGTGGCGCGCGCGGCGGCCTTCAGCAGATTGACGAACAGGTCGATTTCGTAATTGGCGTGCACATGTTGCAGCACAGCCGAAATCCGCTCCAGGCCCATGCCGGTGTCCACGCTGGGCTTGGGCAGCGGATGCAGCACACCGTCTTCGGTGCGGTTGAACTGCATGAACACGTTGTTCCAGATTTCAATAAAGCGGTCGCCGTCTTCTTCCGGGCTGCCGGGCGGGCCGCCCCAGATGTGGGCGCCGTGATCGTAAAAGATCTCGGTGCACGGGCCACACGGGCCGGTGTCGCCCATCTGCCAGAAGTTGTCCGAGGCATACGGCGCACCCTTGTTGTCGCCAATGCGCACAATCTTGTCCGCCGGCACGCCGACTTCTTTGTTCCAGATGTCAAACGCCTCGTCATCACTGGCGTAGACCGTCACCATCAGCTTGTCTTTGGGCAGGCCCAGCCATTGCGGGCTGGTGAGAAACTCCCAGGCGTAGCTGATGGCGTCGCGCTTGAAGTAGTCGCCAAAGCTGAAATTGCCCAGCATTTCAAAGAAGGTATGGTGGCGGGCAGTGTAGCCGACGTTTTCCAGGTCGTTATGCTTGCCGCCGGCGCGCACGCATTTCTGGCTGGTGGTGGCGCGGGTGTACGGGCGCTTGTCAAAACCCAGGAACACATCCTTGAACTGGTTCATCCCGGCGTTGGTGAACAGCAGCGTCGGGTCTTCCCACGGCACCAGCGAGCTGGAGGCAACAATCTGATGGCCCTTGCTGGCGAAGAAGTCGAGAAACTTCTGGCGGATTTCGGAGGCTTTCATGCGTAATCAGTCTGGATGGCAAGTCAAAAAGGGAAAACGCCGCTCACGGCGGCACATTGAGGGATTTTCCAATGAAAGCGCCTGTCAGCGCAAACACTCATTGGACAGGGGGCGCAAGCGGCCAAGCCGCCCCGCCAAACCAGCGGGGCAACACGCAGTCGTCTGCTGACACCGGAAGAAAAACCCGTTAACATACAGGGTTGATTTGCCAATCAAGCTGTTATCTTTCATTTTGACTGACTGACCACCCCGACCATGACTGACGCCATCCGCATACCCGAACGTTCTGGCGATGCCCTGTTGCTGGGCGGTTCACCAGTGCAACCGCAAGCCGACCTGAACTGGGCCGAGCAGTTTTTTACCCAGCTGGGCCGTGAATTGGGCCAGTTGGAGCAGGATTTCATGCAGCAGTGGAGCACGGCCCAGCAAGCCGGCCTGCCGGGCGGGCAGTTTACCCCCGAGCTGGAAGCCATGTTCAGCCGCATTGCCAACCTGAACACCCTGGGCGGCGACGTGCTGCAACAGCTGCGCCCGAATCTGGCGCTGAGCGAGGCGACAGTCAGCCGCTGGATGAGCGCCCCGGTGGAGATCCCTGCCCTCACCGTGACCGGTGCGGCAGAGCACGATAGCGGCGGCTGGCTGTTCTCCTGCTAAGCGCCGCTCACCAAGCCCCCTGGCGTTGTGGTATGACCTTGCCGTACGGCCTTGTATTGTCTGCGGTCACACGCTTGGCCAAGGCCGCTCGCTGGGTTTGGTGAGCGACGCTAAGCCTGCTGGCGCTTCACGCTCGGGCTGACCTGGCGTTTTATCCGGATGCCGGCTACCTGGCCGGCTTACTCAGGAGCGCGCCATGTCACAAGTCCGTCTTACCCAGGAAACCTGCCTCAAACATTTTGACCGCCTGACCGCGGCCCGTCCGCAAAACTGGTCTGGCTGGCCGGATGAAGCCATTGAAAACCACCGTGAGCGCTTTGGCGCCGGGGTGCTGCCTTCCAATATCAATACGCTGTATATCCTCACCGAACGTGCCTGGGAGCGCGTCCTGGCTGGGGAGTATTTATTCTGCAATCCCATGCCCCAGGTGTTGCCCGCCGAGCTGGAGCTGAGCATCGCCGCAGACGACATCGCCCGTGTCATCACCACCCGCAAGGGCGACAGCAGTTACAGCGTGGTGTCCGACAAAACCGGCGCGGCGATCAGCTCGCCCACCTTCACCTGCAAGCTTGATCCGGACCAGCAAAACTACAGCATTGTCCACTTGCAAACGCCCTGAACGTGCGGCTTGCCCCCGGCTTTTCTGCGCCAGTCAGGCCCACTGCATCCAGCCCCAGGCCGCCAGCATGGCGGCCAGTGCGCTGGCAAACATCGGCAGCGTGCGCCACATCAAGGCCCGCCCGCCCAGGCTGGCCACCATGCCAAACTTGAACAGGCTATTGGTCAGCAAGGCCAGCGCCAGGGTGGCGGCCACTTGGTTGGCGTTCAGATGGCCGCCGGCAAACTGATTGAACGCCGACAGCGAAATCGGATCGACATCGGTTACCCCGGACACCAGCGCCACGCCATACAAACCGCCCGAGCCAAACTGGTGCATCAGCGCCGCCGCCGCCAGCGTCACCACGGCATACAGGCCGCCAAACACCAGCGCGGTGCGCATTTCCACCGGGTTGTGCGGGGTAAAGCCGTCTTCGTCCTGGCCGCCGGCCGAGCCATGCCGCCAGTGCCCCAGCCCGGTGGCCAGCAGCCCACCGGCCAGCGCCGCACCCAGCACAGGCAACAGCGTGCCCAGCGCCGCCGGGGCCAAGAGCGCGGCCAGAATCGCCAGCCGCACAAAAATCACCAGATTGGCCAGTTGGATCACCGTGGCTGACAAATGCAGCGCCTTGGGGTCGTCGCGCACCTGGCGGGCAAAGCTCATGCTGGTGGCGGTGGACGACACCATGCCGCCCAGCAAGCCCAGCACTGGCCCGCCGACTTTCTCACCCAGCAGGCGCACCGCCACATAGCCGCACAAGCTCACCCCGGAAATCAGCACCACCATCAGCCAGATTTCATAGGGGTTGATCGCCTGATACGGGCCAAAGGCGCGATTGGGCAAAATCGGCAGGATAATCGCCGACACCGCACCAAATTGCAGCACGGCCAGAATATCCGGCCGGGTGAGCTTCTGGCTCAGCCCGGACAACTCCGGCTTGAGATACAGCAATAAGGTGGCAATGATGGCCAGCGCCACCGCCAGCTCGGACGGCCCGGCGTACACCAATAAACCCAGCGCATACGCCAGCAGCAACGCCACTTGCGTGGTCGGGTCCGGGCTGTCGTGGCAGGCGCTGGGGTGCCAATACGCGGTCAGCGTCAGTGCGGCAATGCCGGCCAGGCCGGCAATCGGCAGCAAGGGCAGCGCCGCCAGCCCAGCCACATGGCCGCTGAGCGTGCCAAATAAACAGGTCAGCGCAAACGTGCGCACCCCGGCGCGCGGGTCTTGCTTGCGCTCGCGCTCGATGCCCAGCAACAGGCCAATGCCCAGACTGGTCAAAAACTGCGGCAGCGCGGCGTAGCCGGTGCCTTGCAACTGAAACACTTCGCCCAGCCAATGCAGCATGTGATGGGTGCTCCGGGGTAAAAATCCATAAGGTGAATAAGCGCGGCTAACAAAACCCTCTTGGCGGTGTTGCCCGACCTTGCCGTACTTGTTGTACTGTCAGCGGTCGTGCGCCTAGCCAGGACCGCTTCGCTGAGTTTTGTGAGCGGCTCTTAAAATACAGAGAAATCAAAGCTTTGAATTCATGACTTCGCGGGGACAACGATTTTTTCAGCGCATCCTGACCAGAAAATGTCATCAAGGTTGTCAGCGCCCGGCCGCCGCGCGCATGGCGGCGTTCACCGCTTCGGCGCGCTGACGGTATTCGCGGGCGGCGCGCGCGTCGCCCAGCGCCTGGCTGGCGGCGGCGGCGCCGGCCAGGTCTTGCGCCAGGCCGGCGCTATAGCCTTCGCGCTGGTCGAATTCCAGCGCCGCCAGATAGTGGCTCAGCGCTGCGCGTGGGGCGTTGGCTGGCGTCCATTCGGCCAATAGGCGATGGGCGGCGGCGCGTTCGCTGTCGTCGCGCGCGCCGGCCAGCGCCTGCTCGGCCAGTTGCCGGGCGCTGTCCAGGTCTTGCCGGGCGGCGGCGATGCGCGCGGCGAAGACATCCAGCGTGGCGGCGCGGGCGCATGGCGCGGCGCAGGCGGCGCGCGCCTGCTTCAGCCAGTCGGCGGCGCGGGCTGCTTGTTGTTCGCGCAGCGCCAGGCTGATGTGCCGCTCGGCCAGCGCGCGTTGTTGCTCGGGCGTCAGCTGCCAGTCGGCCAGCCGCGCCAACGCGGCGCGCACGCCGGCCAAGTCGTTTTGCCGCAGCGCCAGCGTGGCCAGCTGCAATTCGCAGTCGATCACCCGCTCGCGCGCGTCCAGCCGTTGATAGTGCTGGCGGGCTTGTTCGGTGAGCTGGCGCGCCGAGCTCAGCTCGCCGCGCGCCAGCGCCGCGCGCGCCTGGCGGTTGGCCAGCTCGCCCTGCCGGAAGGCGTCGTGCTGGGCCAGCGGGTGCGACGGCCCGCCAGCGCAGGCGGCCAGCCAGAGCGCCAGCAGCGCGGCGGCGGCCAGATGGGGCCGACGGGGGTTAATCCTGAGCGCCATGGATGTCTCCGGTGTCGGGCGCGATGGGCGCGCTCAGTTGTTTCAGCGGCCAGTGCTGGCGCAGGCCGTCCAGGGTGTCGTTGCTTTGCTGGATCAGCAAGCGGCTGTCGCGAATCAGGCCGGGCAGTTGCGTGGCGCTGGCCTGCATGGCGTCGTTCAGGCTTTGGCTGGCTGCCTGGGTGGCCTGGGTGGTGGCGTTCAGCTGGCGCATCACGGCGGGTAAGTCGCGGTTGATGGCGGTCAGCGTCTGGCGGGCGTCGCGGTCAATCAGCGTGTCGGTGTGGCGGAGCAGGCTGTTGAGCTGGGTGTGCGTGTCGTTCAGCTTGCCGGTGCTGACCGCCAGATGGCGCAGGCTTTGCTGAAACGGCCCTTGCGGGTGGTTCAGCCCGGCCAGCAGGGTGTGCAGCTCGGCAATCACCGGGTCTACCTGGTCTTTGACTTGCTGGGCGATGACTTCCATATCGGTGCCCGGCATCAGCGCCAGATAGGCGTTTTTGCCCAGCGCCGGCGCGCTGGTGTCGCTGGTTTCAATGCTGATAAAGCTGTTGCCAATCAGCCCTTCTTTGCTCAGCCGGGCCAGCGAGGTCTGGCGGATGAATTTCAGGTAGCGGTTTTCAATGCGCGCCACCACGTCCACATGGGCATCGTCTTTCAGGGTGATGCTCTGGACAGCGCCGATCTTGAAGGCGCGAAACTTCACCGGCATGCCGGGTTTCAGGTCGCTGCCCGAGGCGGCGTACAGGCGGATGGGCGTGCTGGGCTCAAACCAGCCTTGCAGCCACAGCCGCGCGGCCAGCAGCGCAGCCAGGCCAAGCACGGCCAGCGCAATAAACCACCACAGCCGGCGCGCGCGCGCCGGGCGGGGAAGCGTGGTCATGGTGGGGGTTCCTTCCATTCAGCGCCCGGTTGCGCAGGGCGGGCCGGGCGGGTGAGCCATACCGCCAGCCGGCCCGGCAGGGCCTGGGCCAGCAGCGCCTGGCCGCGCGCGGCCAGGTCGGGGTGGGCATCAGCAAAAAAATCGCTGTCGATCAGCCAGGCGGCGGCCGGGGTGAGCGCCGCGCGCAGCAGCAGCACCCGGCGGCGGTCGTCGGCGCTGAGTTGTTCGGTGGGGGTGGCCAATAGCGCGCGCCAGGCGGCGGCGTCCAGCGCCAGCGCCGGCAGCAGCAGGGCCAGCGCGGCGTCCAGCTCGGCCCAGGGCATGCCGTGGTAGCTGGCGGCCAGGGTGAGGTTGTCGGCCACGCTCAGCGTGCTGAGCAAGCCGCCTTGCGCCGGCAGCGCCAGCGTCACCTGGCCGGCGGCCAGCAGGGCGGCGCTGATGGCCGTTTGATTGGCCGGGCTCCAGGCGCATTGCGTCAGCTGGCCGGCGCACAGCGCCAGCGCGCCGCCATCCGGCAGGGTGAGGGTCAGCGCGCTCATGCCGGGCTCCACAGCGCCGGCAGCAGGGCAAACAGCGCGTCGGCGGCCACAATCGCCAGCAGGCCAAACAACACCGCGCGCGCCGACGCCTGCGACACCGCTGGCCAGTCGCCTTCGGCCGCCAAGCCGGCCAGACAGCTGCTGGCGGCGGTCAGCGCGCCAAACAGCAGGCTTTTGCTCAGGCACAGCAGCGCCATGGCCGGGGTCAGCGGCTCCAGCATGCTGTAAAACGTGGCCTGGTCTGGCGCGTCCAGCGCGTACAGCACCGCTGCGCCCTGGGCAATCAGCAGCAGATACAAGGTCAGCAGCGCGCTGGCCAGCGGGATAGCCAAGAGGCGCGGCAGCAGCACAAAGGCCAGCGGGTCCACTTGCATGGCGGCAAGCGTGCGCCACTCGCCATGCACGCGCAACGCCGCCACCTCGGCGGCAATCCCCGAGCTGGAGCGGGTAAGCAAAAACAGCGCGGTCAACAGCGGGGCCAGCTCGGACAGCAATAATTGCAGCAAGGTGCGCAGGGTGAAGTCCACATTGGCGCCGTACACATGGTGCATTTGCTGCACCGCCGCCAAGCCCAGCGCGGCGCCCAGGCAGGCAATGCCGGGCAGCGCGCGCAAGCCGCACTGCTGCAACTGGCGTCCTAGCGCCGCCTGCACGGGCGCGCGGCGCAAGGCTGGCAGCCGGCCGAGCGCATGGCATAATTGGACAAGCAGATTGATGACAGGTGGCATGAATATTGACAGCGGACGGGTTTCGCTATTCTATGAGGGATGGAAAGCCGCGGGCAACCGCCGCATCTCCCTGCCCCTAACCCAGGAGTCGCCATGAGCCTTACCCTGCCAGCCCAGCTGAGCTTGCCAGCCACCAGCGGGCACACTTTCAGCTTATCCGACAGCGCCAAGCCGCTGGTGCTGTATTTTTACCCCAAGGACAACACCCCCGGCTGCACCACCGAAAGCATGGATTTTCGGGATGCTTACGCCGATTTTGTCGCCGCCGGCTGCCAGGTGTGGGGCCTGTCGCGCGACTCGATCAAGTCGCACGAAAACTTCAAGGCCAAATTATCCCTGCCGTTTGATCTGATCAGCGACCCGGACGAAATCGCCTGCGCAGCGTTCGGGGTGATGAAGCTGAAAAACATGTACGGCAAACAGGTGCGCGGCATCGAGCGCAGCACCTTTGTGCTGGGCGAAGGCGGCAGCGTGCTGCGCGAGTGGCGCGGCGTGAAAGTGCCCAGCCATGTGGCCGAGGTGCTGGCCTTTGTCAACACGCTGTAGCGCGCGCCGCGCATGCTGTGCTGGCCGCCGGGCGCGCGTCGCCTGGCCGCTTTTCGACTGATATTGCGCCAACAGGAAAGCCCACTCTCATGCCAGCCAAGAAAAAAACCGCCCTCTCCCGGATCAAACTGTTTGTGCTGGACACCAATGTGCTGATGCACGACCCTTCCTGCCTGTTCCGCTTTGCCGAACACGATGTGTTCTTGCCGATGATCACCCTGGAAGAACTCGACGGCCACAAAAAAGGCATGTCGGAAGTGGCGCGCAACGCCCGTCAGGCCAGCCGTTTTCTGGATGAACTGGTGCGCGACGCCGACGACATCGACGCCGGCATCAGCCTGAAAGCCGCCAGCCACAAGGCCGCCACCGGCCGGCTGCTGCTGCAAACCCGCGCGCTGGATGGCCAATTGCCGGCCGGCCTGCCGGTGGGCAAGGCGGATAACCAGATTCTGGGCATTGTCATGGCCTTGCACTTGGCCCAGCCCGAGCGCCAGGTGATTTTGGTGTCCAAAGACATCAATATGCGCATCAAGGCCGCCGCGCTGGGCCTGGCGGCAGAAGATTATTTCAATGATCAAGTGCTGGAAGACACCGATCTGCTGTACAGCGGCGCGCGCGAGATCGACCAAGGCTTCTGGGAAAAAAACGGCAAAAACCTCAAATCCTGGCAAGAAGGCGGCAAAAGCTATTACCGCATGAGCGGCCCCGGCTGCGCCAACCTCTTGCTGAACGAAATCCTCTGGCAGGGCGGCGAAGCGCCGTTTGCCGCCCGCGTGCTGGCGCGCGAAGGCAAAACCATCACGCTGGAAACCCTCAGCGACTACAGCCACAGCAAACACAGCGTATGGGGCGTGACCGCGCGCAACCGCGAGCAAAACTTTGCCCTTAACCTGCTGATGAACCCGGAGATTGATTTTGTCACCCTGCTGGGCCAGGCCGGCACCGGCAAAACCCTGCTCACCCTGGCCGCCGGCCTGGCGCTGACGCTGGAAGAAAAACGCTACAGCGAAATCATCATGACCCGCGTCACCGTGCCGGTGGGCGAGGACATCGGCTTTTTACCCGGCACCGAAGAAGAAAAAATGGCCCCCTGGATGGGCGCGCTGGACGACAACCTGGACGTGCTCAATAAATCCGACGACGACGGCGGCGACTGGGGCCGCGCCGCCACCCGCGACCTGATCCGCAGCCGCATCAAGGTCAAATCACTGAACTTCATGCGCGGCCGCACTTTTTTGAACAAATTCCTCATCATCGACGAAGCTCAGAACCTGACCCCCAAACAAATGAAAACCCTGATCACCCGCGCCGGCCCCGGCACCAAAGTGGTGTGCCTGGGCAATATCGCCCAAATCGACACCCCCTACCTCACCGAAGGCAGCTCCGGCCTCACCTACGTGGTGGACCGCATGAAAAACTGGGCCCACGCCGGCCACATCACCCTGCAACGCGGCGAACGCTCGCGGCTGGCAGACTTTGCCGCCGAGGTGCTGTAATGGTGCCCGGACTGGAATGCCAATCACACGCCGCCCACGGCGCCCCGCTGGATGCCCCGCCGCTGTTGTTTGTGCACGGCGCCTACTGCGCCGCCTGGGTGTGGGAAGAATACTTTTTGCCCTGGTTTGCCCAACGCGGCTGGCACGCCACCGCCATCAGCCTGGAAGGCCATGGCGACAGCCGTGGCCACGCCTGGCTGGCGGCGCTGGGCATCGACGACTTTGCCCGCAATGTCCACGCCGTGGTGAAAACCATGCCGCGCCCGCCCGTGCTGATCGGCCACTCGATGGGCGGCTTTGTGGTGCAGCGCTACCTGGAAATGCATCGCCAGCACCCGCCGGCCGGCGTGGCGCTGATGGCCTCGGTGCCGCCTTTTGGCATCAACGCCTCGGCCTGGCGCATGCTCACCACCGCCCCCGACCTGCTGGCGGCGCTGAACCTGTTTCAGGCCAACGAGCACTACCACCCCGACCTCGACCAGGCCCAGCGCCTGCTGTTCTCGGCCGACGTAGACCGCGAACGCCTGCGCGACTGGGTGCGCCGCTTTCAGCCGGAATCCATGCGGGCGATTTTTGACCTGTCGATGATCAGCCTGTTTCCGGTCAGCCACCTGCCCGCCGTCCCCGCCCTGGTGCTGGGCGCCGCCAACGACCAACTGATTGCCCCGCACGAAGTGGTAGCCACCGCCTGCCGCCTGGGCGTCACCGCCGAAATCCTGCCGGACATGGCCCACCTGATGATGCTGGACACCCATTGGGAAGAAGCCGCCAAGCGGCTGGAGGGATGGCTGCGGGCGACGTGGGGATAAGCGCCGCTCACAAAACCCGCCTGGCGTTGTTGCATACCCGTATTGTCTGCGGGCGTGCCTCCGCCAGGAGCGCTGCGCTGGGTGTTGTGAGTGGTTCTAATCTGCGGCCGCCATCGGCCAGCAATATCAGCACTCCTATAGAATCGGTAGTCATACCAATTGTCATGGACGGGCGACTGAGCTTAAGCTGCTGTTTCTCTAGGCCATACGCGGCAGCGGGCCCTGGGCTGTTAGCGAGACGTGCCGCCTGTGCTGACAGCGGCGCCATGCCGGCGTCGCGCCTGCCGCCAGCCAGGGAGCCCCTCTATGTCCGAACCCTCGCAACTGATTGCCCGTTTTCACCTCAGCGCCGCACAACATCAGCGCTTTCTTGAACACATCATCACCCCGGCCAAGCAATACGCCGATTTTGTCGATTGGCTGGCCACTGGCCAGTTTTACGGCAAAGAAACGCCCGGCATCGAAGAAAAAATCCTTAACAACGCGCCGCATGGCACGTCGGTGCAACACTGGCTGACTGAGTTGGTGGACACCTGCCGCTATGGCCCGCTGATCAATCAATACGACGAAGCCACGGGCGAGTGGACACTCACCGTAGTTGATTTTTCTGAGAGCTATGACAATTTTGTCGATGCTCTGAACGTGCTGCGCCAGATCAGCGCCTTCAAAGACCTTCCCGAGCCAGACTATATCGTCATCATGGACAACTGGTTTAGCGCCACCGGCTTTGCCAACACCACCGCCATTATCGAAGCGACCCCCGGCGCCTCCCGCTTTGTTGAGCAAGCACCAGAAGACTTCCAACGCTGGACCGCCGAGAAATACGCCATCATGGCGGAAATGGAAATTGAGGAAGACTAAGCGCCGCGAACAAAACTCAGCGCAGCGCTCCTGGCTGGGCTGGGCGTGCCACCGTAGACAGTGCGGGTGGGCAACAACGCCAGGAGGGTTGTGTTAGCGGCGCCAAGTGCCCATCCCGCGCCAAACCGGGCGCAGCACCTGGCGCAGCGCAAGGCCACTTGACGCCCATCGCGCCAGGTTTCATCCTGATGGCATCTCCCGCCCTGCCACCCCCGCCGCGCCATGACTGCCCCAACTGCCGCCACCTCCACCCCATCGCAAGGCTCATTATCCTTATTCAAGACCCGCAGCTTTGAGGATTTGGTGGAGGACCTGCGCAGCAGCGAGGGCCGCGCCACGGTGCTGATTGGCGCTGGCTGTTCGTTTTCGGGCGGCATTCCGCTGGCTGGCGGCATTATTGACGATATCCGCAAGACGTTTCCGCAAGCCTGGCAACGCGCCCGGCAAAAAGCAGGCGCAACCAGCAAGCCCAGTTACAACCAGTACATGCACGAGCTGAACCCCGATCAGCGCCGCTCCCTGTTCAAGGGCTATATTGACGACTCAAAAATCAACTGGGCGCATATTGGCCTGGCGCAATTGCTGAAACACAAACGCCTCGACCGCGTGCTGACCACCAACTTCGACCAGCTCATCACCCGCGCCTGCGCGCTGGTGAATGTGTTCCCGGCGGTGTACGACCTCACCGCCTTTCACCCCACCCAAATGCGCATGGCCGAACTGCCTGACCTGGCGGTGTTTCACCTGCACGGCCAGCGCAACGGCTTTAGCCTGCTTAACGACCCGGACGAACTGGCGCAGCATGCCCAGCAACTCAAACCGATATTCGACCACGCCCGCGAGCGGCGGCTATGGATCGTGGTCGGCTATAGCGGCGAAGCCGACCCGCTGCTGGAACTGATTCAGGCTGACTGCCACCAATGCGGGCTGTACTGGATCAGCACTCAGCCCACGCCAAAACCGCACTTGGCCGAGCTGTTCAGCGCAGAGCGCTACGCCTTTCATCTGCATCACCCGGAAGGGGCGGATCACTTTTTCATGAAGCTGGCGCGGGACATGGACGCCTGGCCGCCAACGCTGCTGGGCCAGCCTTTTGCCCACCTGCGCGAGCAACTGACGCCAATTGCCGAGTTTATTGAAGACGGCAAGCAAAACGACAAACCGTACTATCACGACGAACCAAACGGCATCGACTGGCTTAAGCAAACCCGCCGTCTACTGGATCAGGCTGAAACATTGCTCAAAGCGGATGTGTCTGGACAAGACTCACCTGCACACCCCAGCCAAGACGTGAATGCCTACCTGATTGGTGGGGTAAGTGCGCTGCAAAACTCCACCGATCCAGACGTGCAAAGCTGGGCGTGGGTGAAGAAAGGCAATGCACAGGCCCGCGAAGCGCAATCCTTGGCGGAAAGTGGCGATCTGCCGGCCGCGCGGGCGCTGTGGAAGGAAGCCGGTAAACGCTACGCCCAGGCGCTGAAAATCAAGCCGGACATGCATGAGGCGGCCTACAACTGGGGCTATGCACTGGCTCAGGAAGCCCAAGCCTTGGCGGCGAGCGATCTGCCGGCTGCGCGGGTACGGTGGCAACAAGCCGGTGAACGCTACGCCCAGGCGCTGGAAATCAAGCCAGACAAGCATGAGGCGGCCTACAACTGGGGCTGGGCATTGACACAGGAAGCCCAAGCCTTGGCGGCGAGCGATCTGCCGGCCGCGCGGGCTCTGTGGCAACAAGCCGGTGAACGCTACGCCCAGGCGCTGGAAATCAAGCCAGACAAGCATGAGGCGGCCTACAACTGGGGCTCTGCATTGACTCGGGAAGCCCAAGCCTTGGCGACGAGCGATCTGGTAGCCACGCGGGCGTTGTGGCAACAAGCCGGTGAATGCTACGCCCAGGCGCTGGCGATCAAGCCAGACCTGCATGAGGCAGCCAATAACTGGGGCGCAGCACTGCTAAACGAATTCCATGCCATTCAGCACACCCACCCAGATGAAGCCGCCGCCCTGCTAAACCAAGCCGAAGCGCTATTGCTGCAAGCCGAAGCCGGCCAGCCCGGCCTTGCTGCCTACAATCTGGCCTGTATCGCCGCATTGCGCCACCGCCCCGCCGACGCCATCCGCTGGCTGCGTATTTGTCAAACCCACGGCGCTTTGCTGTCCGAAGACCACCTCCGCACCGACCCCGACCTCGACCCGATCCGCGACACGCCCGAGTTCACCGCCTGGTGGGTGGAGGTGTTTGGCCGGGGCGATGCGGCTATGGGTTGACCGGGGCGGGCAGGGCTGGGGCTTGCCGCCATTGTTCGGCGCACAGTGCTGCCGGTTGGGGTTTGGCGAAGAAGTAGCCTTGCAGATAATCGCAGCCGTGGCTGTCCAGAAAATCCCGCTGGGCGGCGGTTTCTACGCCTTCGGCCACCACTTTCAGGCCCAGGCTTTTGGCCAGGGCGAGGATGGAGGCGCAGATGGCGGCGTCGTTGCGGTCGGTTTCGATGTCTTTGACAAAAGAGCGGTCGATTTTCAGCACGTCTACCGGCAGCAGTTTCAGGTAGGCCAGGGAGGAGTAACCGGTGCCAAAGTCGTCGATGGCCAAGTGTACGCCCAGGTCGCGCAGTTGTTGCAGGGTGTCGATGGCGGCTTGCGGGTCTTTCATCACCGCGGACTCGGTGATTTCCAGCTCCAGTTCGCCGGCTTGCACGCCGTGGGCGTGCATGGCTTCACGCACGGTGTCCACCAATTGGCGCGAGCGCAGTTGGTGGGCGGATAAATTCACCGCCATGCGCACGCCGTGGATGCCGATGGATTTCCAGTGCGCCACTTGCTGGCAAGCCTGGCGCAGCACCCAGGCGCCCAGGGCTTCGATCAGGCCGGATTCTTCGGCAATCGGGATGAATTTCAGCGGCGAGACTTGGCCACGGGTGGGGTGGGGCCAGCGCAGCAGGGCTTCCACGCCGCACACCCGGCCGCTGGCGGCTTGCACTTGCGGCTGGTAGTGGACATCCAGTTGCTGGTGGGCGATGGCGTGGTGCAGGTCGCGCTCCAGCTCCATGCGCTCGGCGGCGGCGGCGTTCATTTCGGCGGTAAAAAACTGCACATTGTTTCGCCCCTGCGCCTTGGCGTGATACATGGCGGTGTCGGCGGCTTTCATCAGGGCGTCCACGCTGTCGCCGTCGTCGGGGTAGACGCTGATGCCGATGCTGGGGGTGGAGTGCAGTTGGTTGCCGTCCAGCAAATAGGGGGCGCCCAGCGCGGCCAGCATCTGGCAGGCGATGGGCAGGGCCTCGCGGGCGGATTCGTCGCTGGCCAGCACCACAACAAATTCGTCCCCACCCAGGCGGGCGACGATGTCATTGGCGTGGCCCACCTGGCGCAGGCGGTTGGCGACTTCCACCAGCAGCTGGTCGCCGATGTGGTGACCCAGGGTGTCGTTGATGATCTTGAAGCGGTCCAGGTCGATAAACAGCACGGCCAGCCGGGTGTTGGCGTAGGTGGCGCTGGCCAGCGCCTGGCCCAGGCGCTCTTGCAGGCTGTGGCGGTTAAATAGGCCGGTGAGTTTGTCGTGGTGGGCCAGGTGCTCGATGCGCGCTTCGGCGTGCTTGCGCTCGGTGATGTCGGTAAACAGGCCCAGATAATGGGTGATTTCGCCGTGGGCATTGCGCAGCACGGAAATATTGGTCCACTTGGGGTATACCGCGCCGTCCTTGCGTCTGTCCCACAGCTCGCCCTGCCAGTGGCCATGCGTGTGCAACGCCTGCCATAGCTCGTGGTAGACATGACCAGGGGTGTTGCCCGAGGCCAGCATGCTGGGGTTGCGCCCGCGCAGCTCGTCAAAGCGGTAGCCGGTGATGTGTTCCAGCGCCGGGTTCACCCGCACGATGCAGTTGTCCCGGTCGGTGACCAGAATCGCCTCGTTGGTTTGCTCAAAGATATTGGCGTACAGGCGCAGGGCTTCTTCGGCGGCCTTGCGCTCGGTGATGTCGGTGGAAATCCCCACCACGCCGGTTACCACGCCGTTTTCCAGCAGGGGGCGTTTGATACTGAGAAAGACGCGAGGTTGGCCGTCCAACACCATATGTTCTTCAAATTCACGCTGGGCACCGCTGAGCATCACTTGCTGGTCGTTGGCGGCGTGTTCGCCGGCAATGGCCAGTGGCAAAAACGCCTCGCGGCGCAGGCCCAGCATGGCTTCGCGCGCGCGGCCGCACAGGGTTTCAAACTGCGGGTTGCACAGTTTGAGCCGGCCATCGGTGTCAAACACATAAATCACCGTGCCAGCACTTTCGATCAGGGTTTGCAGCAGGTTGCGGTTGGCAAACAGTGCTTGCTCGGCTTCCTTGCGGGCAGAGATGTCGCGCACCACGGCGTGCAGCAGCGAAGCGCCGCGCATCACCATGGCGGTGAGGGTGACTTCGGCATAAAACGGCGAGCCATCACTGCGCAGGTGCAGCCATTCAAAGCGATGGCTGCCGCGCGCGCGCGCCATGGCCATCATCGCCTCGGCGGCGGTATACGAGGCGCGGCCGTCGGGTTGGTATTCCGGCGACAGGCGCGCCGGGTGGCTGAACACCGCACTGTCGGCGGCATCGTAGCCAAACACGCTCAGGGCAGCCGGGTTGCATTTGACAAAGCGCGGGCCTTCCAGAATCCAGGCCGGATCGGGCGAGGAATCAAATAAGCGGCGAAAGCGCTCTTCTTCTTCGCGCAGCGCGGCTTCTACCCGACGGCGTTCGTGCATTTCGTTTTGCAGCACGCGGTTGTGGTCGCGCAGTTGGCGGCCATATTCAGCGCGTGCGCCAGCCAGCAGCGCCAGCAGCACGCTGATGGCCAGGCCCAAATGAAAATAAAACGAATCATACAGCGGATGTGTCTGCCAGCCGTGTTGCGGCACGGCAGCCAGTTGCCAGCTGCCGCCAGGCACTTCGATATCCATCAGCAGCGGCTGGCTGGCAAACACGCTGGCATCGCCATCCACCATCTCACCATGCGCGCCCAGCGCATCCTTGCCGCGAATGGCCAGGCGGATGGCCGGCGAGTCGCTGGTGCGCAGCAGGCCGTCGATATGGGCGACAATCGACACCGTGCCCCAGTAATGCACCTCGCGGCCAGTCAGGGTAAACACGGGTGTGCGCTGAATCAGCGCGCGGCCGCCTTGCACCAGTTCCACCGGCCCGGCCAGGATGGCGTGGTGGCGCTCGCGCGCCAGGGTCACCGTGCTCAATTGCTCGGGGTTGTCGGCAAAACGAAAGCCCAGCACCCGCTCGTTGCCAGTACGTGGATAGACCATGGTCACCGTGTCATCCGGGGCGGCGGTGATATTGCGCACATGCGGGTTTTTGCCAATCGCCAGCCTGGCCATGTCGGCAAATAAGCCAGGGTCGATGCCGCCACGCAGTGAGATCAGGTGCACCAGGCCATCGGTGGAGTTAAACGTGGCTTTCAGGGCGCCTTCTACCCGCGCGCGCGCCAGCGCCAGTTCGTTGAGCACGCGGCCGCGTTCTTCGCTGGCTTGCCGCTCGGCATCCAGATCACCGGCCACCATGCTGACAGCCACGCCCAGGCCCAGCACCAGCACAGAGGCCCAGGACGATGGCAACCAGATAAACAGCGCAGTGAACAACTTGGCAAGCGGCCGAGATGGGGCGATCGAATTGCTCAAGAGGCGGCCCCCATGGCAGACAAGGTGAAATCAGGCATCACAGTGAAGAAAAAGCATGGCTGACAATAGCTACACTATAGCCCATATGTAAGCCAGCTAAGTAAAACTACGGGATTCTACCTGCCTGCACCTGGCCACCTTTGATGCAAATCAAATACCCGCACCGGCCGCCTGGCAAACACGTTACACTGAAAGCTGGATCATCTGTTTGTTGCCCACCGCCCGAACCCATGCTGCCCACCCATATCGACGCCGCCCACGACTGGTTGCTGACCCGCCTTGCCCACCCACTGGCCGAACGCCCTGGCGATGTGCCACACCGCCAACCCAACCTCACCCGTCCGGCCGCCGTGCTGATTCCGCTGGTCTGGCGACCAGAAAGCCCTGGCATTGTGCTTACCCGTCGGGAAAGCGGCCTGCGCCACCATGCCGGGCAGATCAGCTTCCCCGGCGGCAAGCTGGAGCCAGACGACCCCAGCCCACGCGCGGCGGCGCTGCGCGAGGCGCACGAAGAAATCGGCCTGGCGCCGCAACAGGTGCAAGTGGTGGGTGAACTGCCCGAGTATGTGACGGTGACGGGTTTTTTGGTGACGCCCGTGGTTGGGCTGATTGCGCCACCGCTGGATTTGCATCCACAGGCGGGCGAGGTGGCGGAGATTTTTGAACTGCCGCTGTCGCTGGCGCTGGACGCCGGCAATTATGTGCGCCACGACTACGAACAAGACGGCCGACGCGGACAGTATCTGTCGCTCACCCATCAGGAGCGTTTTATCTGGGGGGCGACGGCGGCCATGCTGCGGCTGTTGCAGGCGGCCTTGAGTCGCTGAGGGTCAAGGCGTGGGCTACGGCTAGCGCCGCTCACCACACGCCAGGCTTGCCGTACGGCCTGTATTGTCTGCAGCGGCACGTCTGGCCGGGATCGCGGTGCGGGGTGTCGTGAGCGAAGACAAGAAAAGGGGCGAGCCTTGCACTCGCCCCTGATCACACCCAAAGGATTTTTTTGGGTGTTGTTTACACCGCCGCCGCCTGATGCGCCTGCTGATCGGCGTGGTAAGACGAGCGCACCAGGGCGCCCACTGCCGCGTGGCGGAAGCCCATGGCGTAGGCTTCGGTTTCAAACTGCTTGAACACGTCCGGGTGCACGTAGCGCAGCACCGGCAGGTGGCCGGTGGTGGTCGGTTGCAGGTATTGGCCGATGGTGATCATGTCGATGTCGTGGGCGCGCATATCGCGCATCACTTCGTAGACTTCTTCGTCGGTTTCGCCCAGGCCAACCATGATGCCGGATTTGGTGGCCACGTCCGGGTTGCGCGCCTTGTAGGCTTTCAGCAGCTCCAGCGAGTGCTGGTAATCAGCGCCGGGGCGGGCTTGCTTGTACAGGCGCGGCGCGGTTTCCAGGTTGTGGTTCATCACGTCCGGGCGGGTTTCGCTGAGGATGTCCAGGGCGATGTCCAGCCGACCGCGAAAATCCGGCACCAGCACTTCGATCTTGGTGTCTGGCGACAGGGCGCGCACTTCGCGGATGCAATCGGCAAAGTGGCCGGCGCCGCCATCGCGCAGGTCGTCGCGGTCCACGCTGGTGATCACCACGTATTTCAGGCGCAGCGCGGCCACGGTTTCCGCCAGGTGGCGCGGCTCGTTCGGGTCCAGCGGATTGGGGCGGCCGTGGCCTACGTCGCAGAACGGGCAGCGGCGGGTGCAGATGTCGCCCATGATCATAAAGGTGGCGGTGCCGCTGCCAAAGCATTCGCCGATGTTCGGGCAGCTGGCTTCTTCGCAGACGGTGTGCAGCTTTTGCTGGCGCAGGATGTCTTTGATTTCATGAAAGCGCGCGCCAGACGGGGATTTGACGCGAATCCATTCTGGTTTTTTCAGCCGTTCGTCCAGCTGCACCACTTTGATGGGAATGCGCGCGGTTTTGGCTTCGCCCTTGAGCTTCACGCCTTGTGTGTTGTCGGTTTTCATGTTGTCTCCAGTGGGGGCGGGCGCGTTAATGCGCCGCCAGTTGCGCGCGCAGATGCGGCAGCAGGCGCTCGGCCACGGCGTTGACATCCAGTGTCACGCCCAGCTCGCGCAATTGGGTGACGCGCAGGCCGCTGTAGCCGCACGGGTTGATCCAGCTGAACGGGGTGAGGTCCATGTCCACATTCAGGCTCAGGCCGTGATAGGTGGCGTGGTTGCGGATGCGCAGGCCCAGCGAGGCGATCTTGGCGCCGTCCACATACACGCCGGGCGCATCGACATCGCCATTGCCGGTAATGCCAAATTCGGCCAGCAAATCAATCACCGCTTGTTCAATATGGCGCACCAGCTCGCGCACGCCCAGCCCCAGGCGCTTGAAGTCGATCATCATATACACCACCAGCTGGCCGGGGCCGTGGTAGGTGATCTGGCCGCCCCGGTCGGTTTTCACCAGCGGAATATCGGTGGCGCACAGCAGATGCTCGGGCTTGCCGGCCAGGCCCAGGGTGTACACCGGCGGGTGTTGCACCAGCCATAGTTCGTCTGGGGTGTGTTCATCGCGGGCGTCGGTAAACGCCTGCATGGCGCGCCAGGTGGGCTCGTAATCCACCATGCCCAGGTGTTTGATCAGCATAGGACGGCTCGCAGGGTGAGGTTACAACACCATCTTGACCATGGGGTGGCCGCTGAAAGCGCGATACAAATCGTCCAGCTGCTCGCGCGAGGTGGCGCGCACGGTGATGGTGGCCGCCAGATAATTGCCGCCGCTGCTTTCGCGCACCACCAGATCGACTTCTTCAAAATCCGGGGCGTGAATGCGGGTGACTTCCAGCACGGTGCGGGTGAATTCAGGATGCGCCGCGCCCATGATCTTGATCGGGAAACGACAGGGAAATTCCAGCAGCGGGGGGGTATCGGGGGTTTGGGTCATGGTGAGCCTCGGCGCCAAATCCGCCATACGGTGGCGGTGCGGTTGTTCAAACCGGGAAGATGCGCCCAATAGGCAAAAATTTCAATATTGAACGCGAAATGTTGTGTTGGGAAAGCGCCGGCCCATCTAGGCCAGCACCCTGCCAGGCAAGCAGGAAAGTTCCAGGCAACACCCCGGCCACAAACAGCCACTGAAGCCCTGGTCTGCGACACCACACAGCGGCATCGGCACATTCAGCCAGCAACATTATATAGGTGGTTAGCGTTGCGCCTCCCTTGGCGTTGTTGCGCAACCTTGCCGTACCACTTGTACTGTCTGCGGCCGCCCGCCCAGTCAGGATCGCTGCGCTGATTTTTGTGAGCGGCGCATATCTATAAGAGCATCTGGTTCACCTGCCCGATACGCCCGCCCGTTGCCGACAGGTCAGACCAGCGGAAAGACGAAGGAAAAACCCGGAATGGATACACGATAACAGTTTGTCGTGGCCTGTGTCGCAAGTGACATGTCAGATGAACACGACCGTGTGCTTAATCTTTTAAACACCTCACTTGGGCGGCCATGCAGCCGGCAAGGTGAATCATGCGTTCGAGTTAACGTCAATGTTGCTATGCAACATTTTATTGAAAATCGACAATGTGTTGTGTGCATGCAACATCTGGGTGTTCGATTAATTCAACGCTTTATGAACACTGGTTCATTAAATATGCACCAAACAAGTGCAAAACCGCACAAAAAGCGCGCATTCCTATGGGTTTTCTCGGTATTTTTGCCGACTCCAGTGGGGTGTTTGCCCCGGATGAGTGTTTAATGGATCAGCGTTTTGATAAATTTATTAAACACTCGCGGTTTTCTGGCATGCTTCTCGCTCTAAGTCTGGCCGTTAAGGCAGCACCCTTGTCATGGTGTCAGTGACCTGGGTGACCGGGCAGGATGCAGGCGGATTTTCTGCGGCGAGTGCCGCTGGCATGACGCAAAATGCTTTACAAGCAAAAGCGCATCCCCGTAATCTTGCCTCACAAAAATAGAATTCGATTCCGCATTGCGGAACAGTGGCAGCCCCTAAGAGGAGATCATTTCAGTGTCCGTTGCCTCCCCTGATACCGATGTGCTGGTGAGCTTTCGTGGCGTGCAAAAAAGCTACGATGGCGAAAACCTCATCGTGAAACACCTCGACCTCGACATCCGTCGTGGCGAGTTCCTCACTCTGCTGGGGCCGTCCGGCTCGGGCAAGACCACCTGCCTGATGATGCTGGCGGGTTTTGAAACCCCCACCGCCGGCGAAATCCGTCTGGATGGCAAGCTGCTTAACCGCGTGCCGCCGCACAAGCGCAATATCGGCATGGTGTTCCAGAACTATGCCTTGTTCCCGCACATGACGGTAGGCGAAAACCTGGCCTACCCGCTGAAAATCCGCAAGCTGCCCGCCGCCGAAGTGGACGCCAAGGTCAAGCGCGCGCTGGGCATGGTCAAGCTGGATAAATTCGCCAACCGCTACCCCGGCCAGATGTCCGGCGGCCAGCAGCAGCGCGTGGCGCTGGCGCGGGCGCTGGTGTTCGAGCCGCAGCTGGTGCTGATGGACGAACCGCTGGGCGCGCTGGATAAACAGCTGCGCGAGCATATGCAGCTGGAAATCAAGCACATTCACGAAAACCTCGGCGTCACCGTGGTGTACGTCACCCACGACCAATCCGAAGCGCTGACCATGTCTGACCGCGTGGCGGTGTTCGACAAGGGCGAAATCCAGCAGATCGACCCGGCGGAAACGCTGTACGAAGCGCCGGTCAACAGCTTTGTCGCGGGCTTTATCGGCGAGAGCAACGCCATTTCCGGCACCATCGAACATGTGGACGGCGATTTCTGCCAGGCGCGCCTGACTGGCGGCGGCAGTGTCTCGGCCCGCGCGGTGTGCGTGCGCCAGGCCGGCCAGCCGACCACGCTGTCCATCCGCCCTGAGCGGGTGATGCTGGGTGAGCGCGCGGTAGGCTGCGCCAACCGCTTTGACGCCACCATCGCTGAATTCATTTATCTGGGCGACCACCTGCGCCTGCGCCTGGACTTTGCCGGCAACAGCGGCTTTATGGTCAAGGTGCCGGTGCCGGAGGTTGACCCGGCCTGGCAAGTGGGCAATCGCCTGAGCATTGGCTGGCGGGCTGAGGATTTGCGCGCGCTCGACCCGCTAGCCGCCTAAGCGCCGCTCACCAAACCCTCCTGGCGTTGTTGCGCGGCCTGGCCGTACTACCCGTACTGTCTGCGGCCGCACGCCTAGCCAGGATCGCTTCGCTGGGTTTGCTGAACGACGCTGAACCTGAACCCGGCAACGGGCGATGGTTAAAGCATGCAGCACTGTTGTATCCCCTAAGCAACGTAGCACCCCTACTGTCCCTCAAGAGGAGAGAACCGCATGAAAAAGATGATCCAGCTGGCTGCTGTGGCAGCCGTCGCCAGTGTGTTCGCCGGCCAGGCCGTCGCGCGCGATCTGACCGTGGTGTCGTTTGGCGGCGCCAACAAGGAAGCCCAAGTGGCGGCCTTCTACCAGCCGTTTGAAAAAGCCACCGGCCAGAAAGTGGTGGGCGTGGACTACAACGGCGAAGTGGCCAAGGTCAAAGCCATGGTCGAAGCCGGCAAGGTGACCTGGGACGTGGTGGAAGTGGAATCCCCGGAAGTGCTGCGCGGATGTGAAGAAGGCGTTTACGAAAAAATCGACCCGAAACTGATCGGCGGCAAGGCGGCTTTCCTGCCGGGCACCGTGTCGGAATGCGGCGTGGGTATTTTTGTGTGGTCCACCGCCATCGCCTACAACGCCGACAAGCTGAAAACCGGCCCGACCAGCTGGGCGGATTTCTGGGACGTCAAGAAATTCCCGGGCAAGCGCGGCCTGCGCAAGGGCGCCAAGTACACCCTGGAATTCGCACTGTTGGCTGACGGCGTGAAGCCGGCCGATGTGTACAAGGTGCTGGGCACCAAGGCCGGTGTGGATCGCGCCTTCAAGAAACTGGATCAACTCAAGGCCAACATCCAATGGTGGGAAGCCGGCGCTCAGCCGCCGCAATTCCTGGCTTCTGGCGATGTGGTGATGAGCTCGGCCTATAACGGCCGCATCGACGCCGCCCAGAAAGAAGGCAAAAACCTGAAGATCGTCTGGAACGGCTCGATTTGGGATATCGACTCCTGGGTGATTCCGAAGGGTTCGCCGAACAAAGAGCAGGCGCTGAAGTTCGTGCAGTTCGCCAGCAAGCCGGAAAACCAAAAGACCTACTCGCACAAGATCGCTTACGGCCCGACCAACAAGTCCGCCGTCGGCATGATCGACCCGAAGGTGCTGCCGACCCTGCCGACCGCCCCGGCCAACCTGAATGGCGCGCTGGGCATCAATGTGCAGTTCTGGGTTGACCACGGCGAAGAGCTGGAAGAGCGCTTCAACGCCTGGGCCGCCAAGTAAGACTCACGCCGGGCGGGCGCCCGGCGCGACTTCTTGTGGTTCAAGGGTTGCCGGCTTGGCCGGCGGCCGTTGTCTGGCCTGAGCGGTGATGCTGCTTGCTCGGGTCTTGGGAGATGGTGGGGCCATCTCCCGCTGGGGCCCCGTCGGGGGGCGGGGTCCTGGCGCCTCGTATGATTGGAACGCCTGTTCATGAACATGACTGCTGATGCTCCGCTGCTGGCCGCCGATGGCGTGCCGCTGGCGGTCAAACTCAAGCGCGCCGAACGGCGTAAGAAGCTTCGCGCCGCCCTCTTGGTGGCGCCGCTGGCGGTATTTTTGCTGGCGACCTTTATTCTGCCGATTGCCTTGCTGCTGTATCGCAGCGTGGAAAACCCGGAAGTGCCGGCCATGCTGCCCAAAACCGTCAGCGCGCTGGCCGGTTGGCAAGGCCAGGGCCTGCCCGACGAGGCTGCGCTGGGCGTTTTCGTCCAGGAGCTGACTGCAGCCAAAGACAATAAAGCCATGGTCGGCAACGCCGCCAAGCGCCTGAATATGGAAATCAGCGGCTATCGCAGCCTGCTGACCAAAACCGTGCGCGCCATGCCGCTGGACCCGGCCGCCGGACCCTTGCGCGAACAATTCGTCAATATTGACGAGCGCTGGGCCGAAGCCGACTACTGGCGCGTGCTGCGTCACCAGGACAGCCGTTACACCGGCTTTTATCTGCAATCCTCGCTGGACATCAAGCGCGGCGCTGACGACAGCCTGCACATGGCCGGCGACGACGAAGCGATTTATCTGAAGATTTTTGGCCGCACGCTGTGGATGAGCGCCGTGGTCACCCTGTTCTGCTTTTTGCTGGGCTATCCGCTGGCCTACTGGCTGGTGAACCTGCCTACCCGCAAATCCAATCTGCTGATGATTGTGGTGCTGCTGCCGTTCTGGACGTCGGTGCTGGTGCGGGTGGCGGCGTGGATTGTGCTGCTGCAAAACGAAGGCCTGATCAATGGCGCGCTGATGGCGATGGGCTTTGTCGATTCGCCGGTGCAACTGGCCTTTAACCGCATCGGCGTGTACATCGCCATGGTGCACATCCTGCTGCCGTTCATGATTCTGCCGGTGTTCAGTGTGATGAAAGCCATTCCGCCGACCTATATGCGCGCCGCCGTGTCGCTGGGCAGCCACCCGATTCCGGCCTTCTGGAAGGTGTATTTTCCGCAAACCGTCGCCGGCGTGGGCGCGGGCGCGCTGCTGGTGTTCATCATGTCCATCGGCTACTACATCACCCCGGCGCTGCTGGGCGGCCCGGATGACCAGATGGTCAGCTATTACGTGGCCTTCTTCACCAATAACACGGTGAACTGGGGCATGGCCGCCGCACTGGGCAGCCTGCTGCTGATCGCCACCATGGCCCTGTACACGCTGTATGCGCGCATTGTCGGCGCCAACCGCCTGAGCCTGGGTTAAGAAGGAGATTTGACCATGCTGCAACCTTACGCAACCCCGCTGGAAAAACTGTGGTTTTACGCCTTCCGGCTGTTCTGCATCGGCGTGCTGGTGTTTCTGATCCTGCCCTTGCTGGTGATTGTGCCGCTGTCGTTTTCGGCCGACTCTTTCCTGATGTACCCGATTCACAGCTTCTCGCTGCGTTGGTATGAAGCGTTTTTCACCAATAGCGAATGGATGGACTCGCTGAAAAACAGCATGATCGTCGCCCCGGCGGCCACCCTGCTGGCCACCGTGCTGGGCACCGTGGCGGCCGTGGGCCTGACCAGCGCGGATTTTCCGGGCAAGTCGTTCATGATGACCGTGCTGATCTCGCCGATGGTGGTGCCGGTGGTGATTGTCGGCGTGGGCGCCTATCTGTTCTTTGCCCCGCTGGGCCTGGCCAACAGCTATCTGGGCCTGGTGATGGTGCATGCCGCCCTGGGCGTGCCGTTTGTGGTGATCACCGTCTCCGCCACCCTGCGCGGCTTTAACCCCAATCTGGTGCGCGCCAGCGCCAGCCTGGGCGGCAACCCGGTGTACACCTTCTTCCGCGTCACCCTGCCGCTGATCGCGCCGGGCGTGATCTCCGGCGGCCTGTTCGCTTTTGCCGCCTCGTTTGACGAAGTGGTGGTCACCCTGTTCCTGGCCGGCCCGGAACAAACCACCCTGCCTCGTCAGATGTTTGCCGGCATCAAGGAAAACATCAGCCCCACCATCGCCGCCGCCGCGACCGTGCTGATCTTGTTCTCCATCGTGCTGCTGCTGACGCTGGAATGGCTGCGCGGCCGCAGCGAAAAAATGCGCACCGCCGCCTCGGCAGCGTGAGCGCAATCAGCAAGCAATTGATGTAATCGTTTCTCTCCACGTCGTTCGTTTTCCCTCCTTGCACAACCGACGTCGCCCCAGCCAGTGGGCGGCCAGGTTGTGCTTTTTTTTGTGCCGTGTAGATGCCCGGAATGGGCCATTGCCATGTGCCAGCGCCGCCACAACGTGACATCCATTGCCCTGCGCTTGACCGCGGTCAATATATTACTAATTGATAATCTCTATCTTTTACGTTAGGATAATCCCATCTGCCGATTGACCCCCTTGCTGAATAGGTGTGCCTGTGAAACACGCTTTGCTTGCCCTTGCCACGTTGTCCGCCCTGTCTGCTGTCGCCCATGCCGAAGAAGTGGTGGTGTACAGCGCGCGTAACGAACAGCTGATCAAACCGCTGTTTGACGCCTACAAAAAAGAAACCGGCGTGGACGTCAAATTCGTCACCGGCCAGGAAGGCCCGCTGATGGCGCGCCTGAAGGCCGAAGGCGCCAACACCCCGGCGGATATTCTGCTGACCGTGGATGCCGGCAATCTGTGGCAGGCTGCGCATGAAGGCCTGCTCAAGCCGGTGCAGTCCAAGGTGCTGGACGCCAATGTGCCGGCCCACCTGCGCGACCCCAAGGGGCAGTGGTTTGGCTTGTCGGTGCGCGCGCGCACGATTTTCTTCAACACCCACAAGGTGAAGCCGGCGCAATTGTCCAGCTACGAAGACCTGGCCGATGCCAAGTGGAAAGGCAAGCTGTGTCTGCGCACCTCGAAAAAGGTGTACAACCAGTCGCTGGTGGGCATGATGATGGCCGATATCGGCCCGGTGAAAACCGAGCGCGTGGTGCGCGGCTGGGTGGATAATCTGGCCACCGATGTGTTCCCGGATGACACCAAGATGCTGGAAGCCATCGCCGCCGGCCAGTGCGATGTCGGCATCGCCAACACCTATTACTTTGGCCGCCTGATGGAGAAAAACCCCTCGCTGCCGATCGGGATTTTCTGGGCCAATCAGCAAGGCTCGGGCACGCATGTGAATGTGTCGGGCGCTGGCGTCACCCGCTATGCCAAAAACGAAAAAGGCGCGGTGCGCCTGATCGAATGGCTGTCCTCAGAAAAAGCCCAGAACCTGTACGCCGATGTGAACATGGAATACCCGGTCAACCGCAAGGTGAACGTGGACCCGGTGGTGGCCAAGTGGGGAGATTTCAAGCACAACTACATCAATGTGGCCAAGGCGGGCGAGCTGCAAGCTGAGGCGGTCAAGCTGATGGACCGCGCGGGTTATCGTTGATTCCAGGCAGCAAAACGGCGTCACGCGGGTTGATTGTCAGCGCTGGCGCAGTGTTTGCTGCGCACTGAATGCCGCACCCTGAAACTGGGCGTGCGGCATTGTGCATTTTGGCCCGATGGCAAGCAGGCTTGTCTTGGCCTTGACTTAATTCTTTATCAGGAACCCCGCCATGCATGGCGAAACCTCCTCTCCCGCGACGACCTACCCGCCCGGCTGGCGCAAGCCGGCGTGGTGGCCTGCCGTGTCGCGCTGGCAGGCGCTGGCGGCGCTGATCAGCAGCGTCACCGTGCTGCCGCTGCTGGTGATTGCCTTGTCGTTTGCCGACGTCAACGCCGACATCTGGGCGCATTTATCCGAGTTTGTCTTGCCGCGCCTGCTGGCCAACACCGCCTTGTTGCTGCTGGGCGTCGGCGTCGGGGTGCTGCTGCTGGGCGTGCCCTTGGGCTGGCTGGTGGCGGTGCATGAGTTTCCTGGCCGGCGGGTGTTCAATTGGGCGCTGATGCTGCCCTTGGCCATGCCGGCCTATGTGATGGCCTTCACCCAGATTGGCCTGTTGGATTTTTCTGGCGTGCTGCAAAGCTGGCTGCGCGAGGTATGGGGCAGTTCGGCGTGGTTTCCGCCCATCCGCTCGCGCGGCGGCGTGGTGTTGGTGATGAGCCTGGCGCTCTACCCCTATGTGTATCTGCTGGCGCGCGACGCCTTCGCCAGCCAGGGCCGGCGCGCGCTGGAGGCGGCGCAGTCGCTGGGGCTCAGCCCCTGGCAGGGGTTTTGGCGGGTGGCGCTGCCGATGGCGCGGCCGTGGCTGATTGGCGGCGTGTCGCTGGCCTTGATGGAGGCGCTGGCCGATTTTGGCACGGTGTCGATTTTCAGTTTCGACGCCTTCACCACGGCGATTTATAAAGCCTGGTTCGCCATGTTCTCGCTGTCGTCCGCCTCGCAACTGTCGTCTTTGCTGGTGCTGCTGGTGTTTGCCCTGATCTGGCTGGAGCAGCGTCTGCGCGGCGGCCGCGCCTACCACGCCGGCCGGCTGGCGCAGCCACAGTCGCGCTTGCCGCTGCATGGCTGGCCTGCGGCGCTGGCCTGCGGTTTTGCCAGCCTGGTGCTGCTGCTGGCTTTTGTGCTGCCGTTTGGCCAATTGCTGGTGTGGGTGGCGCGGGTGTGGGAAGCCGACCTGGACGCCCGTTATATCGACTTTGTCTGGCATTCGCTGGCGCTGGCCATCATGGCCGCTGGCTTGGTGACGCTGTGCGCGCTGGCCTTGTCCTACGCCCAGCGCCGCGACCCCTCGCCCACGGCGCGGCTGTGGGTGCGCCTGGCCACCCTGGGCTATGCCGTGCCCGGCACGGTGCTGGCGGTGGGTTTGTTCATCCCGGTGGCGGCGCTGGATAATCTACTGATTGCCTGGCTGGGCGCCGCCCTGCCAGAAGGCACCACGGCGATTTTCAAGGGCACGCTGGCGGTGATGCTGCTGGCCTATCTGGCGCGCTTTGCCGCCGTGGGGTTTTCTTCGGTGGACGCCGCCATGCAGCGCATTACCCGCAGCCAGGAAGAAACCGCCCGCAGCCTGGGCGTGGCCGGCTTTGCGCTGTTGCGCCGCGTGCATGTGCCGATGCTGCGCGGCGGCCTGCTGACCGCCGTGCTGATGGTGTGCGTGGATGTGATGAAAGAAATGCCCATCACCCTGATGACGCGTCCGTTTGGCTGGGACACCCTGGCGGTGCGGATTTTTGAAATGACTTCCGAGGGCGAGTGGGAGCGCGCCGCGCTGCCGGCGGTGGCTTTGGTGCTGGTGGGCCTGCTGCCGGTGCTGCTGCTGGCGCGCGCATCCTCGCACACTGGAGCGCACAGATGACTTCTTCTCCTTTATTGCAGCTGGACGCCATCAGCCAGCGCTACGCTCGCCACAGCGTGGTGGAACAATTGTCCCTGTCTTTGCAGCGCGGCGAAATCGGCTGCCTGCTGGGCAGCTCCGGCTGCGGCAAAACCACCGTGCTGCGCTGCATTGCCGGCTTTGAGCCGCTCAGCGGCGGGCGCATCCTGATTGATGGCCAGCTGCTGGCCGACGCTCGCCTGCACACCCCGGCGCACAAGCGCCAGATCGGCATGGTGTTTCAGGATTATGGTTTGTTCCCACACCTGACCGTGGCCGGCAATGTCGGCTTTGGCCTGGATGCGCTGGCGCGCGATGCCCGCGCGGCGCAGGTGGCGCGCATGCTGGCGCTGGTTGGCCTGGATGGCCTGGCGCAGCGCTACCCGCACGAATTGTCCGGCGGCCAGCAGCAGCGGGTGGCGCTGGCGCGGGCGCTGGCCCCACAGCCGCGCCTGTTGCTGCTGGACGAGCCGTTTTCCAATCTGGATGTGTCGCTGCGCGAGCGGCTGGGCCAGGAAGTGCGCGACATCCTCAAGGCAGCGCAGGCCACGGCGATTTTGGTCACTCACGACCAGCACGAAGCCTTCGCCATGGCCGACAAGGTGGGGGTGATGGAGCAGGGCCGCATCATGCAGTGGGACAGCCCGTACAATCTGTACCACCAGCCGGCCAACCGCATGGTGGCGGATTTTATCGGCCAGGGCGTGCTGCTGCCTGGCGAAGTGTGCGCCGACGCCTGCATCCGCATCGAGCTGGGCGAGGCGTGCAGCCTGCGCCCGCACGGCTTTGCCGCCGGCAGCCGGGTGGAAGTGCTGCTGCGGCCGGACGATGTGGCGCACGACGACGCCAGCCCGCTGCGCGCGCGCGTGGCGGCGCGGGCGTTTCGCGGCGCGGAGTTTCTGTACACCCTGGCGCTGCCCTCCGGCCAGACCGTGCTGTCGCTGGCCCCCAGCCACCACGACCACGCCATTGGCGAAGAAATCGGCGTGCGCCTGGACGCCGAGCACCTGGTGGCGTTTGCCATCTGAGTTTGACCCATCAGCCTTGCAGTAGCTGATAGGCCACGGCCAACATCACCAGCGCCACGCTGGTGTCCAACACCCGCCAACTGGCCGGCCGGGTAAACAGCGGGGCCAGCAGGCGCGCGCCGTAGGCCAGGGCAAAAAACCACAGCCATGAGGCCAGCGCCGCGCCCAGGCCAAAGGTGAATCTTTCTTGCGCGGGCAGTTGCGCCGCCACCCCGCCCAGCAGCACCACGGTGTCCAGATACACATGCGGGTTCAGCCAGGTCACCGCCAGGGTGGCCAGCAACACCCGCCACACCGATTGCTGGCTATCCGCCGGCAGGGTCATCGATTCGCCATGCCAGGCGCGGCGCAAGGCCATGGCGGCGTACACCAGCAAAAAAGCCGCGCCGCCCCAGCGCGCCAGCGCCAGCAAGGCCGGCTGGCTGGCAATCAAGGCGCCGGCGCCGCCCACGCCCAGGGCAATCAGCAAGGCATCCGAACTGGCGCAAGCCAGCGCAATCTGCAAGCGATGCGCGCCGCGCACCCCCTGCGCCAGCACAAAGGCGTTTTGCGCGCCAATCGCCACAATCAAGCCGGCACTGACCGCCAACCCCTGAAAAAATACCGCGCTTTGCATGTCCATTCCTGTCCGTCTGTGCAGAAAACCTGATGGACTCAGCTTACGGGCTGGAATAAATTCAGTAAAATTGTTTGTTTTTCATCATCATTAAAAAAACTTAATCATGCTCGACGCCAAACCCCTGGACGCGCTGGAGGCCATTGTCCGCGCTGGCAGTTTTGAACTGGCCGCGCAGTGGCTGTGCATCACCCCGTCGGCGGTGTCGCAGCGCATTCGCCAGCTGGAAGAACACCTCGGGCAAACCGTGCTGGTGCGCAGCCAGCCGGTGCGCCCCACCCCGGCCGGCAAGCGCCTGCTGCGCCATGTGCGCCAGCTACAATTGCTGGAGGCTGAGTTGCGCCATGATCTGGCGGGTGATGTGCCCGATGCCTTTACCACGCTGGCGGTGGCCGTTAACGCCGACTCACTGGAAACCTGGTTTCCTGAGGCGATTGCCGATTGCGTGACGCAAGAAAACCTGCTGCTGCAATTGATTGTCGATGACCAGGACTATACCCACGCCCTGCTGAAAAACGGCGATGTGATTGGCTGCGTGACGACGCAGGCGCAGGCGCTGACCGGCTGCCAGAGCGTGTGCCTGGGGCGCATGCCCTATGTGTGCGTGGCCACGCCGGCATTTGCCCGCCGCTATTTTGCCCATGGCGTCAGCGCCGAGACGCTGCGTGCGGCCCCGGCGATTTTGTTTAACCTGAAAGACAGCCTGCACCTGAACTTCATGGCTGATTACGGCCTGGCGCTGAATGATTTTCCGTATTTCACCGTGCCGGCGGTGCATGCGCTGCTGAATGTGGTGCTGGCCGGGCTGGGCTATGGGCTGACGCCGCGTTTACAAGTGGCCGACTTGCTGGCCAGCGGCCGCCTGGTGGATGTGCTGGCCGGCGCGCCCGGCCCGGCGCTGACACTGTATTGGCACAGCTGGGCGCTGCAATCGCCCAAGCTGGCGCGCTTTGGCGCGGCGGTGCAGGCCGGCGCGGCGCAGGCGATGCCACCTGCATTATGAGGCTTGGTCGGGTGAGACGCGCTGCCGCAGGCAGCTGCGCCAGCAAACCGGACTGACGTCGTCAATCATACTGACAGTTGCGCAACCGCAAACTATATAAAAGCGACACGATGTCAAGGCTGCACGCATGCCAAGGGCGGCAAGCTTATTGGCGGGTGCCGCCCATCTTGCGGTAACGGCCCTGGCCATCGCCTTCGGCCAGGCCCAGCCACACCAGCCGCTCCAGTCGTTCGACCCCCCAGGCGGCCGGATTGTCGGCATGGGCGTCCTGACCGATAGCCACGGCCGAGCGCATGCGCCCGTCCAGCAGCTTGAGCGCCTGAAAATCGCGCTCGGTGGCATGTTGTGGCGGGTTTTCCGCCAGACGCAGCTGGATTTTTTCCAGAAGATCTGCGTCGGGCAATATTTCTTCTGCCGGCATATCACTGGCGGCGTTGACGTTCATGCCGACAATCCGGCGGCGCAGGTCGCAGGCAAAGTTTTTCAGGCCGCGCTGCGAATCAGACGGACTGCCCGGTATGGTGACCTTGTGCGAACGGCCATCGTGGCTGAACAGCAGGTGAGCATGCTTGCCACCCATTTCCAGGCGGTGATCCTGAATGCCATAGCGTTCCATGGTCTCTTCAATGATCTTTTTGTAAGCAGGATTGATGCGCATATTAGGGTAAGCCTTCTGTAAAACATACGGTCACTCTGACAATTGCTGACACTAGTCAACTATTGCTGACGGCCAGATGTGATGTTCCGCTTGTTCGTGCAAAAATTCAAGCACGTATTTTAAGTATTTATACGTACAAAGGCACGAATATAGCAAGTCTGGCTATCGACATGAACGAAAGTCAGTCTCAGTTGTGAGCCGGAAAGGCATGACCCACAGCGAAAGCTTGCGATGACAAGCTGGTGTGGGTCAGCAGTGTGGGTAATCCGAGAGACCGGATTATGTCAGCAAAAGTTCCCTGTCGTCAGCGTGGTTTAGTGCATTTTTTCATGAACTTCGCTCACTTGCGCACAGGGTGAACTTATTTGGCATGATCCATAATTTTAACGCATGAAAATTCCCGCTTAGCCTGCACAGCCGGGTTCACCCCTCTTGCTGCTCATGCAGCAACTCAGCCAGCAAGCGCACCCCCTGGCGCAGGCTGGCCGGGTCGCTGTGGCTGAAATTCAGCCGCATCGCGCTCACCGCCGCCGGCGCATTCGGGAAAAACGGCTCGCCCGGCATAAAGGCCAGCCCGCGCGCCATCGCTTCGGGCAAGAGCGTGCGGGTGTCGATGCCCGGCGTATTCAGCTGCAACCAAAAAAACAGCCCGCCCGGCGGGCATTGCCAGCTGGCTGCCTCACCCAATTGCTCGCTCAGCGCCGCGTGCATCTGGTCGCGGCGCTCGCGGTACAGCGTGCGCAGCCGGGCCAGGTGGCCGGCAAAGTCGCCCTGCAATTGCGACAGCACCAGCCACTGGCTCAGCCGGTTGCTGTGCAAATCCGCCGCCTGCTTGAGCTTGAGCAAATACGGAAACAACTCGGGCGAAGCAATCAGATAGCCCACGCGCAGGCCGGGGGCCAGGGTTTTCGAAAAGCTGCCCAGATAAATCCACGGCGCGCGCGTCAGCCGCGCGCACAGCGGCGTGCGCTCGCAGGCCTCGTCGTACACCAGCTCGCGGTAAGGGTCGTCCTCCACCAGCAGCACCTGCTGGGCGTCCAGCGCCTCGGCCGTCGCGTCGCGATGGGCGGCGTCGTAGCAGCGGCCGGACGGGTTCTGAAAAGTCGGAATCAAATAGGCAAACGCCGGCTTGGCCGCCAGCCCGGCGCGCAGCGCGTCCAGGTCCGGCCCGTGCTCGCCCAGCGCCACGCTGCGGCAATCGGCGCCAAAAAACTGAAACGACTGCAAAGCCGCCAGATACGTCGGCGCTTCCAGCAGCACCGGCGTGCCGGGGTCGATCAGCAGCTTGGACACCAGATCAATGCCCTGCTGCGAGCCGGTGAGGATCAGCACCTGGCTGGCGTCACAGCGCATGCCCATGGCGCGCGCCCGCTCGGCCACCGCCTCGCGCAACGCCGGCTCGCCTTCGGACGGGCCGTATTGCATCACCCCGTCCGGCACATCTTCCAGCCGGGGCAGCGCCAGCGTTTCGCTGGCCGGCAGGCCGCCGGCAAACGAAATCATGCCCGGCCGCTGGGCGGCGGCGAGGATGTCGCGGATCAGGGAAGAGGTGAGGCGGGCGGTGCGCTGCGATAACATGACGGGTCTCCATGGGTTGGCTTTAGTCAATAAAGTTGACCTAATTATTCGCCGCTTTGGATAAAATAGTCAACATGATTGACCAAAATTCCCGTGACCCGGCGCTGGACGAAGCGCTGGAACTGTTTTTTTATGGCTTTCGCGCCTTCACCGCCCTGCCCGACCAAGTGCTGGCCGAACGCGGCCTGCAACGCGTGCACCACCGCGCGCTGTATTTTGTCGGCCGCCATCCTGGGCTGAGCGTCAACGCGCTATTGGGCATTCTCGGGGTGAGCAAGCAGGCGCTGAACGCGCCGCTGCGGCAATTGATCGAACGCGGGCTGATTGCCGTCGAAGTGGGCCAGCACGACCGCCGGGTGCGCGAGCTGACGCTCACCCCGGCCGGCGCCGAGCTGGAAGCGGCATTGTCCGCCGCCCAGCACGCGCTGATGGGCAAGGTGTTTGCCGAAGTCGGCGCCGAGGCCGAAGGGCAATGGAAGCGGGTGATGCGCGCACTGGCGGCGCGCTGAGCACACGTTCAAAGGTTTGCGATATGGTCAGAAACTCGCCGCCTGTGCGCTGCAGCCTCTGCTGCGCACCAGTGCCCAGTGACGCGAGCACCCAGTGACGCTGCCAAGCACCACACCCGGATGAGCGGGTGTGGCCACACCGCCTGCTATGCACGCAAACGCAAAGTCCAGTCTTTCAGCGCCTGCATCTGCGCCGCCAACTGGCCCAGCAAGCGCTCGTCGCGCACATCGCCATGCTCGTCAAAACCGCCGGCAAAGGCATTGGCGAACACCTCCGGCTTGTTCAGCGGATGCAAATCCAGATACACGCACACCTGGCGCAAATGGTATTGCGCCCGCGACGTGCCCATGCCGCCGCCCGCCCCCATGATCGCCACCGGCTTGCCGGCCAGCAAGGCGTTATCCGGCTCGCGCGAAGCCCAATCCAGCATGTTTTTCAGCGCTGGCGCCAGCGAATAATTGTACTCGGGGCAAGCCAGCACCAAGGCATCCGCCGCCGCCAACTGCGCCAGCACCCGCTGCACCGCCGCCGGCTTTTCGGTCAAATCCGCATTATAAAACGGCACATCGGCCAACTCCGCCAGCGCCAGGCTCACCCCTGCCGGCAACTGCCCCTGCGCCGCGCGCAGCAAACCGCGATTGGTGGATTTGGCGCGCAAACTGCCGGCCAGGCCAAGAAATTGCAGACTCATGGGATCTCCTTAAAACGGCTGATCACGCCAAAGAAATGGGCAAAGCGCAGCCCTGAGCAAGCGCGGGTTCACGGACAAGACCACGCCACCTCACCAAGCATAGCGTTAAAGCGGTTTTTACGCCGAGGGATGCGCCCGTTGCAGCACATGCTGGCTATAGCGCAAAAAATCGTCCAGATGATGGCGAATCACCTCGGTGACAATCGGAATCAGCAAGGCCTGATAGTCATGCACAGCAATATTGCGGAACCCGACCATTTTTTGCAGGCTCACCGCCAAGGCCGAGTCAATCCAGCCACCGGCATGCAATAAAGCAAACACATCCCGCGCGCTTTGCGGAATGCCCAGTTTTTCACGGCGGATCAGATGCTGCCCCATGTCCAGCGCTGCCTCGCACGCTCGCTGCACATTCAGCACGGCAGCGTCCTGACGGGTGAAATCCGTGGCAAAGTGCTCGCCTGCCGCTAAAAACTCTTCTTTGGCTCGCGCCACACAGCGCTCAATCGTGGCGGCTTTGTTAAACAATACATCATCGCGCATAGACTTTTCCTTGCTCGGCAATCTCCGTCAATAAACCCGCGCGAGCGGCATCGAAATCCAGCTTTTCGCTCAAGACAAAACACTCAAACAAACCCGCCGCCGGCTGCTGCGCCCAAAGACATTGCCCCGTGGTAATCACCTGATATTGCATCACCGTGCTGGCCGCGCGCAGATCGAGCAAATCCACATCACAGCCCAGCGCAATCGCCAGCTGCTGAGCCACATCCCAGCGCACCAGGGGGTCAGCATAAGCGGGTAGCAATAGCGCCAGATCAAGATCACTCTCAGGGCCGGCCTGACCTTGTATCTGGCTGCCAAAAGCGTAAATCGCCAGCGCTTCGGGCCAGTGCGTGCGCAAGGTGCGCACGATCAGGCCATCTGGGGTGAGGGTGCGGGAGAGGAGGCGAGATGCAGGGATGGACATGTTTTGTATGAAAAAGGTTTATATATTTTCATGAGCAGGCAATGGTTTGAAAATAGGCATATAGCTCAACTCGTCCTTAAGTTTTTTATTTTTTATCAAAACTGATGCGGATACTCTTCAACCCAGGGCATCTGCAGAATATCGAGAAGCTGCTCAGGCAAATTATTCACCAGTCTAAAACAGCCTCCCCTATCTTTTATGTTTATATATTTTATATAGTCATCGATGGCTCGACCTATTACACTATAAGCTTCTAACTGCAAATCAGCTATTAACTCACAATCATCTGATGGTTTGATTTCTGGAGACTCACCTCTTTTCTTCTTCCCTGCATGCTTTAAGCTGTTATAAACATAGCGTCGCTCCCGAATAACCTTAGCAGTATATCTTTTTAGATCTTGCGGGGTGGCTCCCCTTAGCCTCTTCATGGCAACCAATAAATCAACAAAATCATGATCAGATGCTTGTCCGCCTAGTTCTTCAATATAGGGAGCAATAATGCCTATCACCGCACCTGCCAACAAAATAGCAGAAACAAACTCCACTCGTCGCCGCGCAGCCCGATAAACTCTAGCCGACTCAACCAACATTTCTCCAGCCAGATATATTTTATTGTAAGTATGCATTACATCCTTTCGACGCGAGCGCGATGGTTTTTCAACGCCGTCCTGGTGATCCGCACGCGGCCTTTCGCCCTCAGCCCCGCCAGCAAACACAGACCGAATGATAGGCGCGCGGACGGGGCCATTAGCATAACGCTAATGATTAAATCATGGCAATTTACGGCAAATCCCACGGCACAATCACCAGCCCCGCCCGCTGGCCATTGGCCACGTTCGGGTTCGGAAAAATCACCCGGGCGTCTTGTTCGTCAATCACATAGCGGGTGTCGCCGTCTTCGGCCAGCAGTTGGCCTGGGTAAAGCGGGGTGAAGTTGGCGGTGTCGGCGGCCAGGTGCAGGCGGAAGGCGTCGCTCAGGCGGGGGATGTCGCGGGCGACGCGAAAGCAGGGCATGGGTGGTGGCGAGGTGTTGGGGGCGGCGGGCAGGGTGGGGCTGGCCAGCCAGTGGCGCAGTTGTTGCGCCAGTTGGCTCAGGTCGATGGCCTGGTTGTGGCCGAAGGGTCGGGCTTTGCCCAGTTCCAGGGTGGCGGCGTGGGCGTGGTGCTGGCTGTGGGTCCAGGCGGTGAGGGTGGGGGCGCTGCGCTGGTAGAGCAGGGCGGCGCGCATGCCGGCGGCGGCCAGCCAGGCCAGCGGGTCAAAGCGCGCCTCGGCCGGGTCGGGGGCGGCGCACAGGGCAAATTGCTCGATCAGCGAGCCACGGATGGCGGTGTGCAGGTCGTAATGCACACGCAGGGCGGTGGGCGCGCCGTCGGCAAAAAAGCGCTGGATGTGCTGGCGCAGGGCGTGGGCGCGCTGGGCGTCGCGGCCGCCGCCGGGCTGGGCGCCGAACTGGCGGTTCATGTCTTCGTCCAGATAGCGCACGCCCTGGCGCAGCGCCGCCGGGTTGCCCAGGATCAGCAGCAGCCGGCAGCGCAGCGGCTGGCTGCCGTCCAGCAGGGCCTGACCCAGTTGGTCGAGCAGCTCGACCGGGGCGGTTTCGTTGCCGTGCACCCCGGCGGACAGCACGAGGTCAAACTGGCTGGGCGCGGCGGGGGTGAAGCACCACACGCCCTGGTCCCATTCTTCCACTTGGCCGCCGCCGGCCAGCGGGCGGGCGGCGGTCAACGCCGGGCGGTCGTGCAGCACGGCGGCGAGCAAATCTCCCATCATGGTCAGCCTCGCTGAAAAGGATACACAGCGCCCAGTTGCAGCAGCTGGGTGAGCTCATCCAGCGCGGTGCGGCATTCTTGCAGCAGCTGCGGGTCGGCCAGGTCGTCGGCGCTGAGGCGGTCGCGGTAGTGGCGGTCCACCCAGGCGCACAGGCTGGCGTAGCGGGCGTCGTTGATCCACACCGCCGGGTTGACCGCCGCGCATTCGTCGGCGGTCAGCGCCACGCGCAGGCGCAGGCAGGCCGGGCCGCCGCCGTTTTGCATGGATTGCTTGAGGTCAAACACCCGCACTTCGGCAATCGGGCCCTGGCTGGCCAATAGGTCTTGCAGATAGGCCCACACCGGCTCGACGTGGCGGCATTCTTCCGGCACGACCAAGAGCATGCGGCCGTCGGCGCGGCTGAGCAGCTGGCTGTTGAACAGATAACTGCGCACGGCGTCTTCGATGCTGACCGCCGCCGCCGGCACTTGCAGCGGGCGCAGGCTGGCGCCGACGCCGTGCATGGCGTCGGCCAGCGCGGCCAGGGTGGCGTCGGCGTCGGCAAAGGCGTGCTGGTGATAAAACAGCACGTCGCGGTTGCCCACGGCGATCACGTCGTTGTGAAACACCCCGGCGTCGATGGCGGCGGGCGCTTGCTGGGCAAACACCACGCGCGCCGGGTTCAGGCCGTGCTGGCGGGCCACCGCCTGGCTGGCTTCCAGCGTTTGCCGGGCCGGGTAGCGGCGCGGGCCGTTGGCGCTGGCGTCAAAGGCGCGCTGGCCGTAGACAAACAGCTGCACGCCGGGCGCGCCGTAGTCGGCGCACAGCCGGGTGTGGTTGGCCGCGCCTTCGTCGCCAAAGGCCATGTGCGCCGGCAGCGCCGGGTGGTGGGCAAAGCAGCGCGGGTCGGCAAAGGTGGCGGCCAGCACGCGGCCGGTGGTGGGGTGCTCGATGGCGCGATGAAATTTATTGTTGAGGTTGGCCGGGGTGAAGTGCACGCGGCCGTCGGCGCTGTCAGCCGAGGGGCTGACAGTGGCGGCGTTGGCCGTCCACATCGGCGAGGCCGAGCTGCATGCGGCCAGCACGGCGGGCGCTTCGCGCGCGGCGCGGGCAACCACCTGTGCGTCGCTGCCGGCAAAGCCCAGCTGGCGCAGGCTGGCCACGTCCGGGCGCTCGTGCGGGGCGAGCACGCCCTGGCGAAACCCCAGATCAGCCAGGGCTTTCATTTTGTCCAGGCCCTGGCGGGCGGCCAGGCGCGGGTTGGCGGCGCGCTGGCCATTGCCGGTTGAGGCCACATTGCCATACGACAAACCGGCGTAGTTGTGGGTGGGGCCTACCAGGCCGTCAAAATTGGCTTCGAATGCGTGCATCTGGCGCTCCATCAGGGGTTCAGGGTCAGGCCGGGCGGTAGGCTGGCCGGCAGTTGGGCGGTGGCGGCTTCCAGCCCGGCCACCGGGTAGGCGCAATAATCGGCGGCGTAGTAGGCGCTGGCGCGGTGGTTGCCCGAGGCGCCCACGCCGCCAAATGGCGCGGCGCTGGAGGCGCCGGTCAGCGGTTTGTTCCAGTTGACCACGCCAGCGCGCATGGCGCGCCAAAAGCGCTCGTACACCTCGCGCCGGTCTGAGAGCAGCCCGGCGGCCAGGCCGTAGCGGGTGGCGTTGGCCAGCGTAAAGGCGTGTTCCAGGTCGTCATAACGCTGCACCTTGAGTAGCGGGCCGAAGTCTTCTTCGTCGGGCAAGGCAGCCACCGCGCTGACGTCGATCAGGCCGGGGCTGAGCAGGGCGCTGCCGGGGGCCAGCTCGCGCATGGCCAGCAGGCTGACGCCGCCAGCGGCCAGCAGCGCGGCCTGGCTGTCCAGCAAGCGGCGGGCGGCGGCGGGCGAGATCACCGCGCCCATAAACGGCGCCGGTTCGTCGTCCCAGCGGCCCACGCGCAGCGCCGCGCACACTGCGGTTAACCGGGCCAGCAAGGCGTCGCCCTCGCCGCCGCGCGCCACCAGCAGGCGGCGCGCGCAGGTGCAGCGCTGGCCGGCGGACACAAACGCCGATTGCACAATATGGTGCAGCGCGGCGTCCACATCGGCCACTTGGTCAACAATCAGCGGGTTATTGCCGCCCATTTCCAGCGCCAGGATTTTGTCCGGGCGGCCGGCGTACAGCTGGTGCAGCTGCTGGCCGGTGGACGAGCTGCCGGTAAAAAACAGCCCATCCACGCCGTCATGGCCGGCCAGCGCTGCCCCGGTGTCGCGCCCGCCTTGCAACAGGCTGAGCACGCCCGCCGGCAGGCCGGCGGCCAGCCACAGCCGCACGGTGGCCTCGGCCACCGCCGGGGTGAGCTCGGACGGCTTGAACAGCACGCAGTTGCCGGCCAGCAGCGCCGGCACGATATGGCCATTGGGCAGATGCCCCGGAAAGTTATACGGGCCAAACACCGCCACCAGGCCGTGCGGGCGGTGGCGCAGCACCGCCTGGGCGTCACCCATGGTCTGGGCGCGCTCGCCAGCGCGCTCGGCCTGGGCTTTCAGCGAGATGTCCACCTTGGCGATCATCGATTGCACTTCGGTCAACGCTTCCCAGCGCGGCTTGCCGGTTTCCTGGCCGATCAGCGCGGCCAGCTCGGCCTGCTGTTCGCCCAGCAATTGGGCAAAGCGGCGCGCCACAGCGGCGCGGGCGTCCAGCCCGGCATCGCGCCAATCGGCAAAGGCGGCGCGGGCGGCGGCCACGGCGGCGTCCACCTGGGCGGCGTCGGCGGCGCGGCCTTGCCACAGCGGACGCTGGTCCACCGGGTCGAGCGAGGCAAACGGCGCGCCGGCGCCGGCCTGCCATTGGCCTGCAAAATATTGGGTCATCAGCACATCCTCAGGGTCGATTGGGGTGGGGGCGGCTCAGCGGCACGGCGCGCACGCTGTCGCCGGGGGCGATGGCCAGCGCGGCCAGCGCCTGGGCGTCCAGTGGCAGTTGGCCGTCGGCGTCGGGCGCGGTGTGCGCCAGGGTGACGGCAAAGCCGTGGCGGCGGCGGTTGGACACCAACCAGGGCTGGGCCTGGGCCTGGGCCGGCGGCGGGCGGTCAGCGGCCAGCAGGCACAGGCTGTCGCGCACCGCGCGGATGTCGGCCAGCGGGCATTCCACTGCCGGGCCGGCGTCAAAAATGTCCACATAGCCGTTGTAGCGAAAGCCTTCGCCAGTCAGCAGCGCCAGCGCCGGGCGGGTGTTGGCGTGCACCTGGCCAATCACCGCGCGCGCGGGTGCTGACAAAAACGCGGTGTAAATCAAATGCTGCGGCATCAGCTCGGCGATAAACGATTTATTGCCAATGCCGGTGAGGTAATCCGCCTCGGAAAACTCCATGCTGAAAAAATGCCGGCCCAGGCTTTCCCAGAAGGGCGAGCGGCCATGCTCGTCGGACACCCCGCGCATTTCTGCGATCACGCGCGGGCTGAAATACTCGGGAAACTCGGCCAAAAACAAAAACCGCGATTTCGACAGCAAGCTGCCATTGCCGTCGCGCCGCCAGTCCGGGTGCAAAAACAGCGAGCACAGCTCGGCGGCGCCAGTGAGGTCGTTGCTGAGAAACAGGGTTTCCAGCCGGCGATACAGCCCCAGCTCGCGCGAGGCGTGCACCGCCGCACCCACCCGGTAGTTGTACCAGGGCTCGCTCATGCCCAGCGCGCCTTCCAGCCCGCAAATGCCCACCACATGCTGGGGGCGGGCCGGGTCGTCCAGCACAAACAGCAGGCTGGCGCGCGCCGGATCGGGCGCTTGGGCCAGGGTGGCCAGCGAGGCGTAGATGCGCCGGCCCAGCCGCTCGGCGTTGGCCGGCAGCGTGGTCACCCCCACCCCGGTGGATTGCGCCAGGGCAAGCAGGGCCGGCAGGTCGGCGGATTCAATGCTGCGTACGCGCATGAACAGTCTCCAGAAACAAATACAGCATCACAAAGCGGCCAGACGCACCATCTCGCCCTCCGCCACCCCCAGCGCGGCGGCGACGTCTGGCGGCACGGTGACTTCGCCATGCGCGGGCGGGTGCAAGCGCGCCAGGGTGGCGCAAAAATCGCTCAGGCCGCCATTGGCCAGCAGATACGGCCCGCCGCCTTGCACCGGCCCCAGCCGCACCCGACACACCCGGCTGCCGGCGTAGCTGCGCAGGCCGGGCAGCCGGCCCAGCAGGGTGGGGCCGCCGTCGAAGATGTCCAGGTAGTTTTCGGTTTCAAAGCCTTCCCGCTCCAGGATGTCAAAGGCAATGCGCGAGCCCTCGCCCACTTCGCCAATCACCGCCTGCGCCTCGGCGCTGAGCAACGGCACATAAATCGGGTGCTGGCGCATCAGCTCGGCGATGAACTTGCGCCCCTTCACCCCGCAAATCAGCTCGGCCTCGTGGTAATCCAGGCCAAAAAACACCCGGCCCACCGCATCCCAGAACGGCGAGCTGCCATCCTCGCGGGTGACGCCCAGCATCTCGGACACCACGGTGTCGGCAAAGCGCGCCGGGTGGCCGGCCATGAACAGCAGGCGGCTGCGCGACAGCAGCTCGGCCGCCGGCCCGGCGCCCAGCTCCGGCAGGATAAAAAACGAGGTCAGCAGCGAATGGCCGGTGAGGTCGTGGCACAGCGACAGGGCGTGAATCTTGTTGTGGATGCCCAGCTCCGGCGAGGCGTGGATCAACAGCTCGTTGCGAAAACTGTAAAACGGCTCGTTATACCCAGCCGAAGCCACCAGGCCGGACAAACCCAGCAGCCGGCCGCTGGCGCGGTCTTCCACGGTGAAGAAATAGCGCTCTTCGCCATACAGCCGCACCTCGGCGGCCAGCGCGTCCTGCGAGGCTTGAATTTTATGCAGCAGCGCCTCGCGGTTGGCCGGCAGCGAGGTGACCCCCACCGGGCTTTGCGCCGCCAGCGCTTCCACGGCCGGCAAATCGGCGACGGTCACCGGGCGAAAGATGTACATGAGGGGGACTCCTGTCGGTCAGTCATAAAGTAAACGTTAGCGCGCTGACTGACGCCACGCCGTGGCCAAACGGCCCAGCGCCTCGGCGATGTCGGCCTCGCTGATCACCAGCGAGGGGGCAAAGCGCACCACGTCGGCGCCGGCTTGCAGCACCACCACGCCGTGCTGGGCGGCGGCCAGCAGCAGCTCGCGCGCCTGGCCGGCGTAGGCCGGCTGCAACACCGCCCCCAGCAACAGCCCCATCCCGCGCACCTCGGCAAACAGCCCCAATTCAGCATTCAGCGCTTCCAGCCCGGTGCGCAGCTGCGCGGCGCGTGCGGTCACATTGGCTTGTACTTCCGCCGTGTTCACCGTGTCGATCACCGCCTCCGCCACCGCGCAGGCCAGCGGATTGCCGCCGTAAGTCGTGCCATGGGTGCCGACGCTGAAATGCTGGGCAATTTCGCTGGTGGTCAGCATGGCGCCAATCGGGAAGCCGCCGCCCAGGCCCTTGGCGCTGGTCAGAATATCCGGGGTGACGCCGTATTGTTGATAGGCGTACAGCGCGCCCGTGCGGCCGACGCCGGTTTGCACCTCATCAAAAATCAACAGTGCGCCGTGTGCATCAGCCAATTCACGCGCCGCTTGCAAGTACTCGCGGCTGGCCGGCAACACCCCGCCTTCGCCCTGCACCGGCTCGACCACAATCGCGCAGGTGCGCGCGCTCACCGCCGCGCGCAAGGCGGCAATGTCGTTATACGGCACATGGCTGATCGCCTGCGGGCGCGGGCCAAAGCCTTCGCTGTATTT
>NZ_QJKI01000018.1 GCF_003201855.1 Rivihabitans pingtungensis | reverse complement strand
ATGGCGGGCATGGTGATTTCCTCAGCGGGGTTGTGCTGTCCTGTATGCAGCGGCTGTGCCTATTATCTGTTCAGATCATGGTGACTGGCTACTAGCTGGGGCGCCAGCGAGCGGCTGTGTCAGTGGCTGGTGCCCTCCGAGCGGGTGATCTTGTTGTGTACATTGTATTTGCCAATCGGCTTCATCATCGGCAGCGCCGCCACTTCGCGCAGGGTGGCGGCGTCGATCACCAGCAGCTCGCCGGGGGTTTCCATCACGCTGACCAGCGCATAGCGGCCGTCGCGGGTGAATTCCACATGGGCCGTGGTTTTGCCGGGGCGCGGGCGCAGGGTGTGCGCCACTTGCAGAGTGCGTTTGTCGATCAGGGTCAGCGTGTCGCGCTGCGCGCTCATCATCGCATCCACCCAGGCGTAGGGCGTGCGTTCGTGGCTGCGCAGAAAAAACCCCGGCCCCGGCGTGGCGATGCGGGTGACTTCCTGCCAGTTGCCGGTGTCGATCACGCTGACCTGGCCGGTTTTCAGATTGGGGGTGGCCAGCAGGATGCGGCCGTCGCGCTTGAAGGTGATGCCCGCGCCCAGATGCGGCATGCCGTCCAGTTGCAGCGCCGCCACCTGGCGGCGGATGTCCAGGTTGACCACCTGGGCGCGGCCGTCGCGCGAGGCGCCGATCACATGGCGATAGTCCGGGTCAAAGAAAAAATCATCCAGCACGGCGTCCAGCGGCGTGCGCCGGGGGTTGAGAAAACCCGGCTTGGCCAGGCCCTCGCCCATGGCGTAGTCGTGTACATAGCCATCGTAAATCGGCTCGGCCGCCGGGTTGTAGGAGATTTCCCACAGCTCGGGCGCGTCTTTCAGCGCAACGATAAAGCTCTGGCGCGGCGCGGCGTCGTACACCGCCGACACCCGCGATAGCTGGCCTTGCTGGGTGCGCACCGGCAGGGTTTTTACCGGCTGGAGGGTGCGCGCGTCCAGCAGCACCAGATTTTCTGGCAGGGTGTTGCCGGCCAGTAGCCAGCGCCCGTCGGCCGAGGCCGCCACATTGCGGGTGTTCAGCCCGACGCGGATTTCCGCCACTTTTTGCAGGCTGTATAAATCATACTGGCTGACCCAGCCGTCACGGCTGGCAAAGTAAACAAAGCGCCCATCCGGGCTGAACTTTGGCCCGCCGTGCAGCGCGTAATGGCTGGCAAAGCGCGCCAGCACGGTAAAGCGCTCGCCATCCAGCACCGACACATGATGGTCGCCCGCCTCCACCACCACAAACAGATTGGCCGGGTCGGCGCCATGGCCTGGCGCGTCTGGCAGCTGCGCCAGCGGGACAAACTGCCGGTGGCTGGCGGCCATCTCGGCTTCGCTCCAGCGCGGCGGCGTGGCCGCTGGCGTGCGCAGCCAGCCGACCAAGGCCTGAATCTCGTCGGCGCTCAGCCAGTCGGCAAAGCCTTGCATTTGCGTGGCCGGGCGGCCGTCGCGCACGGTGGCCAGCAACTCTGCCGGCTTGCTGCGCTCCAGGCTTTGCGGCAACAAGGCCGGCGCCATGCCGCCCAGGCGCTGCTCGCCGTGGCAGCTTTGGCAGTGTTGCTGATACAGCGCCGCTGGCGCGGCGGCGTGGCCACTGGCGGCCAGCGCCAGGCCCATCCACAGCCAAGCGCGCCTCATGCCGTCGCCCCTTGTCGCTGCCAGGCGGTGAGCTCGGCTTGGGCATACTTGCCTGGCGGCAGGCCCAGCTCGGCGTCGCTCAGGTAGCAGGCCGGGTCGGCCGCCCAGAAGTCGCCAGTCAGCGCCCAGGCGCGCACGCGGGTGTTGCCATTGCAGATGGCCAGGTGCGGACACGCGCCGCAACGGCCGTGCACCGGGCGCGGGCGTTGCTTCAGCCCGGCCATCAGCGGGTGCGACACATCCGGCCAAATCTGCGAAAACGGCCGCTCGCGCACATTGCCCAATTGAATATCCCACCACATGGTGTCCGGGTGAACGTTGCCAAGATTGTCGATATTGGCCACATTCACCCCGCTGGCGTTGCCGCCCCAGGCCAGCAGCCGCTGGCGCAGCGCCTCGGCCTGCTCGGGGTAGTGGGTGTGCGCCCAGCGCAGCAGATACACCGCGTCGGCGTCGTTATTGCCGGTGACAAAATCCTTGGCCTGGCCGGCGCGCAGGTGGCGCAAACAGGCCTCAATCAGCAAATCCATCGCCCAGCGCGTGCGCGCGTGGCGGGCGTCGCTGTCGCGGTGCTTGTTGCCGCGCCCGGCGTAGTTCAGGTGCGAAAAATAAAACTTGTCGATGCCCTCGTCGTCCACCCACTGCAACAAGGCCGGCAAATCCGCCGCGTTGTCTTCGGTGAGGGTGTAGCGCACGCCCACCTTCATGCCGGCGTCGCGCGCCAGGCGAATGCCCGCCGCCGCTCGGGCAAAGCCGCCCTCCAGCCGCCGAAAACGGTCGTGGGTGGCGGCCATGCCATCCAGGCTGACGCCAAGATAATCCAGCCCCAGCCCCGCCAGCCGCGCCGCCATCTCGGCGTCGATCAAGGTGCCATTGCTGGACAGCCCGACATAAAACCCCAGCGTCTTGGCGCGGGCGGCAATGTCGAAAATATCCGCACGCAACAAGGGCTCGCCGCCCGACAAAATCAGCACTGGCACGCCAAACCCGCGCAAATCGTCCATCACGGCAAACACTTCTGAGGTGCTTAATTCACCGGGGAAATCCCGGTCGGCAGAGATGGAATAACAGTGCTGGCAGGTGAGGTTGCAGCGGCGGATCAGATTCCAGATCACCACCGGCCCGGCCGGCCGGCGCGCCGGCGCCAGCGGCATGGGGTGCAAGAGCGAAGCAAGATAAGGCGTCAGGCGCAGCATAAGAAAAGCTCGCAGCAGGATCAATGCAACCATCCTCCCCCGCCGCCGCCCGCCACGGCATTGACTTGCATCAAGCCTATCCCGGCACAGGCCTTTTGCCAGACTGGGCGCAGCCGGCGCGCGCAGCTACACTGGCGTTTTCATCGTCGAAAGCCTTGCCTCATGACCTGTATCAAGTGGCTCACAAAACTCAGCGCAGCGCGCCTGGCTAGGCGCGCGGCCGTAGACAGTACGAGCAAGTACGACAAGGACGCGCAACAACGCCAGGCGAGTTTGGTGAGTCGCTTGAAACCTCTGCTGCTGGCCTGGGCGCTGATCACCCCACTGACCAGCTGGGCCGACACCCCCGCCTGGCGCATCCACACCGAAAACTACGCCCGCCCGCCCTACTCCGGCGCCGTTTATTACTTCTACCACGCCGGCCCCAAGATCGTGTGCACCAAGCTCAGCGTGTGCAATAAATACGACCAGTGCGAGGTGGAATATCGCCAGGGTGAATACCACGAAGACGGCGATGACGAACCCGCCAGCCGCACCGACGCTGTGCCCATCCCGCCGGCCAAGCTGAAGGCGCATAAGTGTTTGGTGAAGTTTGGGCTGGTGAAGTGAGCGCCAGAGGGGGCTACCGTGGGTGAGTGTTCTTCGTGCCACGACGAGGTGTTTGGCCATTTGCGCGATGAAGAATTTACCGCCGCCGAAGCAGCGGAATATCTGGAAATCTCCATCGCCACGTTTCGCCGCTATGTGCACGCCGGGAAAATCACTGCGCATTCCAGTGTGGGGAATGCTCATCTTTACCTGCTGGCGGTGCTGCGGGCGTTGAAACAAGCCATCAAACTGGCCAAGTAGCCGCTTGGCCGAGGGCATGATGGCGGCCTGAGCCTGGGTGGCGTGCGGGTTCAATTCATCCGGCGACATGTGCGTCTGTGGCTACCTCAAGCAGACTCAAGCAGCACCGTCCCGCCCGCTATGCCCGCCATGCCCGCACCCTAAATCCGCACCCCACTCTTTTTCAGCATTGCCGTCGAAAACAGCACGTCGTGCCCCCGGCAGGCCGAGCCCAGTTGTTCGCGCAGCAGGGCGATGTCGGCGCGTACGGCGTCGCGGTGGTCGCCGTGGCACATGGCGAACAGGTTATACGGCCAGCCCGGTTGGCGTGGGCGGTGGTAGCAGTGGCTGACTTGCGCCAGCGCGCCCAGGCGTTCGCCGCAGGCGTCGATGTGGGCGTCGTCGATGTCGAACACCGCCATGCCGTTGGCGGAGTAGCCGATGGCGTAGTGGTTGGGCGCGGCGCCGATGCGGCGGATGATGCCGTGCGCCAGCATGTGTTGCAGGCGTTCGATCACCTGCGCCTCTTGCCAGCCCAGGCTGTCGGCCAGCGCCTGATAGGGGCGGCGGCAGCGCGGCAGGCCGGCCTGGCAGGCGCGCACCAGCGCGGTGTCGGCGGCGGACAGCGGCGCGGCCGGGGCGTGGCTGGGGCGGTGGATCACTTCGCCGCCCACGGGCGCGCGGCCACCGACGGTAAAGCGCATCCCCACATAATATTCGCGCAGTTTGGGAAACAGGCGCACCGTCAGGCCGGTGGCGGCTTCGATGCGCTGGCGGGCAGCGTCGATGCCGTCGGGGTGGGCGGTGGCCAGCACAAACCACATATTCAGCGTGTGTTCGCGCCGGTAGTTGTGCGCGACTTCCGGCAGGGCGTTGACCTGCTCGGCCACCTCGGCAAAGCGCGCCTCGGGCGCGGCCAGCGCCGCCAGCACAAAGGCGCCGCCCATGCGCTCTACCTGAAACATCGGGCCAAAGCGGGTGAGCACCCGGCGCGCCAGCAGCGCGTCCAGCTGCGCCATCAGCGTGTCGGCGTCGATGCCCAGCGGCGCGGCGGCTTCATCATAGGGATAAGCGCACAGCGGAAAACCCCCTTGCAGGCGGTCGATGATGGCCTGGTCCAGCGGGTTGAGGGTTTGGGCGTGCGGTTCAAGCATAGTGCGGGCCTCGCTGGGCGTAGCGGTGCAGGGTGTACAGCCGCGCGTGCGGCCAGGCGGCCAGCGCGTGCTGGGCAATCAGGCGGTCGATGGCGGCGTCCACCTCGGCGCGGCTTTTGCCGTGCACCATGGCAAACAGCGTGTAGGGCCAGTGCGGCGGCCGCGCCGGGCGGGCGTAACACAGCGTGACCGCCGGGTCTTGCGCCAGCTGGGCGCCGATGGCGTCGCGGGCGGTGGGCGGGATTTGCCACACGCACATCACATTGGCCCGATAGCCCAGCTCGTGGTGGCGCAGCACCAGGCCAAAGCGGCGCAGCGCGCCAATCGCCTGCCAGTGCGCCAAGGTCGCCAGCACCTCGGCTTCGCTCAGCTCGCACGCTTGCGCCAGCACCAGATAGGGGCGCGGCGTCAGCGCCAGGCCTGGGCCCAGCGCCGCCAGCAAGCGGCGTTGCGCCGCGCTGAGCGTCAGCAGGCCGGGCGAGGGCGGCAGCGGCGTGCGGGCGGCGGCTTCGCCGTGCAGGGCAAAGCCCAGGTCGATGTGGTATTCCCGCTCCAGCGGCACATCCAGCACCGGCAAGCCGCTGTCGGCGGCAATGCCGGCCAGCAGCGCATCCAGTGCGGCGCGGTCGGCGGCGGTGGCGACAAACCACAGGTTATAGGCGTGGCTGCGCTGGTAATTGTGGCTGACCTCGCGCCGCGCGCTGACCTGCGCGGCGACGGCTGCCAGTTGGTCGGGCGGCACGGCCAGCGCCGCCAGCGTGCTGGCCGCCACGGTATTGGGGGCGAACACTGCGCCAATGCGCGACAGCACCCCGGCCTCAGTCGCCGCGCGCAAGGCCGCCAGCAACTCGCCCTCGTCCCAGCCATAGTGCCCGGCCACCTCGGCATACGGGCGCGGGCACAGCGGAAAGTGGCGCTGATAGCGGTCCAGCAAGGCCAGCGGCAGGGGGTGGCTTATCGGCGCATTCATGCGGCAAGGCTCCAGCACGGCTTGGCGCGCATCACATCCCCATCCTTTGCGCGCGCCAGGTGAAAAAAATCCCCGACGGTTGTTCGGCGTCCAGTTCGGCGATGGTGTTCAGCGTGGCGGTGTCGATCACGGTCAGGCGGTTGTCGTCGCGGCTGGACAGCCACACCGCGTCGCCACGGGCGGTGAATTCCATGTGCAGGATGGCGCGGCCGGGTTTCAGGGTGGCGACGATCTGCCGGCTGGGCACGTCGATCACCTGCACGGTGTCGTTATGCGGAAAGGCAAAGTTCACCCACACCCGCCGGCCGCCCGGTTCGGCCATGACAAACACCGGCTGGCCGTGCACCGGTACGCGGGCGACTTCCTGCCAGCTGCGCCGGTCGGCGATCAGCACCTGGTGGTGGCCGATGGCCGGCAAAAAGGCGTAGTCGCCGGCCAGGCTCCAGCCGCGCAGGTGCGGCATTTTGTACACCGGCAGCGCGGCGCGCCCGCGCCCGTAGCCATTCAGAATGCGGCGCACGCCCTGCTCCGGCTGCCAGGTGTCCAGCAACGCCAGGCCGTCTTCGCCGTACAAACCGGCCAGATAGTGGCGGCCGTCCTGGCTGGCCAGGCCATCGTAGGGCTGGCGGCCGATGTTCGGGTAGCGGGTGACTTGTGGGGCGCGCGGCTGGCTGGCGTCGATCAGCCAGATTTCGCCGGCTTCAAACAAGCTGAAGGCAAAGCGATTGCCGGGCAGGTCGGCCAGGCCGACCACTTTCGAGCCGCCGGTGCTGACTTCGGCCAGCAGTTCCAGCGTGTCGGCGTCAAACAGTTTGACCCCGCCGGGTTGATAATTTTGCGCGGCGACAATCCGGCCATCGCTGGAAATCGCCCCGCCAATGCTGTTGCCGGCCTGCATCACCCGCTTGACCAGCCGCTGGCTGAGCACATCCACCTGGCTTAAGCCGCCATCGCGGCCAAACACATAGGCGTAGCGGCCATCGCGTGAGAACACCACCGAGGCGTGTGACAAATCGCCCAGGCCGTCCACCCGGCCCAGGCTGCGCCGGGCGCTTTGCTCGACAATCTGCACGCTGCCGCGCGCGCGTTCGATCACCACGCCCAAATCCCCGGTGCCGCGCAGCGGCGGGCTGGCGCAGGCGGCCAGCAGCAGGCAGAGCGCGGCGCTCAGGGCAGACAGCAGTCGGGCGATCATGGCAGGCGTCCTTGTTGCAGTTGTTCAACCAGCCAGCGCGCTTCGTCGGCGCTGACAAACGGTCGCCACGGCGGCATGGCGCTGCCGGGGCGACCGTCCAGAATGGTGGCCGTCAGGCTGTCGGCGGGTTTGTCGGCCAGTGCGGCGGCGGTCAGCGGGCTGCCCAGCCCGCCGGTCAGGCGCAGGCCGTGGCAGGCGCCGCATTCCTGATGCAGCATATGGCTAAGCGCCGCCGCGCGCGCCGGGCTGGGCGGCTCGGCGGCGTGGGCGGCGCTGGCCAGGCTTAAGCCCAACACCGCCAGCGCGCGCCAGTTCATTGCGCCAGAATCCATTTCACCAAGGTCTTGACGTCGGCATCCGGCACATTGGCGTTGGCCGGCATCGGGATGGGGCCGTACACGCCTTTGCTGCCGTGCTTGATTTTGTCGATCAACGCGGCCTCCACCGATTGGCCTTTGTACTTGGCGGCGATGTCTTTATACGAGGGGCCGACCACTTTTTTGTCCACGCTGTGGCAGGACAGGCAGTTGTGCTGTTTGGCCAGCTCGGCCGAAGCCAGCGCCGGCAGGCTGGCGGCGCTGGCCAGGGCGGCCAGCAAGGACAGGGAAAAAATACGCATGACACTCTCCAGTCAGGCGCGCCGCCCGCCAGGGCGGCGCGGTCAGGTCAATACACGTCGTGCTGGGTGTTGTAGACGTTGAACTTGCCGGTGGGGGTAATCAGGCGCTTGTCCTTGATCACCTGCTTGCACTGGCGGGTTTTGTCGTCCACCACCACGATGGCGGATTCCTTGTCCTTGGCGCTCCACACCGAGAACCACACTTCGGTGCCGGCCTTGTTGTATTCCGGCTGCACCACGCGCTTGGCGCCGTCGCCCAACTGGGCGCAGGCGGCCACATCGACAATCTGCGGCGGCTTGTTCAGGTTTTTGATGTCAAACACCGCCACGCTCTGGCTCATCTTGGCGTCCGGGTTCAGCGGGGTGTCCACCCACAAATTGCTGGATTTCGGGTGGGTCTTGATAAACAGCGAGCCGCCGCCCTGGCCCTTGAGCACTTCGACGGCCTTCCAGGCGTATGGCTTGTGCTTGACCGGGTCGGTGCCGATCAGCGTCACGTCCTCGGCGCCCAGGTGGCTGGTGGCCCACACCGGGCCGTATTTCGGGTGAGTGAAGTTGGCGCCACGGCCGGGGTGCGGGGTTTTGCCCACGTCCACCAGCGCGGCCAGTTTGTCTTCCTTGGTGTCCACCACGGCGATCTTGTTGGAGGCATTGGCCGCCACCAGGAAGTAACGCCCGGTGCTGTCAAAGCCGCCATCGTGCAGGAACTTGGCCGAATCAATGGTGGTGGTTTTCAGGTTGTTGAGGTCAGAGTAATCCACCATCATGATCTTGCCGGTTTCCTTGGCGTTGATCACAAACTCCGGGCGGTAATGGCTGGCCACAATCGAGGCCACGCGCGGTTCCGGGTGGTATTCGTTATCCACCGTCATGCCGCGAGTGGACACCACTTTGCGCGGCTTGAGCGTGTCGCCGTCCATGATGACAAACTGCGGCGGCCAGTAGGTGCCGGCCACGGCGATCTTGTCTTCAAAGCCCTTGAACTTGGAGGTCTCCACCGAACGCGCTTCCAGGCCGACTTTGATTTCCGCCACATTGTCCGGCTTGGCCATCCACAAATCGATCAGGTTCAGCCGCGCATCTCGGCCAATCACATACAAATAGCGGCCGGATTTGGACAGCCGCGAGATATGCACGGCGTAGCCGGTTTTGACGATATTGATGATCTGTTTGGTGTCGCCGTCAATCAGCGCCACCTCGCCGCTGTCGCGCAGGGTGACCGAGAACAGATTATCCAGGTTGTAATGGTTCATCTTGCGGGTGGGGCGTTGTTCCACCGGCACATAAATCTTGCGGGTTTTTTCAATATCCGCCAGCGAGAATTCCGGCGGGGTGGGCGGCTCTTGCTGGATGTAGCGCGCCATCAAATCCACATCCTGCTCGCTCATCTCACCCGAGGTCTGCCAGTTGGGCATGCCGGCCGGGCTGCCGTAGGCGATGAACACTTTCAGGTAGTCGGTGCCCTTGCCCAGGGTGATGTCCGGGGTCAACGCCTTGCCGGTGGCGCCCTTGCGCAGCACGCCATGACAACCAGCGCAGCGCTCAAAGTAAATCTGCTTGGCGCGCTCGAACTCGGCCGCCGTCATCGGCGGCGCTTTCGGGTTGATGTTCTGGTGCATCGCCTCTTTGGCCAGCGGCGAGCCGCCAGCCTGATAGGCCATATCGGTCTGGCTGACCGATTTGCCATCCGCCGCCGTTGCCAGCGACGCCGCCGCCAGCAACGGCATTGCCCATGCCAGACTGCGGACCAGGGGGTTCAGGGTGTGTCTCATTGTTGTCTGCTCCACCACGCTACGAAAGAAGGAATGCGGACATCATCCTCTGGCCGGCAAAGCGCCATCATTGATTCGAATCAACGGTTTTCAGGCTGGCGGGCGGGGCGGGGAACTTTGTGGGGGTGGGTGGCGGAAAGTGTCCGGTGGTGGGGCGGTTCACCGTGCTGAGGGTAAGAAAATTGACCCTTCCCATCAGGATCATGAGCGCTGAAACGCGGTGGCTGCCGCCAAAATGACAGATAATAATGCGTTGGAAATCTGACTAACACCACAGAGAGTAGAGGAAGAATGCCTGCCCTTGTCCCTGAATTAGTGCATGCAGCGATGGAGCCATCCACGTCACCCAGTGATTTGTTGCGCCAGGCTCTGGTCGTCGCCCGGCGTCTGGCCGTGCCTGAACTGACTGATTGGATTAGCCGTGAGCTGAACGGCTATGACTCGGATGAGGTGCCTGACTATCGGCGTATAAAAGGACAGTTGATGGCCGAGAACCCGAGGCGTGGTCCAATTCCGTTTTTTGTGCCGCCAGACATAGCTGCGCCGTTGTCGGATTTTGAGATGAGGCAATCGGTGCCTGAGCTGATGCAGCTTGTGCAGAGCACTAATAACGTCTGCTGTTACTACTTTCCTTTCGAGGTTGAGCACATGCTGATGCAGCAGATGCGCAAGGGAAATGGCGTAGCAATGCGTCCGGTTCTCATGATTCATGTTGTACAGATACAAGGAGTCATCGAGAAAGTAAAAACCCGAGTGCTCGAATGGGCGCTTGATCTGGAGGCCAAAGGCGTCCTCGGCGAGGGCATGACATTCACGCCACAGGAGAAGCAAACCGTGCAAGAACAACATTATCACTTTGGGGACGTGAGCGGCTCCCAAATCCAGATCGGGTCGAATGGCTCCAACCAGACTCAAACGCAGACAGGTGGTGACACAGCGGCGCTATCGGCCTTGATTGACGTGCTGCGCGAAGTCATTCAGCAAGGAAGCCTTGAGGTTGAGGCGCGCGAGGAGTTGCAGGCAGAGTTGGTGACTTTGCAGGCGCAGGCTGCCTCGCCAAAACCCAAGCGGGCCATCATCAAGGCCACTGCTGGGAGCATCAAGGCTGTGCTGGAAAATGCAGCGGGCGGAGTGCTCAGCGCAAAAGTGCTGCCATATTTGACGGCACTGCTGTAATCGCTGGCTAAAAAACAACACACCCGCCAACAGGCGGGTGTGTCAAGAATGAGAGTGGCCCTGCACGAGGCAGGGCCAGAACGAACCTAGTGTCATCACCAGTATGGTGGCTGGGAGAGGACTTCAAGCTAGGGCTGCAAATCAAGTATAACAGCACGGCTGAGCGGATTCAAAGTGATGAAGAATGAACTGGAATGACTTGGAAAGGCATTTTTCGGCGGCCCGGCTTGGTCGTTATCGCGTCGCACGGGGTGGCGATGCCGCCAAGGCGCTGGCCGACTATGCCGGCAATGTCTTGTTGTCCGAAGGCATGCTGCCCATGCTTAACGTCTTGGAAATTGCCCTGCGCAATGGCATCCATACTCGCCTCAGCGCGCACTATGGTCGGGCAGACTGGTGGGAGGCATGGGTGGGACATTCAGTCTTTAGTTGGCAAAACAAAGAAATTGCCCAGGCCAAGGCCAAGCTGGTGCGGCGGTGCGAACCTCAAACCCCGGACAAGCTATTGGCGGAGCTAACCCTGGGCTTCTGGAGCTCGCTCTTCAATACGCAATTCCAGCCAGTTCTCTGGAAAGACCTGCGTTTGGTGTTTGCCCGCTGTCCGAAATCGCAACGGCAGCGCCACACGATCTCGACGGCGCTGAATCAGATTCGGGATTTGCGCAATCGGGTTTTTCACCACGAGCCGTTGTTGTGGCTGACGCCAACGCTGCTTGAGCAGCATAGGGTTGGTGTGGAGGTTATCCACTGGATTGACCCACAGCTTGAACAATGGCTGGTCCAGTATGATCGCCTGCCCGCGATATGGGCAGAGTGGCAAGCAGCCGCATAGCCTGGCCGCTATACGCTTTTCACCCCGTCAACCCCGCATACAACCTCGTCAGCACTTGCGGCAGGCGGCGGGCGTCGTGGGCGACGGTGTAGCCGTGGCGGCCAAACAGGTGGGGCAGATAGTCGCCGGCCTGGCGGTCGATGGTGACGCAGAAGGGGATCAGCCCGGCGCGGCGGGCTTCCAGCACCGCCTGGCGGGTGTCTTCCACGCCGTAGCGGCCTTCGTAGTGGTCCAGATCGTTGGGTTTGCCGTCGGAGAGGATCAGCAGCACGCGGCGCTGGGCGGCTTGTTCCAGCAGGATGCGGCTGGAGTGGCGGATGGCGGCGCCCAGGCGGGTGTAGTAGCCGGGGCGCAGGGCGAGGATGCGGCCGCGACAGGCGTCGTCGTAGCGTTCGGCAAAGTCTTTCAGCAGCAGATAGCGCACTTCCTCGCGGCGGATGGACGAAAAGCCATACAGGCCAAAGGCGTCGCCGCAGGCGGTCAGCGCCTCGGCAAACAGCAGCAGGCTGTCGCGGATGACTTGAATCACCTGGCCGGCGTCGCCCAGCCAGCTTTCGGTGGACAGCGAAATATCGGCCAGCAGCAAGCAGGCCAGGCTGCGCCCGCCGGGCGGCCAGGCTTGATACAGCGGCGGTTCGGCCACCGCCGCGCCGCTGGCGCGTTCGGCCAGAAAGCGCACCAGGCGGTCCAGGTCGATGTCCGGGCCGCTGGCTTCGCCTTGTTTGCGAGTGCGTTCTGGCGCCAGCGCCTGAAACTGGCGGCGCAGGCGTCTGGCCATTGGCAGCAGCCGCTCGGGCAGCGCCGCCGGGGCGGCGTCGCGCGGCAGCATGGGCTGGATGCGGGCGTGGTCGGCCACCAGGCGCTGGCGTTTGTAGTCCCATTCCGGCAGCAGGATGCCGGGGCCCAGCGGGGTGTCGTCGTAGGCGGCGGCGGGTAGGTCGAGGTCGAATTTCAGCCGGCTGGCGCGACGGCGGGTGTCGCGCTGCACGGTGAGGGTTTGCATGTCTTCGGCGGCGGCGCCGTCGTCGCTGTCGTCGTCTTCGTCGGTGTGGCGGTTCACCCGCACGTATTCGTCCCAGGTGAACAGGCTTTCGGCGCGAAACACCATCAGCATGCCGTTTTTGCGCTCGTCAGTCTCGCCATCGCGGGCGCGATAGCGGCGGCGCGCCTTGCTGTCGCGGCGCTGGCTGGCTTCGTCCTCGGCGGCGGCGTCGCCGTCGCGGCGGGCGCAATGGGCCTGGCCGCCGCCGGGCGGCGAGGGGTGCAGCCACAGCGGCACCGGCTGCGGCGGCTGGGCGCAGGGCGGCAGGGCGATGGCCTGGTGCGGCTGTTGCAGGGCGGCGCGGATGGCCAGTTCCTGCGCGCGTTCGTCGGCGCGGCGCGGCAGGTCGCGCAGCGGCAGCAGGGCGGCGGCCAGCCGGGCGTACACCGCCGCCAGGCCGGGCATCTGGCGCAGGCAGGCGGCGGTGGCGGCGCGGTTGCGGGCAAACCAGTCGCCGCCGTGGTGGGCGTCGTCGCGCGCGGCCAGCGCCATCAGCCAGAAATACAGCTCACGGTTCAGCGCGGCGTCCGGGTAGAGGTCGATGCGCTCGGGCAGGTATAGCGATTGCGCGTCGCGCCAGCCCAGCTCCACCCGCTCGCCAATGCCGGCCACCCGCTCCAGCAGCCGCCGCCGCGCGCCATGCGCCGCGCCCACCGTGCTGCGCACGGTCAGCGCCGGGTCGCCACCCATGGCGCGAAAAAACACCGGCGCCTGGCGCTCGATGTCGGCCAGCGCCACCGCCGCCTGCGGATGGCCGCGATAGGCGGCGCGGCGGATCAGCCGGTCCCACCAGCCGCCAACCCAGTCTTCCATCGCTCAGCTCCCGAATTGGGTGTCGATCACCGCGCGCAAGGCGGCCAGGGTGTCTGGCTCGTCGCTGAGCGGTTCGGCCAGCGCCACCTCGCAGGCGCGCCGCGCCGGCATGCCGCTGGCCATCAGCCGGGCGGCGTACACCAGCAGCCGGGTGCTGGCGCCTTCGTCCAGATCGTGGCCGCCCAGCTGGCGCAATTGCCCGCCCAGCCGCACCAGCCGCCAGGCCAGCTCGGCGTCCACGCCGCCTTCGTGGCGCACCACCTCGCATTCGACTTCCGGGCGCGGAAAATCAAAACTCAGCGCCACAAAACGCTGGCGGGTGGAGGGTTTCAGGGTTTTCAGCACATGCTGATAACCGGGGTTGTACGACACCACCAGCATAAAGCCCGGCGGCGCTTGCAGCACCTCGCCAGTGCGCTCGATGGGCAGCATGCGCCGGTCGTCGGTCAGCGGGTGCAGCACCACCGTGGTGTCCTTGCGCGCCTCGACCACTTCATCCAGATAACACAGCCCGCCAGCGCGCACCGCCTGGGTGAGCGGGCCATCGCACCAGCGGGTGTCGCCGCCGGCAATCAGGTGGCGGCCCACCAGATCGGCAGCGGACAAATCATCATGGCAAGACACGGTAAACAGTGGCAGCCCCAGCTGCGCGGCCATATGGGCGACAAAGCGGGTTTTGCCGCAGCCGGTGGGGCCTTTGATCAACACCGGCAGCTGCTGACGCCAGGCGTGGGCGAACACCTCGCACTCGTCGCCGGCCGGTTGATAAAACGGGATATCAGTTGCGGCCATGTTCAGCCTCCATACAGAAAACTGGCGCACAGCCCGCCGCACAACAGCGCCAGCCAGCCATGCACCGCCGCGCGCAGCCACATCGGCGCATCGCGCAGGGCCATGAAAGATTCGATGATGACCACGCCCTTGAGCCAGGCGCCGCCCAACGCCAGCGCCGCCAGCGCGGCATGGCTGCGCCACTCGGCCAGGGCGGCCAGCGCCAGGGTCAACGCGCTCAGGTAGAGCCAGACCGGCCACACCGGGCGCGGCGTGGACGCGGGAGAATGAGAAGAAAGCATGTGCGGATGATGCCGCAGTGGGGGTGGGGCTGGCCTTGATGGCGGATAAGCGCGGCGAACAAAACCCGCCTGGCGTGGTTGCCCGACCTTGCCGTACGCCTTGTACTGTCTGCGGTCGTGCGCCTGGCCAGGCGCGCAGAGATGGATGCAGACAGTGCAAGCAATACGGCAAGGCTGTGCAATGACGCGGTGAGCGGCGCTGAGTCCCCGCCCGGCGCAGGCCGGGCCAGGGAGGGTTACGTCAGGGCCGCTGCACCCACACCGGCTCGGCCAGGGTGATTTCTTCGCAGTTGTCGCCGGGGCCGGCGCGGTCGATCACCCAAAAGTCGCTGACTGCGTCCAGCGCCAGCAGCGGGTGATGCCACACTCCCGGCGCATAGTTCACCCCCTGGCCGGGGGCGGCGAGAAAGGCGCGCACACTTGCCGGGCTGGGCGGCGCGCCGGGTGGGGCCACCACCACCAGATACGGCCGTTCGCCCAGCGGCAAGAAAGCCTGGCTGCCCAGCGGGTGGCGCTCCAGCATGCTCACCGCAAACGGCAGCGCGCGCGGCTGGCCGCGAAACAGGCTGACAATCAGCCGGCCGTCCGCGCCGGCCGACAGCTCGGCCAGATCATGAAAACGTTCGGTGTTGCCGCCATTGATGGTGAACTGCCGCGCCGCGCTGGCGGCGGACAGCACTTGGCCAAACGGGGCAAACGCATCGGCGCTCAGCGTGCTGGCGGTGAGGGTGATCATGCCGGCCGCCCCCACAACCGCAGCCGCGACACGCCGCCATCCGGGTGGATGTTAAAGCGCACATGGCTGACGACGCCCAGCGCGGCAATGCCCGCGCTGAACACATGCTCGGCGTCCATCGACAGCGGCGTTTCACCAATCAGCGTCGGCCAGAACATGCTTTGGGTAATCACCGATTGCTCGGTGCCGCCGTCCACCCGCGCCGCCTGCATGGAAAAACGGTCCGGGTAATTGCCCTTGAAGTGGGCGGTGTCCACCTCGATGCGCTCAATCACCCCCGGCGCGCCCAGCTCGATAATGCACCAGTCGTGCCCCGGCTCGCGTCGGCGGCGGGTTTCCCAGCCGTCGCCCATATTCACCCCACGCCCCGGCGCCAGCAGATTGGCCGCCTGGCCAAAGTGGGCGTCGTTCCAGGCCAGCGCGCGGCCGCCGTTGATCTGCGCGGCCAGGTCGGTCAGCCCGTCCGGGCCGGCAGTGATTTCCGCCGGGCGGCCGTACACGCGCAGCCGGGCCACGCCGCCGTCCGGGTAGATGTGCACGCGCAGATGGCTCCACACCCCGTCGTCCGCCACCGCCAGCAGATGGTGGCTGTCGCCGCGCAGGCTGGTGGAGGTCAGCAGCGGCGTCCAGCTGGCGCGCGCCAGCACCTCGGGGTCGTCGCTGGGGCAGTCGGTGGCTTCGATGGCGATGGCCGGCGCGTAATTGCCGGTGAAGTGGCTGGTGTCCACGTCAAAGCCAAACACCCGGCCGCGCCGCGCCAGACCGATGATGCTCCAGTCGTGGCCCGGCCCGCGTCGGCGGCGGGTTTCCCAGCCGTCCATCCACTTACCGTGGGCGTCGTACTGGCCGGGCACAAACACCGCCGGCTCCGGGTTGAGCATGCGCGCCAGCGGGGCAAAAAATTCGTCGCTGGCGCCCAAGGCGCGCGCGCCCAGCCGGGCATCGGCCAGGTTCACCGCCCGACGCGCCCAGTCGGGCAAGTCCACCGCGGCGGCCACCCGCACGGCGGCAGAAACAGGATGACTCATGGCGTGTTCCTTTATTCAGTAATTTAGTTTAAGCGCCCGTGTCGGGCGGGTTATTCAATGTAGCTCCGCACCCTAAGGTCACGGCAGCTCGTCGTGGCAAGGTCTGGATTCCCGCCTGCGCGGGAATGACTCGGTGGGGCGCGTCGAGTGGTGGGTGTTGTTCACGGATGCATGGATGCTGCAAGTAGCCGACTGATCGCGCCATCCACACACACCATCGCTGCGCGCCACACCGGGTGTTTTACTCACCACCGCGTCGCCCCCGCGCAGGCGGGGGCCCAGGCAAACATCCACGGCGTGCCGTCGGTGCAATCTCGTTAACCGCCGGTTGTTGCGCGACGACGCCGCCCCACGCCGTGGTGCGTGCTTAGCGGCGCTCAGCGCGCGGCCGGCGCATACGGATGCACCTCACACCAATGGCGGGCAATGTCCACCCGGCGGCACACCCACACCCGCTCGTGGCTGGCGATGTAATCCATAAAGCGGCGCAGCGCGGCAAAGCGGCCGGGGCGGCCGAGCAGGCGGCAGTGCATGCCTACCGACAGCATTTTTGGCGCTTCGTCGCCTTCGGCGTACAGCACGTCAAAGCTGTCTTTCAGGTATTGATAAAACGGCTCGCCGTGGCTAAAGCCCTGCGGCAGGGCAAAGCGCATGTCGTTGACGTCCAGGGTGTAGGGCACCACCAGGTGCGGCGCGGTCACGCCGTCGCTGCGGGTGACTTCGGTCCAGAACGGCAGGTCGTCGCCGTAGTAGTCCGAGTCGTACAGCAGGCCGCCGTCGTCCACCACCAGCCGGCGGGTGTTGGGGCTGTCGCGGCCGGTGTACCAGCCCAGCGGGCGCTGGCCGGTGAGCGCGGTGAGGGTGTCCAGCGCCAGGCGCATGTGTTCGCGCTCAGTGGCTTCGTCCATGTGCTGGTAGTGAATCCAGCGCCAGCCGTGGCAGGCGATTTCATGGCCCAGCTCCACGCAGGCGGCGGCCAGCTCGGGGTGGCGCTGCATGGCCATGCCGACGGCAAACACGGTCAGCGGCCAACCACGGCGTTCGAATTCGCGCAGGATGCGCCATACCCCGGCGCGCGAGCCGTATTCGTAGATGGATTCCATCGACAAATGCCGCTCGGGGTAGCTGGCGGGGTTGAACATTTCCGACAGGAATTGCTCGCTGCCGGCGTCGCCGTGCAGCACGCAGTTTTCGCCGCCTTCTTCGTAATTGAGCACAAATTGCACGGCAATGCGCGCCTGGCCCGGCCATTGGGCGTGTGGCGGGGTGCGGCCGTAGCCGCGCAGGTCGCGGGGGTAGTCAGCAGACAGTGGGGTCATGGTCAGGCGCTCCGGGAAAAATGCGCAAAACGGCCGGTGAATGATTTGGGCAGCGGCGTGGCCAGGTCGCCGTGCTTGCTGGTGTGCAGGCCGAGGCCGACGGCGGCTTCGGCCAGTTTGACTGCCGCGCTGACGCCGTCGATCACCGGGATGCCCAGCGCGGCTTGCATGTCGGCGGCAAAGCTGGCCATGCCGCCACAGCCCAGCACGATGGCGCCGGCGCCGTCGTGGTCGCGGGCGTGTTGGGCTTGGTCGATCAGTTGGGCGGCGCAGGCGCTGGGGTTGTGTTCGAGTTCCAGCACCGGGATGTCGGTGGCGCGCACGCTGGCGCACAGCGTGGCGCAGCCGTATTGGCTGAGCAAATGTTCGGCCAGGATCACGGTGCGGCGCAGGGTGGTGACCACGGAAAAGCGGGTGCTGACCAGGCTGGCCATGTGGAAGGCGGCTTGGGCGATGCCGATGACGGGGGCGCGGGTGAGTTCGCGGGCGGCGTTCAGGCCGGGGTCGCCAAAGCAGGCGATGATGTAGGCGTCTACGCCGTCGCGTTCGCCGCGCAGGATTTCTTCGCAGACGCCGACGGCGGCGATGGCGTCGTCGAAGTGGCTTTCGATGGATTCGGGGCCGTCGGCGGGGTTGACGGCGGTGAGGCGGGTGGTTGGCGCGGCGATGCGTTGGGCGGCGGCGCCGATGCTGGCGGTCATGGCGGCCGAGGTGTTGGGGTTGATCAGGCGGATGTGCATGGTGGGGTCCGGGGGTAGGTGGATTTGGTGGTGCTTAGCGCGGGGTTTTTAGTGTGCCGCGCTGCGCGCGGGCCGGATTTAAAGCGGGAGTTCGTCCCGCGGCCGACCTACTTTCTTTGCTTCGCCAAAGAAAGTAGGCAAAGAAAGGCGACCCCAGGACGCCCGCCCGTCCGCCGCCTGCGGCGTCGGTGGTCCCTTGCGCTTCTCGAAAACCGGGGCCGGCCCGGAATGGCGCGTCGGCTGCGCCGCCGCTTAGCCGGGCCGGACTGCCCCCCGGTTTTCTGCGATGCTCAGCGGGCTTTATGGGGGGGTAAAGCGGTGGTGTGCACAGGGCGGTGTGGTGAGCGGGCATGGTGGTCGGTATTGGGATGGTTTGTCTTACATGCAAGATAATAATCAGGTTTTTCAGGTGTGGATGGATTCAAAACGGCTAATTCAACTGCCTTGAAAAATTGATTGTCATAAAGTGTGGCCATGCCAAACCCCATCCACCCCTATCTGATTTCAGCCCGCCTCAGGTCGGGGTGTCGCCGCCCTTGAGCACGGAGAACAGGTCGAGCGGTTGTTCGCGCCAGCGCAGGCCACGGGTGATGTGTTCAAAGTGTTCGGCCATCCATGCCACGCCGGCCTGGCGTTCGCCGCGCGCCAGCAGGTCGATGATTTGTTCGTGTTCGGAGTGGCGGCAGGTGACGGAGATGGGTGAGCCGTGGGTGGCGAGGATCAGCGAGCTGCGCGCCACCAGTTCGCGCACCAGTTTGGTCAGGGTGGCGTTGCCGCCCAGGGCGGCCAGGCGGATGTGGAAGTCGCCGGAGAGGCGGATGGCGGCGACGCGGTCGCCGTTGAGTTGGGCGTCGTCTTCCTGGCGCACCAGTTCGCGCAGCGCTTGTAATTCAGCGGTGGGCACGGGCAGCGGCAGTTCGGCCAGGGCGCCGCATTCCAGCATGCGGCGGGTGGCGAAGACTTCGCGGGCTTCGTCGGCGCTGGGTTCGGCCACTTGTGCGCCGCGATTGCGGCGGATTTCCACCAGGCCTTCCATGGCCATGCGTTGCAGCACTTTACGCACCAGGGTGCGGCTGACGCCATAGGTGTTGGAGAGCACGTCTTCCGGCAGGCGGGTGCCTGGCGGCAGGCGCAGTTCGTAAATGGCGGCGTGCAGGCCGCGATACATGGCTTCGTCGCGTCCGCCGTCGCTGTCGGCGGTGGGGAGGTCGGGTTTCTGTGCGCTCATGGGGTGGGCCATCCGGCTGGTTTACAGTGCGTGCACTGCGAGATGTGCACTATGGTGGCACATTGTTGCACACATGAAAAGTATGTTTTGTATACAAAATAGCAATGCTGTGTATTCGATTTAAAGCATGGCTTGCGTGGCCAGACAAGGGTTTAGCCACGAAAACGCCTTATTTCACCAGGAGATAAACTGGATCAGGCACATGGATTGCTTGGGTTTGCCCGCCTGAATGCCATATGGCGGCGCGCACTGGGTGGTAAATTGTATACAAACTGGCGCGCCGACTTGTGTTTTGAACCCCAAGGAGCCTTCCATGCCCTCTGTTTTGACCCGCGCTCCCAGCGAGCGGCTGCACAATGAAGACCTTGCTCCGCTGCAAGAGCAAAACTGGACTTGGTACAACATCTTTGCCTTCTGGATGTCCGATGTGCACAGCGTGGGCGGCTATGTATTTGCCGGCAGCCTGTTTGCCCTGGGCTTGTCCAGCTGGCAGGTGCTGGTGTCGCTGATTGTTGGCATCTGCATTGTCAATGTGATGTGCAATTGGGTGGCCAAGCCCAGCCAGCAGGCGGGCGTGCCCTACCCAGTGGCGTGCCGCATGGCGTTTGGCGTGTTTGGCGCCAATGTGCCGGCCATTATTCGCGGCCTGATTGCCGTGGCCTGGTATGGCATCCAGACCTTTTTGGCGTCCTCGGCGCTGAATATCTTGCTGCTGCGGTTTTTTCCTGGTTTGGGCGAGCTGGCGCACAGCCATCTGCTTGGGTTGTCTTACCTGGGCTGGATGGGTTTCATGATCATGTGGCTGTTGCAGGCGGTGGTGTTCTGGCACGGCATGGAGTCGATCAAGAAATTCATCGACTGGGCGGGCCCGGCGGTGTACGCGGTGATGTTTTTGCTGGCCGGCTGGATTGTCTGGAAAGCCGGCCCGGCCAATATCAGCCTGAATCTGGGCGAGGTGAAGTACAGCGGCTGGGCTGCCGCCGGCATGATGCTCACCGCCGTGGCGCTGGTGGTGTCGTATTTTTCCGGGCCGATGCTGAATTTTGGCGATTTTTCTCGCTACGGCCGCAGCTTTGCCGAGGTCAAGCGCGGCAATTTCTGGGGCTTGCCGGTGAATTTTCTGGCGTTTTCGGTGGTGACTGTGGTGACGACGTCCGGCACGCTGCCGGTGTTTGGCCAGATGATCACCGACCCGATCGACACGGTCAGCCGCATCGACAACACCCTGGCCGCCGTGCTGGGCGCGTTTACCTTTGTCACCGCCACCATCGGCATCAATATCGTCGCCAATTTTGTCTCGCCGGCGTTTGATTTTTCCAATGTCGCGCCCAAGCACATCAGCTTTCGCGCCGGGGGCTTTATTGCTGCGGTGGCGTCGATCTTCATCACCCCGTGGAATCTGTTCAACTCGCCCGAGGTGATTCACTACACCCTGGACATGCTGGCCGCCTTTATCGGCCCGCTGTTTGGCATCCTGCTGGTGGATTTTTATCTGGTGCGCAAGCAGCACATCGTGGTGGAAGACCTGTATAGCGAACACCCCGAAGGCGCTTACTGGTATCAGGGTGGGGTGAACCGCCGCGCGCTGTATGCGCTGATTCCCGCCGTGCTGCTGGGCATTGTCATTACCCTGTCCGGCGCCAAGGGCGTGGCCGATTTCAACTGGTTTATCGGCTGCGGCGTCGGCGCGCTGTGCTACTACGCGCTGATGAAAAAACACGCCGCTGCGCTGCCAGCGTCGGCCTTGGCTGCTGCATCCTGATGCCATCCGGGCCTGACGCACGGGGTGGCGCCATCTGAGGGGGGGAGCGTATTTTTGCCAATGTCCTGGCCGTGAGGGGCATGCTATGGTGCGGGCTTCCCCGTGTTGTCCTACCCTGGAGCTGCCCATGCGCGCCTGTCTGTCCCGTCTTGCCCTCACGCTTTGCACCCTCTCCCTCAGCGCCGCCGCCCTGGCGGCGGCCACCCCGGAACAAGCCGCCAGCGAATACCTGGCCGCCTTGCAGCGTAAAGACACCGAAACCATGGCTGCCAGCCTGCATCCAGACGAATTGAACGGCATGCAGCAGGTGTTGCTGTCGATACTGGAGCAGGAAAGCCGGAGCAAACCCCCGCACAAAGCCATGGCCATGTTTGTGGGCCCCAAAGCCACCATGGCCGAGGCTCGCGCCATGCCGGCCGCCAAGCTGGTTGGCAAGGTGTTGGCCGTACGGCTGGCAATGAGTGAGGTGGACAGCAGTCAGATATTGGGTTCGGTGCCAGAAAAAGACCAGGCCCATGTGCTGGCGCGGGTGAACTCGCGTGCGCTGGGCATGGAACAAAGCACCTTGACGGTGATCAGCACCCGCCGTGATGGCGATGGCTGGAAGCTGCTGCTGAACGGCCAGATTGAGAGTCTGCGCCGGATGTTGCAGTTGTTCGGCGGCGGCGACGACAAAAAATAAACCCGCCACGGCGGGTGATGCGCCAGCCAAGCTGACGGTCGGGGGCGGTATTTTTGCCCCCGCGTCTGCGTGGCGTGGCCAGCCAAACTGAGCGCTGCCATCCTGGCCTGGCGTGCGGCCACAGACCGTACAAGGTACGCCAAGGTTGGGCAACGACGCCAGGAGGGTTGGGTGAGCGGCGCTTACACCAAGCCCAGGCTTTCTTCCACGCCCAGGTGCACATTCATCGACTGCACCGCCGCGCCCGAGGCGCCCTTGCCCAGATTGTCCAGGCGGGCAATCAGCAGCATGCGCTCTTCGGTGCCGTACACGGCGATGTCCACATGGTTGCTGCCGTTATTGGCCTCGACATTGTAAAAACCGCCGTCGGTGGTGGCGTTCAGGTCAAACGGCAGCACGCGGATAAAGCGCTCGCCCTGATAGTAATCGGCCAGCAGCTCGCGCACCTGTTGCGGGGTGGCGGCGCGGCTGAATTGCTGCGGGTGCAGATAGCAGGTCACCGCCAGGCCTTTGTAGAACGGGCCGACAATTGGCTGGAAGATCGGCGCCACGCTCAGCCCGGTGTAGGCCTGCATTTCCGGCAGATGCTTGTGCGCCAGGCCCAGCGCGTAGGCGCGCGGGGCCAGAATGCGCTCCGGGCTTTCGTATTCGGCAATCATCGACTTGCCGCCGCCGGAATAGCCGGTGATGGAATTGGCGGCAATCTGGCTGTCGGCCGGCAACAGGCCGGCGGCCACCAGCGGGCGCAGCGCCAGGATAAAGGCGCTGGCGTGGCAGCCGGGGTTGGCGATGCGCTTGCTGGCGCGAATCTTGTCGCGCTGGTCAGCGGCCAGCTCCGGCAGACCAAACACCCAGTCCGGGTTCACCCGGTGAGCGGTGGAGGCGTCGATCACGCAGGTGTTGGGGTTGTTCACCAGGCTCACCGACTCTTTGGCCGCCGCATCCGGCAGGCACAAAAAGGTGACGTCGGATTCATTGATCAGGCGCTGGCGCTCGGCCAGGTCCTTGCGCTTGTCAGAGTCGATCTTGAGCAGGGTGATGTCGTCGCGCTTGGCGAGGTATTCGTTGATTTGCAGCCCGGTGGTGCCTTCCTGGCCGTCGACAAAGACTTTGTAGCTCATGGTGAATCCGCGTGTCAGGGTGGGTAAAAACAGAATTCTGGCAGAAAACCGGCCTGGGGTGTTTTACAGAATCGCCAACACTTGCTCAGGCGGACGGCCAATCGCTGCCTTGTTGCCGTTGACCACAATCGGCCGCTCGATCAAGCGCGGGTGCGCCACCATCGCGGCAATCAGCGCCTCCTGGCTCAGGCTGGGGGCGGCCAGATTCAAATCGGTGTATTCCGCCTCGCCCTTGCGCATCAGCGCGCGGGCATCGCTCAGCCCCAGTTTGGCCAGCACCTCGCGCAAGGTGGCGGCGTCCGGCGGGGTGTCCAGATAGGCAACCACCGTGGGCGTCAGCCCCTGGGCGTGCAACAGCGCCAGCGTATCGCGGGATTTGGAACAACGGGGGTTGTGGTAAATGCAGACGGTCATGGTAGTTCAATCCGGTGGGGGAATTGGCGCGCATTGTCGCCTGATTGGGGCTGACGCGCTATTGGTGCTTCTTAACGCGCTACGTATACCAAGGCAAACAACACCACCCACACCAAATCCACCATATGCCAGTACGCCGCGGCGGTTTCCACCCCGACATGATTCGCCGCGCCATACGCGCCGCGCCGGGCGCGCAGCCAGACGGCGACAATAATCACCATGCCCAGCACCACATGCAAAAAGTGAAACACTGTCAGCGATAGGTAAAACATCCAGAAATCATCGCTGGATAAACTCACCCCGGCGGCAAACAAATGGGCGAATTCTTCCCCCTTCAGCAGCAAAAACACCGCACCGCTCAGCCAGGTCCAGCCCAGCAGATGCGCGCCACGGGCGAGCTGGTTGGCGGCAAACGCCCGCACACTGGCGGCCACCGCCGCGCTGCCGGCAATCAGCAGCAGGGTGTTCACCAAGGCGCTGCCCAGCCGCAAACTGGCCTGGCCCTGGGCGAACAGTGCTGGTTGTCGGGCGCGGTGAACGCCATACAGGGCAAAAAACAGGGCAAACACCGCCAGCTCGGCCAGGATGAACAACCACATGGCCAAGTCGCCCGGCACATGACGTGAACGCGGCATGCGCGCCTCCAGAAAAAAAGCGCCCGGGGTAGGGCGCCAAAGGGTTGGATCTGAGTATGGGGGAGCTTGGGTGTTGGCGGGGGTGAGTGGCCTGGATGGGCGCTGGGGGAACAGCGGCCAACCGTGGGGTTAACCTCCCCGCCGCCCGGCTTACCCGCGCGCCGCTTCCCGCTTGCCGACAAAGAAGCTGACGATGTACAGCAGCAGGCCAGCAAAGAACACCACCCCGGCGGCTTCGCGCAGCCAGTAGAAGAAGGCGATTTTGTCCTGCGTGGCCATAAAGCCCAGCGGTTGCTCGCCCATGCGCTGCATCCAAACTTGCAGAATGCCGGCGCCGGTCAGGAACAGGGTGATGAACACCATGGCGATGGTCATCAGCCAGAACGCCCACATTTCCACCACTTGCGCGCCATTGCTATTGGCTTCGCGTCCGCGCATCAGCGGCATGGTGTACGAGATCATGGTCATCACCACCATGGCGTAAGCGCCGTAGAAGGCCATATGACCGTGGCTGGCGGTGATTTGCGTGCCGTGGGTCAGGTAGTTCACCGGGGCCAGGGTGTGCAAAAAGCCCCACACGCCCGCGCCCAGGAAGGCCATCACGCCAGTGCCCAGCGCCCACAGCACGGCGGCTTTGTTCGGGTGCTCGCGGCGGCGTTTGTTGACCATATTGAAGGCGAACAAGGTCATCATGAAGAACGGAATCGGCTCCAGCGCGGAGAACACCGAGCCCCACACCTGCCAGTAGCCCGGCGTGCCAATCCAGAAGTAATGGTGGCCGGTGCCGATGATGCCGGTGATCAGCGTCATGGCGATGATCACATACAGCCATTTTTCGATGATTTCACGGTCCACGCCGGTCACTTTTACCAGCACGAAGGCCAGCATGGCGCCCATGATCAGTTCCCACACGCCTTCCACCCACAGGTGAACCACCCACCACCAGAAATACTTGTCCAGCACCAGGTTATGCGGGTTATAGAACGAGAACAAAAAGAAAATCGCCAGCCCCCACAGGCCCAGCATCATCACCAGGCTGATGCTGGTCTTGCGGCCCTTGAGCACGGTCATGCTCAGGTTGAACAAGAACGACAGCGCCACCAGCACGATGCCGATCTTGGTGATGGTGGGCTGTTCGAGAAACTCGCGGCCCATGGTGGGTAATAAATCATTGCCGGTGATTTTGGCCAGCGTGGCGTAAGGCACCGCCAGATAACCGACAATGGTCAGCGCCCCGGCCACCAAAAACACCCAGAAGGTGATCTTGGCCAACAGCGGGCTGTGCAGCTCGCGCTCGGATTCCTCCGGGATCAGATAGTAGCCGGCGCCCATAAAGCCGAACAGCAGCCAGACAATCAGCAGATTGGTGTGCACCATGCGGGCGACGTTGAACGGGATTTCCGGAAACAGAAAATCACCGATCACATATTGCAGGCCCATGATCAGGCCAAAAATCACCTGACCGACAAACAGGCCGATGGCGGCAACAAAATACGGCTTGGCCACCGTTTGTGAAGCAAAACGGATGTGCATATTGGCTGGCGTTGGCCCCCCTGCGGGGCGTGGCGCAGCCTTGGCGGAAGTGGACATCGAATTCTCCTGGGATGCTAATGGCAATAGAACGAAATCAGCCTTCGATATTGGGCGGCCATTTATTGGTGTCGATTTCCGAGGCGTATTTCAGGAAGGCCACCAGGTCATCCAGCTCGGCGTCGTTCAAGTGAAAATTGGGCATTTGCCGGCGGCCGGGCGCGCCGGTAGGCTGGGCCTTGATCCAGGCTTTGATGAACTCCGGGCCGCGCCGTTGATAGACATTGCCCAGCTCCGGCGCAAAATACGCGCCCTCGCCCAGCAAGGTGTGGCAGCCGATGCAGTTATTCACTTCCCACAGCTTTTTGCCGCGCGCCACCTGCTCGGTGAGATTGGCGCGGTTATCGCGCTTGGGCAGGGTTTGCACGGTGTCCACGGTCAGCGCTAAAAACAGTAAAAAGAAAAAGACCGCGCCGCCATAAAAAATATTGCGCGCGGTGGATTTGGTAAAACTGGCGCTCATCACGACCCTCCTATAGTCCGCTCCGGCATGGCGCCGGTTTCAGCATGGACTGTACGGATTTGGCCATCTGGATAGCATTGATTCGAATCAACGATTTCCCGACCGGGAAATTCCTACACTGGCGGCATGCTCGTGTTGTGGAGAAACAACGATGAATGCCCCCTGTCCTTTGCCGCCGCTGGCCGGCGGCGCCCTGATTGACGACGAAGCCTGGCCAACGGGCGTGCAGGTGGCGCTGGTGGGGGCCGGGCCGGGCGACGCCGGCTTGCTCACCCTGCGCGCCCGCGCCCGTCTGCGCGCGGCTGAGGTGGTGCTGTACGACCACTTGATCAACCCGGCCATCCTCGCCCTGGCGGCGCAGGCGCGGCTGTACTGCGTGGGCAAGCGCGCTGGCGCGCACAGCGTGGGCCAGCGGCAGATTGAACAGTTATTGATCGACGAGGCGCGCGCCGGCCGGCGTGTGGTGCGGCTCAAGGGCGGCGACCCGTTGCTGTTTGGGCGCGGCGGCGAAGAAATGCAGGCGCTGGCGGCGGCCGGGCTGCGCTATGAAGTCACCCCCGGCGTCAGCGCGGCGCTGGGCGCGGCGGCGATGGCGCACCTGCCGCTCACCCACCGCGACCACGCCCAGGGCTGCACCTTGGTCACCGGCCATCGCCGCGACGACGCCAGCGAGCTGGCCTGGACTGCGCACACCCACCCCGGCGCCACCGTGGTGGTGTATATGGGCGTGCGTCAGGCCGGGGCGATTGCCCAGGCCTTGATGCAGCACGGCCGCGCGGCGGACACCCCGGCGGCGGTGATCGAAGCCGCCACCACGCCGCGCCAGCGGGTGATCCGCACCCGGCTGGACCAACTGGGCGCGGCGGTGGCCGAGCACGACGCGCACACCCCGGCCTTGCTGGTGATTGGCCCGGTGCTGGCGGTGCACGATGAACTGATGGCCGCCGTTGCGCTGAGCGCCGCTGACAACACCCCGTGCAGCGATCAGTGCGGGTAGTGCGGCACAGGGCCAGCAGGCTTGTGTTCGCCGCGCTCAGCTGCGCCGGTAACTGAAACTGGCAAAGCAACGGGCCAGCTGCGCCTGCGCCGCCTCGCTGAGCGTCCCTTGCGCCGGCTGGCCCGGCGCTGACCGTTCATCCTGCACGGCGTAGTGGCGCACGCCGCGCGCCGCCAGCGTTTGCGCCAGCGCCAGCAGCCGCGCTTCGCTGAGCCGCTGTGGGCTCCAGGTGGTGCGGCATTCCAGCGCGCAGCCGGCTTCCAGCGCCATTTCCAGGCACACTTGCACCGGCCAGGCGCTGCGCGCGCGGCCGGTCAGCGCGTCGTAGCCGGCCTGGTCGGTTTTGATGTCCAGCGCCAGCCAGTCCAGCCAGGGCAGCAGTTGCGCCAGCCGCTGCGGGTAGATGCCGGCGCTGTGCAGGCCGACGGCAAAGCCGCGCGCTTGCACGGCGCGGGCCATGTCGGCCAGCGCTGGCTCGCTCAGCGGCTCGCCGCCGGAGAACACCACGCCGTCCAACAGGCCGCGTCGGCTGTCCAGCCAGTGCAGGATGGCCGGCCAGTCCAGCGTGCGCTGGCGGGGTTGCAGTTGGGGGTTGTGGCAGTAGCCGCAGCGCCATGGGCAGCCGGCGATAAACACCACGGCGGCAAGCTGGCCGGGCCAATCGACGCTGGAGAAGGGCGTCAGGCCGCCGATGGCGGGTTCAGTCGTGGCGCTGGGGTTCACGGAAGAAGCGCCGTTCATGGAATTCGCCTTGTTTGCCGGTGTTGAATGAGCTGACCGGGCGGTGGTAGCCCATGACGCGGGTCCAGATTTCGCAGCGGGTGCGGCGGGGGTCGTGTGGGGTGAGGGGGATGGGGTTGCTTGGGGTGGTCGGGGTGGTGTGTGGGGTGGGCATGGTGGTTGTCCTTTGTGTGAGTGGGTGAGTTGAGCCGCGCTGTCGCGCGGGGTTGATTGGGGGCAGGGCTTCGCCCCGCACCCGACCCCTTTTCTTTGTCTCGCCAAAGAAAAGGGGGAAAAGAAAGGCGACCCGGGTGCCGCGCCCGTCCCTGCGGGCCGGGTGCCCTGTGCTTCTCGCCGGCCAGGGCCGCCACGGAATGGCGCGTCGGCTGCGCCGCCGCTTAGCCGTGGCGGACGGCCCCCTGGCCGGCTGCGATGCTCGGCGCGCCACACGGGGGAAACGGCGGGCTAAGCGCAACGGGCGGTGTGTTGAATTCATCTGGTGACGGGGTCAGGCAATGGGCAGTAGATAGCGCAATCGGTGGCTCGTTGTGCGCCTCGCTGGTGTTTGCCCCGCTGCCACGTCGCCCCCGCGCAGGCGGGGGCCCAGGCCAGGGGCCATGGCGTGCTGACGGTCAAGTCTGGTTGACCACTGTGTGTTGGATCTCCACTTGAAACCATCACGCCGTTTCCTGCGCATGTTCTTGCGCCAGCAGCGCTGCGTCGCACTGTGGGCAGTATTCGTGGCGGCCGGATAGATAGCCGTGGTGTGGGCAGATGGAGAAGGTGGGGGTGATGGTCAGGTAGGGCAGGCGAAAGCGGGTCAGCGCTCGTTGCACCAGGGTTTTGCATGCCTGCGCCGAGGTGATGGCTTCGTGCATATACAGATGCAGCACGGTGCCGCCGGTGTATTTGCTTTGCAGGGTTTCCTGGCGGCTGAGCGCGTCGAAGGGGTCGTCGGTGAAGCCGGCGGGGAGTTGGCTGCTGTTGGTGTAATACGGCTGGGTGGCGCTGCCGGCTTGGCGGATGTCGGGCCAGCGTTTGCGGTCTTCGCGGGCAAAGCGGTAAGTCGTGCCTTCGGCTGGGGTGGCTTCCAGGTTGTACAGGTGGCCTGTGTCGGTCTGGAAGTCGGCGATGCGGGCGCGCACGTGGTCGAGCAGGCGTTCGGCCATGGCGTGGCCGGCGGCGGTGGTGATGTCGTCGCGGTCCTGGCTGAAGTTGCGGATCATCTCGTTGATGCCGTTCACCCCCAGGGTGCTGAAGTGGTTGCGCAGTGTGCCCAGGTAGCGCTTGCTGTATGGGTAGAACCCTTGGTCCATATAGCGCTGCACCACTTTGCGCTTGACCTCCAGCACGTCGCGGCCGTGCGCCAGCAGGGTGTCCAGCCGCGCCAGCAGGGCGGCTTCGTCGCCGGCGTATAAGTAGCCCAGCCGCGCGCAGTTGACCGTCACCACGCCAATCGAGCCGGTTTGCTCGGCGCTGCCAAACAGGCCGTTGCCGCGCTTGAGCAGTTCGCGCAGGTCCAGCTGCAAGCGGCAGCACATCGAGCGCACCATATGCGGTTCCAGGTCGGAGTTCACGAAGTTCTGGAAGTAGGGCAGGCCGTATTTGGCGGTCATGGCAAACAGCCGCTCAGCGTTGGGGTGATCCCAGGGAAAATCCCGGGTGATGTTGTAGGTGGGGATGGGAAAGGTGAACACCCGGCCGCGTGCGTCGCCGGCCATCATCACTTCGATATAGGCGCGGTTGATCATGTCCATTTCTGCTTGCAGCTCGCCGTAGCTGAACGGGCATTCCTCGCCGCCGATATAGGGGATTTGCTCGGCCAGGTCGGCCGGGCAGCGCCAGTCGAAGGTGAGGTTGGTGAACGGGGTTTGCGTGCCCCAGCGGCTGGGCACGTTGAGGTTGTAGATCAGCTCTTGCATGCTTTGCCGCACTTCGGCATAGCTCATGGCGTCCAGGCGGACAAACGGCGCCATATAGGTGTCAAACGAGCTGAACGCCTGCGCGCCGGCCCATTCGTTTTGCAGCGCGCCCAAAAAATTGACGATCTGGCCAATCGCGGCGGACATATGCCGTGGCGGGGTGGCTTCCACTTTGCCCGGCACGCCGTTAAAGCCCTCGGTCAGCAATTGGCGCAGCGACCAGCCGGCGCAGTAGCCGGACAGCATGTCCAGGTCATGGATATGAATATCGCCGGCGCGGTGGGCATTGGCCGCTTCGCGCGGGTAGACATGCTCCAGCCAGTAATTGGCGGTGACCTTGCCGGCCACATTGAGGATCAGCCCGCCCAGGCTATAGCCCTGATTGGCGTTGGCGTTCACCCGCCAGTCGCGTTGTTCCAGGTATTCGTCCATGCACTGGCCCACGTCCACCCAGTTGCGCGCGGCGTCGCGCAGGCGGGCGTGTTGTTCGCGGTACACCACATAGGCCCGCGCGGTGCGCCAGTGGCCGGCCTGCGCCAGGGTTTCTTCCACCCGATCCTGAATGGTTTCCACATCCGGGCAGCGTTCCCCGGCCAGTTGGGCCAGCACCTGGTCGCTCAGCGCCTCGGCCAGCGGCAAGTCAAATTCGCCGCTGGCGCGGCCGGCGGCGGCGATGGCGCGCACGATATTGCGGCGGTTGAACACGGCAAGACTGCCATCCCGTTTGCGCACCGATTGCATGGCGCGGCCCCCCAGAGAGTGATGATGGGTGGGATCATAACACTACATGTTGTGTTTATTGATTGGTTAAACTCAGCATTTTGTGTTTGCTTGATGGCCATCAAGCCCTGCGCCCACTGCGGGCAAATCACCGCCCGTCAGCTGCGCCAGCGCCGTGCGCACGGCGTGCGCAGCCTGCTGCTGCTCGTCAGCCGTGCAGTCGCGGCCGTGACGTTTGCGGATGGCCAATTCGCTGAGCACCACATGCTGGCCGGCCTGCACCCCCGCCTGCGCCAGGCAGGCCTGACAGCAGGCCAGCGGGCAGCCGTCCAAGGCCAGAATCGGCCGTCCGCTTTGCGCCAGCTTGACCAGCGCCGCCACCCCGCCGCCCACCCCGCTGATGCACGACATCTGCGCCGCCCCGCTGCGGTCCAGCGCCACCGCCAATTGATTGGCCAACTGGGCGACATTCGAACAGCCGGAACAGGCGTACACCAAGGGCTTGCCCGCTGGGGTGGCCGGCGCGTTCACATCGGGCTCCAGCGCGCCGCCAGCCGGGTCAGCCAGGCCGGGCGCTCTTGCGCATCCAGCCAGTTTTTCACCACCAGGCCCAGCTCGGTGTCGCCGGCAATCGCCAGCCGGCGCTGAAAAAACAGCGTGTCAGCGTCCACCTGGCCCGCTAGCAGAAGCAGCACATCCGCCAGACTGGCCGACAGGCTCAGCTCGGCGTCGGCCACGCCATGTGGCCGAAAGCGCCCATCCCGGCAACACAGGCCATGGCGCAGGCCCAGGTCGGTCAGCGTCAGCGCCACGCTGCGCCCCTCCAACTCGGCCGGCGGTTGCAGCCAACGCCCCAAGCGCGCCAGCTCCAGCACAGCGCACAAAGGAGGAGACAACAAGGCCGGCGGCACAACGGCGCCGAAAGTGGCGACAGACATCGGGTGAACTCCTTGACATGAATATGATGGGGCGGCGGCGGAGACTTTGCGGCATGCCGCTGGCAGCACAGCGGGTGGGACATGATGGGGTGGCGCGTGACGCGCAGCGGATGGCGCAATCTGTTCTGTGTTGTGCGCCACTGGGGTGTTGGCCCCTCCACCGCGTCGCCCCCGCGCAGGCGGGGGCCCAGGCAAGGCGCCACGGTGCGCCCACGGTGACATCTCGTTGGCCGCTGTTTGCTGGCGGGCGTGGGCGGCACGCCGCACTGAGCGGCGCTCAGCATTCGCGCCAGGCATTGCCCGACTCCCCCCACCAATAGCCATTGCAGCGGCCAATGCCGGCTGGCGGCGTCACGCTGGGGCTGGCTTGGCCGGCGCGGGCGGCGGCCAGGGCGGCGATGGCTGGCAGCGTGCCTTGCGATTGCGGGCTGACCCGCAGCGCCGCCACCCCCAACTGCGCCAGCGCCTGGGCCTGATCGAGCAAATCCAGCGCTGCGCCGGATTGGGTTTGCACGCCGTTCAGGGTAAGAAACTCGCCGTCTTCCTGGGTGCGCATGGCCAGGCCATCGGGGTGTTCGATGCAGCGAAAGGCGCAGTCGTCCTTGCTCAGGTTAAAGTGCCGGGCGGTAAAGCAGCGCGCCGAAAACGCCAGCGGCATGCGCCCCCACACCATCACCTCGCAGGGCAGGTCGGGCGGGGCTTCCGCCAGCAGGGCGGCCAGTTCGTGGCGATTGAGCTCCAGCGGGGCGACAAAGCGGCAGGCGCCCAGGCTGGCCAGCCAGCGCAGGGTGTCGCCGTGGTAGGCGTTCAGGTGCGGGCCGGCTACAAAGGGCCGGCCGCCACGGGCGCGGATGGCGCCCAGGTCGCCGGCTTCCACCAGCCAGTCGTCCTGAGCGGCCAGCTTGTGGGTGAGTTGAATCGCCGCGCCAGATTCCACCAGCGTTGGCGTGGACAGCACCACCTGCTTGCCGGCGGCGGTCAGCTCGGCGGCGATGTCCAGCCAGTCGGCCGGGCGCATCACATGGCGGCGCAGGCACACGGTTTCGCCCAGATACACCACGTCCACCGCGCTGGCGGCCACCTCGCGGTAAAACGCCTGCACGGTGTGCCGGGGCCAGTAGTACAGCAGCGGGCCCAGGGTGATGAGAAACGGCGCGGTCATTTCCATGGTCGGTCAAATGCTCCCTGCGTGGTCTGGCTGCCCTCGGCGTGGCGGGCCAGCGTGTGTTGCCAATCGGGCTGGGGTTGATAGCGCGCTGGCGCAGCCTGGGCGGCGTCCAGCGCGGCGCGCAGGGTGGCCACCACTTGCGCCACATAGGCCGGGCTGCGTTGGCGGCCCTCGATCTTGATGGCGCGCACGCCAATCGCCGCCAGACGCGGCAGCAGGCTGAGCGCATTCAGGCTGGTGGGCTCTTCTAGCGCATGGTCGCGCCGGCCTTCCACCATAAAGCGCCCCTTGCACAGCGTCGGGTAGCCCGCCGGTTCGTCCGGGGCGTAGCGGTCGATCAATAGGCCATTCAAGCGCGCCTCCATCTGCCCGTCGCGCGGCTGCCAGCGCACCGCATGCGCTGGCGAGCACACGCCGCGATTGTTGGGCGAATCGCCAGTGGCAAAGCTGGACAGCAAACACCGCCCCTCGGCCATCACGCACAGGCTGCCAAAGCCGAACACCTCGACCTCTACCGTGGTTTTTTCAATCAGGCGGGCGATGTCGGTCACGGTGAGTACGCGCGGCAGCACCACGCGCTGAATGCCAAACTGCTCGCGCATCAGCTCGATGGCGTCGGCGTGGGTGGCCGAGCCCTGCACCGACAAATGCAGGCGCTGCTGCGGGTAGCGCTGGCGGGCGTAGGCCAGTACGCCGGGGTCGGCCAGAATCAGCGCATCCGCCCCCAGCCGACAGGCGGCGTCCACCGCCGCCCGCCATTCCTGCGCGCGGCCAGGCTGGGCAAAGGTATTGATGGCGAACAGCACCTGGCGGCCATGCTGGCGGGCAAACGCCACGCCCTGGGCAATGTCGGCCTCGGTGAAGTTAAGCCCGGCAAAATTGCGGGCGTTGGTGGCGTTTTTCAGGCCCAGATACACCGCATCCGCCCCCGCCAGCACCGCCGCCTTTAACGCCGCCAGATTGCCGGCGGGCGCGATCAGCTCCATGGTTGCATTCCTTGTGGTGAAGCAAGCGGGGACTGTAAGACCGGGGTGGCGCAGCGGCCTTATCCTGGGTCAAGGCTGGCCGGTTGGCGGAGGGGGAGGTGTGCTTTGGGAGTAGGAGAGGGGATCGAGCGGGTTGGGGGGGCTGGCTTGGCGGCGTGTTGGCCGGGCTGCCGCTATCCGCCCCAAGGGTCAGGCAATTCAAGGTTAGAGCGGCGAACAAAACCCTCCTGGCGTCGTTGCCCGACCTTGCTGTACTGCTTGTACTGTCTGCGGTCGTGCGCCTAGCCAGGATCGCTGCGCTGGGTTTTGTTAGCCACTCTTAGTGACGGGTATCGCCAAACACCTCGTCCAGCGAGCTCGCGTCCAGCACTCGGTCGCCCCAGATTTCCAGCTGGGCAGGCGTGGCTGCGGCAAGTTTGGCCTGCTGGGAGGCGGACAGTTCGCCAAAACGCCGGGTGAGCAAGCGTTGCAACAAGAAAGCTTCGCCTCGCTGCATCCCCCTGGCAATCGCCTGGGCTTCCCAGCGGTCGATATTGGTTTCCAGCATGTGCATCCCTTTCGTCAATTCTTCGGCATCGGGTGTCGCCAGCCCAGGCATTCTGCTTTTCAGCCGGTATTTTACCCAGTGCGCCAATACCCGGTCGAGGCGCTGCTTGAACGGGGATTTCGCAATGGCATCCGCCAGGCTGCGAATCGCACGTTTGGCGGCAGCAGTGTCGGGTGTGTGTTCAAAACAAAAAATCGCCGCCATCACCCGCTGCATGTCTTCCAGCTCGGCAGCGGGAAAGGCGCCTTCGTCCAGCAGCCAGAATTTCAGCTGCGGCTGAAACGGTTTGAGCACGGGCGGGTGCGGACGAATCAGCGAATACAGCTCGCTGCTTTGCCGCCAGCGGGCATCACCGTTATACAGCACGATGGGCAGCACTGGCGGCAGGCCGTCGGCGATATCCACCGCTTTGCTGCGCAATAGATGGTCGTACAGCGCGGCGACATATTGCAGCATGCGCATCGGCATGGTGTCGTCTGGGGTGGATTGGAACTCCAGCAGCAGATAGAGATAAATCCGCCGCCCCTGCAACTCAACCGACCAGACAAGATCATCGGCACGCGGTTTCATCGCCGGGGTGACGTAGTTGCCGCTTTCCAGCCGCAAGGTGGTGTAGTCGAGCAGCTCGGACACGCCCGGCGGGGCGAAGGTTTCCAGCAGCTCTTGCACCAGTTCGGCGTGAGAAAACAGGTATTTATAACCGCTATCGTGGAGGTGGACCATCTGTGCAGTGTAGCGCGTGGGGTGGGTGGGCTCAAGCGGCTGCGGTTCGCGCTGGCCATGTGTCAGGCCCAAAAAATAGACTGAGGCCAAGCGAGTTTCCCCATAAAAAACCCCCGGCATCCACAAGGAACACCGGGGGAGAAACGTCGCCTGCGCGTGTCTGCCAGACGGGCGGGCGGCGGATCAGGAGGAAGGTTTGCTCAGGGCAGACGCAGGATGGGCCACCGCGCTCAGCGGCGTGGGCGCACCAGTTGCCAGGCGCGGCCCAGGTAGCCCACGGCGGCAAAGCCGCTCCACACGTGCACCAGGCGGGTGAACGGGAAGATCACAAACAGGCTCATGCCCAGAAACAAGTGCAGCTTGAACACTGGTGAGGCGTCGGTGATGAAGCTGGCGGCGTCGCCGCGCAGGGTGACGATATGCTGCGCCCAGCTCATCAGCAGCACCATTTCGTGGCCGTCCAGGTGTTGGGCGGAGACAAAGATGGTGGACAAACCAGCCAGCACGGTCACCAGCAGCCAGCCCAGCACCAGGGTGTCGCGCCAGGTGGTGTTGGCGGCCAGGCGGGCGTTGCCCAGGCGGCGCGACAGCAGCATCAACAGGCCCAGCAGGCACAGCGTGCCCATCACGCCGCCGGCGGTCATGGCGAACACTTGCTTGAAGCTGTGCGACACGCCCAGCGCGTCCCACACCGCCACCGGGGTGAGCAGGCCGACGGCGTGGCCAAAAAACAGGCCCAGCACGCCGATGTGAAACAACATGCTGCCCAGGCGCAGGCTGCCGCGATGCAAGAGCTGGCTGGATTCGCTTTTCCAGCTGTATTGCTCGCGCTCGAAGCGGATCAGGCTGCCCAGCAAAAAGACGCTGAGCGCGATGTACGGGTAAATCCCGAACAGAAATTGATGCAGGGTATCCATGGGGTCTCTCCTTGCCGGCCGTCAGGCGTGCGGGCGGCTGGGGTGAAAATGGATCGGCGCCAGCTCGGGCAGCGCCGGTTTGAGCAGGGGCTCGACGCCGTCCGGGCCGGGGCCGAAGGTTTCCAGCGCTTCGTCCATATCGCGCACGGGCGGCACGCTCAATGGTTGCGGCTCCACGCTGGCCAGCGTGGCCAGGGCTTGCAGCACGCAGGCGTAGGGCGAGCCGCGCGAGGCCAACTGGCGGCCGATGTGCGCCACCACATGCACGGCGTCGTCCAGCAGCCGGCGCGCCTCGTCGGCGGCGCACAGCGACAGAAACTCCAGAAACAGCGGCAGATAATCCGGCAGCTCGTGGCTGACCGGCTCAAAGCCGTGGGCGCGGTATTCCTCGATCAGGTCCACCATCGCCTGGCCACGGGCGCGGTCTTCGCCATGCAGGTGCTCAAACAGGTGCAGCGAGTGCGCTGGCTGGCGGTCAAACGTGCCGACGTAGGTTTCCTGCAAGGCAATCAGCGAGGGTTCGCCGCCCAGGTGGGCGAACAGCGGCGCCAACTGGGCGCACAGCGCCGGTTCAACATCGGCCAGCGCGCTGTCCAGCTCGGGCAGCGCGTCGATCAGCGGCTGTTCCGGGTAGTCCAGCAGCAGCGACAGCACGCGATAACTCAAAGGATGGGCAGGGGCGCGCATGGTTTATTCTCCGGCCTGGCGCGCGCGGTCGCGGCGCATGTCGTGAAAGACAATCGGCGTGGCTTTTTTGCGGCCAAACAGGCTTTCATTGGAGTGGCCATCCGAGCAGCCGTTGCCAAAGGTAAAGCCGCAGCTGGCTTTGTCTTCGAAGGCGTTTTCCACCATTTCCTTGTGGCTGGACGGGATGACAAAACGGTCTTCGTAGTTGGCGATGGCCATCACCTGGTACATGTCTTCCACTTGCGCCGGGTTCAGGTGGGTGCCCTTGAGCGTGTTGGGGTCCACCACTTTGTCCACGCTCTTCTTGCGCATATAGCGGCGCATGGCGACCATGGTTTCCAGCGCTTTGATCACCGGCTCTTCCTTGCCGGCGGTCAGCAGATTGGCCAGGTATTGAATCGGGATGCGCAGGTCTTTCACCGAGGGGATGATGCCGTGCTCGCCAATCAGGCCGTTTTCCATCGCCGACTGGATCGGCGAGAGCGGCGGGATGTACCACACCATCGGCAGGGTGCGGTATTCCGGGTGCAGCGGGAAGGCGACTTTCCATTCCATCGCCATTTTGTACACCGGGGATTTTTGCGCCGCAGTGATCCAGGCGTCGGGGATGCCCTGTTTTTTCGCCTCGGCAATCACCTCCGGCGCGTTCGGATCGAGGAACACCTTCAGCTGCGATTCGTACAGGTCTTTCGGGTCGGCCACGCTGGCGGCGTGTTCGATTTTGTCGGCGTCGTACAGCAGCACGCCCAGATAGCGGATGCGGCCCACGCAGGTTTCCGAGCACACCGTCGGCTGGCCGGCTTCGATGCGCGGGTAGCAGAAGATGCACTTCTCGGCCTTGCCGGAGGTCCAGTTGTAGTAAATCTTTTTGTACGGGCAGCCGGAAATACACATGCGCCAGCCGCGGCATTTGTCCTGATCAATCAGCACAATGCCGTCATCTTCGCGCTTGTAGATCGAGCCGGACGGGCAGCTGGCCACGCAGGTGGGGTTCAGGCAGTGCTCGCACAGGCGCGGCAGATACATCATGAAGGTGTTCTCGAAGGTCGAGTACATCTCTTTCTGGATGCCTTCAAACAGCGCGTCTTTGGCGCGCTGGGCAAACTCGCCGCCCAGGTCGTCTTCCCAGTTGGGGCCCCATTCGATTTTGTCCATCTTCTTGCCGGTCAGCACCGACACCGGCCGCGCGGTGGGCGGGGTTTGCATGCGCGGGGCGTTTTGCAGATGTTCGTAATCGTAGGTGAACGGCTCGTAATATTCGTCAATGGCCGGCAAGTTCGGGTTGGCAAAGATATTGGCCAGAATTTTCAGCTTGCCGCCCTGGCGCGGCTCCAGCTTGCCGTCGGCGCGGCGCACCCAGCCGCCGTTCCATTTGTTCTGGTTTTCCCATTCTTTCGGGTAGCCAATGCCGGGCTTGGTTTCTACATTATTGAACCAGGCGTATTCCACGCCATCGCGGCTGGTCCACACGTTTTTGCAGGTGACCGAACAGGTGTGACAGCCAATGCACTTGTCCAGATTCAGCACCATGCCGATTTGTGCACGGATTTTCATTGATCTCTCCTTGGTGAAGGCAGAGGGAGGCGGGCCGCCGGAGCAGCCTGCCGGCTACCCTCACTTGGCCAGCGGTGTGTCCAGCCAGTCCACGTTCTTCATCTTGCGCACAATCACGAATTCATCGCGGTTGGAGCCGACGGTGCCGTAGTAGTTAAAGCCCCAGGCCAGCTGCGCATAGCCGCCAATCATGTGGGTGGGCTTGGTGACCGCGCGGGTGACCGAGTTATGGATGCCGCCGCGCTTGCCGCTGGTTTCTGCGCCGGGCACGTTCACGATTTTTTCCTGGGCGTGGTACATCAGGCTCATGCCTTCTGGCACGCGCTGGCTGACCACCGCGCGGGCGGTGAGCGTGCCATTGATGTTGAACACCTCGATCCAGTCGTTGTCCACGATGCCGGCTTTTTTGGCGTCGATTTCCGACACCCATACGTGCGGGCCGCCACGGCTGAGGGTGAGCATGCGCAGGTTGTCGGAATAGGTGCTGTGGATGCCCCATTTCTGGTGCGGGGTAATCCAGTTCAGCACGATCTCCTGGTGGCCATTGGGCTTCTTGCCCAGAATCGCCTCAGTGGTTTTCAGATCGACATGCGGTTTGTACAGACACAGCCCTTCGCCAAAGGCGCGCATCCACAGGTGATCCTGATAAAACTGCTGGCGGCCGGTCAGCGTGCGCCAGGGGATCAGCTCGTGCACATTGGTGTAGCCGGCGTTGTAGCTGACTTCTTCGCTTTCCAGGCCCGACCAGGTGGGCGAGCTGATGATCTTGCGCGGCTGCGCCTGCACATCGCGAAAGCGAATGCTGTCGTGCTCGCGCGGCAGCGCCAGGTGGGTGTGGTCGCGGCCAGTCACCTTGGACAAGGCCGCCCAGGCTTTTACCGCCACATGGCCGTTGGTTTCTGGCGCCAGGGTGAGAATCATCTCGGCGGCGTCAATCGCCGTGTCCAGCTTGGGTTGCCCGGCGGCCACGCCGCTGGCCACGGTTTTGTTCAGGCCGCGCAGCACGTCCACTTCGTGGCCGGTTTGCCAGCCAATGCCCTTGCCGCCGTTGCCGACTTTTTCCAGCAGGGGGCCGATGGAGGTGAATTTTTCGTGGATCTTGCGGTAATCGCGCTCGACCACGGTCATCTTCGGCATGGTCTTGCCGGGGATGGGCTCGCACTCGCCTTTTTTCCAGTCGCGCGGGTCGAATGGCTGGCCGAGCTCTTCCGGGGTGTCGTGCATCAGCGGGGTGAGCACCAGGTCTTTTTGCACGCCCAGATACTCGCCGCCCACCTCGGAAATCGCCTTGGCGAAGCCCTTGTAGATTTCCCAGTCGCTCTTGGCCTGCCACAAGGGCTGCACCGCCTCCGACAGCGGGTGGATGAACGGGTGCATGTCCGAGGTGTTCAGGTCGTCTTTTTCGTACCAGGTGGCGGTGGGCAGCACGATGTCGCCGTACAGGCAGGTGGTGGACATGCGGAAATCCAGCACCACCAGCAAATCCAGCTTGCCCTGCGCCGCCGGGCGCACGGTGATTTCGCTGGGCTTGATGCAGCCTTCTTCGCTGCCCATCACCGCGTTTTGCGTGCCCAGCAGGTATTTCAGGAAATACTCATGCCCCTTGCCCGAGCTGCCCAGAATATTCGAGCGCCAGACAAACAGATTGCGCGGGAAGTTTTGCGGGTTGTCCAGGTCGTTGCAGGCCATGTCCAGCTGGCCGGTTTTCAGCTGCTCGACGGCGTAGGCGATGGGGTCTTTGCCGGCGGCTTCGGCCTGGCGGGTGAGGTCCAGCGGGTTGGCGCTCAGTTGCGGGGCGGACGGCAGCCAGCCCATGCGCTCGGCCTTGGCGTTGTAGTCAATCAACGCCATATTGGCCATCTTGCCGTCGGCGGTCGGGCAGAGGATTTCATTCACGCCCAGTTTTTCATGTCGCCACTGGCTGGTGTGGGCGTAGAAGAAGCTGGTGCCGTTCATCTGCCGGGCCGGGCGATTCCAGTCGGCGGCAAACGCCAGCGGCGCCCAGCCGGTTTGTGGACGCAGTTTTTCCTGGCCGACATAATGGCACCAGCCGCCGCCAGACTGACCAATACAGCCACACAGCATCAACATATTGATGATGCCGCGATAGGTCATGTCCATGTGATACCAGTGGTTCAGCGCCGCGCCGACAATCACCATCGAGCGGCCGTGGGTCTGGTCGGCGTTCTGGGCGAATTCGCGCGCCACCTGGATCACCATTTCTGGCTTCACCCCGGTGTGCTTTTGCTGCCAGGCCGGGGTGTAGGGCACATCATCCAGATACGAACTGGCGACATTGCCGCCGCCCAGGCCGCGATCAATGCCGTAATTGGCCGCCATCAGGTCGAACACCGTGGCCACCAGCACTTCTTCGCCATTGGCCAGCTGCACCTTGCGCGCCGGCACATTGCGCACCATCACCTCGTCGTGCTCGGCGCCAAAATACGGAAAAGCCACCGCCGCCACCGCGTCGCGCTGGTCAAGCAGCGACAAACGGGCGCGCACCTCACGGCCGCCGCTTTCCCGCGCTTCCAGGTTCCACTTGCCCGACTGCCCCCAGCGGAAGCCCACCGAGCCATTGGGCGCCACCAGATCACCGCTGAGCTCGTCAAACGCCAGGGTTTTCCATTCCGGGTTATTGTCCTCGCCCAGATTGCCGGTCAGCTGCGAAGCGCGCAGGAAGTATTCCGGCACATAACGGCTGCCATCCTGCTTGAGCGTCACCAGCATCGGCATATCGGTCAGCCGGCGGATGTAGTCGGTAAAATACTCGCTGGGCCGCTCCAGGTGGAATTCCTTGAAAATCACATGGCCCATCGCCATCGCCAGCGCCGCATCGGTGCCCTGCTTGGGCGCCAGCCAGATATCGCCAAACTTGGCCATCTCGCCAAAGTCCGACGACACCGCCACCGTTTTCGTGCCCTTGTAGCGCACCTCGGTGTAAAAATGCGCATCCGGCGTGCGCGTCATCGGGATATTCGAACCCCACACCATCAGATAATTCGAGTTATACCAATCGGCCGACTCGGCCACGTCGGTCTGCTCGCCCCAAATCTGCGGGCTGGCCGGCGGCAAATCACAGTACCAGTCGTAAAACGACAGCGGCACGCCGCCAATCAGGCTCAGGTAACGGCTGCCAGCAGCGTAAGACACCATCGACATCGCCGGAATCGGCGAAAAACCAATCACCCGATCCGGGCCGTAATTCTTGATGGTGTAGGCATTGGCGGCGGCGATGATCTCGTTCACCTCGTCCCAGCTGGCGCGCACAAAGCCGCCCTGGCCGCGCTGGGTTTTGTATTGCGAGGCGATTTCCGGCGTCTGGCTGATCCGCTGCCAGGCCTGAATCGGCCCCAGCGTTTTGCGCAGCTCGCGCCAGTGCTGCATCAACACCCCGCGCACCATCGGATACTTCACCCGCTGCGCCGAATACACATACCAGCTATACGACGCCCCACGCGGACAACCGCGCGGCTCGTGGTTGGGCAAATCCGGCCGCGTGCGCGGATAGTCGGTCTGCTGCGTCTCCCAGGTGATCAGCCCGTTTTTGACGTACACCTTCCAACTGCACGACCCGGTGCAGTTCACCCCATGCGTGGAGCGCACGATCTTGTCGTGCTGCCAGCGCTGGCGGTATCCGTCCTCCCACTTGCGGTCTTCCTTCACCACCGCACCGTGGCCATCGGCGAAAGTGGCTTTCACCTTGCCGAGAAAATTCAGTCTGTCGAGAAAATGGCTCATGCGTGCCTCCAAGGGGGTTGGCCGGGCCAGACAGCCCGGCGCCGATACCGCCAAGAGTAAGAAGCTGCACGCAAACCGCCCATTGGTCAGAGGGAGAGCGCGAGGGAGGCAGAGGGGGGAGGGTGGGGTAGTTCGAAAGGAGGGGGAGGGTTTAGGTGTATGATATTTAATGGTTTTTTGTGGTTTGACTTATTCTTTCTGCGCTTGTATTGAAAAAGATGAGAGATGGGTGCTAATATTTGTTTTTCACTCTAGACTACAAAAAACAACCCGACCCGCATTATTGAGTGGATGTCATAGTAAGCCGTTTTCTCCGTAGCTTCTAGAATAAGTTTATAAATATTGCATGTCATGTATAGGTGTCCTGATGATAAATTCAAGTCTACTAAGAGATCGTAGATACACAATTGGACTTAGCCAAAAAGAGCTGGCCAATCTAATTGGCTACTCAACTTCGTGGGTTTCTCAGTTGGAGGGTGGAAAAAAGAACCTATCTGAAGAGGTTTATCAGTCCATACTTGAGGCGCTTGGCTACCAAGAGGCTGACGGGGAAAAATTTAGATTTTGGCTGATTAACGTGATTGTTAAAAGTGGCCTTGATATATGGGATTTCTCAGAGGCCGCTGAGGTTGAATGGAGCATTCTGCTGGAAGTGATTACTAGAAATGCAGATGCATGTGATGATGAAACTCTTCGTAGAATCGAAGCCTTTTCAGGTAGTACTTACAAAAAAGCAAAAGGCCGTACTTCTTCAGTAGATGGTTATCAGACTGAGCTGGTCTCTTTCGATGTTTACGACAAAATTACTCACCCTGATCAAGGCGGGGTATATATTTTTTATGATATTACTGGTCGGCCAGTCTATATTGGAAAGTCTCAGAACATTAAAAGAAGAATTCGAGATCATGCTGAGAAAAAATGGTTTTTGGCTCCATTTGTGCAAAAAGGTGCCTATGTCCTCATTGAGGACGAGCTGCTTTGTTCTTTTGTAGAAAATTTGCTCATTCGGGTAATTGGTCAGAATTTGGTTTTGAATAAGCAAGGGGTGGATCGCGATAATTCAAGAGAAAGCGATTGACTCAAGCAAATGATTTTCAATGGCCGCTGAACTAGCAATTAAGTAGTTTTGCCATCAAGGCGGTCTTTTGCTTGATGTTTTCAGGGGGTGAGTGTTTAGTTACTTGCGGAAATTAAATTGCTACATCGAAATGATTGAAAATTAGTCTGCAATTCATCCTGCTCCATCCCCCATCAACTCACGCTCAATCTGCTCAATGCTCGGCAAGCTGGTTTGTAGCTCAGCGGGCAGGGATTCCAACATCTTGTATTCGGCAATGCCCATCGGCTGGCTTTTGTCTCCCAGCGCATATTCCGCCACCACCTTATTCTTGCTCTTGCACAGCAGCAGGCCGATGGTGGGGTTGTCTTGTTCGTGTTTGACCTGACGGTCTATGGCGGTCATATAAAAGCCCAGTTGCCCTAGGTGTTCTGGCTTGAATTTTCCGCCTTTCAGTTCGATCACCACATAGCAGCGCAGCTTGAGGTGGTAGAACAGCAGGTCGATAAAAAACTCGTCGCCACCTACGTCCAGCAGCACTTGGCGGCCAACAAAGGCAAAGCCGGCGCCCAGCTCCAGTAAGAATTCGGTGACGTGTTTGACCAGAGCGGCTTCGATTTCGCGCTCTTGCGCTTCATCGGTCAGACCAAGAAAATCGAAACGGTACGGGTCTTTCAGTGATTCTCTGGCCAGATCAGACTGTGGCTTGGGCAAGGTCATGGGAAAGTTAGACACCGCCTGGCCGCTGCGCTCCAGCAGGCGGGTTTCGATCTGCATCACCAGGATATTGCGCGACCAGTTGTGCTCAATGGCTTTGGCGGCGTACCAGCGGCGAGTTTCTGAGTCGGGTAACTTATCCAGCAGCGCCAAATGGTGATACCAGGGCAATTGTGCAAGCGCCTCTTGCACAATTGCTTCATCCGGCCAAGCCTGGGCAAAAGCACGCATATACTTGAGATTGCGCGGCGAAAACCCCTTCTCTCCGGAAAAGCCAAACGCAGGTCCTCGGCCAGCCGTTCGATCACCTTGGCTCCCCAGCCTTGTTCTGCTTATCGGGCCAGAATGTCGCGCCCGATTTGCCAATACAGCAGCACCAGTTCACGATTCACGGCCAGGGTGGCGCTTTGTTGGGCAGTGTGAATCCGAATTTTAAGCTCGGTCAGCCAAGCGGAGTAGCCTGCTGGCGGCTCGGTCAGGCGAACGGGTTTTTCACTGATGGTGTGTTGTCTCTTGCTTGGCGCAGTCAATCATACTCAGCACAGCGTGCTTGGCGGGCTGTATGCCGGGCGGTGCAGCTGGGCTGGAACGGCGTTATGCGCTGATTGCTCAAGGGTTTTTCTGTTTCACTGGGTGTGTCGAGTATGCCCGCGCTGCGGCGAATGCGTCCATATTCTCCGCACAATCTGCGGTGATTAGCGCGGTGCTTCCTACTGCCGCTGGCCGATCTGCCGGCATAAAAAACGGCGCCCGGGGGCGGGCGCCGCAATGCTTGTGTGGACAAGCCGGAGAAACCGCCCACCCACAGGGCGGACGGATGACAAGACAGGTATTGCCTGGCACTGCGCTCAGCAGGGCACCTCGGCGTTCTTGCGGGCGTAATACCAGCCATTGATCAGCAAGCAGCTCAGATAAAACGCAATAAACGCATACAAGGCCGCTTCCACGCCGCCGGTCAGCGCAATCGAGGTGCCATAGCTCTTGGGAATGAAAAACCCGCCATAGGCACCAATGGCACCGGAGAAGCCCAGCACGGCGGCGGCTTCTTTGGTGGCGTCGGCGGCGGCTTGTTTTTGCGCGGCGTCGCCCGGCTTGGCCATGCGCTTGTGCAGGGTGAGGAAGATAGCCGGCACTTGCATAAAGGTCGAGCCGTTGCCGATGCCGGTCAGCGCAAACAGGCACAGGAACATGGCGAAAAAGCCCTGGAAGTTGCCGCCCTGGCCGCCGTGCGGCAGAAATTGCAGCACGCCAAACACCGCCGCCACCATCAGCACAAACACCGTTTGTGTGACCTTGGCGCCGCCGATTTTGTCGGACAGCCAGCCGCCAATCGGCCGGGCCAGCGCGCCCACCAGCGGGCCGAAGAACACATATTTGCTCGGGTCAATCTGCGGGAACTGGCCTTTCACCAGCAGCGGAAAACCAGCGGCAAAGCCGATGAACGAGCCAAAGGTGCCGATGTACAGCCAGCACATCAGCCAATTGTGCTTGCGCTTGAAAATCACCGCCTGATCGGCAAACGAGGCCTTGGCCGAGGCCAGGTCATTCATGCCAAACCAGGCGGCCAGGGTGGACAGCACAATAAACGGCGCCCAGACAAAACCGGCGTTTTGCAGCCACATCTGCTTGGTGACCGCGCCCTTCACCCAGGTTTGCGGCTCGCCGCCCAGCGCGCCAAACAAGCCCATGGTGATGACGATGGGCACGACAAACTGCACCACCGACACGCCCAGATTGCCCAGGCCGGCATTCAGGCCCAGCGCCGTGCCTTTTTCGGCCTTGGGAAAGAAAAAGCTGATATTGGCCATCGACGAGCTGAAATTGCCGCCGCCAAAGCCGCACAGCAGCGCCAGCCCGGCCATGGTGGCGTAGCTGGTGTTGGGGTCTTGCACGGCAAAACCAATGCCGATGGCCGGAATCAACAAACTGGCGGTGGACAGCGCCGTCCACTTGCGCCCGCCAAACACCGGCACCATGAAGGAATAAAAAATCCGCAGCGTGGCGCCAGACAAAGCCGGCAGCGCCGCCAGCCAGAACAGCTGATTCTCGCTGTAGCGAAAGCCGATATTGGGCATGTTCAGCACCGCCACGCTCCACACCTGCCAGATGATGAAGGCCAGGGTGAGCGCGGGGATGGAAATCCACAGATTGCGCCGGGCAACGGCTTTGCCCTCTTGCTGCCAGAAAGTCGGATTCTCCGGCTCCCAGCGGGTGATGATGCGACTGGACATGGAAAGTCTCTCCACTTGCGAGCGCGGGGCGGCCGCCCCGCTGGTTGGCCGCCGGCGCGCACAGGCCAGCGGCGGATGGGTGAGGGGGTCAGGCCGCTTGCCGGTGGCTGAGCAAGGCGGGTTTGAACGAGTAGTGCATCCACACCAGGCTGACGCACACCGTGCCGTACAGCAGCATGAAGCAGCTGGTGCGCACGCCGGTCAGGTCCAGCAGCGCGCCGAACATGATCGGCAAGATAAAACCACCCAGGCCACCGGCCAGGCCGACCACGCCGGACACCGCACCGATGTTGTCGCTGAAATCATCCGAGATGAACTTGAACACGCTGGCCTTGCCCACCGCCATCGCCACCCCGGCCACCGCCATGACGCTGGTGAACAGCCACGGCGACAGGCCGATGTTCAGGCTCATCGGGCCTTTGACGGTTTGAATCACCAGCGCGGTTTGCGGGTAAGACAAAATAAAGAAGCACACCCACAGCACCCACATCACCCACCAGGTAGTTTTGTAAGCGCCGTATTTGTCCGACATCCAGCCGCCAATGGCGCGCAGCACGCCGCCGGGCAGCGAGAAACAGGCCGCCAGAAACGCCGCCAGCTTCATGTCAAAACCGTATTCGCCGACGTAATACTTGGTCATCCACAGCGCCAGGCCGACATAGCCGCCAAACACCACCGAGTAATACTGGCTGTAGCGCCAGACACGACGGTCGCCCATCACTTTCAGCTGGTCGGCAAAGCGCACGCTCTTGCCCACGGTGTGCTGCGGGTTATGCGCGCTGAACAGCCAGAACAAAATCGCCGTCACCAGCATCACTCCGGCATACACCTTGGGCACCAGCATCCAGCCGCCAGCGGCAATCAGTGCCGGGGCGGCGAATTTGTTTACCGCCGCGCCCGAGTTGCCCGCGCCAAACACGCCCATGGCCAGACCTTGCTTGTCGCGGGAAAACCAGCGCGCCACATACGGCGTGCCCACCGAAAACGAGCCGCCGGCCAGGCCAACAAACAGGCCAATGGCCAGAAAATGCCAGTAGGCGGTGGCGTACTCCATCAGATAAATCGGCAGCACGGTGAACAGCATCAGCAAGAAAAACACCACGCGCCCGCCAAAGCGGTCGGTCCAGATGCCCAGCGGCACGCGCACCAGCGAGCCAGTCAGCACCGGGGTGGCGGCGAGGATGCCGAATTCGGTTTCATTCAGGCCGAGTTGTTGTTTGAGCGGAATGCCGACGACGCCAAACATCATCCACACCATGAAACACACGGTGAATGACAAAGTGCTGACGGCCAGCACCGACCATTGCCGGGCATTGCCGGCGTGTGCGGGGTCCGAAGCCATGATGCTTCCTTTGGTGATCAATCATGGTTCGAGCTTACGAGCCGGCCGCCCACCCGCCCATTGGCCGAACAGTGGGCGCAGTGGGGTTTTTGGAACTAGCGGGGCTAGTCCGTTTGGGTGAGCGGGTGGGGCGCTGCCGTCTCGCCGGCAGCCTGTCCTAGTTCCAATGGCTAATCCCCCACCCTGCCGATGGCCGACTGTGGCGCGGCCGGCGCTGGCCTATCATCGGCCCATCAGTCATCCGGAGTCGGAACATGCTGCAAGACCGTTTTGGCCGGGCCGTGGAATATGTACGCTTATCGGTCACCGACCGCTGCGACTTGCGTTGCAGCTACTGCATCCCCAAGGGGTTCAAAGACTTTGCCGAGCCGGACGACTGGCTGACCTTTGCCGAGATCGAACGGGTGATTGGCGCGTTTGTGCGGCTTGGCGCCCGGCGGGTGCGGCTGACCGGCGGCGAGCCCTTGCTGCGCCGGGGCGTGGTGGATCTGGCCGCGCGGCTGGCGGCCTTGCCGGGCCTGCGCGATTTGTCGGTGTCCACCAATGGCACCCAGTTGGCGCGGCTGGCCGGGCCGTTGAAGGCAGCCGGGGTGGGGCGGGTGAATGTCAGCCTGGATTCGCTGCGTCGCGAATGCATGGCTGAGGTCACTGGCTGCGATAGCCTGCCGCAGGTGCTGGACGGGCTGAAAGCCGCCAAGGCGGCCGGGCTGACGCCCATCAAGCTGAATATGGTGCTGCTGCCGGGGGTGAATGATCAGGATGTGGAATCCATGGTGGCGTTCTGCATCGAACACGGCTTTATCTTGCGGCTGATTGAAGCCATGCCGATGGGCGATTCTGGCCGCAGCGTCGGCTATCTGGACGCCCAAGGCGTGCTGGCGCGCTTGCGGGCGCGGTTTGATTTGCGCCCGCAAACCGTCAGCCTGGGCGGCGGGCCGGCGCGCTATTGGGCCACCGCCGATGGCCGCTTTACCCTGGGGGTGATTTCGCCGATTTCCCAGCACTTTTGCGCCACCTGCAACCGCGTGCGCCTGTCGGTGGATGGCGTGTTGTATATGTGTCTGGGCCAGGAAGAAAGCGTGGAATTGCGCCCCTTGCTGCGCGCCGGCATCAGCGACGCCGACTTGCAGCAGGTGTTGCGCCAGGCGATTGAGCTCAAGCCGGAGCGGCATGTGTTTGCCAGCGCGCCGGGCAAGGTGGTGCGCATCATGGCGAAAACCGGCGGCTGAAATCGCCTGGATTCTCGCGTATGCTTGCCGCGCCCCGGTTTTATTGCCATGACTTTCCCCTGAGCCCTCATGCCATCCATTGAACATTTTTTGTCTGGCTTTCGCCGTTTCCAGCAGTATTACTATCTGGACAACGACAGCCTGTTTACCGACCTCAAGCGCGGCCAGCATCCTTCCACCCTGCTGGTGGGCTGCTGTGATTCGCGGGTAGACCCCTTGATGCTCACCGGCTGCGAGCCAGGTGAGCTGTTTATTGTGCGCAACGTCGCCAATCTGGTGCCGCCATGCCAGGAAGACAGCCATTATCACGGCGTGTCCGCCGCGCTGGAGTACGCGGTGATTTCTTTGCAGGTCGAGCGCATCATCGTGCTGGGCCATGCCAGTTGCGGCGGCATCCGCGCGCTGATGGAAGGCATCACCGACCATCAGGAGGATGGCGGCTTTCTGGCCAAGTGGCTGAGCATTGCCGACCCGGCGCGCGAGTTTGTGCTGGCGCATCACGCTAACGACAATGTGGCCACCCAGCTGGCGGTGGCCGAGCGGGTGTCGATTCTGGTCAGCCTGGATAATCTGATGAGCTTTCCCTGGGTGCGCAACCGGGTGGAAACCGGCAAACTGCAATTATTGGGCTGGTACTTTGATATTCAGGAGGGCGCTTTGTACGGCTTTGATGCGCACAGCAAGCGCTTTACCCCGCTGGTCTGCCCACTGGGGGCGGTGTGAGCGACGAGGCCGCACTGCCCGCCGGCGCTCTGCCGCTGTCGCAGCGGCTGACGGTGAAGATTTTGTTCAGCTTCATCAGCTTTTTGCTGCTGGCGCTGGCGGCGATTGGCGCCACGCTCTTGTTGTCCTGGCAGTTGGAAGGCGGCGCGGCGGCGATCAACGACGCCGGCAGCCTGCGCATGCGCACCTATCAGCTGGGCCTGCAACTGCGCCAGGTCGAGCAAGACCCGGCGCGCGCGGTGCAGTTAAGCGCCAACCTGGGCCGCTTTGAGCAAACCTTGCAACGACTGGAGCAGGGCGACCCGGCGCGCCCGCTGCTGGTGCCGCGTCGGGCGGATATTCTGGCCGAGCTGGACGAGGTGCGCACGCACTGGAGCGTGCGCATGCGCCCCTTATTATTGTCCAGCGCCGAGCAAACGCTGAATCGTACCGTGCGCGGTGACGCATTTGAACGCGAGATCGAGCCTTTTGTCGGCAAGATCGACACCCTGGTGCGCGATATCGAGCAGCACAATGCCCGCAAAACCGAATGGCTGCGGCTGTGCCAGACCTTGCTGGCCACCCTGGCGGTGCTGGGCACGGTGGCGTTGATTTATCTGATGTTCCTGATTGTCATCCGCCCGCTGGAGCGCCTGCACCTGGGCATTCAACGCCTGGCGAGCGGCGATTTTTCCAGCCGGGTGCCGGTGGAAACCCACGACGAATTTGGCGAAGTGGCCGCCGGCTTTAACGATATGGCCGGCCGCCTGGCCGAGGCCAACGCTACGCTGGAATTCCAGGTTGAGGCCAAAACCGCCAAACTCACCGAGAAAAACCGCGAACTGTCGCTATTGTATGAAATCGCCGCTTTTCTGAATCGCCCCGCCACGCTGGAAGAACTCAGCCAGGGTTTTCTGGAGCGAGTCAGCGCGGCGTTTGCCGCCGACGGCGGCGCGGTGCGACTGAGCGACACCCCGCACGGCATGCTGTTTCTGGTGGCCCAGCACGGCCTGCCGGCCGGTTTGTCCGAGCGCGAGCATTGTTTGCCGCTGGGTGAATGTGTGTGCGGCGAGGCGGCGGCCAGCGGCGAAACACGCATCGAAACCTTCACTGCTGGCGATGGGCGCTTTGACTGCCAGCGCGAAGGCTTTGTGGTGGTGTCCTCGTTTGCCATCAGCTCGCAGGCGCGCTTGCTGGGCGTGTATCACCTGCATTTTCGCCAGCCGCGCATCTTTACCCGCCAACAGCGTCAACTGCTGGAAACCCTGGGCCAGCACCTGGCCGCCGCGCTGGACAACCAGCGGCTGGCAGCCACCGCGCGCGAGCTGGCAGTGCTGGAAGAGCGCAATCTGGTGGCGCAGGGCCTGCATGACAGCATTGCCCAGGGTTTGTCTTTTTTGAATCTGCAAACCCAGATGCTGGAAGACGCGCTGCGCCGCGACGACCGCGAGGCGCTGGCCGAGAGCCTGGGGCAAATCCAGGCCGGCGTGCAGGAAAGCTACGACGATGTGCGCGAGCTGCTGACCAATTTTCGCGCCAGCCTGGCGGCGGAGGATTTGTTCAGCGCAGTGGACGCCATTCTGGAGCGCTTTCGCCGGCAAACCGGCCTGCGGGTGGAAGTGCAACGCGAGGGCGACGGCGCGCCGCTGTCGCCGGATCAACAGCTGCAAGTGCTGTTCATCCTGCAAGAATCCTTGTCCAATGTACGCAAGCACGCCCGCGCCAGCCGGGTGGTGGTGCGCATTGAGGACGAGCGTGATCTGTTGTTGACCGTGCGCGACGATGGCGTGGGGTTTGATGCGCAGGAAGTCGCCCAGCGCCCCAGCGGCCACTTTGGCTTGTCCATCATGCAAGAGCGCGCCCAGCGGGCTGGCGCCGAACTGACCATTGGCCCGGCGGCGCCTTACGGCACGCAGGTGGTGGTGAGGTTGGCGCAGCGCGACCGGCTCAGCGCTTAGAACAGCTAACAAAACCCTCCTGGCGTCGTTGCGCGGCCTTGCCGTACAACCCGCACTGTCTGCGCGCGCCTGGCCAGGACCGTTGCGCTGGGTTTTGTGAGCCGCGCTTGGTAGGGATACGCTGAAAAAACCATCCCTTTCCCTCGAAGCTGTCAATCCAGTGTGTTGATTTTGCTGAATTTTGTTCAATCGTTTTTTTCAGGCAGGTTCGCCATGACTTCTCCCATTCGCGTGCTGTTGGTCGATGACCACACTTTATTCCGCAGCGGCGTGCGCGCCCTGCTGGCCCGTCAGGCCGAAATCGACGTGGTCGGCGAGGCGGAAAACGGCCCCGAAGGCGTCAAGCTGGCGGCTTCGCTCAACCCGGACGTGGTGTTGCTGGACTTGAACATGCCCGGTTTATCCGGGGTGGAAACCCTGCAACTGCTGTTGCAGGATGCGCCGCAGCGGGCGGTGGTGATGCTCACCGTCTCGGAAGACGCCGACGACCTGGCCCGCGCGCTGCGTGCCGGCGCGCGCGGCTATTTGCTGAAAAACATCAACGCCGATTTTTTGGTGAACGCCATCCGCCGCGCCGCCGACGGCGAATCGGTGATGAGCGAGGCAATGACCGCCAAGCTGATGGCGCAATTCCGCCAGGGCGGCGCCAGCCCGGCGCCGGCGGTCAGCGAGGCCGACAAGCTCACCCCGCGCGAGCGGGAAATTCTGGTGTTCATCGCCCGTGGCGACAGCAATAAAGAAATCGCCCGCACCCTGGACCTGGCCGAAAGCACGGTGAAGATTCATGTGCAAAACATCCTGAAAAAACTCAACCTCAGCAGCCGGGTGCAAGCGGCGGTGTTTGCCGTTGAGCATGGTTTGGCTGACAGCCGGCCCTGACATCGGGCACAATGCCGGCCTTTGCCGCCAGCGCCGTCTGCGGTTTTACATGGATAAACCCTTGTGATAGCGGTGAAACGCTTCGCACGACGGATGCATTGGTTATAATGGCGGCGACAACAACACAACCCATTAGGGTCGGTAGCGGCGAATGAGTGACTTCCAACTCGGCATCCTTGCGCTGGGCGCAGTGGTGATTGGCGCGGTATTCGGTTACAACTGGTTCCAGGAGCGGCGGTACCGCCAACAGACAAAAACCGCGTTCGAACGCGAGCATCCGGACGTGCTGCTGGACGTGCCCGGCCGCGACGGCAAAGGCGAGCGCCTGGAGCCGGCGCTGGACGACGACATGCCCAACCCGCTGGATCCGGCCTCGCACGAAGGCTCGGCCGGCTCGACCCAGGCGGATACGCTGATCCGCTACGCCCAGGCCAACCCGGCCGGCGAAGCGCCTGCGGATATTTCGGAAATGACCGAGATGAGCGAGGACGAGCTGGATCAGTCGCTGTCGTCGATTGAGCAGCAGCTGCTGATTGCCACCCTACTCGACCCGATGCTGGATTTCATCGCGGAAGTGCGCTTTGAGCAGCCAGTCACGCTGCCGCGCCTGCCGTCGTTTGCCATCGACAAGCGGGTGGAAATGCTGGGCAACAACCCGGACAGCGGCTGGGAGCGTGCCCGCGCCAATCGCTCGTACAGCCAACTGAACATCGGCGTGCAAATGGTCGATCGTCGTGGCCCGCTGAATGAATCCGAACTGAACGCCTTTTGCTCGCAAGCCCAGGATTTTGCCGAGCAGCACGGTTCCAATGCCAGTTTTCCGCAACGGCAAACCCGGCTGACCGCCGCGCGCGAGCTGGATCAATTCTGCGCGGGCGTGGACGTGATGATCGGCCTGAACCTGCTGGCTGCGGCGCCGTTTGACGGCGAGCGCCTGCGCGCGCTGGCCGAATCGGCCGGCATGCAACTGGAAGCCGACGGGCATTTTCATTATTTGTCTGATTCCGGCAATGTGCTGTTCATGCTGGGCAACGCCAATGGCCTGCCATTCAGCCAAGACAGCCTGGCGCACGATGACTTCTCGGCGCTGACCTTGCTGTTTGACGTGCCGCGCGTGGCCGGCGGCATCTCGGTATTCGATCGCGCCGTGGCGCTGGCCCGCCAACTGGCTGGCGAGCTGGATGCTCAGCTGATCGACGACAACCAGCGTCCGCTAACCGAAAGCGGCATCAACACCATCCGCCACCAGCTGCAACAGCTCTACAGCCGCATGGACGACCGCGGCATTGCGCCGGGCAGCGTGGCCGCTTTGCGCCTGTTTGCATGACTCAGACCTCACTCTTCGCCGCGCGCGCAGCCGAGCTGCGCGCGTTGCTTTTTCAGTACGGCCGCGAATATTACGTGCTGGACGCACCCAGCGTGCCCGATGCCGAGTACGACCGGCTGTTTCGTGAGCTGCAGGCGCTGGAAGCCGCCCATCCCGAGCTGCGCAGCGATGATTCGCCTACTCAGCGCGTTGGCGGCGAAGCGCTGGCTGAATTTGCCCCGGTGGTGCACGCCGTGCCCATGCTGTCGATCCGCACCGAAACCGACGTCACCGCAGCCGGCGCCGAGGCGTTTGACGCCAGCGTGCGCCGCGAGCTGGATTTGCTGCCACTGGATGCGCCCATCGACTACGCCGTCGAGCTGAAATTCGACGGCCTGGCCATCAGCCTGCGCTATCAAGACGGCGTGCTCACCCAGGCCGCCACCCGTGGCGACGGCGCCACCGGCGAGGACGTCACCCAGAATATCCGCACCATCGGCCAGATTCCGCTGCGGTTGAACGGCGCCGCGCCGGCCCTGCTGGAAGTGCGCGGCGAGGTGTATATGCGCCGCGACCACTTCGAGGCGCTGAACGCCGGCCTGCTGGCGCGCGGTGAAAAACCCTTTGTCAATCCGCGCAACACCGCCGCCGGCGCGGTGCGCCAGCTTGACCCGAAAATCACCGCGCAACGGCCGCTGTCGTTTTTTGCCTACGGCCTGGGTCAGGTGACCGGCTGGGACGCCATGCCCGACACCCACGCCGGCGTGCTGGACGCGCTGGCGGCGTTTGGTCTGCCAGTGTGCGAGGTGCGCGAAGTGGTGGCCGGCGCCGCCGGGCTGGCGGCGTTTCACCAGCGCGTGGCCGAGCTGCGCGACAGTCTGCCGTTTGACATCGACGGCGTGGTGTACAAGGTCAATAGCCTGGCCGTGCAACGCCAGTTGGGTTTTCGCACCCGCGAGCCGCGCTGGGCGGTGGCGCACAAATACCCGGCGCAAGAAGCGCTGACCGTGGTGGAAGCCATCGACGTGCAAGTGGGCCGCACTGGCGCGCTGACCCCGGTGGCGCGGCTGCGCCCGGTGTTTGTTGGCGGCGTCACCGTCACCAACGCCACGCTGCACAATGAAGACGAAGTGCAGCGCAAGGACGTGCGCGTGGGCGACACCGTGGTGGTGCGCCGCGCCGGCGATGTGATTCCGGAAGTGGTCAGCGTGGTGCTGGCGCAACGGCCGATGCAAGTGCTGCCGGGGGCGGATTTATTCAGCGAGGGTGACAGCGCACCGCTGCACCCGCCTTACCACCTGCCCAGCCATTGCCCGGTGTGCGGCAGCCACACCGTGCGCGAGCCGGGCGAGGCGATCACCCGCTGCGCCGGCGGGCTCAGCTGTCGCGCCCAACGCAGCCAGGCCATTCAGCATTTTGCCGGCCGCCGGATGATGGACATCGACGGCCTGGGCGAGCGCTATATCGACAGCCTGGTCGAGTTTGAGCTGGTGCGCGGCGTGGCCGGGCTGTACGCGCTGGACCTGGACAAACTGCTGGACATGAAGCGCCGCGCCGACGAGCGCGACAACTGCGTGCCGGACACGGTCAAGGCCGGCAAAGTGGCCACCAAGTGGGCGGATAATTTATTGCAGGCGATTGCCGCCAGCAAAACGCCGCCGCTGGCGCGCCTGCTGTTTGCCCTGGGCATCCGCCATGTCGGCGAATCCACCGCCAAAACCCTGGCCGATTGCCTGGGCCAGCTGGACTGGGTGCGCCGCGCACCGGCCGCCGCGCTGGCGGCATTGCCGGATATTGGCGCAGTGGTGGCCGACTCCATCGCCGGCTTTTTTGCCGAGCCAGGCAATCAGGCCGAAGTCGATGCGCTCTTGGCCGCTGGCGTGGCGCCGCAGCAGGCGGCGCATCCCTCGACCAAGCTGCATGGCCTGTTTGAGCCGGTGACCTTGCTGGTCAAGCTGGCCATTCCCCGGCTGACCGAGCTACGCGCCGGCCAGTTGCTGGCGCAAGTGGCGGATTTGTACGCGCTGGCGGCCTTGAACCGTGCCCAGGTGATAGCGCTGGATTTGCCGGCCGAGGCGGCCAATGCCCTGGCCGACTGGCTGGACAAGCCCACTCAGCGCGCTGCGCTGGCGCAATTGGCTGATTACCGCCGCGACATTCTGGCGGCCATCCCGGCCGAGGCCGAGCAGGCCGCCGCGCCGCAGCCGCTGGCCGGCAAGACCGTGGTGCTGACCGGCACCCTGCCCACCTTGTCGCGCGACGAGGCCAAGGTACGGGTGGAGGCTGCCGGCGGCAAGGTGAGCGGCAGCGTGTCGAAAAAAACCGATTTTGTGGTGGCGGGCGAAGCCGCCGGCAGCAAGCTGGACAAGGCGCAGGCGCTGGGCGTGCCGGTGCTGGACGAAGCCGCGCTGCTGGCCTTGCTGGCTGCCCCTGATTCTTCTGACTGACCCCGCTTCTGGAGACTGTTTCTCATGCAAGCCATTCGTAAAGCCGTGTTTCCGGTTGCCGGCATGGGCACCCGCTTTCTGCCCGCCACCAAGGCCAGCCCGAAGGAAATGCTGCCCATCGTGGACAAGCCGCTGATTCAGTATGCGGTGGAAGAGGCGCTGGAAGCTGGGATGACCGATTTGATCTTCATCACCGGGCGCAACAAACGCGCCATCGAAGACCATTTCGACAAGGCCTACGAGCTGGAAACCGAGCTGGAAATCCGCAACAAGGAAAAACTGCTGGAAGCCGTGCAGGGTATCTTGCCCAAGTGGGCCTCGTGCATCTACATCCGCCAGCCAGAAGCGCTGGGCCTGGGCCACGCCGTGCTGTGCGCGCGCCCGGCGATTGGCAACGAGCCGTTTGCCGTGCTGCTGGCCGATGATTTGATCGACAGCCAGCCCGGCGCACTGCAACACATGGTCGCCCATCACCAGTCCACCGGTGCCTCGGTGCTGGGGGTGGAAACCGTCGCCCGCGAAGAAACCGGCAATTACGGCATTGTCGAAGTGCGTGAAGAAGCCGGTTGTCAGCGGGTGGTGAGCATGGTGGAAAAACCCAAACCCGAAGCCGCGCCATCCACCCTGGCGGTGGTGGGGCGCTATATTTTGCCCGGTTCGATTTTTGACAAACTGCTGGAAGTGCGCCCTGGCGCTGGCGGCGAAATCCAACTGACCGACGGCATTGCCGCGTTGCTGAAAGAGCACCCGGTGCATGCCCTGCCGCTGCCTGGAACGCGCTATGATTGCGGTTCTAAACTGGGCTATCTGAAAGCCAGTGTGGATTACGCGCTGAAACACCACGAGGTGGGCACGGCCTTTGCCCACTGGCTGCGCGCGCATCCGGCACGCTGATTATCCCCGGTTTTACATCCGCGCCGCGCCTTCGGCCACCCCGGAGCGCGGCGTGTGTTTTTCTTCAAGAGAGAATACTCATGCCCAATGTTGCTGAAGCACGCGGCCTGCTCAATAGTGCCGATGTATTGTTTACTGCCGATCAGGTGAGCGCCGCCGTGGAAAAAATGGCCGAAGACATCACCGCCCTGCTGGGCAACAGCTACCCGCTGGTGCTGTCGGTGATGGGCGGTGCGGTGGTGTTCACCGGCCAGTTGCTGCCGCGCCTGGCGTTTCCGCTGGATTTTGACTATGTGCATGTGTCGCGCTACGGCGACAAAACCCGTGGCGGCGAGCTGGTGTGGCGTCAGGCCCCCAAAGAAGACGTGCGCGACCGCGTGGTGCTGGTGCTGGACGATATTCTGGACGAAGGCGAAACCATGGCCGCCATTCGCGACAAGGTGCTGGCCATGGGCGCCAAGTCTTTCCATAGCGCCGTGTTCGCCAACAAGCTGATCAGCAAGGCCAAGCCGATTGCTGCTGATTTTGTCGGCATCGATGTGCCGGATCGCTATGTGTTTGGCTACGGCATGGACGTGCGCGGCGCCTGGCGCAATCTGCCGGCGATTTACGCGCTGAAATAATGCTGGCTACCAGCCTTGTGGTGCTGCCGGCTGGCGGCTTGGCTGACAACGGGTGATGGGGCTGTTTCCGCGGCCTGATTACCCCTGGTGCCCGCTGAGCGGCCATGCCACCCCGCCCTGACCGATGTCACACCATGCGCAGGGCATTTTCCGGGCTTGCTGCGGGCCCGTCCGGTCGGTGACAATACCCGTCTTATGCCAGCCCGCCTAGCCCGCCATTTACTCCGTCACCACCGCACGCCAGCCGCCAATCTGCAACTGGGCGGCATGCTGGCCTGGATTGCCGGCGCTGCCAACGCCAGCGGTTTTCTGGTGGTGCATCAATATACTTCCCACATGACCGGCATGGTGTCCAGCCTGGCCGATGCGCTGGCGCTGGGCCAGTTAAACCTGGCCTCCTCCACGCTGATTTCGATTGCCTGTTTTGTGCTGGGCAGCGCCTGCTGTGCGCTGTGCGTGCAATGGGCGCGGCGGCGGGTGCGCCATGAATATGCGCTGGCCTTGCTGATCCAGGCGGTGCTGATGCTGTTGTTTGGCCTGTTGGCCGGTCGGGTGGCGCCAGGCGTATCGCTGACCTTGCACATGACGGCCTGGTCGCTGTGCCTGATGATGGGCTGGCAAAACGCCATGATCACCAAGCTCTCGCATGCGGAAATCCGCACCACGCATGTTACTGGTCTGCTCACTGACATCGGCATTGGCCTGGGGCGCTGGCTGGGGCCGGCGCAGGACCGCCTGACGCGTCGGCGGGCGCGGCGCAAGCTGGCTGTGCAGGCGGCGATTGTTGGTCTGTTTTTTATCGGTGGGCTGTGCGGGGCATGGACATTTCAGTGGGTGGGCGTGGTGGCCAGTGTGCCGCTGGCGCTGCTGCTGATCGCCATGGCGCTGGCACCATTGTGGGACGACTGGCGTGCCTGGCATCGCTGGCAGCGCATGCACCGCGTCAACTGAGCTTTTTCCTGGAGCATTCATGATTGCAATCATTGGCGGCAGCAGTTTGTCGCAACTGCCCGGCCTGGCCATCACCCACCGCCAGGTAGTGCGCACGCCGTATGGCGAGCCATCCTGTGCCTTGACCTTTGGCCTGCTGGCTGGCCGCACGGTGGTGTTTCTGGCGCGCCACGGCCATGGTCACATGCACGCCCCGCATGAAATCAACTACCGCGCCAATTTGTGGGCGCTGAAATCACAGCAAGTGCGCCATGTGCTGGCCATCGGCTCGGTGGGGGGCATTCATCTGGGGCTGGCACCGGGCGCTTTGGCCATTCCGGATCAGTTGCTTGACTATACTTGGGGACGCAAGCACACCTTTTTTGAAGGGCCGGAGTCGCCGGTGGTGCACGTAGACTTCACTCAGCCGTACTCTGCCACATTGCGCCAGTGCCTGCTGGATGGCGCGCAGCATGCCGGTGTGGAGGCGCTGGACGGCGGCACCTATGCCTGTACGCAAGGCCCCCGGCTGGAAACCGCAGCCGAAATCGCCCGCCTGCGCCGCGACGGCGCTGACATGGTGGGCATGACCGGCATGCCAGAGGCGGCCTTGGCGCGCGAGCTGGACATGGAATACGCCTGTCTGGCGGTGGTGGCCAATTATGCTGCCGGTTGTGGCGACAGCATCGGCAAGGTGGATTTCACCGCTGCCGGTGCGGTGATGGGCGAGGCCATGGACAAAGTAGCGCGCGTGCTGGAAGCCAGCCTGGCCCTGGGGGCGCATCTGGGGCATTGAGTGCCGGACCTGGGCGGTGGGCCCAGCCGGTAAGGAGACCAATATGTCGGTTCGAAGCATTCTGAAAATGGGCGATGTGCGCCTCTTGCAACAGGCGCGCCCGGTGGAGGATTTCACCGCGCCCTGGCTGGCCACGCTGTTGGCGGATCTGCACGACACCATGGCCGAGCATCATGGCGCTGGCTTGGCTGCGCCGCAGATAGGTGAGCCGTGGCAGGTGGTGGTATTTGGCAGCGGCGCGCCCAATCCACGCTATCCCGATGCCGAGCCGGTGCCGGCCACGGTGTTGATCAACCCCATTCTGACGCCACTGGGGGCGGCCATGGAAGAAGACTGGGAGGGCTGTTTGTCCATTCCCGGCCTGCGTGGGGTGGTGCCTCGCTACCGCGAGTTGCGTTATCAGGGATTTGATGCCCATGGCCAGCCGATTGACCGCACGGTATCGGGATTTCATGCCCGGGTGGTGCAGCATGAATGCGATCATCTATGGGGCATGCTCTACCCGATGCGCATGAAAGACATGAGCCAGCTGGGCTTTACTGACGTGCTGTTTCCCGAACTGGCCCTGATGGCGGCGGCCGAACCGCGCTGAGCGGCCGGCCTGCCGCCATTACACTCTGCGCCGCACTTAGCGCCGCTCGCAAAACCCAGCGAGCGCTCCTGGCTAGCACGACCGTAGACAGTACAAGCAGTACGACAAGGTCGTGCAACGACGCCAGGAGGGTTTTGTGAGCGGCGCTTATGCCGCCGCTTGCAGTTGCGCCTGATTGGCGGCGTGGGCGTCGGTGGCAAAGTGGCGCACCAGATTGCCCATTTCGTCGGCTTTGACCGAGAGATCATGAATCAGGTCGCCAGCGCTGGCGATTTCGCGGGTAGAGGCCTCAATGCGGCCACTGATGGTTTGCATGCGCTCGGCCAGCTCGCGCGCGGCAGCGGATTGCTGGGTGTTGGTGCTGGCAATGCTGCGCATCATGTGGTCCACCTCGGCGCTGGCGTGCAGGATTTCGTCCAGGCTGTGCGCGGTGTCGCTCAGGTGTTGTTCGCCCTGAGTGGTGCGCTCGCCCACCTGACTCATGCTGGCCACGGCAGAATCCGTCACTGCCCGCACCCTGGCCACCAATTGGTTGATTTCGCTGGTGCTGTGGCCGGTGCGCTCGGCCAGCTTGCGCACTTCGTCGGCCACCACGGCAAATCCCCGTCCTTGTTCGCCAGCGCGAGCCGCCTCAATTGCCGCATTCAGCGCCAGTAGATTGGTCTGGTCGGCAATCTCACGAATGGTGTCGGTCACCACGCCAATATGGGTGACGGCTTGATACAGCTCCTGGATGGTGGCCTGGGCTTCTTCCACCGTGCGTGCCGCCGCGCGGGTTTCCTCGCAGGATTGCGCCATCTGGTTGGCGCCAGCGCCAGCCACGGCGCGCGCCTGGCCGGCTGCGCTGGCGGCGCTGCCGGCGTGTTCGGCCACTTGTGACACGGAAATACTCATCTGCTCCACCGCGCTGGAAACCCCGTTGACCTCGTGCGATTGCTGGGCAAAGCGCTCCAGCAACTGGCGCATCAGCTGGTTCAGCCCGTGGCTGTGCGAATGCATCAGCGTGGCAGCCTGGGTTAAATCATCAATCATCACCTTGATATGCACCTGCATGGTGGCCAACCCGGCTTCGATCTGGCCGATTTCATCGCGGCGGTCGATGGCGATGCTGTTGTTCAGCCGCCCTTCGGCAATATGGTCCAGCATGCGGGCAATCCGCCCCATGCGTTGGCTGGAGGACCAGCCGCGCGCCAGCAAGCCCAGCGACACGCTCAGGCCCAGCGCCAGCGCCAGCCAGTCGCTCCACTGGCCATGCTGAACCGCCAGCGTCAGCAACAGCAGGTTGAACACCGCGATGGCGGCCAGGTTCACCTTGGCGTCGGTCAGCGTCGGCAGGCGACGCTGGCGCGGCAACTTGCCGTCGCGGCCCAGCCTGGCGTACAGCGCCTCGGCCGTGCGGATGTCGGCGCGGCCGGCGGGGGTGCGCACCGACATATAGCCGGTGGTCTGGCCATCCTGTTTGACCGGCACGATAAAAGCCGACACCCAGTAGTGGTCGCCATTTTTACAGCGGTTTTTCACCACGCCTTTCCAGGTATCGCCGCATTTGAGCGTGTGCCACATGTCTTCGAAAATACAGGGCGGCACGTCCGGGTGGCGCAAGATATTCTGGCTGGCGCCAATCAGTTCGTCGCGCTCAAAGCCGGATATCTCGATAAAGGCGTCATTGGCGTAAGTGATCACCCCCTTGAGGTTGGTCTTGGTGACGATGGCGCCGTGGGTAAACGGCTTTTCATGCTGGGTGACGGGCAGATTGAGTTTCATGTCTGGTCTCTCTCACGGAATCATCAGTCAGTGGCTGATGGCGGGGCGGGGATGAACCAAACCTGACACTTTGTATGCTAAACGACAGGCCAACGGCGTGTTGGCGTGCCTTGGCACTCAAGGCCAGGACCGTGCCGGGCGCGGCCAGTTTCCGGGGGGATGACAGGGATGCGCACGGTGTCGGCCGGGTGGCATGGTGGGCATAGCGCCACACCAGCAAACGGCTTGCTGGTATTTCAGCAATTTTCTTGCCTGCCCGGCAAAATGGCGTCGCCATGCTCCGCTGGCCTGTCTGGACAGGCTTTCAGCCGGCGTTGTATAGCGTAATATATTGAATGAAAAAGAGATTGTGCATCAGCAGGATGCGCCGGCATGGGGCGCAAGCCTGCTGATGGTGCGTTGCAGCATCGTGAAGAGAAGGGTCAGGGCTGGCGTTCTGCGTACTGATTGATGGCTTTCACCACCGAGCGGGCGCCTTCCAGAATCTGCGCCAGAGTTTCGCCAGATTCGCGGGTCAGCGTCACGCTGTGGTTGGCCTGCTGCTGGATGGCGCTCATATTGTCCACGGCCTGAGTGGTCTGCTGCTGGATGTCGGACACCATTTTGCTGATTTCGGCGGTAGAGGCGGCGGTGCGCTCGGCCAGCTTGCGCACTTCGTCGGCCACCACGGCAAAGCCCCGGCCGGTTTCGCCAGCGCGGGCGGCTTCAATGGCGGCGTTCAGGGCCAGCAGATTGGTCTGGTCGGCAATGTCTTTGATGGTCTGCACAATCGAGGTGATCTGCTCCGAGCGCTCGCCCAGTGCCTGTACATTGCGCCCGGCTTCTTCGATGCTGCCGGCCATGTCTTCAATGGCGCCGACATTGCGGCGCACGGTGTCCGAGCCGGTGTGCGACAGCTCGGCGGTTTCCTGTGCCACGCCATAGGCAAAGCGCGCGCTTTCGCTTTCCTTGCGTTGTGCTTGCACGCGGGCGGTGATGTCCGAGGCAAATTTGATCACCGAAGTGACGGTTTTGCCATCAGTGCCAAACACCGGGTTATAGCTGGCTTCCAGCCAGCGTACCGAGCCATCTTTGGCAATGCGTTTGATCTGGCCAGTGAAAAATTCCCCACGTGCCAGTTGTTGCCAGTGGTGTTGATATTCTGCCGACTGGGCAAACTGGCTGTCGCAGAACATGCGGTGATGGCGGCCCTTGATATCCTCCAGGCGATAACCCAAGGTGGCCAGAAAATTGTCGTTGGCGTCCACCACGGTGCCATCCGGGGTAAATTCAATGACGGCCATGGCGCGATTAATGGCGTTCAGTCGTGCGCGTTGGCTGGTTTCGGCTTCGACTTGAGGGGTAATGTCGGCGGCCAGTTTGAGATAAGACTCCACTGCGCCTTGCGCATCCAGCACTGGCGCATAGGTGGCTTCCAGCCATACCACATGCCCATCCGCTGCCTGACGCCGCACCCGGCCGCAAAACGGCTCGCCCCGGCGCAGACGATCCCAGAATTGCTGGTACGCCGGGCTGGCCGTCTCTTCGCGCAGGCAGAACTGGCTATGTGGCTTGCCCAGCACCTCGCTGGCCTGAGCGTAGCCCAGCGTGGACAAAAACTGCGGATTGGCCTCAATCACCTTGCCATCGCGATCAAAGCGCACCATGGCCATCGAACGGGCCAACGCCGTGCGTTCCGCCTGGTATTCAGTCAATTGTTGTTGCAGGGCTACGTGGGCTTGCTTCAGACGGGTATTGAACATCACGGGCTCTCTCAAGCGGTCGATCCGCGGCAGGAAGGAAAGAAGAAAGGCTGGATACGCTCTTGCGTGTATGACAGGAATGGCGCCAGAAAGGCGATATCTATATGCCTTGTTTGCAGATTTTAACACATGCGAATGTGGGCTTATACGGGGTTTACATCACGTCTACTGGACGGAAAATCACAAAATGTGATGTAAAAGCCGTAGAAGATGGCCTGTTTCATGTTGACGATGTTGGCATGTCTGCCTACTTGAAACGCTCTCTGATTCCACGTCCCTTGTCCTCCTTGCGCGATGTGCTGGCTTACAACCTGCGCGTCAGCCGGCTGGCGCGCGGCTTGTCGCAAGAGCAGTTGGGGTTTGCCGCACAACTTGACCGGACTTTCATCAGTCAGGTCGAGCGTGCGCGGGTCAATATCTCGCTGGACAATCTGGACAAACTGGCGCGCGCATTGGCACTGGATGCCCATGAATTGCTGCATCCACCATTCAGCGCCTGGACGCCACGCCAATTGGAGCGACCCACCAAGCAAAACGCCGTCAACCTGGCGGCTGACGGCGTAGAAGCGTGAGATCGATCGTGCGTGACAGGCTCAGCGTTTATCCCCGGTGTCAAAGCGGCGGATCATCGCCTGCAAATCCTCCGCCTTGCCGGCCAGTTCGGCAATCAGGCGCCCGGCCTGGCCGATTTCCTGAGTGGATGATTCAATGCGGGTGCTGATGCCCACGGTGCGTTCGGCCAATTCATGGGCGGTGGCAGACTGCTGCACATTGGTGTCGGCGATGCTGCGCATCATCTGCTCCACCGACTGGCTGGCTTGCAGAATATCGTTCAGGCTATTAGCCGTGTCTGCCAGATGACGCTCGCTTTGTTCCGAACTGTCACTGACCTTGCGCATATTGTCCACTGCCGAATCCGTCACGACCCGGATGTTGGCCACGATCTGATTGATTTCTGCCGTGCTGTGACCGGTACGCTCGGCCAGCCGGCGCACCTCGTCGGCCACCACGGCAAAGCCACGGCCGGATTCGCCAGCGCGGGCGGCCTCGATGGCGGCGTTCAGCGCCAGGAGGTTGGTCTGATCGGCAATCTCGCGAATGGTGTCGGTCACTGTGCTGATTTTCACCACAGATTCATACAAATCCTGGATAGTGGCCTGGGCGTGGCTGACGCTTTGCGCGGCCACCTGGGTTTCTTCGCGCGATTGCGCCATATGCTGTGCGCCAGTCTGCGCCACCCCCGTGGCCTGGCTGGCTGCACTGGCGGCGCCGCTGGCGTGTTCGGCCACCTGGCTGACCGAGACGCTCATTTCTTCTACTGCGCCAGAGACGCCGGCCACTTCGTGCGATTGCTGGGCAAAGCGCTCCATCAACTGGGTCATCAGCTGGTGCAGGCCTTTGCTATTGGCGTGCATCAGGCTGGCAGCGGCAGACAAGTCGTCGATCATGACCTTGATATGCACCTGCATGGTGGCCAGCCCGGCTTCAATGCGGCCGACTTCGTCCAGCCGGTCGGTGCTGAGATGCGAAGTGAGCTTGCCTTCGGCGATCAGGTCCAGTGTTTGGATGATATGTTTCTGGCGTCCACGGGCTCGCCAGGCGCGTGCGCTCATTGCTGCCATGATGATCAGCCCGATGATCACGCAGCCGACTTTGATCCATGGGCTGTCGAGCAGGGCGGCCAATACGATTAAGATATTCAGTGCGCCCATCGACAGCATGCGCACAGCAAACACGGAGATGCCTCGCCGTTGCTTGGCCGGAATCACGCCATCCTTGCCCAGTTTCTGGTAAAACGCCTCGGCTTGGGCGATTTCCTGGCGGCTGGCTGGCGAGCGCACCGACATATAGCCGACGGTCTGGCCATCGTGCTTGACCGGCACGATAAAGGCGTTCACCCAGTAGTGGTCACCATTCTTGCAGCGGTTTTTGACGATGCCTTTCCAGGTGTCGCCGTTCTTGAGGGTGCGCCACATATCGGCAAAGGCGCCGGGCGGCATGTCCGGATGGCGGACAATGTTCTGGCTGCTGCCGATCAGTTCGTCGCGGTCAAAGCCAGACATCTCGACAAAAGCATCATTGGCGTAGGTGATCACGCCCTTGAGGTCGGTTTTGGTGACGATGGTGCCTTGCGTGAACGGCTTCTCGTGCTGTGTGATAGGTAAATTTATTTTCATTGTTTTCTGACCAAGTTTCCCTGCGTGCTGCCTGTCGTACGACGGGTCATCACGATGGTGAAACGGGAGGGTAATCTTGTCGCATTCAATCTGCGGCACGCGCCATCCATGCCGGCTTGGTGAAACGGACGATGTCATGCTGCAAGTAACATGCCTGTTGTGGCGTGTGCTTGCCTGGCCTGTGTCCGACAGGCATCTGTCGCAAACTTTAGCGGTCAATCGCCGGGGTAGCGGCCAAAAAATGTCTGATTGCCAACATTTTTTGAGGGGCTGTCTTGTCCGGATTTCATCATCACACAGATCAAACCCGGCTAAACGCCGCTCACAAAACCTCCTGGCGTTGTGGTGTGACCTTGCCGCACTTGTTGTACTGTCTGCGGTGGAGCATCTACTCAGGGCTGCTGTTCAGGGTTTGTCAGTGACGCTCGCCAATAAATCATTGTTCAGTTATTTCATGTTAAATTAATATGCTTTTGGGTTTTTTGCTCATGTGCTCAGTGTGGAAAATTTCATCCAGACATATCTGATGAACTATCCATTTGCCAAATCATCTGGCAAATCCACGTCTTAGACTGAATGTCCATCTTTGTCCGGAGATGGCTGATTTTGACCATCATCTGGGCGTATTCAGCCAGAAAATCCCGTGCTACCGTCCAAGAATCAGGCTGGGCCTGCTTGAAGCGCGCTATTCTTGGCATAAGTCTGCACCATAACCTTGATCTAGATCAAACATTGCGTGCTTGTCCGATTCCGTCATGCGTGGGTCTGGCTTGTCATATTTTGAGGTGATGGCGGATTTTCATATTTGTGATGTAAATACATCACCGAATAATATGTCCCCTTAAATAATACAAAACATACGATTGAATAAGCTGCCGACTGATTCTCACGGATTTCTCTCTGGCCGATCATCAACTGGCGTGAATCCCGTATTTTTTGCCCGGGCGCTGCGTGGGCCGTGTATGCTGTTGCCGGTTCTGCCGGCAACCATCAACCATGCGTCTGGCTGTTCACCAGCCCGCTGACGGTTTTTTTGTTGCGACCCCCTGCACATTTTCTGGCTGGCCACGTTTTTCAGGATCATGATGCGCCTCACCCTCGACGCCCTCACAGTACTGGACGCCATCGACCGTAACGGCAGTTTTGCCGCCGCGGCCGAGGAGCTGCATCGCGTGCCGTCGGCGGTGACCTATGCGGTGCAGAAGCTGGAACAAGACCTGGGCGTCAGCATATTTGACCGGCGCGGCCATCGCGCCAAGCTGACGCCGGTCGGCCAGGCCTTGCTGCGCGATGGGCGTCATTTGCTGAATGCCGCGGTGGCGCTGGAGCAGCGCGTGCGCCGGCTGGCCTCCGGCTGGGAGACTGAACTGGCCATCGCCGTCAGCGATTTGCTGCCGATGGCGCCGGTGCTGGAGCTGGTGCGCGCCTTTGATGCCTTGGCCGCCGGCACGCAGCTCCGCCTGAGCCGCGAGGTGTTTGGCGGCAATTGGGATGCCTTGCTGGAGGCGCGCGCTGATCTGGTGATTGGCGCGCCCGGCGATGGCCCGCCCGGCGCCTATCGCGCCTGCCGCATGGGCGATATTCCTTTTGTGTTTGCCGTGGCGCCGCAGCATCCGCTGGCGCATCAACCCGGCCCGCTCAGCCTGGAGCAGGTGCGCGGCTATCGCGCGGTGGTGGCGGCGGATTCCTCGCGTCGCCTGCCGCCGCGCAGCTCACCGCTGCTGGCCGGCCAGGAAACCCTTACCGTGCCGGATATGGACGCCAAGCTGATGGCGCAGGCCGCCGGCTTGGGCGTGGGTTTTCTGCCGCGTTGGCTGGCCGAGCAGGCGGCGCGCGACGGCCGTGTCCGGATATGCGCGGTGGAAGCACCCAACCCGCCAGCGCCGGCACATTACGCCTGGCGCGAGCATCGCCCCGGCAAGGCGCTGAGCTGGTTTCTCACGCAGTTGGCTGATTCGCAGGTACTGGCGCGTCTGCTGGGAGAGACAGCATGAGCGCCTTGGTGGTGCTGGGCGAAGCGCCAGCGCTGGGCTGGCTGGCCGAACGTGCCTTTCAGCAAGGTGGCGCAGTGTTGCGCGGTCATCACTGGCTGGATGCCATGTTGCTGGGCGGCGCGCGTTGTCTACTGATTGGCGAAGGCTTGTTTGCCGCGCTGCCGTGGGCCGAGGCGCTGCGCGAAGGCGATGTGGTGCTGGATGTGTCCAGTGACTGGTTTGAGCTGCGTCCGGCACGTGAGGTGCGGGTGCGCGAGTTGGGCGGGCATTATCTGGAGCTGGCCGGCCCCTTGGCGCCGTGGGGGGGGCAATACGGTTTTGCCCTGGCTGTTGGAGGCGCGCTGAGCGCGCACGACGCGGCGCGGCTGTGGCTGGATCGCCTGGCCCCCTTGCCTGGCGCCTGGTCGTCGGTGGGCGGCGCCGGCGCGGCGGCGTTCACCCGGCTGGTGGCCGAGGCGTTTCAGTTTGCCTGGCTGGGCGCGCCAGAACTGCCGTGCGCGCCGCAGGCGATCTGGATGCAGGTGCGCGAGCGCCATTTGCTGCTGGCCGAACGTCTGCTGGAGGCGGCGCAGCGCTATCTGGCGCTGCATCCACAAGAGGCGTCGTTTGCCGCACTGCTGGCCAGCTTTCTGGTCGAGGCGGTCAGCCTGGGGCGCGAAGCCGACGCCATGCTGCGTGATTGGCTGGCGGCGCAGCGTCCCGCTGGCGCGACTGACTGAGCGCTGCTGCCTGCTTACACCCGCGCCAGCGCCGGGTTCTTGGCGAAATACTGACGAATCCCGTCAAATAGCGCGTCGGCGATCTTGTCTTGATGGCTGGAATTGGTCAGCTTGGCTTCTTCCGCCGGATTGCTGATAAAGGCGGTTTCCACCAGCACGGACGGAATATCCGGCGCCTTGAGCACGGCAAAGCCGGCCTGTTCGACTTCATTGCGGTGCAGACGGTTGATCTCGCCCAGCTGGCGCAGCATCTGCTTGCCGATTTTCAGGCTGTCGGCAATGGTGGCGGTTTGCGTCAGGTCGAACAGCGTGTGCGCCAGGTATTTGTCCTTGACGTTAAACTTCACCCCGCCAATCAGGTCGGCCTCGTTCTGGGTCTTGGCCAGATAGCGCGCTGCCGTGCTGGTGGCGCCTTTTTCTGACAGGGCAAACACCGACGAGCCGCGCGCCGAGCTGTTGATGAATGCATCGGCGTGAATCGAGATAAACAGATCGGCATTGACCTTGCGTGCCTTGGCCACCCGCACACCCAGCGGAATGAACACATCTTCATCGCGGGTCAGAAACACGCGCATATTGGATTGCGCTTCGATGCGGCGCTTGAGTTTCTTGGCGATCTGCAACACCACCACTTTTTCTTTGGCGCCAGACGGCCCAATGGCGCCGGGATCTTCGCCGCCGTGGCCAGGATCCAGCACAATGGTGATCGGCCGGCCATTGCGCGAGGATTTTTTGCCGGATGACTTACCGGCGCTGTCATCGGCGCTATCCTTGCTGCTGTCGCGCGCGGCGTTTTTGTCAGCTTTTTCGGGCTTTTCGCTCTTGTCGGCTTTATCAGCCTTGTCGTGCTTGTCGGCCTTGCTGTCCTTGTCTTTATCCTGGGCGTCGGCGTGCTTGTCGGTTTTTTCCGGTTTTTTCGCCGGTTTGTCGTCCAGCTTGCCCTGGTTGTAGTCGTTGAACAGCGCCAGCAGCGGGTCGTTGCTGGCCGACGGATACAGATCAATCACCAGGCGATGTTTGTATTCCGCCACCGGCGGCAGCAAAAACACCTGCGGTTCGATCTTGGTTTTCAGATCCAGCACCACCCGCACCGTGGTCGGGTTGAACTGGCCGGCGCGGGCAGTCTTGATATAGGGATCGTCGTCGCCCACTTTGCCGTCCAGCGATTTCAGCGCGCTGTTCAGTTGCACGCCGTCGATGTCCACCACCAGGCGTTCTGGGTCTTTCATGGTGAAATGCTTGAAGCGCAGCGGCTCGGGGGATTCCAGCGTGATGCGGGTATAGGTGCTGGATGGCCACACCCGCACGGCAACAATCTGCCGTGCGCCTGCGGCGTGGCCCACGCGGGTCAGGCTCAGCAGGGCGGTGAAAGTGGCCGCGCCGATCAGTCGGCGGCGGGTGTGGTCAAAATCGACAGACATTGCTTTCCTCGAGGGGTGAGTGCGGTCACGGTCAGTTGACGGCCATCGCCGTCCAGATCCAGATGAATGGCCAGATCGGCCGGTGGCAGGCAGCCCTGGGCTTTTTCCGGCCATTCCAGCAGGCACAGGCTATGCGGGCCAAAATATTCGGCAAAGCCGGCGTCGCGCCATTCGGCCGGGTCGGCAAAGCGATACAGGTCAAAGTGGTACACTGCCAGCGTGGGCAATTCATAGGGCTCGACCAGGGTGTAAGTCGGGCTGCGCACGCGTCCGACATGGCCAAGCCCGGCCAGCACGCCACGGGTCAGCGTGGTCTTGCCCGCGCCCAGATCGCCGTGCAGGGTGACGATCACGCCGCCGCCCAGCCCGCGCGCCAGTTGGCGGCCGGCGGCCAGGGTGGCGGCTTCGTCCGCCAGGCGCAATGACCAAACGCTGCTATCATCCATCCAATGCTTCCTGAACCTGCTCAAAACCGGGATTATCCCGAATTAGCCCGACAAATCAAAGCCTGGGCGCGCGACCTGGGGTTTTCCGGCGCCACCATCGGCCGCGCCGAACTGCCGGTCGAGGTGGGCCAGCGCCTGCTGGACTGGCTGGCAGCCGGCCATCATGGCGAAATGGACTATATGGTCCGCCATGGCCTGCTGCGTGCACGACCGGCTGAATTGGTGCCCGGCGCCTTGTCGGTGGTGTCGGTGCGCCTGCCCTACCGCGACCCGGCGGCGCGCGATATGCACGCCGTGCTGGCCGACGGCGACAAGGCGGCGATTGCCCGCTATGCGCTGGGGCGTGATTACCATAAAACCGTGCGCAACCGCCTGCAAAAGCTGGCCGACCGGCTGCATGCCGCCGCCGGGCCGCTGGGGTATCGGGTGTTTTCCGACAGTGCGCCGCTGATGGAAGTCGCCTTGGCCGCCCAGTCGGGCTTGGGCTGGCGCGGCAAACATACTTTATTGATCCATCGTGACGAAGGATCATTTTTTTTTCTCGGCGAATTGCTCACCGACCTGCCCTTGCCGGCTGATGCGCCAGTGGATGCGCATTGCGGGCGCTGCACCCGCTGTCTGGACGTGTGCCCGACCCAGGCCATCGTCGCGCCCTACCAGGTGGACGCCCGCCGCTGTATTTCTTATCTGACCATCGAACTGGCCGGGGCGATTCCTGAGCCCTTGCGCCCCTTGATCGGCAACCGGGTGTATGGCTGTGACGACTGCCAGCTGGTGTGCCCGTGGAATCGCTTTGCCGTGCCCACCGCCGAGGCGGATTTTGCCGTGCGCCATGGCCTGGACGACGCCAGTCTGGTCAGCCTGTTTGCCTGGGAGGCCGATGAATTTGCCCAGCGCATGGCCGGCAGCCCGATTTATCGCATCGGTCATGAGCGCTGGCTGCGCAATCTGGCGGTGGGTTTGGGCAATGCGCCGTCCAGCCAGGCGGTGACGGCGGCGCTTTTGGCCCGGCGCGAACATCCCTCGGCGCTGGTGCGCGAACATGTGGCCTGGGCGCTGGCCCGTCACGGCGTGCTATGATGACGCCCTTTGCCGGCCGCGCGCCCGCGCTGGCCGCCCCAAACTGAAGTGAGACAGATGACCGCCTTGGACCGTCGCCCCATCGGGGTGTTTGACTCAGGGATCGGTGGCCTGACCGTGGTGCGCGCACTGATGGATCGGCTGCCGTTTGAAGACTTGATCTACTTTGGCGACAGCGCCCGGGTGCCCTACGGGGTGAAATCGGTGGCGACCATCGAGCATTTCACCCAGCAAATCGCCGAGTTTCTGCTCAAGCGCCAGGTCAAGGCGCTGATCATCGCCTGCAACACCATGGCCGCCGTGGCCGCTGACGTGGTGCGCCAGGTGGCCGGCGAGGTGCCAGTGCTGGACGTGATCGACGCTGGCGCGCGCAGTGCCGCGCAAGTGTCGCAGCAAGGCGGCATTGCCGTGATCGCCACGCCAACCACGGTCAATAGCAATGCCTACGCGCGCGCCATCCATCACTTGCGCCCGGATGCGCGGGTGTATTCACAAGCCTGCCCGCTGTTCGTGCCCTTGGTGGAAGAAGGCTGGCTGGACCACCCGGTGACCCGGCTGACGGCGGAAGAGTATTTAAAGTCGGTGCTGGTGGAAGACGTGGACACCCTGGTGCTGGGGTGCACGCACTATCCGCTGCTCAAGCCTTTATTGCAGGACGTGACCGACAACCGGCTGACCATTGTCGATTCGGCAGTCACCACGGCGGAGGCCACCGCTATGCGCCTGGCTGAGCTGGATTTGCTCAACCCGCAGCGCGGCATGCCCAATTATCAGTATTTTGTCACCGATATTCCTTTGCGCTTCCAGACCATTGGCGAGCGTTTTCTCGGCCGTTCGATCCGCCAGCTGGAAATGGTCAAGCTCGGCTGAGCCCACCCGCAGCATTTCACCACGGAGCAAGGCGCAGATGGACGACAGTGTATTGGCGGCAATGGCCAAATGGCCCAATGTGCCAGAGGTGTTCGGCTGGTTGAGCCTGGATGCGCGCGGCCAATGGCGGTTGCGCGGCGAGCCGCTCAACCATCCGGCCATGCTGGCCTTTATTCAGCGCAACTACACCTGCGACCGTCAGGGGCGGGCGTATTTTCAGAATGGGCCGCAACGGGTGTATGTGACGCTGGAGGCCGCGCCGTATATTGCCCGCTTTCGGCAGGGTAGTTGGCAGTTGCACGACGGCGAGCCGGTGCATTGGATAGGTGGGGCGTTTCTGACGCCGGACGGCAGTCTGTTTATCGACGCCAATCGCGGCAAACTGGCCGGAGTGGACGACCACGATCTGGACGTGGTGCTGGCGCTGTTGCGCACCCGGCAGGGTCAGCCGCTGGATGAAGCCGGTTGGGCGCACTGGCTGGCGGGTGAGGTGGAGTATTTTCTGCACTCGCCGCCGCAGCCGCCGGTGCGGCTGGAGCAAACCGGGCTGGATGCCTTGCACGAGCGCTTTCGCATCCAGCCCAACCCGCAAGCCGATCAATAATTGGCCGGGGTCAGCACCGTATCCACGGCTTCGCCCAGCATGTCCGGGTAATCCCGGCTGTAATGCAGGCCACGGCTTTCACGACGGAGTGTGGCCGAACGCACAATCAATTCCGCCGTATCCACCAGATTGCGCAGCTCGATCAGGTCATTGCTGACATGAAAGTGCTGGTAATACTCGTTGATTTCTTCCTTCAGTAAGTCAATGCGGCGCTGGGCCCGCTCCAGGCGCTTGCTGGTGCGCACAATCCCCACATAGTCCCACATCGAGCGGCGCAGTTCGTCCCAGTTGTGCGACAGCACCACTTCTTCATCCGGGTCGGTCACCTTGCTGTCGTCCCAGTCCGGAATCGGCGGAATCGACGCCAGTTCGGTTTTCAGGATGTTCTCTGCCGCTGCCCGGCCAATCACCATGCATTCCAGCAGCGAGTTGCTGGCCAGCCGGTTGGCGCCGTGCAGGCCGGTGCAGGCCACTTCGCCGACGGCAAACAGGTTTTCGACATCGGTCTGCCCGTTTAGATCAGTCACCAGACCGCCGCAGGTAAAGTGCACCGCCGGCACCACGGGAATCGGCTCCTGGGTGATGTCGATGCCCAAATCCAGGCAGTGGGCGTAGATATTGGGGAAGTGTTCCTGAATAAAGCTGGCCGGTTTGTACGAGATATCCAGATAGACGCAGTCCAGGCCGTGTTTTTTCATCTCGAAGTCAATCGCCCGCGCCACCACATCACGCGGCGCCAGCTCGCCGCGCGGGTCGTGCTCCGGCATAAAGCGCGTGCCGTCCGGCAAACGCAGAATGCCACCCTCGCCGCGCACAGCTTCAGTAATCAGGAAAGACTTGGCGTGCGGGTGGTACAAGCAGGTCGGATGGAACTGGATAAACTCCATATTCGACACCCGGCAACCCGCCCGCCAACCCATGGCGATGCCGTCGCCGGTGGCGGTGTCCGGGTTAGTGGTATAAAGGTATACCTTGCCGGCGCCGCCACTGGCCAAAATGGTGTGATGGGCGGTGATGGTCTCGACTTCATCCAGCAGCTTATCCAGCGCATACACGCCATAACAGCGCTTGCCGGTTTCCCCCAGCTTGGCCGAGGTGATCAAATCAATGGCGATGTGATCTTCCAGCACGGTGATATTCGGGTGCGCACACACCTTGCGGCCCAGCGTGGTGGTCACCGCTTCGCCAGTGGCGTCGGCAGCATGAATGATGCGGCGATGGCTGTGGCCGCCTTCGCGGGTCAGGTGAAAGCCCTGATAGCTGACGCCATCGCTGTCGTCGCCATCGCGGGTAAACGGCACACCCAGCTCAATTAGCCAGTCAATCGCCGCGCGCGAGTGCTCAACAATAAAGCGCGTGGTTTGCGGATTGCACAGCCCGGCGCCGGCCACCAGCGTATCTTGTATATGTGCTTCCACCGAATCCTGATCATCCAGCACCGCCGCAATGCCGCCTTGGGCGTAGGTGGAGCTGCCTTCCAGCAGATTCTTCTTGGTGATCAAGCCCACCTTGCGGTGCTCGGCCAGATGCAGCGCCAGGGTCATGCCCGCCAGCCCACTGCCAACAATCAATACATCAAAGTGCAGCATGAGAATTCCGTCCTTACCATGTTTGGATAGTAAAAGTACCACTTCAAAGGACAGATCAAAAGTCAGAATGTTGCAAAGCGGTGACTTTGCCCCGCTTTACAGTGCTTTCAGTAAGCTGCTTGCGAGGGCTAGAGGGGCGAAATGGCCGCTGAGCTGCTTTTTACTGGGTTTTTTACCAGGAAGAAAAGCGCTGAAGCAGGACAGCAAGACAGGAAAACCAGCTTGTGAAAGCAAAATGACGAAAATTTTGCAAAAATATTTTGCTTTTAATTCAGGGTTTTATTGTGTTTTTCGCATTTTTCTGCAAAAAAGTGTGCTGCGGGGTGTTGACGGTTTCAGGGTCGGTGCGTATAGTTCGCATCTCTGCTGCTGACGCAGACGACGAAACGAAGCGAAACAAACCGCTGACGTTACCGGGTTCTGATTCAGAAAGCAACTGATCTTTAACAGAAAAGACAACCGATAAGTGTAGGCGC
>NZ_QJKI01000017.1:62985-74509 GCF_003201855.1 Rivihabitans pingtungensis | reverse complement strand
GCCCATTCTTCGTCGCTGACATCGGATGGGTAAGGTTTGCGGTTTTCCATGGGGCTTGGATTTTACCGCTATGGGATAGTTCAGAACAGGCTCTAGGACTGCGCCGTATCAACGTGTTATTTGATGAAGCCGCCCATATCTTCCGGCCTGAGCAGCAACGCCAGTTCTTCACACTTTTTCGAGACCTCCGTTCTCCGTACATGACGTGCAATGCGTCGGTCTATCCAGGGGTTACATCTTACGGATCGTCGTTCGAGGCAGTGCATGACGCACAAATCGAGTCCCTCAATCGTGATATTCACTCCGCCACGTATCGGGAGCAGATGCGCGAGATCGTGCTTAAGCAATCTGGATCCGAGTTGCAAAGCGACATCGAGAAGAACGGAGAGAACTTCGACGCGCTTGCATTGGCTGTTAGTGGAAACCCAAGACTCTTGCTCAAGACGGTCGCGCTGGCAGGTCGTATTCGCTCATCGGATGTTCAGGGTGTTTTGAAGGACTTCTACCGCAATGCGATCTGGGCCGAGCACAGCGCTCTTGCAGAGCGTTACCCTGGGCATAAGGTGCTAATCGACTGGGGACGGACCTTCGTTGAACAGCATGCAATTTTCGATGCAGTTCAAAAAAACGAGTCCTGGAAATCTGAAGGAAAATCGGAGCGAACTTGCTACTTCTGGGTTCATCGAGATTCACCCCAGGCTGTGATAGAGGCAATGAGGCTACTTGCCTACACTGGGGTAATCATAAAAATGGATTCAGGCGTTGTAGCGACGAGGCGCGAAATCGGGACGCGCTATGCAATCAATATCGGGTGCTTGGCCGCGCCAGCCTCGAACCCAATCGCCTTCATCGGAGAATTAAAACGTGGACTGACTATCAAACGCTTCACCGAATACGGTCAGAACCACCCGCCATTTGCTGAGATTGCCGCGCGCGTCGGTGCGATGGTGGATGCCGATCTGTCTTCAGCGCTTGAAAGTCTTCTGCGTAAACCCGTCATGGTGCTTGATCTGACTGAGCATCAGCAGTGGGCACTGAAGTCGATCAATATATCTACGGTAGGAGAAGCTTTGACATCATCCGAGTCGACGTTTCAGAAGGTCATGTATATCGGGCCGGTTAGGTCACGCAAGATGATGAACGTCATCACGGCCGCTGTAATGGAATTTCTATCTGGCTGATAGGAGCGTGACTTAGTGGCTGCTTTCGTCTAGACAGGGTGACCTGCAATTGACCGGTTTCGGTCGATACCAGTTAGTTGGCATGCCTCACGGGAACGGCTGCAAATAGCCTGTTGCGGTCGGTCCATCCATGTTGCCCAGTAAATTTACGGTGGTGTTTGCATGGCCCTATCGGGTGACTCGTGGATGTTCGGCAGTCTATGGACTTCGTTGGTTACCTCCTCCATGGCCTGCGGGCAACCCAGCCTTTGAAGGTGAACGCGCAGTAAAACAAGTCAATGTCCGTGAACCCGGCTTCGCCCAGCATATCGGCATCCTGCCGAGGAGACAGCACCGGCAGTCGCTCCTTGATCGCCGCGATGCTGCCTTCGGCCTGGGCCACCGAGACACCCCGAGAAGGCTGCGTTGCGCTTGAGCCATATACCCCTGGCGGGGTCTTCGCTGGAGAAGCTGTGGTGTGCGACAGCCAGGGATGCCCCGGGCTTGAGCCGCATGCGTATCTGCTTCAAGGTCTGTAGACGTTCTTCCCGCTGCAGGAAATGCAACGCCAGCAAGCAGTCGCGCCGTCGAACGGCCCCGAGGGTGCAGTGTCGAATAGTCTTCATGCAAACGGACACGTGGCGCCATCTTGCCCAATGTCGTGCGGGCCAGATCGAGCATTTCGGCAAAGGAATCGACGCCGTCGAAGCGCCAACTGGGCTGCATTTCGGCAAAGGCCTTCAACTCCAGCACTGGCCACCAGAATGCGCGTGCAGCCTATCGCTTCGGCCAGCGCACTGGCGGGAGCTGTGCGGGTCACCGTGAACAGGCCAGCGAAACGCAGTCTTCGCTGGTGTCGTGCCGCCGCATGCCGGCGCACGAAGTCGGCAGCCAGGTCGGCAGGGATGATTTCCGAGAACCGTTTCAGCAGCAGCGCCTCACACAAACATCCCCCCCGACGCCTCCACCCGTTGCGCGGTCATCCATCCCGCCTCGTCCGACAGTAACACCGCCGCCATGGCGCCAATATCCTCCGGTAAACCCACGCGGCCCAGGGCGGTGTGGGCGGCCAGTTGGGCGTTGATGTGTGGGTTGTCGCGCACCAGGCCGCCGGCAAAGTCGGTTTCGATGGCGCCGGGGGCCAGGGTGTTGACGCGGATGCCGCGCGCGCCCAGTTCGCGGGCCAGGTAGCGGGTGAGCACTTCCACGCCGCCTTTCATGCTGGCGTAGGCGGCGTAGCCGGGCTGGCTAAAGCGGGTGAGGCCGCTGGAAATATTCAGGATGCGCCCGCCGTCGGCCAGCAACGGCAGCAGCGCCTGGGTCAGAAAAAACGGCCCTTTCAGGTGGATATTCATCAGTTGGTCAAACTGCGCTTCGCTGGTGTCGGCAAAGCTGGCGTGAATGCCAATGCCGGCGTTGTTCACCAGGCAATCCAGCTGCTCGCGCTGCCAGTGCTGACGCAGGGTTTGCGCCACTTGGCGGGCAAAGCCGGCAAACTGGCGGCTGTCGGCCACGTCCAGCGCCAAGGCTGCCGCCTGGCCGCCCAGCGCCTGGATGTCGCGCACCACGGTGCGGGCTTGTTCGGCGTTGTCGCGGTAGGTGAGGATCGCATCCATGCCGCGCGCGGCCAGCGCCAGCGCGGTGTGGCGGCCCAGGCCACGGCTGGCGCCGGTGATCAGGGCAATCTTGCGGGAAGAAACAGCGTGCATATCAAGCTCCGTTGGCTGTGCAGGGGGAATGGCGGCAGTGTATTGCTGGTCTGTTAGCCGATAAATTGGGCTGTTCTGGTTATACTATTCGCCAAATCGGAACAATCAAGCGCCGCTCACCAAACTCAGCGCAGCGATCCTGGCTGAGTACACGACCGTAGGCAGTACGGGTAGGTCAGGAGGGTTTTGTGAGCGGCGCCAAAGGAGCAAGGCGATGGAACACCTGGACAGCATGCGCGTGTTTGTGCGCGTGGCCGAGCTGGCCAGCTTTACCCAAGCCGCCGATAGTCTGGGCTTGCCCAAGGCCAGCGTGTCCAGCGCGGTGCAGCAGTTGGAAGCGCGGCTGGGTGCGCGGCTGTTGCAGCGCACCACCCGCCGGGTGCAGCTCAGCGACGATGGCCGGCTGTATTACGAGCGCTGCCGCGATCTGCTGGCGGATATGGACGAGCTCAACAGCCTGTTTTGCCGCGATGACGCCCCACTCAGCGGTCGGGTGCGAGTGGATATGCCGGTGGGGGTGGCGCGCCATGCGGTGCTGCCGCGTCTGCCCGAGTTTCTGGCCCGCCACCCCGGCCTGAGCGTGGAGCTGAGCAGCGTGGATCGGCGGGTGGACGTGCTGCGTGAGGGGTTTGATTGTGTGTTGCGGGTGGGCGCGCTGCACGACAGCACGCTGGTGGCGCGCCGGCTGGGCGTGCTGCGCCAGATCAACTGCGCCAGCCCGGATTATCTGGCTCGCCATGGCCAGCCAGAGACGCTGGCTGATCTGGCCCGCCATCAGTTGGTGCATTACACCCCCGGCCTGGGCGGCAAGCCAGCCGGCTTTGAATATCAGGACGCCGACGGCGCGCTGCACACGGTGGCGATGGCCGGCGCGCTGACCGTCAACGCCACCGACGCCTACACCGCCGCCTGCCTGGCCGGGCTGGGCCTGATTCAGGTTCCGCTGGCCGGCGTGCGCGGCCATTTGCTACGCGGCGAGCTGGTGCAGGTGCTGCCCGATTTCCCACCGCCCGCGCTGCCGGTGCACCTGCTTTACCCCAACCGCCGCCACCTGCCGCGCCGGGTGCGGGCGTGGATGGACTGGCTGGCAGAGGTGATGGCGGATTATCTGGCTTGAGCTTGGCATCCGCTTGGTAGGCCAGGCGGCACACAACCACGCCAGGAAGATTTTGTTAGCCGCTATAAATGCTGGGAACACACGGTTTTATTCAGAAAAACCGTGTTTACTAAAATCAAAACATATAAAAATCAAGGCTATAGACCTCCACCTTCGCAGGAACAATGATTTTTCAGCGTTTCCCCAAGGTTATCTTCTACGGGGTTTTATGAGGTAGTCTTTCCTAATGGCCTTTCTGTGCAATGCACGGAATTTATCCATGCCAGTCCGCCCTGGGGCGGGGCGATTGCCCCGTGACGTGTTACATGTGCCGCACAGCACGCGGGCGTTCCCCATCAGCGCGCGTCCGCCACGTGAAGCATGCTGGATGTGGTCTACCTGAAAACCGCCGTCGCCCATGCGCCGCCCTCGGTAGGTGGCGTAATTCACCAATCGGTGCTGAAACCCGCAATGGGTACAAGTATAAAAACCATCATTTCTGCGCTGGTTTTTTGCCAGCGCTCGGGCGCGTTGCTCCGCCGTAAAATTGTCTCGCACCTGCTGAGCAACGTACTGCGCGCTGCCGCCGGCTAATGCCCGCAGCGCAGGTGCGCGCGCCATCCCTGCTGCCTGAAGGGCTTTTTGCCCCATCACATCGGCTTCGTGTTCAAGCGCCGGGTCGTCGTTGATTGCCACGCCGCCCTTCATTTGCGCCGTGGCCTTCACCCGGCCTTGCGCCTGTTGCACCACATGCCAGGCTTCATGCGGCAGGTGCTTTTCCTGGCCGGGGCCCAGGTGAATGTCCGTGCCCTGGGCATAGGCCTTGGCGTTGAGTTGCGCGGGTTTGCTGGAATGGTAATGCACGCGCACTTTGTCCAGCGATATGCCAGACAAGGCTTCTACCCCTGCCTTGAGTTGATTCGGCAAACCGGTTTGATTGCGCACGCGCTGGTCCGCCAGCTTTTGCACCGCGTGCAATTGGGCCAACTGGGCGGATTGCCCGGCCAGGGTATCCAGTTTTTGCAGCTGGGCGTGATGGGGGCCGGCCAGCGCGGCCTTGCTGAGGTGGGCGCGTGGCAACGCTTGCTGTACCGCCGATTGACGGGGTTGGAGCATTTTCATGTTCATGATGAAAATCCTTGTTTAAGAACGGCCGACTACACCCAGCGCAGCGATCCTGGCCAAATGTGCGGCCGCAAGACAGTACTCGCAGAGTACGGCAAGGTCACAGCACAACGCCAGGGGGTTTTGTGAGCGGCGGTTATTTTGCCTGCGCCTGCCACTGCGCGTGTTCCTCGCGGATAAACGCCTCAATCATCGCCTGCCACACCGCCGTCACCACCTCAGGCGAGGCGCCTTGTTGTTGCGCCAGGGCGCGCACTTTGTCCAGCACCTGGGCCACCCGTTGCGAGGCGGCCACCTCGTCGGCGCTGCGCTTGAAGCCTGCCGCCTGGGCGACATAGCCGCCGCGCTCGGCAATCAGCGCCACCAGTTGGCGGTCGATGCGGTCGATGTGGTGGCGTACTTCGTCCAATGAGGCGCAGGGGGTCATGGGCGGTGTTTGGGCGGTCATCCGGGTTCTTTCTGTGTGGGCGATAACAAAACAGGCCACGCGGTCAGCGTGGCCTGTTGACGAAAACCTCAGCAATACCTCAACCAGGCCACGGACGCACGGCGGCGCGCCACCAGCAAATCAGGTGGGCGGCAGTGGGGGCGTGGGCAAATCGGGTATAGGTCATTGGCGCAGTATTCCGGCGGGATGACGCGGGTGTCAAGCGCCAACGCCAGGGCTAAACAATGTCATAATCGCCGCCATGGAATCCGTCATCGACATTATTTTGCAGGCTGGCCGCGCGGCGGTGGAGCTGTCTTTGTTTGTGTTGCTGCCCGTGATGATTGTCATGCTGGCGGTGATGCGACTGCTGGAGGCTTACGGTGTGCTGGATTGGCTGGTGCAGCGGCTGAGCCCGCTGTTGCGCCCGTTTGGCTTGCCGGGGCTGGGGGTGTTTGCCGCTTTGCAGATCAATCTGGTGAGCTTTGCCGCGCCAGTGGCCACGCTGAGCTTGATGGAGCAGCGCGGAGCCAGTGCCCGTCATCTGGCCGCCACGCTGGCGATGGTGATGGCCATGGCGCAGGCCAATGCGGCGTTTCCGTTGGCGGCGCGTGGCTTGCAACTGGGGCCCACCTTGCTGGGTTCGCTGCTGGGCGGCTTGCTGGCGGCCGCCATCACCTACCATGGTTTTGCCCGCCACTTGAGCCTGGATGCGCCAGCCGCAGCCCAGACGCCACCGCCGCATGGCGAGGCAGACAGCGCCAAAGGGGTGTTGAATGTGATCAATCGCGCTGGCGCCGAGGCGTTCAAGATTGCCTTGGGCGCTTTGCCGATGCTGGTGCTGTCGCTGGTGGCGGTAACGGCGCTCACCCGCTTGGGCGCGGTCGAGGCGCTCACCCGGCTGATCGGCCCCGGCCTGAGTGCGCTGGGTATTCCGCCAGTGCTGATTTTGCCCAGCCTGACCAAATACCTGGCGGGCGGTAATGCCATGTTTGGGGTGATGGATGCGCTGCGTGGCCAGGGTGTGGTCAGCGCCGGTTTGCTGAATGCCAGCGCCGGCTGGCTGATTCACCCGCTGGATTTGCCCGGCCTGGCGGTGCTGTTGTCGGCCGGCAAGCGGGTGGCCGCCGTGTGGCGGCCGGCGGTGCTGGGTGCGCTGGTGGGCATTGCCGCACGCACGGTGTGGCATGTGTGGCTGATGGCGTAGCGCCATGGGGGGGTTAAGAGGGCTGACAAAACTTGCCTGGCGTGGTTGCCCGACCTTGCCGTACTACCCGTACTGTCTGCGGTCATGCGCCTCGCCAGGCGCGCTGCGCTGTGTTTTGTGACTGGTGCTTAAAAGCTCGCCCCCAGGGATAAATTCCACTGCCATTGCCTGGTGTACTGGCCACGGGCGATGTCCAGCCCCACCGGGCCGATCGGGCTGTCCCAACGCAGGCCGGCGCCTAGGCCCAGACGGGGAGTCCAGTCTTGCCAGCGGTCGCTGGCGTTGCCGGCGTCGGCAAACAGCGCCAGCCGCCAGCCGGGCGGGCCTACCGGGTGCTGGTATTCGGCGCTGGCCAGCGCCAGCACCCGCCCACCTGTAACAGCGCCAGCTTCGCGTGGGCCCAGGCTTTGATAGGCATAGCCGCGCACGCTGCCGCCGCCGCCAGTGCGAAAGCGCCAGTCGATAGGCACATCGTTGGCACGGGCGGCCCACACTTGGCCGATTTCCCCGCGCACAATCACCCGTGCTTGTTTCTCCAGCGGATAAAACCCAATGGCGCGGGCGTAGGCACGCAAAAAGTCGGTGTCTGATCCGGCGTAGCGGCTGGCGCCCACCAGTTGCGCAGCCAGCATATGGCCGCGCTGCGGATTGAGCAGGCTGTCCACGCGACGGCGGGTCCAGTCGTAGCGGGCCACCAGCGCCTGGGTGCGGCTGGTGTCGCCGCCATCGGGGGTGCTGCGCTCACGGGTAAAGGTCAGGCCGTAGCCGTGTTCGTCGTCACCGCGCGCGCGCAGGCGGCTGGCGTAGACGGTTTCCTGGCGCAGCCGCAGTTGCTGCACCTCGCTATGCGCCAGCTTGACCCCGGCAATGTCGCGGTAGCCGTCGCCATCGCGCGGCAGGGTCAGGCTGGCGTCCAGGGTTTGCTGGTCGCGTTCCAGTTGCAGGGTGCTGGCAAATAGCACGCCCAGGCCGGCCACATTGTGGTGTTGATAGCCCAAAGAGCCGCGCGGGCCGCTGTCGCTGCCATAGCCGGCGCCGACGCTGATTTTTTGTTTGGGGGCTTCCTGTACGTAAACATGCACCGGGCTGAGCCATGGTTGCTCGGGGTTGAGTTCAGCCTCGACGCGCACCGACTGAAAATACGGCGTGGCCTGCAGGGCGGCCTGGTAGTCCAGCAGCCAGCGCTGGTGGTAGGGCGTGCCTTGGGTAAAACCGGCCAAGCGCGTCACCGCCTCGGCTGGATAGCGCTTGAGGCCATGCACCTGAATCGGGCCCAGGGTAAATGCCGGGCCACTGGCCAGGGTCAGCAGCAACTCGGCGCGCTGCTGATCGGGGTCGATGCGCGCTTCGGTGCTGGCCCAGCGGGCAGTGGGGTATTGGTCGATCTGCACGGCGCGCAGCGCCTGGCGTTTGGCGGCGTCCCAGTCGTCTTGCCGAAACGGCGCATCCTGATTCAGGCTCCAGGCTTCGCGCAGCGCGCGCAGGCGCTCGGCGCCGGCCGGGCCTTCGCCGCCGGGGCCATCAATCTGTAAGGCAATCTTGCCGATGCGGGTGCGCGGACCGGGCTCAACGTACAGCGTCCACTGCTCACCCTGCCTATCCAGTCGCACCCGTGGCGAAAAATACCCTTCAGTGGCCAGCAGGCTACGGGCATCGTTGTCGATATCCTGACGCAGGGCTTCCAGTTGGCCTGCATCGGGCGGCAGGCTGTCGTTCAGCGCGCGCGCCAGCGCCAGATGGCGGCCAAGCAGGCTGTCCACCTCAGAAGGCGCGTCGATCCGCAACTGCGGCAGGGCCAGGGCCGGGGTGGCCAGCAGGGCCAGGCTGAGCGTCAGCGCCAGGCAGGCGGAGAATGGGCGGGGCGGTTTCACGCCGTTAACATACCTTGCTCACGCGGCGGGGTCAAAATCATGCGCAGCGACGGCGGCTGGCAAGCCGTCTGGCTACAGCAGTTCGGCAAGGCCGTGCAACGACGCTAAGGGGGTTTTATAACCAGCGACGGGTATGTTGCAGATAATTGGCATAGGCTTGGCCAAAACGGCGCAATAAATATGCTTCTTCGCGACGAATCACGCCGTAATGCATCAATAACCACAGCGGCAGCCAGGCCAGCAGCGGCCAGACACTGCCGATTTCCAGCGCCAAGGCAAAATACAGTGCCGTCATCGCCACATATACCGGATTGCGCGACCAGGCAAACGGGCCATGGGTCACCAGCTCGTTATTCGGGCGGCCGGGGTGGCCGGTGGTGCCGGCGCGGCGCAAGGTGGCAAACGCCGACCAGGCCAGCAATCCACCGCACACCAGCAAGGGCAGCGCCAGTGCGCCACGCCACCAAATCGACAGCCACAAAGGCCACGGGCAGCGCAGATGGGCCAAGGTTGACAGCAGCAGGGTGCCCAGATAAAGCCGGGGTGGGCGGGCAATCGGTTGCGGGGCGAGGCTCATGCGGCGTACCGAGTGTGTTGATTGAGATGGCGCACACCAAAGTGGTACAGGCTGCCCAGCAAATCGGCCAGCTCGGCGCCGCTGGCGCTCAGCCGGTATTCCACCGCTGGCGGCACGCAAGGCAGCACGGTGCGCAGCAACAGGCCCTGGGCTTCCAGCTCGCGCAAGCGCTGGCTGAGCACCTTGGCGCTGATGCCGGGCAGTTGCCGGCGCAGACAGGTAAAGCGGCACATGCCGGGCAGCAAGGCGCGCAGAATTTGTGGTGTCCATTTACCCTGGATCAGGTCCACGACGGTCTGGACCGGGCAGGCAGAAGTACACGGGGAGGCGGACATGCGGTGACTCCGGATAACATGGCCCGGCAGTGGCGGGCCAATCAAGTCACAGCATATGTTAATTTTAATTACATGAAAAGCCCCGTCTTGTGTACGCAGACGCATTCTGCCTGTCTGTCATGGTATTGGCTCAATGCACAACACCCCGACAAAAGCTTTTGGCCAGACAGGCGCCCGCAAACAGCAAATACGGTCACGGCGCGTTTTGTGCGCAACGCCAACGCCCTTGGCGGCTGTGGCAGCGCCCGCCCACACCTTGGTGGTTACCCACAGGTCAGTCACTGAGCAAAAAGTGCCTTCTTGTGCCATCCCGACCCTGCCCTTACCATATGTGAACACTATTTACATATGGAGAAAATCTCATGCTGGCAACCTTGATGCGCTTGGTCGGTATCGTGCAACTGCTGCTGGGGGTGCTGTATCTGGCCGTGCCAGACTGGCTGCTGGCCGCCATGGGCCACAGCGCCATTGCTGCGGATATCCGCTATCCGCTGGGCATGCTGGCCGCACGTTTTTTGGTGTATGGCGCCGCCCTGCTATGGGCCGCCCGACAGCCGCAGGCACACCGGCCGTGGATCTGGGGCATGGTGGCCATTCAGTTGGTCGATCTGGTGGTGGGAGTAAGCCACACCCTGGCAGGCAGCGTGCCGCTGAGCTTGTCGGGGTTTCCGATGTTTAACGCACTGTGGATCAGCGCCGGGCTGGCCTACGGCTTGCGCCGCTCGGCTGCCGCACAGTAAGCGCCACGCGGTGGGGTAGCGGCCCGGCCTGCGGTTGCGGGTCGGGCTGGCGGGGGTCAATTACAACAGCCCAGCCGCTAAACCACTGTCGCCATACTGCCGCGACTATCCGGCAACGCCAGCCCTCACTGGCCATTTGCCGCACCGCTATCGTGTGTATGCCAGCCTCAATCAGCCGGATTTACCGCGGTGCAACCAAATGGGTAGCGCCAACAGAAGAAGTGCAGACAAGCTGACGAAGAATGAGCGGTTTGCGCGATGACTGGCAAATAATGGCTATCTTCTGCTTAACGCTGAATACTGTTCCCCGAGCCGGCAATCTGAAACACCTGATTGCCATTGCCCGTCACCGTAGCATTTTGCGTGGCGCCCCACTGCGCCTGCACCTGCTGCGCCTGTTTCAGCCAGGCCGCCAACTCGTCAGCCAAAGCTGGATTATCCGCCAGCGCTTTTTTCAGCTGTTTGCGCAAATCCGCCTGATTGTCTTCATCCTGCGGCGCGGCGCGCAAATCCTCCAGCGCCTGCTCGGCGCCCGACGGCAGCACACGGGTTTTGAACAAATCCAGCACATGGTTCACCGCTGATTCTCCGGCAGCGGCGGCGCCTTGCTCCAGCGCCTGGCTCAATAATGGGGTGAGCGCGGCGACGGCGGAGGTGGCGAGGGCAGCAATATCGAGCATGGTCAGTCCTGTTTTCCAAAGTCAAAATAGGGTTGTAAGGGCGTCAGCAAATCCACATCCGCTTGCTGCTCGGCCAAGGTGCACAAGCGGAGATACACTTGCAGTATTGTTGCAAGCAAACCACCATGTGCCGCTGGGTAACGGATAAACGCCGGGCTCAGCATTGCGACGGCTTCCCGCGCCAACCCAACAGCCGCAGGTGGGCTATCGGCGTGCTCGGTGCATAAAGCCAGCACGATCAGACTGCGCGCCAAATCCGCTTGGAACACCTCGGGCCGTTGCGTAGCAAGCTGGCGGTATAGCTCAACCGCCTCTTGTGCGCTCTTGCACGCCGCCTCGTATTGGCCCAATTCGTTGAGCCCGTTGGCCAGATTGTTCAACGACATGGCCAAATCCGCTCGGAACACCTCAGGCCGTTGCGCAGCAAGCTGACGGCGAAGTTCGACCGCCTCTTGCGCCCTCTCGCACGTCGCCTCGTACTGGCCCAGGGCGCTGAGCCCATTGGCCAGATTGCTCAGCGACCCAGCCAGATACGCTTGGAACACCTCAGGCCGTTGCGCGGCCAGTTGGCGGTAAAGTTCGACCGCCTCTTGCGCG
>NZ_QJKI01000017.1:0-62887 GCF_003201855.1 Rivihabitans pingtungensis | reverse complement strand
ATTGGCCAGATTGCTCAGCGACCCAGCCAGATACGCTTGGAACACCTCAGGCCGTTGCGCGGCCAGTTGGCGGTAAAGTTCGACCGCCTCTTGCGCGCTCTCGCACGCCGCCTCGTGCTGACCCAGGTCGCTGAGCATGGCGGCCAGATTGTTCAACGACATGGCCAGATCCGCTTGGAACACCTCAGGCCGTTGCGCAGCAAGCTGACGGCGAAGTTCGACCGCCTCTTGCGCCCTCTCGCACGCCGCCTCGTACTGGCCCAGGTCGCTGAGCCTGTTGGCCAGATTGTTCAGCGACATGGCCAAATCAACTTGGAACACCTCAGGCCGCTGCACAGCAAGCTGGCGGTATCGCTCAACCGCCTCTTGCGCCCTCTCGCACGCCACCTCGCGCTGGCCCAGGTCGCTGAGCCTGTTGGCCAGATTGCTCAGCGACCCAGCCAGATACGCTTGGAACACCTCAGGCCGTTGCGCGGCCAGTTGGCGGTAAAGTTCGACCGCCTCTTGCGCCCTCTCGCACGCCGCCTCGTGCTGGCCCAGAGCGCTGAGCCTGGCGGCCAGATTGTTCAACGACATGGCCAGATCCGCTTGGAACACCTCAGGCCGTTGCGCAGCAAGCTGACGGCGAAGTTCGACCGCCTCTTGCGCCCTCGCGCACGCCGCCTCGTACTGGCCCAGGTCGCTGAGCCTGTTGGCCAGATTGTTCAGCGACATGGCCAAATCCGCTTGGAACACCTCAGGCCGTTGCGCAGCAAGCTGGCGGTATCGCTCAACCGCCTCTTGCGCCCTCTCACACGCCGCCTCGTGCTGGCCCAGAGCGCTGAGCCTGTTGGCCAGATTGTTCAGCGACATGGCCAGATCCGCTTGGAACACCTCAGGCCGTTGCGTAGCAAGCTGGCGGTATCGCTCAACCGCCTCTTGCGCCCTCTCACACGCCGCCTGGTGCTGACCCAGGTCGCTGAGCCTATTGGCCAGAGTGTTCAGCGACCCAGCCAGATCCGCTTGGAACACCTCAGGCCGTTGCGCAGCCAGCTGGCGGTATCGCTCAACCGCCTCTTGCGCCCTCTCGCACGCCATCTCTTGATCACCTGCGTAAATCAATGCCACTGCCAGATTATTTGCCCGGCTGGCTCGCTTGGCCGGCGATGCTGTCTGGGCATAGGCATACAGCTTGCGGGCAATGCTCAGATTAAACGCCCGCAACGTCACGCTTTCCATCGGCAAGGCGGCATCCAATGTCTCCAGCGCTGCTTCATCCTCTGCCAGCGCATCCCCTAGCGCCTCCAGCCAGGCCAGGCCCTGCGCCAGTTTTTTCTCTGCGTTTTTTTCAGCGGCTTGCTGAAAATCCAGCACGCAGCGCACCAGGCTTTCGATCACCGCCGGCCCGGCCTGCTGATGGCAACGCAGCACGGCGTGTTCACCGCGTTGCAAATGATTGAGGGTGAAGGCTTCCGCAATCAGGTCGGGCAGGATGGGGGCGATGCCGCCTTGCCCATCGGGCCAGGCTTCGGTGAGCAGGTCGGCCAGTGCGCCAGCATCGCCGCCGCTGGGGCGACGCAGGGCGGTTTTTTCGGCGTCGGCGTAAAGCTCAAAAGTCTCGCGCGGCATGCCCTGCGCCAGGCACACGCCGGCCATCAGGTGGCACAGCAGACTCTCGTCCACTTGCCAGGACTTGGCCAATTTGCTCAGGCGCTGCTGTTCTTCGCTGGCGATGGTGTTGGCCAGGTCGGTGCGGCCCAGGGTGAGCGCGTGGGCGCAGCCGTGTTTGCCCATGGTCAGGGCCGCCATCATCAGGAACAGCGGGTCGCCGCCCCAGCTTAATTCCATCAGCTTTTGTGTAAAGCCGGGGTCGTTCTCCGGCAAGCTCATCTCGGCAGGCAGCATGGCCTTGAGCAGGGCGATCCGGTCGGCCAGCGTGGTCAAGGCAGATAAGTGGATGGGTTCTGTTGGGTCAAGCCCTTCGCGGCGGCGCAGGCCATGCCAATCTTTGCTGAACAGTTCGGCAAACCAGCCGTTATCGGTGTCGGCGTGGCGCTCCAGCAGCAGAATGCGCAGCGGGTGGGCCGCAGGGCTGGGCTGGTCGGTCAGTTCATCCAGCCAATGCGCCAGCTCGGCATGGCGTTGGGCGGCGTAGTCCACCACGATCAGCGTGGGGCGCTGCCAGCCCCAGGCGCTGAGGTTGTGTTGCTGGCCAAAGCGTTGCAGCTCGCGGCTGCTGACAAAACCGGCATCCCAGCCTTGTGCAGCAGCTTGTTCGCACAGTTCCAGCGCCAGCCGGGTTTTGCCGGCGCCGCCAGAGGCAATGATCACCCGCCAGCCCAGCGGCTGTGGGTGTTGCAGCCAGGCGTGCAGGCTGGCCAGCTCGCTGTCGCGGCCCAGCAAGGGGGTAAAGCAGCTGTAGGGGGAGAGTTGCTGGATGTCGAGGCGAGGTGGGCGGCTGGCTTGGTAGCGGGTGAGCGTCAGGCAGGGGCGGCCCAGCTGGATGTTGATATGGTCGCCCTCGGCCTGGATGATCAGATTATGGTTGCCGTGGATTTGGCTGGTTTGTAGCATGGTGGGCTGATCCAATTCATGCGAAATGATTCAAGCCACTGTAAAACACTTACATGATGACGGCAAGCGCTTCTCCGCCAGACGCGGGCGGCTGCCGCCGCCCTGCGCGCATCTGGCAAAACCCCCGCTTACGCCGTCCCCCCCACCGTCAACCCGCCATCAATCCGCAAGGTGGGCTGGCCGACCCCCACCGGCACGCTTTGGCCTTCTTTTCCGCAGGTGCCGATGCCGGTGTCCAGTTTCATGTCGTTGCCGATCATGCTCACGTAGTTGAGCACGTCCGGGCCGTTGCCGATCAGGGTGGCGCCTTTTACCGGGTAGGCGAGTTTGCCGTTTTCGATTTTCCAGGCTTCGCTGGCGGAAAAAACAAACTTGCCGCTGGTGATGTCCACCTGGCCGCCGCCAAAGTTGACGGCGTACAGGCCGTCTTTGACCGAGGCGATGATTTCTTCCTGGCTGTGCGCGCCGCCTTGCATATAGGTGTTGGTCATGCGCGGCATGGGGATGTGGGCGTAGCTTTCGCGCCGGCCGTTGCCGGTGGGGGCCACGCCCATCAGGCGGGCGTTCATGGCGTCCTGCATATAGCCTTTGAGAATGCCGTCTTCAATCAGCGTGGTGCATTGCGTGGCGTTGCCTTCGTCGTCGATCGACAGCGAGCCGCGCCGGTCGGGCAGGGTGCCGTCGTCCCGCACGGTCACGCCGGGGGCGGCCACGCGCTGACCCACTTTGCCGGCAAACGCCGAGCTGCCCTTGCGGTTGAAGTCGCCTTCCAGGCCGTGGCCGATGGCTTCGTGCAGCAGAATGCCCGGCCAGCCATTACCCAGCACCACGGTCATGGCGCCAGCCGGGGCGGGGCGGGCTTCCAGGTTGACCAGGGCTTGATCCACCGCCTGACGGGCGTAGCTTTCCAGCACGGCGTCGGTAAAGTAGCTGAAATCATAACGCCCGCCGCCGCCGGCGCTGCCTTGCTCGCGGCGGCCGTGCTGCTCGGCAATCACCGTCACCGACAGGCGCACCAGCGGACGGATATCCGCCGCGCGCACGCCGTCGTGGCGGGCGATGTACACCACATCCCACTCCGCCGCCAGGCTGGCCATCACCTGCACCACCCGCGGATCGCGCGCGCGGGCCAGGCGTTCGAGTTTTTCCAGAGTGGCCACCTTGGCGGCGGCGTCCAGGCTGGCAATCGGGTCGGCATGCAAATACAAACCACGCCCGCCCACCACCTGCGGACTCGCCGCCCGGCCCTGACCGCCAACCGCTGCAATCGCCCGCACCGCCCCCGCCGCCCGGCGCAAAGCCGGCAGCGAGATTTCATCGGAATAAGCAAACGCGGTTTTATCACCCGCCACCGCCCGCACACCCACGCCCTGGTCGATGTGAAAACTGCCGGACTTGACGATACCCTCGTCCAGGCTCCAGCCCTCACCTCGGGTGTACTGAAAATATAAATCGGCGTAATCCACCTGATGGGTGAGCATATCCGCCAACACCCCACCCAAGGCGGACTCATCCAAGCCGGCAGGGGCCAATAACAAGGCGTCAGTCTGGAGCAGGAGATCAGAGTTCATACACGGTATCCTTAAAATATCCTTGAGTGACGCAAAAACGGCAAAAATAAAGGGCCACGCCCAGCACACCGCTGGCGCACAACAAGCCCGATAAAATCAACAAATACAGGATTCCCACCAACGCGAGAATAATGGGGTTTTCAGCATGTATAGAGCGTCTCTATTAGAGCCGCTCTTAAACCAACCAACAAACCGTCGCGCTTAGCCGGGTTCGGGGCCCCATAAAGCCCGCTGAGCATCGCAGCCAGCCCGGGGGCAGTCCGGCCCGGCTAAGCGACGCCGCAGGCGGCGCGCCATTCCGGGACGGCCCGGGCTGGCGAGAAGCGCAAGGCACCACCGGCGCCGCAGGCGGCGGACAGGCGGGCGTCCTGGGGTCGCCTTTCTTTGCATCCTTTCTTTGGCGAAGCAAAGAAAGGATGTCGGCAAGCGGGACGAACTCCCGCCCAAAACAGGTCCCAGCACATCTGCGCGCCAGCGCAGCCCGTCATCTAAGCAGCCTAAAACACCCGATGCGCCAACGCCGGCAAACGCGTGCGTACCGACGCCAACTGCCGCCTATCCAACTGCGCCAACACCACCCCCTCGCCCTGCGCCTGCTCCGCCACAATCACCCCCCACGGATCAATCACCATACTATGCCCATGCGTGGCGCGGCCGCTGGCGTGCACCCCACCCTGGCCACTGGCAATCACAAAACACTGGTTTTCAATCGCGCGCGCGCGCAGCAGCGGCTCCCAATGCGCCTGGCCCGTGATGGCGGTAAACGCCGCCGGCAAGATAATGATGTCCGGCTCACCCATGGCGCGAAACAGCTCGGGAAAGCGCAAGTCATAACACACGGATAAACCCATGCGCCCAAGCGGGGTATCCACCGCAACAATCTCTTTGCCTGGGGTAATGGTGTCCGCCTCGCAATAACGCTCGCCCAACCCAGAAAAGCCAAAGAGGTGGATTTTGTCATAGCGCGCCGCTGCCTGGCCATCCGGGCCATACAACACGCAGCTGTTGTACACCTTGTCCGGCTCGGGGGCCTCCAGCGGCAGGGTGCCGCCCACCAGCCACAGCTGATGGCGGCGGGCCATATCGGCCAGCGCGCGCTGGATGGGGCCATCGCCCCAGGGCTCGCGCGCCTTCACCTTATCGGTGTCGTTCAGCCCCATCAGGGCAAAATACTCGGGCAACACCACCAGTTGCGCGCCAGCGTCGGCGGCCTGCGCCACCAGGCGGGCGGCGGTGGCCAGGTTGCTGGGCACGTCCGGGGCGGACACCATTTGAATGCTGGCAACGGTCAGGGTGGAAGCGGTCATGGTTCAGGGTTTCTCGCGGGGTGCGTCACCGCCAAAGCGGTCGAGTTTGCGGATATCCGGCGTGGCAAGGCTGCCGGTGATTTCGTAATCATAGGCAAATAGCTTGCCAACCGGGTCTTGCAGCACTTTTTGCGCGGCCAGCGCCGCCACGCCCAGCACGGGGTTGAGCAGCGCGGCGCCTGCCAGCGCCACCCCTTCCGACAGGTGCGGCTCGACGGTGACACGCAATTGCTGGCGATCACGGCCCAGATCGGCATGGCCGCGCAGGCTGACATCGGCGGCCGGGCCGGTCATTTTCATGTCGTTGAGGGTGAATACGCCATTGTCCACATTCACTTTGCCGGTCAGCGCATTAAAAGCAAAGCCCTCGCTGAAGATGTCATGAAAATCCAGCTGAAAGCGCCGGGGCAGCGATTGCAGGCTGATCACCCCCAGCAGGCGGCCCATGCCGGGGTTGATCTTGGCAAATTGGCCGTTTTCGGCGCGCAGGCTGAGGTCACCACGCAGCGAGGACAATACCGGGCTGAGCACGCCACCCTGCCATTGCAGCGCGCCTTGTGCGGTCAGCCGGCCACGGCGCAGGGTGTCGGGGTAGCCAAAGCGCGCCAGCAGGCCACCCAGATCCTGACTGTCAAACTGGCCGCGCAGGGCGGTGACGCCTTCGCGGCCGTCGCGCTGCCACATGCCGGTCAGGCGGGCGCGGCCTTCCGGGCCGCTCCACCATAGCTGATCCAGTTGCCAGCCATTATTGCGTGGCTGCATGGCCAGTTGCAGATGGCCCAGCGGCTGTTGCTGATAACTGAGCGCATCTACCGTGATGTCCAGCGCCGGCAGGTTGGCGGCCTGGCGGCCCAGGCTGGTGTCGTTTGGCTCGTTGGCGCTGCTGCTCAGCGGCAGGTTCAGCCGCGATAGCTTGGCGCTGAGTTTATGCGCACCGGCTTGCCAGTGCAGGTTGCCGGCCAGCTCTTGCGCACTGACCTGGCCTTCCCAATCGCCATGGCTGGATTGCAGCTGCGCCTTGACCTGATGCAGCACACGGCCCTGGGCCAGCAGTTGCCGGGTGTCCAGCGCCACGCTCAATGTCGGCCAGGCACCGTCGGCGTCGCCGCTGCCCAGGCTGAGCCAGGGGTCAAGCTCAAAACGCTCGTCCTGCACCGCCACCGCCACGCCGCCGCGCGCCGGCAGGGCCGGCAAGGAGGCATGCGCCCCCAGACGCAGCGCACCGCGCTGGATTTCGCCCGAGTCAGCCAGGGCAAACTGGCCTTGCAGCGTCTGGCCCACTTTGACGCCCAGGCGCAGGCCGCCGCGCGCCTCTGGGGCCAAATCCAGCCGCAGGGGCAAGGTGTCGGCGGCTTGCTTGGCCAGGGGCATTGGCAGTTGGCTGCTGACTCCGCGCAAAGAGGATTCCAGCCATAGCGCGTCCAGGTCGCGGCTGATGTGAAATTCGCCGCGATACTCGCTTTGCCCGTTAAGGTGTGGCGCCAGCCAGGGCAGGTATTGCCGGGCGGCGGCGCGCATATCGGCGTGGCCGTTCAGGCCAAATCGCATGCGCCCCTGCGGCTCGCGGGCAATGCGCAACTGACCGGCGCCACCCAGTGCGGTAAAGCGCAGGCCGTCGCTGTCGGCGCCGGTTTCACTAAAGCGCAGCACGCCAGACACCTCGCTCAAGGGCGGCACCGCATAACCCACCAGGCGCACGCCATTGCGCTGAAACTGATATTCACCGCTCACCTGGGTGGCATCGGCATGCGCCAGCGGAATATCCAGCTTGAGCTTGAGCGCACCCGCGCCCTGGGTTTGTGCGGCGCGGGTCAGCCCGCCCAGCACGCGGTCGATGGGGGTGGCGCGCAGATACTGCAAAAATGCCTGGGTGGGCCCGCTGGCCTGGCCGTCGATCTGCAAATGGCTGCTGCTGTGTTCAATGTCCGGCAGGACGCCATTGACGTTAAACAGCCGCGCACCCATCACCTGGCCGCTGGCGTTGGCGATTTCCATGCGGTTGCGGATAAAGCGCAGCTCGCCGCTGATGTTCTCCAGCGCCGGCCAGCCCGGCGCATAGGCCAGGGTCACGCCGTCGGCGCGGGTGTGCACTTCAAAATTGCCCTTGCTGGCGTCGGCAAACGGAAAATGATCCAGGTCGCCGCGCAGCAGCAGCCGCGCGCCGTCGGCGTGGCCGCGCCGCAGCGCCTGGGTGAGCCAGTTGCGGGTGTCGTGGTCGATGCTCAGCGGCAAATAGGCCGGCACGCGGTTGGCCGGTGCGCGGCCCAGCGTGGCCTGAATGTCCACCAGGCCGGCGTGGCCGGGCACATAGCGGTAGCGGCCAGACAATTCGCCGCTGACGTCGGCGTTGGCAAAACGAATCTTGCCCAGATCCACCGCCACGCCCTGCGCCTCGCGCGTCCAGTTGACTCGGGCGTTGAGGTCGGCAAATTGCAGCGGGGCGATAAACACGCCAGGCAGGGTGACGCTGGCGGCGCCCTGGTTGCGCAGGTTCAGCTCGCCCCGGCTTTCGTCAAAGTTGAGCTCGCCGCTCATGCCGGTGACCGAGGGCAGCACGCCCGAGCCCTGCCAACCCAGCTGACGAAAAGCGCCCGACACCTGATAGCGGCTGGGGGCGACAATATCGCCGCGCCAGCCCACCTGGACTTTTTCCACAAAACCGGTGGGCGCCAGCGCCTTCCAGGCGGCGTTTTGCTCCAGCGGCAAATGGCGCAGCAGCGGCTTGATGGCGGCCAGGTCCACTTGCGACAGCGTCAGCTTGCCGTGGCCGTTGGCGCCGTCTTTCCATTCGCCCTGAATATCGGCGTGATTGAAGATGGCGGCGTTTTCCGCCACCGCGAGCAAATCCTGCGCCGCCAGCGTCCACACCCCGTCGCGGGTCTGCGCCAGCGCCAGCTTGCCCGACAACACCGGCACGCGCACGGCGGCTTCGCTGGGGTTCAGCCGCAGCAGCACATTGCGCAGCGACAGTTGCGCGTTCAGCGCCTCGATGCGTGGGCCGTCAAAGTTCAGCTCGACGCTGCTCTGGCCTTCGCCCTGCGGCAGCACCCGGCTGCTGTTGAAGTTCAGGTAGTTTTCCCAGGCGGACAAGCGCACGCCGCCCACGTCCAGCCGCACGCGGCCGCGCCAGGTTTTCCAGTCGGCCAGCCGGTCGCCGCGCCAGTCCATGGCAAGGGCAAAGCTGGACAGCCAATCGCTGGGCGGGCGGGCGCCAATGGCCAGGCTGTGGCTGAACAGACCGCGCCGCAGCACCACCCGGCCATCGGTCAGGGTCAATTCGGCCAGACCGGCAAACTCGTCGCGCCAGTGCAGGGTGGCCTGGTCAATGCTGACTTCGCTTTGGCGCAGCAGCCAATCCAGCAGCGCAGTGTCGCCGCTGCCCTGGGTGAGGTCGATGTCGTTGATCAGGATGGCGCCGCGTGCGTCGCGGCGGATGTGAATCACCGGGCCAGACAGGGCAATCCGGCTAAAACGCGGCTCCAGCCGCCACAGCGAGCTCAGCGACGGAGCCAGCTCCAGCTTGGCAAAGCGTTGCGTAGCGCCGCTGTGCGGCTGGCTGACGCTGACGCCGCGCACAAACAGCACCAGATGGCCATGCCGCCAGCCGCCGCCCAGTTGCGCGATACTGACCTGCTGGCCGGTGGCACGCGACAGGGCATCGGCCAGCGCCGGTTTGTAGTCGCCCAGGCGCGGCAGCAGCCAAAACTGAATGGCGCAGGCCAGCGCCGCCAGCAGCAAGGCAGCGGACACAATCAGCCATAAGGCGGCGCGAAGGGCGCGGCGCACGGCCGGGCGCTGGCGCCAGGCCAGCAGTCGAGCGGAGATCAGGCGGGGGAAAACGTTCAAAACAGGCGTCCGCTCAGGATATGATAGGGAAATTCACCCAGTGAAATGCCGGCTGGCCCTGCGCCAGCACTTTCAGAAATGGTCATTATATGTCACTCAGCCCCGTTCATGCGCTGTCCGCCGCCCAGGCGCACAGCCACTACCTGACCCGCCTGTTCGCCGCCGACCCGGCCCTGGCCGAGCGCATCGCCGTTGAGGCCGCCGAGCCGTTTTCGCTGCGCCACATGCAAGAGGGCTTTGCCAGCCTGCCCGCCGACAGCGAAGAGGCGCTCAAGCGCAATCTGCGCAAGCTGCGTCAGCGCATGATGGCGCACCTGATCACCCGTGACATTGGCCGGCTGGCCGATCTCAACGAAGTGGTTTCGACCATCAGCCAGTTTGCCGAGTTCTGCGTGACCACGGCGCTGGCGCATGTGCAGCCGCTGTTGGCGCACTTTGGCCAGCCCATCGGCGAAGACAGCGGCCAGCCGCAATCGCTGATTGTGGTGGGCATGGGCAAGCTGGGCGGCGGCGAGCTGAATGTCAGCTCGGACATCGACCTGATTTTTATCTACCCGGAAGACGGCCAAACCGAGGGCGGAACCCGCCATATCAGCAACCATGAATACTTCACCCTGCTGGGCAAAAAGCTGATCGCCGCCTTGTCCGAGCCCACCGGCGACGGCTTTGTGTTTCGCGTGGACATGCGCCTGCGCCCCTATGGCGATTCCGGCCCGCTGGTGATGAGCTTTGCCGCGCTGGAAAACTACCTGCTCAGCCAGGGCCGCGAGTGGGAGCGCTACGCCTGGATCAAGGGCAAGGCGCTGTGCGGCGACGCCGAGGGGCTGAATGCGCTGATCCGGCCATTTGTGTACCGCAAATATCTGGATTACAACGCCTACGGCGCCATGCGCGAGCTGTACGCGCAAATTCAGCGCGAAGTGGCGCGCCGCGAGCTGACCGACAACGTCAAGCTGGGCGCTGGCGGCATCCGCGAAGTGGAGTTCATCGCCCAGGTGTTTCAGCTGATTCGCGGCGGTCGGGAAAAAAGCCTGCAAGTGCGCAGCACCCGCGAGGCGATGGCGCGGCTGGCTGAGCTCAAGCTGCTGGAGCCAGAAACCGTCAGCGAGCTGCTGGAGGCCTACACCTTTTTGCGCGACGTCGAGCACCGCCTGCAATACCTGGACGACCAGCAAACGCAAACCCTGCCGGCCGGCGTCGAGGCGCGCCAGCGGGTGGCTGGCAGCATGGGCTTTGCCGATTGGGATGGCTTTGTGAGCGCGCTCAACCGCCAGCGCCAGCGGGTCAACCGGCATTTTCAGCAGGTGTTTCTGCTGCCCACCGAGCAACACGGCGGCCACCCGCTGGCCAGCCTGTGGCTGGACGTGGGCGAGGCGCCCGAGGCGGTGGTCGAGCGGTTGGCCTCGCAGGGCTTTCAGGATGCGCCAGCGGTGGCGCACCAGCTGTCCACCCTGGCGCGCAGCCAGCGCTACCTGCAACTGCCCGCCGCCACGCGCAAGCGCTTTGACGCGCTGATGCCGCCCTTGATTGAAGTCTCCGCCCAGTGCGGCAACCCGGATGTGACGCTGGCGCACATCATCAACCTGATGGAAGCCATCAGCCGCCGCGCGCCGTATCTGGCGCTGCTGGCGGAATACCCGCAAACCCTGCGCCGGCTGGTCACGCTGTATTCGTCCAGCCCGTGGGTGTCCAGCTACCTCACCCGCCACCCGATCCTGCTGGACGAACTGCTGGACGCGCGCGAGCTGTACGCCGAGCCAGACTGGCCGGCGCTGGCCGCCCAGCTGGAGCAGCAAATGGCCGAGTGCGGCAGCGATGTGGAAGCCAAGATGGACACCCTGCGCCATGTGCAGCACGCCCAGCAGTTTCGCCTGGTGGCGCAGGACCTGGCCGGCATGTGGCCGCTGGAAGCCTTGTCTGACCAGCTCTCGCAACTGGCCGACATGATTCTGGACGCCACCCTGCGCCACGCCTGGCAGGACGTGGCCAAGCGCCACGCCGACACCCCGCGCTTTGCCATCATTGGCTATGGCAAGCTGGGCGGCAAAGAGCTGGGCTATGTGTCTGATCTGGATGTGATTTTTTTATACGAAGACGAACACCCGGACGCCGCCGACGGCTACGCCCGGCTGGCGCGCAAGCTGTCGGCGTGGATCACCAGCGCCACCCCGGCCGGCATTCTGTACGACCTGGATTTGCGCCTGCGCCCGAATGGCCAATCCGGTCTGCTGGTGAGCACCGTCGAAGCCTTCCGCCAGTATCAGGCGCGCGACGCCTGGCTGTGGGAACACCAGGCGCTGACCCGCGCCCGCTTTGTGGCGGGCGACGCGGCGATTGGCGACGCCTTTGAAAAAGTGCGCTTTGAGGTGCTGTCGCAACCGCGCGACCTGGCCGCGCTGCGCCAGGAAGTGCTGGCCATGCGCGCGCGCATGCTGGAAACCCACCCGGCGCAGCCAGACAAACTCAAGCACGCGCGCGGCGGCATTATTGATCTGGAGTTCATCGTCCAGTACCTGGTGCTGGCCTACAGCCACTACCACCCGGAACTCACCGGCAATATCGGCAATATCGCCCTGCTGCACCTGGCCGCCAACGCCGGGCTGATCGAGCACGACCAGGCCGAAGCCTGCCAGGCGGCGTACCGCCACTACCGCCGCCTGCAACACGCCCAGCGGCTGAACGAGCACAATAGCGTGGAAGTGGACGACGTGCTGCGCCGCCACTACGCCGACGTGCAGGCGCTGTGGGAGGCGGTGTTTGGCCAGCCAGACGTGGTGTGACCAGCAAAAGCACACCCCCGCCGCCATGGATGGCGTGCGGGGGGCGCAATGCAGCTTCAGTTCAGTGGGTGGGGCGGAAACTCAGAACACCAGCTTGGCGCCGATCATCGCCATCATCACCGCCAGCGCCGGGCGCAGCCATTGCTCGGCCACGCGGCGGGTCATGTGGCTGCCCAGCCAGATGCCCGGCAGCGAGCCCATCAGCAGCTGCGCCAACAGGCCGTAATCCATATGTCCCATGCTGGCGTGCCCCAGACCGGCCACCAGGGTCAGCGGCACGGCATGGGCAATCTCGGTGCCCACCAGCCGGGCAATCGGCAGCAGCGGATACAGGGCAAAGATGGCCAGGGTGCCCAGCGCGCCCGCGCCAATCGAGCTTAAGGTGACAATCACGCCCAGCACCACCCCGGTCAGCACGGTGGCTTTCACCGGCAGCACGCCCTCCGGGCGCGGCGGCATCATGCGGGCCAGTTGGCGCAAAATCCACGGTTTGAACAAAATGGCGATGGCGGTCAGCATCAAGGCCACGCCCAGCATCAACTTGATCAGCCGCTCGATGTGCTGGGTTTCCAGGTGCAGGCCATGCAGCGCCAGCACGGTGAGCAGCGCCGCCGGCATGCTGCCCAGCGCCAGCCAGCCGGTGATGCGCCAGTCGATCTGCTTATGCTGGTGATGCACCCAAACCCCGCCCATCTTGGTGATACAGGCGTACAGCAGGTCGGTGCCCACGGCGGTGGCGGGGTTGATGCCAAACCACAGCAAAATCGGCGTCATCAGCGAACCGCCGCCCACCCCGGTCAGACCGACCACAAATCCGACCACCAGGCCGGCCACCACAAAACCCCATTCCACGGCGTTCTCGCTTCATGCAGATCAAACAAGTCTGCATGCTAGCCCACTGCGGTATAACTTTTTAGACGTTTTGAATCGTAGTTAATTCCAAATTAAACTAATAGACAAACTGGACGGGCGGGTGTGCAGGTGTGTGGCGCCGCTAGCCCTCGCTCTCGCGCGCCAGCCCCGCCGCATCCCGCACGGTAATCACCCCGCGTCCCAGCTGAATCAAACCCAGCTCGGCCAGTTGCCCAAGCATGGCGTTGCAGCTTTGCCGACTCAGCCCCACCGCGCTGGCCAGCGCTTCCTGGCTCAGCCGCAGGCTGGGCGCGCCATCGGCCAGCAGCAACAGGCGCTGGGCGACGCGGGCGCGTGAGGACAGCAAGGTGTGCTGCTCCAGTCCATTCATCAGCTTGCGGGTTTTGCCGGCCAGCAAGAGGCCGATGTCGCGCCATACGGCGGGCTCGGCGTCCAGCCAGGCCAGCAGCGCGCGCTGGGGCGTGTGCCACAGCAGGCAGGGCTCGTCGGCCCAGGCGTCGTGGCTGCGCGGGCCATGATCAAACAGCGCCAGCTCGCCAAACCACTGCCCGGCGCCCAGCCGCGACAGCAGCGCAGCCTTGCCCAGCGCATTGCTGGCGCCAATCAGCACACTGCCGGCCAGCACGCCATACAAGCCATCCGCCGCATCGCCACGCAAAAACAAGCAGCCGCCAGCCGGCAGCAGGCGCGGGCGGCCCAGCGCGCGCAAGCCGGCCTGGGCGCGCTCGGGCAGGCCGGCAAACCAGGGGTCGCGCTCCAGCAGGGTGGGCGCGGTGCTTGTGTCGGGGTTTTGACAGAAGTCGGCGGCAGAGCGGGGCATGATGTCTCCACGCGCCAAGCAGCGCGGCATTGACTGAGCGGCTCACCCGCCTGGCGTGACCTTGCCGTGCGACACGGCCAGGATCGCCGCGCCAGCTTTGGTGAGCGAGAGTTAAAAATATATTGCGACACGAGGCCAACACCATGAAACCGCTGACCCGCCATCTCGTCAACTACGCGCATTACCACCGCGACCCGCGCAATATCCGCACGCACTTTGTCGGCATCCCGATGATTGTCGTCGCCGTGGCCTGCCTGCTGGCGCTATTGCCCCTGCCTTTGCCCGGCGGGCTGACCCCCGCTCATTTAGTCACCCTGGCGGTGATCGGCTTTTATTTTTGGCTGGACCTGGCGCTGGGGGCAGCCATGGCGCTGGCCATGCTGGCGGCGCTGACGCTGGGCAGCAGCCTGGCGGCCGGGCCGCACGGCTGGCAATGCGGCGCGGGTTTGTTTGCGCTGGGCTGGGTGATCCAGTTTATCGGCCATGTGTTCGAGGGGCGCAAGCCGGCGTTTGTCGACGACCTCACCGGGCTGGTGATCGGCCCCTTGTTTGTGGTGGCGGAATGGCTGTTTGCCTGCGGCCTGCTGCGCGCCCTGCAAGCCGATATTGAGCGGGAAGCCGGGCCGGTGCGTCTGCGCCCGCATGCGGCTGGGGCAGTTGGCCGCCACAGCTGAGCAGCCAGGCGCGTTTGTCCGCCGCGCGCATGGCTTTCACCGCGCGCTCGGCGGACAGCGCCTCGCCCTTGCTGGCGAACTCCACCACCAGCGCCAGTTGCTGCGGCGGAAAGCTGCGGGTGTAGCGCGCGCCCTTGCCGGCCAGATGCGCCGCCCAGCGGCGGGCCACATCTGGCGTGACGCCGGTGTACAGCCCGCCGCCCTGACAGGCCAGCACATACAAAAACCAGGGCCGCGCCATCGGCTTATAAATCCAGCTGGCGCTGGCCGCCGTCCGGGTGGCGAATCTCGGCCTGGGTGACGCCGTCGGCCAGGCGCAGGGTGACGCGCTCGTTTTGCTTGAGCGCATCCGGGCTGCGCACTGCCTGGCCTTTGCGGTTTTCCACGATGGCGTAGCCGCGTTGCAGCACCGCCTGCGGATTCAGTGCGCTCAGCCGGTCGGCCAGGTGCTGCTGATGCAGCGCGGCTTGCGCCAGCTGCCGGCGCATGGCCTGACGCAGGCGCTCGGCCAGCGCGTCCAGACCGGCTTGCGCGGCGGCAGCTTGCGGGCGCGAACGGGCGTGACGCTCGGCCAGCCGCTCCAGCCGCCAGCCGGCCTGCTGCACGGCGCTGCGCGCCAGGCTGGCAAGCCGGGCTTGATCGCGCTGGAGCAATTGCGCTTGCTGGCGCAGGCGCTGGCCGGGGTGGGTAAGCCGGGCGGATAAGGCGTCCAGCGCCTGCATGCGGCTGTGCAGCAGGCGCTGCATGGCGCGGCGCAAGCGCTGCTCGCGCTGCGCCAGCTCGGCCAGCAAGGCCTGGCGGTCCGGGCACACCTGCTCGGCTGCGCCGGTGGGGGTGGGCGCGCGCAGGTCGGCGACAAAATCGGCAATGGTGAAGTCGGTTTCGTGCCCCACGCCGCTGATGGTGGGAATCGGGCAGGCGGCCAGCGCGCGGGCGACGGCTTCGTCGTTAAACGCCCATAAGTCCTCAATGCTGCCGCCGCCGCGACAGACAATCAGCACGTCCACTTCCTGGCGCAGCGCCGCCTGGGTGATGGCGGCGACAATCTGCGCCGGCGCCGCCTCGCCCTGCACCAGGGTGGGGTAGAGCACCAATTGCGCCGATGGCATGCGCCGACGCAGCGTGCTGACCACGTCGCGCAGCGCCGCGCCGGACGGTGAGGAGACAATGCCGATGCGGCGCGGAAACGCCGGCAGCGGCCGCTTGCGCGCGGAGTCGAACAGCCCTTCTTCGCCCAGTTGGCGCTTGAGCCGCTCGAAGGCTTCAAACAGCCGGCCTAAGCCGGCTTCGCGCATGCGGTCGAGCTGGATTTGATAATCGCCGCGCGCTTCATATAAAGACACCTGGCCAAACGCCTCAACTTGCACGCCCTCGCGCAAACGAAACGGCAGGCCGGCCACCCGACCGCGAAACATCACCGCGCGAATCTGGCCGCCTTTGTCTTTCAGCGAAAAATACGCATGCCCGCTGGCGGCCACGGTGAGGTTGGAAATCTCGCCGCTGACCCACAAGGGCGGCAGGCCGCGCTCCAGCAGGCCGCGCGCCAGGCGGTTGAGTTCGCTGACCGAAACCAGCTCGGGTAAAACGTCTTGCATGGGTGGTTTTCCTGGCTTGTCAAGTCATCCACACCTCTTGGCCTTGTGGGTATTCTGTCAAGAGGGTTTGTCATGAAAGCGCAATTATTTTTTAAGTGTTTGTTTTTTATAGACTTAGCCAGCCTGCCCAGCAAATGGGCAATCCAGAAAAAAGCCTTGCCTGACTAGGGGTTTGCCGGTTCACTCAAGGTTTGTCCACATGGTTATCCACAGTTTGTGTGGATGAATGCAAAAAACCGTGACAAACCATGGTCTTAAGTAAAATTACCCAGAAAACACCGAGAAAATCCCCCTGGTGGCGGTCAGATGTCTTGCCGCAGCTGACGCCTTCGCGTAGAGTTTAAAGATTGTACTGTCTACGCATAAAAGGGGTCTTGCGTGTTGTCGATCATCGAAGCGGCCGGCTGGCCGATCTGGACCATCATTCTGGCTTCCGTGGTATCGCTGGCGATCATTTTCGAGCGCTTCTACAGCCTGCGGCAAAGCCTGGTGGCGCCGGCGGGCCTGCTGGAAGACGTGCTCAACCGCAGCCAGGCAGGCGACACCCGCGCATTGTACGAGCAATTGGTCAATGGCGCGCCGCTGGCGCGCATCCTGGCCGCCGGCCTGAAAAACCAGCGCGCCAGCCGCGAAGTAATGAAAGAAGCCATCGAAGAAGCCGGCCGCGTGGTGGCCCACGAGCTGGAGCGCTTTCTGACCACGCTGGGCACCATCGCCGCCATGGCCCCGCTGCTGGGCCTGCTGGGCACCGTGGTGGGCATGATCGAGCTGTTTGGCGCCAGCAGCCCCACCGGCACCAACCCGCAGCAACTGGCGCATGGCATCTCGGTGGCGCTGTACAACACCGCCTTTGGCCTGGTGGTGGCGATTCCCAGCATGATCTTCTACCGCCATTTCCGCGCCAAGGTGGACGCCCTGCTGGTGAGCATGGAACAACAGGCCATCCATCTGGTGGACGTGGTCCACGGCGACCGCGACCGTTAAGGAGAGCGGCATGAACTTCAGCCGAGGCCGCAAGCGCGAAGAGCCGGAAATCAATTTTATTCCGCTGATTGACCTGTTGCTGGTGATCTTGATCTTTTTGATGGTCACCACGACTTACAATCGCTTTGCCGAACTCAAGATCAACCTGCCCACCGCCAGCGCCGACGCCCCGCAGGAAAAACCGCTGGAAATCCGCGTGGCGGTGAACCCGGCCGGCGAATACCTGGTGAATCAGCAGCCCGTGGCCGCCAACGCCCTGGGCGACGCGCTCAAGGCCGCCGCTGGCGGCCAGGCCGACCCCAGCGTGGTGATTCAAGCCGACGGCAAGGCGCCGCACCAGGCGGTGGTGACCGTGATGGAAGCCGCCCGCCAGGCCAGCCTGAGCAAGCTGACCTTCGCCACCCAGGCGCCGGCCGCCCAATAAGCGCCGCTCACAAAACCCCCTGGCGTTGTGGTGTGACCTTGCCGTACTTGTTGCACTGTCTGCACACGCCTAGCCAGGGGCGCTTCGCTGAGTTTTGTGAGCGACTCTAAGCGCGGCTGACCAAACCCTCTGGCGGCATATGCACTGCGCGGCAGTGCTCGCCAGCCCGCACACCAGGCGGCCAGCGGCTGCTTGGTGCGGCGGCGGCGCCGCCTTCTGATCCCGACCATGTCTGACTCCCCTTCGACTTTTGCCGAGCGTCTGCAAGCCTTCTGGCATGGCCGCCGCGACCCGTGGCTGGCGCTTTGGACCCTTCCGTTGTCCTGGCTGTTTGCCGCGCTGGCTGGCCTGCGACGCGCCGCGTTTGCCTGCGGCCTGCTGCGCCGTGAGCGCCTGCCGGTTCCGGTGGTGGTGGTGGGCAATATCCACGTTGGCGGCGCCGGCAAAACCCCGCTGACCCTGGCCTTGCTGGCCGAGCTGCGCGCCGCCGGCCTGCACCCCGGCGTGATCAGCCGGGGCTATGGCGGCGCGGCGCGCCAGGCGCAGGCGGTGCATGCCCACGACGACCCGGCTCAAGTCGGCGACGAACCCTTGCTGTACGCCCAGGCTGGCTTTGCCGTGGCGATTGGCCGCCGACGCAGCGAGGCCGGGCGCGCGCTGCTGGCCGCTCACCCCGAGGTGAATGTCATCCTGGCCGACGATGGCCTGCAACACTACGCGCTGGCGCGCGACATCGAGCTGGCGGTGGTGGACGGCGGGCGCGGCTTTGGCACGGGCCGCCTGCTGCCGGCCGGGCCCTTGCGCGAGCCCGTCAGCCGGCTGGCGCGGGTGGACGCGGTGGTGGTGAATGGCGACGCGGCGCCGCCCGACTTGCCGGCGCATCCGCGCTGCTTTCATATGCGTTTGCAGCCTGGCGCGCTCTACCAGCTCAGCCAGCCGGCCAGGCGCTGCGCGCCAGCGGATTTACCTGGCCGGGTGGTGGCGCTGGCCGGCATTGGCCACCCGCAACGCTTTTTCGACACGCTGCGCCAGCAGGGGCTGACGCCCGCGCGCTGCCTGGCGTTTGCCGACCACCACGCCTTTACCGCCGCTGACTTGCCCGCCGACGCCGACGCCGTGGTGATCACCAGCAAGGACGCAGTCAAATGGCAAGCGCTCGATAATGGTAAACTCTGGGTTTTGCCAGTCACCGCCCAGCTGGACGCCGGGTTGGTGAGCTGGCTGGTTTCTACGCTGAAAGAACTGCGCCATGGACAGCAAGCTGCTTGAAATTCTCGTCTGCCCGGTCTGCAAAGGCCCGCTGGTGTTTGACAAGTCCGCCCAGGAACTGATCTGCAAGGCCGATCGCCTGGCTTTTCCGGTTCGCGACGGCATTCCGATGATGCTGGAAAGCGAAGCGCGCGAACTGCCCGCCGACGAAGAGGTGCGCGGTGGCTGAGTTTCGCGTGGTGATTCCGGCGCGGCTGCATTCCACCCGCCTGCCGGACAAACCGCTGGCCGACATCGCCGGCCTGCCGATGGTGGTGCGCGTGGCGCAGCAGGCGGCCAAAAGCGGCGCCGCCGAAGTGGTGGTGGCCACCGACCACGCCCGCATCCTGCAAGCCTGCGCCGAGCATGGCGTGGCCGCGCGGCTGACCAGCGCCGATCATCCGTCCGGCACCGACCGCCTGGCGGAAATGGCTGATTTGCTGGCGCTGGCCGATGATGACATCGTGGTGAATGTGCAAGGCGACGAACCGCTGATCGACCCGGCGCTGATCGACCGCCTGGCCGCGCTGATGGCCGCCAGTGAAGCGCCGATGGCCACGCTGGCGCATCCCATCCATGATGCGGCGGACATGTTTAATCCGAATATTGTCAAAGTGACGCTTGACCGGCGCGGTCATGCGCTTTACTTTAGTCGGGCTCCGATTCCCTACGCCCGCGACGCGTTTGCCCACCGAACCGACGCGCTGCCGCCAGAGCTACCCGTTCTGCGCCATATCGGGATGTATGCCTACCGCGCCGGCTTTCTGCGTCACTACCGTGAACTGGCGCCGTCCGCGCTGGAAGCCATCGAAGCGCTGGAACAGCTCCGTGTCTTGTGGCACGGCCACGCCATTGCTGTGGGCGTGGTCGAGCAGGCGCCGCCGGGTGGGGTTGACACCCCCGAAGACCTGGCCCGCGTGCGCGCCCTGTTTCACCCATAACCATAACGACCGCCAAAAACCTACAAGTGGAGTCTCACTCAAATGAAACTGATTCTGTTGGGCGCACCGGGCGCCGGCAAGGGCACCCAGGCCAACTTCATCAAAGATAAATTCGGCATTCCGCAAATCTCCACCGGCGACATGCTGCGCGCCGCCGTGAAGGCCGGCACCCCGCTGGGCCTGGAAGCCAAAAAAATCATGGATGCCGGCGGCCTGGTGTCGGATGAAATCATCATCGGCCTGGTCAAAGACCGCATCGCCCAGCCCGACTGCGCCAACGGCTTTCTGTTTGACGGTTTTCCGCGCACCCTGCCGCAAGCCGACGCCATGCAGGCGGCTGGCGTGACCATCGACTACGTGGTGGAAATCGACGTGCCGGACAGCGAAATCGTCGAGCGCATGTCCGGCCGCCGCGTGCACGTGGCCTCTGGCCGCACCTACCACGTCAAGTTCAACCCGCCCAAGGTGGAAGGCGTGGACGATGAAACCGGCGAGCCGCTGATCCAGCGCGACGACGACAGCGAAGCCACTGTGCTCAAGCGCCTGGCCGTGTACCACGAGCAAACCGAAGTGCTGGTGGGCTACTACTCGAAGATGGCCGCCAGCGGCGACGCCAGCGCGCCGAAATACGTCAAGGTGCCGGGCGTGGGCTCGGTGGACGGCATTCGCGACGCCGTGTTCCGCGCACTGGGCGCCTGATCCTCGATCCCTGCTCAGGTAAAACGCCCCGGATGGCTACGGCCCGCCGGGGCGTTTTTGTTTTACACTGGCACCATCACACCTGCTCGGGAGCGTGCCATGCGCTGCAAGAACGCTTTTTATGCCCAATCCGGTGGCGTCACCGCCGTGATCAATGCCTCGGCAGCCGGGGTGATCGAAACCGCCCGTCAGCACCCTACGCGCATCGGAACGGTATACGCCGGGCGCAACGGCATTCTGGGCGCGCTGGATGAAGACCTGATTGACACCCGCCACGAGTCCGCTGCTGACATCGCTGCCCTGCGCCACACCCCCGGCGGGGCGTTTGGCTCCTGTCGCTACAAGCTGCAAGATCTGCAACAGCATCGGGCGGAATATCAGCGTCTGATCGAAGTGTTCAAGGCACATGACATTGGCTACTTTTTTTATAATGGCGGGGGTGATTCTGCCGATACCTGCCTGAAAGTGGCCCAACTGTCTGCGGCACTGGGCTACCCGATCCAGGCCATCCATATCCCCAAGACCGTAGACAACGACCTGCCCATCACCGATTGCTGTCCGGGCTTTGGCTCAGTCGCCAAATACGTAGCCACTTCAATTCGTGAGGCGGGCTACGATGTGGCGTCCATGGCCAAGACCTCCACCAAGGTGTTTATCCTGGAAGTCATGGGCCGCCATGCTGGCTGGATCACCGCCGCCTGTGGCCTGGCCAGTGAAGCCGAAGGCGAGCCGCCGCATTTGTTGCTGTTTCCGGAAATTCCGTTTGAGCCCAAGCCGTTTCTGGATCAAGTGGATGCCTGCGTACAGCGCCACGGCTATTGCGTGGTGGCTGTGTCAGAAGGCATTCGCCAGGCCGATGGCCGCTTTATTGCCGAAAGCGGGCTGACCGATGCCTTTGGCCATGCCCAGCTGGGCGGCGTGGCGCCGGTGCTGGCCAATCTGGTCAAGAGCGCATTGGGTTATAAATACCATTGGGCCGTGGCCGATTATTTGCAACGCGCGGCCCGCCATCTGGCTTCGGCAGTGGATGTCGAGCAGGCCTGGGCACTGGGCGCGCGAGCCGTGGAATTGGCGCTGGCCGGTCATGGCGGGGTGATGCCGACCATCGTGCGTCTCAGCGATGTGCCTTACCAATGGACGCTGGGGATGGCGGCACTGGAAGACGTGGCCAATGTGGAAAAATTCATGCCAAAGGAATTCATCAGTGCCGAAGGATTTCACATCACTGACGCTTGCCGACGCTACCTGGCGCCGCTGATTCAGGGCGAGGCCTGGCCTCCGTTTGTCAATGGCTTGCCACACTATGTGCGCCTGCAAAATCGCGCAGTCCCCCGCCAGTTGCCGCCGTTTTCTCATTGAAAGCAGGCCGTCACCCAGCCTGCCATGTGGCCGGAACGGCAGGATGCGGGCGAGGTTGTCGCAGTGCACAGGGCCATGCCGATTTGCCACTGTTGCATGTCCCCCACAATATCCCAGGCTGACATATTATTTTGCTATATGTTGAGGCAGAAACAATTGCTTCACATTTGATGTCAATTAAGTAAATCTACCAAAAATCTTTGCCTGGCATAGCTTGTGTCATTCAGCTTAATTTAAGCTTGGCTCGTGATACTCTTAAAAAATCCCACCGCATCGTGCAGGGCACCCCATCGCTGCCACAACAAAAAAACCTGCGTTCATTCATCAACTTGGCTAAAGTACAATTTCAATTGTCATTTTTTGATCGACCTTTGGGTTTTTCGGCATACGGGGAGGTTTCCTGACAGATGGTGCTCGCCCTGGCGGGAAATACACCTTTTGCTGGCAGGGGAATATCGCAGGATTTCTGCTCACAGTCCGTCAGGCATCGGCGTATACTGTTGAACTTTTGTTTATTACTTATAAAGCATGCTCGGCCAGGCCGCATCGGCACGGCGCATGCGCAGCAGGAACTCACGCATCCATGAAAAATCTGTCTGTTCGCACACAGTTGCTGACCCTGGTTGTTCTGGCGGTGGTCGGCTTTCTGACCTTGGGTGGCATGGTGCTGCGCTCGGAATATCAGGCGCTGCGCGCCGCCAGTATCGGCAAGCTGACCTGGCTGACCGAAAGCACCTTGCGCATCATCACCCACTACGAAGACGCCGCCAGCCAAGGCAAGCTCAGCGAAGCCGAGGCACAGGCGCGCGCCAAAACGGCAGTGATGGCTGCCCGCTATGGCAAGGATGGCTATTTTTTCATCTTTGACGCCCAGATGAACTACGTTGGCCACCCGATCAAGCCCGCCTTGGACGGCACCAGCGTCTACAAGCTCAAAGATGCCAAGGGGCGCAATCTGGGCGAGCTGTTTGCTCAGGCACTGGCCAATGGCAGCGGCCTGGCGGCGTATGACTGGGTCAAGCCGGGCGACAGCGAAGAAAGCGAAAAAATCTCCAAGGTGCTGGCCAGCCCGCGCTGGAAATGGGCAGTGGGCACTGGTCAGCATATCGACGACGTCAATCGGGAAATCCTGCAGTCGGCCATCAGCCTGCTGGTCATCGTCGGTTTTGGCACCCTGACACTGGTGGTTATCGGTTTGCTGATTGCCCGCAATATTGTCCGCCAGTTGGGTGGCGAGCCCGCCTATGCGGCTCAAGTGGTTGCCAGCATTGCCGCCGGCAACCTCAATACTCCGGTTCAGCACGACAACCAGGGCTTGCTCGCAGCCATCGCCGGCATGCAGCAGCAATTGCGCACCATGGTCAGTCAGGTGGCCGATCAGGCGCACCGGCTGATGAATATGTCACAAGGGCTGTCCGGCCATGTGGGTCAGCTGTCGCAATCGGCCAGCCAGCAAAGTGAATCCGCTTCGTCAATGGCGGCATCGGTAGAAGAAATGACCGTCAGCATCAACGAAATCGCCAGCCACGCCGGTCAGGCGCGGGAAGTCAGTCAGCAGGCCGGTGTGCAGTCGCGCGAAAGCGGCCGTGTGGTACGCCGCGCGGCAGAAGAAATGGCCAAGATTCATGATTCGGTCGAAGCCGCTTCGCATACCCTGACCACACTGGTGGACGATGTATCTGGCATCAGCTCGATTGTTGGCGTGATCCGCGATGTGGCCGACCAGACCAATCTCTTGGCGCTGAATGCTGCCATTGAAGCCGCGCGCGCCGGCGAACAGGGGCGTGGTTTTGCCGTGGTGGCCGATGAAGTACGCAAGCTGGCCGAACGCACCAGCCAGGCCACTGGCGAAATCACCGACAAGATCAGCCGCATCCAGCAATTGTCTGGCCAGTCGCGCCAGAGCATGGATGCCGCTGTCGAGCAGATGGGCGCCGGCGTGGCATTGGCGCGCGAAGGTGGTACGGCCATTGCCGTGATCGAAGGACGCACTGACGAAGTGGTCAGCACGGTCAACGATATTTCGCTGGCGCTCAAAGAGCAAAGCCTGGCCAGCAACGACATTGCCCTGCGCATCGAACACATTGCCCAGAGTGCCAGCGACAACGCCGCCGCCGTGGATGCCGCCGCCCAGGCCAGCCACGATATGCACACGGTGGCCGCCAACCTGCAAACCTCGGTGCGCGGTTTTCAGACATAAGTCCCGGCCTGATGGCCTGTACGGCGCCACCGCAGGGTGGCGCCAGGATGCCTTGAGAAGATGTGTGATCCCCTGAGCTTGCCCACCCTGCCCGCCGCCCTGGACGCGCAGGGTGTGCGTTTGCGTGCCCGTCAGTCGGGCGACCAACTGGCGGTAGACCAGCTATATCAGCAATGGCGCATCGAACAATTCATCGTCGGCGGCCTGCCGCTGGCGGATTGCCAGCAACTGGCCAGCCAGCAATGCCGCGCACAGCGCCAGCATTACCGGCTGCTGGAGGGCCCACTGGCCTGGGGAGTGGTGGAACAGCATGGGCAGTGTGTCGGTCGCTTATACCTGCAACAACATGGTGACGACCTGCACATCCTGGATATCCTGCTGCAACCGGCCAGCCGCAACCACGGCCTGGGCAGCGCGCTGCTGACCGCCTGCCACGCGCACGCCGCCGCGCTGGGTTGCACGCAGCTCAGCCTGTTGGTGGAACTGAACAACCCGCGCGCCCTGCTGCTGTATCAACGCCTGGGTTTTGTGCTGACCGGGGTAAACGGTGTGCACGGCCAGATGGTGTGGCCGGTGTAAAAAGCGCTCACACAATGCGCCTGGCGTTGTGGCGTGACCTTGCCGTGTCTGCACACGCCCAGCCAGGATCGCTTCGCTGCATTGTGTTCGCGCTTCTCGGCGCCTCATGCACAACGCCCCCGCCGGCATCACCGGACGGGGGCGCGTGATTTTCAGCGCAGCGGGGGATTACAGGCGTTCAAACACCACGGCAATGCCCTGGCCGCCGCCGATGCACATGGTCACCAGCGCGTAGCGGCCTTGCACGCGGTGCAGCTCGTGCAGCGCCTTGGTGGCGATCAGCGCGCCCGAGCAGCCCACCGGGTGGCCCAGGGCAATGGCGCCGCCGTTGACGTTGGTCTTGCTCAGATCCAGCTCCAGGCCCTTGGCCACGGCCAGCGCCTGCGAGGCAAACGCCTCGTTGGATTCGATCACGTCGATCTGGTCCAGGCTCAGGCCGGCTTTTTTCAGCGCCAGCTTGGTGGCCGGGATCGGGCCTTCGCCCATCACATCATTGGGCACACCGGCCACGGCGTACGACACCAGGCGCGCCATCGGCTTGTAGCCGGAATTGGCGGCGGCGGCGGCGTCGGCCAGCACCAGGAAGGCGGCGCCATCGTTCAGGCCCGAGGCGTTGCCGGCGGTGACGGTGCCGTCTTTCTTGAACGCCGGCTTCATGGCGGCCAGCGACTCCAGCGTGGTGGCGCGCGGGTGTTCGTCGGTGTCGAACACGGTTTCGCCCTTGCGGCTCTTCAGCACGATGGGCACGATCTGGCCGGCAAAGCGGCCTTCGGCGATGGCTTTGGCGGCGCGCTGTTGCGATTCCAGCGCAAAGGCGTCCTGCTCGTCGCGGCTGATGCCCCACTTGCTGGCCAGGTTTTCCGCGGTGATGCCCATATGGCCCACGCCAAACGGATCGGTCAGGGTGTCCACCATCATGTCGATGGCCGGAGTGTTGCCCATGCGCGCGCCGCTGCGCAGCGCCGGCAGCATGTACGCGCCGCGCGACATCACTTCCACGCCGCCGCCAATGCCGTATTCGCAATCGCCCAGCATGATGCTTTGCGCGGTGCTGACCACGGCTTGCAGGCCGGACGAGCACAGACGGTTCACCGCCATCGCCACCGATTCCATCGGCAGGCCGGCCTGGATCGAGGCCACGCGGGCCACGTAAGCAAAGCGCGACTCGGTGGGGATGCAGTTGCCCACGGTCACGTAGTTGATCGACTGGGCGTCCACGCCAGAACGGGCGATGGCTTCTTTCATCACGCGGCCCGCCAGATCGGACGGCTCCAGGCCAGCCAGCGAACCATTGAACGTGCCCACAGCCGAGCGCACGGCGCTCAACACCACAACATCTTTTGTCATTGTATCTATTCCTCTATTTTTTCATGGCCGCCGGCAAGGGCGGCGGCATGCCTGCGATGGGGCCGACGCGGGATGCGCACATGGACTATGCTGCACCGCAACATCAAGCCGGTGGGCACTTTACCATCACTTGCGCCACAGGCAAAGTGTCACACCGCCATCCGGCCAAATGGCCTGCCCATCCCGGTCTTTTTACCCTGAATTTGTTCGCGCATGGAGATTGCATGAAAGAACCCTATCATTTGGCGCAACGGCTGTTGCGCCGCGCGTCACAGGGCGCGCTGGCCACCCTGTCGGCCGAGCTGGACGGCTGGCCGTTCGCGTCCGCCGTCAATCTCGTCGCGCTGGCCGACGGCAGCCCGGTGTTCTTGATCAGCCGGCTGGCTGAGCACACCCGCAACCTGAGCGCCGACGCCCGCGCCAGCCTGTTGCTGGTGGACCCTTTCGCCCCGACCGAGGGTGCGCCACGGCTGACGCTGATCGGCCGCGCCGAACCGCTGACGCTCAGCGCGGCAGAACGCGCGCGCTGCCTGCGCCTGCATGCGGCGGCGGAACAGTATCTGCAACTGGGCGATTTTGCCTTCTGGCGCCTCCGCCCCGAGCGGCTGCGGGTGATTGGCGGCTTTGCCGCCGCCGGCTGGGTGAGCGGCGAGGCCTATCTGGGCGCGCCTCAGCTTAGCCTGGATGACGAACAGCACTTGTTGGACGAGCTGGCCGCCGAGACAGGGGGCACCGTATTAGGCGTGGACGCCTATGGCGCTGATGGGGTGGACGCCGCCGGCCGGCGCTGGCGTGATGAATTCACCGCCCCCTGCACCAGTGCCGAGGCGGTGCGCTCCGCGTGGGCGACGCGGCGGCGCTGTGGCGGCTAAGCTCGCCAGCGCGACTCACCAAACCCTGCTGAAATCGCAGCATGGGATTTTGTGAGCGTTTTGTGAGCCGCTGTGATCTTGGGGGGGCCGCCAAGGGGCCAAAGCAAGCCGCCCGTCGTCCCCGAAGGGGCGGCGGGCGGGAAGGGGTTACAGCACTGGCGGGCGGGTGTCGATGAAAGACTGACGTGCTTCCAGCTTGGCCATTAGCGCAGCCAGATTGGGATATTGCTCACGCCAATTCATATGGGCAAAGCGCAGATCCAGGTAGTTCAGGCTGCAACCAACCGCGATATCAGCCAGGCTGTAGGATTCGCCATTGCACCAGGTTTTCTCGCCCAGATCTGCTGACATGGCAGCCAGGCCACGGCGCATTTTGCCAAACTGGCGCTCGATCCAGCCGGGGTTCTGCTGGGTGGATTCGCGTTGTTTTTCCAGGTAGATGGCCACGGCGGCGTCGATGACGCCATCGGCCAGCGCTTCCCAGCGCTTGGTCATCGCCAGTGGGCGGCTTTCTGCCGGCAGCAGGCGCGACACTGGCGAGAGCTTGTCGAGGTATTCGACAATCACCCGCGAATCGTACAGCGCGGTGCCGTCATCCAGCACCAGCACCGGCACCTTGCCCAGCGGATTGTATTCAGGCACCTGGCTGTCTTCATCCCAGGGGATGTCCACGTCCAGCTGGCAGTCGATTTTTTTCTCCAGCAGGACAATGCGTGCCTTGCGGCCGTAAGGGCTGGTCAATGAACTGAGAATTTTCATGGGGCTGCAAACAGTATTTCGGGATGGAGGGTGTGCAGTATCTTGCCACACTCGCCGCATGCTGTGGGCGGCCATTGACGGTTTTCTGTGTCAGCGCCGCCTCACCCGGATTTACGGCGCGGTTTGCACCGTGCCTTGCACCTGCACGCTGATTTCGCTCACCCCCGGCGCAAAGCTGGGCGCGGCTTCGGCGGCCATCATCGGCGCGCCGGCCTTCATCGCGCGCTGGGCGCGAAACACCTGCAAGCCCGGCTGGCCGGCCTGATCCACGCGCATTTCCACCAGGCGGTAGTCGCGTCCGCCCAGCGCCTGCACAATCAGCCGCGCCTTGTCGCGAAACGCGCCAATCGCCTGCGGGATCAGCTCGGATTCCACCTTGCGCCGTGCCTCGTCCGACACGCTAAAGCCCACCTGGGCAATTTGCAGCTGGTTTTGCAACTGGCCAATCAGCTGCGAGGCTTGTTCAATGTCGCGGCTTTCCAGGCGCAGCTCGGCGCGGCCGCGCCAGCCGGTGACGCGCTGGTTGTTGTCGTACACCGGCCAGGTGGACAGCTGGCCGCTGCTGGCCTTGACCTTGCCATGCTGGCTGGCGATTTTCAGCGCGGCGGCCATGCGCTCGTTGAGCACGGCGCTCAGCCGCGCCGGGCTGGCGTGGCTGTCTTCGGTGAACAGCACGGCATTGAGGGTGTCATTATTGATTTCGCGGCGGGCGTCGGCGCCCAGCTGAATCTGGTTGTAGTTCAGCGGCTCGGCCAGCGCGCCTGCGCTGAACAAAACGCTGGCCAGCGCCAAGGGGGCAAGCACAGAAAAACGCATGGGATCACGCTCCGGCAAGGATAAAGCGGTTCAGACTGCCGGTGGTGAACAGGGTTCCACCGTGGCGGCCAAGGCCGCCGCCGACGCCCGAAAATGCAGCAGCGCCACCGGCTGGCCATCGCGCTGGCGCGCTTCCACCGCGTGCGGGGCAAAGCCCAGCGCCGGATAACACAGCAGGCCGGCGACATTGCCGTTAAAGCACGACACCCCCAGCTCGCGCACCTGCCAGCGGGCGATGGCCTGCTGCGCCATGGCGGCCAGCAAGGCGCGCGCTGCGCCGCGACCGCGCCAGGCCGGCGCCACAATCACATTGCCTATCATCGCGCACTCGCCCGGCGTGTGCCGGTAGCAATTGGCAAACGCCACGGGCGCGCCATCGGCCAGCAACACCGTGTTGAGCTCGCGCGCGGCAAAGGCCTCGGCCAGCTGGGCCACGGTCAGCGGAAACTGCGCGCGCGGATGCAGATAAAACAGCGTATCGGCGTCGTCCACCCAACTGCACACCACAGGCAAATCAGCCAGCGTCGCCGCGCGGGCGGCAAACGCGCTCATACCGGCTCTTCGTCACACTGCGGAATCAGGCCCAGCAGGTCGGTTTCGCCGATGTCCACGCCACATTGCGACAGCAGGGTGGTCACCTGGCCGCGATGGTGGGTCTGGTGATTAAAAAAATGCATCATCAGGCTGCCCATCGGCCGCACCGCTGGCACGCCCTTCAGGCTTTGGTAGGCCAGCGGATGCGCCAGCGCGTCGGCGTTGAGCTCGGTACACCAGTCGATGATGGTTTGATCCAGCTGATGGCGGGCCAAGGTGAGCTCCGGCAGGGTGTCGTGCAGCATCACATCCACCCGCTGCGGGGCGGACATGCGCCGAAACGATTCCAGCGCGGCATGGCGGGCCGGGTGGCGGGCAAAGCGCGACAACCACACCCGATCACCCACCATGATGTGGTTGAGCGTGCCCAGCACCGAGCGGAAAAACGCGCCGCGATCCTGGGTGAGCATATCGTGCGGCAATTCTGCCGCCGCCGCATACAGCCGGGTGTTGATCCATTGATTGTAGTCCGCCATCAGGCGGGCATGAGCGAGCAGGGCATGCATGATGGATTCCCTCTGATGTCCGGGCAGCGCCAAGCCATGCGCCGCGTGCCCGTGTAATTTTGTGCATTGCAACATCAGCTTAGCACGAAGCATGCTGATTGGACAGTGTCCAAAAGCCGTAAAATCACCTAGAAAACTCCATCAGCATGGGCCAGATGCCCCTCAAGCATTCTACCGTTCAGTGCCCTGCTCTCGTTCAGAGCCAGGCATGCGTACGCCATGCTTACCTTTCCAGCGCGCCCTGGCCATCCGCCGCCGACCACAACACCCGGCCGATGTCGGCCCCGGCGTCGCCCAGGCGCAGCGTCAGCGAGCCATCGGCGCACTGGCCATCCAGCCGCAGCCAGGCCGCCGCGCCGCCCAGCGGCGGCGTGACCCATAGGGTTTCGCCGCTGCGCCCCAGCAGACTCAACGCGCCATCCAGCCCCAGTCGCAGCAAGCTGGCCTGGGCACTGCCGGGCGCTTGCCACAGCAGGCGGCCATCGGCGGCGCACAGGCGCAGGCCGTCATCCAGCGACAAAGACACGCTCGCCCCGCCATCCTGGCTCAGCAAAGCCTCACCGGGGCGCAACACGCCGCCCCGACGGCTGTCCAGCAGGGTGGCGTCGCGCATTTCGCCCAGCAAGGCGCGCTGGAACAACATGGCCACCTGCGCTGCCGACCAGCCATGCAGCTCGGCCAGGGCCAATAACACGCTCAGCTTGACCTGTGCAGCCACCGGGGTCATGTCGCCGGGGTTGAGCGCACCCAGCTGCGCCAGCCAGGCGCCCGCGGCGTAGATCTGGCCATTTACCCCGCCATGCGGCGTTTGCGTGCCGCCCACCAATTGCACGCCCTGCTGGCGCGCCTGCGCCAGCGCCTGATACACCGCGCCGCGCGCCGGCTCGCTGGCGTCGCCGCTGGGGAAGTTTCCCGCGCCATAGCCCAGCAACAGCAGGCCGCGCGCGCCAGCGGCCACCGCCGCGTGAATGGCCTGCGCCAGCGGATTGGCCTGGCCGTCGGCCGGCTGCGCCAGCAGCGTCCACACCGGATGGGCCGCCAAGCGGGCTTGCAAGGCATCCAGCAGCGCCAGCTGGGCGGCGCGGGCGGCCGGGGATTCCAGGCTGCGCGCCGGGCTGGCCGGCGGCGGCAAAAAACGCTCGCCATGCACCCGGCATTCCAGCCCGTCTTCGATCAAGGGCAAATCATTGGGCGCGGCAAAGGCGGCAAACGCCTGCGCGTCGGTTTTCAGCACCCGATTGCCGCGCCACAGCGCCCGCTGAAAATACACCGCCACCTCGCACACGCCGCGCTGGCAGGCGCGCAGCGCGCCATCCAGATTGGCCAGCGCGTCGCCCTGCGCGTTCAGCGTCAGGCCAGCGGCGCTTTGCGCAAACAAAGGCAGTTGCGAGCCGGTCAGCAGCACCGGCCGCGACAGCGCCGCGCTCAGTTGGCCATCGGCGGCAAAGCCATTCAGCAAAAAAGACAAGGCCGCGCCGCTGTGCGCCATGCTGTCGGTGCCGTGCAACACCACAAAGGCGTCGTACTCGGTGTAATGGGCAAGTACCCAGCGCGCCATGCGCAGCCAATCCGTGGGTTGCAGATTGGTGCTGTCCAGCGTGCCGCTGGCCGAACCCGGAAAGCGCAAATCCACCGGAAAATCCAGCTGCAAGCGGGCATGCCGCATGGCCAGCCACGGCCCCAGCAGGCGCTGGCAGGCGGCGGCAAACTCGGCCGCCGGCATCGGCGCCAAGGGCGCGCCCACGCAGCTGATGGTGCCGCCGGTGTTGAGAATGGCAATGCGCATGGTGAACTCCACAAAAGCAAACGGCCGGCATCATGCCCGCCCGCCTCACAAAAGCCAAGCGCCCCGCGCGCTAGCGCCCTTACAATCGTCTTTCACCACCAGGAAAAACCACCATGCCCCACCTCACCATTGAATATTCCGACAACCTGCCCGGCTTTGACCCCCGCGCCGCCCTGACCCACGTCAACCAGATGCTGGACGCCAGCGGCTTGTTTCAGGAAATCGACATCAAAAGCCGCATCATCGCCTGCTCGGTGTTTCAAGTGGGCCTGGCCGACAGCGGACGCGGCTTTATCCACGCCCGCATCGCCATCATGCCCGGCCGCACCGACCAGCAAAAAGCCGACCTTACCCAAGCCGTGCTGCACGCCCTGCGCCAGCAACTGCCCACCCTGGCCGATGTGCATGTGCAAATCTCGGTGGAGCTCTACGAACTCGACGCCGCCAGCTACGCCAAAGACAGCCTGGTGGGCGGGGTGTCGATTGGGCATTGAACGCCCAAGCATGTGTGGTGCGTGCGATGCGGTGAACAACACCTGAGCTGGCGCGGCGGCTGTCGTTCTGTATGGCCTGTTTAGCAGCGCCAAGCAACTGGCCATCCCCATCAGCTTGCCTTTACACTCTTGGCATGATCCCTGATGCAAAGTGCGCGGCCATGCCCTCCCATCCTATCCATGCCCTGATTGACCTTTGGCGCCAACGCCAGCCCCGCCACGCGCATGGCGGCTGGTGGGCCTTGTCTGGATTTCATTACCAGCTGCTGATCAGCATTCAGCAAACGATTGACGCGTATCGCCCCGGCCAATCTGCCCTGCAACTGAACGAAACGCTGTCCGACCACCTGCGTTTTGAGGCAAACAGCACGCATTGGCTGTGCATTCAAGTCAAACGCCGACTGGATCGCCGCACATTGTCTGCTGCGCTGGCGGAGTTATGGCTCATCCACATCCTGGCGCTGTCCGACGCGCCCGAATTGGCCCGCGATGCGCACTACGAAGTGTGCGCCGAACAAATAGACGGCCAACCCGATGCGCATCTGCCTGACTGGCAACCTGATCATCCGGCTGAGCCGGCGCAGTTGGCGGATTTTTTGCAGCGGGTTCAGGTGGTGCATCGCCACAATGTGCGCGCCGCCATTCTCACACAACTGGTGAGCCAGCCGATTTATGCGGCGACGCCCCTCACCCTGCTGGAAAGCTGGCTGGCGCATGGCCTGAGCATAGAGCGCACCCGCGATGGCCAAGCCTTGGCGGAACGCATTTACAACGACTTGCATCAAGCGCCAAAAACCCATGGCGCGCTGCCGCCAGGCATCATGATGTGGCGGCCCCATTTTCGGCCGCCAGCCGATGTGGTGTGTGACGACCGCGAAGATAGCGTACTGACAGGCCAGCAACCCACACCGCAAGACCTGGCGGACGGCTGTTTTTTTACGCGCCCCTTGTATGCCACGCTGGCAGACAAGGCCGAGCGCTGGATTCACCAGCAGGCCAGCCAATCCCGACCCCTGCCCGCCGTATTTTGGCTGGGCGGGCGTTCTGGCTGCGGCAAAAGCGTGGCGCTGTTACATGTGCTGGGCCAGCTGCATCAGGCCGGCTTTGACCACATTTTATGGCTGGGCAACAGCGTGAACCTGCTGCCAGACGCCGTGGCGCTGGCGCGGGTGCTGCACTCGGAAGACAGCCGGGAAGCGCCGGTGATTATTGCGCTGGACGACCCCTTTCTGTTGCCCGACAGCCAGGCGCTGGCCGCCTGGCAAGCCGCTGTGGATGCCCTGCAAGACCTGGTGGCGCAACGCCGGGGCGATGAGCTGCCGGTGTTTTTATGCTGCGGCCCCAGCGAACAAGCCATACGTTTTGAAGAACAGATGGCTGGGCAATTGCGGGTGAGCCGGCACGACCTGCCTATTGAATCCCCTGCTGAGCTGGCCGATATGCGCCACTGGTTTACCCGGCGCACCAGCCGGCCTGCGCCACACTACGCCGAGCATGATGAAAATTTGCTGTTGGTGCAGTTGTTTTTTGAATGGCGGCATGCTGAACCATTGACGGAATTTGCCTGGCACTTTCGCCAGCGGCTGAAAGCCTGGGACGACAGCGGCGAACTGGAAAAACACGTCGCCCAGATTCTGGCGGCCAATCGCCTGTATATTGGCTACTGCCCTGCCGCGCTGGAGCGTCTGGACGCTGTTTTGCGCGACCGCCTGAGCGCGCTCACTCAAGACCAGCACCTGCGCGTCTTGTCTGATGCCCGCCCGCTGTCTGCCGCCGCTGGGCAAGCGCGCCGCCCCGGCGTCTGGCTGGCGCATCCCCATCTGGTGGATGCCATCTATCAAACCTGGTTTCCACCAGGCCAGCACGCCGCCACCCGTCGCCAGCACCTGGTGAACGCCGCGCTGGATTGGCTACAGCACGCAGCCGAAGACAGCCAGCGCAACACCGTGCTGTGGGCCATCGCCTATAGCCAGACCCGGCCATCGCTGCCCTACGCCGGCAGACTGAGCGCCGCCGACGCCGCGCAAACCCTGGCGGACATCCATCACCAACGGCCCGACTTAACGCAGGGCTCGCTTAGCGCGCTGGCGCCATGGGTGGCGGCAGAAACCGAGCTGCCCGCGCTGGTTGCCCAACTGCCCAACCGCCCGCGCGCGCAAGCCATCCATCGGCTAAACGCCATTCAGCAAGACGAGCCCGGCCTGGGCCTGGTGTGCCGCCTGCTGGCCACCCCACCCGCCAACGCGCACGATGCGGCCGCCACAGATACCGTGCTGGCGCTATTGCGTCGCCTGGACGCGCGCCAATGGCCGAAATGGCAGTCTTTGGCCCAATATTGCCTCACCCTCACCCACGACCCCGCCTTGGCGCTGAGCCTGGCCAATTATTATGCCCAGCACCCCAGCGAGCATCCTGGCCTATGGCTGGAGCATTGCCTGCAATCAGCAGGCGAAGCCGCTCTGCCCGCTGTGCAAACCTGGCTGGCTCAAGCCCCGGCGACGCTGCCGGCATGGAGCTATATCTGGGAGGCCGCATGGGGGCAGGCGCATCATCCGAATACGCCACTGCGCACGCTGGCCAATGATTGGATGCGCCGAGCAGATACGCAATCTGGCCCATCTTGGGCCTTCATTTGGGGTCCTCTGTGGCAAGCAGCGCCGAACGATGCGGCATTGGCGGCGCTGGGGCGGGAATGGTTGCAGCGGGCGCCGGCTGAGCATGCTTCATGGGCGTTTGTGTGGGAAGCGCTGTGGCAAGCGGCGCCGAACGATGCGGCATTGGCGGCGTTGGCGCGGGAATGGTTGCAGCGGGCGCCGGCTGAGCACAAATCATGGACTTTTGTCTGGCAAGCCCTGTGGCGAGTCACGCCTGATGACCCTGTGCTTGCGCAGCAAGGGCAGGCGTGGCTGAGTGCTCCGCGCTGGCGCCATGATATGTCTTGGGGCTATATGTGGCAGGCGCTATGGGAAACACGCACGCAGGACCAGCCCTTGCTGGCGCAAGGACGGCGTTGGCTGGAGGAGACGCGCAGCCGCCGTGGCGGCTGGGGGCGTGTGTGCGCCAATGTATTGCCGCATTACGCCGAGGATACGGCGTTGATGGCGGCGGCCGAGGCGTGGTTATTAACGCGCCCGGCAGAGGATGAGGAGGCTGTGCGGGTGCGGCAGGCTTTGGCAAAGCGCTAAATATAAAAACCCCCTGAAAAATCAGGGGGTTTTTATCGATCTGGCGGAAGCGGTGAGATTCGAACTCACGGGGGACTCGCATCCCCGACGGTTTTCAAGACCGCTGCCTTAAACCGCTCAGCCACGCTTCCGGAACTCATAACTATACCGGCTTGCCGGGCTTTTGCCTAGCCCCGATGCCATGCGGATGGCCGGCGCTGGCCCGGGTCAGCGCCGGCTTGGGCTTACTCTTCGCGGGTGTAAATAATCTCCCAGTCGCCATCATCCTCATCGTCAAAGTCGTCGTCGTCCAGCGGCAGCGCCTTGCCGTGCATTTCGCTGCGCAGCACGGTGAGCAGGGCGCGCATGTCGGCGGGCAGGCGGGATTTCCACTGCATGGTTTCGCCGGTGGCCGGGTGCACCAGGGCCAGGCGGAAGGCGTGCAGCGCCTGGCGACCCAGCAGGTTGACCGCTTCGCGGGCGGCATCGCTCATGGCGTGGCGCGGGTTGCCATACAGCGGGTCGCCGGCCAGCGGGTGTCCGGCTTTTTGCATGTGCACGCGAATCTGGTGGGTGCGGCCGGTTTCCAGCCGGCATTCCACCAGGCTGTGGTGTTGCAGGCGCTCGATGACCTCCACATGGGTGATGGCCGGTTTGCCGCCAAAGCTGAGCACGGCCATTTTCAGGCGGTTGCGCGGGTCGCGGCCGATGGCGGCGTCAATCGTGCCGGATTGGCGCACCAGGCCGTCGGCCACGGCGCGGTAGTGGCGCTTGACGGTGCGCGCTTGCAGCTGGCGCACCAGGTCGGTTTGCGCCAGTTGGGTTTTTGCCACCACCATCAGGCCGCTGGTGTCTTTGTCCAGGCGGTGCACAATGCCGGCGCGCGGCAGCTGGGCCTGGCTGGGGCAGTAGTGCAGCAGGCCGTTGAGCAAGGTGCCCGACCAGTTGCCGGCGGCCGGGTGCACCACCAGGCCGGCGGGTTTGTCGATCACCAGCAGGTGCTCGTCTTCGTACACCACCGGAAAATAAATCTCTTCGGCGGTAAAGGCGGTCAGCTCGGGCGGCGGCGGGGCGTCCAGCAGGATTTGCTCGTCGCCGTAGACTTTTTGCTTGCCCAGCGCCGGCTCGCCATTGAGCAGCACGTGGCCGTCCTTGATCCATTGTTGCAGCCGGGAGCGCGAGTACATCGGGAACAGTTTGGCCAGTGCGGCGTCGAGCCGCTCTCCGGCGAATTCCGTCGGTATCTGGACGACACGGTTTTCGGATAAGTCGTTATAATCTTCGGAATTGTCGTAAGGATGGCTCATGAAAAAAATCGTAGCTGCAATGCTGATGACAGCAGGCCTGGTGGCTTGTTCGTCCACCAAGGGACCTGCAGATGAAACGCGAGGCTGGCCGGTTGAACGGCTGTACGGCGAAGCCCGCGACGAGTTGAACAGCGGCAATTATACCCGTGCCGTGCAACTCTATGAAACGCTGGAAGCACGCTTTCCGTACGGTCGCTATGCCCAACAGGCCCAAATGGACCTGGCTTACGCCCATTACAAGGATAAAGAGTCGCAAATGGCACTGGCTGCCTGCGATCGCTTTATCAAGTTGCACCCGGCGCACGCCAACCTGGATTACATCTATTACCTGAAGGGCTTGATCCACTTCAACGAAGACGAATCGCTGCTGACCCGCTGGACCGGGCAGGATTTGTCCGAACGTGACCCGCGCGCCGGCCGTGAGGCTTTCCAGGCGTTTGGCGAGTTGATCAAGCGTTACCCGGACAGCCAGTATGTGGACGACGCACGCAAGAAGATGATCATTCTGGTGGATGCGCTGGCCGCCAACGAGATGCATGTGGCGCGCTACTATATGAAGCGCAAGGCCTATCTGGCGGCGGCCAACCGCGCCCAGGCCGCCATTCGGGAGTTCTCCAACACGCCGTACGTGGAAGAAGCGCTGGCGCTGATGGCCACCGCCTACACCGAGCTGGAGCTCAAGCCGCTGGCCGACGACAGCCGCCGCGTGCTGGCGCAAAACTACCCGAACAGCCGCTACCTGAAAACCCCGTGGGTGTATCAGGATATGCCGTGGTATCAGTTCTGGCGTTAAGCGGAGCAAGCAACGGCAGCTCAGACTTTGCGTCTGACAGAAAACAGGGCCAACGCTGCCAAGGCGCTGGCCCTGTTTTTTTAGTTCTGCTCACAAAATTCAGCGAAACGTTCCTGAAGAGCAGGCCCCGTGCCTGCCCTTGTAGTCAGTTAACATGATTTGAACTGACTGGCCTGCGCTACGCTGTGGACACGCCAGGATTCCCGCCTGCGCGGGAATGACTTGGTGTCATGCGGAGAGAGGTTCGTCGTGACACATGAACCCTCGTGTTTCAACGTGACTGGCTACTAGCAGATGCCCAAGGCCACCCCGGCCGCCAGGCCGCCGCCCAGTTCGGCGGCGTCGGCCAGCGCTTGCGCATCGGGCTCGCCCACCACACGCAAGGGCGGCGCCACGGCGCGCCAGCCGTAACCAATGGCAATGCGCTCGATGGCGGCAATCGCGCCACGGCCGTCATTGCCGGCGCACACCATCACTGCATAGGGCAGGCCCTGGCAGCGGCCTTGCGCCGGGTAGTAGGTGCGATCAAAAAAATCTTTCAGCGCGCCGGCCATATAGCCAAAGTTCTCTGGCGTAGCCAGCAGCAGCGCATCAGCGGCCAGCAAATCCTCCACGCAGGCTTCCAGCGCCGGGCGCAGCCACACCCGCGCACCGGGCTCGGCCTGGCGCGCGCCATCGGCGGCGGCCTGGGCCAGGCGGGCGGTGCGGCCGCTCTGGCTGGCGTACACCACCAGCACGGTCGGGAAATTCTTATCCGCGCTCAAGGCGGCCAAAGGCTCGGTCATGGCACAGTGCTCCCTGTGTTTACCGGAGAATCCCACATGCAAACCTCGCAAATTCATCTGTTCGACGCGCGTGGCATCGCCAAGCGCTTTCGCCACGCAGCCATTTTTGGTGCGCTGGAATCGCTCAGCCATGGTGAAACCATGCGCTTTGTGAATGATCATGATCCGCTGCCGCTGCTGGGGCAAATCCAGCAGCGCTACGGCGAGCAAATCCGCCTGGCCTATCAGCAGCGCGATAGCGAACAAGTGGTGATTGATTTCACCGTGGATCTGCCCGGCGCAGAAGGCTCGGGCGGCGGTTGTGGAGGGGGTGGCGGCGGCGGTTGCGGCTGCGCCGGCCACTGAGTCGATCTTACGGCGCGACGCGCGCGCCGTTCAGGCAGGCATGCACCCTGGCGTCGCCGGCCACGCCGCACGGCGAGGCGTGTGCTGCCGGATGCGGAATGCCTTCGGCGTCCATATCCGCCGCCACGGTGTCCCAGCGCGCCACGCCGTGGCGGGTCAGCGTCATGCGCAGCAGCCAGCCGCGTTTTTCTGCCTGGCGGTCAAAGCCGTCAAACACAAAATTGCCCAGGCTGTAGATAATCGGCTTGCCGCGATAGGTTTCTGCGCCCTGGGTGACATGCGGATGGCCGCCCACCACCGCGTCGGCGCCGTGGTCGATCATCCGCCGCGCCAGCTGGCGTTGGCGGGCGCTGGGCGTGGTTTCCCGCTCCCACCCCCAATGCATGAACGGAATCACCAAGTCGGCCCCGGCAGCGCGCGCGGCGCGGATGTCGCTGATCACCTGGGCGTCTTCGCTCCAGGCAATGCCTGGCTGCTGAGCGCCGGCCTCGAATGCGCGCGGCTTGAATTCGTTGTAGCTGAGCAAGGCCACGCGCAGGCCGGATTTTTCCAGCCACAGCGGCGCGTGCGCCTCGCGCAGATTGGCGCCGCCGCCAAAATACGGGATGCCGTGTTGCTTGAGCAGCGCCAGCGTTTCGCTGAAGGCGGTTTTGCCGTAGTCGCCCGAGTGATTATTGGCCAGCGCCACCGCGTGCAGGTGGCGCTTGAGCACCGGCAGCACGCGCGGATGGGCGCGGAAGGTGTAAATCTTGCTGTCCATCGCCCGGCCAGTGGTGGCAACCGGGGTTTCCAGATTGCCGATGGTGTAATCGGCATCGGCCAGCAGGGCGGCCATCGGCGCAAATGGGTCGCGGCCGTCGGCAATCACCTTGCCGGGGCCGTCGTCCAGCATCACATCGCCCACCAGATTCAGCCGCAACTGCGCCTCGGCCTGCGCCGGGCCGGCCAGCAGGGCGGCCAAGGCACTGGCGCAGGCCAGCGTGTTTTTCAATGATTTGCTCATGACAGGCGCTCGCACCAATAGCTCAGCTCACCGTCGCGCACCGGCTCGTACACCCGGTGGCGACCGCTGAAGCCATATTGCCGGCCAGGCTGGCGGGCCGGCGGAAAGGGATAGCTGGCCTGGTGAATCAAGGCCAGGCCGTCTTCGTCGCGGTCGGCGTAGGTGTACACCTCGACACTGGCCAAATCCGCCGGCCGGGTGCGCAATACCACGCGAAAATGAAAATACGAGCCCACCGGCACGCTGTCCACGGTGTAGGGCGAGGCGCTGGGCGCAGCGCGCAGGGTGTGGGTTTCGCCACCATAGCTATAGTGGCAGGCCACTTGCGGCGTGGCCAGCACGGGCAGGGCAGCGCTAACCAGACAGGCGGCCAGCAAAATACGCAGAGGCATCATGGCAACTCGCCAACGGCAATGTCATCAATGGATCGGCATGATAACAGGCCTGGGGCGGTCTGGATGTCGGAAAAATCAGAATGAAGGGACGGCTCACAGCACTCAGCGCAGCGTGCCTGGCCAGACCTGCGACCGCAGACAGTACACATCGTCTGGCAAGGACGCACAACAACGCCAGATGAATTTTGTTCGCTGTGTGAATCAGCGAGGCGTGGCCCATTCGCTCAGGGCGATGGGCCAGCAAGACGACTTAAACGGCGGATTCGCCAGTTTCGCCGGTGCGGATGCGCACCACCTGATTGACGTCGAACACAAAAATCTTGCCGTCGCCAATTTTGCCGGTGCGTGCGCTGTTGAGGATGGCTTCGATGGCCTGCTCGACGCGATCATCCGGCAGTACGACTTCCAGCTTCATTTTGGGCAGAAAATCCACCACATATTCAGCGCCGCGATACAGCTCGGTATGGCCTTTCTGGCGGCCAAAACCCTTTACTTCAGTGACGGTCAGGCCATTCACCCCCAGCGCCGACAGCGCCTCACGCACTTCGTCCAGTTTGAACGGCTTGATGACGGCTTCGATTTTTTTCATGCTGGCTCCTGTAATAATTCAATTTAATCCGTGGTTTAGCAAATTTTCGCGTCGCAATCCCGCTCGAAACGGACGGCGTTTTGATGTATTATGACCGTTTTTTACCCGTTGCTGCGAGTTCCCTCAATGCCTTCCATTCTCAAGCTTCGCGGCGGCGCCGCGCTGTCTGCGTTTCGTTCCGACAAACTGCATCGTGCCATCTCTGAAGCCGGATTGCCAACCCTGACAATTGCCGCAGAATACTGGCACTTCGCCGAGGTGTCGGCACAGCCGGATGGGGCGGAATCCGCCACCCTGGCGCGCATTCTGACGTATGGTGAGCCGCAGCTCGAACCCGCCCCACAAGGCGAGCTGTTTCTGGCCGTGCCGCGCATCGGCACTATCTCGCCGTGGTCGTCCAAGGCCACCGACATCGCCCGCCATTGTGGCCTGGGCGTGGTCGAGCGCATCGAGCGCGGCGTGGCCTACTGGGTCAGCGGCGCCGAGCTCACTGCCGAGCAGCGCCAGCAGCTGGCCGCGCTGCTGCACGACCGCATGACCGAACAAGTGCTGGGCGCGCTGGACGACGCCGAGCGGCTGTTCTCGCATGTCGCGCCGCAGCCCTTGCGCACCGTCGACGTGCTGGCTGGCGGCCGCGCCGCGCTGGAAGCCGCCAACCGCGAATTCGGCCTGGCGCTGTCGCCGGACGAAATTGATTATCTGGTGGAAAACTTCACCGCCATCGGCCGCAACCCGACCGACGTCGAGCTGATGATGTTCGCTCAGGCCAACTCGGAACACTGCCGCCACAAGATTTTCAACGCCACCTTTGTGATCGACGGTAAGGCCAAAGACAAAAGCCTGTTCGGCATGATCCGCGACACTCACAAGGCGCATCCGCACGGCACGCTGGTGGCGTATTCGGATAACTCGTCGGTGATCGAAGGCCGCACCGTCGGCCGTTTCTACCCGGAAAGCGGCAGTCATCGCTACGCTTACCACGAAGAGCCGACCCATATCCTGATGAAGGTGGAAACCCACAACCACCCGACGGCGATTTCGCCCTTCCCTGGCGCATCCACCGGCTCGGGCGGCGAAATCCGCGACGAAGGCGCCACCGGCCGCGGCTCGCGCCCCAAGGCGGGCCTGACTGGCTTTACCGTCTCCAACCTGAATATCCCGGACTTTATCCAGCCGTGGGAAGACACCGGCTGCGGCAAGCCCTCGCGCATTGCCTCGGCCCTGCAAATCATGCTGGATGGCCCGATTGGCGGCGCGGCGTTCAATAACGAATTCGGCCGCCCCAACCTGGCTGGCTACTTCCGCACCTTTGAAGCCGAAGTGCACGGCGAGATGCGCGGCTATCACAAGCCGATCATGATCGCTGGTGGCCTGGGCAATATCCAGGGCGGCCAGATCGACAAACACGAACTGCCGGAAGGCGCGCTGCTGATCCAGCTGGGCGGCCCTGGCCTGTTGATCGGCCTGGGCGGCGGTGCGGCGTCGTCGATGGACACCGGCGCCAATGCCGAAGACCTGGATTTCGACTCGGTGCAGCGCGGCAACCCGGAAATCGAACGCCGCTGCCAGGAAGTCATCGACCGCTGCTGGCAGCTGGGCGAAGCCAACCCGATTCTGTCGATTCACGATGTTGGCGCTGGCGGCCTGTCCAATGCCCTGCCCGAGCTGATTCACGGCTCCAATCGTGGCGGCGTGATTGATCTGCGCGCCGTGCCGCTGGAAGAATCCGGCATGTCGCCGATGCAAATCTGGTGCAATGAATCGCAAGAGCGCTATGTGCTGGCCATTCACCCGGACAATCTGGATGCTTTCGCCGCGCTGTGCGAACGCGAGCGCTGCCCGTTTGCCGTGCTGGGCACCGCCACCGCTGAACAGCAACTGCGCGTGCGCGACGAGCTGCTGGGCGCCGACGCGGTGGATATGTCGCTGGAAGTGCTGCTGGGCAAACCGCCGCGCATGACCCGCGACGTGGCCCGCGTCAAACGCGCCGTCACCCCGTTCTCCACTGTGGGCCACACGCTGGACGACGCCGTGCAGCGCGTGCTCAGCCTGCCGGCCGTGGCCAGCAAGAGCTTCTTGATCACCATCGGCGACCGCACCGTGGGCGGCATGACCGCGCGCGACCAGATGGTCGGCCCGTGGCAGGTGCCGGTGGCCGATGTGGCAGTGACCACCATGGGCTTTGACACCCTGGCCGGCGAAGCCATGGCCATGGGTGAGCGCACCCCGGTGGCCGCCTTCGATGCCCCGGCCTCTGGCCGCCTGGCGGTGGCCGAAGCGCTGCTGAACATCGCCGCTGCGCCGATTGGCCGGCTGGATCAGGTCAAGCTGTCGGCCAACTGGATGGCCGCCGCCGGCCACCCCGGCGAAGACGCGGCCTTGTACGACACGGTGAAAGCCGTGTCCGAGCTGTGCCAGTCGCTGAAGGTATCCATCCCGGTGGGCAAGGATTCGCTGTCGATGAAGACGGTGTGGGAAGAGCAAGGCGAAAAACGCAGCGTCACTTCGCCGCTGTCGCTGATCATCTCGGCGTTTGCCCCGGTGGACGACGTCACCCGCACGCTCACCCCGCAACTGCGCACCGACATTGCCGAAACCGCCTTGCTGCTGGTGGACCTGGGCGAAGGTCGCAGCCGCATGGCCGGCTCGGCCTATGCGCAGGTGTTCCAGCAAATGAGCGGCGAAGCGCCGGATCTGGTGGACGGCAAAAAGCTCGAAGCGTTTATCCATGCGCTGCAAGACCTGAATGCCGATGGTCTGGTGCTGGCCTACCACGACCGCTCGGACGGCGGCCTGTTCGCCACCCTGGCGGAAATGAGCTTTGCCAGCCGTGCCGGCATGGTGGTCGAGCTGGATACCTTGGTGAAAGCCCAGGGCGAACATGGCGATGTGCTGACCGCCTTGTTTAACGAAGAACTGGGCGCCGTGCTGCAAATCGACGCCGCACAACTGGAAGTCGTGGTCACTCGCCTGGTGCAGGCTGGCCTGGGCGCTTGCTTGCACCTGCTGGGGGCGCCAGTGGATGAGTATGATTCGCTGACGCTGTGCCTGGGCGGTGAAACGGTGTTTGATCAAGCGCTGACTGATCTGCTGCAAACCTGGAGCCAGACCAGCGCCGAGTTGCAATCGCTGCGCGACAACCCCGAGTGCGCACAAAGCGAATTCGACCTGATCAGCGAAGAAACTGGCGGGCTGTTTGCCGTCGTGCCATTTGACACCGAAGCCAACCCGGCGGCGCCGTTTATCCAGACTGGCGTGCGTCCGCGCATGGCCATCCTGCGCGAACAGGGCGTGAACGGCCAGCTGGAAATGGCCGCAGCGTTTGACCGCGCCGGCTTTGAATCGGTGGATGTGCACATGAGCGACATCATCGAAGGCCGTGTGTCGCTGAACGACTTCAAGGGCTTGGCCGCTTGCGGCGGCTTCAGCTACGGCGACGTGCTGGGCGCTGGCGAAGGCTGGGCCAAGAGCATTCTGTTCAATGCCCGCGCCCGCGACCAGTTCGAGGCCTTCTTTGCCCGCAACGATTCGTTTGCCCTGGGCGTGTGCAATGGCTGCCAGATGATGTCCAATCTGTCGGAAATCATCCCCGGCGCCGAGCACTGGCCGAAGTTCCGCCGCAATGCCTCCGAGCAGTTCGAAGCGCGCTTCACCATGGTGGAGGTGCCGGACAGCCCATCCATCCTGTTTGCCGGCATGGCGGGCTTGCAGGTGCCGGTGGTGGTCAGCCACGGCGAGGGCCGTGCGGTATTCGCCAACGATGACGCCCGCGCCCAGGCATTGGTGGCCATGCGTTATCTGGATCATGACGGCAACGCGACCGAAATCTACCCGCACAACCCGAACGGCTCGCCGGACGGCATCACTGGCTTGACCACGCCGGATGGCCGTTTCACCATCATGATGCCGCACCCCGAGCGGGTGTTCCGCAGTGTGCAGATGAGCTGGCGCCCGGAAGGCCTGGGCGAGCACAGCCCGTGGTTCCGCATGTTCGCCAACGCCCGCGCCTGGCTGGCTTGATCCACCTGTGACGTTTCTGCGCCGGAGGCTGGCCTCTGGCGCTGTGCGGCCCGCCCGGAACCTCCGGCGCGGGCCGTGTTTCCAATGTGCCCGGTTTTTTACTGAATGATGAGGCTGAATCCTGATGTCTGCTTTTCTGCCTGAACCCAGTTTTCGACACGACAGCCCGGCTCGCCTGGGCGTGCTGCTGATCAACCTGGGCACCCCGGCTGCGCCCACCGCGCGCGCGCTGCGCCCCTACCTGAAGCAATTTTTGTCTGACCGCCGCGTGGTCGAGCTGCCGCGCTGGCTGTGGGCGCTGATTCTGAACGGCGTGATTCTGAATGTCCGCCCGCGCAAATCCGCCGAGAAATACGCCTCGATCTGGACGCCGCAAGGTTCGCCGCTGCTGGTTAACACCTGCAGTCAGGCGGAAGGCCTGGCCAGCCGGCTGGCCGGTGAACACGTGGTGGTGGAGTTCGCCATGCGCTACGGCCAGCCCTCGGTCGAGCAAGGCGTGCAAAAGCTGCGCGCCCAAGGCGTGGAGCGCCTGTTGCTGCTGCCGCTGTATCCGCAATACGCCGCCAGCAGCAGCGGCAGCGCGCTGGACGCCGCCTTTGCCGCGCTGATGAAGCTGCGCAATATGCCGGAAGTGCGCACCGTGCGTCATTACCACGACCACCCGGCCTATATCGCCGCGCTGGCCGCCCAGGTGGAGGCACATTGGCGTCAGCACGGCCGGGGCGAAAAACTGCTGATGAGCTTTCATGGCGTGCCGCGCTACACCCTGGACAAGGGCGACCCCTACCCGTGCGAATGCCACAAAACCGGTCGCCTGCTGGCCGAAGCGCTGGGTCTGGCTGCCAGCGACTATGTGGTGTGTTTTCAGTCGCGCTTTGGCCGTACCGAATGGGTAAAGCCCTATACCAGCGATGTGCTGCGCGAGCTGGGTCGGCAGAAGGTGGGCAAGCTGGACGTGATCTGCCCCGGCTTTGCCGCCGATTGCCTGGAAACCTTGGAAGAAATCGCCATGGAAGGCAAGGAAACCTTTCTGACCGCTGGCGGCGGCGAATACCGCTATATTCCCTGCCTGAACGACAGCGCGCCATGGCTGGAGGCGCTGGCCAGCATCTGTCGCGAACAACTGGCCGGCTGGCGCCCCGCCAACGCCGACCTGAGCGCCCGCAAGGCCCGTGCCCAGGCAATGGGCGCCAAGGCCTGAGTCTGCTTGTCCGAGCAATCCTCTGTCGTTCGCGCCGCTTACAAAACCCAGCGCAGTGTGCTGGCCAGACGCTCGACTGCCATGCGAAACAACGCCAGGGTTTGTGAGCGGCACTTAGGCAAGGTGCTGCGCGGCATGTGCGGCAAGCTGCGCAGCACCGGGCAAGATGCGTGACCTGATCGGCATATTGCCGTAACATTACCCCTTCATGACCGGGCGTGCCCAACGTTCGGGCTGTGTATGATTTCTCCCCCCGCTCGTCCCGCAACAGGATTTCACCATGCGTTCTTCTGCCAGCTGGTCACCGCGCCTGCCGCTGCAAACCAAACTTTTGTTGATGTTGATTTGCATTAACCTGCTGACCGTGCTGGCCTATACCAGTTATGCCATCTACGCGCGCCAGCAAGACGAAATCGAACGGCTGGACAGCGTGCTGAATGTGGCCGCCCACGCCGTACCTGGCCTGCTGGCCCCCGGCGTACTGGAGCGTGAGCGCCAGCCGCAGGCCATGAGCCAGGCCGAATACCGCGAACAAAGCCAGCGCCTGCGTCGTTATGCAGATCAAGTGGGTCTGGCTTATCTTTACGTGCTCACCATTCAGCCCGACGGCAAGGCCGCCTACCTGATGGACAGCCCCACTGCCCAACAAGTGGCCAAGGGTGACGCCGGTCACTATATGGAAGCCTATCCCGACGCCAGCCCGATGGTAAAAACCGCCTGGGACAGCGGCCAGATTCAAAGCGACGAATATACCGATTCTTACGGCGCTTTCCGCTCGGTGTTTCTGCCCATGCGCGGCGCCCAAGGCCAGCGCTATGTGATTGGCGCCGACATCACCGCCGATTCGGTGGCCGCCGCCATGCGGCAAGTCTTGTGGCGCCAACTGGGCATTGGCGCGGCCATGTTGCTGATTGGTGCGCTGCTCTCCTGGCTGTTTGCCCGCCTGCTGGCAGCCAGCCTGCGCCGCATCACCCGCCAGATTGGCCAGATTGCCGAAAGCCGCGACCTGTCCGCCACCATTCGCGTGGCCAGTCGCGATGAATTGGGCGAGATGGCCCAGCAACTGAATCACTTGTTTGAGGTACTGCGTCAATCGCTGGGCAAGGCGCGCGACGTGGCCGAGCACAATGCCGCCCTGGCCGCACAATTTCGCGCCAGCGCCGGCAAAGTGCAGGAAGAAGTCGCCCATAGCGCCCGGCAAATGAGCGACATGGCCAGCGCCTCCAGTCAGATTGCCAGCTCGGCCAATCTGGCCGCCGACATCGCCGGCCAGGTGCGCGACGAAGTACGCCACACCAGCCAGCAGCTGGATGCTGCCCGCCAGGTGTTGGACGCCATGATGCAGGGGGTTCAGGCCAACTCGGCCAACAGCGCCCATCTGGCTGACGAACTGCACGCGCTGAACGCCCATACTGGCGAAATCAGCCAGGTGTTGGCGGTGATTGGTGAAATTTCCGACCAGACCAATCTGCTGGCGCTCAACGCTGCCATCGAAGCCGCCCGCGCCGGCGAAGCCGGACGTGGTTTTGCCGTGGTGGCCGACGAAGTGCGCGCCTTGGCGGTGCGCACACAAACCACGGTGAAAGCCACCCAGGACATCGTGACCAAGCTCACCAGTGGCATCGACCGCGCCGTGGGCAGCATGGCCGATAGCAGCCGCCAGGCCGAACAGCTCAACGCCGACTCACGCGGCGCGCTGTCCAGCATCAACGGCATGGTCGAGCAAATCCGCCAGGCCTCGTCCAGTGTGGATCAAGCTGCCCACCAGGGCGACAGCATCCGCGACGCCACCGGGCATATGTCCGGCCAGATGGACGTTGTCAACCACACGCTGGGCTTATGTGCCGACGACGCCCGCGAAATTCACCACGCCGCCACCGCCCTGGGCGAACAGGCGCTGGTGCTGCAAACACAGTTGGCCAGCTTTCGGTTTTGAGGGTTTTTTGCCGTTGGCATCTGTCCGATGGAGAGTGTGTCGCGTTCCTGCAACGTCTGCCATGTCGGCGTCTGCCACACGCTGACCATGGCAAATCCAGTCCTGACAAGCAACTGACTAGCGGGTAAGTAAAAATACCTGTAGTTTATGCAATAGGTATATTGACCCCATGGCAAAACGGGGTAAACTGGCCGTAATGTTACGCAGTGCAGACTGTTTGCCAGCCAAGGCAAAAAGCGCACGGCGTTTTTTCTGGTCAAGTCAACCCGGGCGCGCCGCTTCACTGAGCACCGGTCCCGCCATCGGCACGGAGAACCCACATGCTGTTCACCCATCTGACGCAAGCCATGACGGCGCTGGTCGACGTTCTCGCGCAAAACCAGCGCCGACTGGTCGAAGCCCAGTTTGATGTCTGTCGGCAATGGGTGGAAGCCTGCCGTCCGGCGCAGCTCAATGCCAGCGCCACGCCGCTGGCCAATGCCGCCGAAGACACCCGGCTGGATGGCCCGATGCAGGCCACCCAATCCTTGCTGATTGCCCAGGTGCAGGCCGGCAACGACCTGATGATGCTGTCCGAACGCCTGGTGTCCAGCATGAACCGCGATCTGGTCAAGCAGCTGGATAAAAGCCCGCTCACCGGCCCCAGCCGCGACGCGCTGGAATCTGCCGTCGCTGTCGGTGGCTGTGCTTATGAATCCATGTCCAAGGCCACCCGCCAGGTTAATCAGTTTGCCTGTACCAATATGTCTGCTGCCTCGATGCGCGCGGTCAAGCATGCACGCAAACACCTGAGCGGCACCCGGCATCACTGACCCGGCGGTTAAGCTTTCTGCCGTGGTTGTGTGGCCTTGCCGCACTACGCCGCGCGGCTGGCCCGGCGTGTGCTGCGTTGAGTGTGATGAGTAGCGCCAGTACCGTGCACACGGTACTCACTTGGCCGTCTGGCTGCCGTTATCTGCCCGGCGGACGGCCAGAATAGCCCGCCAGACCACGCCATCCCCTCACCACAGAAGGGTTTTGTGCGCGGCGCTTACTGCTATAGTAAGCCATCCCCCCACTCGCACGACCTGCCATGTCCCCGATCGAAACCGGGCTGTTCAGCCCCCGTTACGCCGCCCTGCCGCCGATTTTTTACCGTGTGGTTGCCCCGCAACCGCTGGACGCCCCGCACTGGGCGGCCATCAGCCCGGATTGCGCCCAACTGCTGGGCTTGAACCCCGCCACCGACTTTAACGACGCCAGCCTGGCCGTGCTGGCCGGCCAGCGCCCGCCCGCCGCGCATCCGGCGCTGGCCACCGCGTATTCCGGCCACCAGTTTGGCGTGTGGGCCGGCCAGTTGGGCGATGGCCGCGCGCTGCTGCTGGGCGAGCGCCAGGGCCGCGATGGCCAGCGGTATGAAGTGCAAATCAAGGGCGGCGGGCTGACGCCGTTTTCGCGCATGGGCGACGGCCGCGCCGTGCTGCGCTCGTCAATTCGTGAATTTTTGTGTTCAGAAGCCATGGCCGGGCTGGGCATTCCCACCAGCCGGGCGCTGGCGCTGGTGGCCTCGCGCACGCCGGTGCAGCGCGAAAGCTGGGAAACCGCCGCCGTGGTCACCCGCGTGGCGCCCAGCTTTGTGCGCTTTGGCATGTTTGAGCATTTTTGCCACGGCAACCGCCCGGACGCGCTGCGCCAGCTGGCCGACCATGTGATTGCCGCGCATTTTGCCCACTGCCGCGACGCGCCCCAGCCCTATCTGGCCTGGTTTACCGAGGTGATTGCCGCCAGCGCCCGGCTGGTGGCCGATTGGCAGGCGGTGGGCTTTTGCCACGGCGTGCTCAATACCGACAATATGTCTATCCTCGGCCTGACGCTGGACTACGGCCCGTTTGGCTTTCTGGATGGTTTTGACCCGGAACACATCTGCAACCACTCTGACCACCACGGCCGCTACAGCTACCGCCGTCAGCCCTATATCGTGCAATGGAATCTGCAAAGGCTGGCCGCGGCGCTGTGGCCGCTGATCCGCGAGCCCGAGTTGCTGGCGGCGCTGGAAGGCTATCAGGCAGAGTACGAAACCGCGCTGGCCGAGCGCATGTGCGCCAAGCTGGGCCTGCTGGCCTGGCGCGACAGCGACTGGGGCTTATTGACCGATTTGCTGGATGTCATGGCCGAGGCGCGTGCGGATTACACGCTGACCTGGCGGCGCTTGTGCGCGGTGCGCGCCGATGGCGGCGACCCGCTGGGCGCGCGCGATTTGTTTATCGACCGCGCCGCGTTCGATGCCTGGCGCGCTCGCTACACCGCGCGGCTGCGCGAGGACGGCCAGGACGACGACGTCCGCGCCAGCGCCATGCGCGCGGTGAATCCAGCCTATGTGCTGCGCAATCACCTGGCCGAGCAGGCCATTCAGGCCGCGCAGCAGGGCGATTATCAACCGATTGAGCGGCTGCGCGCCGCTCTGGCCGACCCCTACCGCGAACACCCCGCCAACGCGGACCTGGCCGCGCTGCCGCCGCACTGGGCGCAGACGCTTAGCGTGAGTTGCTCCAGCTAGCGGCTCTTAACGTGATGCCTCAGGCGCGGCGGCGCAATAACCACAGCGCCAGCAGCGCCATGGCCACAAAGCTGGCCAGCGACCACACCGGCATCGGCTGGCCCAGCAAGCGCCAGTTGATTTCCGCGCATTCGCCGCTGCCGCGAAACACCTTGGCCAGCATATCGGTAAACGGCATGGTTTCCAGCATGTAGTCCAGGCCGGGGCCGCAGGCGGGGATTTTGTCGGCCGGGGTGAACAACTGCAATTTGACATGCCAGGCCGCCACACCCGCGCCGCCCAGCGCCGCCAGCAAGGTCAGCCCGGCAAACCCGGCTTGGCCAGCCCGGTACACCGGGTTGCGCCAGGCAGCCAGCAAGGCCACCAGGCCGACGGCGATCACCGCCACGCGCTGGAAGATGCACAGCGGGCACGGCTCCAGCCCCAAGCCATGCTGGGCGTAAAGTGCAAACGCCATCGCGGCGACACAGACGACAAACAGGGCCAGATAGACCCGACGCTGCGAGGGCAAACGGTAATGCATCACGATCGAGAATTCCTTGCTATCGGGTGTTGCCCACCCAGAGACGGCGACAACGCCGCGTGTGATTCGGATTTTTTCCGGGATTCTACCCATAAGCGCGGCTTAAGCGACATGCGCGATGGCGAATCTTTGCCATCACACATATCTGGCCGCCTGGATTGGGAGTGAAATCCGTCTCCCTGGGTTCCCGTGTGATGCGTGATCACGCACGCTGGGAGGATGATTATGCAAAGAAACAAAGACGAAGTCATCGCCCTTTTCTGGCCACAGACGGTCGCTGTGGTGGCTTGGCCCAGCTTGCACAACTCAGTACTGCGGTGTGTGCGGACACGGCAAGGCCGCGCAACAACGTCAGGCGGACCCCACGCACCGCTTAATACAACACCGTCTCCGGGTCCAGGCTGCGCCACAAATACCAGGTGGCCACCGTGCGCCACGGCGCAAAGCGCTGGCCAAAGGCGCGCAGGGCTTTTGGCGTGGGAGTATCGCCGGCCAGGTAATGGCGGCTGACTGCGCGTTGCAGGCCGATGTCGTCCACCGGCCAGACATCGGCGCGCAATTGGTTGAAAATCAAAAACATCTCGGCCGTCCAGCGGCCGATGCCGCGCACAGCGACCAGCTCGGCAATCAGGGTTTCGTCGTCCAGCGCCTGAAAGCGTGCCGGGTCGATGCGCCCTTCGGCAAAATGCCGGGCCAGGTCGTGGGCGTATTCCACTTTGCGCGCCGACAGCCCCACCGCGCGTAGCGCGTCCGGCGCGTGGGCCAGCAGCGCCTCGGGCGACAGCTGCGGCACGACGGCCAGCAGCCGCGCCCACACTGCATCGGCGGCGCGGGTGGAAATCTGCTGGCCGACAATCGCCCGCACCAGGGTGACAAACGGCTCGCCGCGCGAGCTCAGCTGCGCCTCGGGATAACGGGCGATCAGCTGCGCCATCACCGGGTCGGCCGCCAGCGCGGCGCAGGCGTCGCGCCAGTAGGCCGGCTGACCCGGCGCGTCGGCCGGGATCATTCGCCGGCCACCGTCATGCGCGACAGCAGGATGGAGCCGCAGCGGGTGGCGCCGCGCACCAGCTGGTCGCTGCCGATGGCGATGATGTCGCGGAACATGTCCTTGAGGTTGCCGGCGATGGTGATTTCTTCCACCGGGTAGGCCAGCACGCCGTTTTCCACCCAAAAGCCCGCCGCGCCGCGCGAGTAATCGCCAGTGACGGTGTTCACGCCGTGCCCCAGCAGCTCGGTGACCAGCAAACCCGTGCCCAATTTTTGCAGCAGGGCGGCAAAGTCTTCGCCGCTGTCGCGCACCAGCAGGTTGTGACAGCCGCCAGCATGGCCGGTGCTGGCCATGCCCAGCTTGCGCGCCGAGTAGGACGACAGGAAATACCCCTGCGCCACGCCATCGGCCACCAGGGTGCGCGCGCAGGTGGCCACGCCTTCGTTGTCAAACGCGCCCGAGGCGATGCCGCGCGGGATGAACGGGTCTTCGTCGATGTGCACCAGCGGCGAAAACACCTGCTGGCCGAGCGAATCCACCAAAAAGCTCATTTTGCGGTACAGCGCGCCGCCGCTGACTGCCGAGACAAAATGGCCAATCAGCCCGGCGGCCAGCGGCGCTTCGAACAGCACCGGATACTGGCCGGTTTTCACCCGGCGCGCGCCCAGGCGGCGCACCGCGCGCTCGCCGGCCACCCGGCCCACTTCGGCGGCGCTGAGCAAATCTTGCGGGTGGCGGGCGCTGCTATACCAGTAGTCGCGCTGCATATCGCCATCCTGCTGGGCGATCAGCGTGGTGGACAGGCTGTGGCGGCTGCCTTGCTGGCCGTGGCAAAAGCCGTGGCTGTTGGCGTAGACAAACTGGCTGAGGTTGGTGTTGACGCTGGCGCCTTCGGAGTTGTTCACCCGCGCGTCCACCGCCTGGCCGGCCGCCTCGGTGGCGCGCGCCAGCTCGATGGCGTCTTCGACGGACAGTGACCACGGATGACACAGCGACAAATCCGGGAATTCGGTCGCCAGCCGATCCGGGTCGGCCAGGCCGGCAAACGGGTCGGCAGCGGTGAAGCGGGCGATATTGATGGCGGCTTTCACCGTGTCTTCCAGCGCGGCGGCAGAAAAATCCGAGCTGCTGGCGTGGCCCTTGCTCTGGCCCAGATACACGGTGACGCCCACGCCTTTGTCGCCGGTGTATTCGATGGTTTCCACTTCACCCAGCCGCACCGACACGGCCTGGCCGACGCCTTCGGACACTTCCGCCTCGGCAGCGGTGGCGCCATGGCGGCGGGCCAGATCCAGCACCTGGGTGGCAAGGTCGGCGAGTTGGGCTTGGCAGTAATTCAAGGAGCTGGCGGATTCGGTCATGGTCACAGTCACAATGAAATGAAAAACACCCGCAAGCGCGTCAGCCGCAAGAGCGGGCAGGCTTCCTGTATCATACCAGTCTTAGTTTTTTCCCCAAGCGCCATGACCACTTCGATCCAACCCCAACAGCCAGAAGACACGCTGATCAGCAAGTCGCAAAAAAAGCGCGAGATGGACGCCCTGCAAGACCTGGGCAAAACCCTCGCCGGCTTATCCACCGACACGCTGAAAACCATGCCCATCCCGGACGAGCTGCGTGAAGCCATCCGCGAATACAAGCGCCTGAACGCGCACGGCGCACTGCGCCGGCAACTGCAATACATCGGCAAGCTGATGCGCAGCGTGGACGCCGAGCCGATCGAGGCCCGGCTGGCGGTGCTGCGCGGCGAATCCGACCAACACACCGGCTGGCTGCACCGGCTGGAGCGCTGGCGCGACCGCCTGCTGGCGGAAGACAAAGCCCTGGACGCGCTGCTGGCCGAACACCCCGGCCTGGACGTGCAAACCCTGCGCACCCATATCCGCAACGCCCGCCGCGAACAGGCCGACAACAAGCCGCCCAAATCTTACCGGGTGATTTTCAAAATGCTCAAAGACATCATCCCCGAGCCGGGCCGCCCTGCCGGCGCGCCGGCCGCTCAGACGGATGAGGACGCGCACGAGGACTGAGCATGAACCAGACACTCAAAATCGGCCTGGTGTCGATCAGCGACCGCGCCAGCCAGGGCGTGTACGAAGACAAAGGCCTGCCGGCGCTGCGCGACTGGCTCAAGCGCACGGTGACCACGCCGCTGGAGTTTGAAGCCCGCCTGATTGCCGACGAGCAGGACGAGATCGAATCCACCCTGATTGACCTGGTGGACTACCAAGGCTGCCAACTGGTGCTGACCACGGGCGGCACCGGCCCGGCGCCGCGCGATGTCACCCCGGAAGCCACCCTGGCGGTGGCCGACCGGGTGATGCCCGGTTTTGGCGAGCAAATGCGCCAAATCAGCCTGGCCTTTGTGCCGACGGCGATTTTGTCGCGCCAGGTGGGGGTGATCCGCAAACAGGCGCTGATTCTGAACCTGCCCGGCCAGCCCAAGGCGATTGCCGAAACGCTGGAAGGCCTGCGCGACGCTGACGGCCAGGTGAAAGTGCCCGGCATTTTTGCCGCCGTGCCCTACTGCCTGGATTTGATCGGCGCGCCGTGGATCGACACCGACCCGGCGGTGGTGAAAGCCTTCCGCCCGAAATCCGCCCAGCGCCCGGCCTGAGGCCACGGTGAGCGCCACGCTGCACCCGTCCGCCTACCGCGCGCCGGCCTGGCTGCCCGACGGCCACAGCCAGACCATCTACCCGGCGCTGTGCCTGGGCGGCGCGCGGCCGGCCTACCAGCGCGAGCGCTGGGCCACGCCGGATGGCGGCGAAATCACCGTGGACCGCCTGCCCGGCCGCCAGGGCATGCCGCTGCTGTGGCTGCTGCACGGCCTGGAAGGCGGCAGCGACAGCCATTACGCCCGCGCGCTGATGCGCGCCGCACAGGCGCGCGGCTGGCATGGCGTGGTCAGCCATTTTCGCGGCTGCGGCGGCGCGGTGAACACCCTGCCGCGCGCCTACCACGCGGGAGATTCCGCCGAAGTGGCCTGGCTGCTGGCGCGGCTGGCCAGCGAAGGCCGGCCCGTGTGCGCGGTGGGGGTGTCGCTGGGCGGCAATATGCTGCTCAAGCACCTGGGCGAGGCTGGCGCCAGCGCGCCGCTGTGCGCAGCGGCGGCGGTGTCCGCCCCGCTGGATTTGGCCGCCGCCGGCCGCATGCTGGAGCGCGGCCTGGCGCGCCAGCTGTACACCCGCATGTTTTTGCGCACGCTCAAGCCGGCCAGCCTGGCCACTGCGCGCCGGCATCCCGGCCTGATTGACGTGCGCCGCGCGCAGGCCAGCCGCACGCTGCGCGAGTTTGACGACGCCGTCACCGCGCCGCTGCACGGCTTTGCCGGCGTAGAAGATTATTGGGCGCGCGCCTCGGCCAAGCCCTGGCTGCGCCAGATTGCCCGGCCCACCCTGGTGCTCAACGCCCGCAACGACCCGTTTTTGCCGGCCACAGCGCTGCCCGGCCCCGACCAAGCCAGCGCGGCGGTCACGCTGGAATTCCCCGCCGAAGGCGGCCATGTCGGCTTTGCCAGCGGCGGCTTTCCCGGCCGGCTGGACTGGCTGCCGCAGCGCCTGCTGGATTTTTTTGCCCCCCATGTTCCGCACTGACTGGATGCTTTGCTCATGTCCGATATTCTGAACACCATCATCGCCACCAAACACCGCGAAGTGGCCGCCCAGCAAGCGCTCACCCCGCTGGCGGAACTGGCCGCCGCCGCGCGCGACGCCGCGCCCAGCCGCGATTTTGTGGGCGCCATCCGCGCCAAGCTGGCCGCCGGCCTGCCGGCGGTGATTGCCGAAGTGAAAAAAGCCAGCCCGAGCAAGGGCGTGATTCGCGCTGACTTCGACCCGGCCGCCATCGCCGCCAGCTACGCCGCCCACGGCGCCGCCTGCCTGTCGGTGCTGACCGACCGCGATTACTTTCAGGGCTGCCCGGCCTATCTGCAAGCCGCCCGCGCCGCCTGCGCGCTGCCGGTGCTGCGCAAGGATTTTATTGTTGACCCGTATCAGATCGTCGAAGCCCGCGCCATGGGCGCCGATTGCATTCTGCTGATCGCCGCTGCCTTAAGCGCAGCGCAAATGCGTGAGTTTGAGCAACAGGCCCAAGAACTTGGCCTGGCGGTCTTGGTGGAAGTGCACAATGCTGAAGAACTGGACGCCGCCTTGACCCTGGCCACCCCGCTGATTGGGGTGAACAACCGCAATCTGCGCACCTTCAGCGTCAGCCTGGACACCACGCTGGACCTGCTGCCGGCCATTGGCGCCGAGCGCATCGCCGTTACCGAAAGCGGCATCGCCACGGCCGAGGACGTGGCCCGCATGCGCGCCAATCAGGTCAATACCTTTTTGGTGGGCGAGGCCTTTATGCGCCAGGCTGACCCCGGCGCGGCGCTCAGCGCGCTGTTTGGCCCGATCTGACGCGCTTTCACCAGCTTACTGAATTTGCCGGCCCTGGCGCCGGCCCACATGGAGACACCACCATGAAAAAAACCCTGCTGGCCGGACTGGCCATCACCCTGGCTGTCAGCGGCTGCGCCAACACCGGCTGGGACGGCATGAGCAATACGCAAAAGGGCGCCATCTTGGGCACCCTGGGCGGCGCGGCCGCTGGCGCGGCGATCAACCACAAAAACCGTGGCAAGGGCGCGCTGATCGGCGCCGTGGGCGGCGCGCTGGCCGGCTCGGCTGTCGGCTACTACATGGATCAGCAAAAGCGTGATCTGGATACCAACCTGGCCAGCGAAGTGCAGGCCGGCAATATCATCATCCAGCAATACAGCGACAAGTCGATCAAGGTCACCATGACCTCGACCACCGCGTTTGACACCAACAGCTACAGCATCAAGTCCGGCTTTTATCCGACGCTGAACAAGATTGCCAACACGCTGACCAAATACCCGAAAACCACCCTGGCGATTTCTGGCCACACCGACAATCAGGGCAGCGACGCCATCAACAAGCCGCTGTCAGAAAACCGCGCCATGGCGGTGTCCAATTATCTGGCTGGCAAGGGCGTGATTCCGGAGCGCATGAGCGTGGTGGGTCGTGGCCGCTTTGAGCCGCGCGCCAGCAATATGACCGAAGAAGGTCGCCGGCTGAATCGTCGGGTGGAAATTCTGATTGCGCCGATTACCGAATAATCCCTAAGGCATTTCTGTCCAGTAAACCGGGTGACGACAGCATGAAAGCATCCAGCTGTGTCGTGCCCGGTGTGCCTGTCCACATTCTGCGTGGGCATTGCTGACACCTATCTTGCACATTTGTCCGCCCTCGGGAAACTTCATGCCCATGTTGGTGGATTCCCCCTTGTGGCATGGCCGCAGACATGCCAACATACTGAAGTGATCCACTCAGCACCAGCAAGGCTTTCGCCTGGCTGGCATGCTGTTGGCCTGACCGGGCGGTACAGCCCGGCAAACTCCTTTCTGATGAATGCGCTGACCGGATGAAACCCCTTGCTGGCCCACATATGGCAACCCGCGCAATCAGCCCTTGGCGGCTGGGCGTGGTGCTGTGGTGCGTCGGTTTCATCATCATGACCTTGTACTGGCTGAACAGCGAGTACACCCGCCAGCATGCCTTGTTCCGCCAGCGTGCCAGCGCCTATGCGCAAACCGTGTCGCAGCGCATGGAACAAAACGAGTCGGTGATGCTGTCGCTGGAGCTCTTGATGCGCACCCAGTCACAACTGGGCATGCAGGACGTGCAGCGCTTTACCCAGCAGTTGATGCAGCGCTATCCGCATATTTACAGCATCCAGTTTTTTGAAGAGGTTTCGCGCGAGCAGGCCCCGGCCTTCGTTCAGCGCATGAAGCAACGCGGGCTTTTTGATTTTCAGCTCAAAGAGCCGGCAACTGACCAGCCGCAAGGATGGCGGCCAGTGCGTCCGCGCAGCCTCTACCATCCCATCGTGATGATCGAACCCCAGCAGGATGGCCAGAACAGCCAGTTGGGCATGGACATCAATGCCGATGGCCAGCACAGCGAAACCCTGCGCGCCGCCGAGCAATTTGGTCACATGGAATCCACCGCGCCATTTGCCCTGCCCGACAATGGCCGTGGTTATTTGCTGGTCAAGGCCGTGCAACAGCATGGCACACGCGGTGGTGAACCGCGCCAGGCTTTTGTCGGCATCCTGTTGCGCCACGACCGGCTGCTGGCAGATATTCCGCTGGCCAATAGCCACGCCCACGACATCAGCGTGGTGTTTTACCCACGGGTGGATCGGGCTTTTGACAATATGTTTTTCCGCGCGCCGATGACGCCCGCTCCGGCCTGGGAAAGCACCTGGCTGCCGCGCTTTCACTTCGAACAACCCGTCAGCAGCACCGCCCAGCCGTTTTTGATCAAGCTGGATTATCAACTGCGCGGCGGCGACCTCAACCTGCAGCCGCTGGTCTATCTGGGCCTGACTCTGGGCATGGCGGTGGGCTTTGCCATGGTGATGCTCAGCCAGCGCCGCCGCTCGCGCCAGCAAGGCATGGAAGCCAACGAATCGCTGCAACGCGAACGCGAAATGGCCGCCATGACCTTGCAGCATATCCACGACGGCGTGATCCGCATCGACAGCGCCGGGCGCATCGACTATCTCAACCCGATGGCTGCCACGCTGCTGCAAACACCTCCCGAGCAAGTGATTGGCCAGTCGGTGTTTGCCGTATTTCGTCTGCATTTTGAAATGTCGCAACATATGCAGGACAACCCGGTCAACGAAAGCCTGAAATTCCGCCGCCCGGTCGAACTGCCGGAAAACACCTCCTTGCTGCGCAAGGACGGGCAAAGCCTGTTGATCGAGGGCAATATCTCGCCGCTGCCCTCACGCCAGCACCTGCACGCCGGCGCGCTGATCACCTTTCGCTATCTGGGCAGTGCCCACAATAAAATTCGCGACCGGCTCACCACCAGCCAGAAGCGCCTGCGCGAGCACGAAGAAAAACTGGCGCATGTGGCCCGGCTCAACACCATGGGTGAAATGGCCTCCGGCATTGCCCACGAGCTCAACCAGCCGCTGTCGGCCATCGTCAGCTACAACCAGGCCTGCCTGCGTATGCTGGACGACGACTATCCCGATCTGGAGCTGATCCGCAGCGCCATGCACAGCACCGCCAACCAGGCACATCGGGCAGGCGAAATCATCACCCGGCTGCGTGCGTTTGTCTCCAAACAGCCGGCCCGGCGCGAAGCCATCAGCCTGAATCAGATCGTGCGCAACACGCTGATGCTGGCCGAGCACGCCTTGCGCGAACATGGCATTGAAATCCTGCTCAATCTCAAGGAAGACCTGCCGCCAGTGGAAGGCGACAGCATCCAGATCGAGCAAGTCACCCTCAACCTGCTGACCAATGCCATCGACGCGCTCAGGCACAAGCCACAACCACGGCAAATCCGCCTGGAAACCGGCGCCACTGCCGAACTGGCCTGCCTGAAAGTGGTGGACAATGGCCCGGGCATTCCCGACACCATGCTCAGCAAACTGTTTACCCCGTTCAGCACCACCAAGCCACATGGCATGGGTTTGGGGCTGACCATCTGCCAGTCGATCATCGAATCGCATCAAGGCCATATCTCCGGGCGCAACCAGCCCGAAGGCGGCGGCAGTTTCCGCATTACCTTGCCGCTGCAAAACGCGCAGCCAAGCTCGGCTGCTCTGTGTGAAAAGGAACCTTTGTCTCATGACGCCAACGCCCAACTTTGACCCGATTGTGTATGTGGTTGACGACGATCCGGCCGTGCTGGATTCGGTCAGCCTGCTGATCCGCAGCGCCGGCCTGAAAGTGATGGCCTTCCCGTCCGCGCTGGAGTTTCTGGCCGCGTTCATCCCCAACCAGATCGCCTGCCTGGTGCTGGACATCCGCATGCCTGGCACCACCGGCCTGGAACTGCAAGCCGAACTCGAAGGCGCCGGCGTGGCCTTGCCCATCATCTTCATCACCGGCCACGGCGACGTGGCGCAGTGCACCCGCGCCTTCAAGGCCGGCGCCAGTGATTTCATCACCAAGCCGATCGACGGCGAACTGCTGATGGAGGCCGTGCGCAAGGCGCTGCGCCACTGCATCCAGACCCACGAAAAAACCGCACGTACCCAAGAAGCCGAAATGCGCCTGGCCCGCCTGTCCAGCCGCGAGCTGGAAGTGCTGCAACTGGTCACCGAAGGCCTGTCCAGCAAAGAAATCGGCAGCCGCCTGGGCCTGTCGCCACGCACCATCGAAGCCCACCGCGCCAGCATGTTCGACAAACTGGAAGTCGGCACCCTGGCCGAACTGATCAAACTGTTTGTCTATGCCGTGGAAGCAGGCAAGGCCGAAGGCATGACCATCTCCCCGCTGCGCACCAGCGAAGCGCCAGGCGATGCCGGCACCGCGGACAGCACCGCCCCCGCCAGCAGCGACGATACTGTCGCCTGAGTTGGGGGGGGCGGATAAGACAAACGACCTGTTGCCCGGTGGGGTGACGGATACTCTGTTTTATCATTTAGAGGGTGTCTACAAAGCATGTAAATTTGCTCCTAACGACGAAGAGAGCAAGTCACATGGTCAAAATAGGGCGCCCAGCAAAAATTCAGGCAGACGACGCCACGCAGCTTGTGGCCATCGTCGAATCAGACCGCACCGCCACGCTGAGTGAAGTCCGCCACGAGTTCAAGCGGCGCACCGGCATTGATGTGCATGAGCAGACCATCGTTAAAACCTTGCGCAAGCTCGGCATTCAGCGCGTGCCCAGCGAGCAGGCCGTTTGCGTCGAGCGCAAACTCAACGCGCGTCGCTACGGCTATACCAAGGCGCATCGACGGCAGGAACCGGAGCAAGACTACTCCAGTTGCCTGACCGCCGCCGAGTGGGCGTTGGTGCGTGATCTGTTTGAAAACCCCGGTGGGCGTGGCCTGCCGCCCACCATCAGCCGCCGCAAGCTGGTGGACGCCTGCTGCTACGTGGTGCGCACCGGATGCTCATAGCGGATGCTGCCGTCGGACTTTCCACGCTGGCAGAACGTCTACCGCACCTTTCGGCGCTGGAGCGAGCAAGGCAAATTCGAACAGATGCATGATCGCTTGCGCGCGCTATGGCGAGAACGCGTCAAGCGCAACGATGAACCGACCGCCGCCGTGCTGGACTCGCAATCCACGCGCAGCTCACCACAGGGCGGAGACACTGGCTTTGATGCGGGCAAGAAAGTCAAAGGACGCAAGCGCCATCTGGTTGTGGACACCCTGGGCCTGCTGCTGGCGGTGAGCGTGACCGCCGCCAGTGTGCAGGATCGTGATGGCGCATCTCCGGTGGTGAGCAAGATGGTGGCTAAGTATTCGACGATTAAGACTTTATTCGTAGATTCCGCTTATGCGGGGAAATGTGCACAACTGATCTCGCACTGCCATAACATCCGGGCACAGGTGGTGCGTCATCCGGCAAATCGCAACGTTGGACGCTGGGTAAACGACAAGCAAGCGGACCTGTTCACCGTTGAGGCGGACGCGCAGGGGTTTGTCGTACAGCCCAAGCGCTGGGTGGTGGAACACAGCCATGCCTGGATCGAGCGGTCGCGTCGTTTGATCATGCATCACGATCGACTGTCGCAGATTGCCGAGACATGGGTGTGGCTGGCTGGTGCGCGCTTGTTGCTTTGCCGTTTGACCACTGAGTTTTTGTAAAAATCTTCTAAGAAATAGAGCTTAAAATAATGAGTGAAAAAATACTATATGAATGGACCGAGGCCGGTTTACTAGAGGAGATGCAACAATTGCATCAATATCGGACAGACAGGAGACTGGCATTTATTTTAGGAGCAGGGGCTTCGGTCAGCTCAAAAATTCCCGCAGGTGGTTACTTGGCGGAAAAATGGCTGAAAGAATCTTATAGACGCGAACAATACAATATCACGTGCAGCCTAGAGGAGTGGGCCCGCATTACTTTCGGCAACCATGATTTTACTTTGGAGGATGCTGCAAACTACTACCCAAAGATTTTTGACCTGCGTTTTAGAGATCACGCTTCAGGTTTTGCAGCATTAGAAGAAGCCATGCGAGATGCCAAACCCAACATCGGCTATTCCGTCCTAGCGAAAATCTTGGATAAAACTCGACACAACGTAGTGGTCACCACCAATTTTGACAACCTGGTAGCCGATGCCATGGCAATTCATGCACAGCGTCAGCCATTGATTGTTGGCCACGAAACTTTGGCCCATTTTGCCCGGCCGCCGCTGTCTCGTGCATTGGTAGCAAAAATTCACCGTGACCTATATTTACAGCCCAAAAACGATACTCAAAGTGTCAACGCTATGGATCTAGGGTGGAAAAATAGCCTTACCCAGCTATTTCAGCACTATACCCCTCTCGTGCTTGGTTATGGGGGAAATGATAATGGATTAATAGATTTCTTGAAATCAGCAGATCAAATTAATGGTACAGTATATTGGTGCTATCACCGGGCAAGTGAAAAACCTAAAAACAGAGATATTTACGATGTAATCAGTAAGCACAAAGGGGTTTTTGTTGCTATTGAATCATTCGACGATTTTATGATAAAGCTTGGTCAAGCGTTAATGCCTGAGCACATAAGCATCCGCAGGTTAATACAAGATATCGACGAGCGTGCAAAAGACCAAAAAGAACGCTATCAAAATAGCTGGGCTGACTTGGGGTACGGTATAGCCGACCAAGGCATAAAGCCACAACCCCATGAAGACAACAATGCAGTCTCTTTGGAAAAGCAAGTAAAGCTAAATAAGAACCCCATAAAAAACCCAAAAATTGAATTAAATAAAACTCATGGCATCGAGCAAGATTGGGGAGATGTTGTCCAAAAAATCAGATCCGAGCCTGATATCACTACTCAACTTGAACAGTATCTAACAGCGTTAAAACGATTCAATCAAAAAGGGTTCGTACTCTATTTTATGCAGGACCTGGACTCATGCGCACTTCCAGACAATGAAAAGGAAAAGTACTATAGGCGAGCACATAGTTTACTATCTGCTAATAGTGTACTGTTGATGCGCTTTGCTAAATTCTTAAGTCAACACTCGGCGCGCCATGATGAAGCCGAAGTTTTATACAAACAAGCAGCTGAACAAGATAACACGCTAGACTCACTCACAGAAATTGCCGAGTTTTTAGATTTTAGTAGAAAGAAATATGATCAAGCAGAGTCTTATTATCGGCGCTGTTTAGAAAATCACCCTGACTCTAGTGCTGCCCATATTAACCTTGCTGGCTTTATGACTTACCGGCGAAATAATCTCGACTATGCTTCAGAGTTATACGCTCAAGCACTCAAGCTAAAAGAAGGTGAAAAGAACCATGGAGAGTATGCCAGCTTCAAGTACCAATGCAAAAATTACGGAGTGGCAAAATACCATTTTGGTATAGCTTTGGAGGGTAAAGCCGTACATGTTGAAACACTGGTGAACTATGCCTGTATGCTGCTTACTCAAAAAAAAGAAGAGTCAGCACAAGAGGCGTATGAAAAACTGATGGCTGCTCTGGAACGTCATGTTCAAGCCTCCTCTCGCAATTATACGCAATCGCTTGCAGAGACATATTTTTATCTGGCGATATGCCATGAGCTCAAAAAAATAAAAGCACAAACTTACCTAGAGCCTGTTCTGAACTATCCCATAGCGGTAAAATCCAAGCCCCATGGAAAACCGCAAACCTTACCCATCCGATGTCAGCGACGAAGAATGGGC
>NZ_QJKI01000016.1 GCF_003201855.1 Rivihabitans pingtungensis | reverse complement strand
CCCCACTCCTTCCCATCCCGAACAGGACAGTGAAACCACTTCGCGCCGATGATAGTGCGGATTACCCGTGTGAAAGTAGGTCAACGCCAGGCTCCTTATTTGAGGAGGCCTCTCCTCAGCCCGTTGGCGGCGTAAGTCGCTTGCGGTAAACTTCTGTCACGCATCCGTAGCTCAGTTGGATAGAGTATCTGGCTACGAACCAGAGGGTCGGGCGTTCGAATCGCTCCGGATGCGCCAGATGTCCCCATCGTCTAGAGGCCTAGGACACCGCCCTTTCACGGCGATAACCGGGGTTCGAATCCCCGTGGGGACGCCAAACAAGCAAAAACGCCAGGCTGATGCCTGGCTTTTTTGCGTTCTTGTCGTTTTCTTTCGATTTTACTGCAACGCAATATCCCGGTTGGGCGCAGGTGCGAGTAAAATGCCGCCTGCTGATATGTCCCCCATAATCCAAAATCAGAGGAGCGTTGCATGACCACCATCCGCCAGCAGGATCTGATCGACAGCATTGCCGACAGCTTGCAGTTCATCTCTTACTACCACCCGAAGGACTACATCCAGGCTTTGGGCAAAGCGTATGAGCGCGAAGAAAGCCCGGCCGCCAAGGATGCAATCGCTCAGATTCTGACCAACAGCCGGATGTGCGCCGAAGGCCACCGTCCGATTTGCCAGGATACCGGCATCGTCACCTGTTTTGTGCGCGTGGGCATGGACGTGAACTGGGAAGGCGCCACCATGAGCGTCACCGACATGATCAACGAAGGCGTGCGCCGCGCTTACAACCATCCGGACAACAAGCTGCGCGCCTCCATCCTGGTTGACCCGGCCGGCGCCCGCAAGAACACCAAGGACAACACCCCGGCGGTGATTCACTACGAAATCGTGCCGGGCAACAGCATCGAAGTGGACATCGCCGCCAAGGGCGGTGGTTCGGAAAACAAAACCAAGTTCGTCATGCTCAACCCGTCTGACAGTATTGTTGACTGGGTGATCAAAACCGTGCCGCAGATGGGCGCTGGCTGGTGTCCGCCGGGCATGCTGGGCATTGGCATTGGCGGCACCGCCGAAAAAGCCATGGTGCTGGCCAAAGAAGCGCTGATGGACGAAATCGACATCCACGAACTGATTGCCCGTGGCCCGCAAAACCGCGTGGAAGAACTGCGCATTGAGCTGTACGAAAAGGTCAACGCGCTGGGCATCGGCGCCCAAGGCCTGGGCGGCCTGGCCACCGTGCTGGACGTGAAGATCAAGGACTACCCGACCCACGCCGCCAGCCTGCCGGTGGCGATGATCCCCAACTGCGCCGCCACCCGCCATGTGCACTTTGTGCTGGATGGCTCCGGCCCGGCCCAGCTGGAAGCGCCGAGCCTGGAAGACTGGCCGGCCGTTACCTGGGCCCCATCGGCCCAGGCGCGCCGTGTGGATCTGAACAGCGTCACCCGCGAAGAAGTGGCCAGCTGGAAGCCGGGCGAAACCCTGCTGCTGAACGGCAAGCTGCTGACTGGCCGCGACGCCGCGCACAAGCGCATGACCGATATGCTGAACCAGGGTGAAAAGCTGCCGGTGGACTTCACCAACCGCTTTATCTACTACGTGGGCCCGGTTGACCCGGTGCGTGACGAAGTCGTCGGCCCGGCTGGCCCGACCACAGCCACCCGCATGGACAAATTCACCCGCCAGATGCTGGCCGAGACCGGCCTCTTGGGTATGGTGGGCAAATCCGAGCGTGGCCCGACCGCCATCAGCGCCATCAAGGACCACAAGGCCGTGTACCTGATGGCGGTGGGTGGCGCGGCGTATCTGGTGTCCAAGGCGATTAAAGCTTCGCGCGTGGTGGCGTTCGCCGACCTGGGCATGGAAGCCATTTACGAATTTGACGTGGTGGACATGCCGGTGACCGTGGCGGTGGATTCGGGCGGCACCTCGGTGCACGAAACCGGCCCGAAAGAATGGCAAGCCAAGATCGGCAAGATTCCAGTTGTGCAAGGCTGATTGCGACCGCTGACCATGTTTTGTGTGTCCTTGCCAGAGGATTTATCCTGTTAATGGCTACACACCTGATTCAGCATCGCTGCGCTGAGTTTTGTGGGCAGCGCTTAATCTGAAACCCGCCGGGTCAAGCCCGGCGGGTTTATTTTTGGCATAAGCAACAGGTTCATTATACGGTAGGAATATCAGTATACATTCGAACGTTTGCCTTTCCGGGGTGTCCATGGTCTGGTCTGCTGCGTGTTGGCGCGGCGATTGCTTGATGCCAGAACCCGACGCCCAATGTTTCCGGGATGGCAAAAACAGGGGCGCAGTATGGGAAAGACGCTATTTCAACGTTTGGAAAATATGGCTATCTACCGTCAAATCGAACGCACGTTTTTCAACAACCTGACCAAAAAACTGCTCAGCGTGTTCATGGTGTTTATTCCACACGCAGCATTGACCGCATATTTGTCGTTCAAGCTGGATGATCCCGTCTTGAATTGGCTGGTCTGGTCCGCCTTGGCCGTGCTGACGGTGGCTACCCTATGCTGGGTGTGGTATCTGCGCCACCTGACTGTCACCCCGCTGCGCGAGATCATCACCTTGCTGAATCAACACAGCGAGGGCACGGGCGATTTGTCGCACGACGTGCCGGTATACACCCATGACGAAATCCGCGAGCTGGCCACCAGCCACAATCGTTTTCAGGGCAAGCTGCGCGACATGATCAACCGCATCCGCCAGTTGGCCATCCACACCGCCGTCGAATCGGCCAGACTGGTGCAAATGAGCCGCCAGGTGTCCGGCCATGCGCAAAGTCAGCGCACGCTGAGCGAGTCGGTGCGCAGCCTGAGCGCCGCCACCGCCAGCGATGTGGAAGCCATGTCTGGCGAAACTGGCGCCATTGCCGGGCAAACCGAAAACAATTTGCACTTGGCGCGTGAATCGCATGGCGAGCTGCTGGACATCACCCGCCATATCCACGACATGAGCCAGTCCATGCAGCGCTTTTCCCGCACGGTGAGCGAGCTGTCGCAGCAATCGGTCGAAATCCAGTCGATTGCCGGCCTGATCAAGGACGTGGCCGAGCAAACCAATCTGCTGGCGCTGAACGCCGCGATTGAAGCCGCGCGCGCTGGCGAGGCCGGGCGCGGTTTTGCCGTGGTGGCCGATGAAGTGCGCAAGCTGGCCGAGCGAGTGGGCCGCGCCACGGAAGACATTTTTGCCAATATCGACCATATGGTTGGCCAGGTGGACGAAACCTTGCTGGAAACCCAGGGCATTGTGCGCACCACTGAAATCACCAAGCAGGTGGTTGATCGCGCCTCGGGCAATTTCTCGTCGCTGGTGGCGGACTTCGAGCAGAACAGCGCGCGCCTGGCGCGCATGGCCGACACCATGCAGGCGCTGGCGGCGCGCAACCGCGAGATTTCCACCCACGTGGCGCAGGTGCACACCCTGTCTGCCGACATCACTCAGGCGGTGGGCGCCGTGGAAAAAACCACCCGCGACATGAACGCCGCCGCCGAAAACGTGCAGGAAGTGGTTGGCTCGTTCACCACCGGGGATGGCGTGGTCGAGCAATGGGTGGCCAAACTCGGGGAGTTTCGCGCGCGCGCCCAGCAGGAATTGCAGGCCATCGTCGCGCAGGGGCTGGATGTGTTTGACCAGCGCTATCAGCCGGTGGCCGGCAGCGCGCCGCCCAAGTTCCGCCTGGCCTACACCGACGCCTTCCAGCAGCGCATTCAGCCCTTGCTGGATGAGATTGCTCGCGCCATGCCGCAATGCGTCGCCACCTGCCTGGTGGACACCCAAGGCTATGCGCCGACTCACCAGAGCCGTTTTGCCCAGCCGCAAAGCGGTGAGTTAAGCCAGGATATTCAGCACAGCCGGCATATGCGCCGCTTTGACGACCCCATTGGCCTGCGCTCGGCGCGCAATACCAAGCCTTTCCTGGTGCAGACCTATTCGCGCGACACCGGTGAGGTGCTGTCGGAAATCTCGCTGCCAGTGATGGTTGATGGCCGGCATTGGGGCGCATTGCGCATGGCGGTGTCCACTGACGCCATGCTGGCGCAGTGAGCAAGCGGCAGGGCTAGGGCGCGTCGTCTTCTGGCGCTCGGCGGCGGCGCGGTTGGGCGTCGCGCTGCTGATGGGCGGCCAGCGGCTCGGCCATGTCGGTGAGCAGAATATTCAGCGCATCGCCCGAGATGAACAGCTCGTGCACCGACATCGCCAAAGACACACTCATCAGCAGCAGGCTGGCGCCAAACACCCAGGTGGCGATTTCACCCTGGCCAATGAACACCAGCACCATGCTGACCACGCAGCAAAAAATGCTGAGCGTGCCGACAATCTGCATGCCGCGAATCAGCGCCACCCGTCGGCGCAGATTATCCAGTTGGCCAATGATTTTTGGGTCGGGGTCTTGCAGATACTCATGGTGCAGCGAGCGAATGATGCTGGACAGGCCCAGAAAGCGGTTGGTGTAGGCCAGCAACAGCAGGGAGATGGCCGGAAACAGCAAGGCCGGGGTGTTGATTTCGATATGCATGGGAGCAGTCAGCAGCAGCGCCGGTGTGCATGCCGGCGCTGGAAGTCATATGGTCAGTGAGCCGGCTTGCGCGTCAGCGTGCTCAGGTCCTTGACGATGCGGCTGGCGTAGGTGGCGGTGTCCAGGTCGGTGTAGCGGCGAGCCACCTTGCCTTGCGGGTCGATCAAAAAGGTATGACGCTTGGCGAATTTCAGCACCAGCAAGTTGGTGAGCGCGCCATAGCGGGCGGCTACCTCGCCATCCGGGTCGCTCAGCAGCGGGAAGGGCAGCAGGTATTTCTGGGCAAAGGCCGCGTGGCTTTCCTTGCTGTCCAGGCTGATGCCGACGACTTCAGCCCCCAGGAGCTTGAGTTTGACAAAGTCATCGCGAAAACTGCATGCCTGTTCGGTGCAACCCTGGGTTTGGTCTTTCGGGTAAAAATACAGCACCAGCCAGCGGCCACGAAACTCGCTCAGATCGCGTAGCACCCCGTGTTGATCTGCCAGCCGGAAGGCCGGCGCAGCTTCGCCTTGTGCCGGGCCACTGGCCCAAACCGGCAGGCTGATCGCTGCGAGCAAGCTTAACAACAGGCTCCAGCGCGACAGCCAATTAACCATTTTCATCAATCAAAACCTCCATGCCGACAGGCGTGCGCTCGAACAATTCAATCACCGCCTCGCTGGTCATGCGCACACAGCCCAGTGAAGTTGGCGTGCCCATCGGCACATGGCGGCCGGCGCCGTGGATGTAAATATAGCGGGCGTAACTGTCTACCAGCACCCCATCGCGGCTGCCCTGATTCAGTCCTGGCTCCTGGCCGCACAGCCAGAGGATGCGGGTCAATATCCAGTCTTTGTTGGGATATTCGGCGTGGAGTTCCGGGGTATATTTCCAGGGGGTGACTTCCCGGCGAAAAATAATGGTGTCACTCGCTGCGCCATCGCCGATTTTTTCGCATATCCGATGCCAGCCACGCGGGGTTTGGTAGCTGTTTTGTGTTTCGCCCACCCCGCGCTTGGCGGTGGAAATGTCGTAGCGTTTTTCCAGTGTGCCTTCGGCTGAAAACACACTCAGCGTCTGACTGCGCACGCCCACCTTGACCCACGGTTGTCCTGGGGTGCGCGGGTTGGGGTACGCCTCGTGCAAGGTCTGCTGCTGTTGTTGCTGTTGCCACTGCGCCCAGGCCTGGGCATCGGGCGCGGCCATGGATGCTGCCGGCAGCGTCCATAACAGCGCGGCCATCATTGCTGCGCGCATGCGCTCTCCTTCTGGCTGTGTTCGACAATATTCACCGGCGTGCCGGCAGGAACCCGATCAAACAGTTCGATCAGGTCGTCGTTATTCATGCGCACGCAGCCATGCGAGCCGGGCTTGCCCAGCTCAACCGCATCTGGCGTGCCGTGGATATAGATATAGCGGCGCATGGTGTCCACGTCTCCCCGCCGATTAAGCCCCACTTCGCAGCCAGACAGCCACAAAATCCGGGTCAGAATCCAGTCGCGGTCGGGCTTGGCCGCCCAGCTTTCTGGCGTGCAGCATTCCCCGGTCCAGCGCCGGCCGACAAACACCGCGCCGCGCGGCGCGCCAGCGCCAATCTTGGCGCGGATCACATGCCGGCCGCGTGGGGTCTGGTAGCTGCCGCGCTGCTCGCCAGCGCCGCGCACGGCGGTGGACACCGGGTATTCGCGCAACAGCGCGCCATCTTCAGCCAGCAGCCGCAGGCGCTGGCGGTCTAGCTCAATCACGATGTGCATCAGGCAGGGCTCCGGGCGCGGCGGGCGCGAAAAAAATCGGACAATAGCGCACCCGCCTCGGCGGCGCGCACGCCAGGGTACACGGCGGTGTGATGATTCAGACGCGGCTCGGCAAACAAGTTCACCACGCTGCCGGCGGCGCCGGTTTTGCCGTCGTGCGCGCCAAACACCAGCCGGGCGATGCGCGCATGCTGGATGGCGCCGGCGCACATCGGGCAAGGCTCCAGCGTCACATACAGGCTGCATCCGTCCAGCCGGTAATTGCCCAGCGTGGCCGCCGCCTGGCGCAAGGCCAGCATTTCGGCGTGGGCGCTGGGGTCGTGGCGGCCAATCGGCTGATTAAAGCCACGGCCAATCACCTGGCCATCTTTCACCACAAGCGCGCCCACCGGCACTTCGCCCGCCGCGGCTGCCTCGTGCGCCAGCGCCAGCGCCAGCGCCATCCAGCGTTCGGCCTCGGCCCAATCCAGCGGCGGCGGCGGTGTTGGCCGCGCGCGCGCCGCTTGCCACAGAGACTCGCGCAGCTCGGCGTCGAGTTCGCTGCCACGGCAGCCCAACACGCAGCCATGCAATGCCCATAGCAAAGTGCGCGCCACCGTATGGCCGCGCGCCTTGAGCTGCACAAACGCCTCCACTGCGCCCAGCTCAACCAACTGGGCGTGACTGTACACGCCCAGCTCGGCCAGCCAGGCTTGGGTTTTTGGCCCGAGGCGGGCCAGCGGGTCGGCGGCCGTCATCGACGGCCTTTCCGGCCAATGGGGAATAGACAGAAAAACACAGGCATGTCGTTATTTTAGTGCGCCAGCGCGGGCCGGTCACGCAACATGCGTAGGAATACGGAGCAGACCTGCCTCCGTGGGTGGGCGATAGCAGGATCAGGCGGGTGTGTCGCCCTCACCCGGCGCGCTCGCCGCCGCCTCCTGCGCCAGCAAGGCGCGCTTGCGCTCGATGCCCCAGGCGTAGCCGGCCAGCTCACCATTGCTGCGCACCACCCGATGGCAGGGAATCACCACCGCCAGTGGGTTGGCGGCGCAGGCGCTGGCCACTGCGCGCACCGCGCGCGGCGCGCCAATGCGCGCGGCCAACTCACGGTAGCTGACGGTGTGTCCGCTGGGAATGTCGCGTAGCGCCTGCCACACTCGCTGCTGAAAAGCCGTGCCGCGAATATCCAGCGGCAAGCCCAGATCAGCGCCGGGGCGCGCCATCCAGCCGACCACCTGCGCCACCAAGGCTTCGTAGTCCGCGTCGCCCGCCAACAGCTCGGCGCGCGGAAAGCGGTCTTGTAGATCGCGCAGCAGCGTTTCTGGGTCGTCGCCCAGCGCCATGGCGGCGATGCCGCGCGCGCTGGACGCCACCAGCAAGGCGCCCAAGGGGGTTTGCGCCACCGCCACGCGCAGCTGCTCATGCGCGCCGCCCGCCCGATAGCGGCCTGGCGTCATGCCCAGCATGGCGTCGGTGTGGGCATAAAAACGCCCGCTGGACGCAAACCCAGCCTCATGCATGGCCTCGGTCACCGTGCGCGCGGTGGGCAACTGCGCGCGCAGCCGCGCCGCGCGTTGCGCCAAGGCATATTGCCGTGGCGTCAGCCCCAGCTGCGCCTTGAACAGGCGATGCAACTGGCTGACGCTCTTGCCCACCGCCTGCGCCAACTCGCTCAGGCTGGGCGTGGGCTCGGCGTGCTCCAGCAGCCGGCAGGCGCGGGTGATTGGGTTGCTTGCGCAGGGGGAAGGAAGTGAGTTCTCGGCCATGGGGGTTCTTTCATCAAGCTGTGGGTCAAGCTTGACCGACTGTAGCCCGCTGGCCGGGAAAAAACACTCCGATTCTTGTCATCTCATCTTCACTCCCACCTTGTCCGGTCTGGGCTGGCGGGTTCAGGCCTTGCTGTTCAGCAAAAACAGATTCGGCCCATTGCGCGGGTGGCCGGCTTCGCCCAGCGCCACATCCAGCGCCAGGCTGGCCAGGTCGTCGGCTACCGGGTCCAGCGCCGGGTCTTGCTCCAGGAACAGAATTTTCAGATAGCTCTGACAGGCGTCGCAGGTTTCCGCGCGCACGCCGGCCGGGCCGTCTTCCAGCTGATGGTAGTGAATCTTGCCGTCTGAATCACAGGCAGTGCAGCGCGCACGCACGGCGTACCAGCGGGTGTTGCACAGCGTGCAGCTCAGGTAGCGCAGCTTGCCCAGCCGGGCGCCGATCTGGATCACGCTGGCGACTGGCGCGCCGCCACAGCAGGGGCAGTGGCTGGCGCTGGCGGCAAGCTTGATCGGGGTTTGGCGCGCCCAGTGCGTCCAGCAGGCTTGCAGCGCGGCGGCCACCAGCAGGCGCTCGGCGGCGTCGCTGGCGCTGGGCGCGCCGCCCTGGCCGCGCGCATCCGCCAGCACCTGTTCGGCCAGCGCATGCAGCTGCGCCGGGCTGGCGCTGGCCAGCGCCTCAATGGCGGCGCGCACTGGCGGCGGCGCGTCCTGGCTGAGCAGGGCGCCCAGTTGGTGCAGCGTTTGCGGCCACTCGGCCGGCAGGGTGCGCGCTTCGGCTGGCCATACGGGTTGTTGGGCGGCCACCGGCGGCGCCGACGGCAGTTGGCTCAGCTGGGATTGCGCCAGGCTGAGCTGGCCCAAAAACGCCAGCCACGGGCCCAGCGCGTGGCCATTGGCCAGTTGGGTAAAGCGCGCGGCGCGGGTGGCGAATACAGCGGCGTCTGGCGCCAGGGTGGCGTCCGGTTCGGCGGCGTTGAGCAGATCAACAGACATGGGGGTTTTCCAGAATCAGGCGCGCCTGCCGCCAGGGCAGGCGCGTAATATCGGTGAAGGGGAGGGCGCGGCGTTCAGCTTGGGTCGATATCCATGTGGACATATTCGCCGCCAGCGTACACCACCAGGCTGTGCTGACGGGCAAAGCCCACCAGGCTGACGCCGGTTTCTTCCGCCAGGCGCACCGCCAGCGCGGTGGGGGCGGACATCGCCGCCAGCGCGCCGATGCCGGCCAAGGCGGATTTTTGCACCATTTCGTAGCTGGCGCGGCTGGACACCAGGGCAAAGCCGTCGCGGTTGTCGGCGCCGGCCTTGGCGCGGGCGCCAATCAGTTTATCCAGCGCATTGTGGCGGCCAACGTCTTCGCGCGCCAGCTCGATGTCGCCGGCCAGATTCACCCAGGCGGCGGCGTGCGCGGCGCCGGTGCTCTGGCGCAGCGGCTGGTGGCGGTCCAGCTGTTTGACGGCGGCAAAGATGGCCGAGGCCAGCAGCGGCGCGCCGCGCGCCACCTGGCTGTGGCAGCGCGCCACGCCATCCAGGCTGTCCACGCCGCACAGGCCGCAGCCGGTGCGCCCGGCCAGCGCGCGGCGGCGTTCTTTCAGCGCATGAAAGCGCCGGCTGGCGATGTCCAGATGGACGCTGACGCCATCCGGGCCATGTTCATAGTCCAGTGCGTACACTTCGGACGGGTCTTGCACAATGCCTTCGCTCAGGCTGAAGCCCAGCGCCAGGTCGTCCAGCTCGCTGGGGGTGGCCAGCATCACCGCGTGGGAGATGCCGTTGTACACCAGCGCCACCGGGGTTTCTTCCACCAGCACATCCACCGCGTCGCGTTGCCAGCCATCGGCGCACAGGCGGCGCACCGGCACATGGGCGGCGGTTTGCGGATGGGTGTCTGGAGAAGCAAAAAATTCGCGTTGCATGTCGGGCTCCCGCCCGTCCGGCGGGCGCAAGGCCAGCCGGACGGGGGTGGATCAGGACTTTTTGCCGGTCATTTCACGATACCAGCGCGGATGGTGTTTTTTTGCCCAGGCATGGGTGACCACGCCTTCCACCATGGCGCGGATGGTGCCTTTCACCCACAGCGCGGCGTAGACGTGGACGATGATGCCGGCAATCAGCGCCACGGCGGCGCTGGCGTGCGCCAGCAAGGCCAGGCGCACCACCGGAATCGGGAAATACCCGGCAAAGTACTGCCGCCAGGCAATCAGGCCGGACACCAGCAGCACCGCCATGCAGGCGCACATCAGCCAGAACATGCCTTTTTGCCCGCCGTTGTACTTGCCGATGTCGCCGACTTCGTTGCCCTTCATCACTTCTTTGACCGACTTCATCCATTTCACGTCCTCGGGCGTGATCAGGTTGTGATGCCAGTAGCGGAAGAACTGTCGGGCAAAGGCCAGGAACATCACCACGCCGACAAACGGGTGGACAATGCGCGCCAGCTGCGGCGTGCCAAACACGCCGGTCAGCCAGAAGAACGCCGGGTAAAAGAAGGCCAGGCCAGAAATCGCCAGCAGCACAAAGCACACGGCGACCACCCAGTGATTGATGCGCTCCGGGGCGGAGTAGCGTTGGATCAGTTGCTCTTTCACTTGCGGGTCTCCTCGTGGTCTTCATCCGGGCGGTTGGGGCCGACGGTGATGTAGTGGAAGAAGCCAAACAGGCCGGCGGCGGCAATGCCCAGGGTGGCCAGCGGCTTGAGCAGGCCTTTCCACAGGCTGACCGTGGCGCTGATGGCCGGGTCTTTCGGCAGATTGCTGTACAACTCGGGCTTGTCGGCGTGGTGCAGCACATACATCACATGGGTGCCGCCCACGCCTTCCGGGTCGTACAGGCCGGCGTTTTGGTAACCTCGGTTTTTCAGGTCGGCGATGCGCACGGAGGCGACTTCTTTCATGTCCTCTTTGCTGCCGAACTGAATCGCCCCGGTCGGGCAGGTTTTCACGCAGGCCGGTTCCTGGCCCACCGCCACGCGGTCGGAGCACAGGCTGCACTTATAGGCCTTGTTGTCGGCCGGGCTCAGGCGCGGCACATTGAACGGGCAGCCGGCCACGCAGTAGCCGCAGCCGATGCAGTTTTCCTGGTGGAAATCGACAATGCCGTTTTTGTACTGAATGATGGCGCCTGGTGACGGACAGGCTTTCAGGCAGCCGGGGTCGGCGCAGTGCATGCAGCCGTCCTTGCGGATCAGCCATTCCAGCTTGCCGTTTTCTTCGGTTTCGGCAAAGCGCATCACCGTCCAGGCCTGGGCGGTGAGGTCTACCGGGTTGTCGTAGACGCCGACGCAGGAGCCGACTTCCTCGCGGATGTCGTTCCATTCGGAGCAGGCCACCTGACAGGCCTTGCAGCCGATGCAGGTGGACACGTCAATCAGCTTGGCCACTTCCACCGGGGTTCGCGCTTGCGGGGTGGCGGTCGGGGTGGCCGAGCGGCGCAGAATATCAAGAGATTGCAGAGCCATGGTTATGCGCGCCTCATGCCTTTTCGATGTTCACCAGGAACGATTTATATTCAGGCGTTTGCGTATTGCAGTCACCCACGAACGGCGGCAGGACATTGGTCAAGAAGCCCTTTTTCGCCACGCCTTCCCAGCCCCAGTGCAGCGGAATGCCGATCTGGTGCACAGTCTGCTGATTGATGGCCAGCGGCTTCATGCGCTTGGTCACCACCGCCTTGGCCTTGATGAAGCCGCGCTTGGAGCTGACCTTCACCCAGTCGCCCTGGGCGATGCCCTTTTCCTTGGCCAGTTGTTCGCTGATTTCGACGAACTGCTCGGGTTGGGCGATGGCGTTCAGCCGCACCGATTTGGTCCAGAACTGGAAGTGCTCGGTCAGCCGGTAGGTGGTGCCCACATACGGAAACTCTTTGTGCGTGCCCAGGCGTTCGCGGTCGCCCTTGAAGATGCGCACCGCCGGGCTGCTGACCACTTTCGGGTGCAGCGGGTTGGTGCCAATCGGGCTTTCCATCGGCTCGTAGTGCTCGGGGAAGGGACCGTCCGCCAGTTTGTCCACGGCGAACAGGCGGCCCACGCCTTCAGGGTTCATGATGAACGGGTTCATGCCAGTATCCGGGCCGGCGTCGGCCTTGAAGTCGGGCACGTCGATGCCGGCCCACTTTTCGCCATTCCAGGCAATCAGCTTGCGGCTCGGATCCCACGGCTTGCCTTCTGGCGTGCACGAGGCGCGGTTGTACAGAATGCGGCGGTTGGCCGGCCAGGCCCACGCCCAGCCGGGGGTGTTGCCCAGGCCGACATCGGTATTGTCGCGGCGGGACATCTGGTTGCCGGCTTGCGTCCAGCAGCCCGAGAAAATCCAGCAGGCGCTCATGGTGCTGCCGTCGTCGCGCAGCAGGGCAAAGCCGGGCAGTTGCTCGCCTTTTTTGGCCAGTTGCTTGGTCGGGTCTTTCGGGTCGAACAAATCGGCCAGCGCGCGGCCGTTCATTTCCTTGGCCAGTTCTTCCGGCGTCGGGTTTTTCGGGTCGCGGTACGGCCAGGACAGGTTCAGAATCGGCTCGGCACCCTTGCCGGCGTCTTTTTTGTACAGCTCGCGCAGGGCAACAAACAGCTCGCCGATGATTTCCTGGTCACTCTTGGCCTCGCCCGGCGCATCGGCTCCCTTGAAGTGCCATTGCAACCAGCGGCTGGAGTTGACAATCGAGCCGTCTTCTTCGGCAAAACAGGTGGACGGCAGACGGAAGACTTCGGTCTGGATCTTGGCCGGGTCGGCGGGGTTGGATTCGCCGTGGTTTTGCCAAAAGCTGGACGTCTCGGTGGTGATCGGGTCGATGACCACCATGTATTTGAGCTTGCTGAACGCCTCGCGCACCTTATTGGCGTCCGGGAAGGAGGCCAGCGGGTTAAAGCCCTGTACGATAAAGCCGTTCATCTTGCCCTGGTGCATCAGCTCGACCATGTGCAGCACGTCGTAGAGCTTGTCCCACTTGGGCAGCCAGTCGTAGCCCCAATTGTTGTCGGCGGTGGCCTTGTCGCCCCAGAACCACTTCATCAGGCTGACAAAGAACTTGGGCGTGTTGCTCCAGTAGTTGAACTGGCCATCCAGCAGGGTTTTTGGCGTGTTCTTGGCCAGGTAGTCGGCCAGGGTCGGGTGCTGGGTTTCGTTGGGCAGGGTCAGGTAGCCCGGCAGCGAGGTGGACAGCAGGCCCAGGTCGGACAAGCCCTGGATATTGGAGTGGCCGCGCAGTGCGTTAACGCCGCCGCCGGGCATGCCGATATTGCCCAGCAAGAGCTGGATCATCGCCATGGTGCGGATGTTTTGTGCGCCCACCGTGTGCTGCGTCCAGCCCAGCGCGTACAGAATGGTGCCGACTTTGTTCGGTGCGGCGGTTTCGCCCAGGTGCTGACACACCGCCAGAAAGCCTTCTTTCGGGCTGCCCGTCAGGCTGCTGACCAATTCCGGGGTGTAGCGGGCGAAGTGGGCCTTCATCAGGTTCCACACGCAGCGTGGATGTTCCAGGCTGGGGTCACGCTTGGCGGCGCCGTTGGCGTCCAGCTCGTAGTTCCAGCTGGCGCGGTCGTATTTGCTTTTCTCCGCGTCAAAGCCCGAGAACAAGCCCTCGTCGAATCCGTATTCTTCTTTGACGATCAGGCTGGCGTTGGTATACGCCTTGACATAATCCCAGTGAATTTTGTCGTTGGCAATCAGCCAGTTGATGATGCCACCCAGAAACACAATGTCCGAGCCGGCGCGGATCGGCACGTATTGGTCGGCCACGGCGGCGGTGCGGTTAAAGCGTGGATCGACCACGATCAGCTTGGCGCCGCGTTGTTTTTTTGCCTCGATCGCCCACTTGAAGCCCACCGGGTGCGCCTCGGCGGCGTTGCCGCCCATCACCAGAATGAAGTCGGCGTTCTTGATGTCCACCCAGCTGTTGGTCATGGCGCCACGACCAAAGGTGGAGGCCAGTGCCGCCACGGTCGGGCCGTGACAGACACGCGCCTGCGCATCGGTGGCGATAATGCCCAGCGAGCGCATGAATTTTTGCGTGAGGATGCCGGTTTCGTTGGACGAGGCCGAGGCCGTCAGCATGCCGGTGGACAACCAGCGGTTGACTGGCACGCCGTCGGCGTTCTTGTCGATGAAATTCGCGTCGCGGTCGGCCTTCATGTGCTTGGCGATGCGCTCGACGGCTTCGTGCCAGCTGATGCGCTTCCATTGGTCGCTGCCGGCTTCGCGCACTTCCGGGTATTTCAGTCGGCCCGGGCTGTGTACAAAGTCCAGCAGGCCGGCACCCTTGGGGCACAGCGAGCCACGGCTGACCGGGTGATCCGGATCGCCTTCGATGTGGATGATTTCCTGCTTGGCGTTCTTGGCGCCGTCGCCCAGGCTGTACATCAGCAAGCCACAGCCCACCGAGCAATAGGTACAGGTGTTGCGCACTTCGGTGGCGCGGCTGAGTTTGTACTGGCGCACTTCGGCTTGTGCTGTGCTAGGGGCCATGCCCATGACGGCCAGGCTGGTGGCGCTCATGCCGGCGGCCGAGATTTTGAAAAACTGCCGTCGGCTGACTGAGACGCCAGCAGCGGCATGGTGATGGTGATCCATATATCTCCTCCTGGTTTTAGCTCAACGGCGCGCATGCGAGGCGGCCGTTGCGGGGGATCGGGAGGGACGTGTTGGCCAAGATTCGGCGTGGGGGGCGTCCCTCCAAAGCGGCTGGGCCATAGGCAAGAGCTGTGCCATGGAAGAAACCCCATGAAGATCATGGATTTGGCGTGTAACGCCAAGGGGGGCAGTCAGAATGGGGGGTCATTTTGGCGGCGGGCTGGACAAAATGACCTAGCCTGGCGGGCAAAGGCAGGAGGGCAAAATGATACGGGGCGGACAATGTCCGCCCCGTGTACTGATGGGCATCCCGTCAGATGGTGTGCGTTTATACCTTGAACATGCGCACTTTGTCGCCCAACTGGGTGACTTTCTGGCACATGCTGCGCACCGAGACTTCTGCCTCAGACACCGCCTGATCATTCTCCTGCGCGGCGGCGCTGATGGTTTCCACGTGCATGGCCACTTCGTTGCAGGCCTGCGCCTGCTGGGCGCTGGCCTGGGCGATGGCGCTGGTTTGCGCCGCCATGCTTTGCACGCGCTGGTGAATCATGTCGATCAGTTTGACGGTTTCATCCGAACGGGTCGCGCCGGCATCGGTGCTGTTGGCGGCGTGTTCAACCACATCGACCACCAGGCCGGTTTCTTTCTGGATGGTTTGCAGCAGCTTGCCGATTTCCAGCGTGGCCTGCGTGGTGCGTTCAGCCAGCTTGCGCACCTCATCCGCCACCACGGCAAAGCCGCGGCCCTGTTCACCGGCGCGGGCCGCTTCGATGGCGGCGTTCAAGGCCAGGAGGTTGGTTTGCTCGGCAATATCCTGAATGGCCTGGGCGATGCGGTCGATTTCGCGGGCGTTGACGTCCAGCTGCGACACACGGGTTTTGACTTCGCCGATGGTGGCATTCACCGCGCGGATGTCCTTGGCCATGCCCTGGATGCTGGCGGTGGCGTCATCGATAAAGTCTTCGGTGGCTTCGGCCTCCACGCCGGCCTGATGGGCGGAGTTGGCCACATGGCTGATGCCGGTGGCGATTTCTTCCATGGCGCTGGCGGTGGATTGCGAGGCCTGGCTTTGCTGGTGCGAGCGGTCGGCAATGGTTTGCGTCAGCTCGGCCAGCGCACGGCCGGTTTGATCCACCGATTCGCTGTGGGTGCGAATATCGCGCACCACCGGCTGCAGGCGACCCATGAAGACATTGAACGCCTGGGCGATCTGGCCGATTTCGTCCTTGCGACTGACTGGCAGGCGTACGGTGAGGTCACCTTCCAGCTCGCTGACGGTGAGGGTGAGTTTTTCCAGCGGGCGAATCATCTTGCGGATGCCCAGGGTCAGCACCAGCGTCATCACCGCTACGCCAATCAGGCCGATGATGGCCATCTTGATCACCAGTTGATTGCCGTCGGCCAACACCGCTGCCATCGGAAAGCTGACCATCATCGACCAGGGGGCGGCGCCGTTGCCCAGGTGGAGCGGGGCAAATACATACATCTGACCGGCAGCCTCAAACTGATAGGGTTTGCCCTGGGCAATCGCTTCCAGTGCCTGCGGCGACAGGGTGTCGGCCTTTTTGCCCAGCAGCTTGTCGTTGGGGTGGCTGGCGTAAAAACCACCATTGGACACCAGGGCTGCATAGCCGGAAGCAAACGGGCGGACATTGGCCAGCGATTTTTGCAGGCCTTCCAGCGGGTAATCCAGCGCAACAATACCGGCAAACTTGCCGCTGACCAGCACCGGGGTGGAAACCGTGGCCACCCATACTTCGCGGCCGGCTACCTTGTAGGGGTAAGGGTCGGTAAAAATGTCCTGCAGGGTTTTCTGTGGCACCACGTACCAGTCATTGGCTCCGGGTTTGTCGTAGTCCACCAGCGGTTCTACGGCAATCTGGCCGGAGGCCCGGTTCCAGTACGGCAGGTAGCGGCCGGTTTTGTCGTGGCTGGGGGCACGGCCCGCATATTCGCTGTCGCGACCGTCCAGAGCGTTGGGTTCCCACAGCGAGCCGTAAGCCAGCACATCCGGTGTCTGCTGGAGCATTTCACGCATGGCGTGGTCGATCTGTTCGCGGCTGGGCGGCGTGCCGGCAGCTTTCATGCCTTGCAGCGTGTGCGCCAGGGTGCGGGCACTGGCAAAAGCGCGCTTGAGCTCGCCTTCCAGCCGCGCGGCTTCGCGTTCGGCGAGCAGGCGGGCGTTATCCTGTGCGCCTTTCAGTGCGTTATCACGGCTGTCCAGGGTGCTGACCAGCATGGACAGGACAAAGATGCAGGCGGCAATGCACACCGCCAGAAAGGTGATCCGGTTGCGTATCGAATGAGCAAAGAGGGTCATGGCTGGAACCGTTCAAGGACATTTTCAGGATATTTTCATGTTCTTGTTATGGGGTGATAAACGGTATGCCATGTGTCGCATTAATGCGACACATGGCATACCATGGGGCGCTCAGCCTGGCGCATGGACGGCATAGTGTGGCATGCCATACGCGCGAAGAATCAATCCAGGCTGGCATGTATCTTCAAACGGCACATTATTGCATATGGCATGAAGTTGCGTCAGGGTGTTTTATGTCATTGTCAGCCGGGAAAGGCATGGCCGATCCAACTGCCCTGTTTGTAGTGCACGCCTGGCTGCATGATCAGGCCGGCATTGACGCTGGATTCAAACAGCATCACCACATCCGAGCCGCCAAACTGGAAATAGGCAAATTCTTCGCCCTTGCGCAGCTTGACCCCCACGTCGGCGGTCATGACCACCGACGACACCTGACACATGCCCACTGGCAGTACTGCGACCAAGCCCACCGGGCTGTCCAGCACCAGCAGGCCGCGTGCTTGCGAGAACTGATAGCCGGTGCCGTCTTCGGCGTGCAGCACCCGCTCGCGCACCAGTTCATGCGCGTCGCCTTCTGTCTCCTTGGGCTGGGCGTTGACTTCCAGATACACCTGGCCATGGATCACCCGCGATTCCAGCACGCGGCCGGACACTGGCGTGTGCAGGCGGTGATAGTCCGTGGTGTTCAAAAAGCTGTGCATGAACAGGCCGCTGCGAAAGCGGTCCCGATAGGGGCTGTCGGCCAGTAATTCATCCAGCGACCAGCGCAGGCTCTTGACGGTGATATGGGAGTCGGCGCCGATGGCCCAGGCTCCCACGAAGGTAGAGTCAGCCGGTGAAACCAGGATATGGTCATCCTGCGGGGCGGCGACCGGGCGGTAGCCTGGTTTGGTGTGGCGGGCAAAAAACTGGTTGAAACTCTTCCAGCCGCCCGGTGCGGTGATGTATTCGCCCATATTGTAGGCTGGCGCCGCGTAAAAACTGCGTAAGGAGTCGGCGGTCAGCGACTCCGGCGTATCCAGAAAGCTGCCCCAGGCGCGGGCAAAATCCACCATCCAGCTCGATAGCGGCGTCAGTGGGGCATTCGGGGTGGCGGGCAGTTGCGGGTTTTGCAACTCACGCAGCGATGGCTGGTCCAGCACAAAATAAAATTCACAGATGCGATTGTAGATTTCCCGACCCTGGCTGTTTTCGCAGGGTACCCACTCCAGTAGCTCCACCAGCCAGGTGAAGTAATCGGTCAGCGTGACAATGCGCGGAAAGCCGGCAATCTGGTAATCCGCCACTTTGGCAAACGCCTGCTCGAAGCGTGCTTCCCAGCGGTGCTGGGTGATCAAGCGACACAGGTCGTCGATTACTGGATGGGCCAAGCGTTTTTGCGCGTCTATCATCAACATGGTTGAACCTCTTTTGTCGGGATGCTCATTGCCACTCAGCAGGTGGCTCCAAGGGGGCACATCACAGAGTCCGCTTGCCTGTTCATGCTTTTTGCTTATTTCTATTAAAATATTTTGACAGGGTTTATTTTAAAGCTTTGTCGTGATGCAAAAGCATCATGTCACGAAAGAAAATTCATAACAACTATTCTAATATAAGTAATATTACTTACGTGGATTTACGTAAGTATATTGCCGGGCAGCATTTTATTTGTCGGGGACTTGAAAGGCGTGGTTTTTTACCTGACGTGTCAAGGATATTGCACCCTGTGTGGGGTATGCTGCGTTGCAGTATGTGTGGCGGATCATCCGCGCCATGCGTGCATTGGCTGGGGGAGGTGAGGCAATCCTGAGTCGTAGGTGGGGCAATCCTGTATGGGTAGTGGGGCAATCCTGCACGGGATGGGATCAGATCAAACCCGGGCCAGCTGGCACTTGCCGTTTTGCCCGGATTCACTTAGCGTGCAGGGCGCGCAAGCAGCCCACAACAGCCCGCTGCGGGCAGCCAGCGGCCCAGGTTGATGATGGGCATGCCGAGTGCTATGTGGATTGACAGACTGTTTTTACCTGGAGCGGGAATTCTGATGAAACCGTTGGCTGAAATCGTATGGCAGCGCCTGACCGGGCTGATGCCCGGTGAGCTGAAAAAGGCGGAATTGCCATGGCTGGCAACGCCTTTCCAGCATCTTTCCCTGCTGGCTAACCGGCGCGCAACCATGATTGTCAATCGGGTGCGCCTGTTTGCCTTTTTGTTTGCCGTGCTCACCCCGATGTGGATCGTGGTGGATTTTCTGGTTTTTGCGTCGCCCTTGTGGTGGCAATTGGCGCTGATGCGTGTGCTGGCCAGTGCTGCCTTTGCCAGTCTGGTGCTGTTTTACCAGCCGCGTGGCAATCTGCTGGATGCCTATCGGGCCATGGCTTTGCTGTTTCTGATTCCTACTTTGTTTTATGTGGCGTCATACAACCTGATGGGGGCGCATGAGCTGGCCGGGCTGTCGGCTGCGGTCAGTTCTGGGTATGCCTTTCTGCCATTTGTGTTGCTGGCTGGCCTGGCGATTTTTCCGCTGACGCTGATTGAAAACCTGATTCTGGCCAGCCCGATCCTGATTGCCCAGATTGTGGTGGCCGGCTTGCGCTGGCCGCATCTGGACTTGCCGGCTTTTATTGGCACTTTCTGGCTGCTGGTATTGATTACCGGGGTGTCGGCGCTGGCCGGCATGAGCCAGCTGGCCTTTATGATTGCCCTGGTGCGTCAGGCCACCCGCGACCCGCTGACCGGGGTGTTTTCACGTAGCAGCGGTGAAGAAATGCTGGAGCTGCAATTCATTCTGGCCAGCCGCAGTGGTGCGCCGCTGGCGGTGGCGTTTGTCGATCTGGACCACTTCAAGAGCATCAACGACCACTATGGCCATGAGGCTGGGGACAAGGTGCTGATTGCCATGACCCGCAATATTCAGGCGTGTTTGCGCCGTGGCGATATGCTTACCCGTTGGGGGGGCGAAGAATTTTTGCTGATCATGCCCAATACCGATCTGGAGCAAGCCGTGCAAGCACTGGCGCGGCTGCGCGAACATGGGCTGGGTGCGCGGCCGGAAGGCGCTCCGGTGACTGCCAGCATTGGTGTTGCCGAGCGTTTGGGTGATGCGCTGGACGACTGGCGCATGCTGGTTGAGCTGGCCGATCACCGTATGTATTACGCCAAGCAGCATGGTCGTAACCAGGTGTGCGCGGCCCTGCCAGATGGGCAGGATCCCTTGGTCAAGGCTGCCTGAATTGATCCGGGCGCTGCAGTCTGGTGCCCGGCTGGCTTGATGCGCGCGGGCGCCTGACCCCGCGTCGCCCACAAAATGCAGCGAAGTCATCCTGGCCTGGCGTGTGACCGCAGACGGTACAAGTCGTGCGGCAAGGTCATGCCACAACGCCAGGCACATTGTGTGAGTGCTTCTTAGCCCATAAAACCCAGTTGCACCCCGCTCAGCACGACCACGCCCAACACGGCAAACAGCAGGGCCGCACAGCCGTGCACCCATTTCACCGGAATGCGTTTGGCAGCGGCTTCGCCCAGCAGCACGGCCGGCACATTGGCCAGCATCATGCCTGCTGTGGTGCCCATCACCACGCCAACGAGGCTGTCAAAGCGTGCGGCCAGCGCCACGGTGGCGATTTGCGTCTTGTCGCCCATTTCTGCCAAAAAGAAGGCAATGGTCGTGGCGGCGAACACGCCCAATTTGTCTTGCAGTCGGGTGTCTTCGTCGTCGATGGAATCCGGGATCAGCAACCACACCGCCATGGCAAGAAACGAGCCGCCCAGCACCCAGCGCATGATGTCTGCCGGCACGAGCGCGGTCAGCCAGCTGCCCAGGCTGCCCGCGAGGGCGTGGTTGAGCACGGTGGCGACAAAAATGCCGGCAATGATGGGGATCGGGCGTTTGAAGCGGGCGGCGAGCAAGAGGGCAAGCAGTTGGGTCTTGTCGCCGATTTCGGCCAGGGCGACAAAGCCGGTGGAGAACAGGAAAGCTTCCATGATGAAAATATCCAGGGGGCCAGACGCGCCATGACCTGTGTCGCCGCGGCCCCCTTAAGGCAGCGAGCGCAGGTCATGGGTCTTGCCGCATCCGTGGATGTCGCGCGCCATGCCGGGTTCGGCAAGTGTGTTGACGCGGGCGCCTGTCTGGCGACAGGCCGGCTACTCCCCCAGTGAGTGGCGGCATTGTAGCGGCATTGCGCCGCCGCAGGCAAATGCTGGCGGCAAAAAACAAAAGCCCTGACGCAATGCATCAGGGCTTTTTAGCAGCACGGGCAACCGGGGCTGAATTACTTCAGCTTGGTTTCCTTGTAGATCACGTGCTTGCGGGCAACCGGGTCGAACTTTTTGATTTCCATCTTGCCGGGCATGGTCCGCTTGTTCTTGGTGGTGGTGTAGAAGTGACCGGTGCCGGCGGTCGATTCCAGTTTGATCTTGTCGCGCATGGTGATTAGCCTTTAATTCAGTGACGGTCGCGGTGGACAGATTACAGTTCGCCGCGTGCACGCAGATCGGCGAGCACAACGTCGATGCCAACCTTGTCAATGGTGCGCAGGGCAGCGTTGGACACGCGCAGGCGCACCCAGCGGTTTTCACTTTCGACCCAGAAACGGCGATATTGCAGATTCGGCAAGAAACGACGTTTGGTCTTGTTGTTGGCGTGGGAAACATTGTTCCCGGTCATCGGACGCTTGCCGGTGACTTTGCAAACTCGCGCCATTTGAGTTACTCCCAGAAACCAGTAAAAACACGCTTTATATCATAAAATCAGGCGGCTGCTCAAGTGTTGCGTGCGTGTGGCCGCCAGAGGTCATCTGATGGGGTCGCCGAGGGCTCGATACCGCCAAGCATTTGGCGCGCGAGGGATTTCACGATAAAATTCCGGATTCGTTCAGGCCAGCATTCCCATGACTCAATACATTTTCGTGACCGGCGGGGTTGTGTCCTCGCTGGGTAAAGGCATTGCTGCTGCATCCATCGCAGCAATTCTGGAATCTCGCGGTCTTACCGTGACCATGCTCAAGCTCGATCCGTACATCAACGTCGATCCGGGCACCATGAGCCCGTTCCAGCATGGCGAGGTGTTCGTCACCGAAGACGGCGCCGAAACCGACCTCGACCTTGGCCACTATGAGCGCTTCATCAAGGCCAAGATGAAGAAAAGCAACAACTTCACCACCGGCCAGGTATACGAATCGGTGATCACCAAAGAGCGCCGTGGCGACTACCTGGGCGGCACCGTGCAGGTGATTCCGCACATCACCGACGAAATCAAGGCCAAGCTGTATGCCGGCGCGGGTGATGCTGACGTGGCGATTGTCGAAATCGGCGGCACGGTGGGCGACATCGAATCGCTGCCCTTCCTGGAAGCCATCCGCCAGGTGCGCTCCAACCTGGGCCGCAAGAACACCCTGTACGTGCATCTGTCCTACGTGCCGTTCATCCACACCGCTGGCGAAATCAAGACCAAGCCGACCCAGCACTCGGTGAAGGAACTGCGCGAAATCGGCATCCAGCCGGACATTCTGCTGTGCCGCATGGATCGCCCGCTGCCGGACGACGAGCGCCGCAAGATTGCCCTGTTCTGCAATGTCGAAGAAAACGCCGTGATCGGCTGTTACGACGCCAGCAGCATCTACAAGATTCCGGCCCAGCTGCACGAGCAAGGCATCGACGACATCATCGCCGAACACCTGCACCTCACCCTGCCGCCGGCTGATCTGTCGGTGTGGGACGGCATTGTCGACGCCATCGAGCATCCGCAGCGCGAAGTGAACATCGCCATGGTCGGCAAGTATGTGGACCTCACCGAATCGTACAAATCCTTGTCCGAAGCGCTGAACCACGCCGGCATCCACACCCGCAGCAAGGTCAATATCCACTACATCGACTCGGAAGAGATCGAGCGCGACGGCGCCGCCTCGCTGGCTGGCATGGACGCCATCCTGGTGCCGGGCGGCTTTGGCAAACGCGGCGTGGAAGGCAAGATTCTGGCGGTGAAATTTGCCCGCGAGCGCAACATCCCCTACATGGGCATTTGCCTGGGCATGCAGATCGCGCTGATCGAATACGCCCGCGACGTGGCCGGCATGGCAGGCGCCAACTCCACCGAATTCGACCTGGAAACCGACTTCCCGGTGGTGGCGCTGATCGACGAATGGGTGAACCACGACGGCAAGATCGAAAAGCGCGACGAAAACTCCAACCTGGGCGGCACCATGCGCCTGGGCGGCCAGCAGTGCGACCTGGAGCCGGGTTCGCTGGCGGCGCGCGTGTACGGCGCCACCCAGATCGTCGAGCGTCATCGTCACCGTTACGAAGTCAACAACTACTACGTACCGCGTCTGGAAGCCGCCGGGCTGAAGATCAGCGGCCGCTCCAGCGGCCATGAGCAGCTGGTGGAAACCATCGAGCTGCCGAACCATCCGTGGTTCTTCGCCTGCCAGTTCCACCCGGAATTCACCTCCACCCCGCGTGATGGCCATCCGCTGTTCAAGGCCTATATCGAGGCCGCCATCGCCCATCAAGCCGCCCGCGGCTAAGCTGTTCGACCTGACGACGGGGCATATGCCCCGTCGGCTGTTTTCTGGAGAAGCCGTTCATGCATCTGTGCGGGTTTGAAGTCGGGCTGCATCGCCCGCTGTTTCTGATTGCCGGCCCCTGTGTCATCGAAAGCGAGCAAATGGCGCTGGACACCGCCGGCCAGCTCAAAGAAATTGCCCAGGCCGTGGGCATGCCGTTTATCTACAAATCCAGCTATGACAAGGCCAACCGCAGTTCCGGCAAGTCCTTCCGTGGCCTGGGCATGGACGAAGGCCTGCGCATTCTGGCCGAGGTCAAGCGCCAGATTGGCGTGCCGGTGCTCACCGACGTGCACACCACGGAAGAAATCCCCACCGTCGCCAGCGTGGTGGACGTGCTGCAAACGCCAGCGTTCTTGTGTCGGCAAACCGATTTCATCCGCGCCGTGGCCACCGCTGGCATCCCGGTGAACATCAAAAAGGGCCAGTTTCTGGCCCCCGGCGACATGAAAAACGTGGTGGACAAGGCGCGCGAAGCGGCGATTGAAGCCGGCAGCGATGGCCAGCACATCATGGTGTGCGAGCGCGGCGTTTCGTTTGGCTACAACAACCTGGTGTCGGACATGCGCAGCCTGGCCATCATGCGCGACACCGGCTGCCCGGTGGTGTTTGACGCCACCCACTCGGTGCAACTGCCTGGCGGCCAGGGCACGGCTTCGGGCGGTCAGCGCGAGTTTGTGCCGGTGCTGGCGCGTGCGGCCGTGGCCGCAGGCGTGGCCGGGCTGTTTATGGAAACCCATCCAGACCCGGCCCAGGCGCTGTCTGACGGCCCCAACGCCTGGCCGCTGCCGCGCATGCGCGAGCTCTTGGCCACGCTCAAGTCGCTGGACGACTTGGTAAAATCCTCGCCTTTGGCGGAACAATCGTTATAATCCGCCGCGTCCACTTGCGGGCGCGGCGCTATCCGTTTGCCTGCGGGCCGGCCTGACGCTGCGCCCGGGCATTGTTTTTGATCACGTACTTGCATTGCTGCATTGGGGAAAACCATGAGTTCGATTATTGATGTCGTCGCGCGCGAGATTCTGGATTCGCGTGGCAACCCGACGGTGGAAGCCGACGTGCTGCTGGAATCCGGCGTGATGGGCCGCGCCGCCGTGCCGTCCGGCGCCTCCACCGGCGAAAAAGAAGCCCTGGAACTGCGCGATGGCGACAAGGGCCGCTACCTGGGCAAGGGCGTGCTCAAGGCCGTTGAAAACATCAACACCGAAATCTGCGAAGCGATCATCGGCCTGGACGCCACCGATCAGACCTTCATCGACAAGACCCTGCTGCAACTGGACGGCACCGACAGCAAGAGCCGCCTGGGCGCCAACGCCATCCTGGCCGTGTCCATGGCCGTGGCCCGCGCCGCCGCCGAAGACGCCGGCCTGCCGCTGTACCGCTACCTGGGCGGCGCTGGCCAGATGTCGATGCCGGTGCCGATGATGAACGTGATCAACGGCGGCGCGCACGCCAACAACAGCCTGGACATCCAGGAATTCATGATCATCCCTGTGGGCGCCAAAACCTTCCGCGAAGCGCTGCGCTGCGGGGCGGAAATCTTCCACACCCTGAAAAAAATCTGCGCCGAGCAAGGCCACTCCACCGCCGTGGGCGACGAAGGCGGCTTTGCCCCGAACCTGGCCAAGAACGAAGACGCCATCAAGCTGATTCTGCAAGCCATCGACAAGGCCGGCTATGTGGCTGGCGACGATGTGCTGATCGCCCTGGACTGCGCCTCCAGCGAATTCTACAAAGACGGCAAGTACCACCTGAAGGGCGAAGGCCTGGCGCTGTCCAGCGAAGAATTCGCCAACTACCTGGCCACCCTGTGCGACAACTACCCGATCATCTCGATCGAAGACGGCATGAGCGAGCACGACTGGGCCGGCTGGAAGATCCTGACCGACAAGCTGGGCGACCGCGTGCAGCTGGTGGGCGACGATGTGTTCGTCACCAACCCGAAAATCCTGTCCGAAGGCATCAAGGCCGGCATCTGCAACAGCCTCTTGGTGAAAATCAACCAGATCGGCTCGCTGACCGAAACCCTGCAAGCCGTGGAACTGGCCAAGCGCTCGGGCTACACCAGCGTGATGAGCCACCGCTCGGGCGAAACCGAAGACAGCACCATCGCCGACCTGGCGGTGGCCACCAACTGCATGCAGATCAAGACCGGCTCGCTGTCGCGTTCTGACCGCATGGCCAAGTACAACCAGCTGCTGCGCATCGAGGAAGAACTCGGCGAAGCTGCCGTGTACCCCGGCCGCGCTGCGTTTTACCACCTGAAGTAATCCGGGTCGCATGCGCGCGTTGACGCTTTTTCTGCTGGTGCTGCTCTTGCTGCTGCAATGGTCATTGTGGCTGGGCAAGGGCAGCTGGTTGCGCGTGTGGCAGCTGGACAGCCAGCTCACCACTCTGCGCACCAGCAATGAAAAGCTGGTTGACCGCAATCTGGCGCTGGCGGCGGAAGTCAGCGACCTCAAGCAGGGCTCCTCGGCCATCGAGGAGCGCGCGCGCAGCGAACTGGGCATGATCAAGCGCGGCGAGGTGTTTTTCCAGTTGCTGGAGCCTCGCCCCGCCGCCGCCCCGGCTGCGGCCAAGCCTTCCGCACCGTGAAAACGCCATGATGTGCCAGCGCGTCGGTGTATGGTGCCTTAACAAGACTGGCGGACAGGATTACACTGCCCGCATGTGTGACTCTCGAGCGCGCGATGTCGTCGCCTGATCCTTCCATTGAAATTGCTCGCCAGGCGCTCAAGCGGTTAACCGCGCGCAGGCAGCTGCCGACTCCGGAGAACTACGAGCGTGCTTACGCTGAAGTAGCCGGACAGCTGTTGCCCGCATCCAGCCGGCCAGTGCACCCGCTGGTGGCGGCATTGGGGCAGTTTCTGGATGAATTGCAGCCTGGCAGCGATGCGGCCGGGCAGATTCGCATCAACCGCCTCAAACAGGCTATCTTCGAACAGGATTGGTCGGGCATTCCGGCCATGCTGCAACAACACCTCACCCTGCAGGTGGAGCAACAAACCGTTGGCCAACGTTGGGGCGAACTGGTGCTCAACCTGATCAAGCAATGGGATTTGCGCCAACCGGGCTTGTCCAGCGCCATGAAAAAAGAAGCGCTGGAGCGCGTGGTGGCCAATTATGGCTACCAGCCCACCCTGTTTTACGAAAAGCTCAGCAATCTGCTGACCAACTGGGCCTTGCCGCTGGCCGCCAGCCAGGCATCACCGCCGTCGGCGCTGAGCCTGGCCGGTTTTCAGTTTGACGAAGCGCTGCCGCCGCCGGCAGCGCCGGGCACTGCGGCGTCTGCCTCTGCTGCACCGCAGATGACCCAGATCAATCAGATCCACGGCCAGCCGGTCAGCAAGATGGACGAGCCGCTCAGCCGCGCCTGGAAAGTGGTGCTGGACGAAGCGCTGCGCTACGGTGTGGTGCCTTGGCTGACCCCTTATCCGGAACTGCGTGAAAGCATTGAAGAACCCTTGCTGGCCTTGCCGGGCATCGACAACGAGCAGGCGCTGGAGGTGTTCTCGCGCCAGCTGAAAAAAGTCTGGATCAAGACCGATCTGCAATTGCAGCACGACGGCCGCATCGTCAATGGCCTGGCTTCGCTGCTCAGCCTGCTGCTGCACAATCTGCGTGAGCTTTCTGGTCAGGATCAATCGCTGATCGGCCAGATCAGCGCCATCGAAACCGTGTTGGCCCAGCAACCCTTGAATGTGCGCGACATCTACGCCGTGGAAGCCAGCCTCAAGGACGTGATCTACAAGCAAGGCGTGATCAAGCACAGCTTGGATGCTGCCACCCAGGCCATGCGCGAGATGGTCAACACCTTTGTCGCGCGCCTGTCGGTGATGACCGACGATACCAGCCAGTTCCAGCAGAAAATCGGTGATTACGCGCAGAAAATCCAGGCGGCCGACAATGTCATTGCCCTGTCGGAAGTGATCGACACGCTGATGGCCGACACCAAGTCGGTGCAAACCAGCCTGGCCAACAGTCGGGGCGAGCTGGAAGCCGCCCGCGTCGAAGTGGACGCTGCCACCCAGCGCATCCGCGAGCTGGAAGCCGCGCTGGATGAAGCCAGCATGCAGGTCAAGGAAGACCAGCTCACAGGCGCCTACAACCGCCGTGGTCTGGACGAAATGTTTGCCCGAGAGAAAGACCGCTCGGCGCAAAGCGGCCAGCCTTTGTCCATGGTGCTGCTGGACGTGGACAACTTCAAGCAGCTCAACGACCACTATGGCCACCTGACTGGTGATCAGGTGCTCAAGCATCTGGTGGACACCATCAGCGCCAACTTGCGCCCCAACGACATCGTCGCCCGTCTGGGCGGTGAAGAGTTTGTGCTCTTGCTGCCGGCCACCGCCGCCGAAGCCGCTGCCCAACTGACCGAGCGCCTGCAACGCCAGCTCACCCGCGCCTATTTCATGGCCGACCAGGACCGATTAGTCATCACCTTCAGCGCTGGCGTCACCGTGTGGAAGCTGGGCGAAGACGAAGTGGACACCATCGAACGCGCCGACCAGGCGATGTATCGCGCCAAACTGGCCGGTAAAAACCGCGTGCACATTGCCTGAGCGGATATGCGCTCAGGCGCATGGCCGGATGACGCTTGCCTGATCCGCTATTTTCCTGAGCTTTTCGCCATTTTTTGCCCGTCATACCTGGCTTGCTGCAGATTTGTCGCAAATCAATAGCCTACTCATCCAGCGCGCATTGGCTCGGCTATAATTTTTGCTGTGAATCCGTAAATCTACTTAGAGTCGCTCATAAAATTCAGCGAAGCGATCCTGGCTAGGCGTGTGACCGCAGACAGTGCAACAAGTACGGCAAGGTCACATCACAACGCCAGGGGGTTTTGTGAGCGGCGCTTTAGAGTGGCTAACAAAACTCAGCGCAGCGTTCCTGGCTAGGCGCACGACCGCAGACAGTACGGGTAGTACGGCAAGGTCGTGTCACAACGCCAGGAGGGTTGTGTTAGCCACTCTTAGTGCCCTGCCGCCTCCTGTCAGGCCGTGGCAGCTGGGTAGACGGTGTGTGTCTGGCTGAATAAGGCGTGCCATCCCATGTTGTCATGCAGTGTCGAGCTCTGGCGGGAAGCCCTGCACCATCACCTGAAAGGGCTGGTGGTCAATGTCGTGGCCATTTCCGGGGCCGCGTTGATCCTGCGCGCCAATGCGCCGGCCTGGTTTACCGGCTGGGTGGCGTTGTCTCTGGGGGTGACTGTTCTGCGCGTGCTGTTGTATCTGCTGTGCAAGCAGGCCCTGCGCCGCGCGCCTATGCAGGCGCCGGCCCGTGGTTTGGTGATTGCTCACGCTGCGCTGGTGCTGTGTGCCGGCAGCTTGTGGGGCGCGCTGGGCTGGTGGGGCATGCCGGCGTTTTCTGGCGCCCAGCAGTTTGCCATTCTGGTGATGCTGTCCTCGCTGGCTGGCGGGGCCACCGGCACGCTGGCTGCCTTGCGCGTGTCTGGCAAGCTGTATGTGCTGTTGCTGGTGGTGCCGGCCTGTGTGCGTATCCTGGCGCTCGGTAATGACACCCACATGCTGCTGTCGCTGATGGGCGTCATGTTTGCCTGGGTGATGATCAGCAGTCACCAGACCAATCACACGTTGCTGATCCGCACCATTACCCTGGCGCGCGACAAGGCCGAATTGGCCGATGCGCTATCGGCCAAAACCGAGCAAGTGCTGAAAATCAACAGCGAGCTGGAAGGTCGGGTGGCCGCGCGCACTCGCGAGCTGGAACATCTGGCCCGTCATGATGCCCTGACCGACCTGCTCAACCGGCGTGGCATGCTGGCGGCCGAGCCCACTCTGCGCATCCACAGCGGTGCCTGGCTGCTGATGGTGTTCATTGACCTGGATCACTTCAAGCAAATCAACGACGGCCTGGGCCACGACTGGGGAGACTGGGTCTTGTGTGAAGTCGGCCAGCGCCTGACCACGCCATTGCTGCCCGAACAAGCACTCTCCTGTCCGACGCTGGTCAGCCGCTGGGGGGGCGATGAGTTTGTGCTGTGCCAGGTCTGGCCATCGGCCACACCGGAGGATGCCCAGAGGGCCGCACACGCCTTGCATGCCCGGCTGACGGCCCCTTGCGTGATCCGTGGCCGTACCCTGCGCCTGGGCGCCAGCCTGGGGGTGGATCTCACCCGCATCGACGCTGATTTGTCGCTGCCGGCCGCCATCAGTCGTGCCGATCTGGCGGCTTCCGAAGCCAAGCGGTTGGGGCGTGGCCGGGTGGTGGTCTATCAGCCGCAATTGTATGACCAACAACAGCGCAAGCTGGCGCTGGGGGTGGCGCTGAATACCGCTCACCGTGATGATTCGCTGCGCCTGAATTTTCAGCCGGTGGTGCGCGCAAGCGATGGCCAGCCGGCTGCTTTCGAGGCATTACTGCGCTGGCAGTCATCCGGTTTTGGCCCGGTGTCGCCGGATGAATTTATCCCGTTGGCGGAAGAATCCGACCATATCCTGCGCCTTGGCGACTGGGCCTTGCGCCAGGCCTGCCTGACCGCCGTCAACTGGCCGGCCGACAGCTCCGGCCAGGCGCCGCGTGTGGCAGTAAATACCTCCATCCGCCAACTGGTGCGTGCCGATTTTGCCGACAGCGTGGCCGCCGCCCTGGCCGACAGTGGCCTTCCGCCGGCACGGCTGGTGCTGGAAGTGACTGAAACCGTGTTTGACGACAATAATCTGCATCGCATCCGCGACACGCTGGCTACACTGCATCCACTGGGCGTGGAAATTCATCTGGATGACTTTGGCACCGGCTATTCCTCTTTGTCCAGGTTGTGCGAACTCCCCCTGCATGCCATCAAGATCGACAAGCATTTTGTGCTGTCCACCGACCCCCGCGTCCAGGCGGTGATCGAGGGCGCCGTGCATATTGCCCATCGCTTTGGCCTGCGGGTGATTGCCGAAGGGGTGGAATCTGCCGCCAGCGCCAGCCAACTGGCACAACTGGGCGTGGATGAACTGCAAGGCTATTTCTTCGGCCGGCCACAGCCACACGCGCAGCTGGCGCCGGTGGCGTGGCCCACCTTGCCGTCGCCGTCTGCGACACCATTACCGCTGGGCTGCTTCAGTCCTGATCTGCCACTGAGGGGGTAAAAACGGCCTCCCCTTCCGGCACCACACTCACCGCCACCGACAAGGTATGGCTGCCGCCGCCTTGTATCACCCCGCGCAGCGGGGCGACGTCGGCGTAGTCGCGGCCGCAGGCGATGACGGCGTGGCTTTGCGCGGCGATCAGGTTATTGGTGGGGTCGAGCTCCACCCAGTCGTGTTGTGGGCACCACACCGCCAGCCAGGCGTGGCTGGCGTCCACGCCCAATAGGCGCGGTTGGCCGGGGGGCGGTTGGGTGAGCAGGTAGCCGCTGACGTAGCGGGCGGGCAGGCCCAGGCTGCGCAGGCAGGCGATCATGATGTGGGCGAAGTCCTGGCAGACGCCCTGGCGGCGGCTGAAGGCTTCCAGCGCCGGGGTGGTGAGGTCGGTGCTGGCGGTGGCGTAGGTGAATTCGTGGTGGATGCGCGCCATCAGGCCGATGGCGGCTTCCAGCAGCGGCCGGCCGGGGGTGAATTCCAGTTGGGCGTACGCCTGAAACGCCGGGTGCAGCGGCACAAAGGCCGACGGAAAACAGAACTCCGCCGCCGGCAGCCAGGGTTGGCCGGCGCGGTAGCGCATGGCGGCGCGCACGCTTTCCCAGGCCGGGCTGGCGCTGGGCTTGGGCGTGGCAGCGGCCAGCCGGCGCACGCGGCTTTCTGCACGCACGGTCAGCGCGTGGTGCGGGGTGGTCAGCGTCAGGTGGTGCTGCGGGTTGCCAAAATAATCCAGCGAGGCTTGGTTGCGGGTGGCTGGCGGGTCGATGTCCAGCCGGAAGTCCTCCAGCTGCTGGTCGGCGCGGCTGAGCGGTTGCAGGTGCAACAGGTGCATGGCCAGATCGACGCGGCTGGCGTAGTCGTAGTGGGTGACGTGGGAAATATGCAGCACGGTGTCGGCGGTGTTCAGCATGGGCTGCTCCTTGCCGGCGGGTTGTCAGGATGCCAGGACGGGTTGTGGTTGAAGTAATGCAGGCCGATTTCGTCGGACAGCCGCGCGCTGGCGTTGTCCAGGTGTTGCAGAAAACAGCGCAGGGTTTCCAGTTGCTGATTGGGCGCGCGCTGGCATAGCGCGTCCAGCCCCGGCGCCGAGCTGGGCAGCCATTCGGCCAGCGCCGGCGCGCCGGGCAGCTTGGGCAGCGCTTCCAGCTCGTTGCGCAGCGCCGCCTGCACGCTGCGGATGGCGCGCGGGTTGTTGGCGTCGCACACCAGCAAGTCCAGCAGCGCCGGCAGTTCCTGGCGGCATTGGTAATAGCTGCGGTAGGTCAGCGTGCTGTCGAACAGCGCCAACAGCAGCTCAAACGCCGGCCCCTGCGGCGGCGTGCAGCCGGCAATGCCCAGGCCCAGCTGGGCGGCCAGCAGGTTCAGCCGCTCCAGATGGCGGCCAATCGCCAAAAAGCGCCAGCCGTCGTCGCGGGTCATGTGGTCGGCTTGTTCGCCGGCAATCGCCACCAGCTCGACCGCCAGTTGCTCCAGGTCGGCCAGCGCCTCGGCATTGCTGTAGTCGCCCTGGTGGGCGCGCTGCGCCTGCTGGCCAGAAAACCGCCGGCTGGTGGCCAGCACCAGTCGTGAATACGTGGACGACAGCCGGTCGCGCACTGGCGCGGCGGCGCCGGCCAGCGCGCTCAGGGTGTGGGCGACGCTCCAGGCCGCCTGGCCGTCCACCAGGCCAATGCGCAGCGCGCGGGCCAGCGCTTCCGGCCCGATGCCGGCCGGCGTGCCCACCGGCAACAGCCCCATATAGCGGCATAGGTTTTCCAGCAGCGGCAGGCAGGCGTCGTTGCCGGCGCTGTCGGTCTGGCGCACCGCCAGCCATTCCAGCGCCCAGTACACCAGCCGCACGCGCTGCTCGGCGCGTTCGGCGTAGCGGCCCATCCAGAACAGGTTTTCGGCGGCGCGGCTGGTCACCAGCCGGCGCTTGTGCGCCAGGTCGGTGGGGCGCAGCTGGCCGGGCAATAAAGAAAACGTGTCCACCTCGCCTTGCGTTAGCACCCAGGTGTCCAGGCTGCTGCCGCCGCGCTGCATCGACACCACCGGCTGGTCGGGCTCGTCGGCCACGCGGGTGAGGCCGCCGGGCATCACCTGCCAGCCGCCCTGGCCATCGGCGATGGCGAACACCCGCAGCATGGCCGGGTGGGCGGCGATGTGGCCGTGCCGCCAGATCGGCGCTTGCGACAGCGGCACGTTTTCTTGCAGGGTGAAATCCCCCGGCTGGCGCAGGATGCGCTCGCGCCAGGCGTGCAGGCTGGCGGCGTCCAGCTGGCTGGCCAGCACCGGCTCCATATGCTCGCGCGGCGAGGCGGCAGGGTAGGTGGGCTTGATCACCCGTTGCGGCAGGCATTCCAGCGCCTCGACCAGCGCGGCGTCTTCGCCGCACCACCAGGACAATAGCGAGGGCAGTTGCAAGGGCTCGCCCAGCAGCGCCTGGCTGACGCCGGGCAAAAAGGCGTGCAGGCCGGGGCTTTCCAGAAAGCTGCTGCCCAGCGCATTGGCCACCAGCACCTTGCCGGCGCGCACCGCCTGCAACAGGCCGGGCACGCCCAGGGTGGAGTCGCTGCGCAGTTCCAGCGGGTCGCAATAATTGTCGTCCAGCCGGCGCAGCACCACTTGCACCGGAGTCAGGCCGGTGAGGGTTTTCAGGAACAGCTCGTCGCCGCGCACGGTGAGGTCGCTGCCTTCCACCAGCGGGATGCCCAGATAGCGCGCCAGATAAGCGTGCTCAAAATAGGTTTCGTTATACGGGCCGGGGGTGAGCAGCACCATGCGCGGCGCGCTCTGGCGCGGGGTGGGCGGGCTCAGCTGCGACAGGGTGGCCAGCAATTGCCGGTAGCTGCTGGCCAGATGCTGCACGCGCAGCTGGCGAAACGCCTCGGGAAACAGCCGCGAGACAATCAGCCGGTTTTCCAGCGCATAGCCCAGCCCGGACGGCGCTTGGGTGCGCTGCGACACCACGCACCAGCGGCCATTCGGATGGCGGGCCAGATCAAACGCCACAATATGCAAAAACACCCCGCCGGCCGGGCGATGGCCCTTGAGCGCGCGCACATAGCCCGGGTGGCCCAGCACCAGCGCGGTGGGCAGCACGCCTTGTTGCAGCAGGGTTTGTTCACCGTACAGGTCGGCCAGCATCTGGTTGAGCAGGCGCGCGCGCTGGCTGACCCCGCTGGCGATGTGCCGCCAGTCGGCGTCGTCGAGGATAAAGGGCAGGATGTCCAGCGACCACGGCCGCGCCGGGCCTAGCCGGGTGTCGGCGTAGACATTGTAGGTGATGCCGTTGTCGCGGATTTGCCGGTCGGCATCGCCTTGCTTGCCGGCCAGCTCGACGGCGGACTCCAGCTCAAAGAATCGCCGCCAGTGCATGCGCACGCCGTGGGCATCCTGCCATTCGTCGAAGTGGTCGCAGGCGCGGGCGGCGTCTGCGGCGTAATCGCTGTTCATGCCATATTGTCTAGGGAAAAAACGCCCGGCGGTCAGCCGGGCGTGGTTCGGTCAGGATAGGTCAGGGCGAAAGTCTACCCCGGCTGGCGGCGTAAATCGAGGGTGAAGGGATGCTCGCGGCTGGGCGCGCGCGCGCTGACCGTCACCGAGCCGGCGGTGTGGCCAGTGGTGAAAAAGCGCGCCAGGCGGCGGCTTTCCGCCTCGTAGGCGTTCACCGGGAAGCTGGCGTAGTTGCGCCCGCCCGGATGGGCGACATGGTATTGGCAGCCGCCCAGCGAGCGTTCGCTCCAGGTGTCGATCACGTCAAACACCAGCGGCGCGTGTACGCCGACGGTCGGGTGCAGCGCCGAGGGTGGGTTCCACGCCCGGTAGCGCACGCCGGCCACGTATTCGCCCACCCGGCCGGTGGGTTGCAGCGGCAGCGGCTGGCCGTTGACGGTGATGACATAGCGGTTGTCATTCAGCCCGCTGACCTTGACCTCGACGCGCTCCAGCGACGAATCCACATAGCGCACCGTGGTGCCGGCCATGCCTTCCTCGCCCATCACATGCCAGGGCTCCAGCGCGTGGCGCAGCTCCAGATGGATGCCGCGCACATTCAGTTCGCCCATGCGCGGGAAGCGGAAGGCAAAGTGCGGGGCAAACCAGGCCAGCTCAAAGGCGTAGCCGGCTTGATTCAGCTCGTCCAGCACGTCTTCGAAGTCCATCTGCACAAAGGTGGACAACATAAAGCGGTCGTGCAGGCCGGTGCCCCAGCGGGTCAGCCCGGCTTGATACGGCGTGCGCCAGAAGCGCGCCACCAGCGCGCGGATCAGCAGCTGTTGCGCCAGGCTCATGCGCGCGTGCGGCGGCATTTCAAAGGCGCGCAGCTCCAGCAGGCCCAGCCGGCCAGTGGTGGAATCCGGCGAATACAGCTTGTCGATGCAGAATTCGGCGCGGTGGGTGTTGCCGGTGACGTCCACCAGCAGATTGCGCAAGATGCGGTCAATCAGCCACGGCGGCACGTCGGCGCCCTGGCGAGCCACCGCCTTGCGGATTTCCTGCAAGGCGATGTCCATCTCGTACACCTGATCATTGCGCGCCTCGTCCAGTCGCGGCGCCTGGCTGGTCGGGCCGATAAACAGGCCAGAGAACAGATAGCTCAGCGAGGGGTGGTTGTGCCAGTAGGCAATCAGGCTGGCCAGCACATCCGGGCGGCGCAGGAAGGGGCTGTCGGCCGGGGTGGCGCCGCCCAGCACAAAGTGGTTGCCGCCGCCGGTGCCGGTGTGGCGGCCGTCGAGCATGAATTTCTCGGTGGACAGCCGGGTTTCGTGCGCGGCCTGATACAAATATTCGGTGCGCTCGACCAGTTCTTCCCAGTGGCTGGCCGGGTGGATGTTGACCTCGATCACGCCGGGGTCGGGGGTGACTTGCAGCAAGGTCAGCCGTGGGTCGCGCGGCGGCGGGTAGCCTTCCAGCACCAGTTTGACCTTCAGCGATTCGGCGGTGGTTTCCACCGCCGCCAGCAGCGCCAGGTAATCTTCCACCTGGGCCAGCGGCGGCATGAACACATACAGCACGCCCAGCCGCGCTTCCACGCACAGCGCGGTGCGCACCACCTCGTGGGCGGAGGCAAAGCGCGCGGGCGCTTCGCTGGTGTTGTAGGCGGCGCTGCCCTGCGGCGCGTCGCCCAGATGGCCGGCGCTGCTGGCCGCCACGCCCTGGCCGTGGGCGGCGGCGCCGCTGGCGCCGTGCAGGGCAAACGGAAACTGCCCGCGCAGCTCGGCGGCGCCAGGCAGCGCGTGGCGCTCGGCGAACGGGTCGGTTTCGATCAGATACGGGTAGTCGGCCTTGTCCACCCACGGCAGCGAATCCATCGGCAGGCGAAAGCCCATCGGCGAGTCGCCGGGCAGCAGGTACAGCCGCTCGTCGCGCAGGAACCAGCGGCCAGTGCGCCAGCGCGCGCCATCGCGGGCAATCGGCAGGGTGTAGCCCACGGCGTTGTCCAGGCCGTGCTTGAACACCCGGCGCAGGCGCTCGCGCTCGAGTTCGTCGTCCAGCCGCGAGTCGAAGGGATCAACGTTCACCGGCAACTGGCGCTCGCGCCACAGGTAATACCACACGTCTTCGTAGCCGGGCAGGATGCAATCGGTGTCCAGGCCCAGCACGCGGGTCAGCGTGTCGATAAAGCGGCTGGCGTCTTCCGGGGTGTAGTGCGAGGGCAGGCGTTCGTCGGCAAACAAGGCCGGGTTGCGCCAGCACGGCTGGCCGTCCTTGCGCCAGTACACCGACAGCGCCCAGCGCGGCAATTGCTCGCCCGGATACCATTTGCCCTGGCCAAAGTGCAAAAAGCCGCCAGCGCCGTAGCGGGCGCACAGCTTTTGCACCAGCTCGGTGGCGTAGCCGCGCTTGGTCGGGCCTTGCGCGCTGGTGTTCCATTCTTCGGCGTCGCGGTCGTGGTCGGCGACAAACGTGGGCTCGCCGCCCATGGTCAGCCGCACATCGTGCGCCACCAGGTCGGCGTCCACCTGGCGGCCCAGGGCGTCGATGGCCGCCCATTGCGCCTCGCTATACGGCAGGGTGACGCGCGGGGATTCCAGCACGCGGCTGACTTCCATCTGGTGCTCGAACGCCACTTCGCACTTGTCCACCGCGCCGCTCACTGGCGCGGCGCTGCCCGGTTCGGGCGAGCAGGCCAGCGGAATATGGCCCTCGCCGGCAAACAGACCCGAGGTCGGGTCCAGGCCAATCCAGCCGGCGCCGGGCAGGTAGACCTCGCACCAGGCGTGCAGGTCGGTGAAGTCGGCTTCGGCGCCGCTGGGGCCGTCCAGCGATTTGACGTCGGGCTTGAGCTGGATCAGATAGCCGGACACAAAGCGGGTGGCCAGGCCCAGGTGGCGCAGCACCTGCGCCAGCAGCCAGCCAGAATCGCGGCAGGAGCCGCTGGCCAGGGTGAGGGTTTCTTCCGGGGTTTGCACGCCCGGCTCCAGGCGGATCAGGTAGCGGATGGCGTGGTGGATTTTCTGGTTGAGCGCCACCAGAAAGTTCACCGTGCCCACCGGGGTGAGGTCCAGCCCGTCGATAAAGGCTTTCAGCGCCGGGGTCAGCTCGCCCTTGGCCAGATAGGGTTGCAGCTCGTGGCTAAGCTCGGGCGAGTAGGCAAACGGAAACTGCTCGGCGCTGGGCTCCAGAAAAAAATCAAAGGGGTTGAACACCGACATCTCGGCCACCAGATCGACGGTGATCTTGAATTCGCTGGTTTTTTCCGGGAACACCAGCCGGGCCAGATAATTGGAGAACGGGTCTTGCTGCCAGTTGATGAAGTGGCCGGCCGGTTCGATGTTCAGCGAATAGGACAAAATCGGCGTGCGGCAGTGCGGCGCGGGCCGCAGGCGCACCACATGCGGCGACAGATTGACCAGCCGGTCATAGCGATAGTGGGTCACGTGACGCAGGGCGACGTGAATGGACATGGGGCTCTCCGCAGGGCTAGCGCCCCCGCCGGCGGCGGGGGACGGGATGGTCACTCAGGGTGTGGCGGCGCGGGCGTTCAGCCCACCAGAAAATCCTGGCTGATGCGCGCGCCCAGGTCGTTGATGCGCTCCAGAAAATCTGTCAGGTAAGCATGCATGCCGGTGTGCAGGATGTCGTCGATGCGGCCGTAGCGCAGCTCGGCGTGCATCATGCCGGCGCGGCGCTCGGTTTCGCCGGATTGCTTATTGGCCACCGCCTTGAGGTTGCGCTCCACTTCGGCCAGGCAGGCCAGCAGCGAGCGCGGCATGTCGCCGCGCAAAATCAGCAATTCCGCCACCCGCGCCGGGGTGATGGCGTGGCGGTACACCTTGCGGTAGTTCTCAAACGCCGACAGCGAACGCAGCAGCGAAGCCCAGTGATAGTAATCGCGTTGCAGGCTGTCGTTTTGCTCGTCGCCGTCCACTTGCAGCGCGTCCTGCTCGGCCTGGCGGCGGAAGTTGACGTCCAGAATGCGCGCGGTGTTGTCGGCGCGCTCCAGAAAAGTGCCCAGCCGGGCAAAGTGGAACGCCTCGTCGTTGAGCATGGTGCCAATCAGCACGCCGCGCGACAGGTGCGAGCGAAACTTCACCCACTCAAAAAACTCGCCGGGGGTTTTTTGGTGCACGCCGTTTTTCAGCTGCTGGTTCATTTCCAGCCAGGTGGTGTTAAAGGTTTCCCACAGCTCGGTGGTCAGTGCGCCGCGCACGGCGCGGGCGTTTTCGCGGGCGGCGCGAAAACTGCAATAAATGCTGGACAGATTACTGGTGTCGCTGACCATAAAATCCAGCATGCGGTCGGAGCTGACCTGGTCATGGCGGGCCAGGTAGGCGTCTTTCAGCTCAGACAGGCTCAGCATGGTGTGCCAGACTTCGCCCGGCGTCGAGCCGGCTTGCGGCAGCAGCGAGCTTTGCAGATTGGCGTCCAGCATCCGCGCGGTGTTTTCGGCCCGCTCCACGTAACGGGCCATCCAGAACAGGTGGTCAGCAGTGCTGCTCAACATGGTGTGTTTTCCCTTGGGGGTCGCCGCCCCTGTTTCGCGCGTCGAACAAAACCGTCCTGGCGGGTGGCGCGGCCCTTGCCGCGCGCTGCGCTGGGTTTTGTTCGCCGCGCCTTATCAGGGCGGCGGGGTGATCAATTCAGTGTGATGAAACACGCGGCGCGGGGCTTAGCCCTCCAGCACCCAGGTGTCCTTGGTGCCGCCGCCTTGTGAGGAATTCACCACCAGCGAGCCTTCTTTCAGCGCCACGCGGGTCAGCCCGCCCGGCACCACCGAGATGCCCTTGCCAGACAGCACAAACGGGCGCAGGTCGATATGGCGCGGGGCAATGCCGGATTCGACAAAGGTCGGGCAGGCCGACAGCGCCAGCGTCGGCTGGGCGATGTAATTGCCCGGCGAGGCTTTCAGCAGTTGGCGGAAGTGCTCGATTTCGGCCTGCGTGGCGGCCGGGCCCACCAGCATGCCGTAGCCGCCCGCGCCGTGGACTTCCTTGACCACCAAGTCGGGCAGATTGGCCAGCACATAAGACAGGTCTTCCGGTTTGCGGCACTGCCAGGTGGGCACATTATTCAGAATCGGTTCTTCGCTCAGGTAGAAGCGCACCATGTCCGGCACAAAGGTGTAGATGGCCTTGTCGTCGGCCACGCCGGTGCCGATGGCGTTGGTCAGCGTCACCCGGCCTTCGCGGTACACCGACATCAGCCCCGGCACGCCCAGCGCCGAATCCGGGCGGAAGGCCAGCGGGTCGAGAAAATCATCGTCCAGCCGGCGGTAAATCACATCCACCCGGCGCGGGCCCTGAGTGGTTTTCATGTAGACGGTGTGGTCGTCAACAAACAAATCCTTGCCCTCGACCAGCTCGACGCCCATTTGCTGGGCGAGGAAGGCGTGCTCGAAATAGGCCGAGTTGTAAATACCAGGGGTGAGCACCACCACGGTGGGGTCGTCCACCCCCACCGGGGCCACCGCGCGCAGCGAATCCAGCAGCACATCCGGGTAGTGGGCGATCGGGGCGATACGGTTATTGACGAACAGATCAGGGAACAAGCGCATCATCATCTTGCGGTTTTCCAGCATGTAGCTGACGCCGGAGGGCACGCGCAGATTGTCTTCCAGCACATAGTAGTCGCCGCTGCCGTCTGCTTTGCCGGCGCGCACCACGTCCACCCCGGCCACGTGGGCGTAAACATCGTTGGGCACGTTCAGCCCGCGCATTTCCGGCCGGTACTGGCTATTGCCCAGAATATATTCCGGCGGCACCACGCCGGCCTTGATGATGGCCTGCTCGTGGTAGACGTCGTGGATGAACATATTCAGCGCGCGCACGCGCTGCTTGAGCCCGGCTTGCAGGGTTTTCCACTCGTGAGCGGGGATGATGCGCGGGATTTGGTCAAACGGAATCAGCCGCTCGGTGCCGGCGTCGTCGCCGTACACCGCAAAGGTGATGCCCACCCGGCGGAAGATCAGGTCGGCTTCCTCGCGCTTGCTGGCCATGAAATTGTCCGGCTGCTGCTTGAGCCAGTCGTGAAACGGCTGGTAGTGCGCGCGCACTTGCTGATCGGCCGTGAACATTTCATCGAAGAGTACGGGCATTCATCGGCTCCTTGTTTATGCTGGAATCTTGGGAACGGAAGGTGAGTGCTTATTGATTTAGCAAGATGTGAACCAGCTCGCACGTCCCCGGCAAAATGGCGCTGGGCGGGGTGAATGCACGGCTTTTGCGCGCCATGCACCATCCTGGGCGCTGTTTTGGCGCGGCTTGGCCGTCTGGAGCCGCAGGGTGCGCCGTGGGCGTGCACCATTCTTGTTTATGCATGTGTTTTATTGGTGCATCGGGTGGGCGCGGCAAACGGTGGGCCGTGCGCAGCGCCGTGCAGCAGCCTGGGGCAGGGCGATCTGGCGGCGCGTCGCCAAGCTGGGCGCGTGTCGGACAATGTTGCGCGGGGCGGATGAACAAAAATTCTCAATATTTTGATTTTGTGATGAATTTTTCATGGCCTTGTCCTTGCTTGCAGACACGGTAAAGCGCGACGCTGTGTAAACAAGAGGCCGTGATGAAACACCATCTGGATTGGTCCAGCTACGAAACCGCCGGCCAGGGCGACGCCTACGCCGGCATCCCCGCCACTGGCGGCGATTTTGCCCGCGCCGTGGCGGTGTGCATTGGCGACCGGCTGTGCCAGCGCACGCCCAAGGGGGTGATGTGCCCCAGCTTTCGCGTCAGCGGCGAGATCGCCCACTCGCCGGGGGCGCGGGTGCTGGCGCTGAAGGCGGCGCTGAATGGCGAGCTGGGCGCCGCGCCGTTTGCCGACGCGCGGCTGGCCGAGGCCATGGAGCTGTGCGTGGGTTGCAAGGGCTGCAAGCGCGAATGCGCCAATCAGGTGGACATGGCGGCGATCAAAATCGAATGGCAGGCGCAGCGCAACGCCGCCCTGGGCGTCAGCCGCCGCGACCAGCTGTTTGCCGGCCTGCCCCGCCTCTTGCATCGGCGGCCGTGGCTGGGCGCACTGATTGGCTGGCGCAACCGCAGCCCGCTGCTGGCGCAGCTGGGCGAGCGCTGGCTGGGGGTGGCCGCCTCGCGCCAGCTGCCGCAGCCTGCGGCGCGGCCGTATTTGCCGCCAGCGATTGCGCCGGTCCTGGGCGAGCGCAGCGTGTTTTTGTTGGTGGACACCTTTGCCGGGCTGTTTCAGCCGCACATCGCCATGGCGGCGCAGGCGGTGCTGCACGCCGCCGGCTATCAGGTGCATGTGCTGCGCCCGCTGGCCGACGACGCCGAGCCGGCGCGGCCGCTGTGCTGTGGCCGCACCTATCTGTCCTTGGGCCAGGTGGATGCCGCGCGCGAAGAAGCCCGCCGGCTGCACGCCGCGCTGGCGCCAGCGCTGGCCAGCGGCGCGCCGATTGTCGGGCTGGAGCCGTCGTGCATCCTGTCTTTGCGCGATGATCACCTCAAGCTGGGCCTGGGCGAGGACGCCCGTCAGGTGGCGCGCCAGGTGTTTCTGTTTGAAGAATTCATCGCCCGCGAGCACGACCGCAAGCGGTTGCGCTGGCAGCTCAAACCCTGGACGCAGCCGCCGATGCTGGTGCATGGCCATTGCCACCAGAAAGCCGTGGGGGCGATGAAATCCCTGCGTAAGGTGCTGCGTTTGATTCCGGGCTGCCAGTTTGAATTTATCGACGCCAGCTGTTGCGGCATGGCCGGCAGCTTTGGCCTGGACGCCGAGCACGCCGATATTTCGCGCGCCATGGCCGAGCTGGATTTGCTGCCGGCGCTGCGCGCCGCGCCCGACGCGCCAGTGCTGGCCAATGGCTTTTCCTGCCGTCATCAGATCGAAGAAGGCTGTGGCCGCGCGCCCCGGCATATTGCCCAGTGGTTGGCTGAGGCCTTGGCCTCGCCGGAGCCGCTGCCCGAGTCGGCCGGCTAAGCCGATCGCGGCTTGTTTCCCTGTTTTTCATCTGGTCTGGAGCCCGCCATGAGCAGCACTGACGTGAATTTGTCCGCCGCCGAAGCGCGCAACTACCACCTGCGCAGCAAACACCATATGCAGCGCTACGCCGAAGGCCCCGGCCAGCTGGACTGGGACGCCCAGCCGGCGCCGTTTCGCCAGTTTGCCGGCGCGCCCACCCTCAAGCTGCCGTTTTGCGCAGCGGACCAAGACCGCCCGTTTGCCGAGCTGGCGCAGCCGCACCCGGCGCCGCTGCCGGTGACGCTGGCCAATGTCGCCGCGCTCTTGCAGCTGAGCCTGGGCTTGTCGGCCTGGAAAAGCTGGCAGGGCAGCCGCTGGGCGCTGCGCAACAATCCTTCGTCCGGCAATCTGCACCCGGTGGAAGGTTATCTGTTGGCGCGCGGCGTGCCCGGCCTGGCCGATGGCGTGCACCATTACGACCCGCTGGCGCACGCGCTGGAAGGCCGCGCGCTGATCGCGCCCAGCGCCGCGCCGTGCTGGCTGGCGGTGGGGCTGAGTTCGGTGATGTGGCGCGAGGCGTGGAAATACGGCGAGCGGGCGTTTCGGTATTGTCAGCTGGATATTGGCCACGCCATGGCGGCGTTTGGCTACGCCGCCGCCAGCCTGGGTTGGACGGTGGCGGCGCAGCCCTTGGCCAGCGGCGAGCTGGCGGCGCTGCTGGGGCTGGATCGGGAAAGCGACTACCCCAGCGGCCGCTACGCCTACACCGAAGACGAAGAACCGGAAGTCCTGCTGTGGCTGGGCGCGCCGGGGGTGACGCCGCCACCGGGCGCCTCCGCGCTGGCGGATTGGCTGAGCGCGGCGGTTTGGCAGGGCCAGCCCAGCGTGATCGATCCCCAGCCCGGCTACCGCTGGCCAGTGATCGACCGCGTGGCGGTGGCCACCCGCGTCCATGAGGCGCCGCCAGCAGGCTGGACGCCCACGCCGGGCCAGCTGTCGCCCACCCCGTCGCCGCACGCCAGCCCGGCCAGCGCGCAGACGCTGATCCAGCAGCGGCGCAGCGGCCAGCGTTATCAGCCGCGCCACGCCATGCCGGCGGCGGATTTTTACCGGCTGTTGCAGGCGCTGCTGCCCCACGAGGGCGCGCCCTGGCATGTGCCGGCCATGGCGCCAGCGGTGCATTTGCTGCTGTGCGTGCTGCGGGTGGACGGGCTCAGCCCGGGTTTGTATTTGCTGCCGCGCCAGCCCGGCCGGGTGACGCAGTGGCCAGAGCTGGCGCTGCATTTTCCTGAGCGTGCGCCGGTCAGCGCGCTGCACCCGGATTGCCCGCGCGGCCTGGGCCTGCTGCGGCTGCGCACGCTGGAGTTGCCCGAGGCGCAGCGCTTTATGCGCGCGCTGTGCTGTCATCAGGACATCGCCTCGACCGGCGCATTCACCGTGGCCATGCTCGGCGAATTCGACGCCACCCTGGACGCACACGGCGGCCACGGCTACCGGCTGCTGCTGCGCGAAGCCGGGCAGATTGGCCAGGCGCTCTATCTGGAGGCCGAAGCCGCCGGCCTGCGCGGCACCGGCATTGGCTGTTTTTTTGACAACACCTTGCACGGCGCGCTGGGCCTGAACGACGCGCGTCTGCAAACCTTGTATCACTTTACCGTCGGCCTGCCGGTGGTGGATGCGCGAGTGGAAACCACGCCGCCCTACCCGGACGCTGACCTTACCGAAAGGCCGTGATGACCCCCGAATTGCGTGAGTTTTTATTGGAGCATGGTTTTCCGCTGGACGACCCGGACGCCCCCGGCGCCAATGGCCTGACGCCGCTGATGCGCGCCGCCAAGCTGGGGCGCATCGAGCTGATCGACCCCTTGCTGGCGCATGGCGCGCGGGTGGAGGTGCTCAATCAGGATGGCTGCAATGCGCTGTGGCTGGCCTGCTACCACGGCGACCCGGCGCTGGTGCGCAAGCTGGTGGCGGTGGGCGCGCCGATTGACCAGCAAAACGGCAACGGCGCCAGCTGTTTGATGTATGTGTCGTCCAATGGCAAGGCCGAGCTGGTGGAGGTGTTGCTGGAACTGGGCGCGGACCCGACGCTGAAGAATTTTGACGACTGGACTGCGCTGGATCTGGCGGCGTCGCCGGGGTGTTTGCGGGCCTTGCGCAAGCTGCGGCCGTAGCATTGGCCTTGCCACCATGGACGTCTTGATGCGCTTGTGGTCATATTCAGTCTGGCAGCACGCCATCGGTTTGATGGCATATGTGTTTTCCTTGCTGTTTTTTCCTCACATATCACACGCGTCGGTCGGGGCTGTTGTCGGCAAGCTGGCGGACGCAGGCATATCATGACACAGACTGACTCTCTGTTTGCCCAAGCACTGGCTCATCATGAAGCTGGTCGTGGCAACGATGCTGAACCTTTGTATCTGGCCGTGCTGGCTGAATCACCAACCCATCCACATGCGTTGCACAACCTCGGGCAGTTATGGCTGGGACGTGGTGAACCTGCCCGTGCGCTGTCGTATCTGCGCCGGGCGCTGGAGCTTGTGCCAGAAGATGGCTTGTTCTGGGTGAGTTGCCTGGAAGCCTTGTTGCATGATGAGCGCTATCCCGAAGCGAGCGAATTGCTGGCGCGCGGCCGGGCGCAAGGGTTGGCGGGGGAGGTGGTGGAGCAGTTGGCTCAGGCGCTGGATTTTGCCCGTGACTTACCACGACATGATGCGGCGATTGTTGCCTGCTTTCAACAAGGAGATGATCTGCAATTGGCCGAATGTGCCCGTGCCGTCCTGGCACAGTGCCCTGGACACGGTTTTGCCTGGAAAGCTCTGGGTGTGGCGCTGATTCGTTTGGGGCAGTTCTCCGAGGCGATGCAAGCACTGGATATGGCGCAACGCAGGTTGCCAGATGATGCCTCTGTATTTAATAGCTTGACCAATGTGCTCAACAGTCTGGGGCGTCATGAAGAGGCGGAGGTGGCAGGGAGACGTGCGCTTGCCCTGCAGGCTGATTACCCACAGGCCTTGGTCAATCTAGGTAATGCCTTGCGAGGAATGGCGTGCTTGGAAGAAGCTGAGCGCTATTATCGCCAAGCCATGCGTACGCCTGCTTGCCAGATTGAGGCTGGGAATAACCTGGGTATTGTATTGGAAGAACAGGGGCGGCTGGACGAGGCAGAATCCTGTTTGCGTGATGTGCTGGAACATGATCCGGACTATGCCCCAGCCTGGAATCATCTGGGATGTGTGTTGGATGAGCAGGGACGTCATGAGGCTGCCTTGCAGGCATTTCAGCGCTGTCTCTCTCTGGATCCAGATAATGTCATGGCATATAACAACCTGGCATGTACTCTCAAGTCATTGCAACGTTTTACCGAGGCTGAACAGGCACTCAGCCATGCCCTGCAGTTGGCCCCCTCAGATTATGAGGCGCTGAACAATTTAGGCGATTTACTCAAAGAGCTGGGGCGTACAGAAACAGCGAGTGAGGCTTTCTGGCAGGCTTGGCAAGTCGATGTCTCGCGGCCGACCGCGCTGCATAATCTGTTAGTGCTTGCCCAGTATGTCGAGCATATCAGTGATGCCGAACGGATTTCTCTGAGTCGGGCGTTTGCACGGCAGTATGAGCCGGAGGTGAAATCTTGGGAGGCTTGGCCACAGTTGAATGATCCGGAAAGGCCTTTGCGCTTGGGGTGGGTGTCTGCTGATTTGCGCAATCATTCTGTGGCCTATTTCTCGCTGCCTGTCATTGAGGGGTTGGTCGGCAAATTTGAGCAGTATGTGTACTACAACAGCCATGATCATGATCCCATTCAAGTCCGCCACCAGCATGCTTGTACAGTGTGGCGTGATGTCGCAGGCTGGAGCGACCATGCGCTGGCCACCCAGATCGGCACGGATCAGATTGATATCCTGATTGATCTTTCTGGTCATACTGCCCGTAATCGTTTACTGACATTTGCGCGTGGTGCGGCGCCTGTGCAAGTAACATGGCTGGGATATCCTGATACCACGGGCTTGCACAATATGCATTGGCGAATCACCGATGCACGAGGAGACCCAGAAGGAGCACAGGCCAAATACAGCGAGCGCTTGTGGTATTTGCCAGATGTCTTTTGCTGCTACCGCCCGATGTTACGCCACCCCGCGCAGCGGCTGGCTGCAGAGTATGCAGTACGCCAGACCCCGGCATTAACAACAGGCCAAATTACATTGGGCTGCTGTAATAATTTAACCAAACTGACGCCCGGAGTCATTCGTGTGTGGGCCCGTGTGCTATTGGCTATTCCAGGCAGCCGTCTGTTACTGGAGCTGGCTGGTGCTCAACATGAGCTCTTGTGCCATGCGCTCTTGAATGCATTTTCCAGTCATGGTGTAAACCCGGATCGGGTATGTCTCTTGCCACGTGACAGTACCCGTCAATATCTGACTTATCACGATATTGATATTGCATTGGATCCTTTTCCTGCCAATGGTGGGGCGTCCAGCTGTGACACATTATGGATGGGTGTGCCATTGGTTACCCTTGCCGGCCAGCGGTTTGCTTCCCGCATGGGCTGCAGCCTGCTGCATGCTGTGGGTCACCCTGAATGGGTGGCCACTTCCGAGGACGAATATGTCAAGATCGTCGTGGAGTTGGCCCGCGATCTGCATAGCCTTAATGCTTTGCGCTTGGGGCTGCGTACTCAGGTGGAGGCGAGCCCGCTGATGGATGAGGCGCGTTTTTGCCTGGATTTTACCTCGGCCTTGCGCGGAATGTGGCGGCAGGCATGTATTGAGCGGGTAAGCGTCTCACGGTGACGTGTGTCTAAAAGTCACTCACAAAACCCTTCTGGCGTAGTAGCCCGATCTTGCCACTTTTTGCACTGTCTGCGCTCGCCTACCTGGCCAGAACCAGGACGCTAACGTATGGCTGGCCGTATTGTCCACCCAGAACAAAGCCGCCCGAGCCGGGCGGCTTTTTCGTGGCTAAGTGTTGTTCGCTACACTCAGCACAATGTTCCTGGCCAAGCGCACGAATCAGTACGGTAAGGTCGGGCAACAACGCCAGGAGGGGGTTGTTAGCCGCTCTCATTCGGGTTAGCCCCCCGTCTTGGCCATGATGCGCACCACCTTGCCGGGTTGCTCGCGAAACTCATGGCGCTCGGGTTTGAGTTCGATGGCGTCGCGAATCACGTTTTCCAGCTCGGTGTCGCTGATGCCGGCGCGCAAGAGCGGGCGCAGCGCCACGCTTTCTTCTTGACCCAAACACATATACAAGGTGCCATCCACCGACAGGCGCACGCGGTTGCAGGTGGCGCAAAAGTGCTGGGAAATCGGCGAAATCACCCCCAGGGTAAAGCGGCCATCCGCCGTGGCCCAATAGCGCGCCGGCCCGCCGCCCAGGGTGGCGGTTTGTGGCGTCAGGCCAAAGGTGTCGCGCAGGCGCGCCAGCACTGGCTGCACATCCAGATACTGGGCGTTGCGGCCAGTGTCGCCCATCGGCATCGCCTCAATCAGCCGCAGGATGAAGCCGTGCTCAATGCAAAAGCCCACCATGGCTTCAATATCGTGCTCATTGACGCCTTGCATGGCCACCATATTGATCTTGATGGGCGCCAGCCCCGCCGCTTTGGCCGCCATCAGCCCATCCAGAATCTGCGGCAGGCTGTCGCGGCCGGTGACTTCGGTCATGCAGTCGCGGCGCAGCGAATCCAGGCTGACATTTAGCCGGCTCACCCCTGCGGCTTTCAGCGCCTGGGCGTGGCGCGCCAGCTGGGTGGCGTTGGTGGACAGGGACAAATCGTCCAGGCCGGGCAGGGCAGAAAGTCGCGCCGCCAGCTCGGTGACGCCCCGACGCAGCAAGGGCTCGCCGCCAGTCAGACGCACACGTCGTGTCCCCAGCCGGGCAAAAGCGCCGATCACCCGCTCGATTTCGTCGAAGGTCAGCCAGTGGCTGGGCTCTTCGAAGCCTTTGAATCCTTTGGGGATGCAATAATTGCAACGCAGATCGCAACGGTCGGTCACCGACAGGCGCACATAGTCGATGCGTCGGCCAAAACGGTCTTGTAGCATGGGCTGGCTCCACAAATGCTGTCTGATGCCCTACACAGGGGCGGAAAAATCAAGCAAGAAACACACCAATTTAGAGTGGCTAACAAAACCCAGCGCAGCGATCCTGGCTAGGCGCACGACCGCAGACAGTACAAGCAGTACGGCAAGGTCGGGCAACGACGCCAGGAGGGTTTTGTTAGCCGCTCTTAGAGTATTCCCATTCACGCGGCCTGCCATCAGCATCACACCCTCTCGATTGCCGTGCCAATTGCCCGCCTGGCGCCACTCAGCGCCAACCATCCTGAAAGCAATGCCGTTGGCGTTGACCCCACGCCCGCGCGCCGCGATAATCGCCGCGCTTGCCTGCGCGCTCTTACAGCGTCGCTCACAAAACCCAGCGCAGCGATCCTGGCTAGGCGCACGACCGCAGACAGTACGGGTAGTACGGCAAGGTCGGGCAACAACGCCAGGAAGGTTTTGTGAGTGGAGCTTAGTTGCGCCGGGCTTGCCGTGGCGGCCGGCTGTTTACCGGCCTGCTGGTTGGCCGGGGCATCGCCCGGCATTTTGAAAGATATGACTGATTTGTATGGTTGAATCCTTGTTCAAGCTGCGCGCAGCCGGGGTGAGCGCGCGCGGTGAAGTGCTGGCTGGTCTCACCACTTTTCTGACCATGGCGTCGATTCTGTTCGTCAACCCGGACATTCTGGCCCAAGCCGGCATGGATCATGGCGCGGTGTTTGTCGCCACCTGCCTGGCCGCCGCCATCGGCTCGGCGGTGATGGGCCTGCTGGCCAATTATCCGATTGCCCAGGCGCCAGGCATGGGCATCAATGCGTTTTTTACCTTTGGGCTGGTCAAGGGGCTGGGGCTGCCGTGGCAAACGGCGCTGGGCGCGGTGTTTGTGTCGGGCGTGTTGTTTATGCTGGTCAGCATCACCCGGCTGCGCGAAGGCTTTGTCAACGGCATTCCGCTGTCGCTGAAACAGGCCATCTCGGCCGGGGTGGGGCTGTTTATCGCCCTGATTGCCCTGCAACAGGCGGGGGTGGTGGTGGCCAACCCGGATACGCTGGTGGGCCTGGGGGATTTGCACAAGCCGCAAGCGCTGCTGGCGCTGGCCGGCTTTGCCCTGATTGTCACCTTGGAGCGCTGGCGTGTGCCGGGGGCGATTTTGCTGGGGATTTTGGCCATCACCGCGCTGTCGGCGGCGCTGGGGCTGAGTGAATTCAACGGTGTGTTTGCCGCGCCGCCGTCGCTGGCGCCCACCTGGCTACAACTGGACGTGGCCGGCGCGCTGGCGCCGGGGGTGTTGAGCGTGGTGCTGGGCTTCTTTTTGATGAGCCTCACCGAAACCTCGGGCACCTTGATCGCTGTGGCCCAGCGCGGGCCGTTTCTGGACGCCGAGGGCAAGCTGCCGCGCCTGAATCGCGCCTTGCTGGCGGACAGCGCTGCCATCAGCGTGGGCGCCTTGCTGGGCACGTCCAGCACCACTTCTTATCTGGAAAGCAGCGCCGGCATCGCCGCGGGCGGGCGCACCGGGCTGACAGCGGTGACCGTGGCTGGTTTGTTTCTGGCCAGTCTGTTTTTTGCCCCGCTGGCCGCCGCCGTGCCGCCGTGGGCCACCGCGCCGGCCTTGGTGTATGTGGCCATGTTGATGCTCAAGGGCTTTGCCTTGCTCAATTGGGACGACATCACCGAAGCCGCGCCCGCGCTGCTGTGCGCGCTGACCATGGCGTTTACTTTCTCGATTGCCGACGGCATCGCCTTTGGCGCCATTGCCTTTGTCACCCTCAACCTGGCCGCTGGCCGTCGCCAGCAGATTGGCTGGCCGGTGGCGCTGATTGCCTCGGTGTTTGTGCTCAAGTATGTGCTGAGCTGAGCGTTGCTCACAAAATCCCGCGCAGCCACGCGTTGTGCGGGGTTTTGTGCACGGCTCTAGCAGACGGCGCAGGACTCAACGGCACAGCTTGAGGTTGGTGCGCGTGGCTTTCAGCACGCTTAAGTAGGCGTCGGCGTCGCTGGGCGGGTAGTCGTTGCGGATGGCCTCATCGCTGCGCGCGGCGTCGGCGGCCAGCGGCGCCAGGGTGGCGCGGCAGGCGGCGGCGTCGCCTGCGCGCAGCTGCGCCAGCGCCAGATCATTGCGCAGCCAGGGCTCACCCAGCCAGTCCAGCGTGCGCTGGCATTGGCTGAGCAGCGGGGCCAGGGTGGCCACTGCGCCGGTGTAGTCCTTGCGGTCGTATTGCTGCTTGAACAGCGCGCGCTGGCGGCGCAGCTGTGCCGGCTCGCAGCCAGCGGCCGGCTTCAGGTACAGCCCATCCAGTCCGGCGCGCATGCCGCAAAAATAGCGGCAGCCAGGCGTGCTGGCCACGTTCACCCCTGCGCCCTCACGGCTCAGGCGCAGCTCGCAGCGCTCGTCACTGCCGGCCGTATCTGGCCGTGACACGCCCTGGGCGTTCAGCTTGCCTTCCACCTGGCAGGTATGTGCATTGCTGCCCATCGTATCCAGTTTGAACGCGCCGGCCTTGACGCTGAGTACGCCCCAGCCGCGTTCGGTGACATACACGCCATCTGCCGGCGCGGCGGCGTGCGCCAGCAGCGGCAAACAGCAGACGGCAAGCAAGGCGGAACGGATGATCATGGCGGCTCTCCTGATATTCGGCAGGCAATAGTGTAGCAGGCTCTCGTGGGGTCGCCGGCCAGCAAAATGGCCCACCGACGGCTGTCTGGTGGGCCATTTTGCTGGCGAAATTGAGCCAACCGATCAGCGGCGGTTTTTCACCAGGCCAATCAAGCGCTCCAGCAAATGCTGGTCTTGCTCGTTTTTCAGCAGCGCGCCGGCATGCGGCGGCGCGCTGGCGCCCCTCAGACTGGCGGCCAGCGGCGCTTCGCCTGGCGTCAGCCGTTCGTCGGCCAGCAGGCGCAGCCAGTCCAGCAGCTCGGAGGTGGAAGGTTTTTTCTTCAGGCCGGGCAGCTCGCGCACGGCCAGAAACACCTCCAGCGCCTCGCCAATCAGCTGCTCGCGCAGGTCGGGGTAGTGCACCTGCACGATCTGGCGCAGGGTGTCGGCGTCGGGAAAGCGGATGTAATGAAAGAAACAGCGGCGCAAAAACGCGTCGGGCAGTTCTTTTTCGTTGTTGCTGGTGATCAGGATGATCGGCCGCTGACGGGCGCGCACCTGCTGGCGGGTTTCGTAGACGTAAAATTCCATCTGGTCGAGTTCGCGCAACAGGTCGTTGGGAAACTCAATGTCCGCCTTGTCGATTTCGTCGATCAGCAGCACCGGCGCCTGTTCGGCGTCAAACGCCTCCCACAGCTTGCCCTTGATGATGTAGTGGCCTACCTCCTGGCTGCGCGCCTCGCCCAGTTGGGCGTCGCGCAGCCGCGAGACGGCGTCGTACTCATACAGGCCTTGCTGCGCCTTGGTGGTGGACTTGATCGGCCAGACAATCAGCTCACGGCCAAGCGCACGGGCGATTTCCTCGGCCAGCATGGTTTTGCCGGTGCCAGGCTCGCCCTTGACCAGTAGCGGGCGTTGCAGGGTGATGGCGGCGTTCACCGCCATCATCAGGTCGGCGGTGGCGACGTAGTGGTCGCTGCCTTCAAACAGGGTGTGGCTCATTGGCGGATGAACTGTTCTTCCAGGGTGTCCAGCGTGATGTGCCATTTGGCCATCATGTATTGCAGCAGGGCCATTTCCGGCTCGCTGATGGTGTCGTCGGCCTTGCACAGGTCCAGCGCAATCGCGCAGGTGAGCAGGCGCTTTTGGTGGTCGGTGACTTCATCCAGCACCAGGTCGGCGCGGGCGCGGTCCACCAGGTGGATGCTGCCGTCCGGCTCGGCTTCGTCGCTGATGTCGTTGCAGTAGTCGTGGAACAGGGCCAGAAAGGCCTTGCGCTCCAGACCCAGCAGGGAGAGCAGATCCAGGCGGTCAAAGCTGTCGAGCTCGCGCGGGTCCATCACACCGTCGCCCATCATGAACATGCACAGGATGCGGGCAATCGCCTGCGGGCTATTGGGGGCGTAACGTTTCATGCGGACTCCTTTGCAGCTGCGGCGACAAGCTCGGCGAGCCCGGCGCGTTGGATGAACGCCGCCGGAATCGGGGCGATCTTGCGGGTTTGATAATCAAAAAACACGATGCCGGTTTTGACGCGGGCGATTTCTTTGTCGGCAGCGGGGTTTTCCAGGTGGTAAAACATGTCAAAGCCGTAGGCGTTGAAGTCGCCCAGGCCCACGCGCACGCGCAGGGCGTCGCCATGAAAGGCCTCGGCGCGGTACACCACCACGGCGTCGGCCAGCACAATGCCGATGCCTTCGATGTCGATTTCGCTGTAACCCAGCGATTTGAAATATTGCAGACGGGCTTCGTGCACCAGCGACAACACGGCGTCGTTGCCAAGATGGCCGCCGTAGTTGATGTCGCCGATACGCACGGTGACGGTGGTGTCGAATTGCCAGGCGTCCGGCAGGGTCAGTTTGACGCGGGCCAAGGCGCGCTCCATTTCTATATACAGAATCAAAACAGCATCGAGTGTATGCGTGGGCTTGTGCTAAATCAACAGCACGCAGGCCGGCTTTGCTAGACTGAACTCAACTGTGCGGCTTTGGGTCCGATTCTGGCGCCCGCTGGCGGCGCAGGCCGGCGCAGACGGGCGGGAATATCGCTTGGTCTGGCGCGCGGCATTTGCCAATTTCAAGGAGCATGTCATGTATCAACGGATTTTTGTCCCGGTGGACGATAGCAGTACTTCGCGCCGCGCGCTGGATGAGGCCATCAAGCTGGCCCAGCACACCGGGGCAACGCTGCTGCTGGCCCATGTGGTTGATCTGGCCCAGTTTGGCTGGGGTGGCACGGAGTTTCTGGATGCTTCCGAGTTGCAGAAGAATATCAAGGCTACCGGCGAGGCGGTGCTGAATCAGGCGCGCGAAGCCGTTGAGGCCGCTGGCTTGCCATGCAGCGCCGTGCTGCTGGAAAGTTGGGGCGACAAAATGGCCGAGGTATTGGTCGGTGAAGCAGAAAAAGAACAGGCCGAACTGATCGTGATGGGCACCCATGGCTTTTCGGGCTTGATGCACCTGCTGATGGGCAGTGTGGCCGAAGGTATCATGCGCCGCGCCAATGTGCCGGTGTTGCTGGTGCGCTCGGATGAGACGCCGGATGCAGACGCGCCGCCGGCGGTGATGTAAGGGCGAAGATAAACCCCCCCGTTGCGCATCAGGCTGCTGGCCGATGCGCAACGGGGGTGTTTTTTTGGCTGGCGCCAAAAGCATCACGCCATCCGTTCGCTGCCAGGCGGGGGATGGCGTGATGGGTGCAGCTGTCGGGCAACGGGATGGTTTGTCATGGGGCCAACCATGACAAACCATCCAGCGCCGTGAAGACAGTCGCAACAAGCGGTGGTTCACGGCGACGCAGCTCGGCATGAGAATCATGCCGCTTGCCCCTGCGTGGCGCGCAAGCGTGCCGCTTGCAGTGAGGATTTTTCAGGCTCAGGCCTGGGCAACCGGGTCGGTTTGCATTTCAGCCTGGGCTTTGACAGCTTTGCGCAGGCTCTTGTACAAATCCGGGTGGGTGTCCTTGAGGTACTCGATGATTTCAAAATCTTCGCGCTTCACCTTGGACAGATCCACTTGCTCGATATGCACCAGACGCAGCAATTCACGCACCGGTTTGGGCATGTTGCGACCGGATTCATAGCGGGAGCCGCCGGATTGGGTGACGCCAATCTTGCTCCAGAATTCTTGTTGGTTCAGGCCGAGCTTGCGGCGGATTTCCCGTGGGTTAGGGATTTTTTCAAACAGTTTCATAACGTTTCCTCTCGTCGTAATGGCAGCGTACGCCCCGCACTAAGGTTATAAGTCAAATCTGGAAAAATTCCAAACACATAGTGTGTGATTGACCATGCATTGAGGCAAAAGTTCTACGTACTTCCACGTAGTATTTTACCGTGCCTTGTGCGGACGACAACGGAATGGCGAAATAAAGTTGGGTAAAAACCACAACGCGCCAATCTGGGCCATCGCAGTGATGATGAGAGGGGAGGGTAAATCAGAGGGGAAGGGGTGGCGAGCCTGACCCCCGGCACTTGCAATAAGCGGCTGTGGCTGCTTCCTTCCGGACCTGACCAGGTTCACCACCTTGCAATGCGGGGAGACCCGCCATAGAACTTCACATCTTACCCAATATCATCACACAAGGCAAGCCTGCGTGTATTGCCTGTTACCAAGCCTGCGCACGGTATCGGAACCGCAGGCCAGTAAGGGCCACAATCATGTGCCGGATGTTTCCTTTACCAGGTGAATAAAATACTGTTGTAATTTCGCAACTTTTGGCCCAACCACCGCGCGGCAATACGGCTGCCCCGGATGCTGGTCAAAGTAGCGGTAGTGCGCCATCTCTGCCGGATAAAACACCCCCGCATCCACCACTTGCGTGACGATCGGGTCTGGCCAGTGGCCGGCGTGTGCCAGCTCGGCCATGAGGCTTTCTGCTTGGGCGCGCTGCCGCGCGTCATGGCAGAAAATCGCCGAGCGATACTGCGTGCCAATGTCGTGCCCTTGCCGATTTAACGTGGTCGGATCATGCACGGCAAAGAACACTTCCAGCAATGTACTGAATGCAATGAGATTTTCGTCAAACGTAATGCGCACGGCTTCAGCATGTCCGCTATGGCCCTCGCACACCTCGGCATAAGTCGGATTGGGTGTGTACCCACCGGTATACCCCGAGCGAACGTCATGCACCCCACGCAAGCGGGTAAATACCGCTTCCAGACACCAGAAACACCCACCCGCCAGGGTGGCCGTTGCCAGTGGGGTCTGTTCGAGTGCAGTCATCATCACATCCTGTACGTAGAAATACTTAGTGCAGCTACTGAGTACGGTATATGGGGTTTAGCGGAAAATTTCCAGCTTTTTTTTAAAAAAATTCCAATTACCTTGCGCCAGCATAGCGGCGGACAGTTTCCCGCACTGTTTCTGTTTGTACAGCCACCGTGTCGGAAATTGGCTGGGCATACCCGCCCCCCATGCATAACGCCACCGGCATGCCCTGCGCGTCACACGCATCCAGCACCATGGCGTCACGGGCAGCCAGACCAGCCTGGCTAAGATTCAACTTGCCCAGACGATCGCTGGCTAATGGATCCGCCCCGGCCAGATACACCAGCAAATCCGGGCGGGCACGGGTAAATAATGCTGGCAGGGCACAGGCCAAAGCGGCCAGATAAGGCTCGTCGCCGGTTCCATCGGGAAATTCGATATCCCAGTCGCTCGGATGTTTGCGAAACGGAAAATTTCCAGCCCCATGCATGGAGAATGTGTAAATACTGGCATCCCCCTCACACAGTGCCGCCGTGCCATTGCCCTGGTGCACGTCCAGATCCACCACCAGAGCACGACGGATGCGGCCTTCACGCTGCATGACCCGCACCGCAGTCACGATGTCGTTGAATACGCAAAACCCACTGCCGCGCGCGTAAGCTGCATGATGGGTGCCGCCCGCCAGGTTAACGCCGCAGCCCGACCACAGCGCGCTGCGACATGCTGCAATGGTGGCGCCCACCGAACGTCGGCTGCGCTCCACCAGCCCAGGTGACCAGGGAAAACCGATTTCGCGCTGGGCTGCTGCCGGCAACTCGCCGCTGAATACTTGAGTAATATAGTCGGGATCATGGGCCAGCACCAGTTCATCGGCATGCGCGGCATCTGGCACGCACAATAGCTCGCCCGCAAATGCCGCCACGGCATGGCGCAACATGGCGTACTTTTCCATCGGAAAACGGTGCCCGGCAGGCAAGGGCAGCACAAACTGGTCAATATGAAAAATCTGCATGATGGTGGTCGGTATTTTGTCTGGCTGGCGAGTACAATCCGCTTCTTTTCTTGTGCGCATGTCCGTCTTGCGACGGCGGCGCCAGCATGTGTGTCATGAGAATCTTGCTTGCTCCAATGCAGGGACTGGTTGATGCCCCCATGCGCGCCCTGCTGACCAGCATGGGCGGCGTGGATGCCTGTGTCACCGAGTTTGTCCGCGTCACCCACGCCTTGTTGCCTGCCCGTACTTTTTACCGCCTGTGCCCGGAGCTGCATCACGGTGGATACACGCCGTCCGGCGTGCCGGTCAGCGTGCAATTGCTGGGCTCAGACTCTGCTTGCCTGGCCGACAACGCGGCCCGGGCGGCAGAGCTGGGCGCCCCGGCGGTAGATCTGAATTTTGGCTGCCCGGCGCCCACCGTCAACCGTCATCGTGGCGGCGCCGTCTTGTTGCGCGAGCCAGAGCTCTTGCATGCCATTGTGCGGGCAGTGCGCGCTGCCACGCCAGCCCAGGTGCCGGTGACGGCCAAGATGCGGCTGGGCTACGATGACACCGCCCTTGCACTGGATTGTGCCCAGGCCCTGGCCACAGCGGGTGCCGCCGAGATTGTGGTGCACGCCCGCACCAAAACCGAAGGCTATCGCCCGCCCGCTCATTGGGACTGGATTGCCCGTATCCGTGAGGCCGTGACGGTGAATGTAGTGGCCAATGGTGAAATCTGGACACTTCAGGATGCCCAGCGCTGCCTGGAGATCAGTGGCAGCCAGGACCTGATGCTGGGCCGTGGTCTGGTGGCCCGCCCCGATCTGGCCGGACAGATTGCCAGCTGGGCAAGCGGCCGCCCCGAGGTAGTGCTGGACTGGCCGGGCATGCGCTTGGTGGTGACACAGTTCTGGGGCCTGTTGCAAGCATACGCCGATGGCGCCTACCCACAGGCCCGGCTCAAGCAATGGCTGGCGCTGGTGGCGCAGGCGTTTCCGGCCGCGCGCCCGCTGCTGGAAAGCGTCAGGCGTCAGCCAGACAGCCATAGTGTGGCTGCTTGTCTGGCGGATGACACCTACTGGCAGGTAGGCAGATAAAGACAGTCAAGCCAGGGCGCGGATTATGACTATGCTATATTCTGGCAATGATATTACAATGAATACGCATTTGTGCTGAGGCGGTCGGCCAATGCGTTGTAAAGGAGGACACATGAGCACAGCGAATCAAGGCATTCTGCTGGTGTGCATGGGCAATATTTGCCGCTCACCGACCGCCGAAGCGATTTTGCGCGCGCAACTGCGCGCCCGCGGGCTGGAACACGATGTGCAGGTTGACTCTGCCGGCACCCATGCTTATCACACGGGCGAAGCCCCCGACGCACGCGCACGCCAGGCGGCACAGGCTGCGGGCTATACCTTGGACGGCATGCGTGCACGTCAGGTATTGGCGGATGATTTTGCCCGCTTTGACTGGATTCTGGCCGCTGACGCACAAAACCTGGCCGAACTGCGCCGCTGCTGTCCTGTCCAGTGGCAGGACAAATTGCGCCTGATGCGTGACTGGGCAGGGGGCGGTGATGTGCCTGATCCTTACTACGGCGGCGCCCAGGGGTTTACCGAGATGGTTGCCATGCTGGAAACCGCACTGGCCGCCGCACTGGATGCCTGGTATCCCCCCGCAGCCGGAGGCAAGCCATGACACCACGCGAGCTTGCACACGCCACCGACCTGCCTGACTGGCAGCAAGCGGTCGGCGACGTGGTATTTGACTGGTGGGTGGCGGCCCGTCGGCTGGAATGCTCCACCCAGCTGTGCACATTGCTTGGCCTGTCGCGCATGCCCGCAGACCCGCTGGCAGAGCTGAATCAGCGTATTCACCCCGATGACCTGTCGGCATTGCAACTGGCACTGAATGCCTGCTGGCATTCAGCAGATGGTTGGCTGCGCCATGAATGCCGCGTACGTGGCGGCGATGGCCAGGAGCGCTGGATGCTGATCCGCGGCCAATTGCTGGAGCGTGATGGTCTGGGCGCACCACGACATGTGCGCGGGGTACTCAGCGACATCAGCGCCCGCAAGGCCGACGAAGCCATGCTGCGCCGCTATGAGCATATTGTCGCCACCAGTTCGGACGCCATGTACTTTGTCGATGCCGACTGTCGCATCGTGCTGGCCAATCCGGCCATGACCACCCGCTTTGGCCTGACCCCGGAACAGGTGGTCGGTCGCCCCATGGCCACGGTGTTCGGGCTGGTGGTCTTTGATGAGCTCAGCCACGACCTGGCGCGTGCGCTGGCCGGTGAAGCCATGCATTTTCAGCGCTGGATGCATTATCCGGCGCTGGGCCGGCGTTTTGTTGATGTTCACTACGACCCTTGCGGCCAGGCCGGCTCTCCCGCGCATGGCGTGGTGGTCACAGTGCGCGATCTGACCGATTCCGCCCGCCAGGCATTGCTGTTGGCTCAGACCCAGCGTGCGGCGCATATCGGCGGCTGGGAAATCGACTGCCAGCGCCAGGAAGTGTTCTGGACTGAGGAAATGTTCTGTCTGCTGGGGGTGCCGGCCGATTTGCCCGCGCAAACTTTCCAGCAGTGGTCATCACGCATGCCGGCAGCGCAATGGGCCCAGCTGTCGGCAGGCCTGGCTGACGTCACCGCTGGTGTACGGGCTGAATTTGCCCTGGTGGTTGAAGTAGGCGGCCGGGATGGCCGCACACAAGCCCTGGCTTTGCAGGCGCGCGGTGAGCGCAATAGCCGGGGTGAAGTCATTCGGGTATTTGGCTCGCTACAGGATGTCACCGCCCGCCGGCAGGCTCAGGCACAGTTGCGTCTGGCCGCCTCAGTGTTTGAATCCAGCCGCGAAGCCGTGTTCATTACCGATGCCGAGCGACGCATGCTGACGGTCAATCCGGCCTTTTGCACACTGACCGGCCTGGACGCTGTGGCGGTCGTGGGCCAATCCGTGCGTTGCTTAAGCTCCCCACGTCATGATGCCATGTTTTATCGCGACATCTGGCGCACAGCGGCGCGTGAAGGCGGCTGGCATGGCGAGGCCTGGGGCGTGAATGCCGAGGGTGAGGATTATCCGCAATGGGCTTCGCTGACCGCCGTGCGCGAAAACGATGGCGCCATCAGTCATTACATCGGCATGTTTGCTGATATCAGTGCGCGCAAGAGCGCCGAGGCACGCGTGCAGCAACTGGTCAATTTTGACAGTCTGACCGACCTGCCCAGCCGCGCACTGCTGCAACAACGCCTGCCTGACATGCTGGCCGGCCATCGCTATGCAGACTCGATTCTGGGTGTGCTGTTCATCGACCTGGACCGCTTCAAGAACATTGCCGATACCTTTGGCCATCGGGCCAGCGATGAAATTCTGCGCCAGGTGGCCACCCGCCTGCAAGGCTGCATCGGCCGCGAAGATTTGCTTTGCCGCCACGGCGGCGATGAATTCGTGCTGGTGCTGGCCAATGTGGATCACGCTACTGAACTGGCGCGCCGCGCCAGCCTGGTGCGCGAGGCGCTGGCGCGACCGATGTGGCTGGATGGCACCGAGCTGGTGCTGACGGCCTCGATCGGCATCAGCGTGTTTCCACAAGATGGTGACAATGCCGACGAACTGTTGCGTCGCGCCGACGCTGCCTTGCATCACGCCAAGGCCGAAGGGCGTGACAATGTGCAATTTTTTACTGAATCGCTTAATGCTCGTGCGGCGGAGTTCCTACAATTAGAACATAGCCTGCGCCGAGCACTGGGGCGTCACGAGTTCCGTCTGCACTACCAGCCGCAAATCGACATGCGCACTGGTCAACTGGTGGGCATGGAAGCCTTGGTGCGCTGGCAGCACCCTTCGTTGGGCCTGGTCGCCCCCAGCAAATTCATCCCGGTGGCAGAAGATACCGGCATGATTGTTGCGATTGGTGAGTGGGTCATGCTGGAAGCCTGCCGGGAAGCCCAGCGCTGGCGTGAACTTGGGCTGGCGGATGTGCCGGTAGCGGTAAATCTGTCCGCCAACCAGTTCCGTGCCGGTGTGCGGGATTGTGTGGCGCGGGCCCTGGCGTACAGTGGTCTGCCAGCCAACCGGCTGGAGCTGGAAGTCACCGAAAGCCTGGTGATGGGGGCTGCCGACCAGGTGATTGCCAGCCTGCGCGAACTCAAAGAAATGGGGTTGATCTTGTCAATTGACGACTTTGGCACCGGCTATTCCAGCCTGTCTTATCTGAAACGCTTTCCGATTGACCGGTTGAAGATCGACCGCTCTTTTGTCTGCGATATCACCACCAATCCGGATGACGCGGCCATCACCACCGCCATCATTCATCTGGGCCACAACCTGCGTCTGCATGTGGTGGCCGAAGGAGTGGAAACCCGGCAGCAATGGGATTTCCTGCGCGAACAGGGATGCGATCAGGCGCAAGGCTACTGGATCAGCAAGCCGCTGGACAGCGAAGCCCTGCTGGAATTTCTGCGCTCCTGGCAAGGAGGGTTGTCGTCATGACCGCCAGCGCGCCGCGCCTGCCAGCCAGCTTTACCCTGACCCCCAGCCATACGGCAGATGTGGTGCTGCCGTTCACGCCTGGCGAGCGCCGCTTTGGTAGCTCGCCCGTGGTGGTGATCGGCGCATCGACTGGCGGCACCGAGGCGCTCAAGACAGTGCTGTGCCAGTTGCCGGACAACATGCCGCCGATTGTGGTGGTGCAGCACATGCCGGAAATGTTCACTCGTTCATTTGCCAACCGGCTCGACAGCCTGGCCCGCCTGCACGTCAAGGAAGCCGAGCAGGGCGATGTACTCAAGCCCGGCTGTGCCTATATTGCCCCTGGGCACTCTCATGTGCTGCTGTCCCCATCCGGCAATACGCTGACGCTGAGACTGTCTGATGCCCCTGAAGTCAACCGCCATCGGCCATCGGTGGATGTGCTGTTCCGCTCGGCCGCCAATGTGCTGGGCCGCTCAGCAATTGGGGTGATCCTGACCGGTATGGGCCGCGATGGCGCGCGTGGCATGGCCGAAATGAAACAATGCGGCGCCTATAATTTGGCCCAGGACGAAGCCAGTTGTGTGGTATTTGGCATGCCCAAAGAAGCTATTGCCTTGGGTGGTGCGCACGAAGTATTACCGCTGAACCAGATTGCGGCGCGCTTGACCTCGCTATGTGAAAAGCGTATTCATGAGCGGCAACATTAAGTAAACTTATGTGAATTTCTGGCTGAAAAGCCAACTGACGCGGATGGAGAATTCTGGCATGCGCAATTTGGCGCACAACGCGCTTCCTGTGCTGGTGGTCGAGGATGATGCCGACCTGCGCGAAGCGATTGTGGACACTCTTAATCTGGCCGGCTTTTCTACACTGGAAGCCCGTGATGGCCAGTCGGCCCTGGCCTGCCTGAAGCAGGAGCTGGTCGGGCTGGTGCTGTCCGATGCGCAGATGCAGCCGATGGATGGTTATCAGCTATTTGCAGAAATCCGCCAGCGCTACCCAGGCATTCCCTTCATTCTGATGACCGCCTATGGTGTGATTGAGCGCGCTATTGAATTACTGCGCAATGGCGCCTCGCACTATCTGCTCAAACCGTTCGAACCGGACGTGTTGACTGCTGAAGTGGAAAAACACATTCTCAAGCCGCGCTGTAACGATAGCCATGAGCTGATAGCTCACGACCCATCGATGCAGGACGTGCTGCGCCTGGCATCACGGGTCGCCGTCACCGACGCCACCGTACTGCTCAATGGCGAAAGTGGAGTCGGCAAAGAAGTGGTGGCACGTTTTCTGCATCGTCACTCGATGCGGGCCGACGCGCCATTTGTGGCGGTGAACTGTGCAGCCATCCCGGAAAACCTGCTGGAATCCACCTTGTTCGGTCACGAAAAAGGGGCATTCACCGGGGCCAGCAGCGCATTTGCCGGCAAATTTGAACAAGCGCAGGGTGGTACGCTGTTACTGGACGAAGTTTCAGAAATGCCATTGACCCTGCAAGCCAAACTGCTGCGTGTGCTGCAGGAGCGCGAGCTGGAGCGGGTAGGCGGTTCGCGTACGGTAAAACTGGACGTACGGGTGATTTGCACCACCAACCGCAACTTGGCAGAAGAAGTCAAAAAAGGCGCATTCCGCGAGGATTTATTCTTCCGGGTGAATGTATTTCCGCTGGCTATTCCTGCCTTACGTCAGCGCAAGGGTGATATCGTGCCGCTGGCACGTCATTTCCTGGAAAAATATGCCCCGACGCACAAGCGGCAATCCGCACCAGGCTTATCCCCGGCGGCTATTGAGGATTTGACGGCCTATCGGTGGGACGGTAACATCCGTGAGCTGGAAAATGTCATACAGCGGGCGCTGATTCTGTCGTCCGGAGACAGCATCCTGCCTCAGGATCTGATGCTGCCATCCGATAGCCAGCCTGCCGAGCCGGTGATTACACCGCCGCCCCGGCAAGACCATGCGGCCCATGCCGCAGCGGACGACGACGCCAGTATGTATGTGCTGGAAAAACGGCACATCCTGGATACGCTCGCTGCCGTCAACGGGGTACGCAAGCTGGCTGCCGAAAAACTGGGCATCAGCGAACGTACCCTGCGCTACAAGTTGCAGCGTTATCGCGAAGAAGAAACCGCTCCGGCCGGAGCGCAAGAACAACATACGGCAGAAGTTCTGCCGACTCATCAAATGTCAGGAGAACAGCATGTCTGTACAAGGCATTGATCAGGTTTTGGGTGAAATGCGCGGCGTCTCGGCCCTGGCTGGTGGCCGTGCGCCGGAACCCGTGGTCAGCACGCCGCCCAGCGTGGACTTTGCGGAAGTGCTGCGCTCGTCGATTGAGCAAGTCAACACCGTTCAGCAAACCTCACAGGATCTGCAAAAGCGCTTCGAGCTGGGTGACGAAAGCGTGAATCTGCACGATGTGATGATTTCCTTGCAAAAAGCCAGCCTGTCGTTCCAGACCATGGTCCAGGTACGTAACAAGCTGGTGACTGCATACCAGGAAATCATGAACACGCAAGTGTAAGCACCGGCTGCCCGCCCGGATGGGCAGGCTGTTTCCAAGTCAGTGCAAGCGCACAGTGGCTTTTCCACCCACTGCGGGTGGCAACTACATGTAGATTTTTATGGCAGAGATTGCAGAACAAGGCAATAACCTGAAACAGAATCGTGTCCGCGAGAGCATGGAGCGTTTCCGGGATCTTCCGACCAACAAGAAGAGCCTGCTCTATGTTGGCATTGCGGCGGTCGCGGCACTGGTCATCGGCACCGCTCTGTGGATGCGTGAGCCCACCTGGAAAGTCCTGTTCAGCAATGTGTCTGACAAGGACGGCGGGCAAATCACCACTGCCTTGCAGCAGATGAACGTTCCCTACGAGTTGTCGTCAGGGGGCACCATCGCCGTGCCTGCAGAAAAGGTCTACGAAACCCGGCTCAAGCTGGCTACGCAAGGTCTGCCCAAAGCCAGTGGTGTGGGTTTTGAGCTGATGGACAACCAGAAGTTCGGCATCAGCCAGTTCGCCGAACAGGTCAACTATCAGCGCTCAATCGAAGGCGAACTTGCCCGCACCATTCAGGCTCTGAGTGCAGTGGAGTCGGCGCGCGTGCATTTGGCCATTCCCAAGAACAGCGTATTCTTGCGCGAGCAGCAAAAACCCACCGCCTCGGTGGTGCTCAACCTCAATTCCGGCCGGCTGATCGACCCTACGCAGATTCATGGCATCATGAATCTGGTGGCGTCCGCCGTCCCCGGCTTGCCGCCGCGCAATATCACCATCGTCGACCAAGAAGGCAATATGCTGTCGACGATGGGGGAACTCAACCAGCAAAACCAGAACGGCCTGGATCAGCGTCAGCTCAATTACGTCAAGGAAATCGAGCAGACCTATATCAAGCGCATCGAAACCATTCTTGAACCGATTTTTGGCAAGGGCAATGCCCGCGCTGAAGTCACCGCCGAACTGGATTTCTCGCAACGCGAGCAAACCTCGGAAAACTACACGCCCAATTCTCCACCCAATGCTGCCGCCATTCGCAGCCAGCAGATGCACGAGAGCACCGAGCGCGAGCCGCTGGGGCCGGGCGGTGTACCGGGCGCATTGTCCAATCAGCCGCCTAATGCTGCCGCTGCACCGATCACCTTGCCGGCTGGTACCCAGGCTGGTGTAAGCACCACGGGCCAGGCCACACCTGACAAGAGCACCAAAAAGGACTCTACGGTCAACTATGAAGTCGACCGCACCATTCAGCACGTCAAGATGCCTGTCGGCATGATCAAGCGCGTGTCGGCTGCTGTAGTCGTCAACTACAAGAAAAAAGTGGACAACAACGGCGAAAGCAAGTTTGTGCCGCTGACGCAGCAAGAGCTTGGCCAGATCAATAATCTGGTGCGTGAGGCCATGGGTTATAACCCTGCCCGTGGTGATACGCTGAATGTGGTCAATGCGGCTTTTGCTGATAACACCGCCCGTCCGGCCCTGGAACAGCGCGCCATCGACTTTATCACCGAAAATATTTTCGACATCGCCAAGTGGGGCCTGCTGCTGCTGGTGTTGCTGTACCTGATCTTCGGCATCATCCGCCCGATCGTGCGTGAAGTGATCAACCCGCCGGTACCGGAGGAAGAATATCCGGACGGCCCGGCCATCGAAGGTGGCGAGGGCGAAGGCGAAGAAGGCGACGAAGTCGTGGACGAAGTAGAAATGCAGCGTCGCGAATACGCCGCCAACCTGGAAGCCGCCCGCGAGATCATCCGCAACGATCCGCGCATGGCTGCCCAGATTATCAAGGAATGGATCAGCGATGAGTGATGCCGGCGTGCGCCGTAGCGCAGTCCTGCTGTTCAGCATTGGCCAGCAGGATGCGGTCGAGGTGTTCAAATACCTGGGCCCGAAAGAAGTACAAAAAATCAGTACCAACATGACTCAGATCACCAATCTGAGCATTGACGAGATCGCCACGTCGATTCAGCTGTTCCGCGACGAGGCCAAGATGCGTGCGTCGATTGGTGCTGCAGATGAATACCTGCGTCAGGTGCTGGTGGAAGCACTGGGCGAAGACAAGGCCTCCAATTTGCTGGACAAGATTTTTGCCGGCAATGACAACTCGGGCATCGAAAGCCTGAAGTGGATGGATCCTTCTTCGGCTGCCGACCTGATTCGCAACGAACACCCGCAGATCATCTCTACCATTCTGGTGCACCTGGAGCCGGATCAATCCAGCGCCATCATGCAGCACTTCTCCGAGCGCCTGCGTAACGACGTGCTGCTGCGGATCGCCACACTGGAAGGCGTGCAGCCGCAGGCCATCCGCGAACTGAATGACGTGCTGACTCAGCTGTTGTCCGGTTCCGACCGTGTCAAGAAGAGCGCCATCGGTGGTGTGCAGATGACTGCCGAAATCCTGAACTTCATGGGCAGTTCCTATGAGGCTTCGGCGTTGGGCTCGATCCGTGAATATGACCCGGAGCTGGCGCAACGCATTCAGGACAAGATGTTCGTGTTCGAAAATTTGTGCGATCTGGACAACCGTTCCATTCAGGTCATCCTGCGCGAAATTTCGCCGGAATCGCTCATTACTGCATTGAAGGGCACCAGCCAGGAGCTCAAGGACAAGATCTTCAAGAACATGTCTTCGCGGGCGGCAGAAATGCTCAAGGACGACTTCGAGGCCAAAGGCCCGGTCAAGGTGTCCGAAGTGGAAGCCGAACAGAAGGAAATCCTCAAGATCGTGCGCAAGCTCGCCGACGATGGTCAGATCGTGCTAACCGGCAAGAGCGGGGAAGAAGGCGTTGTCGAGTAAGATCATTCCGGCCGGTGAATTGCAGGGACAGGCGCTGCCCACCCTCCAATTCGCCTCGTTTGGCCAGATCACCCCCAATTCTCGCCTGGCGCGGGTAGCTGCGGCCGTGACCCCCAAGGTGACGCTGCCCGCCAGTGTCGATCTGGGGGCACTGCTGGCCGCTGCCGGTGTGGACGACCCCACGGCCCAGGCTGTCGACTCCAGTTTTGCTGCCGATCCCGTCGAGGCCATCAATGACAGCCTGCCACCCTCAATGCAGCTGGATGCAGATGAGGCCTCTGCCCTGCTGGCGCCAGTAGAAGGATTCGACGAATCCGGTACGGGGGAGGAGATTGCCCTTCAGGAAGACAGCGAGCCGGAACCCGAACCAGAGCCTGCACCACAATGGCCAACCGCTGCCGAACTGGAGGCCATTCACCAGGAGGCCTATCAGGCCGGCTATGATGCCGGTCATGCAGAAGGCTTGGCGCGTGGCGCCGATGCCGGTCACCAGCAAGCATTTGCCCACGCTAGCCAGCAGTTTGCCCAAGAGCTTCAGGCTTTTGCCGACTTGCAAGCCTCCTTTCAGGCCAATCTGACCGAACTGGAAGCCGAAATGGCGCCGGCCTTGCTTAATCTGGCCGTCAACGCCATGCGCAAACTGCTGCATGATCATCTGGCCTGCAAGCCGGATGCCGTGCTGAGCGTGGTTCGCCAGGCGCTGCACAGCATTCCCGGTGAAGTGGCCCGCGCAACCGTGCGCGCCCATCCAAACGACCTGCAAGCACTCAAGACCTTCCTGCCTGCCAATACCCCGGATACTCAGTGGCAATTTGTGGAAGATGCCTCGCTGATGTCCGGTGGCTGCCTGATCGAATTGCCATCTGCCAGTCTGGATCTGACCCTGCAAACCCGCTGGAAAGCCCTGATGGCCACCTTGGGAGCCGATGGCGATGTCAGCGCTTGAACGCTGGTTGGCTTATGTCCAGGCATGCGGCCACACCCTTGAAGAGGCCGCGCTCTGGCAGCCCAAGGGCCGGCTGACCCGCGTCACGGGCATGGTCATGGAGGCTGTTGGCCTGCGTTTGCCGGTGGGCAGCGCCTGTGTGATTGAAATCGACGAACAGCATCATGTAGAAGCCGAAGTAGTCGGTTTTTCCGGTGAATGCCTGTATCTGATGCCTGTGACCAATGTCCATGGCCTGGTACCGGGCACGCCGGTGTCTGCGCTGATATCGCATCACCCGCCCCAATACGAACACCACGGCGTACCGCAGAACGCCAATGGTCCGTTTGGCCGTCAGGTACCGGTAGGCGCCAGCTTGCTGGGCCGTATTCTGGACTCGCTGGGCCGACCGCTGGATGGACAGGGCCCGATTCATCCTGACGCGTATTACCCGCTGTACGCCCAACCAATCAACCCGCTGGACCGTACTCCTGTGCGCGATGTGCTGGACGTTGGCGTCAAGGCCATCAATGGCTTGCTGACGGTTGGCCGTGGCCAGCGTCTGGGCCTGTTTGCCGGCTCTGGTGTGGGTAAGAGTGTGCTCTTGGGTATGATGGCCCGCTTCACCAAAGCAGATGTGGTGGTGGTCGGGTTGATTGGCGAACGGGGCCGAGAAGTCAAGGATTTCATCGAAAATATTCTGGGCGAAGATGGTTTGGCCCGCTCGGTGGTGGTCGCTGCCCCTGCGGACTCGCCGCCGCTGATGCGTCTGCACGGCGCGGCATACGCGACCGCACTGGCCGAGTATTTCCGCGACCAGGGTCTGTCCGTGCTGCTGCTGATGGATTCGGTCACTCGCTATGCCATGGCACAGCGGGAGATTGCCTTGGCCATCGGCGAGCCTCCGGTGACCAAGGGCTATCCGCCATCGGTGTTTGCCAAACTGCCGCAGTTGATCGAACGCGCCGGCTGTGGTGACAACGGCGGTGCCATCACGGGTTTTTATACCGTACTATCTGAGGGCGATGATCAGCAAGACCCGATTGCCGACTCGGCGCGTGCCATTCTGGATGGTCACTTTGTGTTGTCCCGCCATCTGGCGGAAGCCGGCCACTACCCCGCCATCGACATTGAACAATCAATCAGCCGGGTGATGGTGGATGTGGTCAGCAAAGAGCAATTGACCACCGCACGCAACTTCAAGCAACTGTATTCGCGCTATCAGCGCAACCGTGATCTGATCAATGTGGGGGCTTATGTTTCCGGCTCTGACCGCATGCTGGACGAAGCCATCCGTCTGCACCCCACCATGGAGGCTTTCCTGATGCAAGCCATGGACGAATCCTTTGACCTGGACGACACCCGGCAACTGCTCGACAGTGTGCTAGTATCGTAACGATGTGATGACATCAAGGTCTGCTGGGCTTTGTGCCATCCATCATCTGCATCACCCCACAGGATGTGTGCATGCCCGTCAGCAAGTATGAATTGTTGATCCGCCTGGCGGCGGAAAAATGCGACGATGCCGCGCATGCCATGAATGCCGCTCGCCAGCGCATGGAAACCGCCAGACAGCGCCTGCAACAACTGGCCCAGTTTCTTGCTGATTATCTTCATCGCCGCATCGCCCGTGGCGAACAGGGCATGAGCAGTGGCCAGTGGGTGGATTACCAGCAGTTCATCGAACGCCTGCAGGAAGCCATCGACCTGCAACGCCGCGAAGTGGACAGTAGCCAGATTGCCTATGACAAAGCCACTGCAGCCTGGCAAGAGGCGCGCAAGAAGCTCAAGGCACTGGAAAAACTGCAAGAACAGGAAGAACTACGCGCTCGCTTGCGCGAAGCCAAGCGAGAGCAGAAACAAACCGACGAATTTGCCGCCCGGATTTTCCGGGAGTCCAGAAGCCGCATCTGACGCTACACCGTGACATGGTGCGTAAAATTGCGTAAAGGTTTCTGGAATGCAAATTGCTTGATCACGCCAAAACCTTGTCCAGAGGGGCGCCTGCAATGACGATAAAAGTGACTTCCCAGTCCACGGCAGCTAACGCTGCTACTTCCCTGTTTCGCCAGCCCGGCGCACAGGGTGATACCTCCGACCTGTTCGCCAGCTTGCTGGCTGGACTGGGCGATACCTTGTTGACAGACCCCAAGACCGGCTTGTTAGGTGATGATGCTGCGCTGTCGCCACTGGCGCGCAAACTGAAAGCCGCCAAAGCCGGAGATCAGCCACAGCAAAGTCAGTCAGACCTGAATGCCATGCTGGGCGCCGCAGCCTTGCTGCCACAAGTCCAGCAAGCCTTGGCACAGCAGCTGAATACTCAGAAGACAGTTACCGGTCAGGAAGGTGAAAGCCGCGCTGGCACGGGCACCCCAGGCGTAGATCCCGCTTTGCTGGCAGCCATTGCCACCCATGGCCGCCTGAACGCACAGGCCGGCGCAGAGCAGGGGAACACCAGCGATGGCAAGCCTCAGGCTCAACCCGGTATGCAAGCGCTGGCCAATGCCTTGGGCCAGAAGCAAGGCGAGGGAAAGTCCGCTGAAGTGCAGGCCAGTAGCCAGACGGCAGCCCCGGCAGAAGTTGCCGCCACCGGCCAGAAAACCCGTCCGGAAGCGGCAGATTTTACCCAGACCTTGCGCGAAGCCGCCGCCCAGGCCGCTGCAGATACTCCCGCTCCAGTTGCCGCAGATGGCCGTCAGATTCAGGTGGCAGTGCCCAGCGCTCAGCGTGGCGCGCCACAGCATGTGGTCAGCATCCCCACCCCGGTTGGCCAGCCACAATGGACCGATGATGTGGGCCAGCAGGTGGTGGTGATGATGAACGCCAAGCTGGAAACCGCCCAGTTGCAAGTCACGCCGCCAGATATGGGCCCGGTGGAAATTTCACTGAAGATCGGTAGCGACGGCGCTGCTCAGGTGTCTTTTGTGGCAGGCGTAGCCGAAACCCGTCAGGCGCTGGAACAAGGCATGCCGCGCCTCAGTGCCATGCTGGCCGATAACGGCATCCGCCTGGCAGATGCCCAGGTTTCGTCCGGTCAAGGTCAGGCCTTCCGTGACAATACCCAGTTTGCCCAGCAAGGTCAGCAAGGTGGTGGTCAGTCTGGCCACGGCCAGCAAAGTGGCCATGTTCCAGGCAGCCAGGATCAGGCTGTACTGATGAACTTGCCCGATAGCGCCATCACCAGCCAGTCCGTGTCCAACAACGAAGTCAGCATTTACGCATGAGGCAGATTGCGACGGGAGATCAGCGGCTGTTTGCACGCTGATTTTCCGTCATCAGGACACCGGGCATAATGGCGCAATCAAATGCCAGGACATGCGTTCGTCACGGCATTGTGTTAATGTTGCGCCAGAAAAATTAATCAGCACTATCCGGGAAAATCTGGAAGAATAATTCGCTGTCTGCACAGCACCATCAACATCAAGGTCGTAACCATGGCACAAAGCAAGGCAACTCCGGTGGCACCCAACCAGAAAACCCCTGGCAACAAGCGCATGCTGATGATTGGCGTGGCGCTCTTGGTCGCGCTGTTGCTCCTGCTCGCTGGCGCAGTCGGCTATCTGTTCCTGAACAAAAACAAGGAACACGGCGATGAGCCGACGCTGGGGGCTCCGGGCACTCTGCCGGTCTTCGAAAAGATGGAACCGTTCGTGATCAACCTCAGCGGCGAGCAAGGCGGCATGCTGCAGGTAGAGATGGAGACCGAACTGGCTGCAGAATCTTCGCGTGAGATCGTCAAGGCTTACAATCCGAAGGTGCGCAGCGCCATCATCATGCTGCTGTCGTCGAAAACTTCGCAGGAACTGGCCACGGCTGAAGGCAAGGCCAAGCTTCGCAATCAGATCCGCAAGATCATCAATGAAACCATCGGTGCCAGCCCGGATCGCCCGCTGGTTGTTGGTGTGGTGTTCACCTCGTTTATTGTTCAGCAATAATAGGGGCTAGGCATGGCTGACGACATTCTTTCCCAGGACGAGGTTGATGCGCTACTGCGCGGGGTCTCGGGTACATCCGAGGCCGACGACGCGCATATCGCCCCCGTCCGGCCCTATGACATCGGTCGCCAGGAACGTATCGTTCGCGGCCGGATGCCAACACTGGAAATCATCAACGAGCGTTTTGCCCGGAACCTGCGGATCGGCCTGTTCAACTTCATTCGCCGCAACGCTGAAATCTCGGTGGGTCCGGTGCGCGTGCAGAAGTACAGCGAATTCATCCGCAATCTGGTGGTGCCGACCAACCTGAATCTGGTGCATGTCAAACCACTGCGCGGTACCGGCCTGCTGATTTTCGATCCGGATCTGGTGTTTCTGGTCGTGGACAATATGTTCGGCAGTGATGGCCGCTACCATGTCCGTGTGGAAGGCCGTGACTTCACCCCGACCGAACAGCGCATCATCCGCCGCATGCTGGACGTGGTATTTACCGAATACCAGAAAGCCTGGGAGCCGGTATACCCCATTGAGTTCGTGTTCATGCGCTCGGAAATGAACACCCAGTTTGCCAATATTGCTACGCCGACCGAAGTGGTGGTGGCCGTGACATTCCGCATCGAACTGGGTGCTGGTGGCGGTGATTTCCACGTGTGCATGCCGTATTCGATGGTGGAACCACTGCGCGATTTGCTCGCCTCCACCATGGCAGCAGACCGTACCGAAGTGGATAACCGCTGGGTGAATCTGCTGTCCAAGCAGGTTCAGGTTGCCGAAGTGGATCTGGTCGCCACACTGGCCGAAGCCCAGATCACCCTGGGGCAGATCCTCAACCTGAAGAAGGGTGATGTCATTTCGGTGGAGATTCCCGAAACCATCAACGCTTCCGTCTCCGGTATCCCGGTGGCAGAGTGCCATTACGGCACCATCAACAATCAGTATGCATTGAAGGTCGAGAAAATCTTGGCCGGGACGCAAGAAATGAGCGAGCTGGCCATTCCCCGTGATTTCCGGCTCAACAAACCTAATCTGAGTGGGCAATAATAATGACGACTGAAAACTCTGTCAGCATGGATGATTGGGCGGCTGCCATGGCCGAACAGGCTTCGGCCACCGAAGCCGCAGCGCCTGCCAGCGCCCCCGCTCCGGCAGCATCTTCCACCCCGCAGCCGGCCATCAATCTGTTTCAGGATTTTGCTGGCACGCCGATGGACATGAGTGCCGGAGGTGACGCCGCAGCCCAGAATCTGGACATGATTCTGGATATTCCAGTCAACATGACCGTGGAGTTGGGACGCACCAAGATCGCCATTCGCAATCTGCTGCAACTGGCACAGGGTTCGGTGGTGGAACTGGATGGCTTGGCTGGTGAGCCGATGGACGTGCTGGTCAACGGCTGCCTGATTGCCCAGGGCGAAGTGGTGGTGGTCAACGACAAGTTTGGTATCCGCCTGACCGATATCATCACCCCGTCCGAGCGCTTGCGCCGCTTGCAAAAATAACGCGTGTGATCTCCGTGCGTCGCACCCTCTTCCTCGCGCTGCCCTGTTGGGCAGCGCTTGCTTTTCCGGGGCTGGCCTTGGCCGCTGCCGTAGCACCTGCGGCCACCAGCGTCGAACTGTCGCCGGTTTCTACATTGCTGCAAACCGTACTGGCCATGGCCGTGGTGCTGGGTGTCATTCTGGGACTGGCTTGGCTCGCACGCCGGGTCAATCCCATGGCGCTCACTGGCAACCCTGCCAGCCTGCGCGTGGTCTCTGGCGTGATGGTAGGCCAACGTGAGCGGGTGGTGGTGGTCGAGGTGCAAGGTAAATGGCTGGTGCTCGGTGTAGCCGCACAGTCGGTCAACTTACTGTGTACACTGGACAAGCCAGAGGATGTCCCAGCTGATGTGCCGGTGGCACGCGGGGCGTTTGCCGACAAGCTGCGCACTCTTCTAGAATCTCGCGGCATCAGCCTGCCAAAGAAACCATCATGAAGTTGCACTCATTTATTTCCGGCTTACACACGCGGCTGCGCCGCCCTGGCCTCTGGCTGGTGTTAGCACTATCCGCGGTGGGTATGCTGGTCAGCGGCATGTTGTGGGTGGAGCCTGCCATGGCCGAAGGCCTGCCGATGATGAACAGCACGCCGGCTCCTGGCGGTGGCAACAATTACTCCTTGTCGCTGCAAATGCTGCTGTTCCTCACTTCGCTCAGCTTCATTCCCACGGCACTGCTGATGATGACCTCGTTCACTCGGGTGGTGATCGTACTGTCCTTGTTGCGTCAGGCGCTGGGCACCATGCAGTCGCCACCCAACCAGGTGATTGTTGGCCTGTCGCTGTTCCTTACCCTGTTCATCATGGGACCGGTGCTGGATAAGGTATACAAAGAAGCCTGGGTGCCCTTCTCGGAAGACAAGATCAATTTTCTGCAGGCGCTGGATAAGGGCTCAGTGCCGATGAAGCAGTTCATGATGCGCCAGACCCGCGAAAAAGATCTGGAGTTTTTCATTGAAGTTTCGCAAAGCGCCAAGCCACGCGGCCCAGAAGACATCAGCATGAAAACCTTGGCGCCGGCCTTTATCATCAGCGAGATGAAAACCGCCTTCCAAATCGGTTTTATGATCTTTATTCCCTTTTTGATCATTGACTTGGTGGTAGCCTCCATCCTGATGGCCATGGGCATGATGATGGTGTCGCCCGTCACCATTGCCTTGCCATTCAAATTGATGCTGTTCGTGCTGGTAGATGGCTGGACCTTGCTGCTTGGGTCTCTGGTACAAAGTTTCTACGTCAGTTAGCGAGGACGATATGACTCCGGAATATGTGATCAATCTGGTGCAGAATGCCTTGTTTATGTTGATCGTCGTGTCGGCCCCCATCATGGGGGTGGCGCTGTTGGTTGGCTTGCTGGTCAGCGTGCTGCAAGCTGCCACACAGATCAATGAAATGACACTGACTTTCATCCCCAAACTGCTGGCCATGTTTGTTGTGCTGGTGGTGGCAGGCCCGTGGATGATCAACACCCTGATGGATTACACCATCCGCCTGTTTACCAGCATTCCCAATGCCGTAGGTTAAAGACACACCGTGTTTCCGGCTGCCTTGCATCTGTCTGATGCCCAGATCTCTGCCTTGCTAAGTCAGTACCTGTGGCCATTATTCCGCATTCTCGGCTTTTTTATGGCTGAGCCGCTGTTTAGTTCACATAGCATCCCACGCCGTGCCAAAGTGATCATGGGCATCATGTTGACCATCATGATCTCGCCCCTGCTGCCGCCGATGCCGGTCATCCCGGTGATTTCCGGCGCCGGCCTATTGGTCCTGCTTCATCAAGTCCTGATCGGGCTGGCCATGGGCTATGTGATGCGCTTGATGCTCACTGCCGTGGAAATGGCGGGCTTTTTCATCAGCTCACAGATGGGCCTGGGTTTTGCCATGTTTTTTGACCCACAGCATTCCGGTCAAGTCCCCACTTTATCGCGACTGTTGTCACTGTTGGTGCTCCTGCTCTTTTTGGCGATGAACGGCCATCACTTGATGCTGTCCACCCTGATTGACAGCTTCAAGGTCTTTCCAATTACAGCGGATGGCCTGCCGTGGATCAGTTACCGCCTGCTTGCTGAATGGGGTATCCAGGTATTTTCCTTGGGCCTGCTACTGTCGATGCCAGTGATGGCAGCACTGTTGATTGCCAACGTGGCGATGGGTGTCATGACCCGTGCAGCACCACAGTTCAATGTGTTCTCGTTTGGTTTTCCGCTGACCATCACCATTGGCTTTGTCGTACTGTACTTCATGATGCCGTACTTTATTGCTGCCACCCAGATGCTTTACCAACATGGCACGGAACTGGTGCTCACCCTGATCAAGGCCAAGGCCGAGCCCTGAGCCTGCAGCGGCACCGCTCAGGCCTCTGCCAGCGTCAGCATGTCGGATTCCAGCCAGCTGCCCGGCACAATAAAACCCCGCCCGGCTTCTTGCCACACGCCATCGCCGTCCTGTTGCAGGACGGCGATTTGCTGCGGACTGTCATAATCAGCCAGCTGTGCACGCAAACTCGCCGCACTATCGCCTCCGGTCTGCCCGCCACAAGCAGACCCCAGCCAGCGCAGGCGCGGCAAATGCATGTAGCGCACCGAGGCATCTTGCTCACCCGGCCAGGGCTCTGTCAGTGGTCGCCACCAGCCCGCTGGCGCCAAAGGATTCAAGGGCGCCGGGGCGAGAGGGGCATCACGGTGAAAAAATCGCCCGCGCAGCAGCGAACCCACCCGACAATTCTGCCAGCCAGCAGGCAATACAGCCTGTGCCAGCGGATGCCGGCTCAGGCGTAACTGCTGCTCCAGCTTGGCAAACTTGCGCAACCAGGCGTCGTGCAGATCAGCCCCTACCGCCTGACGGCCGACCACCAGATAATATTTGCATGCCACTTCCACATGCCAGGGCTCGCCATCCAGCCGTAGCAAGAGGTCAAACTCGCCCAGCGTGCGTCCACCATCGCGCACTGGCAGATTGGCGCGCACCTCGCTGCAATGCGGCGCCAACTGGCACCAGGCCAATAACAGCGCCTCAACATAGCGCCCCAGCCGACGGCTGGCCGGGCCTTGACCCAGCGCCGCCAGCAAGGGCGCAGGGTCTGCGTCCAGCTGGCGCAGCAAGGCCAGACCATGCGCTCCCAACAGCCGCTCGCGCGGGATTTCGCAGCCGGTGTGCCAAGGCGCCGCGCCAAGCAGCAATTCGGCCAGATCGCGCACCACGGCGTGCTGAAAATCTGCGGATGCCGTCATTGTGCGCGGTCGGGCGCGTGCCGCTCGATTTGCTTGAGCATGCCGCGCAGGATGTCGATTTCCTCGCGTTGCAGCTGGCTGCGGTTAAACAGCGTGCGCAAGCGGCGCATCAGCCGCTCGGATGGGCGACGCTCAAAAAAGCCGATATGCGTCAGCGTGTGCTCCAGGTGCTGGTAAAATCCTTCCACCTGCTGTTGCGTGGCGGATTCCACTTCCGGGCGCAGGGCGTCCAGATCTTGCCCGGTGTGGCTGAACAGCTCATAAGCCAGCACCTGCACCGCCTGGGCCAAGTTCAGCGAGAAATACGCCGGATTGCCGGGAATGGTCACCAGCACATTGCACAGCTCGACTTCCTCAATCGACAAGCCAAAGGTTTCGTTGCCAAACACCAGCGCCACCTGCTCGCCGGCGGCGGCGCGCGCCAGCAGCGATGGGCACGCTTGGCGCGGGGTGAGCAGCGGCGTGGCGATTTCGCGTCGGCGGCTGGTCAGCGCCGCCGCCACGCTGACATCGGCCAAGGCTTCTTGCAGGCTGGCGCACAGCGTGGCCTGCTCCAGCACATCCGCCGCGCCAGAGGCCAGCGTCACCGCCTCTGTGCTGGGGAATTCCCGTGGCGCCACCAGCGTCAGCCGGGTCAGCCCCATGGTTTTCATGGCGCGCGCGGCGGAGCCGATATTGCCAGGATGCGACGGCCGGGCCAGCACCACGCGAATATTTTGCAGCGCAGAGGCTGCTTCGGGTTTCATCATTGGAAAAATCACATTAAAATGCAGAGCATTACCAAACCCGAAAAGTGTTTCGGGTTTTTTTGTTCATTAACAGACTTCCAGCGCGCGCCGGCCTTAAATGGGTCGGCCATCACTCGCCAGCGTCGGCGCGCGCACTATCGAAAGGCCATCCATGCATCCGATGCTCACCATCGCGGTCAAAGCCGCCCGTCGCGCCGCCAGCGTCATCCAGCGCGCGTCCAACAATCTCGACATCTTGCGTCCCGAGCAAAAACGCCCGAACGATTTTGTCAGCGAGGTTGACCGCGCGTCCGAGCAAACGATCATCGACACCCTGCGTGAGGCCTACCCGGATCACGCCATTCTAGCAGAGGAGTCCGGCGCCTCCCGGATGGGGAAGTCTGAATATGAGTGGATCATCGATCCGCTGGATGGCACCACCAACTATCTGCACGGCTATCCGCAGTACTGCGTCAGCATTGCGCTGACCGTGCGTGGCGCGCTCACCCTGGGCGTGATCTACGATCCCTGCCGCAATGACCTGTTCACCGCCTGCCGTGGCTCTGGCGCTTTCCTGAACGACCGCCGCATCCGCGTTGGCAAGCGCACCATGCTGGCCGATTGCCTGGTGGCCACCGGCCACCCGCACGTCAACACCGAAAAACTCGACCTGGACATGGCGCAACTGAAAGCCATGATTCAGCGCACTGTTGGCGTGCGCCGCGAAGGCTCGGCCGCGCTGGACTTGGCCTATGTGGCCTGCGGCCGCACCGATGGCTACTGGGAAATGAACCTCAACCCGTGGGACATCGCCGCTGGCGCGCTGCTGGTGCAAGAAGCCGGCGGCATCGTTACCGACCTGGACGGCAATGAAAACTGGCTGGAATCCGGCGACATCCTGGCCGCCAACCCGAAAATCATGCACCAGATGCTGCAAGTGCTGAATCAGGCCTGATGCCCTGCTGGCGCACTGAGCGCAAAACCGCCATCCGGATATTTTTCGGATGGCGGTTTTTTTGTGCACGCGAGCAAAAGCATTTAGTAGTTATACGATCTTGTCATGTCCTGGTGAGCAATGACACCATCAATATTTGTTTGCTAGAGCATGTTCTGAACCATCCCAACAACATCAGGAAGGTGCGGCAGCATCAACATGGCAAACGCCACGTAATGTAATCCAGCCAGCGTCTGCGGCAGCTTCTCGTAAGCTCTGGCCAAACGCCGGAAGCG